>NZ_LJJE01000138.1 GCF_001854765.1 Vibrio sonorensis | reverse complement strand
ACTGCTTCTCCAATCCCTCTAGTGGGGCATACTGAGCCAAACAAATACGCATACTCAAACTGCTGTTGTTTTACCGCTCTCGGCCTTGAACCACGTTCAGCCCAAAGTCGAGTTGTCGTATTTTGCTGGCCAAATCTCGCTTCATCTTGAAACCAGACATCAACGTTCTCAAGTCCCATGTGGCCGGGGATCTTAAGGATCGTTTCAATTTTGAATTTTTTTAAAATCGTCTTGAATTTTTTGGGATTGTCGAGGGTGTTTGGAGCGGGAAGTTATCCAAGAGAAGCCCATGTGATTAAGCAAATAATAGAT
>NZ_LJJE01000137.1 GCF_001854765.1 Vibrio sonorensis | reverse complement strand
CTGATGGCAATATCATTATCGATGTGATCGACCCGAACAGCAATCAGCCAACTGGTGAAAAAGGTGCCTTGGTAATCGACGAGCAAGGTCAAGCCAGCCTCGCACCGCTGCCACAAGTGTTGGTCAATGACGAAGGCGTTGTGATTAACGGCAACGGCGATGTGGTCACTGGTTCAAACGGTGAAACTTATCGCCCTAACTACGATGATGACGGCACGCCTATCACAGACGCAGCGGGTGATCTGGTACTGGATGTACAACGTCCAGACGGCAGTGTGGATAACAATGGCGCCACAATGCAGATGGCCGACAATGGCACC
>NZ_LJJE01000136.1 GCF_001854765.1 Vibrio sonorensis | reverse complement strand
CCCATCGCCTAATATCTCAAGGATTTTTCGACGTGTTTGATTAAGCAAATTAGGCAGCACTTCTGCATCACTCACCGTTGATAAACTCAACTCTGCGGCAATAATTTCGTGCGTACTCGTATCTACGGCGAGATGGAATTTCCGCCCCACTCTGCGTTTACTATCCGTGCCATCCTTTTTGACTTTTCCACTCGCCCTCACCAT
>NZ_LJJE01000135.1 GCF_001854765.1 Vibrio sonorensis | reverse complement strand
AATTTGGTTGCGGGGGCCGGATTTGAACCGACGACCTTCGGGTTATGAGCCCGACGAGCTACCAAGCTGCTCCACCCCGCGTCCATCTAGTCATTGTTAAGCACAATGAGAGCTGTAATCTGGAGCGACACTCGAGGTTCCCAATTCAAGGCCTAAGGCGTGACCTCAACCTTGGCAAGGTAACCTTGCATCGCAGGTGATGAACTCAATCAACACCTAAAAT
>NZ_LJJE01000134.1 GCF_001854765.1 Vibrio sonorensis | reverse complement strand
TTCTTGTTTTTAGATTTTGTCCTTTTTTATAAAGGAAAGTCTGAAGGCAAAACAAATCAAAGCAGAACGTGTAAGACTTTGATAAGTAATACTTTTAGTGCGCTGATATAGCTCAGGTGGTAGAGCGCATCCTTGGTAAGGATGAGGTCCCCAGTTCGAGTCTGGTATCAGCACCAGTTTTATCTTTTTAGATAACCCAATTTTGCTTGATGACCATAGCATTGTGGACCCACCTGATTCCATGCCGAACTCAGAAGTGAAACGCAATAGCGCCGATGGTAGTGTGGGGCTTCCCCATGTGA
>NZ_LJJE01000133.1 GCF_001854765.1 Vibrio sonorensis | reverse complement strand
TTCCACTCTCTTGTCGCTTCTTCATCAATCCAAAACGTCAGAGAGCCGCGGTTGATGAGGCTTGGTTGTATGTTTGTTTTGTAACGTGGTTTAGAGGCATAAGACTACAGAGTTGAATGAACGTAGCCGATCAGATCGTAAGCTTTGACTTTAGTTCCATCGATTTACGCAACAAAGCCGATCAGCGATGCCATCGTTTGTTAAAGGGGCTAACACCTGAGGGATCCCCACGAATTTATATTGGACGCATTGCTTCTTCTATTTGCATTCGGGTCGCATTATACTTGACGATTGTTGCTGATGAATAACGTTGGGAGTAGAGCGATGTGGCTCATAAGCATGGTTCTTTTTCACGCTTTGCACATACCCTAGATCGGCTGTTTTTCCTACTACTTTGGCCGCTGGCAGTTTTATCCTTGCGCCCTTTCGCTTTTCTCCATATCACAACCATTCGAGTAGGAAACTTCTGAAGTTCTCCTAGTTGATAAGCCCCCAACTCCTTCGCCTTACTTGTTGCTAAAGCATACAGAGACTTGATAGGGTTCCAGTGAGTCGAGTCCTCTTTTTGACAAAGCGTTCGGTTTCTAACTCGTCCAACATAATCCCAGCCTAGCGATGAGATGAGCCTAAATCAAGGAATGCGAAAGCCTGCATCGGTAATGATAATAGGACGACAAGACATGGGTAGAATTTGTTTGAGTTTTCTCATGAATAGGCGGTGTAACTTAGGTTTCTCTTTTGTCTCAATCGTATGAACCTCCTCATAGAGCGTCAGTGAACGACCTTTGATGGCAAGAGAGGCTCGGATAAGAAAATGTTCCCCTCGGTGGTCTAAATCAGACCAGTCCACATGAATAATAGGTCTAGACAACTGACCCACCAAAAGAGCGGCTAGGCGACAGTAAGTTCCATCAATTTCATAGTGTAAGTTGGGGTTACTACACAATCGGTCTACCCGGTTTATTTGGTGTTTTTCTTTTGCACGACTTTTAATCTGACGACCGAGAGCAGTAACGGATAAAGCGGAGCCGCTCATAACACTTTGGATAGAAGAAAAAAGACTGAGCCGACCCATTTTATGCATGTTAGGCGTGACAGTTGAGAGAAACTTAGATAAAACTAGTTGTACATTCACAGCATGGCCTCTGGCCTGATTGGAGATGTTTGGCGATTGATCTGATCACCAAATACCATGAATGTTCCTTATCTTAGTTCCTTTTTTTAATTTCTTGGCTAACTGTCTGATTTATTGAGTCACTTCGTGGAGATTCGTCAGGGCTAACACCGTAGACAGGATTTCAGATTCATCTCGGCTTTGTTGCGGAAATCGATGGAACTAAATCAAAATCTTACGATCAGATCAAGGACATGCATTTACGGACTTTGATTTCATGCCGAAGCCTCGCTATTAAACCACCAACTGGCGCAAGTACAACCACTCTCTAGTCAATCGAGGTTCACTCACGTTTTGGATTGACGAAGAAGCAATAACAGACTGGAAACCACCTAAACAGCATAGACGTGGTAGACCCCGATTGTTTAGTGACTTAGCTATCACGACCGCTCTCATGGTGAAGCGCATCTTTTCCCTGCCCTTAAGGGCGCTACAAGGCTTTATAGATTCAGTATTTAAATTGGCGAATGTTCCATTGGTTTGTCCTCACTATACCTGTATAAGCCGACGAAACAAGGATGTAGTCGTTAATTTCAAAGCCTCAATACGAGGCGCTATCCAACGCCTAGCCATGATGCAACTTGGGCTCAAAGTCTTCAGTAAGAGTGAGTGGAAAGTGAAAAAGCATTGTGCAGATGGCAAGCGTCGAGTCGGGCGTAAACTCCCTCTTTCGGTTGATACCGATACCACATGAAATTGTCGCCGCGAGCTGACACTCTCAAGTGTGACCGATGCGGAAGTACTCCCCAATCTACTTAAACAAACACGCCGAACCATCAAGGAAATCTCGAGAGATGGTGCATACGATACGAGAGAGTGTCACAGAGCGATTAGGGTTAAGAACGCGACACCTTTAATCCCTCCGCGCGAAGGTGCCGCTTTCTGGGAAAAAGGGCATCCACGTGATCTGGCAGTTGGCTGCCAAAAGCGCTATGGCTCGAACAAAAAGCGGAAACAGAAGTATGGTTACCCTAAGCGGCCATTGCCGGAGACCGCGATGTATCGCGTAAAACAACGACTAGGTGCTTCACTCACGCTTCGAAATTACAACGCACAA
>NZ_LJJE01000132.1 GCF_001854765.1 Vibrio sonorensis | reverse complement strand
AATTTTACTGAGTCTCAAGATGGTGCGGAAGGAGAGACTTGAACTCTCACACCTTGCGGCGCCAGAACCTAAATCTGGTGCGTCTACCAATTCCGCCACTTCCGCGTCTTGAACTCTGTATGCTGCTCGTCAATTGGTATAAACCAACAGCAATTGTAAATGGTGGCTACGACGGGATTCGAACCTGTGACCCCATCATTATGAGTGATGTGCTCTAACCAGCTGAGCTACGTAGCCACTCAAGAGCGAGACAATATAATAAATCTCACTACTGGATACAACCCTTTTTCTAGAAAAGCGTCATACCTTTTAATAATGGCAGGTCTACCTGGATTCGAACCAGGGAATGGCGGCATCAAAAGCCGCTGCCTTACCGCTTGGCGATAGACCTGCAGC
>NZ_LJJE01000131.1 GCF_001854765.1 Vibrio sonorensis | reverse complement strand
AGTGTTACAAATAAGAGATACTAGTGTCCCGTTCGTCTAGAGGCCTAGGACACCGCCCTTTCACGGCGGTAACAGGGGTTCGACTCCCCTACGGGATACCATTCTCTCTGATTATGGGGCTATAGCTCAGCTGGGAGAGCGCTTGCCTGGCAGGCAAGAGGTCACCGGTTCGATCCCGGTTAGCTCCACCATCTTTAAGTGCATTT
>NZ_LJJE01000130.1 GCF_001854765.1 Vibrio sonorensis | reverse complement strand
CGATGATGCAGCTCTAAAAGAACGGGCGTAACGCGTGATGACTGCGGATGAAGGAGTAGAGTGAAAGAAAACGCTCGGGGTGCATCCGGTGATAAGGGTGGTACGAGGGACGAAACTGGCTTGCGTCTAGAAGAACGACTAACTGACACCTGCGCGGCTACCTCATCTTCGAACGCCGTTAGCCTCGCCAACGATCACGACAGGACCGCGACCCAACATCTTTGTCGAACGCGTCCCCTTGGGGACACGGCCTGAAACCCCGACGGGCGCGAACCGACTAGGCCAGAGATTGCAGATACGCGCAAAGGCGAAAAGGTCGAATGGAACAATGGCAACGCGTACGCACTGCCACCACGCGTTAACAGCAGGGAACGCCCTATGGACCACCGAAACTGGAAATGTTCCTGAGAAAACTCCCGATGCGCTACAGAACGTGGAACGAAAATAATCGCGCGTCACGCGAAAACAACACGAAGGGGGCTATGAACGCGTTAACAGAGAAGGCAGCAATGCTGCGAAAAGCACAAACTACGCGACATCCGAACACGAAACAACAACTGATACAGGAGACGCTCCGTGGACAACACATTACTTGTATGCTTAGACGCTACCGAATACGCGATAACAAGCTATGAAATAACACTAAAATACACCGGCAGTGAGACTGAACCGATCACCGCGAGGGACCTCAAGTACGTAACACGCGATACTGTAAAGACCTACACGCTTGCCCGAAACGCTATCCTGAATCTGGACCGAGTGTACAAAGATCTTCACACCCGTTGGGGTTGCTTTTACGTTCTCGATGCCGTGAAGGGAAGTCCGCAAACCTACGTCCTATCTCTCGTGCACGTCAATCCCACCGACGACGTGTTACGAAGCTTACGTAACGGGAAGTTAAATCACCTAACGTTCGTGCGTTTCATGGGAAACTGGCTTTTAACGGGCTTACTCGATAACAACAATGTGACGAATGGACTCCTTGAAACCGAGGACCTTCACACGGAGTATGCAGCCGGTTTCTATGGGCAGACATTGACGACACCTGACCACGAGTTTCCGCACCACGGGTCAATAAACACCGATGCACCGCTTCTGAGCGGAACGACGAACGTCAACAATATTGAGGGTGTCCCATTCCTCGCACTCAATGACTCTGATGACCGCGGACCCCGTACGCCGTCATGCGAACACATAACGACACTGTATTGGGACCTGGTGGAACGCTACACTAACGCCCAACGATACCCTGCGTCGGTTTGGAAAAACGCGCTGCAGCCATGTTCAATGTCGCCGGACTTAGGAGATTATGACCGCGTTCCGTTTTCACGCCTCTATCCTATCGGGGGGAAATCTCCGATGTGGGTACACGCGTTACCACTTCGACGCCGGTTACTCGCTCGCAGCCTGACTCTCGTGAACTTGAAACTGCAATATGCCTTACAAGAATTCTTACACAGTACCTATTATCCTGACCAGGATGAACGCAACGACGACGTGTTAGCAGACTCGGTTGAACGATCGCTAACCGCTCTGTGGACTGACTGGAAGGCGTGCGCTCAAGGACCTGGCGCTACAAGGGATTCGACCATGTTAGGATTCACGCACGATTGTCACGTGTTGGCTTCGTCAATCGCACTTGCGATTGTAAAACTGCGCCTCGAGAAATCCAATAACGACCGTCGCACGTCCACTACGATTACCCTTGGGCTGGAAGCCTTTAGTCAAGGAATCACCATCGCATCAATTAACAGCAATAACCTGAAGACGTTGACCGCCACTTTCGAGTTCGCGCTATGCGCAGCATCTGCGGACAATATATACTATAGCCTCAAGGGGGGATCTCCTCATGCCAAAATCTAAGCGCAATGCCAAAACCGACACTGACTTCTTAAATGAAACGGGTAAATCAAAACAGCCTACAAAACACGAACGCCGAGACGCTCAACTGGCAGGCTACTACTTCAATGAGACCTCGTCTTCGTACCTTTACAAATACTCACCCAACACTGACCCTTCACGAGAAGCCGACCAGTTGAAAACTGAATTAACAGACCTAACAAGTTCCACTTTAAAGTTAAACCGTCTTCTCAGTGACCCTCAGCTCCAAGCCCTCCAAACACACAAACATGCTCGGCGCCACAAGGCGACTTATTCGTACTGCTGTAACCCACAAGTCGCGACACTGATAGGGACGCCAATGCTGGAATACGTGAACAGCCAGATGTACTTATACGATAACAAATCCGACCGACATGGACAACTGCGAACATTGGCTAACCTCGCAACAATGATATCCTTCGCTACTCGCCGGTTCAAGGGTCGGTGAAAAACGCTTGTCAACCGCTCGTTGATCTGAACAATAAACTGGTGGGTAACAAGGACTGGAGTAAACACCCGCCCTCGGGCGTCACCACACTTGAAAACCGATACTGGCAGCTAATTGGCAAATGGGACGCGTACGTGCTCGAGAATGCTAAACGGCCGAAAAACCGCGACCAAAAGCGTGTCGAGGTTATCGACTTGAACACAGGTTCCACATCATCGACGGACCAGAATCCGCACGATGCGCATTTCACCACAGTAAAACACGCGCTATGCACGCCACAATCGGACGACGTGCGTACCCTGTTCATAGATCTGCTAACCGCGTGCGAACGAGAAGCGTTACACTCGCAAGAGGAACTACAAATCCCGCGAACGAGTGCCGTAACCCTGTTTTTTTTAATGGTTTTTGATTCTATGAACTATGCCACGGGGCGCCCCTACTCGGCTACCACCGTGGAGAATTTACGATCAGCGAACTCCTTACTGCAGGAATTACGAACGTTTACTGAACTATGTAGCGAACTGGCGCATAAGAGAGAAGAATCCGGAGACACTAGACTCCGTCTTGCCGCGATGAATGTTGTCTCGAAATATTACCTGAATGATCCCGCGGATTTAGCGCCGGTGATCAATCAACCAAATCTGAAGGAGTCCCTTCTAAATCGAGAGGAACCGGACGGAGTGACGTTCATCGATTACTTGTCAAAAACCGAAACCTCTTACCTCAGCTCCGTACTGCGCTCCGACTCACAACTCGGCACAAAATTACAAACCTTATATAGCCTCGATCCGGCCGCGGGATATAGCAACGTGGCACTGCCAACAGACCTTGAAATGTATGCCGCTGAACTTGACAGACAAAAACTTACTATCGGTTGTTTGCTCGCTACAGGCTCACTTGAATACAGACGGCCTATCTCTACGGACAAATTCCCCGGAGAACTATCGTCACTGTTGGAGCAACTGGACACCAAGAACACGAACCCACAAGGAAAAGCGAAACGTCCAAGCGACCAAAAAGAGTACCGCGGGCCGATTCTCCTCATATATGAAAAACAGCGCGTCGACGTCACATCCGGACGGCGCACAAATCGCTTGAAAGTCGTTCATGAAAGTTCTAGGGAAGAGAATCACTACGACGTCTGGGCGGTCACGGTGATCACCTCAGAGCTGCAATTTACCGTCAGCTTGTACTGTTTGATACAAATGATGTGGAAAAACTTTCGCGTTCTGGATCCTAACAGAACGTTGTCTGCTGGGAAAATGAGATTAACATCCTTACTGAAACCTAGCACGATCAACAGTTATGAACGCCTGCGACATCACCTCGGGGATTCGTTGATCACCCTAAAGCAGCAGGGCTATCAAGATGTGACACACGACGAACCGTATCAACAGGGTCGCGCAACCCTGAACAGTGATCCAAACGCCGTTCTTCAGTACGCTGATAATGATGCCTATGTTCCACCCGCTCTCTTGTCCATGATCCAATCGACAAAATTGAACTCAATCTTGTCAAACCTCGCCGGTATGTTCGCGAAAACGAACCGCCCGAGGAGGAAATCAGTCATCCGACAGATTAAAACGAGTAAGAGTGCCGCTATCATCTATACTAACAATACTCCCGTGCCACCAAACAGATCCTATGACCTCACGGAAAAAATAGAACGCTGCAAAGCCGATCTTATAGACGCCTTGCATGACTATACTGGACTCGACATCATACCGACTCCCGACTTATCGATTGAGGGTGCGCAGTTAAACCGTGAATACCACCAAGTTGTGGTACACATAGCTACTGCTCTTTTTGAGGGTTGTGTAAACGCGAGGAGCATAAACGATCAAGAACGCGCCCTCGACGTCAAGAAACAACTCGATGATTTGACGCTCAGCGGGTCTCTAGCCGCCTTGATTTTAACAGCGTATCTGTCACACCGAAACTATGCAGAACGATCGTTTACCTACTACGCTGAATACGCCGGTCAATCAAACACAACTGCCGTAACGATAAAGTTCGACGATAGACGTGCAACTGTAGCGCGTTATAGCGCCATTCCTCAAAACCGGATGATGCAGGAAATGCTGCCTTAAGTCACTACAAAAACGGGTATAAAACGTACTGATACTTAACATCAAGCGGGTCACCGTTACCAATGGCCCGCTCAATTACCCGCCTAAGACTCAATCCCTTGATAAAACCCAGCTCTCCTATCAACTGACGTGGTCGACACCAATCATTTATTACACTCCCGATTTCAAATAACAAGTGCGGCATTCGTGGATAGGTGTAGAAGAGGAAGCCAACGACTGAAAGTGGTACGCTCTTCTCGCCAAAGAAA
>NZ_LJJE01000129.1 GCF_001854765.1 Vibrio sonorensis | reverse complement strand
GGCTTATGCGTTTTTGAGCGTTTTGATTTTGTGCGATGCAAACGCTGAAGACGTTAGATGAAGGTTAGCGACACTAGGTGAACGTGCACCACCATATTAACAAGAACTGGTCTAAAAGAAGTAAAAGGCCAAGCTTAATCACTAGCTTAGTTCTATAACTTTAAAACGCTCCACTTAGGTGGGGCGTTTTTGTTTTTGAGCTTTTGCTTTTGTGCATGACCTTAACACAGCCTAAGAAAGCTCAGCGATGGCCGTTGCACGGCGTTTATCTAATTCAGTACGAATGGCAGCGCCTTTGATACCCTCGGCAATAATAGATTGTACATCTACCTTTAGAGCCGCTTGATAAGCGCTGAGGAATATTTCCTTTTGAGGATAGTCACTCTGTTCGAATCCCGTTCTACCAAGGCTGTCAGCCTGACAGCAAAGTAAGATAGACTCTAGACGTTCTGGTTTACGCCAGACATCGAACTTATTGAGAATTTTAAGTTTGGTCGCTGGTTTTAACTCTTCGGCTCGGTGGATATTGGAGTGTTGTTCACAAACCATGAGCGCGAGTTCTTTGTATTCATTTGGGATTCTCACCCGTTCACAAAGCTTCTTAATTAAAGCTAATCCAGTATGACAGTGCATCTTGTGGCTCGGCCACTCTTCTTTTGGGGTGACGCCTTTGCCCAAATCGTGGACTTGTGAAGCAAACCTCACGCTGGTCGAGTCACTGAGTATGGCGGCTTGCTTGGCAACCAAAATGGTGTGTTTGCCAGTGTCGATCTCTGGATGCCATTTTTCAGGTTGAGGTACGCCGAACAGGGCGTCGATTTCTGGTAACACAACTTTCAATGCTCCACAGTCGCGCAGCACTTGCAAAAAGCACTGAGGATTTCGTGTTGAAAGGGATTTGTGCCACTCTTGCCAAACGCGCTCAGGAGTTAGGTGTTCCAGTTCTCCAGAGGCGACTATTTCCCTCATAAGGGACATGGTTTCGTCTGCGACTTCAAAGCCTAGATGCGCCAGTTTAGCCGTAAATCGAGCAACCCTAAGAACTCTCAGGGGGTCTTCAACAAACGCTTCGGAGACGTGCCTAAGAACTCGATTTTCTAAGTCCTGTTGCCCACCGTATGGGTCGATTAGCTCTCCGCCAGAGGTCTGAGCTATCGCGTTGATAGTGAGATCACGTCGACATAGGTCATCTTCGATGGTGACATCAGGATCGAAGTAACAATCAAATCCAGTGTATCCACTGCCAGATTTTCGTTCTGTTCTAGCAAGGGCGTGCTCTTCTTTGGTTTTAGGATGGAGAAATACCGGGAAATCTTTGCCCACTGCGGTAAAACCTGCATCTAACATTTGCTGTGGTGTACTGCCAACTACCACCCAATCCCGGTCGTAGACCTCGATATTGAGCAACATGTCTCGAACCGCACCGCCAACCAAAAATACTTGCACTTGAAACCTCGAAAACTTCTATGATCTCTGTATGATGCGTCATGCCCATACGTCTAAAGAGAGCGTCAACCTCTAAGACGAATAATACGTTTGTTAGTCCAATTTTGATAGAGACTTGAGCATGTACAAGGATTTTTTTGGCTTTAAGGAAATACCATTTTCTATTGTGCCAAACTCGCGAACCTTATTTTTAAGCCAAAGGCATAAAGAAGCTATCACGCACCTTACCGCTGGTCTAGGTGATGGTGGTGGCTTTGCTATGTTGACGGGTGAAGTGGGGACGGGGAAAACAACGGTCGCTAGAGTCATGCTTTCTTCCCTTGATAAGCAAACCCAGGCGGGGTTTATACTCAATCCAACTTTCTCTGAAATAGAGCTTCTGCAGGCAATTTGCGATGAGTTTGGCATTGCATACAAAGGCAAATGGACGCTTAAGAAGCTTAGCGAAGCGATCTATCAGCATCTACTGGACAATCACTCCAATGGTATGCAAACCCTGTTGGTTATTGATGAAGCGCAGCACCTCTCTTTTGAAGTTCTTGAACAGTTGCGCCTGTTAACTAACTTAGAAACCGAAAGTCGAAAATTGTTAAAAGTACTTTTGGTGGGACAACCAGAGTTACAGGTGAAGCTGTCTATGCCTCATCTACGACAGTTGGCGCAAAGAATTACGGGGCGATACCACCTTTTGCCACTCAACACTGAAGAAACACAGGGTTACATTCGCTTTCGTTTAGAACAAGTGAGTGGAAACACTAGCTTGTTTTCCAATAAATCGATGAAGTTTATTGCTAAGTCGACACAAGGTATTCCTCGTTTGGTTAACTTAGTCTGCGATGGTGCGCTTAAGCAGGCTTACTTACAAAGAGAAGTTGCGCCGTCTCATCAAACTGTTGTTGAAGCGGCCAATTCGGTGATGGCACTGCAAAGCAGTTATTCACTGTCAAAAGCGCCTAAAGCACAAAGTGCTAAATGGGTATCAGCTTTGTGTCTGACTTTGGGGCTGTTTGGGGCTTTTTTTGTTCACCAGACGTTACCTAATTATACGTTCTCTTATCTTCAAACTTATGTTGATAAACAGTACCCACTGGCACCGGATGAAGTCTCGGAAGTGGAGCAATTACCTCAAGAGTTACTTGATGCAATTGCAAAGGGGTATGACCGCTCTGCAGCGGTAAAAGAGCTGTATAAAGTTTGGGGCTACAATGCAAACTTGCAGGAGAGTCTTTGTGAAGAGAGTAGTTCGACGCTATTTGCGTGTCAGTCGTCAGTGGGGTCTATACAAGAACTTATCGAACTCGATCTCCCTGTTGTATTGACCTTCTATCAAGGGAACGACATTGGCTATGGCGTACTGTTCAAGGCTGATGGGGAACAAGTAGAACTACTGATCGCCGGAGAGCGCTGGCAGGTAGAGAGAGCTAAGCTCAAGCAATTGTGGAGCGGTGAGTATACACTGGTTTGGCAATCTCAGTGGCGCGCCACACTCAGACCAGGAATGAAAGGTAAGAGTATTCGAGAGTTTGACCGTCGCCTGTCTCAATTACTTCAGGAAGAGCAAGAAAAAGACGATGTATTCGGAGATGGAGTCAAAGGAAAGGTTGAGCGTTTTCAACACTGGCAAAGCCTGACAGTGGATGGTATTGCCGGCAAGCAGACGCTAAACAAGTTAGAGCAGTTAACCCAACAAGGCGCACCTAGCCTTTCTCAACGCGAGGATATCTAATGTCTAAAGTGATGGAAGCACTAGCGCAATCTGAGCAGGGCTATCAACAAAGTAATTTATCCGAGCAGGTGGGATTTGTTAATGCGAGCGCCAAACACTCTAATCGTATCGATTGGATAAAAAATGGTTTGCTCATCCTTACACCTATGGCCATTGCAGCACTGTGGAGCAGCTATCAAAGCTATCAAGATTTGGTAATAGCTAGAGTCAATCATCAGCCGGATGTTCAAAGAGTATCAATCGAGGTTGGTGGAGAAAAATTGACTTACCCCTCTTTGAATACAGAAGGGCCAACACCACTGAGGCAGACGCTGGAAGTACAGGTGCCAAGTAATCCTTCATTATCGGTAGTGAAAGAGCCGGTAACGCCTCTTGAGCCACAAACTGCAACACAAGAACCATTTAGTGAGCTTGATTTGAGCCAGCTTTCTCCGGAATTGGCGCGCAAGGTTGAATCTGCATTGGCATCTGTAGAGTCTGAAGAAAAACGACAAGCGGAAACGATAAATTTGCAAAGTCATGCTCATCAATATTACGGCAAGCTTCCAAAAATGAACTTCCAAACTCATGTGTACGCCAGTGAAAGTCGTAAGCGTTGGATTAAGGTTAACGGTATTGAGTATAGAGAAGGGGATTGGATCGATGGTGCTGTTGAAGTTGTGTCGATTGAGCCTCAAAGCACACTAGTGAAATACGGCAACGATATAATTTCAATTCCAGCGCTGTATGAATGGCAAGGATAAAAAACAAGGCCACCGTAGAGGTGGCCTTGTTGTTAAAGTCTATATGGTATTATGCCCAACCCGATGGGGAGCGTCGTTTTCTTGGAATGATGTGAGGCAGTATCAATCCAAGCAACAAGCCACCACCAGCAATACCACCACCATACGCTAGGTATTTAAGCAGTAGGTCATCTTTTTGCGTATCTAGCTTGGCGCGAAGCTTGCGTACTTCCTCTTGAGAAGCCGTCAATTGTTGGCTGATGTCGCTGTAGTTTTGCTCTAACTCAGCAATTTGACGGTTGCGAGTATCCAGTGAATCAACCAGTCCTGCCTTCTCACTGTCCGCGTTGGAACGAGCGTTAGCAAGCTTACTCTTCACGTCAGATAGCTCTTTTTCAAGCTTTGGAAGGCGAATTGCCATGCTTTCGTTACGAGTAACAAAACGACTTTCTACCCAACCTTTGCGGCCTTTACTATCAGAAATCTGGCTATAGCCAGAGTCGCGGTTTACATCAAGCAGCTTAACAGGCTCGCCTGCATTAACACTGCCAATAATACGGAACTGATTACTTGGTCCTGAGTGCATGTAAGTAAACAGTTGGTCTGCGATGTAGCGGTTTTGAGCAAATGCAGCCGGAGCGGCCAAAAGAGAAATCAAAACCATGCAAAACAGTTTTTTCACGGTAAGTCCTTTAACAATCCTATAGTCGATTCGATTGGCTTTAGAAACAAATATTAATCTAAAGCCTTAGGTAAAAGTTATCTGACTTGACTAGACAACTCGTCCTAATAATTATGCGTTGAGCAAATAGTAAGAAGTTTCCAGTAGATACGCAACAAAGAAGGGAGGCTAAGCCTCCCTTTCTGTGGATTCGAGTCAATTAATGACAGTGTGTTTACATTGCTTTGACTTCAATCACGGGTAGAAAGCGGTGAGTTCCACCTATCTATCCTCTGCTTTCTCTAGGCAAACATACCTTGAATAGCATAGAAGAATACAACTGCCAGCAGAGCACCCGCTGGTAGGGTAACAATCCACGAAGCAACGATGTTTCGCACAACGCCAAGGTTTAAAGCGGCAATACCACGTGCAAAACCAACTCCTAGAACCGCACCAACCAATGTTTGTGTGGTTGAAATAGGTAGACCAGTACCAGAGGCTAAAACAACCGTAGAAGCAGTAGCAAGCTGAGCTGCAAAGCCGCGACTTGGTGTTAACTCAGTAATACCAGTACCAACCGTAGCCATAACTTTGTGACCAAGAGTTGCTAGACCGACAACGATACCAATACCACCTAGAGGCAGAATCCACCAAGCGATAGAGCTCTTAGTGGTAATTTCACCCATATGCTCAACCGTTGAGACTACCGCTGATAGAGGGCCAATCGCGTTGGCAACATCGTTAGAACCATGCGCAAATGCCATGGCACATGCAGTGATAACCATAAGAACGCTGAAAATACTCTCAACGCCGGTAAAACCGTGGTCGTCTTCTTTTGCAGCAAATTTCTTTTGAATGTATACGTAGCCACCAATCATCACGGCACTTGAGACTATAGCGGCCCACATCCAAGCTTCGCCATTGGTCAGGTGTAAGCCAACGTGCTTAAGGCCCTTTTTAATCGTCACCAATGCAATCACCATAGTAGTGATAAACATATACATTGGTACAAAGCGCTTAGCATTGATGAGTGGTTTTTCGGTATCGAAAATCAGGCGTTGCGCACTGATAAATATTACGTAGGCAAAGAAACCAGAGATAACAGGTGTGATGATCCAGCTACCGACAATACCTTGCACACTCTTCCAGTCTACGGCTTCTGTACCCACAGAAACACAAGCAAAACCGATGATTGCACCGATGATGGAGTGCGTGGTAGAGACCGGCCACCCCATGTAAGAGGCGAGCAGTAACCACGTACCAGCAGCAAGCAGTGCTGAAAGCATACCGTAGACCAATACATCAGGTTGGTCCGCAAATAGTGAGGTTTCAATTACCCCTTTGCGGATAGTATCGGTGACTTCACCGCCGGCGAGATAAGCACCAGCAAATTCGAAAATCATCGCAATGATGATGGCTTGTTTCACGGTTAGCGCTTTAGAGCCGACTGAAGTGCCCATCGCATTAGCAACGTCGTTCGCACCAATACCAATAGCCATCATAAAGCCAAAAGCGGCCGCAATTAGAATCAGGACAGTGCCATAGTTTGCAAGGATATCCATCGTAATACCTAGTTATTTTAAGCAGAGCTACAATTCAGGCACGAAAAATCCCCATTGGCATATTGCTTAGATTGCCTAAACGGGGGAGTGAGAATTGTGCTTCGCTATTGAGTGAACTTCTTATGAGCGGGACAGCATCAGTTCCAATCTCGCGCCAACGCGCTGAGCTTGGTCTGCAATACCGCCAACCCATTCTAAAATCTTGTACAGGAACATAACATCGATCGGGCTGAAATCTTGTTCAATCGCCATTAGTTGTTGGCGAAGCTCGATTTGCATTGAATCGGTGTCATCTTCAATTTCATCTAATTGATGGATCATTTCAGCGACCAGAGTAACCTCTCGTCCCTTAAATCCTGTTTCTAATAATTCATCAAGTTCGTTGATCACCTTCTGAGCTTGGTTTGCTGCATCAAGACAACGCTTCACATAAGCGATGAAGTTATCCTGCAGTGGCTCGGGGATCACGAGTTGGCGACCGTAAACGCGGCCTGAGATGTCTTTGGCAAGGTTTGCGAGTTTATCTTGTTGAGTCAGTAGCTCAAGCATGTCGCTACGATCAACAGGCATAAACAAGCCCCTCGGGAGTTTGAGGCGGATTTCGCGCTTTAGCACATCGGCTTCTTTCTCAAGGTGAGAAATTTGTGCACGAATCTCTGATGCTTTTTCCCAGTCACCCTTTGAACTTACCTCAAAGAAGTTCACTAGGTGGGAGCAACATTCGTTGACACACACGACGTGGCGCTGCAAAGGCTTAATAGGGGACTTTGCAAATAACCCCATGATTGTATTTACTGGCATGGTTATTCAACCTTTTAATATAACCCAAAAAGAACAGATCCCAATTCGATGGTGAAATGTTGAACGATGGCTATAAAGGCGCGCATGTTAACCCATTAACCATCGCATGAAAACTGTTTTAGATCATCATTGAGTCGATATTTCTCTCTTGCCGAGTGAGAAATTTGGCAATATCCTGTTTCTATCTGCTTTAAAAGGTAAAACTATGGAAACCGAGATAGAACTGAAGTTTTTTGTTTCTCCGGATTTTTCTGATGTATTGCGCAGTAAGATCTCAGAAACCAAAATTCTTCAGCACAGTTGTCGCGAGTTAGGAAATACGTATTTTGATACGCCCGACAACTGGCTACGCCAGCACGATATAGGCCTAAGGATTCGACGTTTTGATGATGTGTTCATCCAAACAGTCAAAACCGCAGGTCGAGTCGTTGCCGGACTTCACCAGAGGCCGGAGTACAACGCTGAACACACTTGTAACACGCCTGACCTTAGCCTCCACCCTATCGATATCTGGCCAAACGGCAAAGAAACGCTTCACCTTCAATCTGAACTTATCCCGCTTTTCTCTACTAACTTCACTCGTGAGCAGTGGTTGATTGGTATGCCTGATGGCAGCCAAGTGGAAGTGGCATTCGATCTAGGTGAAGTTGTTGCTGGAGATAAGAGCGAACCGATCAGTGAAGTTGAGCTGGAACTTAAATCGGGCCAAACGGATGCACTGTTTACTTTAGCTCGCAGCTTGTGTGAAGAAGGCGGAATGCGTCTTGGTAACCTTAGTAAAGCAGCAAAAGGTTATCGCCTCGCTAAAGGTCACAAGGGCGACGAAGTGAAAGGGTTAACATTGGTTGAAACAGAAAAGCGAGATACCGTTGAATACTGTTTGATCAATTCGCTAGAGCACGCCCTATCTCATTGGCACTATCACGAACAGATATACTCAGAACGCGACTCCATAGCGTCTCTTCACGAAATCAAAAACGCGATCAGTTTTACTCGACAAGTATTGACGGTATATGGCGGAATCGTTCCTCGACGAGCCAGTGCAATCTTGCGCCAAGAGTTGAAGTGGTTAGAGCAAGAACTTGAGTGGCTTAAGGAATATGACTACTTAGAGGACTTGCTGGAAGATAAGGGGCACGCACTTAGAAAGTTAGATGCCCGCAAGTTTTTGATGAAGGAGTTAACTCAGCAACAAGAGAAACTACCTCAAAGAGAGCAGATGCTTGAACTCATCTACTCGGCGCGTTACACCGGACTGTTGTTGGATCTAAGCCGTTGGATTTTGTCTCGTGGGTGGCAGCCTTTCTTAGATGACAAAGCGCGCGCTAAAATGTCACTTAGCATAGAACGCTTTTCGGTTAAGCAGCTTGATAGAACTTGGGCCGAGTTGATGGAAGCTTTTCCACCAGAGCGAGTGTTAAACAGCCAAGAGTATATAGATCAGCAATATCGCTTGATGAGAAACCTCTACACCGGTTTGAGCTTTGCCAGTTTGTATGACAGTGAAGAAAGAAATAGCTTTCGTCTTCCCTGGGCGGACTTGATGCAGGGCATTGATGACTTGCTGACTTTAAAACCTTTAGCAGGACTGATAGACAAGTTAGAAGGTGAAGAAAGAGAGCAGTTGGAGCGCTGGTTAAGTCGTCAAGAGAGCTCAATTTTACACGCCATGGAGCAAACGCGGAGTATGAGTGTAGAAGCTCAGCCCTATTGGCAGGAATAAATTTGTTGCAAAGGAGAGCGCCGCTCTCCTTTTTTCTTTCAGGTGGTTTGCATCTCTTTTGGGTTCATCCTGATGTCGAACATTCTGTCTGAACCATAGTTGTAGATGACACCTGAAAACGACGTCACCTCTTTTAGTCAAGAAAAAAGCTATCACTATTTTTTGCATCAATTACATGCTAGCTGTGGCATGGATCATAACTATATGCAAATCAAGCATATTAATGCTTTAGAACTATCAATAGCTGCCGATAAGAACTAATAGAAATTTACCGAACATAGTGCAAACAATAAGCCTGAGATCACAAATAACACCAAGAATGTTGGGATTAATGACAATGTTCTAAGGCTTTGCCGCTCTATTTGGTATTATTTGTTTTCATACGAAGCCCGAAATAAATATTAAATCGCTCGTACAAGAAGCGAAATAGAAGTGACATTGTGGATTAGAACCAATATATAGACTTTAGTGGAGAACTGACAATGACGACAATGGCGTTTAAGCCGTGGGAACGCGCAATAACGGATATCCGTCTCGTTCCTAAGATGGTGTTGCTGATGGTGTTCAGTACGATACTGATTATTGCTAAACAGTTGTGGGATGCTAGCACTTTCTATGACTCGCTTCTGGCGGTAACTCAGAATGCAGAAATAGCCCAACAACATTACGAAAAGTATTTAATCGAAATAGCATGGCAAACCACGGCAATGATTGTCGGTTTTGTCGCCTTGTTATTGTTTACCGCTCGAATCATGTTAAGGCAGACTCAATACTTGAGTGATGCGATTAAACGCATGGCGGCAAGAGATCTATCGGTTTCAATCCAACTCGATTGCAAAGACGAGTACGGCGACTTAGCCCGAGAACTTGAGAAAACTCGAGTTCAGTTGCAAGACGTCATTAAAACTCAGGTAGTCTCTTCACAAGAGTTGGCGGGGCTAACGGAAGTGATGACACTGAGTATGTCGGAAACTAAGGAGTCCGCTCAAGAAGAGTTTAACGAAATCGATCAGCTAGCAACGGCGATGAGTGAGATGACCTCTACCGTTCAAACCGTTGCAGATCATGCGCAAAATGCTTCTTCGTTGACTGAAAACGCTTCTAGCCAAGCGGCAACAGGGCAAAGCTTTGTACAAGGAACCGTAGCTAAGATTAGTGAGTTATCCAATGACATTTCCGCCTCTGCAGCAGCAGTTAACCAAGTGGAAGAGAGTGTGGACTCTATTGGCAGTGTGGTTGGGACTATCCAAGGCATTTCAGAGCAAACCAATCTACTTGCACTGAATGCGGCGATTGAGGCAGCTCGTGCAGGTGAAGCTGGTCGCGGATTTGCGGTTGTTGCTGATGAGGTTCGCAACCTAGCGCAGCGCACTCAACAAGCGACAGTAGAAATCCAAGAGATGATTACCCTTCTTCAAACCAATGCAAACTCTGCCGTTGAGTTGATGGAGAAGAGTGTTGTGGAAGCCGCTGAAGGTGTTGACCTTGTCACAAGTGCGGGCAGTGAATTAGATGGTATTGTGACTCAAGTTAATCAAATCAATGACATGAACTTCCAAATTGCTACTGCTGCTGGTCAACAAAGCAGTGTCGCTGAAGAAATGAACCAAAACTTAACCAATGTTCGCGAACTTGTAGAAGCCTCGGTGACAGTAGTTACTGAGTTGCTAGAAACGTCTGAAATTATGCAGAGCAACGCAGAAGAATTGGATAAGAAAATTTCATCATTTGATGTATAACCTTGTGTAATCACGTCAGTTAATTCTTCCCCTAAGCGCTCACTATCGAATAGTGGGCGTTTTTATTTGCCTCTTCTCTGGTATAAATAAAGTACCGAGACACAAAATGTGTTTTCCCAAAATCAGATAGTTAAATTATCGACCGATAAACCGCTACTTTTCTCCTTAACGGAGAGATAGAGAAGCCTCATATCATTAAGGACAACCTATGCAGCTTCCTCAGAATCTCATAAAGATCTCCCAATATGCATTAGAACGAATTGATGCTCCAAATGTTATTGCCCAGTGGCCGCAGCAGCGTCAGGAAGAGCTCACTTACGTTTGTGGTCTAAGCCGATTTGTGGCGGATGCGCTAGAACGAGATAAAACATTGCTTGAGCGTTTACCGGTAATGTTAGAAGTCGCTAAGCCCAGTGAAAACTATCGAAGTGAACTAGAGTCTGAACTGGCAAAGTGCAGTGATGAAATGGCCGGTATGAGAGTGCTTAGACAGTTTCGCAACCGAGAGATGGTCAACATAGCTTGGCGAGACTTTACGTCAGCATGGGAACTGACCGAGAGTTTATCGCATCTATCTGAACTTGCTGAGGCGATGATATTTGAAACCTATCAATGGCAGTACAGGATGTGCTGTGAACAGTGGGGAACACCATGCAACCAAGATGGTGAAGCACAGCCAATGTTGATCATTGGTATGGGCAAACTTGGGGGAGGTGAGCTCAACTTCTCATCGGATATCGACCTTATCTTTACTTATCCAGAAAACGGCGAGACTCAAGGCGCACGCCGCACTATTTCCAATGCTCAGTTTTTCACTCGGTTAGGTCAAAAAATCATAAAAGCGCTTGATCAGCAAACGTTTGATGGCTTTTGTTATCGCGTTGATATGCGTCTTAGACCCTTTGGTGAGAGTGGCCCTCTAGTGATGAGTTACGCCGCTTTAGAAGATTACTATCAAGAGCAAGGGCGAGATTGGGAACGCTACGCTATGGTTAAGGCCCGAGTGATGGGCAGAGAAATGTATCCTCAATACCAAGAACTGCGAAAAATGTTACGCCCATTCGTTTTTCGTCGCTACATTGATTTCAGTGCAATTCATGCCCTTCGACGTATGAAGTCGATGATCAGTAGTGAAGTGCGCAGACGTGGCCTGACCAACAACATCAAGTTAGGGGCTGGTGGCATACGCGAAATCGAGTTTATTGCTCAAGTTTTTCAACTTATACGCGGTGGTCGAGAGCCATCACTGAGACAACGCGGGTTGTTGGAAACGCTGGATGCGATCGAAAGCTTAGAGTTATTAGAGTCCGAGGAGACTGAACACTTACGACAGGCCTACCTATTTCTTCGCCGCCTAGAGAACTTGCTTCAAGCGCTTGCAGACAAACAGACGCAAACTTTGCCTGATAGTGAAGAAGAGCAAACACAGCTGAGCCTTGCCATGGGATACACCCAATGGGAGCAACTTATCGTTGATACTCAAAAACACATGCAGAATGTACACGCTGTATTTGAAGATCTTATCGGCGACGATAGCGAAGAAGAGTCTAAGGACGTTGAACGACATTTTCATGAGCTTTGGGATATGGCAGATAGAGAAGACGTCATCGATCACGTATTGAAAGACGATCTCTCAGCAGAGAATCCAGAAGCTATGGCTTCTACGATTAAGCAATTTAAAGTGGATATGGCGAAAAAGACCATTGGCCCTCGTGGCAGAGAAGTACTTAACCGCCTTATGCCTAAACTTTTTTCGGCAATCTATGCGCACCCAGAGGCGGAATTTGGGCTATCGCGTGTTTTGCACCTAGTCCAAAAAATAGCGTCGAGAACGACTTATCTAGAGCTTTTAGATGAACACGAAGCTGCGTTGGTTCAAGTAGTCAGGTTGTGTACTGCCAGTCCGATGATCTCAGAGCAATTGGGACGTTATCCGATCCTTCTTGATGAGATGCTAGATCCTCAGCAACTCTATAACCCCGTTCCTCTCGACAGTTATCGTTACGAGCTAAGAGACTATTTAGCTCGGATCCCAGAAGACGATATGGAACAGCAGATGGAAGCGCTTCGCCAGTTTAAGCAGATCTGCATTTTGAGAATTGCTGCTGCTGACATTGCTGGTGTGCTTCCCGTAATGAAAGTGAGTGACCACTTAACTTATCTTTCTGAGGCCATCGTGGATGCCGTTGTAAACCAAGCTTGGCTACAGATGAAAGAAAAGTACGGAGAGCCGACCCATCTTTCCGATCGCGATGGTCGAGGCTTTGCTGTTATCGGTTACGGTAAAGTCGGCGGCTGGGAGCTAGGCTATAACTCCGATTTAGACATTGTATTTATGCATGACTGTCCGACGAATGTGTATACAGATGGCAAAAAAGAGATCGACGGGCGTCAGTTTTATTTGAGGTTAGCGCAACGCATTATTCATATCTTTTCAACGCGAACGGCGTCTGGGATCTTGTATGAAGTCGACACGCGTCTGAGACCTTCAGGAGCCTCTGGTTTACTAGTCAGTCCCGCGGATGCATTTGATGAATATCAGCACAAAGAAGCATGGACTTGGGAGCATCAGGCATTAGTACGTGCTCGTATGATTTTTGGAGATACACCGTTACAGCGAGCTTTTGAGTCGACGCGAAACGATATTCTTTCTCTTAAACGCGATAGCGAGCAACTAAAAGAAGACGTTGTGAATATGCGCATAAAAATGCGAGATCATCTCGGTGGCAAAAAAGCGGGGCGTTTTATGATCAAACAGGACCCCGGTGGGATCACCGATATTGAGTTCCTCGCTCAATATTTGGTGCTCAATTACAGCCACCAGCACCCTAAGCTGACTCGGTGGTGTGATAACGTGCGAATTTTTGAATCCTTGATAGCCCAAGGAGTGATGGAAGAGAGTGAAGCGATGGCGATTTCAATGGCTTACACCAAAATGAGAGACCAAATACATAGGCGCAATTTACTTAACCTTGATGCCGATGTAGCAGAAAGCAAGATGACACAAGAAAGAGAAGTCGTGCAACAAGTTTGGAACCACTGGTTTAAGTAAGAGTCAGAGGTTTAGAGGCGCGATTGCCTATGATAAACTCTCGCCAGAAAAAGAATTTGGAGACCAAATATGAAACCTATCCTACCGAACTACAGTGAGTCGGGTGTTCTTATCATTGGTGATGTTATGCTCGATCGCTATTGGCACGGGCCAACGGGACGCATTTCACCAGAAGCACCAGTACCTGTAGTAAAAGTAGAGAACAATGAGGAGCGACCAGGGGGAGCAGCCAACGTTGCTATGAACATCGCTTCTTTAGGTGGTAATGCGCATATTATTGGTTTGACTGGTATTGACGAGCCAGCCAAAGTACTCACTGAGACGTTAACGGCTCTAAAAGTTAAATGTAATTTTGTTGCTTTACCCAACTATCCCACTATTACTAAACTGCGCGTACTGAGTCGTGGTCAACAACTTATACGTCTAGATTTTGAAGACAAGTTTGAAAATACCGATGCGGAATTGATCCTTGACCGAATGGAACAGGCGCTGCCTAAAGTAAAATCGGTTATCTTATCGGACTACGCCAAAGGGGCTTTAGAGCACGTTCAAGCATTTATCCAAAAAGCGCGAGCGGCCAATATCCCGGTATTTATCGATCCAAAAGGCGCAGACTTTGAGCGTTATCGCGGAGCTACGCTATTAACGCCAAACATGGCTGAGTTCGAACTGGTGGTAGGAAAAGTCAAAGACGAAGAAGAACTGGTTGAAAAAGGACTGGCTCTTATTGAAGAGTTTGATTTTGAAGCGCTACTAGTAACACGCAGTGAGCACGGCATGACATTGCTGCGCCGTGGTGAAGAACCCTTCCATTTGCCTACACAAGCTAAGGAAGTTTACGACGTTACTGGTGCAGGAGATACAGTTATCTCGGCATTAGCAGCTTCAGTAGCAGCGGGTAAACCACTTGATGAGGCGTGTGCGCTAGCGAACGCAGCGGCAGGCGTTGTGGTAGGTAAGCTCGGTACATCTACGGTCTCTACTATCGAACTTGCGGAAGCGGTACATGGAAGTCAGGACACAGATTTTGGTGTGATTGGAGAGCAAGCATTAATCGAAGCAGTTAAAAAAGCACAAGCCAAGGGTGAAACCGTTGTGATGACCAATGGTTGCTTCGATATTCTGCACGCGGGCCATGTTTCTTATCTAAACCACGCTGCACAACTTGGTGATCGCCTTATCGTCGCTGTGAACACCGATGAGTCGGTGAAAGCACTTAAAGGGCCTGGACGTCCAGTAAACCCAACAGATCGACGTATGGCTGTATTAGCGGGCCTAGGGGCGGTTGATTGGGTGGTGCCTTTTGGTGAAGAGACTCCGCAGCGATTGATTTCCGAAGTATTGCCAAACTTACTCGTGAAAGGTGGCGACTACAAACCTGAAGAGATTGCTGGTGGCAAGGAAGTCATAGCCAATGGCGGAGCAGTGAAAGTACTTAACTTCGAAGACGGTTGTTCGACAACAGAGATCATCGATGCTATCAAAGGTGGTAGGGGATAGATTCTGCTCTCCTTCTACACAAATAAAAAACGAGGCTAAAAGCCTCGTTTTTTTATCTTTGCCTACTAACCGAAGTAGGAGATCCAAAGAAGAATTACTCTTCTAAGTCACCACAGAATCGGTAGCCTTCACCGTGAATTGTCGCGATGATTTCTGGTGTACCGCTTACTGATTCAAAGTGCTTACGGATACGGCGGATAGTAACATCTACCGTGCGGTCGTGTGGCTTAAGCTCACGTCCCGTCATTTTCTTCAGCAGATCCGCACGGGTTTGGATTTTGCCCGGGTTTTCACAGAAGTGGAGTAGTGCGCGGAACTCTGAGCGAGGTAGCTTGTAGTTACCGCCATCAGGGCTTACCAGTGAACGACTATTAATATCCAGAACCCAACCGTTAAACTCGTACTTCTCTACACTGCGTTTCTCTTCAGATGTCGCACCAGCGCTCATTGAGCGGCTTAGTAGGTTACGAGCGCGGATAGTTAGCTCACGAGGGTTAAACGGTTTAGTAATGTAATCATCTGCACCGATTTCTAGACCTAAGATCTTGTCAACTTCGTTGTCGCGACCAGTTAAGAACATAAGCGCTACATTCGCTTGCTCACGTAATTCGCGAGCTAAAAGAAGGCCATTCTTACCAGGTAGGTTGATATCCATAATAACCAGGTTAACTTGGTTATCAGACAGCACTTGGTGCATCTCTTCACCGTCACTGGCCTCAAAGACAGCGTATCCCTCAGCTTCAAAAATGCTTTTGAGAGTGTTTCGAGTTACTTGCTCGTCTTCTACGATTAGAATATGCGGGGTTTGCATTGGCGGTACCTAAACTTGTGAAAAAATTGTGCTAATAGAATAAATTCTAGGCAAAAACATAACATACAGGTAATTTCATATTGATAATAAACCAAAGGATTTAAAAGTACACTGCCTTTGGTCACCCGCCATCCATGGTGATGTTAATCACGTAAGTGAGAGCTCCTTATCTCACCTCTTTCTACTAGTCTTCTGAGGCGGATTTTATAGTGTTAACAGCTTGCTAACAACGGGCTTATGTTAATTCCATGCACTTTGTTGATTTATATCAATAGAACAAATGTAACAAATATTAATAGTATTAAATAGATGTAAAAGCGTGACTTATATGAAAATAGATGACAAGTTGTGGGAGGCGTATCTCAACCCATACTTCAAATTTAGGCATTTTCTCAACGAGGACTGTTTCGCTGTGATCACCGCATGGAATCCAGCGAGCCAAAGGTTGCCAAATGAAGTAAACTGGTCAAATAATCAGCGTTTGGCAAAAGAGTTCAACCATAATGAATATACGGAAGTATTTGTGGGAGACGAACATTTTTGCTGGGTAGAAGAGAGTTTTGCTGTTGGTCTTGACCAAGAGCAGGCATTGGAAGTGGCGCGAAAATACGGCCAGAATGCCATCTATTACGTACGAGGCGATCAACTGTTCTTACTCTCGTGTAACAGCAGTGAGCAGGCCTGTATTGGTGATTGGCGAAGTCGATGCCGTTAAGAAATTCAATTGTCGGATCATGGAGGAAAGATGAAAGACATAACCCCAGATATCTGTGATAAGTTCGAAGATGAGATCACTTACGTGGATCTTCCCTTACATAGCTTTGGACACAGAAGCGCCTTTTGGGGCGAGATAGTAACAGTGCGTTGCTATCACGATAACTCAAAAGTTCGTGAGGTACTTAGTCAGGATGGCAAAGGTAAAGTCTTGGTGGTTGATGGTCACGGTTCATGCCAAAAGGCATTACTGGGCGATCAATTGGCGATCCTAGCTATTGATAATCATTGGGAGGGAATCATCGTTTACGGCGCAGTTCGCGACGTGGCTGTGATGGCTGAAATGGATTTGGGTATTAAAGCCCTTGGAGCCTGCCCATTTAAAACAGAAAAGCGCGGCGCTGGTGACGTGAACGTAACCCTGACGATCAACAATCAGATGATTCAGCCCGGAGATTATATCTACGCAGACTGGAATGGAGTATTGATGTCCAAAACCCTGTTAGATTGGAGTTAAAATCTAAACCCTAAACCGAGTTCTAACTCATTTTGCCACTCTTGATGATCGAGAGTGGCATGCACATCAATGTTCTCAGTCAGTCTCATGCGGCTGGAAACTTCTGCTGAGAAAACCGTGTCGTTATTGGTTTCAGTTTCTTCAACGCGCGTAGTGCGCAGAGTACTTTGCAGGGAAACACGCGGCGTCAATTGATAACTCACCCCACTTAAAAAGCCATTTTCTTCGGTACTGGCTTGAGCCCCTACGAAAATATCTACGTTATCGCGGATGGAATACGCATAGCCGCCATCAATTTTCCAAGAATCAAAATCTTGATGATCTGGCTGGCTTAACAGGAATAGCTTATGAGGCGAGGCAGTGGCATGTGAAGGTAGAGCGGGTAGTTCAACCGCAAAAGTGGCGCACGAGCAAACGGCAAGCGCTAGGCTAGTTATTGTTCTCATAAGCCACTCCTTTTATTGTCTATTATCCCACTGCATCGCTAATTAAAGCATAAAACCAGTTCTAAGGTTCAAAAGTTTTATATAGCAATTAGTTATTAATATAGGTAATTGTTATTTCATTGATAAGCTTGTTGTTAAAAGAGTTTGATCTTTATGCGCACAAAGATCTTTTGAACGCAAATTTTTACAAGAAGTTAATTAGTGACAACTTTTCATTGACTCAGAGAGGCAAAGTGCGGTAAACGTATGGGTAAGCAAACACAAAGTGAAATTATTAGATTCATGCAACATCGCAGCCAAGCAGTAATGACCACAACCATTATTATTACCGACATCACACATGTTGGGGCAGGCTGCTAAACGAAAGAAATTCAAAAAAAAGGCCTGTATCCCAAGAGATACAGGCCTTTTTTATACCAATTTATCAAACATTTGGAGGAAGGGATGCGAGTTTTAAAGTTTGGAGGTTCATCATTAGCAGATGCTGATCGTTTTTTAAGAGCAGCAGATATCATCGCTAATAATGCACAGCAGGAAGAAGTGGCCGTTGTACTTTCTGCACCGGGTAAAACGACGAATAAACTCGTCGCAGTTATCGAAGGTGCATTAAAAAATGGTGAAGCAGAGTTACAAATTGCTGAACTGGAAGATTCGTTCCGCGATCTTTTCCAAGACATTAAAGCGGTGTTACCTAATATCGATGGCAGTGGTTACGATAACCAAGTAAAAACATCACTGTCTCAACTTCGTCAGTTCGTACACGGTATCGACCTGTTGGGCATGTGTCCCGACAATGTTAATGCGCGCATTATCAGTAAAGGCGAACGCGTGTCTATTCAGTTGATGAAAGCAGTGTTGGAAGCAAAAGGACAAGCTGCCAGCCTGATAGATCCAGTGAAATACTTGTACGCCAAAGGTGAGCCGTTAGAAGCAATGGTCGATGTTGAAGTTTCAACGCAAAACTTCCGTCAAAATCCATTGCCCGAGGGACACGTCAACATCATGCCGGGCTTTACTGCTGGTAATGAAGAAGGGGAACTCGTCACACTTGGCCGCAATGGTTCCGACTACTCTGCAGCCGTACTTGCCGCTTGTTTGCGCGCAGATTGCTGTGAAATCTGGACAGATGTCGATGGTGTATACAATTGCGATCCTCGCTTGGTTGATGATGCTCGATTACTTAAATCATTAAGCTATCAAGAAGCGATGGAACTCTCTTACTTTGGTGCTTCTGTTCTACACCCTAAAACGATCGCGCCAATTGCTCAGTTCCATATACCTTGTTTGATCAAAAACAGTTTCAATCCGCAGGGTGCTGGTACTTTGATTGGTCAAGATACTGGTGAGGATAACCTTGCGATTAAAGGTATCACTACGCTTAGCAGCCTCACTATGGTTAACGTTTCAGGACCGGGAATGAAGGGCATGGTAGGCATGGCAAGCCGAGTGTTTGGCGCTATGTCTGCAGCCGGTGTTTCCATTGTTCTTATCACTCAATCTTCATCGGAATACAGCATCAGTTTCTGTATCGAAGCGGGTGACAGAGCCTTGGCTCAAGAAGCGCTGTCTGACGTTTTCGAGTTAGAGCTCAAAGACGGCCTATTAGAGCCAGTAGAATTTATTGATGATGTAGCCATTGTCACGCTAGTAGGTGACGGTATGCGCACTTCGCGCGGTGTCGCCTCTCAATTCTTCTCTTCTCTAGCGGAAGTGAACGTAAACATTGTCGCTATTGCTCAGGGCTCTTCGGAGCGTGCGATTTCAGCGGTGATTCCTGAAGACAAAATTTCTGAAGCGATCAAAGCGTGTCATGAAAATCTGTTCAACTCTAAGCACTTTCTGGACGTGTTTGTTGTCGGTGTGGGCGGTGTCGGTGGAGAGCTTGTCGACCAAATTCAACGTCAACAGCCAAAACTTGCAGATAAAGGTATTGTGCTAAGAGTTTGTGGTCTAGCAAACAGCAAAGGGCTATTGCTCGACAGTGCTGGTCTGCCACTGGAACATTGGCGAGATAGAATGACGGCTGCAACAGAAGAGTTCAGTCTTGCTCGCCTAATCTCACTGGTTCAACGCAATCACATTATCAACCCAGTATTGGTGGATTGTACGTCTAGCGAAGTGATCGCCAATCAATATGCTGACTTTTTGGCAGCGGGTTTCCACGTTGTGACACCAAATAAAAAGGCAAATACGGCTAGCATGGCTTACTACCATCAGTTGCGTGATGTGGCTCGTGGCTCAAGACGCAAACTGATGTATGAGACAACAGTTGGCGCAGGTCTACCAGTTATAGAAAACCTACAGAACCTAATTTCCGCAGGCGATGAGCTAGAGCGATTTAGCGGGATCCTTTCGGGATCGCTTTCATATATCTTCGGCAAACTAGACGAAGGTATGACCTTGAGCGAAGCGACAGAGATTGCCAAATCGAATGGTTTTACTGAGCCGGATCCTCGTGATGACCTTTCTGGTATGGACGTAGCGCGCAAGCTACTTATTCTTGCACGCGAAGCGGGTATGAACTTAGAGCTTGAAGACGTGATTGTTGACCAAGCACTGCCGCCGGGTTTTGATGATTCTGGTAGCGTAGAAGAGTTTATGTCACGTCTACCCGAAGCCGACGCTTACTTCAAGAAGTTGTCTGCTAAAGCGGCGGAAGATGGCAAAGTATTGCGTTACGTCGGTGAAATCCTTGATGGACAGTGCAAAGTGAGCATTGCCGCTGTTGATGATAATGATCCTATGTACAAGATCAAAGATGGTGAAAACGCCCTGGCATTCTATAGCCGCTATTACCAACCAATCCCACTTGTGCTAAGGGGTTACGGAGCGGGTACGGAAGTGACAGCTGCAGGTGTCTTTGCCGATGTAATGCGTACATTAGGTTGGAAATTAGGAGTGTAACAATGAGCAATGAAATGAGTGTTGTAGTTTATGCTCCAGCTTCTATCGGTAATGTTAGCGTCGGTTTCGACGTTCTGGGGGCCGCGGTGTCCCCAGTTGACGGAACGCTTTTAGGCGACCGTGTCGAAGTTAAAGCAGGTAGTGAACCCTTTTCTCTTGCGACAGCAGGCAACTTTGTATCCAAACTACCAGCAAACCCCAAAGAAAATATTGTTTACGACTGCTGGAGAGTGTTTGTTCGCGAGCTTGACAAAAAAGGTCTTGAGTCAAAACCGGTGGCAATGACGCTTGAAAAGAACATGCCTATCGGTTCAGGGTTGGGTTCTAGTGCCTGCTCAATAGTGGCGGCGCTCGACGCATTAAACCGTTTTCACGGTGAGCCATTAAACGAGACTGAGTTGCTTGCATTGATGGGAGAAATGGAAGGGCAAATCTCGGGTGGAGTGCATTACGACAATGTTGCACCGTGTTACTTGGGAGGGGTTCAACTTATGCTAGAAGAGCTCGGTATCATTAGCCAAGAAGTGCCGAGTTTTGACGATTGGTACTGGGTTATGGCCTATCCGGGTATTAAAGTATCAACGGCAGAAGCGCGTTCAATTCTTCCATCTCAATATCGTCGACAAGACATTATTGCTCACGGTCGTCACTTGGCGGGCTTTATCCACGCCTGCCATTCTGGTCAGCCAGAATTGGCGGCAAAAATGATCAAAGACGTGATCGCAGAACCGTATCGTGAGAAACTGTTGCCCGGTTTTGCTGACGCAAGAAAATATGCAGCGACTGCTGGCGCTTTAGCTACTGGAATTTCAGGTAGTGGCCCAACGCTGTTTAGCATCTGCAAAGAAAAAGATGTCGCCGAGCGCGTAGCGCGTTGGTTAGAGCAAAATTACGTACAAAACGAAGAAGGATTCGTACATGTTTGTCGTTTGGACAAGCAAGGTTCGAAAGTAACAGGAAGTGAGCTATGAAGCTTTACAATATAAAAGAAAATGATGAACAAGTTTCCTTTGGCCAAGCCGTTCGCCAAGGGTTAGGTAAGAACCAAGGATTGTTTTTCCCGTCGGAAATCAAGCCATTTGAAGACGTTGATGCGCTTTTGGCTGAAAGCTTTGTCTCGCGTAGTAGTAAGATCTTGTCGTCTCTAATAGGCGATGAGCTATCCGAGCAGAAAGTGTATGAAATGGTCGACTCTGCTTTTCAGTTTCCAGCACCTATCAAACAGGTGAAAGAGGGCGTGCATGCGCTAGAGCTTTTCCATGGTCCTACACTGGCATTTAAAGATTTTGGCGGCCGCTTTATGGCTCAGTCTTTAGCGGCAGTCTCCGATGGTGGAAAGATCACCATACTCACAGCAACATCTGGCGACACCGGTGCAGCGGTTGCACACGCTTTCTATGGGATGGAAGACATCAATGTTGTCATCCTGTATCCAAAAGGAAAGATCAGCCCACTGCAGGAAAAGCTTTTCTGTACATTGGGCAAAAACATCCACACGGTTGCAGTTAATGCTGACTTTGACGCTTGTCAGTCTCTTGTTAAGCAAGCATTTGATGACCAAGAGCTGCGCAGTGCAATTGGTCTTAACTCGGCAAACTCTATCAATATCAGCCGCTTGATGGCGCAGATTTGTTACTACTTTGAAGCCGCTTCTCAGTTGAGTAAAGAGGAACGAGAAAATCTGGTGGTTTCTGTACCGAGTGGTAATTTTGGTAACTTAACCGCAGGTCTTCTTGCTAAAGCTCTAGGCTTACCAGTAAAACGCTTTATTGCCGCTACCAACGCCAATGATACGGTACCTCGCTACCTACAAACAGGTGAGTGGGATCCAAAACCAACCGTAGCGACAACATCGAACGCGATGGACGTAAGCCAACCAAACAACTGGCCGCGTATTGAAGAGTTATGCCGTGTGAAAGAGTGGGGCCTTGAGACATTAGGTAAAGGTGCCGTTAGTGATGAGCAAAGTGCAGAGTCAGTTAAATCGTTGAATGCGCAAGGTTACTTATGTGAACCTCACGGTGCCATGCTTATCGCGTTCTGGATGAGCAGTTAAAAGACGGTGAGACAGGTTTGTTCCTCTGTACTGCACACCCAGCGAAGTTCAAAGAAGTCGTTGATGACATTTTAGGTTCTGATATCGAACTTCCGGGTCCTTTGGCCAAGCACGCTAAAATGGAACTATTGTCAGAAGAGTTAGACAATGACTTTACAGCGTTAAAAGAAGTGCTGTACCGAGTACAAGGTTAAGATTTGAAAGGCCGCAAAAGCGGCCTTTTTATCACCCTAAACCCTACTTATTTAAAGCAAAGGTAGGTAATGAGAGGTGCCAACGAATGGCCCCTAAACGGATAAAGAGAGTGGAAATGATCCCAGCGATAAAGGCATTGGAATTATCGTAGCCAAAGTTCAATGCACAAGTATGGACGACACCACCTATCAAACATGCAGTGGCATAAACTTCACTTCTAAGCACCATAGGAACTTCTCTGGCCAATACATCGCGAATAATACCTCCTCCGCAGCCAGTAATTATCCCCATAATGACAGCGACCATCGCAGAATCTTGATAGCTCAACGCCTTTTCGACGCCAATGCCAACAAAGACAGCTAAGCCGATAGCATCACATACGGGCAATACCCACCATGGTAGGCGTTTTGGACGTCTGACAATCAACATGGTCAACACACAAGTGGTAAAGATCACCCATAAGTAGTTGGTGTCGGTGATCCAAAACACGGGAGTGGCGCCAAGCGCCATGTCGCGAATTGTGCCACCGCCAATCGCGGTAACACTACCCAAAACCATCACACCAAAGGGATCCATTTTTAGTCGTCCCGCTAAAAGGACACCAGAAATAGCAAAAATTGCAGTGCCAAAAAGGTCTGTTATGTAAAGCAGCATGGAATCCATGATACTAGAGTCTCTTAAAGTTAAATAACAATGCGTTGGGATCTCAGACACTTAGATTTCGCGGGAAATAAAAGCGAAAGGATTGAAGTGGAGGTATTGTACGGGAAACTATATCGCGACCCAAGAAATATGAAGTCAAATTACCTAAGCTAATTTTCTAAGGAAAAGCCGTTGCCAAAAGAGGAAGAGAGGCGAGTCGCGATAACAAAGGAGCCTCCCTTGAAGGGCAATCTTAGTTTTTCTTGCTGGATTTGCTATCCCTGACTTGTTCGAAGTAATCACAAACCTGTGTAATCGCTCTTATCGTTCTCGTGGTTGGGCGGTTTAACCAATCGGAGTCCAGTGACCAAACGTGGTTATTTTTTACAGCATTGAGTTCTCGCTGCCACGATTGCCACATCGAACCGTCTTCAATTGCGTGCTGAGAAGTGAAAATGACATCGGGATTACGCAAAACGACTTGCTCGATACTCACCTGAGGATAGGGGCTGAACTGTCTTTAAATACGTTGTTACCGCCACAGAAATCAAATACTTCACTTGGCCACTTCCCTTGAGCAACACTAATGACCGGATGTTGACTTAGTTGGTAAAAGTAGCTTACCGGCTGGTCGACACTGTATTTTTCCTTTAGGGATACCAGCGCTTGTCTAAAGTCATTGGCGGCTTTTATGCCAACACTTGGATCTTGTGAATATTGGCTTAGCTCTTCAATGTTAGTCGCGATGTTTTCAAGGGTGAGAGTTTTGGTGTAGTAGATCTCAAATCCAAACTGAGCGAGCTTTTCCAACTCTCTCGGCGGGTTTCCCGACGGCCAAGCGATGATTAAATCAGGCTGTAAGGCGATGATTCTCTCAAGCTTAATGCCTTGATAGTTGGCAACCTTTTCTAGCTCTTGTACTTGAGGAGGGTAGTCGCTTCGGTCGCTCACCGCGACCAACTTATCACCGAGTCCAGCAGAGTATGCGATTTCGGTTGCTGACGGGGCTAAAGCGATGACCCTTTCCACCGGTTTTGCATGAATGACAAATGTGGAAAAGAGAAAAACTAAAAGTAGGTATCGCATTTAAATTCCTTGATAAATAGCGAGTAACAAGAGGCTTTGAATCAATATCCACGCAGACATACGTTTTATCAACATGCTATTGATTTGAGACAGATGGATTGCTGCTGGTGCGATGCGACCACCGATTTTTACACGGACTGACTTTTTCTTATGATACATAGCAGGGCCGCCTAAAGAGAGCTCTAACTTGGCACCGACTGCGACTAAAAGCCATGCGGGACCCGGCAATGGCCAAGAGGCCGCTTGTTGGCGAATGAGTTGCCACGCGGAAGCTGCCCGACTGCCAATCATAATAAATAGGCTAAATATTCTCATTGGCACAAATTCCATCATAGCGACGGTTTTTACTACCGGTAATCCAAACGGGTAAAACTTCTGCCGTGATGGCGACCAAGCCCGTGCCAGTTCCATCGTTAAGCGGTAGATAAACGCAGCAATACCGCCGCCAATGGCGTACCAAAACAGTACGCAAACAACATTTCGGCCATAGGCCATTATTAACGTTTCAGCGCCCGCTTTTCCCAACCCCAAAAGCGATAGTGAATCTGTTGAACGATTGACGAAAGGCGAGAGTAATTGGCGTGCACTCTCTTTATCTTCTCTCGCCATAGCTTGAGTAAACCGACGCGAAAAGGTATCGGTATTTCTCCAATCTATCGCGAGTAGTAAAAGCGCCATTTCGAAAAACTCAACCTTCCAAACCAAAGGTTTAAGCGCTAGAAGAACCAATAGACTGGGCACTAACATCAGCAGCCATGCCAGTGTTCCTGAAATAATGCTTTGTGAGTGGCTATGGGAGAGATTTACTTTTTCTGCTAGCAACTCTGCAAACTTGTGCCACAAAGTCACCGGGTGAGCCTCTCTGGGAAAAGGCAGTATTAAGTGAACGAGTAGCGCTCCCCACATAATGAGGAGAGCGCCATTGCTATAGACTTGGGCAAATAGTTCTTCCATGAAGCCCGTACCCTTATTTCAGTAGGGAAACCATTTTTACGACCATTTCTGAAGAGCTTTGTGCTGCGAGTGGCAAAAACTCTTCAAAACTCATTGGCGACTCTTTATCAGCCACATCAGAGATAGCGCGTACTACTACAAAAGGTACATTGAACTGGTGACAGGTTTGAGCGATGGCAGAAGCTTCCATTTCTACGGCGATAACGTTCGGGAAGTGCTCGCGGATAAATGCTTGGCGCTCTGCGGTACAAACAAAGGCATCACCCGTACAAATTAAACCGCGCACTGCGTGTTGGTCTTCCATTTGAGCGAGTGCTTGTTCAGCCGTGTCCATCAATTTAGAGTCAGCGCTGAAAGCCGCTGGTTGTCCGGCCATTTGGCCAATTTCATAACCGAAAGCAGTGACGTCCGCATCGTGATGACGAACTTCCGTAGAAATAACAACGTCGCCCAGATTTAGACTTGGTTCAAAACCCCCAGCAGAACCAGTATTGATGACAAAGTCAGGTTGATGCTCGTCAAGAAGGATAGCGGTACCAATCGCCGCCGCCACTTTACCGATACCCGATTGCAGCAATACGACGTCTACACCATCGAGTTTACCTGTAAAAAAAGTACATCCAGCTTTTGATACCTGTTGGCTATCTTGCAATGCGTTTTTTAGGATTTCTACTTCTTGCGCCATCGCGCCGATAATACCGATTTTCATCTTGCTACCCGTTGTTTAATTAAGGTGTTTACACTGTTGTTGAGTCTACCATGAAATCATTATTTCACATTAAAAGAGCGAACCTTTTATCAGTAAACGACCTCGGATCGAAGTGAAAAAAAGTATTTTATTACAACGTCATGGTGAGGTGAGTAAATACTTATTGCGTCGAGAAGGGGTTTTACCTATAATTCGCGCTCCTCGTGTCGGCTGAATCAGAGATTGGCTGGCGCAAATTTAAACTCAACTCTTATTAGGAGAGAATTATGTCTCTGAATGCAGAAACTAAAGCAGCAATCGTTGCAGAATACGCACAAGGCGAAGGCGACACTGGTTCACCAGAAGTACAAGTAGCACTACTAACTGCTTCTATCAACCACCTACAAGGTCACTTCAAAGCACACAAAGGCGATCACCACAGCCGTCGTGGTCTTCTACGTATGGTTTCTCGTCGTCGTAAGCTTCTAGATTACCTAAAAGGTAAAAACCTAGAGCGTTACCAAGACCTAATCAAACGTCTAGGCCTACGTCGCTAATCAGTGACTGCATAGAACGGTTTGTTCAAAAAAGGGGCGTAAGCCCCTTTTTTGTTGCCTAAACTTAGCCAAACTCAGAATATGCCGTTATACTAGCGACGGCTCGCCTCCAGTGAGGCGTTTACATTTACTCTATGTGTTACAGTCAACCGAGTCGACCAAGTGGTCGCGACTATCAAAAACTGGTTTACGAGCCTGTTTTGGCTAGTCGCGATTCGTAATGCATTGAGTAACCTTTAAATCAATCTGAACAAAAAGTTCAGAGCAAGGATTACACATGTTCGAAAAACCAGTTGTTAAAACTTTCCAGTACGGCAACCACACCGTTACTCTGGAAACTGGCGTGATTGCACGTCAAGCGACAGCCGCAGTTATGGTCACTATGGATGACACTGCTGTATTTGTTTCTGTTGTAGGTAAAAAAGAAGCGGTAGAAGGTCAAGACTTCTTCCCACTAACGGTAAACTACCAAGAGCGTACTTACGCAGCGGGTAAAATCCCTGGTGGTTTCTTTAAGCGCGAAGGTCGTCCTTCAGAAGGCGAAACGCTAACCGCTCGTCTGATTGACCGTCCTATCCGTCCTCTATTCCCAGACGCATTCAAAAACGAAGTACAAGTTATCGCTACTGTAGTTTCTGTTAACCCAGAAGTTCAACCAGATATTCCAACTATGATTGGTACGTCTGCAGCGCTTGCTATTTCTGGTATCCCATTCAATGGTCCTATTGGTGCAGCTCGCGTTGGTCATATTGATGGTCAACTAGTACTTAACCCAAGCAACGCTGAGCTAGAAAGCTCAAAACTAGATCTAGTTGTTGCTGGTACTGAATCTGCAGTTCTTATGGTTGAATCTGAAGCAGATAACCTAACTGAAGAAGAGATGCTATCTGCAGTTGTTTACGGTCACGACCAACAACAAGCGGTTATCTCTGCAATTAACGAGTTTAAAGCTGAAGTTGCTACTCCAGCGTGGGATTGGGTTGCTCCAGCAGAGAACACTGAACTAAACGCTAAGATTGCTGAACTGGCAGAAGCTAAACTAGTTGAAGCTTACCAAATCACAGAAAAGATGGCTCGTTACGACCGCATCCACGAGATCGCTGCTGAAGTTAACGAAGTGCTACTTGCTGAAGACCCAGAAGCAAACACTAAAGAAATTCACACAATCTTCCACGATCTAGAGAAGACAGTGGTACGTCGCAGCATTATCGCTGGCAACCCTCGTATCGATGGTCGTGAGAAAGATATGGTTCGTGCGCTAGACGTACGCACTGGCGTTCTTCCACGTACGCACGGTTCTTCACTATTTACTCGCGGTGAAACTCAGGCGCTAGTGACAGCGACTCTAGGTACTCAGCGTGACGCGCAAATCATCGATGAACTAACTGGTGAGAAGAAAGATCACTTCCTACTGCACTACAACTTCCCTCCGTACTGTGTAGGCGAAACGGGTTTTGTAGGTTCTCCTAAGCGTCGTGAAATCGGCCACGGTAAACTTGCTAAGCGTGGTATTGCTGCAGTAATGCCTTCTGTAGATGAATTCCCTTACACGGTTCGCGTGGTTTCTGAAATCACTGAATCTAACGGTTCATCTTCAATGGCTTCTGTTTGTGGTACATCTCTAGCACTTATGGATGCTGGTGTTCCAATCAAGTCGTCTGTTGCAGGTATTGCAATGGGTCTAGTGAAAGAAGGCGACGATTTTGTTGTTCTTTCTGACATCCTTGGTGACGAAGACCACCTAGGCGATATGGACTTTAAAGTAGCAGGTACAAACGAAGGTATCACTGCTCTTCAAATGGACATCAAGATCGAAGGTATTACTAAAGAGATCATGCAGATCGCTCTAAACCAAGCACAAGGCGCGCGTAAGCACATCCTTTCTGTTATGGATGAAGCGATTTCTGGTGCTCGTGAAGATATCTCTGAGTTTGCTCCGCGTATCCACACAATGAAGATCAGCGCAGACAAGATCAAAGACGTTATCGGTAAAGGTGGTGCAGTTATCCGTCAGCTAACGGAAGAAACTGGTACAACTATCGAAATTGAAGACGACGGTACAATCAAGATTGCGGCGACTGACGGCGATCAGGCGAAAGATGCAATCAGCCGTATCGAAGCGATCACTGCTGAAGTTGAAGTAGGTAAGATCTATACTGGTAAAGTAGCTCGTCTAGCGGACTTCGGTGCGTTTGTAACGGTTCTTCCAGGTAAAGACGGTCTAGTACACATTTCTCAAATCGCAGACAAGCGAGTAGAGAAAGTATCGGATTACCTAACTGAAGGCCAAGAAGTAAAAGTGAAAGTACTGGAAATTGACCGCCAAGGCCGTGTTCGTCTGAGCATGAAAGAAGCGGTAGAAAAGCCAGCTGAAGAGCAAGCAGAAGCGCCTAAAGCGCCAGAAGCTGAATAACCTTCAAGATTCGCTTTACAGACCGAAACCGTGTTATAAAGGGAGCTAACGCTCCCTTTTTTTGTGGATGCTACATTGGCCAAATGCAAACAGCAGACAGGAGTATTGTTTAGTGAAATGGTTTCAATCCGCAGCGCTTTTAGCTGCCCTTTTGCTTGCGTCAGGGTGTTCTTCTACGTCCTCCTCATCTCCAGACGGTAAGCAATGGGTACTCCCACCAATGGCCGTGCCTGTTCAGGTAACGTTTCAAGAAGAGTTTCAAATTGTTCGCCTCAGTCAACTTTTACAACGAGCAGATCTCTCTGACGATGCCAGAGCCGATTTACTGCAAAAGCGCGGTAACTACTATGACAATGTTGGTTTGAGAAGTCTCGCTCGACTAGATTACGAGCAATCCTTAGCACTAAACCCTTCCCAACCAGATTTGTTCAACCTCTTAGGGGTCTATTTTACTGAAAGTGGCGACTTTGATTCGGCCTACGATGCTTTTGATTCAACCTTAGAGCTCGATCCTAGTAATACTTATGCGGTTCGCAATCGAGCGGTCGCACTGTATTACGGTGAGCGTTATCAATTAGCGGTTGACGATATGCGTGAGCATTTTGATGAAGATCCAAGCGATCCCTTTCGTTCGCTTTGGTTGTATATCGTTCAATCTGAACTAGAGCCAGAGCTGGCGAGAGAAGAGTTACTGGCACGTTACCACAATCGAGACGATAAATGGAGCTGGATACTAGCGGGGATTATTCTTGGCGAAGTCAGTGACCAACAAGCGCTTGTGGCAATTCAAAATGGCGCGCGAGGGGACAATAACCTTCAGGCTGAGAGACTGACTGAAGCGTACTTTTATCTAGGTAAACGACTTCAGAATGAAGGGGATTACGCCCGTGCCGTTGCAATGTATAAATTGGCAATTTCATTTAATGTTTACGAGTACGTTGAACATCGCTACGCATATATAGAGTTAAACAATATCATTCAACAATACAGAGAAGAGTATTTAGCCAAGGCGAGAGCGGAAGGTAAAGAAGTGATAAACCAATAGCCAATGGATGAATAGCTAAAAGACCGCTGCATCGCAGCGGTTTTTTTATTGCAGATTAGACTCAAATTGCTAATATAGTTAGCTTGGCTAACAAAATAGGTGATTTATGTCGTTAGATACCAGTTTGGAAATGCTCGAACGCTTCTCTGCAAAAACGTGGCGAAAGTACGCAAATCAAGACCCTATTTCTCAGCTTAGTTTTAATGAGTACGATTATTTAAAAGTGATACAACTTGCCAAAGAGCCTTTGAGGCTAACGGATTTAGCCGATGAAATGCGAGTGTCTAAGCCCTCGGCGAGCAATATGGTGAAAAGGCTGGAAAAAAAAGGTCTAGTAACACGAGTGGAGTGTTCTGAAGATGCGCGTTCTAAACGGATAAAAGTGACGGAACATACGCTTGAAGTTCTCGAAGTTGAAGCGATAGTTTATCGAGAAATTGCGCAGCAAGTTTCTCGCTCTTTGACCGTGGAAGAGAGCGATATACTCAGCGCGTTGCTGGCAAAAGCACTTCGATAGGAATGGCCCGACTCTTTATTTGATTTAATAGTTAGCCTTGCTAACTAAACTTGAGTGAAATTAATGAAAAAATCGATAACAAGACAGTTTTTCGACTACACCATACCGACCGTCGCTGCCATGTTAGTGAGCGGTTTATATCAGGTGGTTGATGGTATTTTTATTGGGCGCTACGTCGGTGCTGATGGATTGGCTGGTATTAACTTAGCATGGCCAGTTATCGCAACGGTTCTCGGTGTCGGTATGATGATCGGTGTGGGTACGGGAGCGCTGGTTTCAATAAAGCAAGGAGAGAAAAAACCGACGCTAGCTCGCCAAATATTGGCCAGTGGTATTATGGTTTTGCTTCTCGTTGCCCCTGTCGTATCCGGTATACTCTATTTCGGAAATGAAACCTTTTTAGGTTGGCAAAACGGGCAGGGTAGAGTGTTCGAACTGGGTCAGCAGTATCTGGAAATACTGACCTTTGCCAGTGTGTTTACACTGGGCTCTATTGCGGTTCCTTTCCTGCTTAGAAATGACAACAGCCCAAACCTTGCGACCCTGTTGATGATTGTCGGAGCCGTATTAAACATTGTTTTGGATTATCTTTTTATCGGCGTATGGCAATGGGAGCTGCGCGGAGCTGCACTGGCGACAGCAATTTCACAATGTGTGGTTATGTTGTTGGGGGTTGGTTACTTTTTCTCTCCTCTCGCTAATGAACGTTTAGGGACTCAAGACCTGCGTTTTAAGCTATCTGCAATACCGCAAATATTTTCCATCGGTTTAGCTAGCTTTTTTATGTATGCCTACGGTTCGGTAATGGTAGGGATACACAACGCTTTGTTGGTGAAGTACGGCAGCACAGTGTTGGTTGGTGCCTATGCTATCTTGGGGTACATAGTCACCGTTTACTATTTTGTTGCAGAGGGGGTAGCAAGCGGCGCTCAGCCTCTTATTAGCTATCAATATGGTGCCAAAAACAACGAAAATGTCTCTAAGCTACTAAAACTGTCGATGGGAAGTGTAGTGGGGTTAGGCATCGCATTTATAGTTACCTTGAACCTATTTCCTGTTGAACTCGTCTCTGTGTTTAACTCTTCCGATCCTGAACTTCTTGCAGGGACGGTCACGGCAATACGATTGCATATGTTTGCTTTGTTTCTCGATGGGTTCTTAGTTGTTGCTGCTGCTTACTATCAGGCAATTGGGTTGGGTAGAAAAGCACTGTTTGTCAGTATCGGTAACATGTTGGTTCAACTGCCATTTCTTTACATCATGCCGCAGTTATTTGGTGTCACGGGGATTTGGATTGCGTATCCATTATCAAATATAGCCTTAACTTTAGTGGTTCTAGTTATGATGGCTCGTGATGCTAAAAAGCATCGGGCACTTCAATTACAGCCATCTTAAAAAAGTAAGGGTTGCCAATGGCAACCCTTCATTCTATTTGATTTCTAAACCAGCGACTCGGTGCCAGTATCCGTTACACTGTCTGTCTAGTTCGATACGTGGGCTTTGCCCGTGCTCGTTGGCTCTAAACTGCTCTAAGTGTTGGAACGTTTCTAAGCCAAGTGGGCTGAGACGAACGACATCGACAAGCTCTTTCATGGAAGGAAGATCGTTGATCAGGTTGTAACAGTAACCGGACTGAGTTTGGATGCCGTTTAGGTTAAATACTTCTTGCCCTTCTTGGCTACTGACTTGGATACCAGTGGGGTATTTAATACAACAGGTTTCGCAGTCATCTTTAGCTTTGTTTTCTGCGCGCGCTGTAAAGCAGCGAGCGGAATAAGCCAAGGGTAAATATCCATGGCTAAAGACTTCAATATCAAACTGTTTTCGAATACCCAATGTGTCACATTGCTCTAAAGTCTTAACTAACCAATCGCGGGAAAGCTCTACAGGCATACACCAGCGGATCATCCCTTTATTGGCAAACAGCTTCAAAGTGTGGGCATTGTAAGTGTTCACTGCGGGACCAACAACAAAGGGGACGCGTTTGTCACTGGCGAGCTGAATGGCTGAAACGTCATTCGCTTCAATGGCAAAGTCACCGTTATCTATGTACTTCTTCATCACGTTGACTTCACTTGGTGCTTCCAATAGCGCCATGGTCGATAACACCACTTGCTTACCCGAAGCGGCTAGCTCTTTAGCGATTGCCATCCAATGAGCGGGCTTGAGTTCTCTGCGTTTAGAGCAAACACTTTCCCCGAGATAAACAATCTCCGCGCTGCTTTCGCTTGCTTGTTGATAAAACTTTTCCACATCTTGCTTTGGCCAGAAATAAAGCAGGGGGCCCAATGCGTATTTCATGCTGTTATTCCTTTATTGCCATTTGCGGTGATAAGCACCGAGAGTCGTTTGCGTGCCTTCAGACACATTGGCTAAAGCTTGATCCCAAGCTGGTTCCACCGAGTACTGTTGTGGAGAGGCTTGATAGCGATCGATAGCGGCGCGCCAAGTGCGGGTAACTTGTTCGACATAGGCAGGGCTGCGTTGACGACCTTCGATTTTTACCGATGCGACATTAGCGGCGAATAGCTCGGGCAATAGGGATAACGTATTAAGGCTGGTGGGCTCTTCTAGTGCGTGATAGCGTTTTTTGCTATCGTCGATTTCCGCAATAAAGCGGCCTTTACACAAGGTTGGGTAACCTGCATTTTCTCCATGTTGGTATCGATCGATAAGTATATCGTTAAGCCTAGATTCAAGCCCTTGCTCGGTTTCTTGCCAACGTACAAATTTGGCAGGAGAACACGCGCCGACGGTATTAGGAGATTCACCTGTCATATACGAAGAGAGGTAGCATCGTCCTTCCGCCATTATGCAAAGACTGCCAAAAGCGAAGACTTCGAGCTCAACGCCTTGAGGTATATTTCGAGATAACTGCTTTACTTGGTGAATAGAGAGCACCCGTGGCAAGACCACGCGTTTGACATTGAAGTTCTGATAGTAAAAGTCGACCGCAGCGGCGTTTGTCGCCGAAGCTTGTACCGACAAGTGAAGTTCTAAATCTGGGTAGCGGTTACTGGCGTATTCCAGTACAGCGATATCTGCGACGATTAGAGCATCTATCCCCAAATCAGCGGCGCGGTCGACAGCTTGCGTCCAGCGTTCAAACCCGTCTGGATGGGCAAAGGTATTGAGTGCCACGTGTAGCTTTTTGTTTTTATCGTGCACGTATTGAACGGCTTTATCGAGTTTTTTTCCAGTGAAATTAAGTCCAGCAAAGTGGCGAGCATTGGTATCGTCTTTAAAGCCGATATACACAGCATCTGCGCCACAATCAATCGCGGTTTTTAACGCAGGTAAGTTACCAGCAGGGCAAAGTAGTTCCATTGCGCGTTACCATTTATTATTGTCAAAATTGTTCTGCATTTTATGAACAATTGTGAACGACTGAATTGATGTGAGGCAGGTTTCGGTTAGATATAACAGGGTTGTAATGCGCTGTGATTGGTTGATCAGGCTTTGTGACGACGGTTTTGGGCAAACAGCTCTTCTACGTCTTGTTTGGGCTGTGGACGATAGAAATGGAAGCCTTGAATAGAGTGGCAGTTGAGGTTTGACAGCAAAGTGGCTTGCTGCTGAGTTTCCACCCCTTCGGCAACGACGCTAATGTTAAGAGATTTACCCAAATTGATGATGTTTTCAATCACGGTCACCTGTTTTGGCAAGGTGTCGATATCCGTGATAAATGCGCGATCTATTTTAAGCTCATCAATAGGAAAGCGAGCTAAGTAGGAAAGCGATGAATAACCAGTTCCAAAATCATCGATAGAAAGGGAGAAGCCCAGCTTTTTAATGGCGTTGAGCATTTGAATAGTGTGGTCACTATCACTCATCACTGCACTTTCTGTTAACTCGAAGGTAATACAGGAAGGGTCGAGTTCAGTGGTTCTCAATAGCTTTTCCATGTAGTCGATAAGCTTTGGATTACCAAACTGTTCTGGTGATAGGTTAATCGCCACTCTACCTGGTAGGATACCTTGGAGTTTCCAGCGTTTCACTGTAGCAAAAACCTCTCGCATCACTACGCGACCAAGGTGCTCAATCAAACCGGCCTTTTCTGCGACGGGAATAAAGGCCCCTGGGCTGATATAACCTTCCACTGGGTGTTTCCAACGGATCAGAGCTTCGGCGCCGTTGATACTAAAGTCGCGCGCGTTTACTTTTGGTTGATACCAGACTTCTAGACCGTTTTGCTGTAAGGCTTTTTGCAGTTCTATCTCAAGCCACAAACGCATACGTGCTTCTTTGTTCATTTGATCGTTAAATTTAATCAAACGATTTCGGCCGCGGTCTTTGGCCTCATACATTGCGGTATCGGCGTTTTGCAGTAGTATTCTGGCGTCGTTGCCGTCCCCGGGATAAGTGACACTGCCGATAGAGCACGCGAGACGCTTGCTGAAATGGTGAAGATCAAAAGGCTGATTGATCAGTGAAATAATACGGTCGGATAACATTTCCGCCATACGCGTGTTATCTGGTTCAGGAAGGATCAACCCAAACTCATCACCACCCAAATGCCCCAGTACTGCTCTGGGCGGTAATAGGCGTTTTAGCCTTGAAGAGACTTCTTTGATCACTTTGTCACCAATGTGGTGGCCCAATGAATCATTGATGTTTTTGAAGTTATCGATATCCAGATAGAGCAGCAATAGCGGGGTTTCGTTGTGTATCAACTGCTCTAGTCGCTTGGTGAACCCGTGGCGATTGTAATGCCCGGTCAACGAATCGATATGCGCATCTTCTTGAGTGGCTTTTTCCGAAAGTGGTTTTGGGGCGTCGTCAGCGTCTTGAATCAGCAGCAATTGGCTTCTATTACCCAAATTTTGGGTATCGTGAGCGTGAAGGCGTACCTTCCTTTCAAAACCACACTTAGGGCCCGTTAAGCAAACCAGCGGTGCCTTGGTGAGCTGTTCGCTTAAGGTATCTTCAAAAACCAGTTTAGAGTTTTCATCGATAAACAGGCTCGACATCTCTTCACCTAGCAGATCGCCCACTGACTCAAACCCCAGCAATCGGACCGCAGATGGATTTGCGGACAAGATGTAGTCATCTTCAATCAGCATTAATCCATCGGGCAAGAGTTTTGCCAGCGTAGAATACTTGCCTTCAGACTCTTCTAAAGAGCGGGTTAAAAGCTGCTTTTCTGAAGTGTCTACGGCTTGGAATACGATGTGTCGAGTGTTGTTGTCATCGTCAATGGAAGAGACGGAAAAGTGCAGGCTCGTTTCGAGATCGATTTCATTGAGCGTAATTTCCGCTTCAATGTTTTCACCTTCAAAAGCTCGGTGATAATAAGGTTTGAGGTGATGGTAATAGTGCTCGCCAAACACTTGGCTATCGTTCATACCGATAAGTTCATTGGCAGTGAGTCCTGCTACATCACAATAGCGTTCATTGACCACGATATAGTTGTGTTGGTCATCTAAGATTGCAAAAAAGAATGGGCTTTTAGCCGTCATTTTTGCAAACCAGCGCTGTAGTGATTGTGAAGGCATCAAAGTTCTACCAAGTCTTCAAGAAGCAATATCAACTGGAAGCGAATTTAGGGCATGTAATGCACTAACTATAACTGCGATTGCAGATAGATAAAAGGCTTGAAGGCATCTAAAGGTTTATTGATGCACAACAGGGTTCACTCTTATCACTTTCCGTATGATGAGCAATTCTGTGTACAAATTAACGGATAACGCTCGTGATTAACAAGATACGCAATCAATTAGTTGAAAACGCGGCATCAATTTTGAGACCTCCAGTCCACTTATTGCCTCAGTTTGTTCAAAAAAAAGCCTTGTTGGAAGGACTGAAAACCGTGTTCTCAGAGGCATTAGAGGATGGCGACTTTGAGTTTCTTGAAGACAAGTGGTTGAAAATTGAAGTGAAAGATATGCAACTAAGGTGGTATATCAGCTATCAAGATGAAAAGCTAGTGGTAGCAGAACGACCTCAAGTTGAAGATGTTTCATTCAGTGGTAACTTAAATGATTTGGTGTTGATTGCAGGCCGCAAAGAAGATCCCGATACGCTATTTTTCCAGCGCCGTCTTTCTATCGAAGGGGATACGGAACTCGGCTTAGAAGTTAAGAACTTGATGGACAGCGTAGACCTAGACGTTTTGCCTAAAGCGCTTAAGGTATTACTTGACCAACTTGCTGATTTTGTCCAAAAAGGATTAACCGAAACTCCTGAGATAATTCCATCAGAGACAAATAGAGTCGCACTTTCTGAGAGCTAGGACGCAAGCGTAGCTTAAAGGCAACAACTTATATACAATTCCTCTCAAACAGATAATGAGGTTGTAAATGCTATTACGAACTGAAGCGCCGGCTGATATTTTGGTCATTGACCAACTGGTTAAGTCTGCTTTTGAAACTGAAGCTGAAGCAGAGCTAGTGATGCGTCTGCGAGAGAATGGAAATCTCACTTTGTCTTTAGTGGCTTGTACTGATGAGGGCGAAGTGATTGGGCACGTTATGTTTAGCCCGGTGACGCTTAACGGTGAAGAAACCAGTTGGCAAGGCCTTGCGCCACTTGCCGTGAAAGAAGAGTACCGCAATAAAGGCATAGGACAAAAACTGATAGAAGAAGGTTTTGCTTCACTGCGTGAGTTTGGATATCCGGTTTGCGTGGTTGTTGGCGATCCTGCTTACTATGGACGATTTGGATTTGAATCTGCTAGTGCGTATCAATTGGATACCAAATGGTCGTTGCCTGAAGGGATTTTCCAAGTTGTCGATCTAACGGGCGCGAACTTGGATGGTGTTAAAGGCCGCATTGGCTACTGCCCTGAGTTTGACCAACTGTAATACCGCGTCTGCCGTGCTGTTGCGGAGCGATTTATCCGTAGCAGCAAAGACACGACTTTGTTAGCATTACTCAAGTTCTAACTGTGATGTGTTTTTATGTCTAACCGAGATTCTACCTATCTAAATGAAATGGGGATCGATTGTTATCAATTGATTCATCCTCAAAGATTAGAAGGCTATCAGCAAGCTAAGATTGAACTCGATAGTGAGTGTGAGCTCTTACTTGTGACCCCCGCTGCTCCCCAAGGCGATACTGTTCCTCTGTTAGATAATATTGTTAAAGCGATGGCTTTGACACTGCCTCAAGTTCGTGTGATTGCGCCTGAGCAACTGTCGCAAATCGCCGAACCGAGCCTTTCTTGGGTTTGGTTTTGTGGTTGTGAAAGTGTCGAGTTGCCTTTTACTACGCATCTCGTCTCTTCTCCTTCTCTGACCGAATTAGCTAATAATCAGCAAGAGAAGCGAGCGCTATGGCAACAGATCAGAGCAAAGCTATGAATCTAACAATAACCAACACTTTAGAAGCTCATCTTACAAGTATTGTTGAGATTGAAAACGCGGCTCATAGCCATCCGTGGTCTCGTCACTTGTTGTCTCAACTAGATAGCAGGGGAGCTTGCCACCGAGTCTTGTTGTTAGATGAGCAAGTGATAGGTTACTTCTATGCCCAAAATATCGTCGGAGAGGTGACGTTGCTGAATATTGCTGTTTCCCCCTCTTATCAGGGGAGCGGATATGGGCATAAGCTGATGGAGGCCTTTTTGGCTATGTGTCAGCAGGCCGATGCGGAAAGCGCTTGGTTGGAAGTGAGAGAGAGTAACCGCAGGGCGATTGCGCTTTATGAGTCGTGTGGATTCAATCAGATAGATGTACGAGTAAACTACTATCCCACTGAAAACGGCAAAGAGAACGCCGTTATCATGACCTGCAGTTACTTCGAATAATCCCTACTGCTTGTTGTGAATCACCTTTACCACTGGTGCCCCTTCAATAGGTAGAAGTTTTGTTCAAATCGCTCCGTTAGCTCGGCGGCTGGAAGAGGCTTATCGAACAAGTACCCTTGGAACTGATCGCACCCCATCTTCTTCAGCGCGTTGAGTTCATGGCAGTCCTCCACTCCTTCGGCGATAACTTCTAAGTTTAAACGACGGGCCGTCATGATAATGGTATCGACTATCGCTTGGTCACTTTCATCCATATGAAGCTGAGTCACAAACGAACGGTCGATTTTTAGTACATCTACCGAAAGGTGTTTTAAATAACGCAGGGATGAATAACCGGTTCCGAAGTCGTCGATCGAAATTTTGATCTCGTGCTCTTTGAGCTCTGCCATCTTTTGAACTGCAGCGTCGACGTTTTCTAACAGCAAGTTTTCGGTTATCTCCAACTCGATATGCTCACCGCTGATCCCCGCTTGAGTTAACACGTGATATACGTGTTCGACAAAAGTGTGTTGAGAAAACTGCAACGGACTAATGTTAATTGCCAAACGACGGAAACTTTCTGGCAGTACCCCTTGCTGTTGCCATCGGGAATATTGATAACACGCTTGCTCAATTATCCAATCGCCAATTTGAAGGATCTGTCCCGTCTCCTCTGCAATCGGCATAAATACACCCGGTGGCAGTAGTCCTCTTTGTGGGTGATTCCAACGGATAAGTGCCTCGACTCCCACGATTTGATGATGTTCGTTGACCTGAGGCTGATAATAGAGCTCTAGCTGCTCTTTATTGATGGCCTCGTGAAGACCTTTTTCTATTTCTAAAAATGAATCCACCTGAGCTTGCATTTCTGGTTCATAGAACATGTACTTGTTGCGACCCGCGACTTTGGCGCGGTAAAGCGCCGTGTCTGCTTGTCTGAGTACATCTATATTGTTGCAGCCAACGGATGGGAAAGTCGCAATACCGACACTGACAGTGCAATAGAGCTGGTGGTCATCAATAGAATAGGGATTAGAAATTAAAGCTAACAGCTGTTGAGCCACATCGTGTACTTTTTCAGTGGGTAAATATGGCAGCAAGAGTGCAAATTCATCGCCCCCGATTCGCGCGGCAATGTAGTCTTCTTTCAGCCACGCTTCCATCCGCATGGCGATAGCTTTTATTAAGTGATCACCTATGGTGTGTCCCAGAGAATCATTGATGGTTTTAAACCTGTCTAAGTCCATATAGAAAAGCGCTCCGGAGGTCTTAGACTGGTTTGCAGAATCAATTGCCTTGCCCAGCATCTGTAACAGTAAGCTTCTGTTCGCTAAGCCTGTTAACGTATCGTAGTAGGCCAGTTGATTTAGTTTGGCTTCGGCCGCTTCTCTGTCTTTCCAAAGGTTGTGGAAGGTGTTAGCTAAGTGCCCAAGTTCGTCATCGTGATTTCGAGCCAGTGCTGGGAGCTGCGCGGTCTGTTTGTTTTGCAGTGAACGCACCCAGTCGATAAGCGTTACTAAGGGCTTTGAAAGTTTGTAGTAGAAAAAGATCAATAAAATGGAAGTAAGCAAAACATTTCGTATCAAATCAAACAGAATGATTTTGCTGGTCTTGGAAATAAACTCCTTTGCGATATTTGCCCCGTTGACAGAAAAACTCAGAGTACCGACAACTACATTGGAATTAGGTTGATGAAGTTCAGTTTGATAAATCGGTGAAGATGGAGTTAAGTAGCTAGACAAGGCTTCTGTAAACGTACCTTGCAATGAAATGCTCTTCTCCCTTTGCGTTAGCCGATCGCCAAAATCATCAATAATTTCTACGCGATAAATCGCAGGGTCTGTCATTAAACTAGAGGCAACTTGCTCGGCTAATAACTGATTTAGGTGATATGCCGCTTGGCTGGCATTGGAGTAGTTTTGCAATAGTTTGAATTGGTAGTGTTCTTCAATGCGTCGTTGCTCCTGATGGACATCCACCAGAATGTGATAAAAGCTAAAGCACAGCCCTAGTATGACGGACACTAGAAAGACTGTCTTTGCTTGGCGAAATGCCAAAGAGTTAATTTGTTTTGTATTCGGCATAGGGCTTCAAGGTCTGAACTACTCCTTTAGTTATAGTCCATATTTATTGATATTTTAATCTGTAACGGCTTTTCGTCATTATGATGCCAAATCTAACAAGGTGACATCTTTTTTTTGAGCAAGTTGTTTTTTTCTTCATCTGGCTAAGGTTGCTCCAAAACGCAATATAAGCGAGAATACCGCGCATTATTGAATCTGATATTAAACTGATAGGTTTCTGGCTTGTCAGCTTTAAAACCAAGAAGACCCATTCCATGGCTAATAGCAACTTTTTAGGCGAAGTATCGAAGCGTCGAACTTTCGCTATCATCTCTCACCCGGATGCGGGTAAAACGACGATTACCGAAAAAGTACTTTTGTTCGGACGCGCAATTCAAACTGCGGGTACGGTAAAAGGGCGTGGCTCTAACCAGCATGCAAAATCCGACTGGATGGAAATGGAAAAAGAACGTGGTATCTCGGTAACGACGTCCGTGATGCAGTTCCCGTACAACGACTGCTTGGTAAACCTATTAGATACACCAGGACACGAAGACTTTTCTGAAGATACTTATCGTACCTTGACCGCTGTTGACTCCTGTTTGATGGTGATCGATGCGGCGAAAGGTGTAGAGGATCGCACGCGTAAGCTTATGGAAGTGACTCGATTGCGCGATACTCCAATCGTTACCTTTATGAACAAACTGGACCGTGATATTCGCGATCCAATGGAGCTGTTGGACGAAGTAGAAAGCGAGCTCAATATGGCTTGTGCTCCTGTATCGTGGCCAATTGGTTGCGGCAAAGAGTTCAAAGGCGTGTATCACATTCACCGCGACGAGAGTATTTTGTATTCCACCGGTCAAGGGCACACGATTCAAGAAAGCCAAATTATCAAAGGGCTGGATAACCCTGAACTGAATGAAGCCGTTGGCGATGAGCTAGCTGAGCAGTTAAGAGAAGAACTAGAGTTAGTGATTGGGGCTTCTCACGAGTTTGACCAAGAGCTGTTTTTAAGTGGTGAGCTAACACCAGTATTCTTTGGTACGGCACTGGGTAACTTTGGTGTTGACCACATGTTAGATGGTTTGACTAAGTGGCTCCGCAGCCAATGCCTCGCCAAGCAAATGAGCGAGAAGTGGAAGCACAAGAAGAGAAGTTCTCTGGTTTCGTGTTCAAAATTCAAGCCAACATGGATCCCAAACACCGTGACCGAATTGCATTTATGCGTATTGTATCGGGTACCTATACACAAGGTATGAAGATGAATCATGTGCGTTTGGGCAAACAAGTGAGCATTTCGGACGCAGTGACCTTTATGGCTGGTGACCGCTCTCGTGCAGAAAATGCCTACGCGGGTGATATTATTGGTCTACACAACCACGGTACTATTCAGATTGGTGATACCTTCACACAAGGTGAGAGCCTGAAGTTCTCGGGTATTCCTAACTTTGCACCAGAACTCTTCCGTCGAATCCGCTTGAAAGATCCACTCAAGCAGAAGCAATTGCTTAAAGGCCTTGTTCAGCTTTCAGAAGAAGGTGCGGTGCAAGTGTTCCGTCCGCTGCAAAACAACGATTTGATTGTAGGCGCGGTGGGTGTCCTTCAGTTTGATGTTGTTGTGGCTCGACTAAAAGCGGAATACAACGTAGAAGCGATTTACGAAAGCGTAAACGTGGCAACGGCGCGCTGGGTTGAGTGTTCAGACGGTAAAAAGCTGGATGAGTTCCAACGCAAGAATCAAACAAACCTCGCTCTGGATGGCGGTGACAATTTAACTTATATCGCACCGACTATGGTCAACCTAAACTTAGCTCAGGAGCGTTTTCCTGAAGTCGACTTTAGAGCAACTCGCGAGCACTAATTTTTTGCAAGACACTAAAAAGGCCGATTGTTATCGGCCTTTTTTTTGGTCTCTACTTCTTTTTACCCGAAGATTTCTTTTTTGGAGCTGGGCTTTTTTTCTTGCCTTCTTTTTTCTTTTTCTTCTTAAACACAGGTTTTTTGTGTTTAGGACGAAGGCCATTGACAAAGCGTTCTTTAATTTCTTCTTTGGTATAACGAGCCACTCTATCTAGCATCGGCTGATCGTGTGCTTCTACGATAGAGACGGCATTGCCTTTTTTACCTGCTCTAGCGGTACGACCAATGCGGTGAAGATAAACGTCTGCGCTACGTGGCATATCGTAGTTTATGACGTGACTGACGTCGGGAAGATCGATACCACGGGCAGCGACATCCGTGGCCAGTAGAATATTGACACTACCGTCTCGGAAGCGAGTAATGGCATTGTTGCGACGGTCTTGCGGCATTTCACCTTGTATCCAACTACAAGGGATTTGCGCTTTTTCCAGTTCGATTCTAAGTTCGGCCAGTCGCTCGCGAGTTTTAACAAAAACAATGGATCGTTCAGCTTGCTCAGTCACTATGGTTTTAAGCAGAGCCAGTTTGTGTTCCATTGTGTCTGCGCGATGATACCACTGAGTGATCTTTTTTCTTTCGCGGCGTGAGGGCTCTGCATCAATCTCTGCTGGATCTTTAAGCAGATCAGCCGTAAAGCCTTCAACCCCTTTGCCTTCAAGTGTTGCAGAGAAGAGCAAGGTCTGCTTTCTCCAACGACACTCAGAAGAAAGGCGATCCACGACAGGGCCAAATCCCATGTCTAACATTCGGTCTGCTTCATCGAGAATAAGCCATTCAATGGCACGGCAATCAAAGCGCTCTGCTTCAATGTACTCCATTAAGCGGCCTGGTGTAGCGACGACAATATCTTGTGTGTTTGCCAAAATGTCGGCGTGTTCTTGGTATTGAACACCACCAGTAATAGTGAAAACTTTAAGCTTGGTATTCTTCGCCAGTGCTCGTGCTTGATCGGCAACTTGCATTGCCAGTTCGCGCGTCGGCGTAAGGATCAAAATACGTGCTGGTCCAGGTTTACGGCGCGGAAAATCTTGCAAGTATTGCAAAGCAGGTAAAGCAAAAGCGGCGGTTTTACCTGTACCCGTTGGTGCACTTGCGAGGATGTCTCTGCCATCTAAAGCCTGTGGAATGGCTTGAGCTTGAATCATTGTCGGTCTGCTAAATCCCATTTCTTCAATGGCGCTAAGCAAGTTGTCATCTAACTCTAATTCGGCGAAATTTTTAATCACTATTTGTTCTCCACTGGCGAAAAGTAGCCCGGATATTTTCAAAAGGGGGCACAGTATAAGGTGTTCGATGACTTGGATCACACCTTATTTTCTACATCTTTAGATAAAAGGCGTTAGTTAGATGGACAAATGCTTGGCTGTATTGTCCATTTTGTCTAATGATTAGCGTTTCCTCTTTTGGCGTTACTTCCGATTTCCCCACTTGAAACAGTAACCTATTTGCCTGTTTTACTTCATTGGGTTGGACGTCGCACCTTCTCTGTAGATGTAACCCCGCGTTTTCACATAAGCGAATAAAAGTTTCACCTTCAGGAACGGGCAAGACAAAAGAGGCGCTCCCTGATTCAGTGAGTAACTGACTACACCGTTCAATAAGTGTGTGATGAGGAAGGGTATCGGTATGCCTAGCTTTGGCTCTTTGGTCTGATTTTGCGGTTTCACCGGAGTTAAAATAGGGCGGGTTGCAAACGATAGAGTCATATAGTGCGTTGGGGCTAAACTTGCAAAGATCGGTGTGAAAAATCTTAATTCGTTTAGACCAAGGTGATTGTTCGATATTTTTGGTTGCAGCTTGAATAGAAAACTGGTCGATATCAATGGCGTCAATTTGTGCGTTTTGCTCGCGTTGAGCTGCCATCAGTGCGAGTAACCCTGTACCGGTTCCAATATCCAGTACTCTTCCCATTTGGGTCAGTTGACACCATGCACCTAGCAAAACGCCATCTGTACTGACTGGCATACCCGCATAGCTTTCGCTTATGGAGAACTGTTTAAAATCAAAGCCTTTAGTTCGCCTTATATTCTCTTTCATGATTGTGTTGTTATTTCGATCTTTGTTAGTTTATGGTGTTGCTGTTAATTCAATGTTTAGTGTTTTGTTCTAAATGTTGGTCAGTTGTATGTCTGTTTTTGTAGTTGATAACACTGATTTATTTAATAGTGGTGGTTTAAATAACTATGATATCGCTTGTTTTGTAAATTTATATGGTGTTTTTTTTGTGATACTTGCGGATAGATGAGTAATTCGTCATTATTCGCGCCTATTTTTATAGATTAAGTGACGATTTTCGATCACTTAGCACTCACAACATCCATTCAAATATAAATAAGGGTTATCCGTGAAGCAGACATTAAAACTAACAGATATTATTGCTGTAGGCTTTATGCTTTTTGCGTTCTTTTTGGGCGCTGGTAACATCATTTTCCCACCTCTAGCAGGTCAATTGGCAGGTGATAACTTGCTTCCAGCTATGATTGGTTTTCTATTTACTGCGGTAGGTCTTCCTTTAGCTACCATTATTGCTATCGCGGTATCTGGCGGATCTTGGGACCATTTAACACAAGATCTTCCTAAAAAAGCAGCGATGATCATGGCAGTGCTCATTTTCATTATTATCGGTCCTGCATTCGCTGCACCACGTACCGGTTTGGTTGCGTATGAAATGGCGGTTAAACCATTTTTTGCAGATGCCCAGCAAATGCACTTAACGGTGTTCTCAGTTTTGTTCTTTATTGTGGCTATGTTTTTTGCTTGGTCTCAAGGCAAACTTATCGACGTTATTGGTAAGTTTCTAACACCAGTATTGTTTATTGGCTTGATTGTTCTTGCACTTGCGGTGTTTATCGATCCTCAAGGCGAAATGATTGCTCCTCAAGGTGATTACCTCACACAACCTCTGACTAAAGGTTTCCTCGAAGGTTACAACACTATGGATACCTTTGGTGCGCTAATGTTTGGTATGTTGATGGTGGATGCTTTGCGCAGCAAGGGTATCACTGAGCAAAAAGCAACGACTAAATACCTGATCAGTGCAGCTTGTATCGCTGCGCTTGGCTTGGCGTTTGTTTACGTATCACTCTTCTATCTTGGTGCGACTAGTGCCGCAGTTGCTGGTGGTGCCGATAATGGTGGTGCAGTACTGAGCCTTTACGTTCAATCTCTATTTGGCCCTTACGGCCAAGTCGTGCTTTCAGTGATCGTAATATTGGCGTGCTTAACAACGGCAATTGGCTTGATTTCAGCGTGTTCTGACTACTTCAGCACATTAACCCCTGTTTCTTACAAAGCTTGGGTTGTGATCAACGGCGTTGCATGCGCAATTGTTGCTAACGTAGGTCTTTCTCAACTTATCGCCTTCTCAATACCAGTTCTTTTTGCGCTGTATCCTGTGGCGATTGCGTTGGTCGCGTTGACTTTTGTTCGCAAGATGTTGCCAAACCCTTGTTTGGCATACCGAGTGGTGATTTCTATCGCTTTGCTATTCGCATTGATCGACGCTGCCAAAATCTCTGGAATTGATGTATCAGCATTCGATAGCCTACCACTATTCAGCGTTGGTATGGGCTGGGCTCTGCCTACGTTTGTCGCTACGGTTTGCATGATGTTTATTGGCAAAAGTAAAACGCTAGCAGAAGAAACCGCATAACTGTCGATTAATCTGCTTTATCATCCCTCTTCAGCCCTTGGCGGAAGAGGGATGTTTTGTTTCTGGGCTAGATGAATAGACTAAAAATTTTCCTGTATCTTCATCACATTTTTAAGTAGAATTCTTCGGTCAAAATCTATCCTAAATGTTGAGCAAACATGTTTGAAATCAATCCAATTAAAAACCGTCTTCAGGATGTGTCAGAGCGCACGAATGTCCTGAGGGGGTATCTTTGACTACGACGCGAAACGCGAGCGTCTAGAAGAAGTAAACGCAGAATTAGAACAACCAGATGTTTGGAACGAACCTGACCGCGCACAAGCGCTGGGCAAGGAAAGAGCATCATTAGAAGCGGTTGTTGAAACTATTGATCACTTAGACCAAGGCGTGGAAGACGTGGAAGGTCTACTTGAGTTAGCAATAGAAGAAGAAGACCAAGAGACTTTCGACGAAATTGAACCTGAGCTGGTTGAGCTAGAAGAGAAACTCTCTAAGCTTGAGTTCCGTCGCATGTTTGCTGGTGACCATGACTCGTCGGATTGTTACGTAGACTTACAAGCAGGTTCGGGCGGTACTGAAGCGCAGGACTGGACGAACATGCTTCTGCGCATGTACCTTCGCTGGGCAGAAGCGAAAGGCTTTAAAGCGGAAGTTATCGAAGTATCAGAAGGCGAAGTTGCGGGTCTTAAATCGGCAACTGTTCGCATCTCCGGAGAGTACGCTTACGGTTGGTTGCGCACTGAAACGGGTGTACACCGCTTGGTACGCAAATCGCCATTTGATTCAGGTGGCCGTAGACACACTTCTTTCTCATCTGCGTTTGTTTACCCAGAGATTGATGAGAATATTGATATCGACATTAACCCAGCAGATCTTCGCATCGATGTGTATCGCGCATCTGGTGCAGGTGGTCAGCACGTTAACACCACGGAATCTGCGGTACGTATTACCCACCTTCCGACTAATACAGTGGTTCAGTGTCAGAATGACCGTTCTCAACACAAGAACAAAGATCAGGCAATGAAACAGCTAAGAGCAAAGCTGTTTGAACTTGAACTGCAAAAGCAGAATGCCGAGAAGCAAGCTAATGAAGACGCGAAGTCTGACATTGGTTGGGGCAGCCAGATTCGCTCCTATGTATTAGACGACTCTCGCATTAAAGATCTGCGCACTGGGGTGGAAAATCGCAACACCCAAGCCGTACTGGACGGCGACCTAGACAAATTTATTGAAGCCAGCCTGAAATCAGGCCTTTAAGCTTTTCACCGACAAAACAGGATACATCGAAAATGACTGATGCTGTTCAAAACGAAAATTTACAAGAAGAAAACAAGCTAATTGCTGAACGACGCGCGAAACTGGATGAGATTCGCAAGACTTGTAAAGCTAACGGCCACCCAAATGACTTCCGTCGCGATAGCCTAGCTGGCGACTTGCAAAAAGAGTTCGGTGAAAAGAGCAAAGAAGAGCTTGAAGAACTGAATCACGTAGTGGCAATTGCTGGCCGTATTATGGCTAAACGCGGTCCATTCCTTGTGATTCAAGAAACTTCTGGTCGTATTCAAGCTTACGCTGCGAAAGACGTACAGAAGCAACTTAAAGAGCAATATCAAGGTTTAGACATCGGTGATATCGTTGGGGTTAAAGGTGCTCTGCACAAGTCTGGTAAGGGCGATCTCTACGTGAACATGGAAGAGTACGAGTTGCTAACCAAAGCTCTGCGTCCGCTTCCAGAAAAATTCCACGGTCTTACTGACCAAGAGATGCGTTACCGTCAGCGTTATGTTGACCTAATTGTTAACGAAGATTCACGCCAAGCATTTATCGTTCGCTCAAAGCTGGTTTCTTCTATCCGTAACTTTATGAGCTCTAAAGGTTACCTAGAAGTTGAAACTCCAATGATGCACGTGATCCCTGGCGGAGCGACGGCTCGTCCATTTATCACTCACCACAATGCGCTAGACATCGATATGTACCTACGTGTTGCCCCAGAGCTATACCTAAAGCGTCTAGTGGTAGGTGGTTTTGATCGCGTTTTTGAAATCAACCGCAACTTCCGCAACGAAGGTTTGTCTCCTCGCCACAACCCAGAATTCACCATGATGGAGTTCTACCAAGCTTACGCTGACTACAAAGATCTGATGGATCTAACAGAGGAAATGTTGAGCACGGTAGCGATGGATGTACTAGGTTCTACATCAATGCCTTACGGTGAAGAAACCGTTGAGTTTGGCGGTACTTATGCGCGAATGAGTATGTTCGAGGCTATCAAACACTACAATCCAAATCACGAGCAAATTCAAGCGTTAACTGAATCTGATTTGACCAATCGCGACCTTATGGTATCTATTGCGAAATCTGTTCACGTGGACGTAGAAGACTTCTGGACTTGTGGTCAGCTATTGGAAGAAATCTTCGGTGAAACGGCTGAGCCGCAACTGATCCAACCTACCTTTATTACAGGTTATCCGGCGGACATCTCGCCTCTTGCTCGTCGCAGTGATGACAACCCGTTCTTCACTGACCGCTTTGAGTTCTTTATCGGTGGGCGTGAAGTAGCAAATGGTTTCTCTGAGCTTAATGATGCGGAAGATCAAGACGCTCGCTTTAAAGCTCAGGTTGAAGCAAAAGACGCGGGTGACGATGAAGCGATGTACTACGATGCCGATTACATCACAGCATTGGAACACGGTCTGCCACCAACAGCAGGTCAAGGTATCGGAATCGACCGCTTAGCTATGTTGTTTACCAACACACATACCATCCGCGACGTTATCTTATTCCCAGCGATGCGTCCTCAAGCATAAGCTTGGCACTAGATAGAAAAACCACCTTCGGGTGGTTTTTTTGATCTATGCAGCTCCCTACCATCTCGATTAACAGCGAGTTTTATCAATAACAATTTCGCCAAGATTTATTTAGTGAATACTGAATCGGGTTCTCAAAAGCCGCTTGAATTCTTCCATTCCAGTTATATTCTTAATTATGAGACAGAATTTTTTATCTAGTCTCGATACTGTAACAACTCTAGTCTCAGATGCATTCAATGCGACAAATTAAAAATAAAAAGGATAAAACAATGGGTAGTCAATTCCGTATGGATTCTGTCCCTGGCTCTTTGATTGTCGTTGGCGGAACGTATGAACCTTGGTTGTCGGTATTAGAGCAAGTGGGTTGGCGTTGCACTCAGTGTGCAGACCTGCGAAAAGCTGATGCTCTCTTTACTGAAACTGGTCCATGTATCGGTATCGTAGACCTTAGTCACGATGAGTTCAGCCTTAATGCATTGCCAATTTAGTTAGTAATCACAAACAAGTTCGTTGGTTAGCTTTTATTAGAGAGTCCCAACTCGGTTCAGACACCTTGTGTCAGTTTATCGTGAACTTCTGTATCGATTTCTTTACCGCACCAATTCCAGACGCCCAATTGCTCAGCACCATTGGCCACCAACTCGGTATGCTTAAACTAGAGAAAAAAGTGTGGCCACACTACGGCAATAACAATGATATGGGATTGATCGGTGAGTCCATTCCCATGAAACGCTTAAGAGATCAAATCAAGCGCATTGGCCCAACCGATGTGAGCATATTGATTTACGGTGAAAGTGGTACAGGTAAAGAGACGGTAGCTCGTGCGATCCATAAAACGTCTTCTCGCGCTCAAAAAGAGTTTGTTTCGGTGAACTGTCGAGCCATGTCAGAAAGGCGGCTAGAGTGTGACCTTTTTGGTATCAACCGCGAGGATGATACCCAAGTATCAATTCTTGAGAGAGCCAATGGCGGAACGATTCTTCTCAATGACATTCTTACCTTGCCTAAATCTCAGCAGTTAAATCTGTTGCGCTTTTTACAAGAAGGCACTATCGACACGGCTACGGGTCGCAAAGAAGTCGACGTTCGAATTTTGGCAGCGAACTCCGCGGATATAGAAAAAGCATTGATTGATGGCGATTTTAATGAAGAGCTCTATCACTATATCAATGTACTTAGAATTAATGTACCCAGCCTGAAGGAGAGAGCAGGAGATATCGCTATCCTTGCTCGTCATTTCTTGCAAGATTATTCCAAAGAGTACAATGCTCAGGCTCGGAGCTTTACCGAAGATGCAGTACGTTCGCTTACGCGTTATCACTGGCCTGGAAACGTCCGTGAACTTATGAACCAAATTAAGCGCATCGTTTTAATGTCTGATACGGTTATGTTGGATGACCAGCACTTGGACTTGCCTAAACGCAGTGATGGTAAACGCAGTCTCAAGAGTATCCGAGAACGAAGTGAGCGAGATGCGTTACTTTTGGTTTTGGAATCGCATTCTGGGCAGGTCTCAATGGCGGCAAAAGAGTTAGGGGTATCAAGAGCGACCATGTATCGTCTGCTCAATAAACATAACCTAATTTCTGATAATGCTATGTAATTTAATAACTTATCAAGATGCCGTCCTGCAAGGGCGGCATTTTTTATGCAAAATATAATATTGGCTATATCTTATTCTTATAGTGAATATATTAGAAATATGCTGTTACATTGCTAAATGTTGGCGGATAAGTTTGTTTTACAAATCACGGCCAAATATCGGTTGAATTATTAACCCGTTTGAATAGAATTTAACCGTGAACAGTCGTTCACTCAAAATATTTTTTTGGATTAATTACTTGCTAGGAGGCGCACAAATGAAACATTTCAATGTCATTCAAACTCGTCGCGTCTCGTTCGATCTACCGCAAAACAAAGCGGTCAACGCCAGTGATCTCACCAAAGGTGATTTCATTGCGTCAGATCGAAAAGCCAAACAGCAAAATAATTAGTCCGTAACCTCTTAATTTTAATAGGCTGCGGAAAAGCAGCGAAATTAAGAGCGTAACTCATTGTCTCCCCAGCTGTTTTTCCCGGCCCAAAACCGGAGAACTACAATGAGTCATTCACTATACCTACAACTTGCAACACTACTCGTAAAAGCCGATCTACGCCGCGAAGAGCGCGAATGGAAGCGTCGAGTAAGACGAAGTGCACACGAAATACCTTGCACAATGCCCGTTTGCTAAAAGATATAGGTTTAGAAGCCGATGGTCGACCTATGGGATATAGCGAACCAGATAGCTTTAAAGCCGAGCGCCGTATTCGTCATTTACGTCGAGTCTTAAGTGCTCGAATACCAACGTAACAGATAGGCTGGTATCTCTGGATACCAGCCTGACGATTTTTTATGGGCAGGGGTTGGAGTAAGTGATTCCAACCTCTTGCAACCTTTCTAGTATTTCATCACTTAGCTCAAGTTCTACGCTATCTATATTGTCTTTCAGTTGTTCTAACTGTGTTGCGCCAATGATGTTCGATGCGACAAAGGGGCGTTGATTAACAAATGCCAACGCCATTTGGGCGGGATTAAGGCCAAACTCTTTGGCAACATTTACATAAGCTTGCGTCGCTTCGATGCCCAGCGGAGTAAAGTAACGAGCAAATCGTTCAAACAAGGTACAGCGTGCATTGGCAGGGCGTAGGCCGTTTAGGTATTTACCGCTCAAGCAACCAAATGCCAGAGGTGAATAAGCGAGAAGCTTAACCCCCTCGTAGTGACTGACTTCAGATAGACCAATTTCAAAGCTTCGGTTGAGAAGATTGTAGGGGTTTTGGATAGAAACCACTCTTGGCAGTTCGTGCTTTTCAGCTAAACGCAGATAACTCATTACTCCCCAAGGCGTTTCATTGGAGAGTCCGATATAACGAATTTTCCCAGCTTTAACCAGCTCAGCCATCGCCTCTAAAGTTTCAACAAGTGTCACTTCTTCTTTGCTGTCTGGGTAAGGGTAGTTGAGCTGACCAAAGCAATTGGTTTGTCTCTGAGGCCAATGCAACTGATACAAATCGATATAATCGGTTTTAAGCCTTTGTAAACTGTCGTCAACCGCCATGTGAATATTGCGGCGATCTAAGCTCATATGCTCGCGTATATAAGGCGTATTTCTTGGACCTGCAACCTTAGTGGCCAAAACGATCTTTTCGCGATTTGACCGCTTTTCCAGCCAGTTTCCGATATAAGTTTCGGTGAGCCCCTGAGTTTTTGCTTTTGGAGGAACGGGATACATTTCAGCGGTATCGATAAAATTCACCCCGCGTTCCAAGGCGTAATCAAGTTGCGAAAAAGCCTCTTTCTGAGAGTTTTGCTCTCCAAATGTCATTGTTCCTAAAGCAATTTTGCTGACTTCAAGCGTCGAATGGGGCAACTTTGTGTATTGCATATCTCTTCCTTGTAAATCTCGCTCAATTGAGTCCGGTCATCCACTAGCCAATACGTTCTTAAACTACTGAGCAAGAGCATTGTATTTCCAAAAATCCCTATGCCACTATTTTCACCACGTTTTCCGTTCAATTACAAACCTTTTCACGGCAGTAAAGGGAGGTTCGATATCTGCAAAAAGGTGCCTTTTTATCTAATTCGCCAAAAATTGACAGGTTAACTACACTTGGATCTGGAGGTGCCCTATGCAAAAACATCAACTTGATAAGTGGATCCACGGTTTTCACAAGGCGTCCTATCAGCCGCCCAAAGTGTTTGTTATTGGTTGTTCTGATTTGTCTCAGTACCAGTTAGCGGTGGAGTACAAACACAAAGTTGAACCGATTAAGGTCGATGGTGAACTTATCTATTTTGACTCGATAGAGTTGGTCAAAGAGGAGTTGGGACGATTAGGTGTTGAACGCGCATACTTGCGATTGCACAACGCTTATGACGAGTTCGGACAGAGTGGTTCACCGCTTTATCAAGATGTTGAATTGGTTTTAACTAAGCACTAGCCAGCGAATTTTGCTAATGGTTCTGTCGTGTTAAGCGTAGTGTTGTTGCAAGATCTGCTGGGTAAATTGAGTACGCAAGTAGAAGCCCCGAGGCAAGGTTTTAATCGGCTTTCCGTTTGAGCCATACGCTTGTGTCACAACGCGACTGTTTGCTGCTTTGGGTCTTAATTGCAGATACTGACCGTGTTTGGCCGTGATCTGCTGTACTTCCCCAAGGACGATGAGTTCCATCAGCTCTTCCCAATCTTCTCTCAACTGCTGTTCTTCTTGCTCTGAAGGGGTCCAAAGTAGAGGGCTTCCCACTCGTCGATCGGCGAGTGGAATTTCTCTTTCACCTTGCACGGGGATCCAAAGTACTTTAGAAAGTTTGTTTCTAACGTGGCTTTGCTCCCAAGTCAGTCCGTGAACGCCCGTTAATGGAGCTACGCAAACAAACGTCGTTTCTAAAGGTTTACCGGTATAACTGATCGGGATGGTTTTCAATTCAATTCCTAAGTCTTCGAAGTCTTGAGTTGGTCGACTTCCTGCACGCGCTCCGAGATGCCACTCTAGCAGTTGCCCTACCCAGCCTTTATCCCTTTGAAGATTTGGAGGAACATCAATTCCTGCCTCTTCAGCTAACTCCGCGAAAGAGAGACCAGCAATTTCAAATGCTCTTTGCATCAGTTCGGTTTCTGACTTAGGTTCGGACTTCATAGGCTCTAGGAAAAAAAACAAAAAGGTAGTTTACTCGATCTTTATATTTATACCTACGATGAAAGTTTGATCGAAGCGTACAAAAGATCATCGCCAATATGGTTATCCACAGGTGTTTGCTTTAGGTATTGGCTTTAGGCTAATAGTGTATATATAAACAGGGTTAATTAAAGGGCTAGAGGTGGGTATGACGACGGTTTTGGTGAAGAAAACAACATTTTATGTGGATAAGGCGCTCTCTGGTTGATCTTTGACCGATCTGTTTTGTGGTTATCTTTTTGTGATTTACTTTGTTGGTTTTTTACCATTTGCACCTTGGTAACTTGTTGTATTTTAATGTTTTGTTTTTATGTTGAATAAATTTAGTAGAGCACTTAGTTATCAATAAATTGATGTTTGGATCTGTTTTAAAAGTATTCTTCACAAAGTTATGCACAGAAAAGGTGAATAAATGTGGCCTAGGTCTCACCTAGTTGTTAATAAAACTGAATTGGAGTGAAAGTTATTCAAAGTCATAAGTGATGAGCATAAATCACGTGTTTATCACACTGGTTCATTTGCTCCTGCTGGGGATATGTGGAAAAATCACTGTAATTAAGAATTTATTAGAGGTTGGCCAGTGATAGATGGCGATGGTTACCGCTTAAATGTGGGAATTGTAATCTGTAACAACCATGGTCAGGTATTCTGGGCTAAGCGATACGGGCAACACTCGTGGCAGTTTCCCCAAGGGGGAATTGACGAAGGTGAAACTCCGGAACAAGCCATGTTTCGAGAGTTGTACGAAGAAGTAGGGCTGACTGAAAAAGACGTTAAAGTCGTTGCTACAAGTCGGCACTGGTTGAGGTATAAATTACCCAAGCGATTAGTTCGCTGGGATTCTAAACCTGTCTGTATCGGTCAAAAACAGAAATGGTTTCTACTGCGTCTTGATTGCGATGAGTCTAAGATCAATATGCTAAGAGGAAACTCACCTGAGTTCGATGGTTGGCGTTGGGTTAGCTATTGGTATCCAGTAAGGCAAGTTGTTTCATTTAAGCGCGATGTTTATCGACGTGCTATGAAAGAGTTTGCTTCGATGGCGATGCCTTTTAAAGAGCGCAAGTCTAAAGGTAAGAGAAAACAACGAAGAGGGTAGACATGCTTTCTCAACTAAGGGAAATAGTTGAACAGGTATCCAAAGTTGAAGATGTTCATCAGGCTTTGGATTTACTTGTAAAGCATACGTGTGATGCAATGCATACTGAGTGTTGCACCGTCTATCTTTCGAACGAAGAAATGCAACGCCTAGAACTGATGGCCACTCAAGGCTTGAGGTTCAAAGGCGACAAAATTCATATCCAGTTTTCGCAAGGGTTAGTTGGCCTGGTTAAACGCAGCGCAGAACCCCTAAACCTTGCCGAAGCTTCTAAACACCCTAATTACAAATATTTCTCCGCCTTAGGCGAAGAGGTTTATCACAGCTTTTTAGGAACCCCTATTATCTACCGAAAACAGGTGCTAGGTGTTCTGGTTGTCCAGCAAAAAACACCAAGACAGTTTACTGAGATGGAAGAGTCATTCTTAGTGACGCTTGCGGCTCAGTTGGCGGTGATTATTGCGCATGCTCAAGCTCAAGGTAATTGGTCTCTGGAGAAAAAACAGCAATCGATAAAAGGGATACCCGCTTCTTCTGGTGTCGCTATCGGCGAGTTTTGGTGGGACAACACTCAGCCTGATTTGGCAGATGTCTATCCAGCATCTGCCATTGATGTAGAGCAAGAACAGGAGTGGTTACTTCTGGCTATTGAGCAGGCTTTAGCTGATTTTAAACGCTTGCGTAAAAAGTTTGACAGTGAAATCAACAAAGACACGTTGGCGATTTTTGACCTGTTTACCCACTTGCTAAACGATCCCATGTTGCGCAACGATCTCAAGGCGCAGATTCAAAAGGGCGACCGGGCTGATTGGGCGCTGAGACAAGTTGTCGAATCGTACTCCAACCGATTTGCTCGCATGTCAGACGTGTATCTTAGAGAGCGAGCTCAAGATATTAAAGAGCTAGGTCAGCGATTACTTTTTTTCCTTCACAATACGGAAAAAGAGCAAATCTACTTTGATAAACCCGTTATTTTGGTTGTTCGAGAGCTTACGGCGACGCTTTTGGCATCGGTTCCCAAAGAGCAGTTATTGGCAGTCATTTCTCTTGAAGGAGCGGCTAACTCACACGCCGCTATTTTATCCAGAGCGCTGGGTATTCCTGCCGTAATGGGCGTGAACCTAAACCTAGACTCTATTCACGGCAAAAGCGGGATCGTTGATGGTTACAGTGGTGAAATTTTAGTTTCTCCTAGTCAGCAACTGCGAAAAGAGTATCAAGCGTTAGCCGATGAAGAGCGCGAGCTATCGCGCATGGTTAATGATCGAATCGAGCAACCGGCCTGTACTCAAGACGATGTCAGAGTGGAGGTGATGCTAAATGCTGGGTTGAGTGCCGATACTAATATTTCGGTGAACCAAGGTGTCGATGGTGTTGGACTTTATCGAACAGAAATTTCCTTTTTGTTGCAACACCGCTTTCCTTCTGAGGATGAGCAAGTTCAATTGTATCGTAGTGTACTAGAGGCCTACCCAGATAAACCTGTTGTAATGCGGACGTTAGATGTCGGGGGAGACAAGGCGCTTCCTTATTTGCCCATAGAAGAAGACAATCCTTTTTTGGGCTGGAGGGGGATCCGCTTTACCCTAGATCATCCCGATATATTCTTGATGCAAATTCGGGCAATGATGAAAGCGAGCGCAAAACACGGCAACTTGCGAATTCTTTTACCTATGGTCTCTGGAGCCAAAGAACTCGACGATGCTTTAGAGTTAATAGAAAGGGCTTATTTGGAAATTGAAGCCGTTGACAAATCGATCAAAATGCCTGAATTGGGCGTGATGGTTGAAGTGCCATCTATGCTCTATTTACTGCCTCTGATTGCGGAAAAAATTGATTTTGTTTCGGTTGGTACTAATGACCTGACGCAATATTTACTGGCGGTGGATCGCAACAATGCTCGGGTTGCTGATGTATATGAGTCAATGCACCCTGCAGTGGTCATGGCGCTGCAGCATATTCATCAAACCTGCGAAAAACTCAAACTGCCCGTCTGTATTTGTGGTGAACTGGCGGGTGATCCCATTGGCGCGATGTTAATGGTAGGGCTGGGATACCGCAGTCTAAGTATGAACACCTCGAACGTTGCCAAAGTCAAATATCTGCTTCGGCACACTCGTGTGGAAGAATTGAAAGAACTCGCCGAGCAGGCATTAGTTCAACCTTACGGCGATTCTATCTATGGTATGATGAGCGACTATTTTGAAAATAAAGGATTCGCTGGCTTTATTCGAGCTGGTAAAAAGTAGGGGTTGCTTGTGACGTTTGAACTATTGGGCTTATTGCTTCTTGTGGGGGCTTTTGTTGGTGTAATGGCTGGGTTGTTAGGTATTGGCGGAGGGCTGATCGTTGTACCCGCTCTGGTGTATCTACTTCCAAAAGCGGGCATCAGTCCCGATATCACAATGCACATCGCACTGGCTACTTCACTCGCTTCAATCATTGTCACTTCGGGCTCCTCTGCATTCAACCACCTAAAGCTTGGCAACGTCGATATGTATGTAATCAAGTGGCTGATGCCAGGTGTGGTAATTGGTGGGTTTATTGGAGCAAATGTCGCTGAATGGATACCTAGCCAATACTTACCCCGTGTATTTGGTGTCATCGTATTTTGTTTGTCCATCCAGATGTTCCGTTCTATTAAAGTGACTAGCAATAAGTCGATGCCAAGTAGCGGAATAACGACAGTATATGGTACTGGTATCGGTGTAGTATCGAGTCTCGCTGGGATTGGCGGCGGTTCTTTATCGGTTCCTTTTTTGAATCAACACGGTGTTGAAATGCGGAAGGCCGTCGGCTCTTCGTCGGTATGTGGTGTCTTTATTGCGTTATCAGGTATGGCTGGTTTTATTCTACACGGCTATCAAGCCGAGGGTTTGCCATCGTACAGCCTTGGCTATATCTATTTGCCAGCCTTGTTCGCCATTGCTGCAACGTCTATGCTAACCACCCGATTTGGGGCTAAATGGGCAACAAGTCTGCCAACAGCACAACTGAAAAAAATCTTTGCGGTATTTTTGATGTTTGTTGCTGGAACTATGTTGTTCTAAGAGCATCTCATTAAAGGGGCATGTTGCCTCATCTAAGAAAAAGAGAAAGAAAGTTATGTCTCAAGGGTATCTTGAATTTCCTAATATTGATCCTGTATTGGTGTCACTGGGGCCGGTCTCCATTCGTTGGTATGGTTTGATGTACTTAGTCGGCTTTGTGTTCGCATTGTGGTTAGCCAATCGCAGAGCTGACAGAGCGGGAAGCGGCTGGACGAGAGAACAAGTCTCTGATTTGCTGTTTGCCGGTTTTTTAGGGGTGGTGATTGGTGGTCGAGTAGGGTATGTCCTGTTTTACAACTTTGACCTGTTTATACAAGATCCGCTTTACCTATTTAAAGTCTGGACAGGTGGTATGTCTTTCCACGGTGGTTTACTTGGTGTGATTACCGCAATGTTTTGGTATGCAAAACGCAATCAAAGAACCTTCTTTGGTGTGGCAGATTTTATCGCTCCACTTGTGCCTTTTGGTTTAGGTATGGGACGTCTTGGCAACTTTATGAACAGCGAACTTTGGGGACGCGTTACCGACGTGCCTTGGGGCGTGGTTTTCCCAAATGGTGGGCCTTTACCTCGACACCCTTCTCAATTGTACGAGATGGCCTTGGAAGGTATCGTACTCTTCTTTATCCTCAACTGGTTTATTAAGAAACCAAGACCACTTGGCGCGGTATCTGGCCTGTTCTTAGCGGGATACGGTTTATTCCGATTCTTGGTAGAATACGTGCGTGAACCCGATGCGCATTTAGGTCTATTCGGTGGATATATTTCCATGGGGCAGATTTTGTCATTGCCAATGGTGATTATCGGTGCTGGTATGGTTGTTTGGGCATACAAACGCGGCCATTACTCAGACTCAATGACACAACAGAAAGTAAAATAAGGTGTTGCTGTGAAACAGTATTTAGATTTGTGTCAACGCATCGTTGACCATGGTGAATGGGTAGAAAACGAACGCACAGGTAAACGTTGTCTAACGGTGATTAACGCGGACCTCACTTATGATGTCGCTAACAATCAGTTTCCATTGGTGACGACGCGTAAAAGTTTTTGGAAAGCAGCAGTAGCCGAATTACTCGGTTATATTCGCGGTTATGACAGCGCGGAAGATTTCCGCAAGTTGGGTACCAAAACTTGGGATGCTAACGCAAATCTCAATGAAGCTTGGTTAAACAACCCTCATCGCAAAGGAGAGGATGATATGGGGCGCGTTTATGGCGTTCAGGGCCGCGCTTGGTCTAAGCCAGATGGTGGCCATATCGATCAGCTTCGGAAAATTGTGGATGACCTAAGTAAAGGCGTTGATGATAGAGGTGAAATCCTTAACTTTTACAATCCGGGTGAGTTCCATATGGGGTGTTTACGTCCATGTATGTACAGCCATCACTTTTCTTTACTCGGAGACACTCTGTATCTAAACAGTACTCAGCGTTCTTGTGATGTTCCTTTAGGCCTTAACTTTAATATGGTTCAGGTTTATGTATTCCTCGCAATTATGGCTCAGATCACTGGTAAGAAAGCGGGTGTCGCTTATCACAAGATAGTGAATGCTCACATATATGAAGATCAGCTAGAGCTAATGCGCGATGTTCAGTTGAAACGCGAGCCTCTATCTCCGCCACAGTTCCACATCAACCCAGAGATTAAGTCACTAGAAGACCTAGAGACTTGGGTAACATTAGATGATTTCGAAGTGACAGGCTACGAATGTCATGATGCGATTAAGTATCCGTTCTCGGTTTGATCGCCAGCTAAATCAATAATGACAAAAACAGCCTTCGAGGCTGTTTTTTTATCTTTCATTTTACAGGTAAACACTCAATTCAATTTCGTGTTGGGCCGGTACAGAGACAAAAAAAGGGGCTCATTAGAGCCCCTTTAAGCGATGGTAATTTTGTTTAGGTTGTTAGAGCAAGGATAGTTCCTGGCATGATAATAAATACAGCCATTAGATATCCAGCTACAACGGCTTTGTTTTTAATCGCCATTTCTGCGATGTAATCAGAACCTTTAACAGGTAGTTCACGCAGGAATGGAATACCGAAGATAAACACGGTTGCCATTAGGTTGAATACTAAGTGTACAAGCGCGATCTGAAGGGCGAACACCGCAAACTCACCAGAAACTGCCGTTGCAGCGAGTAGAGCAGTAATACAAGTACCTATGTTTGCACCAAGGGTGAATGGGTACACTTCGCGTACTTTCAGTACACCACTACCTACTAATGGCACCATAAGGCTGGTAGTCGTTGATGAAGATTGAACCAGAATTGTCACGATTGAACCCGAAGCGATACCGTGAATTGGACCACGACCAATAGCATTCTTTAGGATCTCGCGAGCGCGACCCACCATTAGGCTCTTCATCAGTTTACCCATAACCGTAATAGCGACGAAGATAGTCGTGATACCAATAGCGATAAGCAATACGCCGCCCATGGTGTCACCAAAGGCCGCTAATGGCTCTTTAACGGCACTAACAACAGGCTTAGTAATTGGTTTGATAAAGTTCAGACCTTTGATGCTCATATCACCAGTTGCAAGAAGCGGTGATACTAACCAATGAGAGATCTTTTCTAAGATACCAAACATCATCTCTAGAGGAAGGAAGATAACCACCGCTAGAAGATTGAAGAAGTCGTGAATGGTTGCACTAGCAAAAGCACGCTTAAACTCTGTTTTACAGCGCACGTGACCTAGGCTCACTAGGGTGTTCGTTACAGTTGTACCGATATTCGCGCCCATAACCATAGGGATAGCGGTTTCTACCGGTAGGCCACCAGCAACGAGGCCGACGATAATAGATGTTACTGTACTAGAAGATTGAATAAGTGCGGTTGCCACAAGGCCGATCATAAGGCCTGCTACTGGGTGAGAAGCAAATTCAAATAGGACTTTGGCTTGTTCGCCAGTTGCCCATTTAAAACCACTGCCTACCATAGATACTGCCAGCAGCAGTAGATATAACATGAATGCCAAGTTAGCCCAGCGTAACCAACGAGTGGTGCTCGAAATTGGCGCTGCTGTAGAAGTAGCTTGGTTCATCATAATTTTCTCCATTGACCGTTTAGATCTGTTTGGTCTGTTGTTGAAACTGTGGCCGATACTAGAGGGGAATTATTTCAGTAATATTACAGTTATATGTATCAATGATGATTTTGTTTGTTAGCTCAAAATTGAACTGTTTTTTTAGTTTTACATTTTAGTTAACTCGTTGTTTATTATGGTAAAAATAACAATTTGTAAGTGTGAGGGTAAAGTCTCAAAATTGCTTAAAATTTGGCCGTTTAGATTTGTGTACAAAGTTTGAATATGACAAATATGACACTTATGTAATTGTTGATTTCGGAAAAAATCATTAAAATCTTTTTATTCTTCGTAAATTCCGAACTGTTGCTGTCATGGCGGTGGTTTGATATAAAACTGCTTCCCTATCTATAGGTTTCATGAATGTCACATTTAAACTATAACCATCTCTATTATTTCTGGATGGTATGTAAACAGGGATCGGTCACTAAGGCGGCAGATGCACTGTTTTTAACGCCGCAGACGGTCACCGGACAAATTAAAGCGTTAGAAGATCGCATGTCTGGCAAGCTCACTAAGAGAAACGGCAGAAGTGTTGAACCTACTGAGTTAGGGCAACTGGTGTTTAAATATGCCGATCGCATGTTTGGACTGAGCTATGAAATGCTCGATATCGTTAATTACAGTCAGCGATCAAATCTGTTGTTTGACGTTGGGGTTGCTGATGCGCTGTCAAAACGGCTAGTGAGTAAAGTCCTTTTGAATACGGTTCCCGCAGACAACAGTATTCACTTGCGGTGTTTTGAATCGACACACGAAATGCTGTTAGAGCAACTGTCTCAACACAAGTTGGATATGATTTTATCTGACTGTCCAGTTGATTCTAGTCAAAGCCCTGGTTTGTACAGTAAAAAACTCGGTGAAAGCAGTATGAGCTTTTTTTGCTCCGGTTATGTGGGAAACGTGAGCTTCCCAGCTTTTCTAGAGCAGAGAAAGCTCCTTATCCCCGGCAGCCGAACAGCGATGGGACGAAAAGTTTTGCAGTGGTTCGATAGGCAAGGGATACAACCAAATATTTTGGGCGAGTTTGATGATGTTGCTTTAATGAAGGCCTTTGCTCGATACCACAGTGACGTGATTTTTCTTGCGCCCACTCTATATCTAGATGAAGTAGGCGACGAGCTTCCTTTACAGCTTATTGGGCAACCAGAAGACCTCAAAGAGGAGTATTACGTCATATTTGCAGAGCGGATGATCCAGCATCCAGCAGTAAAAAATGTGTGTGACGCAGATTTTGGCTCTTTGTTTAAGTGAAAACTTTTCATCGCATAGTCAATTGATTTATTATTAATCAAATTAATAAAACCATGCTCGTTGTTTTACTTGTTTCACAAAACAAAGGTCAAGCAGTGGGTAGAAGTGTACTTAAGCTTTAATGGTGGGCGAGTTCCAACGACGTTCTCTTTTTGTTAGTTTATCCAGCCTTCGGCCAATAAATCGGACAAATTGACCAAGAGATTACGTCGCCTAGTGTGATAATCTTCGTGACTTTATTCAGGCTAGTGAGTGGTAGAAGTGCAGTTGTTCTAAGGAGTACCAGCCAATGAACTTACAAGAAATGGAAAAGAATTCCGCGAGAGCCGTGGTGTTGCTCAAGGCAATGGCCAATGAACGTCGCTTACAGATATTGTGCTTGTTACACGACCAAGAACTTTCTGTTGGAGAGCTATGCAGTAAACTAGAGCTTAGTCAGTCGGCACTTTCTCAACATTTGGCTTGGTTGCGTAGAGATGGGCTTGTCAACACTCGCAAAGAAGCGCAAACGGTGTTCTATACATTGAGCAGTGAAGAAGTGAAAGCGATGATCAAGTTGTTACACGGTCTTTATTGCAGTGTTTAATGGAATTTTAGATATAAAAAAACCGGCGAAAGCGGTTTTTTCTTCACTGACGAATCAAGTTGCTATTAAAGCGCTTTGATTTGTGCAGAGAAACGAGACTTATGACGAGCTGCTTTATTCTTGTGAATAAGGCCTTTAGTCGCCATGCGGTCTAGGATAGGTGTAACTACAGCGAATGCAGCAGTTGCAGCTTCTTTGTCGCCTGCTTCGATAGCAGCAACTGTTTTCTTCATGTAAGTGCGCATCATAGAACGACGGCTAGCATTGTGCTGACGACGTTTCTCAGCCTGGATAGCGCGCTTCTTAGCAGATTTACTATTTGCCAAGGGTCTAACTCCCAAAAACTTTAATTCGGTGACAATTTAAGGGCGAGGAATATCCCCTATTTGCGCTCAAATGTCAAATGATTTGTGCAAAAACCAATCGAAGCCAAAACAAATTTTGGATTAGAGAGGTCATCGCGGTTAAGATGGCGGGGATTCTAACAGTATTTTTTTTGCAATGCTAATACTTATCTACCCTCATTTCGACTTTCCGCAATTTAGTTGAGGTTTGACTGAGGATTAGCACTCTATTGAGGTATCCGTGAGTAAACGTCTGCTCAAGTCTGGCATGATTGTCAGCGCCATGACTCTTATTTCACGCGTGCTTGGCTTAGTCAGGGACGTAGTGGTGGCAAATCTAATGGGGGCAGGTGCCAGTGCCGATGTCTTTTTCTTTGCCAATAAAATTCCCAATTTTCTGCGTCGCTTGTTTGGTGAAGGTGCATTCTCTCAAGCATTCGTCCCTGTACTGACTGAATACCAAGCTCAAGGTGATATGGATAAAACTCGCCAGCTAATCGCTAGAGTGGCGGGGACCTTAGGGGTTATTGTCTCTGTTGTCACCCTACTAGGGGTCTTGGGTTCTGGAGCCGTTACAGCATTATTCGGTGCCGGATGGTTTATTGATTGGCTTAACGATGGTCCTTCCGCTGGTAAGTTTGAACTGGCCAGCTTTATGCTGAAGATAACTTTCCCCTATCTGTGGTTTATTACTTTTGTCGCATTATCTGGGGCAATACTCAACACTTTGGGGAAATTTGCGGTTTCTTCATTTACCCCTGTCTTTCTCAATGTGATGATTATTCTTTCCGCTTGGTTTATCTCCCCTCTATTAAGCCAACCGGAAGTGGGGTTAGCTATCGGAGTTTTCCTCGGTGGTTTGGTTCAATTTCTATTTCAGATCCCCTTCTTAATAAAAGCGGGTGTGATGGTAAAACCCAAATGGGGTTGGCGCGATCCCGGCGTGGTTAAAATTAGAACCTTGATGATCCCCGCTCTTTTTGGTGTATCGGTCAGTCAAATCAACTTGCTGCTAGATACCTTTATTGCGAGTTTTCTACAGACGGGATCAATCAGTTGGCTCTACTATTCTGATCGACTGTTAGAGTTCCCACTTGGTCTGTTTGGTATTGCTATCGCTACGGTGATTCTGCCTACCTTATCGAGAAAGCACGTCGATGTGGAGCACAGCGCATTTGCTGCCACTATGGACTGGGGTGTGAAAATGGTGGTGTTATTAGGCTTGCCTGCGATGCTCGGTTTGATGTTTTTGGCTAAACCTATGCTGATGGTACTCTTTATGAGAGGGGAGTTCTCGCCACAAGATGTGGAGTTTGCTTCACTTTCTCTTATGGCTTACGCGGCCGGTTTGCTCAACTTTATGCTAATCAAAGTACTGGCTCCTGGTTATTATTCTCGCCAAGATACGAAAACTCCGGTGCGCTACGGCATAATCGCTATGGCTACCAATATGGTATTCAACCTTATCTTTGCTTGGTTCTATGGCTACATTGGATTGGCGATAGCTACCTCTTTGTCTGCTTTGGTCAATATGTCACTTCTTTATCGCGGTTTACATCAAAGTCAGGTATATCGCCTGACTAAAGGGACGCTGGTCTTTATAGCCAAAGTGATCGCAGCGGGTGGTGCTATGGTCGCCGTCTTGTTGAGCTTACTTGAAGAGATGCACGTCTGGTTGGCATGGAGCTTTGCTGAACGCGTTTTTTGGTTAGCGGGGCTTATTGGCGCTGGTGCTTTCACCTATCTGATTGCGTTACTTGTTTTGGGAGTTCGATTCAACATTTAAAAGCGGTGGTCGAGTAATTAGTTTGTGTTCCTCGCGTTAAGTCGACAGGGCTTGCTCCATTCTGTCTGGTTTTCTACCAGACAGCGATTTTAAGTCGCTTGGGGATAGTATATAATCCGTCGGTTTCAAAATCGGCAAATTTAATAGGTTTTTGGCAGCTCCAATGGAATTGATTCGCGGAATTCACAATCTCAACCCTAGTCACGCTGGGTGTGTATTGACCATTGGCAATTTCGATGGTGTGCATTTGGGGCACCAAGAAGTACTGTCACAAGTGATCGAGAAAGCTCATCGTATGGGGTTAGCCTCCACGGTGATGACCTTTGAGCCTCAACCTCTGGAACTGTTTGCTAGAGAGCGAGCACCCGCCCGTCTTACTCGTTTAAGAGACAAGTTTGTCCAATTGGGTAAGTTAGGTGTTGATCGCTTGGTGTGCATTAACTTCAATGCACAATTTGCTGATATGACTGCCGACCATTTCATCTCCGATCTTTTGGTTAAAAAGCTTGGTGTAAAGTACTTAGTCGTCGGTGATGATTTTTGCTTTGGTAGAGGTCGTCAAGGCAACTTTAAAATGCTTGAGCAGGCTGGAGCGCGAATGGGCTTTGAAGTGGTCAGCACACAGAGTTTTTGCCTATCTGAACAGAGAGTGAGTAGCACTGCTATTAGAGATGCTCTCGCGCGTGACAACCTTATTTCTGCTTCTGAAATGCTCGGAAGAGATTACAGTATTAGCGGCCGTGTTTCACATGGTCGCAAACTGGGACGAACCATAGGTTTTCCTACCGCAAATATCCCTTTGAAACGATGTGTATCACCGGTTTCCGGTGTGTATGTCGTAAAGGCGTTGGGGTTAGGTGAGCAAGCTTTGGGTGGTGTTGCTAATATAGGTAACAGGCCAACCGTTAACGGTGTTCGTCAACAGTTAGAGGTCCACTTGTTCGATTTTCAAGGGGACTTATATGGTAAGCAGCTAGAGATAGTGCTGCTCCACAAGCTTCGAAATGAGCAAAAATTTGAATCTTTTGAAGCATTAAAACAGCAAATTGAATTGGATGCTGAAGCAGCTCGGGTGTGGTTGCGTCAGTGAGCAAGCCAAAGGGTTTAGTCCACCGGATGGCACAATGTCTAATTATCGCCCAACACAACGGAATTAAGAATCGATGAGTGATTATAAAGATACCCTGAACTTACCAGAAACAGGGTTTCCAATGCGCGGAAATCTGGCCAACAGAGAGCCAGAAATGCTTAAGCGTTGGTACAAAGAAGATCTTTACGGAGAAATTCGTAAAGCGAAGAAAGGTAAAAAATCTTTCGTATTGCACGATGGCCCTCCATACGCCAACGGCGATATCCACATTGGTCACGCACTAAACAAGATTCTTAAAGACATTATTATCAAATCCAAAACGCTGTCGGGTTTTGACGCTCCTTACATTCCTGGCTGGGACTGCCACGGTCTGCCTATTGAACTAATGGTAGAAAAGAAAGTGGGCAAACCGGGTCAAAAAGTAACGGCTGGTGAGTTTCGCGAAAAGTGTCGCAATTACGCAGCGGGTCAGGTTGAAGGCCAAAAAGAGAGCTTTAAACGCCTGGGTATTTTAGGCGAGTGGGACAAGCCCTACCGCACGATGGACTTTGCCACTGAAGCGAACATCATTCGCGCCTTGGGCAAGATTGCTGACAATGGTCACCTTTTAAAAGGCTTTAAGCCTGTCCACTGGTGTACAGATTGTGGCAGTGCGTTGGCGGAAGCGGAAGTCGAGTACAAAGATAAAGTATCTCCTTCTATCGACGTGCGTTTTAAAGCCGCAGATCAGTCGGCACTAGAAGATAAATTCTCCTTGCTCAAAGATCACAAAGGCCATGGAGATATCTCAATTGTTATCTGGACAACAACGCCTTGGACACTTCCTGCAAACCGCGCCGTGTGTTTGCGTGATGATCTTGAATACGTATTAATTCAAGTGGAAGGCGACAACCCTGAGCGTATCGTTGTCGCTTCTGAACTCGCGAAAGACGTGATGGATCGCGCGGGCATTGAACATTTCCACAACCTAGGTTTTGCGAAAGGTGCTGACTTAGAGTTGTCTCAGTTCCAACACCCTTTCTACGACTTTACCGTGCCAGCCATTTTGGGCGATCACGTAACCACCGATTCAGGTACAGGTGTTGTTCATACAGCGCCAGGGCATGGTCAAGAAGACTTCGCGGTAGGTCAGCAATACGACCTAGAAGTGGCTAACCCTGTTGGCTCCAATGGCGTTTACCTACCAGATACTGAGCTGTTTGCTGGTCAGCACGTATTTAAAGCTAATGACGCCGTTGTTGAGGTGTTAAAAGAAAAAGGCGCCCTGCTACATCACCACGCTTATGAGCACAGCTACCCTCACTGCTGGCGTCACAAGACTCCGATTATCTTCAGAGCAACACCTCAATGGTTTGTTTCTATGGATCAAGCGGGTCTTCGTTCCAAAGCGCTTGAAGCAATCAAAAATGTTGAATGGATGCCGGATTGGGGTCAGAGCCGTATTGAAGGTATGATTGAAGGTCGCCCTGAATGGTGTATTTCTCGCCAGCGTACTTGGGGTGTGCCAATAGCTCTCTTTGTCCATAAAGAGACGGCAGAGCTTCATCCAAATAGCTCTGAGTTGATTGAGAAAGTAGCTCAACTTGTCGAGCAAAAAGGCATTCAAGCATGGTGGGATGTTGAGCCAGCAGAGTTGCTAGGTGATGATGCAGACAAATATGAGAAAGTACTCGATACCCTAGACGTTTGGTTCGATTCGGGTGTGACTCACTACTCGGTTGTCGATGCTCGTGAAGAGTACAACGGAAATGCATCTGATCTGTACTTAGAAGGTTCAGACCAACACCGCGGCTGGTTCCAGTCTTCGCTTATCTCTTCGATTGCGATGAAAGATGAAGCGCCTTACAAGCAAGTTTTAACTCATGGTTTTGTGGTTGATGGACACGGGCGTAAGATGTCTAAGTCTATCGGCAACGTAGTTGCACCAAAAGATGTGACTAACAAGCTAGGTGCAGATATTTTACGCCTTTGGGTTGCATCCACAGACTACACTGGTGAAGTTGCGGTTTCTGATGAGATCCTTAAACGCAGTGCCGATGCGTATCGCCGTATCCGCAACACTTCGCGTTTCTTCCTCGCCAACTTGAGCGGCTTTGATCCATCAACTGATTTAGTCGCACCACAAGATATGGTGGCATTGGATCGCTGGGCAGTTGCTAGAGCATTTGCTGCACAAGAAGAGATTATCAAGGCGTACAATGAGTACAACACTCATGCTGTTATGCAGCGCCTGATGCACTTCTGTTCTATCGAAATGGGTTCTTTCTACCTAGATATTATCAAAGACCGTCAATACACTGCGAAGCTGGGCGGACACGCTCAACGCAGTTGCCAAACAGCGCTGTACTACATTGTAGAAGCGCTGGTTCGTTGGATGGCTCCGATTATGTCATTCACCGCTGATGAAATTTGGAATCAAATGCCAGGCGAACGCGGTAAATTTGTCTTTGCTGATGAGTGGTACGAAGGTCTATTCGACTTGCAAGAAGGTGAAGAGCTGAACAATGAATTCTGGTCAGAAATTCAAGAGATTCGCGGAGCTGTCAACAAGCTTCTAGAAGCGGCGAGAAGTGAAAAAACGATAGGTGGTTCTCTACAAGCTGAAGTGACACTTTATGTTGATGATGCGCTTTTGGAAAAAGTGAATCGCCTAGAAGACGAACTTCGCTTTGTACTTTTGACGTCCTCAGCCGTTGTCAAACCGCTGTCCGAAAAAACGGCGACAGCGCAAGAGACGGAAGTTGAAGGCCTGTTTGTTGAAGTGGTTGCCACTGAGGCAGAGAAATGTGATCGTTGTTGGCATCACACTTCAGACGTTGGTACTATCTCAGGACATGAAACCATCTGTGGTCGCTGTGTCTCCAACGTTGAAGGCGAAGGTGAAACGCGACAATTTGCCTAAGAAGTGAGTGTAATGAGTGAGAATGTTTTGACTTTAAAACAGTCTGGTGTCCGCTGGCTATGGCTAGCGGTCGTCATCTTTTTTGCCGATATCGCGATTAAGCTCGTGGTTATGAACAATATGGGTTATGGGTGGGCTAATCGCATAGAGATATTGCCATTCTTTAACTTGTTGTACGTGCATAACTATGGTGCTGCCTTTAGTTTCTTAAGCGATCAATCGGGCTGGCAGCGTTGGTTCTTTACTGGTATTGCCATTGTTGTGACAAGCTTATTGACTTACTGGATGAGTAAACTGCCAGCAAAAGAGAAGTGGAACAATATTGCCTACGCGATGATTATCGGTGGTGCGGTTGGCAATGTTTTCGACCGAATCGTGCACGGTTTTGTGGTCGATTACCTAGATTTCTACTGGGGAGCGTATCACTGGCCTGCATTCAATCTCGCCGATAGTACTATCTGTGTTGGTGCTGCGATGATCATTCTCGACGGTTTTCGCAAAAATGAACAGAGCGAAAACTAGGCTCATATTACAATAACCCTAGGCGCTGTCCGTTGATTCGGACGGCGCTTTTTACTATAAAAAGACAGGTTCTAGCCTGATAATCGAAAGGAAGCCCTAACGTGACCACCATTGCTAAAAATTCTGCAGTGACACTGCACTTCACAATTAAATTGAATGATGGCTCTGTAGCGACAGTACTCATAACATGGGTAAACCTGCCAAATTGATTATTGGTGATGGAAGTCTTAGTGAAAGCTTTGAAAATTGTCTGCTCGGTTTAGTTCAGGGTGATGAAAGAGCGATTGAACTAAAAGCGCAAGACGCATTTGGCATGCCTAATCCAGACAATGTGCACCACATGGATCGCGCGAAGTTTGTCGGTGACGCCGAAGTGGAAGTTGGCACTATTATGGCGTTTTCAGGCCTGATGGAGCAGAAATACCGGGAATAATTACAGAAGTGGCGGGTGATTCAGTGACGGTTGATTTCAACCATCCTCTTGCTGGGCAGGATGTGACTTTTGAAGTTGAAATTTTGTCGGTAGAATAGCGACCCAAAAAAGAAAGATACCATGAGCAATGCAATGAAAATTTTACTCGCTAATCCACGTGGCTTTTGCGCCGGAGTGGATAGAGCTATCAGCATAGTGGAGCGTGCGCTAGAAATGTACCAGCCTCCGATCTATGTTCGACATGAAGTGGTTCACAATCGATTTGTCGTTGAGGGCTTAAAGCAACGAGGCGCGATCTTTGTTGAAGAGCTTTGTGAAGTCCCCGATGATAACATTGTTATCTTTTCTGCTCATGGGGTGTCTCAGGCGGTAAGACAAGAGGCGAAGCAGCGCGATCTAACGGTGTTTGATGCTACGTGCCCACTAGTAACCAAAGTCCATATGGAAGTCGCTCGTGCGAGTCGAAAACACATGGAAGTGGTATTGATTGGTCATGCAGGTCACCCTGAAGTAGAAGGTACCATGGGTCAGTATGCCAGTGAGTCCGGTGGTATGTATCTGGTCGAAAAACCAGAAGAAGTCATATTGTTAAAAGACCAAGTCAAAGACCCGTCCCATCTTCATTATGTTAGTCAAACTACGTTGTCTGTTGATGAAACGGCAGACGTAATCGAAGAACTGCGCCGCGTTTTCCCTGATATACAAGGTCCGCGCAAAGACGACATCTGTTACGCAACCCAGAACCGACAAGATGCGATACGCGAGTTAGCGTATATGGTTGATGTAGTTGTGGTTGTGGGCTCTAAGAACTCTTCTAATTCTACCCGACTGAAAGAGCTGGCAGAGAAGCTAGGCACACCTGGCTATCTCACCGACTGCCCTGAAGACATCGATCCCAAATGGTTCGATGGAAAAGTGAAAGTGGGTGTTACCGCTGGAGCTTCAGCACCGGAAGAGTTGGTTGATCAGATCATTAACCGCATAAAAGAGTTGGGTGCAGACGAAGTTGAAAATGTATTAGGCCGCGAAGAAAACATGTTTTTTGAAGTGCCGAAAGAGTTGCAAGTCAAACAGATTGATTGAGTAAAACTTTAGATATAATTAAGGGGCTCCGATTAGGAGCCCCTTTCTATTTTACTTGCTTATTCGTCAACGAGATAAGCTGACCAAAAGTGAAGAAAACTAGGCAGTTTCAGCGACGCCTTTTGGTTTCTCTTCGCTAGGCAAGTCTGATTCCCCTTTACCTTTTGAAGTTTTAATTACGTATGCCGCTGCGGTTACTGCGAACAGAACACCAGCAATAGTTGAAGTGACGATTGGTAATCCAAACCCTAAAGTTGCATTGTTTAGAATAAAGGTGACACATACTGTTGTCATAAACATCGCCGGTACGGTAGTGATCCAGTGAAGCTTGTTATGGCGCAGCAAGTATGCCGATGCTGTCCAAAGCATCATTACCGCCGTTGATTGGTTGGCAAAACCGAAGTAGCGCCAAATTACACCAAAATCTACTTGGGTTAGGATGCCACCAATCACAAACAGCGGTAGTGCCATCAGTAGGCGATTGCGCAGTGTCTTTTGCTCCATGCCAAAGTATTCAGCGAGAATTAGGCGGCTTGAGCGGAATGCAGTATCACCAGAAGTGATAGGCAAGATCACGACTCCTAAGAAAGCAACGATACCGCCAAATACACCCAGTAGACCAAAGGAAGCGCTGTAAACCACGTTACCTGGACCGCCGTTCTTCACTGCTTCTGAAAGCGCGTCTAAGGAGCCGAAGAAAGAAAGCGCAATTGCACACCAGATAAGAGCGATAACACCTTCGCCGATCATTGCTCCGTAAAAGACAAAGCGACCGTTCTTTTCATTTTCCATACAGCGAGCCATAAGAGGAGACTGAGTTGCATGGAAGCCTGAAATTGCACCACAAGCAATGGTGATAAATAGAGCAGGCCAAAGTGGAAGGTCATTCGGGTTCATGTTAGTAAACATATCGCTTACTTCGAAGCTACCCATAACAGTATGCTCAGAAGAGAAGGCGACAGCCGTCATTAGGCCAACCGACATAAAGATAAGCAGTGCGCCGAATAGCGGGTAGAAGCGGCCAATGATCTTGTCGACCGGTACGATTGTCGCAATGATGTAGTACGCAAAGATGGCTACAACCATAGTGGTCATAGTTACGGTCAGGTCAGTTTGATCATTGATCAGGTTAGTGATCATACCTGCTGGAGCAGAAACGAAAACGACACCGACTAGCAGTAGTAGAACAATGGCAAAGATGTTCATAAAGTGTTTTGCGCCATTGCCTAGATACTTACCAGTGATAGTTGGAACCGAAGCTCCGCCGTTGCGTACCGACAACATACCAGAGAAGTAGTCGTGGACCGCACCTGCAAAAATACAGCCTACAACAATCCAGAGCATTGCAGCTGGACCGTATAGCGCACCCATAATCGGACCAAAAATTGGGCCAACGCCAGCAATGTTTAGAAGCTGAACTAAGTAGACTTTTTTGGTCGACATTGGTACAAAGTCCACGCCATCACCTTTAGTGTGTGCTGGAGTTTGACGTTTTTCGTTGATGCCGAAGATTTTTTCAACAAAGGCACCGTAGATAAAGTATCCGCCGATTAGTGCAGCGACACAGGTTAAAAACCACATCATAGCGATTCTTCCTTAATCAATTTTAATAAGCTCATGTTCGATAATATAAACAACGAGGTCGAGTGACATTCGCTTTAGGAGTGAGTGGTCGTATTACCTGTTAAGTGGTCTCTAGGCTAGATAAGCGGTTTTTTTGTTCTCGGAGTGGCATTCTGATGGATTTAGTGGTTTTATTAAATTAAGTCCCTGAATTTCGGAAGAGAATACAATGAATAAAATGTGGTTATTCGCAATGCTAGTAACTCTTACAGCCTGTTCCACTCAATATGAGTCGGGAGGTGATTGGTACCAAAAAGGCTATCAGGATGGGATCAGAGGACATGCAGAGCGCTCTAATAGTTCTATGGCGGCAGTCAATGGTGAGCAACGCGCCCAGTATGATCAAGGCTACTTAATAGGGGTTAAAGAGTATTGTAACCCTAATTTTGCCTACCAAATAGGGCTCTCGGGCCAAGTTTATGAAGGGGTGTGTGAAGGAATGGAAGAGGCTCAGAAATTCCGTATGGAGTGGCAACGCGGTTGGAATGATTACACCCACTAATCCGGTCTGTCTTCTCACAAGGAGAAGACGCTATGATTCGACTGACTATTTTACTTTTGGGGCTACTGGTTCACGTAGCCTCAAGTAACGGCAAAACCTTAAACGGATTTGACCTTAACAATGCGCTTGTTGATTCTGATTTGATTTTAGCAGGCGGCCCGCCAAAAGATGGCATTCCAGCCATTGATAACCCCAAATTTACTTCTGCCGATAAGGTTACGTATCTTCACGACGATGACGTGGTTATGGGGGTAACAATCAATGGTGTTTCCAAGGCTTATCCACTGCGGATCCTAATTTGGCACGAAATTGTCAATGACGAGTTCCAAGACAAAACCGTTGTGATCACTTATTGCCCTTTATGCGGTACTGGAATGGTGTTTGACGGTGAGGTGAATGGTACTAAGCGAACGTTTGGCGTTTCCGGACTTCTCTATCAGAGTGATGTTCTTATGTATGACAGACAAACTGAATCGCTATGGAGTCAACTCGGTCTTAAATCTGTCTCGGGAAAAGAAAAAGGTGCGCGTCTCAATTGGTTGCCCAGTCATCAAATGACGTGGAAAGCTTGGAAGGAAAACTATCCCCAGAGTTTAGTGCTGTCATTAGATACAGGATTTAACCGCAATTACTTTGCTAATGCCTACTACTCTTATTTCCAATCGGATTCTCCTATGTTTCCTGTCCCATCTAATCGAAATGAGTTACCTGCGAAATCTTGGGTATTGGGTGTACTGATCGATGATCGTGCTAAGGCTTACCAAATTAGCGGATTAGACCAAGCACTCTCTTTAGAAGACCAAGTACAAGGCAAACGAATTAAAGTCTCTTTTGATCCTAAAACTCGTATGCCTTTGGTGGTCACCGAAAATGGCGAGATAGTGCCATCTGTTATGGTCTTCTGGTTTGCTTGGCAAGCTTTTTATCCCTCAACAGAGCTCTGGCAGCTCAATTAGACGGCGGGTTGTTTTCGACAGCCGTGCGCAAGAAACCGTTACTCTTGTTAAGCTGGGCTTGGGCTGTCGTCTTATCTAATCCGGTCAACAGCATCAAAATGGTCAGTTTGACGTCATAGTCCGTCTGTTCAAGAGTGTTAACTGCTGTCTCTTTGTCGCAATCTGTCGCTTGCATTACAATGCGAGCCGCTCTAGCGACCAGTTTTTCATTGGTTGCTTTTACATCTACCATCAAATTTTGATAGCTCTTTCCCAATCGAATCATGCTAGCAGTGGTCAGCATGTTCAGAACCAGTTTTTGTGCGGTCCCCGATTTTAATCGAGTTGAGCCTGTCAGGGCTTCTGGGCCTACAAGGGGACTAATTGCCACGTCAGCAATTTCAGCGATGGGCGAAGAGGGGTTACAAGAAACGGCGACCGTTCCAGAACCTTGAGTATTGGCATATTCTAGAGCCCCGATTACATAGGGGGTACGTCCGCTCGCCGCGATACCAACAACCACGTCTTTATCAGAAATGGCAAGCTGTTTGAGGTCACTTTGACCTAGGCTTGTGGAATCTTCAGCGCCTTCTTTCGCTTTAAACATGGCGTCTTTGCCGCCGGCAATCAAACCTATGACCATCTGATCAGACACGCCAAATGTTGGTGGGCATTCTGAAGCGTCAAGTACCCCTAAGCGGCCACTTGTACCAGCACCGATATAGATAAGCCTACCTCCTCGCTTAAAGGTGTCGGTTATCAAATCAACAGCTTGAGCTATCTCAGGTAATACGTTTTCGATCGCTATGGGAACCTGTTTATCCTGCTCGTTAATTCGTTTGACGATGTCGATAGCGGGTAACAGGTCGATATCCATAGTGTCGGGATTTCTTCCTTCCGATACCAGTTTCGACAGTGCAGAAATAAGAGCGTCATTGGTCATGTTGATTCCTATCTTTTAAGACGGTTAGTTAGCGTGGTAAAGGACGCCGAGAGAAGCGGTTTGGCTTGCTCCGGTAACTTCGGGTAAGTTACTTGGCAGTCCGTGCCATCGTCGCTGTGCCAGCCATGCAAACGCGATCGCTTCCATATTGTCACTCTTAATACCATAGTGGTCGGTTGTGGCTACCGACCAGTGTGGCAATAAGTCTGTTAAGCGATCCATTAATAAGGTGTTGTTAGCACCACCGCCACAAACCAGTACTTTGGGGTTATTGCCGTACTTAAAATGGGCAATTTGATCTGAAATAGAACGGGCAGTAAATTCACATAAAGTTCTTTGAACATCAATGTCTTCAAGAGTTCGTCCCTGTAACTGCTGTTTTAGCCAAGGCAGGTTGTAATGTTCCCGTCCGGTACTCTTTGGGTAGGGAGCGGATAGATAAGGGTCACTTAATAGGGTGCTGAGTAAGTCGGGATCGACTCGGCCTGTTTAGCCCAAGCGCCATCTTTGTCGTAGGCTTGGTTCAAGCTTTGGGATATCCAAGCATCCATCAGCATATTTCCCGGTCCGGTATCGTAGCCTATGGTGGCCTGATTTGGTTGAAGTACTGAAATGTTGGCTATCCCACCGATATTGAGTATCACCACGCTCGAATCTTTTGCGGCAAAAACGGCTTGATGAAAGGCAGGAACCAAGGGAGCGCCTTGTCCACCTAGTGCCATATCTTTGCGACGAAAATCGGCGATAGTGGTGATTCCTGTTTTAGCGGCGATAATATTGGCATCGCCCAACTGAATAGTAAAAGGGGATTCACCGTGGGGATGGTGGTAAACGGTTTGTCCGTGATTTCCCACCGCAGTGATCTCTGAAGCTGAGATATTCGCTTTGGCCAGCAGGGCTAAGATCGCATCGGAAAAGAGTTGGCCTAACTGATGATCTAGTCGACCTACCGTTGCTAAGTTGGTTGGCTGACCTAAACAGATGTCGAGCAATTCTTGTTTAAGGCTACTGGGGAACGGGTAGTCGTTGGCGCATAACTCTTTGGGAACGCCATTTTCAAATTCGACTAAAACGGTGTCGATACTGTCCATACTCGTACCAGACATTACACCAATAAAGCGCTCTCTACTCATGAATCTACAAACTCTATCTCAGGTTATCTTTCTAATTTACCAGTAAAAATAGACACACTCTCACTATTTTTTTCATCTAGTGCTAACATGCGTGTTCAAGTGTCGTCATTGACAACTGAAATGGCAAGTTAGGACAAGAGGATTTAAACATGGGACCATTGTGGGTTGATGTAGCTGGGTACGAGCTGACTGCAGAAGACAAAGAAATTATCGCTCATCCAACCGTTGGTGGCGTCATCCTGTTTGCTCGAAACTACCACGATAACGAACAGTTGATTGAGCTCAACCGCTCTATTCGCGAAGCGGCCAAACGTCCCATCTTAATTGGTGTGGATCAGGAAGGTGGATTAGTCCAGAGATTTAAACAAGGCTTCTCTTTGATCCCGCCCGCTCAGGCATATGGTCGCCACGCAGAGGGAGAACAGCTTGCGCAACAAGGCGGTTGGTTGATGGCGGCAGAACTTATTGCTCACGACGTCGACCTGAGTTTTGCGCCAGTGTTAGATATGGGATATGACTGTAAGGCGATTCGCAGTCGAGCATTTGGCGAAGACACCGATACCATTGTCAAACTGAGTACGGCGTATATGCGAGGAATGAAAGCCATAGGTATGTCGACGACTGGCAAGCACTTTCCTGGTCACGGTGGCGTGGTAGCGGATTCTCACCTTGAGACGCCAGTAGACGGTCGGAGTGATATTTTTGAGCGGGATATGGCAGTGTTTAAAGCTCAGATCCAAGCTGGAACCTTAGATGCTATGATGCCCGCTCATGTGATTTACCCACACTATGACGACCAGCCTGCAAGTGGCTCGGAGTTCTGGTTGAAAACCATCTTAAGAGAGAAGCTAGGATTTAAAGGTATTATCTTCTCGGACGATCTTACTATGGAAGGTGCTACGGTGATGGGAAGCCCTGCCGCGCGCTCTCATCAGGCTTTGGTAGCGGGGTGCGATATGATTTTGGTATGCAACCAAAGAGACGCTCAAATTGAAGTGCTGGATCATCTTCCTATTATGGAAACGCCTGTGGCCAATCAGTTGTTGCGCGGCAAGAGCTTCACTTTCAGCGAGCTAAAACTCACCACTGAATGGAAAGAGGCGAGTAAGGCAATGCAAAAAGTGATGGATGAATGGCAAAACCACTGCTAATGAAAACCCAGCATCTCTTTTAGTGTTTTTAGGTAGCGACGACTGACAGGAACTAAGTTGTCGCTAACGGTAACGATCTCAGCCAGTCCGTTTTCTAACAGTTTTATCTCTTTAATTGCTTTTATGTTGACCAAGTATTGTCGGTGGCAACGAACTAAGTGTGTTTTTTCTTCTAGCACTTTCAGGGTCAATTGGCTGGTGGCTTTTTGGTTATTTGTGACAACTTGTACACCAGAGAGATCACTGTAGGCCAGTTCCACTTCCTTGGTCGCGATAATCACTATGCGATTGTGACCAACGCAAGGCACTTGGTCCAGCTGTATAGGGGCTAGCTTTGCAAGGTCTGGCTGGTGGCTTTGCTGTTTGTTGAGTCTATCAAGTGTTTTATCTAGCCTGTTTTCATCAACAGGCTTGAGTAGATAGTCGAACGCGTTGTCTTCAAATGCTTGGATCGCATACTGGTCATAGGCGGTGACAAAAACCACTTTAGGCATGGTATCAGGATCGAGCATCCCCAGTAGTTCAATACCAGTCACTTGGGGCATTTGAATATCGAGAAATACCACATCCGGCTTTAAGTGATTGATCTTTTTGAGGCCTTCAATAGCATTGCTCGCTTGTGCTATCACTTCAACTTTACCGCTCTCGGTAAGAAGTTCCGTTAACTCTTCACGAGCCAGAAGTTCATCATCTATCACTAACGCTGACAGCATTTTATTACCTTATCCTCATTCGTGATTTGGGATCACGAAACTCATCCTTGTGTACTTATTGGGCATGGAATCAATTTCAAGGGACGCGATTCTACCAAACATATTGGAAAGGCGTTTATCGACAATTTCCATGCCTAAGCCACTATGGCCCTGTTCTGGCTTTTGATAACAACCAGCATTGTCTTCAACCACTATTTTTATCCCGTTGCTGACTTCTTGACTGAAAATTCGGATTTCTCCGCTTTCCAATAGATTAGAAGTCCCGTGTTTGATCGCATTCTCAACCAGAGGCTGCAATGTAAAGGTGGGGAGTTTTTTATCCAAAAGTTCACTATCAATATCGATGTCGACTTCAAGACGATCGGCAAAACGGGCTTTTTCTATTGTTAGATATGCGCTGACGTGGGCCAGTTCTTCTCTTAGTGTGACAGTTTCAACGTTCTGTTTCAGGTTGCTGCGGAAAAATTGAGAGAGATGCTGGATTAACTCTCTTGCTTTGCTTGGTTCGCGGCGAATGACGGCACTGATAGTGTTTAAGGCGTTAAACAAAAAATGTGGATTGACTTGTGCGTGTAATAGCTTGATTTCGGCCTGTGAAAGTAAGGTTTGCTTTTGTTGATAGTCGCCGTACAGAATTTGGCTAGAAAGCAACTGAGCAATCCCCTGAGCCATGGACATATTGATGGTGGAAAATAGCTTTCGCTTGGGTTCGTATAGCTTAATAGTACCAATAACCTTGTCTCCGGTACGTAGAGGAATGATTAAAGCAGACCCCAGTTTACAATCCTTGGAAATCGAACATTGATATGGTTTATCTTTGCCATCGAGATAGATGATGTTGTTTTTTTCAATCGCCTCTAGAGTACTTTGCGAAGAAATTGGAGTTTCTGGCTTGTGGTGGTCATCGCCAATTCCGACAAAGGCGAGTATTTTTTCATCATCAGTAATAGATACCGCTCCAACACTGGTTTCTTCGTAGACAATACGCGCGATTTTTTCGGCGTTTTGACTATTAAAGCCAGAAGCCAATATACCGACAGAACGCTCTGCAATATTCAGTGCCCGCTTAGAAAACGTGGCAGAGTACTCTTCGAAAATAGTTTTGCGGTCTTGCAGTATGCTCATAAACAGCGCAGCACCCACTGAATTGGCGATGATCATTGGGGCGGCAATAGCAGAAACTAAGCTGTAGGCTTGGTCGAAAGGTTTAGCGACAATGAGAATGATCGCCATTTGGACGATTTCGGCAACTAGGGTTACGGCGAATACAATACTAGGGCTAAAGAGAAGAATGCCTTTGCCTTTTCTCAGCAGGTAAGTATGCAGTAAACCACCGATCAAACCTTCTGCGGTGGTTGAAATCGCGCAGGCTACATCCGTAAACCCTCCTAGAGTATATCGATGTAATCCCCCTGTAAGGCCAACAAAAAAGCCGACTACCGGCCCTCCAAATAGCCCCCCCATAACAGCACCGATCGCTCTAGTGTTGGCGATAGCGTCGTTTATCTGTAAACCAAAATAGGTGCCCATAATGCAAAAGAGAGAAAAAAGGACATAGACACTTACTTTGTGGCTTAAGCGATTAGAAATGCTGAGAAGCGGCAAAAAAATGGGGGTTTTACTCAGCATATAAGCCAGTACTAAGTAAACACACATCTGTTGCAGTAAAGAAAGGATCAGATCCATAAGCTGGCCCATAGAGAGTGAGGGCTTTATTCTAACCTTATTTGAGAAGAAAAGGCACAAGTGCGGTAGGGGGAATAGTATGCGAATAGGGAAAGGGAATTTAGTGTAAGGTGTAACATCAAGTTTACAGTAGTGTTTTTTATAGTTTACGGTTGAAAATCAATTTCATCCTGATATCTTATGTTTTGTAGTCTTTTGGATATAGTTGTTATCCATTATTGTAAATAAAAGTATACAGTTGAGGCCGGCATGCAAAAAAGTGAACTAAGTAATATTAACATCAGTGACGAACAGGTTCTTATCACACCTGAACAGTTAAAAGCGAAACTACCACTGAGTGAAAAAGCACGTCGATTTATCCAAGAGTCTCGTCAAACTATCGCCAATATTATTCATAAGAAAGACCATCGATTACTTGTCGTGTGTGGACCTTGCTCCATCCATGATGTTGATGCGGCAATAGACTACGCGCGTCGACTAAAAGCACTTTCCGAAAAACTCGACGACCAGCTGTATATTGTTATGCGTGTTTACTTTGAAAAACCAAGAACGACGGTTGGCTGGAAAGGATTAATCAATGACCCACATTTAGATGGTTCATTTGATATTGAGCACGGTCTTCACGTTGGTCGTAAGTTGTTAGTGGAACTGGCTGAAATGGAAATTCCGTTGGCAACAGAAGCGCTCGATCCAATTAGCCCTCAGTATCTGTCGGATACATTTTCTTGGGCTGCGATAGGTGCCCGTACAACGGAATCACAGACACACCGCGAAATGGCGAGTGGTCTCTCTATGCCTATCGGCTTTAAAAATGGTACCGATGGTAATTTAGGTACTGCGATCAATGCTATGCAAGCGGCATCTTCCAGCCATCGCTTTATGGGGATTAACCGCGAAGGTCAGGTTGCTTTACTGACGACCCAAGGCAACCCCAATGGTCATGTTATTCTTCGTGGCGGTAAGCAAACCAACTACGATTCAGTGTCGGTGACTGAATGTGAACAAGAGATGGCCAGTGCAGGTTTGGACGCGTCTTTAATGGTTGATTGTAGTCATGCTAACTCTAGAAAAGACTACCGTCGTCAGCCTTTAGTTGCTGAAGATGTGATTCACCAAATTCGCGAGGGAAATCGCTCAATTATCGGCTTGATGATAGAGAGTCATATCAATGAAGGAAATCAATCATCCGATCTCGCCCCCAATGACATGCAATACGGAGTATCGATCACCGATGCATGTATCAATTGGGATTCAACTGAGGCACTATTGACGAGAGCCCATACTGAATTGGTTCCGTTTTTAGAAAATCGTATTCAAAATAAGTAATTTAAGGAAGAGTTGAATGGCCGCAGAGCTGAACCTATTACGCGATCAAATTGACGCTGTTGATAAGCAGATCCTTGACCTATTGGCGCAACGTTTGTCGTTGGTAGAGAAAGTAGGTGAAGTAAAAAGTGAACATGGTCTGCCTATTTATGCTCCTGACCGCGAAGCGGCTATGCTCGCCTCTCGACGTGAAGAAGCAGAGAAGATAGGTGTTCCGCCTCAACTGATTGAAGACATTTTACGCCGTACAATGCGCGAGTCGTATGCAAGTGAAAAGGACTCTGGGTTTAAGTGTTTAAATCCAGAACTGCGCTCTGTGGTGATCGTCGGTGGTCGCGGTCAATTGGGTGGTCTATTTGCGCGAATGTTTGAACTCTCCGGTTATAAGGTAAAAATTCTCGGTAGCCAAGATTGGAACAATGCCAGCGAAATCTTGAGCGATGCTGGCCTTGTGGTTGTCACGGTTCCGATCAATCGCACTTTGGGGGTGATTGAGCAACTTGGCAACTTGCCCAAAGATTGTATCTTATGCGACCTTACCTCGATTAAGTCGAAGCCGCTTCAAGCAATGATGGACGTTCATCAAGGCCCAGTAGTTGGTCTTCACCCTATGTTTGGCCCGGACGTTCCAAGTCTAGCTAAGCAGGTTATTGTCTACTGTGATGGTCGTGGGCAAGAGAGTTACCAGTGGTTGTTACAACAGTTTTCTATTTGGGGAGCGAGTTTGTGTCCGATTGATGCTCCTGAACATGATCACGGAATGACGTTGATTCAGGCGTTGCGACACTTTACTTCGTTTGCTTATGGCTTGCACTTAAGTAAAGAGAACCCAAGCCTTGATAAGTTACTGACCCTTAGTTCACCAATCTATCGATTAGAACTAGCAATGGTAGGACGACTATTTGGGCAAGATCCAAATCTTTACGGCGATATTATTCTCTCATCTCAAGAAAATATCGATATGATTAAGCGCTTCCACGAGAGTTTTGGCGAAGCGATGCAGTTACTCGACCAGCAAGATAAATCTAAGTTTGTCGATAGCTTTGAACAAGTGAGTGAGTGGTTCGGAGAGTATTCTCAGCAATTTATGTCAGAGAGTCAGCAACTGTTAAAACAAGCGAACGATTCAATTCAAAGAGGATAGGGCTATTGATTGTCCTACTAGAAGTTCACATGTAAAAAAGCAGCTTGGCTGCTTTTTTACTACCTGGCCTTTTTAATGGTGTTCACCAAGATCTGAAAGGTGTTCAATTTCTCGGTGTAAAAGGCTGTCATCACCGACGTTGAGTTCTACTAGGCGTTTTAGGTGACCGATACTTTCAATATCAATATGGTCAATGCTCAAGCGAACAGCATGTTTTTCATTACTAATTAAATTGCCAACTAAAGCGATAGTGATATCACTTTCAGGCAGGGTGAACGACACGTTTACTGCTTTGCCAAGAGTCAGCTTTTCTGCGTCATCAGCCCTCAATAGCAAGCCGTGTAAGGAAAGGTCATTGACATTGCCCACGACAGAAACCTCACCTTGAGATAATGTGGCAGGTGCTTGATAGATAATACGCGAAAAGCGACGTCGCTCAGTCATAGTAAGTCCCCGTAATTGACTTCCCTTAAGCTTAGCAAAACCCAGCCGTAGTCAATATGTTATTGTTCTCATTATCGTCACTTGCACTGTAAAAATGCGCGATAGTTTTGATATGAATAGTTCAACGGTGATAGTAAAAGTCATTTGAACTGATTTGATGAACTGGATTTTTGTTTAACTAGCCTTTGATAGAGCATGTCAGTAGGTATAAAAAAGCCGCTGATGAACAGCGGCCTTGAGTGTTACTTAGTGATTCGCTTGTATTTGATGCGATGTGGTTCAGCCGCTTGTGGACCCAAGGTCTTCTTCAACCAATCCATGTATTCGGTGTAGTTACCTTCGTAGAAGTTAACTTGACCTTCATCGCGGTAGTCGATGATATGAGTGGCAATACGGTCAAGGAACCAACGGTCGTGCGAGATCACCATGGCACAGCCTGGGAACTCAAGCAAAGCTTCTTCTAGTGCTCGTAGTGTTTCAACATCTAGGTCGTTGGTTGGTTCATCGAGTAGTAGTACGTTACCGCCAGCTTTAAGCAGTTTTGCAAGGTGAACGCGGTTTCTCTCACCACCTGAAAGTTCGCCAATGATTTTTTGCTGATCCACGCCTTTGAAGTTAAAGCGTGAACAGTATGCACGAGCTGGAAATTCGAAGTTGTTGATCTTGATGATGTCAGCACCTTCAGAAATTTCTTGGAAAACGGTCTTGCTGTCATCCATGCTGTCACGGAACTGATCAACAGAAGCTAGCTTCACGGTTTCACCCATTTCGATGCTACCGGAATCTGGTTGCTCTGTACCACTTAGCATTTTAAATAGGGTAGATTTACCCGCACCGTTGGCACCGATAATACCGACAATTGCACCTTTTGGCATACTAAACGACAAATCATCAATCAGTACTCGTCCGTCGAATGACTTGGTTAGGTTTTTAACGTCGATAACCTTGTCACCGAGGCGCTCACCTGGTGGGATAAACAGTTCGTTAGTTTCGTTGCGCTTCTGGTGATCACTGTTTTGCAGCTCTTCAAAGCGAGCCATACGAGCTTTAGATTTCGCCTGTCGACCTTTAGGGTTTTGACGAACCCACTCAAGTTCTTTCTCGATGGTTTTCTGACGAGCTTTCTCTTGAGATGCTTCTTGTTGAAGACGAGCATCTTTCTGTTCAAGCCAAGACGTGTAGTTACCCTGCCATGGAATACCTTCACCACGGTCGAGTTCTAGGATCCAACCCGCAGCGTTATCTAGGAAGTAACGGTCGTGGGTAATCGCAACAACGGTGCCAGTGTAGTCAACTAGGAAGCGCTCAAGCCAAGCTACGGATTCAGCATCCAAGTGGTTGGTCGGTTCGTCAAGTAGAAGCATATCTGGTTTTTCTAGAAGTAGACGACAGATAGCAACACGGCGACGCTCACCTCCTGAAAGGTGGGCGATTTTTTGGTCCCACTCCGGTAGACGAAGGGCATCTGCCGCACGCTCTAGTGCGTTTTCTAGGTTGTGACCATCTTTCGCTTGAATCAGTGCTTCAAGTTCGCCTTGTTCTTTTGCAAGTGCGTCGAAGTCTGCGTCAGCTTCCGCGTAAGCGGCGTATACTGCGTCTAGACGTTTTAGTGCATCGGCAACATCAGAAACGGCTTCTTCAACAATTTCGCGAACCGTTTTGCTTTCATCTAACACCGGTTCTTGAGGGAGGTAGCCGACATTAAGCCCAGGTTGTGGACGAGCTTCACCGTCGATATCGGTATCGATACCCGCCATAATGCGAAGCAGGGTCGATTTACCTGCACCATTAAGGCCAAGAACACCGATTTTTGCTCCAGGGAAGAAGCTTAATGAAATGTCTTTAAGAATTTGACGCTTAGGTGGCACAATTTTGCTCACCCGCGACATGGTATAAACGTATTCAGCCATTGCCGATCTGTTCCTAAGGTGTCTAATTTACGTAAAGAGTTATTGTATCTCAATTTCTGCTATCCACAAGTTAGGCATAGCTTGATTCATTGCTGCTATGGTTGAACAGGGATGCTTTTGCCAATGTTCTGTCACACTATTGTGAATTTATTATTATTTACATCTGGACTCTTTACAGGAGCACTGAGAATAAGCATTAATATGCACTCACGTTCGTCGAACCTCTGGACAGGGAGTTAAAAGATGAAACCATCGTTAGCACTGTCTTCGCATCGTTTTCCAAAATCACTGATGGTTGTGATCTCATGTATATGCGGAGCGACAATACCAAATTTAGCTCATTCTGCGGATATTAATCAGCAGAGAGATTTATATGAACAAGCACAAGAGTATTTAGACAAGGAACAGTTGAGCCAATACCGCGCTCTTCGCCCCAAAATTGAAGACTATCCACTGACACCTTATGTTGATTATCGCGCCTTTTTAGCGGAGATAAATGAGAAAACCCCTGAGCAAGTGAACAGGTTTATCGAAGAGAATGAAGCCTTTCCTTTTTCGTTTAGAGTTAGAGCGCCTTATTTAGAAGCGTTAGCTAAACGCTCGGACTGGAAAAGCTTTTTGAACTTTCAAACCTCAGAACCTAAAGGGGAGAAATACCGCTGTCACTACTTTAATGCTCAATATCAAACAGGGCAGATATCAAGTGCTTTAAAAGGGGCTGAATCACTTTGGTTATCCGGTACAAGTATCGATGATGCTTGTGAACCTTTGTTTGAAGTCTGGGAAAAGACGGGTGGTAAAACGGATAGTCAAGTGATCGAACGCATGCTGCTAGTTTATCAGGCGAGAAATGGCAGTCTCTTAAAGTATCTAAACAAACAGCTGAAAGGTGCTCAGGAGCGTGAGCAAGGAGAACATATTGTTTCTCTGTTCCGTGCACCAGAAAAAGTCGCAGCGTTTGCTAAAAAACAGTATGTCACGCCCACCAATCAAACGTTATCTGAGTTGGCCTTGCAAAAATTGGCACGGAAAAATGTCGAGCTAGCAAAAGAGAGCTATTCATCAGTAGTGACGGGGCAAAAGCTAAATAGTACTCGCAGTCAGGCGTTGGCAGATTACATTGCCTTTCGCTTAATCAATACAGAGTCTACCGAACTGGCGATATGGCGAGACAAAGCGATTGCGCAGTCAAGTAAGAAAACGTTGATTGAGAGGCGAGTTCGCTTAGCGATTCAACACGCAGACTGGGAAGATGTTCGCTATTGGATAGGGCAATTACCGCAGGAGGCTCAACAGAGCAACCGCTGGCAGTTTTGGTTGGGTAGAAGTGAAATCGAAACCGGTTTGGCGAGCAAAGGCAATCAGAGATTGCAAAATTTACTTGGCGAGCGCAATTTCTATAGTGTTGCTGCCGCCAAAGAAGTAGGGCAGTCAATCTATTACCCCACTTCTTCCCTGACCTTAGACCGTTCGCTTGTCACGCCCCATCAAGTGGCGTTAAATCGTATTAAAGAGTTAATCGCATTAGATAAAATAACGGCGGCAAAGAGCGAGTGGCGCTGGTTATTGAGTAGAGTTGATAGTTCAACCAAAGAGATGTTGGCGGTATACGCGGCATCTAGACGCTGGTATCACCTAACCGTGACCGCTAGTATTGAGGCTAAAATGTGGGACAACTTGGAAGTTCGTTTCCCCGTGGCCCATCGCTGGTGGTTCGATTTTTACGGTGATAAGCACGATATTGACCCAATCACTTTAATGTCACTTGCCAGACAAGAGAGCGGGATGGATGTCGAAGCGCGTTCACCTGTTGGCGCACGAGGTATCATGCAGATTATGCCGCGTACTGCCAAGTACACTGCGAAAAAGTACAAGCTGAGTTATCGGAGCAGTAATGACCTCTATGAAGTGGGGAAAAATATAGAAATTGGTAGTCAGTACCTTAAGAGTTTGTTAGAAAGGTACGATAACAACCGAATCTTTGCCTTGGCAGCGTATAATGCCGGACCTCACCGAGTAAAAACTTGGCGAGCACGCACTGAAGGTAAGCTAGATGCTTATGCCTTTATTGAAGCGATTCCGTTTAAGGAAACACGGGGTTATGTTCAAAATATCCTGATGTTTGAAACCTACTATAGAGATATATTGGGTAAAGACGGAGCATTCCTGAATAGCGTGGAGATAGGTACGCGATACTAAGAAAAAACAGGTAGTAAGACTATGTCCTCAGAACCTGAGTACAACGACTGGCAGCAAGTGCTAACGTTAATTGAACAGAGTGTAGAGCAAGAGAGTCATCAGCTATTGCTGACGATGTTACTGACACCAGATGAACGAGATGCTTTGGTGGCTCGCATTAATATTTTTAGAGAGCTATTAAAAGGCGATCTTTCTCAAAGACAAATCAGTCAACTTTTAGGTGTTGGAGTGGCCACCATTACACGTGGTTCAAACGAGCTTAAATCGAAATCTGAACAAGAAAAAGCCTATCTTGCTGAACTTCTCGAAAATCAAAAACAGGCTGATGCCCTGTTTTTTTCTCTGTTATCTCCGCAGCGTTTGCTCATCTATTTATTGGCTGGTGGTAAGTTTGCGGGAAAGTGCTCTGGGTTGGTAAATGGGATCAGCGCCAATATTAATGCTTGATGGTAGACGGAGCTTCTGGTGAGTAGGTCTTGAGTTAACAAGCCGATGGCGCCGCCTTTCTGTTTAATATTTTCAGTATCAAACTCTTTGTCCATTATGGTGCCGAGTTCGATATCTGAGGATAATTGTCGGCTGACGTTTGGCGGAAGCATTAAGCTGGCACTGCGAGACATGCTTGGTGGGTATCAGACTCAATGACCATCCACGCAAAGGTAGAACCCTTTTCGAAGCCTGCTTCTAATCCGACGTAAAAATCACCATCAGTGACGGCAATTTTTGCATTCGTAACACGATTTAATGCGCCCTGTTTGGTTTCACAATCCGTCATTGGTTGTTCTGCAACTTCACTCGCGACACTCACCCCTTCAAACACAAAGTCTGTATCACTAAAAGCTTGCTGAAAGGCGCTTTTTACCGCATTTACTTTAGCAGGATTAAGCGAAGCTACAACGACCTTCTTCACTGACATCTACAGGGTCCTCTTTTGTTTCTAACTGCACAAGCTCACTCAACCGCAACGGGAGTGAAAGATAAAACCCTTGCATTGAATCACATTTGTTATCGGCAAGCCACTGGTGCATCTCTTTGTCTTCAATGCCCTCTGCTGTGACAACCATTGACTGGGAATGGCAAAGTTCGACTAGCGGTTTTACTACCTTCTTATTATCTGTTTTTATTAGCGTCGCTAAGAAGCCTCGGTCAAACTTGATTCGCTGTACAGGGTATTCCACTAGCTGAGTTATTGAAGTGTAACCAGAGCCAAAGTCATCAATGGCTAACTTAAAGCCAAGGTTGGATAACTCGTGAAGCAAGGAGTAGCTCTGGGAGTCCGTGGCAAATGTTTCGGTTATCTCAAAGTCGATAAGGTGGGGAGGAACCTGTTTTTCCTTGGCAAGCTTGTCTATATCTTTAGCCAGTTGCAATGAATCCAACTCAGCGGAAGATAGATTGATTGATATCTGTATCGGTGTAGAGAAGGCACCTTGGATCTTGGCAAAGTCGGTAAACGCTTGATTGACGACCCAACGGTCAATCGCTCCAAACAGGCCTGTTTGCTCAGCAATAGGGATAAACTCACTCGGAGACACGTTTCCTAGCTTCTCTGAAGACCAACGCAGCAAGGCTTCCACCCCAAGTACATTCTGGCCAGTTCGGTCGTAATAAGGTTGATAACGCAAAGAGAACTCTTGATCAAAGTTACTGGCTCTTAGCGCTCTTTCTAGCTGGGCTTTACGCCTTACACTCTTGTCCAGTTCACAAGAGTAATAGGCAATTTGATTTTTACCTGCCGTTTGGCTTGGTACATAGCTGTATCGGCATGAGAAAGCAGCTTAGTTACATCGGGGCCATCTTCTGGATAGGTTGCAATACCGATACTGGCGGTAATTGGCATTGTTCCCATCGGTGTATCGTAGCCATTTTGAATCGGCTCTAGGATTTGTTTTGCCAGATCTTCGACTAAACACTGATAGTGTTCAAAGGTTATATACACGGCAAACTCGTCACCAGAAAGACGAGATGCCAAACAGTGTACTCCGTGGTGCTGCTCGTAGTACAAGCATAAACTGCGCACGTGGCTGGCAAAGCTCACGAGTAATGAATCGCCCAAGTGATGGCCATATTTGTCGTTTACGTATTTAAAATTGTCGAGATCAATGTAAAGGATCCACGCTTTTTTCTGCTCTGGAACTTCTTGTAAACTTTGCTCAACATATTGTTGGAACTGGTAGCGATTGGCTAATTGGGTAAGGTGATCCAGTTCAGCCATCGCTTTGGTTTTTTGATAACTTGCGTTGAGTTCTCGATACATATCAAAGAAGCGGCTAGACAAACGGGCGATTTCATCTTTACCCGGCAGTCTCTGAATGTTGGTCCGTTTGTTTTGCTCTACTTCTTGTAGTTGTTTATCCAATTGGGTTATCGGCTTTATTACATGGCGATAAAGCAGAAAGAGCAACAAGGCGAGGGTAATGGTCGAAGAAGCGGTATAAGAAAGAGTGAGCTGACCCTCCAGATTTTTTAGCTTGCCAGTGAGTAAATAAGGCGCGGGATCCAACGTGGCGTAAAGCCCTTTTTGAAGTTCGATAGTTTGAGTTAACCCTGAGCGAACAACTGGTTCACTGCTAAAGAAAATACTGCTGTCATTGTCGAGTTCAAGAATATGCCGCAGTTGGTTGAACTTATCTAGTGAGAGCGAAACAATCACAAAAAATTGGGGCTCTGACGAAGCTGCCGTGGGCGTCTCGAATGTTTGCTTATCCAACACGTCATACCTGACTAATATGCTTTCTCCTTGGAAGTTTTGAGTAAAGCCAATATGGCTTGTCGTGCCCGTATTTTGATAGGTCTGAAGGACATAACTTTGCACACTTTGATCGAGCTGCTCAAACGCGTCGGGTTGATTGTCGGCATAAAATTGTTGTTGATTCACCCTATCCAATAAAGCGATTGAGACTCTGTTTGCATCATCACTTTGCAAAGTCGCAATCGTCTTGTGTAAGTTATCGACTAACTGTTTTTCTCGGTAGGGATTGCTGTCTTGAGTAAAGTAGTGACGAATTAGGTCACTTTTTGTCAACGTGAGTGAGTAGCTATTAATTAAGGCCCTAGAATGGCGAAAGTGGCTGGCTAACTTTTCCATAGTTAGCTGCAAATAGCTGTTTTCTCGTTTAATAAGAGCGCTTTTTTGATTTTCGTAAATACTATAGCTTGAAAGAGCTGCACTCATCAGCACAACTGGGGCGACCAGCAACAGTACTCTAGTATTGAGCTTCATGATGTTTCAAAATGCCGTAATTTATCCAAGCCCGCAGGCTGATTAGCAATGGACGAGTCCCTGTCCAAGACCTGTTTATCTGTTTTGCAAACAGATAGGCAGCATCGAGTCCACCTATTGTTTTAAGAGCAAGTATAAGTGGGCCTAACTGACCATAACGCATGAGATGATATAATTAACAATCTGTTTTGCCACGGATTTAATGTTAGATTTGCTAATTGTCATCAAACATTTTTCAGCAAACCGTGCAAGTGGGCGCCATTTAAAACAGGACCAATAGCGAGTAGTTATTTATGGCTGTTTGCTCAGAAAGTGACTGAATAGGGTTGGTGAAGCGGGCGATGTTACAAGGTGTATTTCATTCACCTCAAAGTAAGGGTAACGTTGAGGTGAATGAAAAAGAGAACAAAGGTCGTTATTGCAGTTTTACTTGAGTCGGCTTGACGTTCTCGCTAGGGAAACAGCCCAGAACTTTTAGGTGTTTTGTCAGCTTAGTTAGCTCGATCAATGCATCTTGCATCTCTTTTGATTCCAGATGAGCTTGAAGATCTACGTAAAACATTTCTTCCCACGGATTGCCCATAATAGGGCGAGATTCAAGCTTAGTCATATTGATGCCGTAGCGCTGTAAAACTAGCAAGGTGGCGACCAGGGATCCCGCTTCTTGAGAGGTCGACATAATTAGTGTGGTCTTAGCAGGGATTTGCATCGAAACTTCAACAGGCTTACGGGCGACAATAATAAAACGCGTGTGGTTTTCCGTTTGATTGGCAATATTGCTCTTTATCGGTTGCAGGCCATAGAGCTTGCCACTTGAAGCGTTACCAATTGCAGCAACATCATCGGTGTTTAATTCGCGAACCTTTTGCATCGCGTCTGCAGTACTGGCACACGATTCCAGAGTGACACCATCTAAACGGCTTAAAAACTCGCTGCATTGTGCATGAGGCTGTGGGTGAGAGTATAGGGTTTTGATTTTCTCTAGAGAAATATCAGACGTCGCGACTAAACAATGCTCAATAGGAAGCGTTAATTCCCCAACGATGTACAGGGTAGTGTGCTGAAGAAGGTCATACACTTCATTAATCGAACCTGAGCTAGTGTTTTCAATTGGCAAAACTCCGTAATCGGCATGACCGGATTCGACGGTTTGAGTTACCTCTTTAAAATGTTCACAATTTAGTTCGACTAATTCGGTATTTTTACGACTGAAATATTCTCGGCTTGCAAGATGAGAATAGGAACCTTTAGAACCTAAGAAAGCGACTCTAGCCAACGGCTTTCTGCTCAGCTCCGGATTCGCCAAGTTTTGTAGGTAAGACTGTTGCAGTAGAACAGAGTCTTCGATAATGGTGTGGAACAGTTTTGTAATGTATTGAGCGTCCAACTGATATTTGCTTTGGCCATTGTCAATCAATTTGACCAATAACTGCTGTTCTCGCTGCGCATCACGCACTGGCTTTGAAGTCTGTACTTTGCTTTTGGCAACTTCAATACTCATCTGTCGACGCTCGGACAGTAGCTTAAGTAGTTCGTCGTCAAGTTGATTCAACCTAAGGCGAATCTCGTCTAGTGAGTATTTTTGTTCAGTCATTTTTAATCTTCCTATCAATCAAAAAAGCCTCCCGACTGGGAGGCTTTCTGTTCGTTTTTGACTTATCTTTCGCAAACGAGCGAGCCTCCCGGTTCAGTCGAGAAAAAAGAAGTCAAAAAAGAACAAAGAATAAATATGCATAAAAAACGGTCTTGCTGTGAATATGTAACCACAATAAGCAAGCTAAGCTGGGGCGTCAAGCAAAAAAATAGCGCCTTTCGGCGCTACTTTCGAAAAAGCAAATTAATCGAGCTCTTCCTCTAGTTCTGGTTTATCTGCACGACGTGCTTCTGGTTTGTGGCGAAGTTTGTTTAGCTGACGTTCTAACTTTTGTTCTACCTCATTAACGGCAGCGTATAAATCTTGGTGAGTGGCTGAAGCAACGAGTTTGCCTTTAGGTATTGTAATGCACGCTTCAAATTTCATCTGTTTGTTCGGCTCTTCGTTAAAGCTTGTCTGACAGCCGATAATGTCTACTTGCCACTTTTCTAACTTTTTAAACTTACTCTCTATGTGAGTGCGGATTGCAGAGGTGATTTCGATGTTTTTGCCAGTGATGTTTATTTTCATAAGTATTTTTCCTCTGTTTCATCCCTCATGGGTTAACTCCAGATTACTTATCCGTATCAAAAAAAATGTGATTAAGATCAGTATTCTTTAAGGGTTTTTTCCATCGCCAACTAAACGTGATCTGACTCAAGAAGTCCCTAGATTAAGGTCCGAAAAAGCTTGAAGAGAAAAAAAATCTCATTAGATTAGTAAGAAGTAACGTACTAAAAATCATCCGCTTTTTAGGGATTTTATTCGACCTAAACAAAAGTTTTGATGAATAAATATCCAACGGTGTTTTGTGAGCAGTAGCACGCCCCGACGCACTCATTCAAAATCTCTTCTGGCCCCCCATAAAAAAACCACCTCCGAAGAAGTGGTTTTTACGCAACTAATCAGCTTATTGTGGATTAAGTCTAATTAGTTGTTTGGTTCTTTCAACTGCATCTTGTAATCCTAACTGTTGGTATGCCTCAAGTTGGATTTTCAAAGAAGCTCGTGCCGCTTCTGTATCAGGATACGCTTTTTGAAGTTCTTGTGTACGGTTGATCGCGGCAATCCATGCTTCTCTACGCAGGTAGAAATCAGCCGTTGCTAGATCATAATTTGCCAAACGATTCTTTAAAGCCACCATGCGTTTTTGTGCATCTTCGGCGTAAGGGCTGTTTGGATAGCGTTCTAATAGCTTTTTAAAGTCGGCAAAAGCGGCTTTAACAGGCTCAGGATCTCGATCACTGCGGTCTAGATTAAACAGATCGTGCATAAAGTTACGATCTTGGGCCATGTGGGTTAGCCCTTTCATGTATAGCACCCAATCTAATTTGTCATGAGTTGGGTTTAACCGATTAAAGCGCTCAATGGTCGCTAGGCCTAGAGCTAGGTCATCATTTTTGTAGTAGGCATAAATCAGATCAAGCTGAACTTGCTCGGAATATGCACCAAAAGGATAACGAGAATCTAAGGCTTCTAGTTGCTCAATAGCTGTTGTCCAACTACCACTTTGAAGCGCGTATTGTGCATCTGAATACAGCTCAGATGGTGGCACATCAGGGACAATTTCATCGCTGCTGGAACATCCTGCCAACAGAGATAAGGCCAAAATGCCCGTTAAAGTATGCTTGTACATGTCAGGAGTCGATTCCTTGATATTAATTTCTAATCTCCGTTACTTTCGAACGAGTAACAGATACAATGACGCAATAGTCTATTTTTCCACAGTAGTGAGTATTAGTCTCACAGTTTTTAAAAAAGTTCGATATGGCTCAGCAGATTGAATTAACAAATACCGTAAAAGACAGCCAACTTGGTCAAAGATTGGACCAAGCTATCGCTGAATTGTTCGCAGATTTTTCGCGCTCACGTCTCAAAGAGTGGCTGCTAAACGGCAAAGTCCAAGTCGATGGCGTCGTTGTAACTAAGCCTCGTACCAGAGTTATGGGCGGTGAAGAGATCGTTTTACAAGCGGAGCTAGAAGATGAGGAGCGTTGGGAAGCGCAAGACATTCCTCTTGATATCGTCTATGAAGACGATGATATTTTAGTTGTCAATAAACCACGAGATTTTGTCGTACACCCAGGCGCTGGTACTCCAGATGGTACAGTATTGAATGCGTTGTTGCATCACTACCCCGATATCGCCGAGGTACCTCGTGCAGGTATCGTTCACCGTCTGGATAAAGATACGACTGGCCTAATGGTCGTTGCTAAGACGGTGCCAGCTCAAACTCGATTGGTGCGAGCACTTCAAAAGCGCAACATTACCCGTGAGTATGAGGCCATTGCAATTGGCCGAATGACGGCTGGTGGTAAGGTGGAGCAACCCATTGGTCGACACTCCACAAAACGCACCTTGATGGCCGTAGCCCCTATGGGTAAGCCCGCTGTTACGCATTACCGCGTTGCAGAACACTTTCGCGAGCACACTAGGATCCGCCTTCGTCTAGAAACAGGTCGAACACACCAAATTCGTGTACATATGTCTTACTTACAGCATCCTTTGCTAGGTGATACAGCGTACGGAGGTCGAGCCCGTATCCCAACTGGAGCGTCGGAAGAGTTGACCGAGATGATTCGACACTTTGATAGACAAGCACTTCACGCAGTAATGCTAAGGTTTGAACATCCGGTGACTGGGGAAGAACTTGAGTTTCACGCGCCAGTGCCGGACGATATGGTTGCTATCACCGAAGCCTTGCGAAAAGACACGCAAGAGCATGGATTAGAAGACGAGTTCTGATCGTGGAAGTAATCGTCCCCAACTGGCCAGCGCCTAATCGTGTTAAAGCCTTTGCCTCAACAAGAGTTGAGGGATTCTCTACGGGTGTATATGCAGGATTAAATCTTGGTAAGCACGTTGGGGATGATGAACAGACTGTACAGCAAAATCGAGAGTGGCTCTGCCAAAAAAGCGGGATGCCAAGCCAACCCGTTTGGCTCAACCAAACCCATTCAACCCATGTTGCTTCGGTGAGGAAATCTACCGCTTTGGTATTGGATGCGGATGGCGCATTCACGGAAACTCAAGGTGTGGTTTGCAGTGCAATGACTGCGGATTGTTTACCTGTTCTCTTGTGTAATACTAGCGGAACTCAAGTGGCTGCCGTGCATGCCGGCTGGCGAGGTCTAGCAGACGGTATACTAGAAAATGCTGTGAACAAGTTTGATGGTGAAGTAATGGCTTGGCTTGGTCCTGCGATCACTCAGAAGGCTTTTGAAGTGGGTCAAGATGTATACGACGCTTTTGTTACCCGGCAACCAGAAGCAAAACAGGCATTTGTTGCAGGTGCTCAAGTTGATAAGTTTCAAGCTGATATGTTTGCACTTGCGACGCTAAGATTAAATGCGGCAGGTGTGTCAAAAGTCTATTCCAGCGATCTTTGCACCTATAACGATGAGCAACGTTTTTATTCATATCGCCGCGATGGTGTAACGGGAAGGCAAGCAACCTTCATTTGGATCGAAGACTACGCCTCATAATCATCACACTCCCCTTGAAAATTTGTTCGAGCGTATCCATCTTTCTTATTAAATCAGTTAGGTTAGGAAGATCGATATGCGCCTTGATAGATTTACAAGCAAATTTCAAATCGCTATCTCAGATGCTCAATCTCTCGCGTTAGGGCGAGACCATCAATATATAGAACCCGTTCATCTTATGGTTGCGCTGCTCGACCAAAATGGCAGTCCGATCAGACCTCTTTTAACCCTGCTAGAAGTCGATGTTATTCATCTGCGTTCAAAGTTGAGTGAAATTCTAGAGCGATTACCAAAGGTATCCGGCATCGGAGGTGATGTTCAGCTTTCAGGTGCAATGGGGACTTTGTTCAACCTGTGTGACAAAGTCGCGCAAAAAAGACAAGACAGCTATATCTCTTCAGAAGTCTTTTTGCTAGCAGCTTTGGAAGACAAGGGGGCACTTGGCAGTTTGCTAAAAGAGTTGGGGTTGAGTGAAAGTAAAGTAAGTGCAGCCATAGAAAAGATAAGAGGTGGGCAAAAGGTCAATGACCAAAATGCAGAAGACCTTCGCCAAGCACTAGAAAAGTTCACCATCGATCTCACCGAACGCGCCGAGCAAGGCAAGCTAGACCCAGTAATTGGTCGCGATGATGAAATCAGAAGGACGATTCAAGTTCTACAGCGACGCACCAAAAACAACCCTGTCATCATTGGTGAGCCCGGTGTGGGTAAAACAGCAATCGTAGAAGGACTCGCTCAGCGCATTATCAATAACGAAGTACCAGAAGGGTTGCGAAACCGCCGTGTACTTTCATTAGATATGGGCGCATTGGTTGCAGGAGCCAAGTATCGCGGTGAGTTTGAAGAGCGTTTGAAGTCGGTACTCAATGAGCTGTCTAAAGAAGAGGGAAATATCATTCTCTTTATCGATGAGCTACATACCATGGTTGGTGCCGGTAAAGGTGAAGGTTCTATGGATGCAGGGAACATGCTCAAGCCCGCTCTTGCTAGAGGTGAGTTGCATTGTGTTGGCGCTACCACACTCGATGAATATCGACAATATATAGAGAAGGACCCAGCCTTAGAACGACGGTTCCAAAAAGTACTGGTGGATGAGCCGAGTGTGGAAGATACGGTTGCGATTCTACGCGGTCTTAAAGAGCGCTACGAACTTCACCATCACGTAGAAATTACTGACCCAGCGATAGTAGCAGCGGCGAGTTTATCTCATCGTTATGTTTCTGATCGTCAACTACCAGATAAGGCGATTGACCTAATCGATGAAGCAGCATCAAGTATCCGCATGCAAATCGATTCAAAACCAGAATCACTGGATAAGTTAGAACGAAAAATTATTCAGCTAAAGATAGAGCAGCAAGCACTGACTAATGAACATGATGATGCGAGTGAAAAACGTCTAGAGGCACTCAATGAAGAGCTCTCTGTACGAGAGCGTCAATACGCAGAGCTTGAAGAAGTATGGAATGCCGAGAAAGCGGCACTTTCCGGAACTCAGCATATCAAAGCTGAATTAGAGCAAGCCCGCATGGACATGGATTTTGCAAGAAGAGCTGGCGACTTAAACCGAATGTCAGAGTTGCAGTATGGCCGAATACCAGAGTTAGAAAAACAGCTGGATCTCGCTACACAGGCTGAAATGCAAGAGATGACGCTTCTTAAAAACAAAGTCAGTGACAACGAGATTGCAGAAGTACTTTCGAAGCAAACGGGTATACCCGTGTCAAAAATGCTAGAAGCAGAAAAAGAGAAATTGCTGCGTATGGAAGAGGTACTTCACGGTCGAGTGATCGGACAAACAGAAGCAGTTGAAGTGGTATCTAACGCAATCAGGCGTAGTCGAGCAGGGCTTTCAGATCCAAATAAGCCGATTGGCTCTTTTCTATTCTTAGGGCCAACTGGTGTAGGTAAAACGGAACTCTGTAAAGCGTTAGCAAACTTTATGTTTGATAGCGATGACGCGATGGTGCGAATTGATATGTCCGAGTTTATGGAAAAACACTCGGTAGCGAGACTGGTTGGTGCGCCTCCTGGTTACGTAGGATATGAAGAAGGTGGTTATTTAACCGAAGCGGTAAGAAGAAAACCCTATTCAGTGATCTTGCTAGATGAAGTCGAAAAGGCGCATCCGGACGTGTTTAATATTCTTCTACAAGTACTCGATGATGGAAGGCTCACCGATGGACAAGGAAGAACAGTCGATTTTAGAAATACGGTTGTGATTATGACCTCGAATTTAGGTTCTTCAAGGATACAAGAGAACTTTGCGGCGTTGGATTATCAGGGGATTAAGCAGCAGGTGATGGATGTTGTGAGTAAACACTTCCGTCCAGAGTTCTTAAATAGAGTGGATGAAAGTGTGGTATTCCATCCTCTTGGCCAAGAGCACATCAAGTCTATTGCTTCTATCCAATTAGCCCAACTATCAAAACGAGTAGAAGAAAGAGGTTTTGAACTGGAAGTATCAGATAAAGCACTAAGTCTGATTGCACAAGTTGGCTTTGATCCAGTATTTGGTGCACGTCCACTTAAAAGGGCGATACAGCAAAGCGTGGAAAATCCACTTGCGAAAGCGATACTTTCAGGGAAAGTGGTACCTGAGAGAAAAGTTCAACTAGTGGTGAGTAAAGAACAAATCATTATTCATCAGCCCAAATAGAACAACAAACAATCACTAATAGCCATAATTGAATAAAAACTGCTCGAACGAATCGTTTTGAGCAGTTTTTTTGATTTTAACTGTTGTCTTATTGCGGCAACTCCATATAATGCGCCTCCGTTGTCAGGGAATAATACCCAAGCAATGAAACGGCTTTTTAAGTACTTGCTAACGCAAAGAGAATTAAAGCAAAAAAGTGTTTGACACTTTAAGCTAACTCGCTAAAATGGCCGTCCGCTTTGAGATGAAAGATTCGCAAAGCAAAGCTCTTTAACAATGTAAACCTATCAATCTGTGTGGGCACTCGTTGATGATAATCCAATTAGAAGCAATAGCTTCAAATTAGGTTTCAATGAAACGAAGTGACCAACGAGTCGTAAGACTCAGCACAGTCAATTCAAACATTACTTTCACTATTTATTAGTGAAAGGAATG
>NZ_LJJE01000128.1 GCF_001854765.1 Vibrio sonorensis | reverse complement strand
GCCACTTTTTCCAAACCCAATGCGAAAGCGTTGGGTTTTTTCGTATGTACTGAAATGTCGGTAGTTCAGTTGGTTATACCAATCTGGAAAATTAACTGGTCAGGTTAATCCATTCCCTTTGACACATCTTTGTCACTCTGTCGGTACTTTCTAAAAAGTGATTCCATGCATCACAGACCTTCTCAACAATGTCGTTATAATCCGTAAAACTCTGATTTGCTAAACAGTGCTGTCGCAGCCAGCTCCATACTTGCTCAATCGGGTTTAGTTCAGGTGAATAGGGCGGAAGTTTGATGATACTTACATTATCAAATTGCTCTGCAATGTTATTCGTGTGCCACCCCGCACCATCCATGATCACCACAGTATGACGACCTTTTTTGGTGACTGCGGAGATCTGCTTAAGGTGTTCAACCATAATCTCCTTGTTAACCCAAGGAACAACC
>NZ_LJJE01000127.1 GCF_001854765.1 Vibrio sonorensis | reverse complement strand
GGGCGACGGAATGTATTAAACGGGTTTTCGGGATTAACGTCAACACTAAATTGCAAAAATAATCTCGTTTGATGTTTTTATATACTTAGTGGGCTGTTTTTATGCGTTTACAACGATTGAAGAGTCGTTTTGGTAGGATCATGGGGCAAGGATTCTCTTAATTATTTTGATGTATCAATAAAAAAAGCACGCCTTAAGGCGTGCTTTTGTAGTGTTGAAATCAATTTACTGCTTAACGTTAAACTTGCTAACCCAAGTTTCAAGCTCGTTCGCTAATGAAGTGAGGCTTTGTGTACTTGAATGACTTTCGGAAACAACGTTACTCAATTGAGTACCACTCTCTTCAATCATATTGATCCGCTGTGAAATATCATCACTCACTTGAGTCTGCTCGGCTGCAGCAGTAGCGATTTGATGGCTCATTTGAGTAATTGACTCTAACGCAACAACAATTTGTTGTAGCGCCTGAGAGGCGTTCTCAGATTCAGTCACCGTGCTTTCGCTGGTTTGTGCACAAACTTCCATGGTCTGAATGGCATTGCGGGATCCCTCTTGCAGGTTAGAGATCATCTGTTGAATCTCTTTAGTACTATCTTGAGTGCGACCAGCAAGGTTACGTACTTCATCTGCCACAACAGCGAACCCTCTACCTTGTTCTCCAGCTCGTGCTGCTTCGATTGCCGCATTTAATGCTAATAGATTGGTCTGTTCAGCGATATCACCGATCACATCCAATACCTTAACGATATTGTTTACATCATTGTCCAGATCGGAAACTGCTTGGCTAGCGGTATTCAACTGGACTGCTAAGCCTTGAATATTATCAACAGTGTTATGGATAAGGTGTTGAGTGTGCTGGCTTTGCTTATCGGCTTCGTCAGTATTTTGAGCAGTATCTCGGGCCGAGTCAGCGACGTTGTTGGCAGAAGAAGCCATTTCTGTCATTGCCGTAGCGATCATTTCGGTGGATTGCTGCTGAGAGTCAGTGAGTTGAGCAATGCTTGCTGCTCGCTCCTCTACATGACTGAGTTCACCGCGCAATGCATGCATGGAAGTATCGAGATTAGTTACAAGTTGAGCGAGGGATTTACTCATGACTTGAACGGCATGATAAATACTGCCAGCTGGTGCGTCTTCATCAAATGAGGCTTGAATTTCACCTTTAGAGACCGCGGTTACCGCATCTCGCACTTCTTGAGGTTCACCGCCAAGCAGAGAAATGATACGACGGATAGCCATGATTAGAATTGTTAAAATGGCACCAGCAATAATCAAGCAGAGCCCTAGTTGCCATTGAGCCGTTGCCCAGAAGCGTGCATTGACCTCATTGAAGCCGATGCCCGTACCTACAACCCAGCCCCAATGAGGCGTTTTTTGAGCGATTGAGAGTTTAGACTCTATCGAACCGTCCGCTTGCTTTTGCGTCCAAGTATATTCGACCAACTGTCCTGTTCGATTACCCAGAACATCTAGAATTAGTTGGCCGACACTATTGCCGTCACCATCTTTAAAGTCGTGGAAGCTAGTACCGTGAAGCTGAGGATCAAGAGGGGTGGCAACAAAGGTCATATTCTCATCAGCGACGTAGACGTATTCATTATCTTTGTAAATGTTATTGCGAAGTAAACGGGTAGCGAGATCTTTTGCTTGTTGCTCTGGCAACGTGCCTTCGATAGCCATTTTTTCTATTTCGTTAAGAATGCTATAGGCGCTAGTAAAAAGCTCTGTTACGCGAGCCTTGTTGTCTATGTTACTAGCGACGCGTAATGTCCAAAGCCCCGTAGCTGCTAATGCGAGTAAAGCTGCCAGTATAATGGCAGACAAGATATAGGCTTGTACTTTAAGTTTCATGGATACCCCCTGTTGAAGACAGCTTCGTGTATATGGTACGGCTGCACTAATAATGACAAGCATGTTACAAAAATATTATATGGGACATTGTACCATTAATAAAAAGTATGATGTAGATTAAATTTTCACCTCGAAATAAAGGCAAAAGAAAGGCATGGGTTCTCAAAAATGCACTTTCGTAAAAGGAAAAAATTGGCATAAACCTTTTTACTAGAAAGGGCTGTGAGCTTTTGCTCTATATTGATATTGATATTGATATTGATATTGATATTGGAATTAATAGTGAATTTAAAAGATAGAAGCGAGTTGGCTATATCTCAACCTCTGGCACACTAAAATGTTGAAAAATAGTACTGTTGTGAGATCTCATCCTTATATAGAGTTGCGAGAGGTTGGCAAATCTAAGGGGGGAGAGTTAAAAGAAAAGGCATAGTTTTCTACAATATCTCGACGTCAAGAGCTTGTTACTGGAAGAGAGCTTTTCAAACAGCAGATACGAAAAAGGCCACACCTTGCGATGTGACCTCTTCTAAAAGTGGCTCCGTCTAAGGGAGTTAACGGGCCGGCCTCCCGGCTGTGACATTCTGCATGTCAAACAACA
>NZ_LJJE01000126.1 GCF_001854765.1 Vibrio sonorensis | reverse complement strand
GTCGAAAATATCATTGTTTCTAACAAGCTAGCCCGAGAGTTCAATCCGCACGCGCCCAATCAATCATGGGTAACTGATATTACGTACATCAAAACGCACGAAGGTTGGCTGTATCTGGCGGTAGTTATAGACCTGTTCTCTCGGCGGGTAATTGGTTGGTCAATGAAAAGTAGAATAACCAAAGAGCTTGTCCTTGATGCTTTGCTGATGGCTATTTGGCGTCGTTCACCGATAGAAAAAGTGATCGTTCACTCAGATCAAGGAAGCCAGTATACCAGCCACGACTGGGACAGATTTTTGAAAC
>NZ_LJJE01000125.1 GCF_001854765.1 Vibrio sonorensis | reverse complement strand
ACAACAGGCGATTGCCTTTACAGGCGAAATATAATAGCTGGACAGCTTATCGATGATAGTTTCGATTGCTATTCCGTAAATCAGGCATATGAGCAATTTAAAAGGGAGCGCCGTGCGCTATGTAAGACCAAAATGCTTGTAATCCTGTACTAAAGAAATGAGGTCGCTGCTATTTCAAGCTTTAGAACAACGCTTAGAGAATATCTACTTGTCTACCCAAAAGCCAAAAAGGCTACCAGTTGGTATAATGTACTTAAGCCTATAGACAGACCCTGATGAACTGCTATTAATTCAAACCGAGCTACAGGAAGATCTAGGACAGAAAAACCTCACTCTACCCCCAGAAAGTACGGGTGGTTAGTGCAATCTCTAGATCAGGTTCATACAGTTGCAAAGGAAATAGTCAAACTTTTAACTGAAAAAAATCACAAGATAAAGGATTACTTTTTTCACCCTGAACTATGGAAAACTCTACAAAACTATGAGAGTCGCATGATGGTTCACGTTATCAAAACCCTAGTAAATACAGGGGAAGCGATACTATCTTGGTACGATGGTGCACTGACGGCTACACGCCTCAAAAGAGAGCGTAAATCACTCATGTTAGAGGCAAAAGCAGACTGAATAGCCACCGACTTGATAGACACCTTTTAGTTAGACAAAATGACTAATAGAGAGGTGCCTATGAGCAGCAAGAGATATCCAGAAGAATTTAAAATTGAAGCAGTCAAACAAGTGACTGAAAAAGGTCATAGCGTGTCTGTTGTTGCAGCGCGACTTGGAACAACGAGCCATAGTTTGTATGCGTGGATTAAATGCGATGGTCCTAACTCCTTACAATACCAAGCTCAATGTGATGAAAGTGCTGAAATTGGTCGACTTAAAAAGGAATTGCAGCGAGTAACAGAAAAGCGATACATACTAAAAAAAGCCGCGGTGTACTTCGCAAGCCAGTCCGACTGAGGTATGCCTTTATTAAAGCGAATCAGACAATTTGGTCTGTTCGACGCATGTGTAAAGTCTTTGGTATTCACCCAAGTGGTTATTATTCTTGGCTCAAAAATCCAGATAGTAGACAAGAAAAGCGGCGAAAATACTTTCTCGGACTGATAAAGCAATTTTGGCTGGAGTCAGGCTGTGTGTATGGTTATCGAAAAATCTACAGTGACTTACGAGATGAAGGGTAAATCTGTGGTATTAACCAAGTACATCGTCTAATGAAGCT
>NZ_LJJE01000124.1 GCF_001854765.1 Vibrio sonorensis | reverse complement strand
AGGTTGTTACTAGGTCTCCACCGTCAGTAGTGACCGCTTCCAATTCCTTACTGTTGACTGTGACCGCTTTACCATCGGCGTTGGTGATAGTCTCACCTTCAGACACCAATATCGTCGCTTTTTTGCCGGTCCAGCCAGAATCGCCGAGATACGAGTTGGCTTTTTTACCAAATAAAACGCCATCTTCACTATACAAATCTATTAACACTGCTCCATCGGCATCAAAAACCAAATCACCGTCATTATCAGTTACGGGCTTCCCTATCAACCCGGCGTTAGTGATTAAGCGTTTACCAGTATCATCAATTAAATAGCCCTCACTATCCATGAGGGGAAAACTTACTGAACTCAGGTTGAACTCCCCGGTATCATTAACAACAGGGGATAAACTGCTATCAACAAGTTCCATCCGCTTTTCACCGGTAGGCAGACCGTTTTCTATTAGTCCAACTAAAACTCGGCCAGATTCATCCCTAATTAATTTACCTGTAGTATCTAATATCGGTCGAGTGGTTTGAGTGTACAATTTAATATAAGGGTTGATTTGATTACTGTTTTCGTTAAGTTTATCGCTTTCTGGTGGCTTATAAATGTCGCTGCCATTTTCATCATTACAACCAGTCAAACTAATAGCCAAAATAACTGCGATCGATACTGCCAATTTGCTCTTGTTCATAGTTAAAAAATTCCAATATTTAACAGATATATAAGAAGTAAATATTTCATGAAACAAATCTAAACAAATATCAAATCAATTAGATTGAATAAAAAAACTTTTGATATGAAAATATGTTAAAAGAAATTTTCCACGAACTTGGTTTTACTTGTAAGAAATTATCTCTTTAATGTTTGGATTAACATGGCATCTTTTTTTTAAGTAAAATTAGTTATGCAAAATTAAGTAAATAATCAAATGTAATTAATAATAAAGGTGATATAGAGGAGTTTAGTCAGACTTTGTGGTGCAGCAGAGCTCCGTGAATGTAAGGTATAAACAAGAGGAGCTGTTTTGCAAAAGCTGAGGTTATCAGATGTTAGAGTTTGCGATCATGTCATTAAACGCAGCAACAGCTTTTTGGCTATCTTAAGGGCGCGTAGGCCTGCCTCACTACTTAAAATGACATGTGTAATTTGCTCGTTTCACTGAACCACGTGAGAGCATATGAAAAGGGCATTCCAATTTTTCTTAATATTTCCAAATAGATACTTCTATTAAAGATTGAACAGCGTGACCAGTCTCATAGTTTAGACGGTAACAATCTCAAGAATAATCATATGTGTTTAATTGCATTAATTGGTGAGGTAGATTGATTGCTCAATGGCTGTAGCGTTGGTCGGGTGCGCATTTCGGTGTATTACCCGATAGTTACATGGAAAAATTAAATGATGGATACATATTAATGAGTAGAGCCGCAAAAAGGTTGTTTTTCTTTTCACTTATGTTCTTGGTTGCCTGTTCCTCGACCCAAAGTACTTTAATAAGTAGTGCAGATAGTGGAGATATTGAAAGCCAAGTAGAAGTTGGGATTAATTATTATTTTGGTAAGAATGGTTTTGAAGAAGACAAAGTAAAGGGCGAAGAGTACTTAATTATTGCCTACGAACAAGGCAGCGCAGCAGCTGCTTTCAATTTGGGTTCTATTAACCAGAAAACGGAAAAATACGAAATTGCTGCAAAGTACTATAAAACAGCCGCTGATCTGGGGGATTTTCGTGGTCAAGATAATCTCGCCATTCTATATATGCAAGGTTTCGGTGTAGAAAAAGACTTTATTAAAGCTGAACAGCTCTTGCTAAAAGCTTTAGATAACGGTAGCAAAATTAGTAATAGGCTGTTAGGAATTTTATATAAAGAACAGTCGAATAGTGACAAGCAACTTCAATACAACCTAGCATTTTTGAACCAAGATTATACTGGTTGGGACAAAGAGAAAATAGGTCCACTCGCATCGGAACTTATGGTTCTCTATAAGCAAAAAGATCAGCAAGAGCAGGCTTACGTTTGGGGTGCTTTAGCAACGATTATGGGTGCATATGACTCACCGGCTAGGCAAGATGAACGTGAGTTGTTCGAAGAGGTAACTGGAACTTTGAGCGAGGATAAGCGCAAAGAACTCGCGAAATCAATCGTAACAGAACACTATGATCTGATAGATAGACACCAATATTTCTTAAAACGGAACGAATATAAGCAGTTGGCTCCTGGAGTATATGAGTTCGCTAACAGAGGCGACCTTAAATTTATCGGGTATTTTATGCATAAAAACAAGGAGCAAGTTCAGGCTATAAATTACTTTAAAACTAAAGATACCTATGATTTTAAAGTGAATTTGGCGATTAATAAAATTATTTTGGCGCGTTCATATGGCGATTTCTCAGCTTTATATTTACAGAACAGTCTGGCAAAAAGCCAACTCGAAGAGGCGATAAGCATTCTTGATCCGCTTGATAATGATAGTCTTTCGACGCTAAAGGAAACAACGAGTAGAAAGTTAACAATTTTAACCGATATATATGAATACCAGTTTGCTGAAGCCAAACGCGCTCGCAACGAAAATAAGAAAAGCTAAAAAGTTTGTCTATTAGTTAGGTAGGCATGACGCATAAGGAAAAGACGCTTATTTGATAGAGTCGAGGGGGAAGAACTAGTTACCCCCCCTTAATTCTAGTATTTACGCAGCAAGATGCTTATTTTTTATGTGCCTTGCTTTATTTCTTTTTACGCCTTAGTTGCGCGTTAAGTTTGGGAAGTACTAATGAAATCAGTTGGTAAAATTATAGGAATTCTATTCTTGAGCATGGGGATAATATCTTGTGCAAAAATGCCGCAAGAAAAACTCGAAGATGCATTTTCCAATGTTAGCATCGGAGATTCGACTGCCACAGTTTTACAGCAGTTCAAGCAGCTAGGTCTTTCTTGCCATATAATTGAGGACTTGGAACAAAGAGGGATCCAAGTAGGGGGTGATGAAGCTGATGATCAGGTACCTCAAGGTCAGGTGTTTTATCAATGTGCTGTTGAAACTAATCAAGCGGGTTGTTTACACACTGGGGGAGCACGCTTTGTTTCTGAGAATCAAAAAATAGTACATATCGTGCAGGGTGTTTATCGTTCTAAGGTTTGCTTTTAGTATGTATAAGTAGTTACTCCCTTAATCGCAAGGGAGTAACGAGACTATGCGTTAATTTTGGTGTTACCTAAGGTGATTTTTTGGTCCGCTCTGAACTCTTGTCTGCAACATTTGCTATTTGCAGAACGTTTTAATGTAGAGCACTTCTACTTTGTCTCTTGCCCACTGCGTGCGGCGCAAAAACTTAAGCGATGACTTAATCGACGGGTTGTTGTAGAAGCAGTTTAACTGGATCTCGGAATCTAAGCCTTTCCACCCATAATGTTCTTGTAAACGCACGAGAATTTTCTCTAGGGTCAAACCGTGCAGTGGGTTATTTGGTTGTTCTTGGCTCATCTAGAGTATTCCTAAAGTACTGTATCATCCGCTAGTCTAACATAGTACGGGTTAGAGATTGCATTAAACGCTTTATCAAGGCTTTGTGTATTGCGGATATAGGGCTGCCGCTGACAACCCCACTTCAGTTGTTTCAATATTGTTGGTTAGTCCGCTTCGGTAATCCTTTCACCTTTGCTAAGCAAAAGTAAGATTCAGTACGCTCAGTATTAAATATCGCTTGGCATCATATGCATGCAGACACTATCCTAATCACTTACATAAAATATTGTTGGTGAGGAGAGTCTATGAATTTTATTGAGGGCGTTTTGCATATTGAGTCTTTCCTTGCAGTGACTTTGGGGATTATTGTCCTCTTCTTGGGTAGACGGTTGACTCAAGCCAGTCATTTTTTAAAAGAGTTTAGTATTCCCGAGCCTGTCTCCGGCGGTATTCTGGTCTCTATTCTGTTTGCCGTTGTTCACTATATCTTCAGCGTTGATGTTCAGTTTGACTTGGCAACCCGAGATCTACTTTTAGTCTACTTCTTTACCACCATTGGTATAAATGCCAGTTTGAAAGACCTACTCAAAGGTGGCAAACCTTTAATCATCTTACTAGTGATCACCATAGGTTATATGTTGATTCAAAATGCCACAGGGATTGGTATGGCCGTCTTGCTTGGTCAACCTGAAGCGGTTGGTATGCTTAGCGGGTCGGTGTCACTGATTGGTGGTCATGGCACCGCCATTGCTTGGTCGCCTAGGATTGCTGAAATGTTTGATCTAAATACCGCAATGGAAATAGGGGTCGCCAGTGCAACGTTTGGTCTGATTTTGGCAAGTTTGATGGGAGGTCCGATTGCTAAGTATCTGATCAACAAACACCAGCTTAAACCAGTAAAAGTTGAAAAGATGGATGTAGGTACGGCAAAAGATAAGCCGCAACCCTCGATAAATGCTTACGATTTTCTCGATGCTATGTTGGCTATTCACCTGTGTATCATTCTCGGTGCAGTGCTAAATGAAGGGATTAGCGAACTAGGTTTACAACTGCCTTTATTTGTCTCTTGTTTGTTTGCCGGTATATTAATTTCTAACTTAATTCCAGATTCTTACCCTAGATTAACAGGGACTCGCTGGCCAAGTCGCCAACCAGCGGTTGCCTTGATAGCGGATATGGCGCTTGGTGCTTCTTAGCTATGTCGTTAATGAGCATGCAGCTTTGGGCACTGGTAGACTTAGCAGGACCCATTTTTGCTATCTTAGGGGCTCAGTTTATTGTGGCGATAGCCATTGCTGTATTCGTTGTTTTTCCGTTAATGGGTAAAACTTATGACGCAGCGGTAGTGTGTTCGGGCTTTGGAGGGATCTCTTTGGGGTCAACCCCGACGGCAATGGCCAATATGTCGGCAGTGGCGCAAAAATATGGCAATTCGCACCAAGCCTTTATTATTGTTCCCTTGGTCTGCGCATTTTTCATTGATTTGGCGAATGCGCTGATCATTCCATATTTCTTAACTCTGATTGCCTAGCGCAAAGGATGGTAGAAGCTAGCGAGTTTCAGTTTCAGTTTCGGGGAAGGCGCTAACTTTGTTTAGGCAATTCCCGAGATTGAAAACAAGTGTCGCCCAAAACCATTTTTATATCGATAAATGCAAGTTCGATAGCGCAGTGTAATGGATATTCATGCTTCTCCACCTATAAGTGGATGTACTAATACCGTTCTAAAATTTGTTGATATTGGCTTTGGCCTGAACTGTCTTTTTTCTTGAGAAGATCCAGCCCTCTTTGGAGTTTCTCCACTACTTCTCTATCCGTGTTGCGATTCACGCAAAGTAAATACTGCCTTCTTGGAGGATATAAATAGTTTCAAATAGACTTGGGTCCACGCCAGCTTGTTTCGACCACCAATAAGCACCACGTTCGCCATAAACGAGTAAATCGATACGTTTTTTCATTAGCTGCTCAACAAGCACAGTAGCGTGTGTCCCTTCTTGCATGGAATATCTCGGTATACCGAGTTCAAGTAGAGTTTGCTCGCCTATACCGTCTCTTATTACACCGATGCGGTAGTTGGCCATCTGTATCGGGTCGTCAATTTTAATGTTGGAATCTTTGCGTGCTAGAACGACAAGTTTCACATCGACAATAGGACCAACCCACTGAAACAAGTTTTCTCTATGAGCCGACCGAGTGGTAGAAAAAAGAACCGAGTTTTTTTGCGTTAACACAGTGCTGTAAGACAAGGACCAAGGTTGAAGAGTTAGCTGAGATTCCGATATAGGCTCGCCAACTAGGGCGCTGGCTTGCATAAGGATCTCAACCGAGTGTCCCGCTATTTTGCCGTCTTTTTGAAAATTGGCCGGTGGGTATTCCTCGGTATAAAAGGAAACCTCTCTCAGGTCGTTTTGGCTGCTTTGTACGTTAAAAGATACCAACCATACCGCAAGGATGACCAGTACATGACCGATAGAATTACTTTGCATCACACATCTCTCGTTCCAAAAGCTATCTAATACTAAAGTTAGTCCACAGATGACGAGTTCAAAAGGGGAGGGGGTAATTAATTCAGCTTGTTTCGGTTTCTGGCTATGGCTAAACGGGCTTAGTTCTCCTGGTTTTGCTGCGTGTTGCAATTTGTTTTGAAGGGTATCTCTTGAGGGGCAAAGCACGGTTTTGAGATTAGAGACTGCATTCTTGAGGCAATTTTTAACAATAATTGTGACAAATGGTTAATTGATATTAATATTAATTATACAAGTGATGAGATTTTTAGATTCAGCGGTGTTGTTGTTCGACTTGTCCTGTTCCAATTTATTGTTTTTATGACACTTTTTGTCTGTTTCGCAGGGGGTTTGTATGAAAGATGAGTACATTAATGTAATGGCTAATGTGACCGAAAGGGTACTCAGTGAAATGGCTAACATTGATGTGCGGCGCACCATTATCAAAGAGGAATCCCGCCCCAACTCTATCTATGCACAAACGTATACCATTAAGTTTAGCCATTTGAGAAAGAACATTAGCGGCGCAGTGCATTTCTGTTTTGATGATACTGAAGTGGCAAACTGTGTAGCGATGTCTCTGGCAAAAAGAATAGGTGCACCCGAAAAATTGGAACACCGAGACGACTATCTTTGTGAACTGCTAAATACTGCTGTAGGCCTCACCTTAACCGATTGGGAAGCTATAGGGTTTAGCGCTTGTATGTCTCCGCCGGAGATGAAAGAAAACAGCGTTGTATCTATGCCTTACTACGGTTGCAAATCGCGAATTGTGATAATGGCTTTAGATGTGGGCAGTCTAATATTCAAAATTGTTCTAACCGACGACACTTATAACATTTTGCTTGGCAAGCGCGTTTTAGTGGTTGACGATTCTATGATGATTCGCAACCTACTAGAGCGAAAGCTTACAGCGGTAGGGTTTTCCGTTGAAACCTCTTCTGACGGCGTAGAAGCGGTTGAAAAAACCCAGTTGTTCAAACCTGAACTCATCGTTATGGACCAAAATATGCCAAGGCAGTCTGGATTGGATGCAATTGTTGAGATTCAAAAATTTGCCCCGGATATTAAAGTACTGATGTTAAGTTCTAGTTCGCGTATCGATGAACTCAACACCGCTGCTACTCTGAATGTGGTGAAGTACCTAACCAAGCCAGTTAACGTGGTAGAGATATATCGAGAAGTTGGTAAGGCCTTGATGAAGCGCGACTGAATTGGTAATGACGCCTATATGGCTTAGCTAGTTTGCACTATGTACGCTCAAGGGGGCGTATAGAATACACACTACCCCCTGCTGTTTCTTGCTCTATTTTGTTTTTAACTTCAATCACCACTTGGTTTGTTCTTGCTTACCTGCGACAATTGCGCGGCAACTTATACTAGGCAAAAATATTATGAAACTTTTAGTGCGCAACTTAGCGCGAACGACAACAGAGCAAGAGATTCGCGTTCTGTTCTCTGCCCACGGCAGTGTTACCGAATGCAATTTAGTTCTCGATCAAGAAACCGGTCTGTCTAAAGGCTTTGCTTTCCTTGAAATGCCTGACGATAACGAAGCGAAAACAGCCTTAAATAGCCTAAACCTCACTAAGGTCGCGAACAGTAAAATCCGCGTAAAAATCGCTCAAAGCTAAGCCAGCAGGGGGAGCCAGTTCATCGGCTCCCTTTTTAGTTCCGGATTTTCTTTCGCAGTGGAATACCTGTCCATTCAGTCAAACATTTGGTCCTTAATACGGGAAGTATGCCTTGATTTTCTATCCGTAAACACGCAGTCTGTTTTTGCCCATGTTTATCGATTATGGAGAGTATCGTGTTTATAAAAGAAGCCTCAGAGCTGACAGGAGCAACGCAAAGAGCGATTCGGCTATACGAATCTCTTGGCCTGCTAGAAGTTTCGCGTTCAGGAAAATATCGCGTTTACAATGATGCCAATATCAACCTCATAAAGATCATTAAAGAGGGGCAAAAGTTGGGAATTCAGCTCTCTGAAATGGTCAGTCTTAAAAAAGGCCAAGAGGAGTTTGATTGGCAAGTGGTTAGAAACTTTCTCATTGAAAAGGAACACGACGTTGAAGCAGAGATACAACGGCTGAAAGCGCAAAAAACAGAAATACAGAACTATAGAGAGTCGATAACTTTTTGCTTAGAAGGGGTTGACTCTCACCTATAGGTAAGACCTTAAACTACTCTTTTCTTATTTTTGGACAGTGGTTAAATGAAAAGAGTACTCGTGGTTAATGCCAATCCTAAACAAGATAGTTTTTGTAAATCTATTGCCGATAATTATGCTAAAAGCGCCGCTTTAAATCACCAAGTAAAGCAAGTTCACATCAGTGAAATGGATTTTCAGGTTAGTTTGGACGCAGGTTATGACAACTTGGAAACTTTGGAGCCAGACTTACTTCACTTTCAAGAGCTAGTGCTATGGTCTGAGCATGTTGTGATTGTAAGCCCAGTGTGGTGGGGAACCTTACCTGCAAAGTTTAAAGGCTTAATAGACAGAGTGTTTCTACCCGATTTTGCGTTTAGATATGTAGAAGGCAAAACCTTTCCAGAAAAATTGCTGTCTGGGCGAAGCTCAGATCTCGTCATCACCATGGATACTCCCCCGTTTTTTTACAAGTACTTCAAGGGCAACGTAATTTACAAACAACTGAAAACATCTATTTTGGATTTTTCAGGAATTAAAAATCAATCTTCAATGTATATCGGGCCAGTAATAGATTCTGATAGTAAAAAGAGGAAGCGTTGGTTGGACAAAGTATCAAAATTGGCTTTCCGGTTGCGTTGATACTTTTCGAACACACCGTTTTGTTGCATAGAAAAAGTAAGAGTTATTGCAGCTTTTTGATTTGTTGAATTGATACTTATGAATGACGTGATTGATGATCGTCAAGTGCTATCTTCACCCTTGTCCACTATGTTAATAGATCAAGCATTGAATAGGATTAAGGGTGGTAGCATGGGGATTAGCTTTTCTGAACCAGAAAAACTAAAAGAAATTTTTGATGGGCCAAATCGTTCACAATGGCAGGGTACGGAATATATCCTTTCTAGCCTTGCAATTAGAAAGGACGACATAATTGCTGACGTTGGTGCGGGTACGGGTTACTTTTCACGTCTGTTTGCCGAACGCGTCACTCAGGGTAAGGTTTACAGTATCGACGCCGAGCCTAACATGGTGTCTTACATGAAGCAGCGCTTTTCCACCTCTTTTGAAAATGTGCAGGTGATACAATCCGAACCCGACAATCCACACATACCTGCTGATACCAAATTGGTGTTTATCGCTAACACCTACCGGTTTATTGAAGATCGAATGCGCTTTCTATCTAATCTTAAAAGTCAAACCAGCCCCACAACACGCTTCGTCGTGATCGACATAAAGGGTAATAGAGGGCAAGTTCCCTCTGATAAAGCTATTTCTGAATGGGAGAATGCTGGTTTTATGGTCGAAATATTTGATGAAGATGGTTGCCCAGAACACTTCATTCTAATAATGAGTCACCAACAATAATATAGTTAATTTTTAACAATTATGAGCGAAGTAATTATGTATTTTTCGCTCTTTTTTCACACCTAATTTCTAAAATATTTACGATGTTTTCCTTCCTTTTCTATAAAATTATTCCTAAATTTGCATTTTATTTTTTTGATTTTGTAAATATTAAGTCAATAAAAGTGAATGTATATTTTTCATTTGGTATTTACGTATTTATTCTAATTTCCATGTTTATAAATAATTAATTAATGATATAAAAACAAACTGTCACTATTATTAACAAGTTTTAGCTTATCGGGATGAAGATCTGTAAAAATAGCCGTTCTTGCCCTATTTAGTGTGATTTTTGTCTTGTTTTTCTGGGTGGTAAACCGTTTGGTGTAAGGGTTATCGTTTAAAAACACTGTTCTAAGTGTGTTTGTTTATTTATAAATATTCATCGGAAAAAATAATGAAAAAACTTGATTTTAAAAAATCACTACTTATTTCTTTTGCATTGCTTGTTACTATTTCTGTTTCGTTATCTAGTTATTATTCTTATATAAAGCAAAGGGATCTCTTACATTCTCATATTAGAGAAGATGGGGAAAAAGACACATTCACTCAAGCCAAATTGATAGAAAGTCGCTTAGTGGAAAAAATCCAGGGCTTAAATAAACTTGGTCAACGTTATGAGAGCTCAGATATTCAGGGTAGTGAACAAGAACTCATTGAACTTACACATCAAATAGCTGCATCAATGAACCTTAATAGCTCAGTAGTCGCGTTTACTAATGGTGACGCATACTGGAATCAAACGGCAAAAAAATGGCCAAATCACAAGTTAATCGACGATGTGACTAGTCGTTCTTGGTATCAGTTTGGCCGTGAAAGCGATGTCGCCGATGTTACCGCCCCTTATTTGGGTGAAGAAAGTGAGATTATGTGGATTAGCATCGTGCGCAAGACCCTAAGCGGTATGATCTCGGTAGATATGGAACTGAGCTTCCTCAGCACGTTAATTTCCGAGCAATCTCAAAAAGAAGGTTCCAATGCGTTTGTGGTGGACAATAACGGCGTGATACTCGCGTCTTCTTCTCCACTTCTAAAAGTTGGTGGACACATCGGCGACACTGACTATTCTCAGCTGGTGAGTTCCGCCTTTGGAAAGCCCTCTTATCACGAGAGATTGACAGTAAGCCATCAAGACCAAATGTTCTTTAGCCACGAAATCACCTTGGGCAGCAAGAACTGGTATTACATTACCTCGCTTGATAGCAACACGCAGCTTCAACCATTAGAAGAAGTACGCAACCAAGCTCTCCTAAGTACCGCTTTAGCTGCCGCTTTAAGTTCTATCTTTGCTTTTGCTCTTTTGCAAATGCTTTATCGCCCAATTACTGCAATTAAACATATGATTTTGGGTTTGTCTCAGGGTAATGGTGATCTGACTCAGCGACTTCCAGTAACCAGTAATGATGATTTAGGCCAGATTTGTCATGGTGTTAATGAGTTCATTTCACACTTGCACCGTATCGTTTCCGATATTCGACGAGCAAGCCGAACCTTGACTGAATGCGCAAACACTATGAATAGTAAGAGTGCCGAAAGTTCAAACAAACTGGAACATCATGTTCTAGAAACCGAACAAGTGGTGACCGCGATAGAAGAGATGAGTCTAACCGCCAATTCTATGTCCAGCGATGCTGAGCAAACAGCTGAACGTATTCATGAAGCTCATATGGCTGGTAAACGCTCTCAAGGAGCGGTTGATGAGGCAAGATCTTCAATTAATGAGTTAAAACTAAGAGTGCAAGAGACGGTCGATAACGTTGATGTCATGTCAAAAGAGAGTGAAAACATCACCTCAATACTCTCAGTCATTACTGATATTGCCGAGCAGACGAACTTACTTGCCCTAAATGCAGCTATTGAAGCTGCTCGCGCTGGGGAGCAAGGGCGAGGATTTGCTGTCGTAGCTGATGAGGTGAGGAACTTAGCGAAGAGAACGAAAGATAGCACTGGCGAAATTTCTGTCGCTCTCGAAAGATTGACCTTAGGTAATCGCTCTTTAGTGGAATCCATTGGCATCACGATGACGCATTGTGAGGAAACAGAACGTTCCACATCGAATGTTACTAATGAGCTAGAACAGATGATTATGTCGGTCTCATCGATCAATGACTTAAGTACCCAAATCGCGACTTCATCACAGGAGCAAAGTTCAGTCACTTTGGACTTGAGTAGCAATATGAACAACATCAGTTCAATTGTTCACGAACTGAATGAAAACGCGAAGGGCAGTTTAGTTTCCGCTAATGAAATCACAATCAACAACCAAAAGTTAGACGATATTGTCGCCCTGTTTAAACTCTAGCTTGCAGAGTGTTCGGTCTCGATAACGAGTGAGGGCAGGGCATATATGTCTTGACCCGAATCAATCCTAAGCCTCATCAGAGGTTTAGGATTTTACAGGTATGACCTTGGTCGTAATTCTTTGTGCAAGCGGAGAGGTAAAGAAAGAGACAAAAGCCGCAGCAGGCCAAGCCAACATAAACGCCCGTCCCCAAGATTGCAAAAAGTCTGGGGTGAAGCCTAAGTTGATAAAAGTCACCCATAACGTCATAAAAAACGATAAGAAGAAAGACATAATGACGGTGAACAAAATACGTTGTTTCATGTTACATCCCGGTAGTGGTATCTGAGTAAGAAAAATATAGTGAAACCCATTGGTGATTTCTATATCTTAATTTGAGTGTTAAAAACCCAAATATGAGTTTTATATGTACGATAATCTTGCTTTGTTTGTTGATGTGGTGGAAGCCGGTAGCTTTAAAGCCGCCAGTAAGAGAAACGATATCCCATCCTCCACTATAGGAAGACGTATTAAAACGTTGGAAGCAGATCTATCGTGTAAACTTCTCAATAGAAACAGCCATACGTTCGAAATGACCAGAGAAGGTCGCAAGCTGTATGACAAGGTTAACTACCACGTAAGTGCCTTAGATTCCGCTGTAAAAGAACTTCGAGATGACGTTTCAGGAAACAAGGGACACATTAAGCTGTTAGCACCTACTAACTTGTTTTCCAGTATCGTCAAAGACCCATTGTCAAACTACTTAAAAGACAATGCGAACATTGAATTAGAGCTAGAGCTTAGTAACGCGATGGCCAATTTTTACTCCTCCAATGCGGATATCGCTATTCGAGTAGGCAAACAAGAGGACTCGGACTTAACGCAGGTGAAAATCGGCACGATCCAAACGGTGCTAGTTGCAAGCCCCAGTTACTTAGTTTCGGTTGGTAGCCTAGTGGTTCCGCAAGATCTGGATAAACACAGTACTATAGTGACTGAACCGCTAACCGTTTGGGATCTCTATCAAAATGAAGTGCCATCCCATACGACCTATATGCCGAATAATAAACGAATAAAACTGAATGATTTATTGGTTTCCAAGCAGTTAACTATGAAAGGCTTAGGGATATCTTTGCTTCCCATTACCGAAGTGTGTGATGAACTTAAGACGGGTGAGTTGCAGAGAGTTTTACCTAATTGGCAGGGAAAAGATCGCGATGTTTACATCATCTGGCATCGAAGGCAACTGCTTAGCACAAGAGCTGCCAAGTTAGTGGACTATCTCAAAAGTCACCTAAGTTTTGAGTAATGGACTGTTGGTTGCTAACAGGGGTTACTGGCACGCCATTTTGTTGTTAGAAAGTTAAACAGTAAGTTTTTAGCGGACATTATCATAAATTAAATTGGGTTTGGGGCGTTTTTTTCGGCGGAATTAAAGCCTTGTAAACCGAGAGTTAGCTCGTAAAACACTGAATTTTCAGATTGTTTCTAAATGTAAATACCTCTCTTTTGTAAATGTAACTGTAACATTGAATTACAGCAATGTTATGAATCAATCACATTTCTAGATTACAAGTTATTAAAACTTCCCAGCTAGTTCCTAAGTTGGTTCACTGGCAAGGCTTTTTAAGTAATTATGCATGACGTTGGCTATGTAATTTATAATAAGGATGATTCATGAATTGGCATGCTTTTTCGATTCGGAACCGTATTTTCTTCGTTTTGGCTTTTCTATTGATTCTTTGCAGTGTATTCACTCTTGGACGTCAGGCAATGACATCCCTAGAGCAAGAACTCACGCAACTGAAAGAGCAAAGACTTCCTGATGAGCTAAAAAAGCTGTCTTATGAAGTCAGTGCCGAAATCTTACCCATGGTGTCTGCATCTCAGCTAATGACCAACAACAAGTTTATCGAACAGTGGGTACGCGACGGTGCTCCAGAAACTCAGGCACATTTAGTTGGAGATTCGTTAGCGAAAGTGCGTGACTTGGTATCGGTCGATACCACTTTCACCGTACTAGAAACCGCCCGAGGAACGGAATACATTCAGTTTTCTAGTGAAGGCTTCTCACGCGTCATGCTTTCTGATTATCCCTTTAAGGACTTTTACCCTAGCTTCCTAGCCAAAGACCAAGATTTTGAACTCGCTTTAGAAGATTTTGGCGAAGTCTTCATGATGTTTATCAACTACCGCTCTGATGCAATCAATCCAGTTACGCAAAAGCCTATTGCTGTCGCGGGGATCGGTGTGAACGTCAATCGCATCATTGAGATGGTAGAAAAACTCAAAATAGGCGAGCAGGGCCATGCACTGCTAGTCACTGAGCAAGGGGAGATACAGGCCAAAGGAGATGCACAACATCTAGAGTCATTCGAAACCAGCCATATCAAAGATTTATTGAGCAGTAAGACCGACTACAGCGTCGCGGAAAAAGTAATCAATGGCCAAACTTACTACTTGGGTGCGATTTGGGTACCGACCCTTGACCGATTCTTAGTGGTTGAAGTACCAGAAAAACAGATTACCGCACCTGTTTATCAGGCATTGGCGAGTTCAGTGCTGTTTATTAGCCTGTTTATACTCGGTTCACTTGTGGTTCTTCACTTTGCTGTTGGACTGCTAACCAAACCAATCCTTTCCATTAGCGACGATGTAAAGAGTGTTGCTGATAACCTCGATCTTCGCGTGCAGGTTCAGACAAAAGACAAAGCAGAAATTGGTTCTCTAGCCAGCTCTGTTGCACATTTATTGAGCTCATTAAAAGATTCGCTCACTACCGTAAACGAAGCGGCTAAAGTGACGGACAACGCGATACAAGACCTTAATCAGCAAGCAACTGAGTTAGCCTCGGCTTCTGAACAAGAGCGCCAATCGGTAGAGCAAATTTATTCTGCTTCCGCAGATATCACCGAGCAGTCTAATCAGATGTCAGATCTTACCGCCAATGCGAGTGAGTTGTCACACCGAGGTAATGATGAGCTGAAGAGCGCGGATCAGGAGTTACAAAGTTCGCTTACCTACTTGCGAGACCTAGAGCAGGGAATGCAGTCTAGCAGAGCGAGCTTAGATCAACTCAATGGTCATATTGAAAACATTGTCTCGGGCTTGGAAATTATCAGCAGTATCTCGGAGCAAACTAACTTGCTCGCCCTTAATGCCGCTATCGAAGCCGCACGAGCAGGAGAGCAAGGCAGAGGATTCGCAGTGGTTGCCGATGAAGTGAGGTTACTTGCACAACGAACCAATCAATCCACGGATGAGATCCAAAATATCATCACGCAATTGCGCGGTGCTTCGGTAGAAGTAACCGAACAAATTGTCGAGTCGTGTGATAAGAGTATTGAAACGCTAGACAATCAAAATCAGGTGGCAAACCGCATTAAAGAGCTGGACAGCTTTATGCAAACGCTGTTTGAGATTAATGAGAATATCTCTGAAAGCGCGGCAACTCAAAACCAGTCAGTTAATGATATACGAGTGCATTTAGAGACGTTAAGCGCGCAAAGTGAACAGACATCAAGACTGTTTGAGCAAAGCCAAGCCTCAACAGGAGCGATAGGCAGAGAAATGCGCAATCTCAGAACGAGAGTGGATATGTTTAAAGGGGTTTAACTACCAATTAAGCTGTATATACCATGATAAAGCCACCGTTATAACGGTGGCTTTTTGTTGTTATCTGCCTAGCTCGGACAAGTATTAGCTGTTTGCTAAGCTTTGCTGAGTCGTTCCGGAAAGCCTTTTAAGTAGGATCGCTTTGATGGCGGTAAGGTGTGGGAACTCGAACAACATACCAATGGTAATAGTGGCGTAAATCAAAGGCTGATCAGGTATGGCCACGGTTGTTAAGCCAAGCATTAGCGGGGCATTTCGCGCAGCCGTAGTGAAGCTGAGAACACAGTGGTCGCCATAGGGCAGATTAAACGCTTTCGATACCAATTCACTTAGTACTAAGGTAATGATAAAGAAGGCAAAGATCGCACCAAACAGCAAGGGAAGAATCGATAGGTGAGACGCCAAAACACCAATGTTGGCGGCAAAGATATTGGCGACTAGAAATCCTAACGTCAAAGGAATAGCAATACGGCTTAGCTCCAGTAGAGTACTCATAAAGCGACGCGTAACTATGCGCAATACAACCGCTGCTGCTAGTGGTTGAATAAACCAGTCAATGAGCATCATCAGATCGATTTTGTAGGATACAAAAGTATCAAACATTAAAAGATAAACGGGGAACAAAATCAGTTGGGTGATCATATTAACAGGAAGAAGGGCAGCACCGAGTTCCACATTGCCTTTAGCGACTCTGATAAAACCTAAATACCAGTCGGTGCAGGGCGCCATAAAGTAAATCACAAGACCGGTATAGAAGAGCGCTTGGCCAGAGAGAAACAGCGAAGCGACAGCAACGCCAATCAAAGGGATCACAACAAAGTTGGTAACCCATGCGATGCTGAGAAACTTTAGGTTGGTAAATCCTTTAAAAATCCCTTTAATCGGTACTTCAAACAGCAATAAAAACACCAAAACAAGAATCGTAGGGTCGACCAGTTCACCGGCGACCTCCCCAATTTGAGGCTGAGTGAAGCCAAGCGTCGAACCTATCACTATCGCCACTAAAATAATCAGCGTAGAGTGGTTAGATATCTTTGATAAATGTGAAAAATCCAAATTTTTCATTGTTGTCCTCTTTAGTTGAGCGTGGCGACTAACAAATGCACTCTTGTTCTTCGCAGCAAGTTAAGTCGTCTAATAGCATTCCCGCCTGTTGGTATTCTTGTAATACGGAAGTGTCGAGTTCTAACTCAGCACCTATGATGCTACATGGTCGGGCAAATCGACCGCGGAACTTGTAGATAAAACACAAGAGTATGTCGCCGTGTTTGAGTTTGGGACCTGATAAGAAGATATTTCGATATTTAGTCGATTCATCGAACATGTTCAAAACAGGAAAGCCTTCCTCTCCCGTGTCGAATAACTCTTGAGCAGGGCCCAGATGGGTTATGAAACCAGTGCAGTTAATTGGTGTAGTGGGGCTATGATGCTTGTTGCCAGAATCGGAAATCAGCTCATAACCATCCTGAGTTGAAGAGATGCTATCGACCTTAAAACCTGTCTCTAAGGTGACTAAGCCTAAATCACTTAACGATGCTAAACGACTGGCCGTAAATGGGCTGAGCACGCGACTGGGGTCATAAGTACTCCCTTGGTCAGGGTTTCCTTCGTCTAAGATAGTGACTTTTTTACCACGCTTAGCAAGGTGATAAGCCGCGTCGACACCACTCTCGTAACACCCTATCACCGTGTATTCATCTTGTTCAAACTCATCCCAAGAGTAAACGTCGCTGTTGTGGATACAGAGTTCACTGCCAGTAAATGAATTTTTGTTTGGGAAGAAGTATTCACCGCCAGCCCAAATCACAAACTGGGTGTGAATTTTTGTCTGGTTATCGGTGTGAACATAAAAGGTGTTGCTTGGCGTTGGTTTAATTTCAGTGACGACTGTATTCTCACGAACGTTAAGCTCGTATAGCTTAGCGATGTTTCTGAGGTATGAGGCGTACTGCGCGCCGCTTGGGTGTTCACTTCCAAGGCTAAAAGCGGGAGAAGAATCTGGAGTAATCGCGTTGAGGTCGGTTTGGTGATAACCGTTACTTGGAAACGATGGTGTGATCATTTTCATCTGTTTTGGCCAAGCCTCGAAACTGCTGCCAACCTCATTCTTGTCGAGAATGATCATGTCCTTCTCTTGAATACCCATTTTTTTTAACAGGGCGGCGCAACCCAACCCTGATGGCCCTGCGCCAATAATCGTTACTTTTGTTTGAATACTGTTTGTCATTGCGGTTTACCATAATAATTTCGCAATGTTATAACATAACAATTTCTTTCTATCACTATAAATGAGAACTAATATCATTTGGGTTGGTTATGGGTTAATTTTTTTTGCTTGAGTGGCAGTTAAGCGGCTTTGCAGTGAAGTCGGCTTTTTGGCAAATTTTCGTCAGTGACTAAAACGTACCGTGTTTGAAAGAAATCTGCCCCATTTTAACCGATTTGATACGGTTAAACTGTTGAAATATAGCCAATAACCCGTATCGGACATTTACTCCCCGTATCGATCTATAACCTCTTTTCGCCACAGGCTAAATTGTAAAACTTCTACCCTGCTTTTATTTTTGACTGGTGATATTGAGAATTATTTGCGTTAAAACCTATAGGGGTAGCAACATGCCGCGTGTACCGGATACCTGTGATCAAAAGCAGCCTTAAGGCCAGTGATAGTAAAGCGCCGCTGAACTTTAAATAAGGCAGCTGGTAGTGATCTTTTTCGAGCACTAGACATCGAGGTTGTCCAAAAGTCTATTCAAATTTCAACGATATGCGCTTGTTAAAGGATTAAGCATGAATGCTAAGAAGTCTTGCATTGCTATAGCTGTCGCAAGTTTCCTGAGTTGTAGCTACTCATACGCGAGTGAAACTGCTGTCTTCTACCACGAACCAACAGTTGTTACTGCACAAAAGTTCTCGGAAGAAGAACAAAAAACACCAATTAGTACAACTATTATCACCGATGAGCAGTTGGAACGTTCGGGTGCTGAAAACACATACGATGTAATCAATAGCGCACCAAACGTTACTATGATCAAAGCGGGTAATCCTTCCGATGCCGGTTTTATGTCAATGCGTGGTATTACACCAACGATGGAAGGTAGCCAAACTGTACTCTTTCTTGTCGATGGGGTGCCTTACCACATGTTTGACATGGAGCTATTGGATGCTGACCGCGTAGAAATTCTTCGTGGACCTCAAGGTACACTATATGGCCGTAATGCCTCATCAGGTGTAATTAGCGTTGTAACCAAAGACCCAAGCTTTGAACGCGAAGGCAAACTCATTGCGGGAATGGGCAACTATAACGAGAGCAAAGCGGGCTTTATTTCTGGTGGAGCGATTGGAGATAGCGAAACGTGGGCTTACCGAGCGGCATTGCAATATCGTCATGGTGACGGGTATTGGACACGCGCAAGTGATGGCAAAGAAGATATCGATGATATTGATGAATTCAATGGCAGAATAAAGTTGGGTTGGATGCCACTAGATAGTGATTGGCATGTGATTACGACATTCGAAGCGCACCACAGGGATAATGGAGACACCTCTTTTGCTTCGCTACAACAGATTGAACGCGATAGCCACAAAGTGTATTCAGATTTTGAAGGTCGTGTAGACGCTGATGTTTATTCTGGCTCTATTAAGGCCGTTTACGAAGGTGAAAGCATCAATTTTGAGTCTATCACCGCCTATACCGAAGAAGACAAAGAAGACGATTTGGATAGCGATTTTTCTGCTTATCCGGTCGCAGTATTGTATATGGATGTGGAACATGAGCGCTTTACACAAGAGTTTCGCTTTAGCTCAAATACCGAAGATGATTTGCGTTGGTTAGCGGGTCTGTACTATTTCGACGAAAGAGCCAGCAATGATATAAAAATGGACATGCAGGTACCAACGCCGATGGGTATGTTCCCTTTGACCAACCATAAGGTGTCCGAAACGGATACGCGCAACATCGCGTTGTTTGGCAATGTATTTTACTCTATTACTCCTGAATGGGAGCTGATGGCGGGTCTTCGCATCGATTACGAAGAATCTGACTTTACCTTTAACAACCAGTGGTCAGCGCTAAATCCAAGCGTAAGCGGTTCGCAAGACGTTGATCAAACAGAGCTTCTGCCAAAAGTGGGAGTTAACTACTATCCAAACGATGATCTCATGTTCTACGGCTCTATCGCTCGCGGCTACAAGAGCGGTGGATTTAACATGTTAACGCCACCGGGGTATCCAACGGAATTTGAATCAGAGTTTACCCTAAACTACGAAGTCGGTATGAAAAGCGATTGGTTAGACAATCGATTGAAATTTAATACCGCGTTGTTCTGGATTGATTGGGACAACCAACAAGTAGAACAGCAGATCTATCCTGAATCCTTCACTGAAAATGCGGGAAGCACGGTTAGCCGTGGTATTGAAGCCGAACTTTCATGGTTTGTTACCCCAGAGTTTAGATTGTTTGCATCAGGAGGCTACAACGATGCACACTTTACCGATTATACTAGTCGAACATTTGACCCAAGCGGTAACCTAACGGGTACAGCGGACATGTCTGGTAAGCGCCCAGCCAGTGCGCCTCGATATGATTACTCGGTTGGTTTCGATCTGAATTTCTGGGAAAACTACTTCTTCTACGCAGACTACAACGTGTTAGGAAAAATGTACTTTGATGTCGCCAATACGCAAGAGCAGGATGACTACGGGGTACTCAACCTTCGCACCGGTTACACATCAGACAACGTAGATGTGACGTTGTGGGCGAAGAATGTACTTGATGAAGAGTACATTACACGTGCGTTTGCGATGAGTAACAATTGGTACGGGCGCTCAGGCGAGCCAGTTACCTTTGGCCTTACAACCAGTCTGAAGTGGTGATCACAACCGTTAACAGGTGCTACCTACGGGTAGCACCTACTGCTGTAAGGACAACGCTTTGGCAACTGACTTAACCACTCTGCAAACCAAAACCGTTCAGTTGGGTGAGAACAAAGAGGCGAACGTTTCGCAAATCACCCTTGACGATGGACTCTCGGTACTCGTTATTGATTTTAATATTCGAAAATCCATCACTATGCATGGCAACAGCGATCACTCTGACGTGCAGTTCTCTTGCCTAATCTCCGGCAATGTTGATGTGGCAACGGGGGACAGACGGGTATCATTAACGAGTGGTGGGATGTTGGTGACACATGTTCCCACTAATGGTTTTGAACTCACGGTGACGCCCGACACCCGTTACGTCGAGATCAGAGTTAGCCTAAGTCGATTAAAGTCGCTTATCGGTAATGATTACCAATCGGTGATGGAAAGCCTTTCAGGCGAGGGAACATGGCAGCCAATAGGCTTTACTTACGAGAATCGCCAAGCCGTGAACGAACTTGTCCGTCAGCTAATGCAGCCTAAACTTTCGCAAATCAAAATCTATGGCGCGACGCTCAACTTGATTGCGGTTCAGTTAGACGCGTGTATACCACCTGATCAATATGCTTTGCCTGAGCGCACCTATCGACAGCTTCATCACGCCCGTGATCTGTTACTCGCAGACCTTACCAAAGCACCGACGATAAAAGAGATCGCCAATCAGACGGGGCTCAATCCAATTAAGCTGAAATTTGGGTTTAAACAAGTGTTTGGAGAAAGCTTGTATGCGTTTTTCTTAAAGCATCGAATGGATGAAGCAAAGGTGTTGTTGCAAAAGCAAGGGGTAACAGAAACGGCCGTCTCCTTGGGTTACAGCAACGTGAGCCATTTCAGTAGCGCATTTAAAAAGCAGCACGGATTACTCCCCAGCGAAATGAAACGCTTGCTAGACAAGTAACGCCGCTAAAAGCGGGCGTAAAAGGAACATACAATTGAATACACAAACCTTAACTCAACCCCGCCAAGGTATATCACAGTTATACATAATGTTGGCGTGCTTATATTTGGTTCAGGGCATACCTTTAGGATTGGCATTTCAGGCATTTCCCACCTTGCTACGACACGAAGGACTGAGCTTGGACTTAATAGCACTCACACCTATTGCAGCATTGCCATGGGTGTTAAAAGTGTTTTGGGCACCCTTGATAGATAACTATTGGTCCGTACGTGTAGGAAGAAGAAGAAGTTGGATTATTCCACTGCAAATACTCAGTGCGATATGCTTATTCTTAATTGCAAGCATTGAGCTAAATGCCCACTCGGCCGTTATCGTTCTTTCAATCATCTCACTACTGGCATTGTTCAGTTCCACACAAGATATTGCGACCGACGGATTAACCGCCGAACGGGCGAAAGGCTCAAAACTAGGGCAAGCGAACTCAGTTCAAGTCGCATTTTTTATGGCTGGGATGATAGTGGGTAGTTCTGGTGTTCTAATTGGTGAAGAGTATCTTGGTCACTTCAATACCTTTATGGCAATTGGGGTATTACAGATCTTGTGTGTGCTCCCTGTTGTTTTTTGGCGAGAGCCAGAGCCCAACCGCGAAGACTTAGTTAACCCCGGCAAAATCCGCAAAGTTTTTTCCAGACCTTATTCTCTACACATGCTCGGCCTAGCGCTTTTTACCACCATGGGCGGCGCAGGACTGTTTGGCCTTATTAAATTGATCCTCGTCGATTCTGGATGGTCGATGACACAGATAGGTTTTATATCAGGTTTGGGCCACAATTTAATGGTGATTGCGGGATGTATTATTGTTACTCCTTTAATTCAAGCCAGCAGTGTCTGGCGAGCTCAAACTCTTGGCCTGATGGTTTTAATCCTTAGCGGAGTAGGCTGGTATGTCATCTGTTCTCACGGCTATCTAGAACCTTGGGCAGTATGGACGATGACAATTCTTACGGGATTGAGCATTGGCATGAATACCGTTGCGGCTTATACACTCGTTATGGGCTTTGCGCGAACGGGTACACAGCCAGCAGTGGACATCGCAGGTTACCAAGCCAGCCAAACATTAAGCCACACACTGATAGGAATGATTGCCATTGGCCTAGCAAGTGTCACCAGTTACGCTTCGGCATCATTACTGGCGATTCCCATTTCAATTATCGCGTTGTGGTTCGTCTACCGATGCAAACAAGTGAACTAGTTAACAAAGGCAGCCATAGACTGCCTTTTATCTATCACTAAAGAGTACAATGAAGTTTCCTTGCGGGAGTTTGTTCTAACCAATTTTTTCTTCCAAACTCTTTCTTCTTTGCGGCCTTTGCGAAACCGACTGAGCGTTAACCAAAATCAATGGTTGGCAGCGGCAATCAAACTGGAACGAAAGCGAGCCACTATCGTGGGATGCAAGGCAGCGTTGACGTAGCTAAAAGGAAAGGCCACAAAAAGCGTGTTTATGCCGACACTCTTGGCAGCGAACCATCTTTGATAAGGGCAAAATCTTATACAGTTCGTTAACAAGAGTCGGACATGAGTGAGAGAGTGAGGAATTTTAGTCATAAATAGAGTGATTTTCTGATTTTATGGACACTCCAGCCAAAGCAATTCTGTGAATATAATCCCACCGTTAAAAGTAAAATCTAACTTGTATTAATAATGTTAATAAGAAATATTCACTATTTTTGAAACATTCTTTAGTTACAAACATTAAAAGCAAACAATTTATTAGTTTAGCGTGAATAAATAACTATTAGATGATTAACTATGCGTAGTATATGACTATATAGTGAATATAGGTTTTGAATTTCGTCACATTCAAAATGTAGAAGTTTAAACTACTATCTTTTCTCTTGCTGAAATCAGACGTGAAATATGAGTATGTTTTAATATATATTCTAAATATAAGGATAAATACTATTATGAGTGGCGGAATTATTAAAGTTTCCAGAAATACAGAAAATGCTCCACTAAGCCAATTTTCTACTCAAACCGTGGCATTTTCTCACTACAACAATATCTCAGCCCAACTACCTGTAAGTCCAACGACTGGCGGTGTTGTAACTGGCACGGTCGAAGACCAAGTTAGACAATGTTTAACCAACATCAAATCGATAGTAGAGAGTATTGACCATGTGATGAGTGATGTCGTCAAACTTAACATTCATTTAAAGAGCGTCGCGGATATTGATGCAGTGGATAGCGTTTATCCTGAATTTTTTAATGAGTATGTTCCAACGCGATCAGTGGTTGCTGTTGATGCGTTACCACTCAGTGATGCATTGGTGCAAATCGATGCTCTAATCTCGAACGGTGAAGGAACCCCGTGCCAAGAACCATGTGATTTAGTCAAGCTTGTACGCAACACTGAAAACGCACCGCTAAGCGCTTCATCAACTCAAACCGTTGCATTTTCACACTACAATAATTTGACCGCTCAGTTACCTGTTGACCCAATGACAGGGGAACTCGCAGCTGGTGGAATCAAAGAGCAAGCGGCACAATGTCTTCACAATGTAAAAGCGGTACTAGAAAGCATTGACGTACCATTTGATGATATCGTGAAGGTTAATGTCCACTTAACGGATCTGGCAAACCTTGCTGCTGTTAACGAGGTATACACCACCTTTTTCCCCGACTCATCGATTGCTAGAGCAGTAGGTTATATGCCGGCCCGCACTGTGACTTCTGTTTCCGAGCTTCCTATGGGTGCACTAGTACAGATGGAAGTTGTGGTGTCTCATGGTGATGGCACGCCCCCTCAAGAAGTTGAAGATCGTCATGGTATTGTTATTCGTGCGAGAAACACCGACAAGGCGCCTAAGAGTGTATTACATACGCAGACGGTGGCGTTCTCTCACTATAATCATATTGCTGGCCAATTACCGATATTACCTACAGAAGATAAAATTGTTGAAGGCGGTATTTCGGCACAAACTATTCAGTGTCTAGATAATATTAAATCCGTTGTGGAGAGTATTGACCACGTTATGGACGATATTGTAAAGGTTAATATTCAACTAAGAAATATCGAAGATATAAATGTAGTTAATGAAATATATGTAAAATATTTTGATAAAGAACTACCGGCAAGAAGCGTAATTGGTGTATTTGATATTCCTATGGGAGCAGATATACAGATTGATGCGGTTATGTCTAATGGAGAAGGTACACCTCCGCAGTTATAATTTGTTAAACCACGTAACTTTAATTAAAGGAGAGGAGCCTAGCGTCCTCTCTTTTCTTTTTCTTTGCATATGGAATTCAGACGCGATATTAAATGATTTTGATCAACGCTGTTAGCAAGCTAAGTGATTATTATACTCTCCATTCCATATATTAATGAGTGTTAATTTGAACGCCGCACTGCGAGCTAGCAAGCTAAATCCGTATCTCTATTATTTAGGCTTATTTGCGATTTGGACAATAGCTGAATTTATCCTGATACCAACCTACCCAACGCTTAACCCAGTTCTAAAGGTGTTAGTGTGGGTGTTGCCTGTATTACTCTTGATATCTTCTGGCGAGAATGAAAAGCTGGCACCGTACTTGGGATTAACGCGTCCTTCCTCATCAAACTTAATGTGGATAGCGGGTTTCGTTCTAGTCACGTTGGTTGCGATTGGATTAAGGCCTGACTATCAAGAAAAACCTAGTATTACTTTTGATGGTTTTGTTAACGCTGTCTTGTTGGCGGGTATTACCGAGGAAACTGTCTTCCGAGGCTATCTACTTAAAAAGCTACAGGAGTCGAAACCTTTTTGGAAAGCTAACCTAATCCAATCTTTGCTGTTTGCTGCGATTCATTTGCCTATCTGGTTAAGAACTGATGCTCCTATCCCAATTGTTGCTCCTTACGTGTTGATGTTAGGAGTGGTATTTGGCATGGTTTACCGCCATAGTCGCAATTTATGGATCGTTGTCGTGCTGCATTCACTGCATAATTTGTGGGTGATAGCTTAATCCGCCTGTTTCGTATTGAGAGAACATACCTTAATGATGAACGTTAGCCTCCAACCTATTGGTGAACACCAGCGACATATCTTAGAAAACTTATTTCCCTTTTACATTTACGATATGTCCGAATATATGGGTTGGGGCCCAAATGGTGATGGGTGCTACCCTTATGACAACTGTAACTTCGATGTCTACTGGCAGCGAGATGATCACTTTCCATTTTTCATTTACTGCAATGAGCAACTTGCCGGTTTCGTTTTGGTGCGAAAGTACCCAAATGATCGAGAAAGATATGATATTGCGCAATTCTTTATACTGAGGAAGTTTAAGCGACAAGGCATAGGTACTGAGGTATTACATCAAGTTTTAAACCGCTTTCGCGGAAAATGGCAGGTGCGTGTCCTCCTTGAAAACCATGGCGCTTTAAATTTTTGGCAAAAGGCGATTAGCAATGTGCAGATAGCGACATCGAAAAATGTCAGCGACTGGATGTGGATTTGGTGATGCACTTTTTGTATTTTAATTTTAGCGGTCGATAAATACCATTGGGCCTATCTAATAGGCTCTATATCTAGAACTACCTTTTATCACTTCCCAATATACCCATGACATGTACTCCAATCTCACCGATATTGAGTGAAATAACGTCTCATTGTTGAGAGTTATTATCATCAAGCCATTTATATGTGATCGAATTTAACCTACTGATAAGGTGGAAATTTATGTGCTTTTCCTCTTGTAGGGGTGCAATTACCTGTATTCATCCGATTTCTTATTGTGATCTGAGTCACCTTGAGGTCATGGGCCTTTGCTATATTTGAATAGTTGCAACCAGTTTCATAAATAAAATAAACGGTAGGTTGGCTATGTTTAAGAACTTAAAATTAGGCTTTAAGGTTGGGATAGGGTTCGGCGTGGTGTTAACACTGCTGTCGGTCGTTTTAGGGGTCAGTGTAATGGCTTTGCAAACCGCTGATGACGGTATTGTAGAGTATCGGGAACTAGCGCGAGACACCAACTTAGCGGGGCGACTGCAAGCGAATATGCTCATGGTTCGCATGAACGTCAAGGATTACCTCATTACCAAAAGTGATAAAGATATTCAGCAGTACCAAGAGTATCTAGACAAAATGAACAACTTCTTGGAAGAGTCGAAGCGGGAGATTCAAAAACCGGAACGGGCACAATTGGTTGCTCAAGTCGACCAATCGATCCTTCAGTACGAGCAAGCTTTTGATAAGGTCGTCAACTTGATTGCAGAGCGCAATGCGGTGGATCAAACGCAACTGGTACCCAATGGCGAAAAGATGCGTGAGCTAATCTATCAAATTATGAACTCCGCTTTTGTCGACGGTGATGCCGACGCTACTTATTACGCTGCCAATGTAATGGAAAAAATGCTGGTCGGTCGACTCTACGTTGTGAAGTTTTTGCAATCGAATAGCGAAATCGACTTTGACGTAGCCATCGAAAACATGCAACGAGCGTTGCAAACTGAAATTGACCAGCTCGATATCAATCTTCAAAACCCAAATCGCAGAGCTTTATTAGGTGAGTTTGTCAAAGCTCATGACAATTATGTTCAAGCGATGAATGACATTCACAACCTTATTTTGGTAAGAAACGATATCATTGAAAACACGTTGGACGTGATCGGTCCGCAGGTTGCACAGCAAGTGGAAGAGGTAAAGCTTTCCGTAATGCGTGACCAAGACTCTCTGGGGCCAGTATTGAAGGCTAAAACGACCAACAGCGTAAAAACCTCTGTGTTCTTATCCGTAGCGGCGTTAGCTATTGGCATCATTGCGGCTTATCTACTCACTATCGCTATTACTCGACCAATAAAACGAGCTGTGGAAGCGGCAAATCGCTTGTCAGAAGGTGACCTAACAGTCAATGTAGGCTCTACGGCAAAAGACGAAACTGGTAGCCTGTTGCGGGCAGTGCAAAATACCGCAAGCAACTTGAAGCAGATGATTTCGACGATTTCATCTGCCAGTCAGGAACTGGCTTCGGCTTCGGAAGAACTTGCCGTGGTTACAGAGCAGCAATCCGAGGGAATCAATCGCCAAGAGACGGAAACCGAGATGATCGCCACGGCAATGAACGAAATGGCGACAACCGTTCACGACGTGGCCGACAATGCCGCAAACGCGTCAGATGCGGCTAACCAAGCGGATAATACGGCCATCAGTGGTGCCAGGTAGTCGATAAGACGATTAACTCTATCAGTATGCTGTCAGATAGAGTGAACCACTCGTCTGAAAAGCTAAACGAAGTGCAGCAAGAAGTAACCAATATCAGTTCTATATTAGATGTTATTCGAGGTATTGCAGAGCAAACAAACTTGCTGGCATTGAATGCGGCGATTGAAGCGGCGAGGGCGGGAGAGCAGGGCAGAGGCTTTGCAGTCGTCGCCGATGAGGTACGCTCTCTGGCAGCAAGAACGCAGGGGTCAACGTCAGAAATACAAACCTTAATCGAACAGTTGCAAAGCGGTACTCAAACTACAGTGGATTCTATGGAAGAAGGTAAGGTTCAAGCGCAGGAATGTATGCTGCTCGCGAATGATGCCAATGAAGCGCTTCGATCGATTACCCAATCCATCACCGTGATCAACGATATGAACTTACAGATTGCTAATGCTTCAGAAGAACAGAGCACGGTCGCCGAGGACATTAATCAAAGCGTGGTTAACGTCAAATGCATTGCAGAAGAAAACGCCGCAGCGTCAGAGCAAACGAGAAGCTCTAGTGCAGAAATTGCCAGCTTAGCAGAAGAGTTAAACGGTTTAGTGGCTAAGTTCAAAGTGGCTTAACTTTTCAAGAATATGCTTCGTGGGGGGAGCATGGGGCGCGAAAGCGCCCCTTTTTTATTGGAAATTGCTCGACTCAATCATTCATATTGGCGCCGAACCTTGGCGTTACGTATTTTAGTTTCTTGGCATCAAATGCTACTTGGCTCACCGTTTTGTTGCTATTTAAACCAAATTCAGAGATATTGAAAACTGGCGTTTTTTCAGTAGGTAAGCATTACTTGGAACCAAGGGGTATTGTTCACAAATGGAGCGAGCCTGTTTACCTATTCCAATCAAATGAAAATATCAAAGCTAATACATCGTGAGCATTTTGAAGGAGTATGCGGTGATAAGAGAAATGGATATCTCAGATTATTCCCAAGTGATTGAGTTGTGGTCTGAAACGGAGGCAATGTTACTACGAGATGCAGACTCTAGAGAAATTATAGAAAAGTATCTAAAGCGAAATCCGAATCTTAGTTTTGTCTCTCTTGATGGTGAAAATATTGTTGGCGCTATATTAGTTGGCACCGATGGGCGTCGTGGCTATGTACAGCATTTGGCGGTTAACCCTAACTATCGCGGCAAGGGTCTCGGCGCCAAACTAATTTCAGCGGCAGTGGAAGCCTTATCAGAGATAGGTATTGCGAAGACTCATCTGTTTGTTGCTAATGAAAACATCAATGCGCAAGCTTTCTATGAAAAACTAGGATGGTTTCCTCGCGACGAAGTACGCATGTTCTCTTTTAATTCTTCGAACTGTGGCAATATCTAGCGGAATTTATGGAAGCACTTAAGCCAGTTGATTAGCTTAAGTGTTTTTGGGGAAGTTGTGATTGTCCCAATACCGCTACAATCAAAATATGCTTTTTGTTTTTTGTAAAGAAAACGGTGTGTTTACCAATTGGGAAATAAAAGCCATTTGGGTAAATGGCATGGCAGCTTTTTCCTAAATCTGGATTATCAGCTAACATTTGAAGTCCAGATGTAAGCGTGTCTTTATAGGCACGCCATTGAGATTGTGAAAAGTTATCAACAGTATAGTTTCTAATCTTGCGCAAATGAGACTGAGCCAATGTGCTCAATAAATATTTGTTTTTGCTCATCATCTAATCACAATGAATCAATAAATCTCTTGCCTTCGACCGTAGCATCATTGTCTATGTCTTCCTGCGCCGATTTGAAGCAGTGTTTGAGGTACTCAACCTTCATAGCTTCTAGTTCTTCAAAGTCTTGGATAGACATGACAACCACCGCGTCTTTACTGTTTTTACTGATCTTCACCGGCTCTCGCTGCGCGCGCAAAAGTAACTCGCCAAAGTTTCGTTTGGCATCATTGGCTGTTAATGTGTTCATAGTAGTTCCCAGTCGAATAACAGTTAAAGTATAGTAAATCACACAAAATGTTCAATTTAATTAAATCGTGCGATTTATATTGGATTCAAGTTTGCTTCATACAAGCAATTATGTCTGTCAAAGCCTCTATCTGCGACAGTACCAACGACTCACATTAGCGAGTTGAGTGCTTTTTACTTAGTGTGAACTCGTCTAAAGTTGCGGTGATGCCTTTTGCCATGTCACTCATATCAACGGCGATCTGAGAGCTGCTAATAATCTTCTGGCTGGTATTTTCAAGCAGTTGGGACAAGCACTCTTGCGCTTCTCGTAACTCATGTATATTTCGTGACTGATTATCGATTTGGTGGGCGATATCACCTTGCAGCGCAACCGTTCGAGAAACGGATTCGGATATACCATTAATGGTGGCTACGGTTTGCTCGCTGGATTTTTTGCTGCTTTCTACTTCGTTTTGCAAGCGTTCAACAGATTCCACAGAAACCTTTACGCGCTCTGTTAAGCTGTTTAATAGAGTACTGATCTCTCCAGTAGACTCGTTGGTTTTACTTGCTAAAACGCGAACCTCATCTGCTACAACCGCAAAACCGCGACCTTGTTCGCCAGCTCGGGCGGCCTCAATAGCTGCGTTTAACGCGAGTAAATTAGTTTGCTCAGCGATGCTTTGGATAACATCGATAATACTGTAAACCTGCTCGGCAACTGAACTTAACTCAGAAATGTTTTCCGACACGGTTTGAGATTCAGAGGCAGCAAGTTCTATAGCAGAAAGATTCATATGGACGGATTCAAGCTGAGCTCCGCCTCTTTCTTACTGGCTTGTGCGGATTCTAAAGTGCTAGATACAACGGAGGAAACCACCTGAAATGAATCGACCATGCCTTCGGAAAGGTCGGTGATTTGTTGGTATTTCTGTTGCTCAGATTGGTAACTTTTATTTACTTCGGTCGCTAAAGATTCGACTCGGCCGGACAGTCCGGTAATTTTCTCTGCACTGACTTTTAATCCTTTAATCACCGATGAAAGGGCATGGCGCATCATCTGAATGTTTTTCGCCAAGCACCCTATTTCGGTTCGATTGACCATTTCATCGATATAGGGTTTTTCTTCAAGGTCGCCGTCGCTGGTTTCTTTACTCACCTGCACTAATATATTTAGCGGATTGACAATGCTACTGCCAATTAACGTGGAAAGAACGAACATGATAATGATTCCAACAGAGGAAATAACGATAACATCCGTTTTGAGCGTTTCTATGTTTTGGTCGGAATACTTGTTGTACGTCAGCACAGCTTTGTGCATCGCTGCCAGTGTTTTGTGGTTGGCGAGCATAAACTCATCGATTTGTGCTTTGCTTGGCGCGACTTGTTGGTTGATCAGGGCGTAGGCGAGGGATTTTTGCGCACTCCATAATGACTCGACGTTTGCAACTGGCTTTTGAATTCTGTAGCACCGCTTTCTATAAGAGTAATTGCGTTACTCATACCGAGATCAGAGAAAGTTTGACCGCCGGACTTTAACGCTTGCAGTGAAACTTCGTAGAGCTTTACGGTCTTGTCATAGTCTAATGGAGCATGTTCAGATTTCTGTTTTTCATAGACGTATAACATGACTTCGCTGGCAAACTTCTTGGTCAGCATTCGTTGTCGGCCAGCGACATTGATCACCGTACCGTCTTGCTTATTCTTGTTTAGCGTAGATATAACGTCTACTCCAACCAATACCATAGTGGTTAAAACCACGACAAATATCGCGAGGAGCTTTTGGCTCACTTTGAGCTTGTTTAAAACTGAATTTGCCATCTGACTATCCTTATTGCCCACTTTATTATTCTTAGTGCATATTAAGAATAGACAGAGATTGTAAAAGCGAAGAAATAGAAACTCCCCCCAATTCTCGTTTGAAGGAGTTTCTAAGTAAAAGTTGAGGTGGATCACGAACCTATTGAAAGGGAAAAAGCGATGAGGCCAGTGCCTGATCGAGAGAGAGTTAGCTTTCGATCAATGAGCTGCAAGCCTGTTGTTGATTTCGGCATAGGAATAGAATCAACACGGCAGCGATAGTAACGGACGAAGCGCAGATAAATAGTGTGGAATAACCACTGAAGGATACCAACCAACCACTGAAAACAGCCATGGCTATGGCAACTATCATATCCATCGATTGGAAAAGAGAAAAATCAACACCGGACTGAGTGCCTTTAGCCCAAATCATCATTTGAGTGTAAAGTGCAACGTACTTCGCCGCGACAAGAGAAGAGTTGAACACATAAAGACTCTTTAAAACAAGCGCGCTGCTTTCACCGCCATCGGAGAGTAACCAAAAGCCCATATATACAAGCGCTTCTATCATCAAAAAGAGGATGATTAAACGCATGGGCGCGATATATTTTAAAACCCATCCACTTAGGCTACACCCAATAAGCCAGTAACAACGCCACTGCCGGCAATCAAAAGCCCGAGAGACTCAAGTTGAACACCTTTGTCGACGAGAAAGGGCATCATCATTGATAGCATACTTCTAGTGCCCAATAGCTAACAAAAGTTAACGCTAGACCTAGCAATACTGTTGGGTTTTTGAGTGCTTTGACAACAGACGGAAACTCCTGTTTTTGCTCTGGAGAAGGTTGAACGCGCTTGCGAAGTAAAACCGCAGTAGGCAAAGTGAAAACAGCAACGGTGAGTATCAATAACAAGATGGCGCTTTCCCACCCCCAGATCCCATAGCTGTATATAAATAGGCCGCCACCAATAGTCGCGCAACGTAGCTACCACCCACCTGCATGATATTTCCATAACGTCGATTGTTGTGGGTCAGCCTATCCACCGCTAATCCATCAGTCGTGATATCGGCGAAAGTCGAGCAGAGTGCCAATAGCAAGATAGTGCAAAAAAGGGTGAAAAAACTGTGGTTTATAGACATAAAGTACAAGCCTAACAAGGTAAGCAAAATCAGGGCTTGTGCTGATAGAATAATGTGGCCGTGCGCAGAGTAGTAGTTACTTCGTTTTCGATAACGTTCTACGATTGGCGACCATGCAAACTTTAATGCCCAAGGCAACATAGCGACGTAAAACAAACCGATAGAATAGGTAGAGACTCCCTCGGAACGCAACACTGCAGGGATCCCCTGCAGTGTAAACATACCAATCACGCTTTGAATCGTATACACGCCTGCCATTATTAACAGGGTGTGGCGCAAAGGTAACTTTGGCGCGGTTACTGCTTTTTCAAACATATTACCAATCCAAGTTTACCTTGATACCAAACTCGCGACCGTTAGCATAGTTGCTCATAGTCCCCATCTGGCTTGCATAAGAGTACGTTTTGTAACTTTCGTCTGTGACATTGTTGCTAAATAGCTTTACGGTTACTCGGTCATCGTATTGATAGGTCAAAGCGAGATCAACGAGCGTATACTCTGGCTGAGAAAGTGTATTTCTCTCGTCAAAGTAGATTCGAGAGTTGTATCTTGCGTAGCTACCAAGAGACCACTCCCCGCCCAGTACTTCTGTAGGTAAATAGTACTCAATGGCACCCACCAAGGTGGTGTCTGGTGCGTAAGGCAGTGTTTTCCCTTCTAACCCCGTTTCAGCCGAGTCAAATTCAGATTGCCCAAAAGTAGCGCCTAATGACAGCAACAAGTCATCAGTTGGATAGTAAGCGATATCAAGTTCCAAACCCTTAGAAACAGCTTCTCCGTGATTCCCTAACGCCTGACTGCCAATATTTCCCGTATAGAGCTGAACATCATCGGTTTTAATCCAATATAGTGCACCAGAGAACTGGAAGCTGTTATCGGTGTTCGTAGTTCGCCAGCCCAGTTCGCCGTTAACCGAGTTCTCCGAATCATAGCCTCTGCTGTCTAGATCACTTCTGGGTACCGTATTAAAGCCGCCAGGGCGGTGACCACTTGTAATAGACGCAAACAAGCGCGTATTAGAAGATGCTTGCCAACCAAGAGATACCTTTGGGGAAAGCACACTTTCGCTCTTTTCGACATTGTAAGCACTGATTCGCCAAGCGGGATTACCCGAATAATCAGACTCGGCTTTTAGCCTTTCCGCCCTAAGACCTAGAGTGAAATCGAGATTGTTAGTTAGTGCGTAAAGCGCTTGTCCAAACAAAGCAATACTGGTGTCTTTTTTGTCGTTAATGGCACCACTTGCGTTGCCTTTGAATGCTTTGGTTTCGTAGTAGGCACCGACAACCGTGTTAAGGTTTTCAGTGACTTGACTGTTAAGCCTTAGTTCTTGACTGAAAGTGTCTTGATCTTCATGCCATATACCGCCGATATAGTTGCGATAGACATTTCTATTTTGCCAAGCGGTGATGCTGGTTAGTTCCGATGCTCCGAAATCGTAGCCTAAAGTCAAAGCGTAAGTGTTTACACGGCGCTCTAACTCTGGAATCGGCATACTGGTTTGCTTTTTGTTGTAGTCTGACTCGGTTAAGTACCACTCTTCATGACTATCAAGTTTGTCTGTCGCGATGGCGAGAGAGGCGGTAAATGGTCCGCCACTTGGCCTAAAGTGAAGTCGTGCACTGGCGCTTGTTTCTCGTGTGTCGTTTGCGTCTTTGGTATTTGAAGGAAGGTGGTCGATAAATCCTTCGTCTTTAAGCGCTCTTAGATTAATGTCAGCAAACACGGATTCACTTAGTTGTCCTGTGGCTGATGCATCTAGGGTTTGATTTGTACTGCTATAGGTCACTCTGGCAGAGGCTTTGTTTTCACTCGCTTTGTTTGTAACGATATTGATGATCGCACCTTGTGCGTTGCCACCGTACAAGGTGCCCTGTGGGCCCTTTAATAACTCAACTTGCTTAACATTGATAAGTTGTTGGGTTAAAAAAGCGCTGTCTTGCTTTACGCCATCGACATAGACCGAGATGGTTGGCGAATAGTAATCTGGAGAGCTGATGCCTCTAATCGTGGTGTTGGAGTAAAGTCGGCTACCACGGGTTTGGATCACTAGGCCGGGAAACACTTTTTGCAAGTCTTCTACACTGCTGACTCCGGCTTTTTCGAGTTCGTCAGCGGTTTTTACCTCCACCGAACTATCGATGTTTTGTAGGTTAATACCTTGCTTACTCGCCACAACAGTTACGGTGTCGAGCGGTGAAGGATCGTTAGCGTATGCAGAAGAAACAGTAAGTAAAGAAGTGGCGCATGCAATAGCAGTGGGGGTAAACCTTTTTTTATACATTGTTAGTTCCCTGAAGTTAAAATCGATGGGTATCATGCGTGGGCACAGATTAATGCGCTAACGACATCAGACATAAAAATGGCCGTAAACGACATTTTTACCAAAAGCTGAACGACCAACCTTAGCGAGTTACCTAAACTGGTTGGAATAAAAGGAAGGGGTACATCCGAGCTCTTTTTTGAACGCGGCAGCAAAATGACCGTGATTGGAATAACCGACTTCTTGTGCGATATGAGAGATCGAAAAGTCGTGGTGTGTGATTAGCTCAATGGCTTTCGATATGCGTTGTTGAATCAAATACTGATGAACAGTGGTGTCTAACTCTTTTTTAAACCAATGTTTAAGTGAAGTTTCATTGGTGCCGACTCTTCTCGCCAACTGAGCAATAGTAGGAGGCTGAGCGAACTCATGGTTTAAAATTGCGATCGCTTTTTCAAATACGTGATGGTTATCGAGCTTCTTCAGGCGGTTAGAATCCACGATATAGCGCATTGTGTCATTGACAAAGATATGAGCGAGGTGTCTTTGGACGATGCAATGTGGGTTGTTGTTCTGCGATAATTTTACCGCCATCTGATAAAGCGCCGGTGTGGCCTGTTTCATCCACATAAAGGGTTCTTGTCGATTTAACAGAGGCATCACGCTTTCTCCCAAATCCATAGCTTCCATCAAAGCTACAAATACGGTTCTGGGGATTTGCACTGATAACAATTGGGTATGCTTGGGCTGATAGCGACAGATGCCATTTCTGGTGTCGGAGTAACATAAAGAAATCGCCATAGAGGGCAGCACGCGAGGCGTTCTTAGACTGTCAATTTGGTAGTAGACGGCGTTTCCCAAGTTCATCATCACTGTCACTTCGTCAAATGGATCGGGACTTGCCGAAGCAAGTTCAGTTGGTGACGGGAAGCGACCAGCGAAATAGCTTAAAACCATCTCTTCACTGACCACATTTGAGCGCAGCGAAAATTCACATTCTCGATGGCTAAATTTAATTTCACCATCGGATTGGACTGAAGCTTCTACAAGTTCAAGGTCAAAAGGAATTTGGTAGTAGGCCATAACCGCTAAAATCAATACTCATTCAAATGAGAAAGATTATCAATTAGCTATTGTTAAGTCTATAGATCTATACCTGATGCAGTGTTGAACTTATAAACGTTGATTGATTTAGCGATAAGAAATCAGCGCCTGTTTGCGATATTGAAGAGGGTTTAACCCATATTGTTGTTTGAACAGCTTAGAAAAATGAGATGGGCTAGAGTATCCCACTTTTAAAACGATGTCCGTCACGGGTTCATTTCCCATCCTTAAGTTTCTCGCCGCTATCTCCATGCGTGTTTTCTGTAAATGTTTAGAAAAGGTGGTGTTAAACAAGGATTTAAAACCTTGCTTTAGGCTCGTTTCATTTGTGCCCACCGCTTGACACAACGATTTGATGCACCAGTTACCGCTTGGGTTATGGGTAATCAAATTGTGTGCATTTTTTACCTTACTGATTGTGCGAGGAGTCAATTGACACTCAGACGTTTCTTGCAAGCAGCATTGGGTAGGTTTTTGCAAAAGTAGCGACAAACACTGATACGCTTTTGAAGCAGCAAGCAGTTCCATGCTGAAGTCGATGGCAGAGGAGTGGCAGCACTCTCGAATCTGTTCCAGTAGTGAGGAAGAGTTGGAACATGGATTCATAACGATTGCATTGTTTGAGGCGTTGTTCCCAATTGAAGCCAATGAGCAATTCGATGTTAAACGCTGGCGAATTTTTTCCAAGTTCGAGCATTGAAAAGTGATATGTATTAGTTCTCCACCTTTGCTTAATAAACGCCCGTAACCGTGGTCACCATTAAGGGTTAAAACAGACTGGCCCTCTAGTACTTTAACAACGCTGCCATTTGCTTGTTGCCACGTCACCGAATTACCTTTAATCAGGTAAATTAGCTCAATACTAGAAGTGGTTTCGACTTGATTTGCTGCTAGTTCATAGACGTGATGAAAACGTAGATGGCGAATATGGCACCCAAGGCCGACTTGGTTTACATCGACAAGAGTTTGGCTGGACGCAAGGTCGGATAGGTGTGGGTCGTTGAGTTCCATAGGTGTGAGCTACTTCCTTAGGTGATGGCCTAGCGCTCAAATGCATGCAGTGTTTTATTTGTATTTATTTGCTGAATATTTTGCAGGGTATTCGAATCGGTGGCTGCTCAATTTAGAAATGATTTTGGGGTTTGGAAAACCGGATTTGAGTGATTATCGATGCAGAGCAGAATTAATGAAGCAGTAAACATTGTGTTTCGCTGACCATTGCAAAGTTTTCACCTTAACCAGTAAGATGGTTAAGTTAAAATCTGTTGTAATTTCAATATCAAATGGCGCTTTGTCGTTAAACAAAAGATGAAGAATGTTTGTCGCCAACAGCTACCACTAGAGTGAACGAATGTCAGATATGCTAAAAAACACTAGAGTTATTCAACAGAGTTTTGGTCAACCTAAAGACGTCTTGTCGCTTGTAAGGTTGCCATTAGCACCGCTGGAAGAAGGGCTGGTTAGGGTGCAAATTGAAGCTGCCAACATAAACCCTAGTGACCTGTTGTCTATTTATGGTGTCGGTCAGTACAAACACTGTCACCAACCTCCTCGAACACCGGGTTTTGAAGCGGTTGGAAGAGTGCAGGAGTCCAATTGCCCCAAGTGGAAGAAAGGCAGCCGAGTAGTGGTTGCAACAGGCGGTACTTGGCAAAAATATATCGATGTTTCACCAGATAACCTTTTTGGTGTCCCTGAGTTTGTAACCGATGGTTACGCATGTCAGTTGTATATCAATGCTTTAACGGCTTGGGTACTTACCACTAAAATCGCAAGATTAACCGCGCGCGATGTCGTGGTCATCAATGCTGGTAGTTCCGCCATAGGAAAGATCTTTGCCCAGCTCTCCGCTTCGCTGGGTTACACCTTAATTGTTGTTACGTCACAAGAGAGGGACTATCCCTATCAAGCAAATCATGTCATTAGTTCTAGTGACGATCTCTCTTACCGAATCGAGAAAGGTGAAATTCCGGCCCCAAATGTGGCTTTTGACGCCATAGGTGGCGTTGATGGCGAGAGATTAGCCGATTGCTTGTGTAGCAAGGGAAGGTTTATCAACTATGGCACGCTTTCTTTAAGCACATATGGCACGGAATTTTTTAAAAAAGTCGAACATAAGAATTTAAGCTTTAGCACCTTCTTCTTGCGTTATTGGGAAGAAAAAGTGGGAAGAGCAGAGCGCCGTAACGGATTTATTGAGATGTTAGAACACTTTCTTACCCATGGAATTGAGCTAAATGTTGGACGCCGTTATCCGTTAAGCCAGTTTCAAGACGCGCTAAAGCTTGTTGAATCAAGTGCCGGAAAGTTAAACGGAAAAGTGATTTTAAGTGTAGAGTAAGAACCCAAACCAGCAGCGAGGAACGTGTAGAGCTGGTTTAGAATGATTTTAAGTGTTTGCGGGTAATACCATTGGAAAGCCTAATGTTGGATGCGGCGAAATGAGTGAAGGGTATCCGTACACCTTTTCTATAAGGTCGCTTTTCAAAGCTTGCTCTGGGGTGGCATCACAGACCAGTTTACCATTGTGTAAGATCACCATTCTGTCTGAATATTGCGACGCGAGATTAAGATCGTGGAGAACGACAACAACTGCCGTATTTTCAAGGTCTGCGGCTTGCCTTGCCAGCCGTAGCGTATTGTGCTGATGGGCGAGATCTAAGGCGGATGTGGGTTCGTCTAACATCAATATTTTTTTGTCGCCAGATTGGTCTAGTTGTAATAGTACACGCGCAAGGTGTAAACGTTGTTTTTCCCCTCCAGAAAGCGATGGATATAAGCGTTTCTTTAAGTGAAGAACGTCGGTTTTTTCCATGTAATAACGCGCTTTTTCAACTAACTCTTTTTGACTGAGCTTGAGTGGAATTCCACCTAATTCGACGACTTCATGCGCTAAAAAAGGAAAAGTGAGTGTACTGTGCTGGGGTAAGATCCCGAGGTGTAACGCGAGATCTTGTTTACTCCACTTTTCTCGATTTCGATTGAAATACGTTATCTTTGTCTTACTTTCTATATCGTTGCACAACACTTTAAGCAATGTACTTTTACCTGCACCATTAGGGCCAAGCAAAGCCGTAACTTCTCCACAGCGCAAAGAAATATCGATGTTGTTCAATACTGTTCGATTGCCAAATTCAACGGTGATGTTTTGTCCGGAGATTGCTGTTTGAGTCATTACAGAATTCGCCCTCTTTGTTGAAACAGAAGATAGAGGAAGAAAGGAGCGCCGATTAATGCGGTAACAATGCCAACAGGTAATTCTGCTGGAGCAACCGCAACACGAGCAAACATATCAGCGCCGGTTAATAGCAAAGCACCAAGTAATGCGGATACAGGGATAAGAGCGCGGTGATCTGGCCCACAAAGCAATCGTCCTAGATGAGGGATAACCAAACCGACAAATCCAATCATTCCACACACGCTGACGGTAATACCTACACCAGCGGCAGTAACTAGAATGAGTTGCCTTTTTAGCTTCTCAACGGGAATGCCTAAGTGCGCCGCTTCAGACTCCCCTAATAGTAGAGCATTAAGGGCCATGGATTTACGCCAAAAGACAGCGAGCAAAATGCAAAAGGTGATTAGGCACATTATTATGGCCGCGGTGTTTGCGCCTGCAAGCGAACCCATGGACCAAAGAGTGAGATCACGAAGCATTTGGTCATCGGCGACGAAATTCATGTAACCAATACCTGCACCCGACAGGGCACTAATAGCGACACCTGCAAGCAACATGACAGTCACCGATGTCCCCATTTTTCCGGTTCCCAGCCGATAGACAAGTATGGTTGTAACAGTGCCACCAATAAAGGCAAAGAGTGGAACCGCCAAAACTTCGACAAGCTCAGGAAGAAAATGTGAGAACCGACCGTATAAAACAATCGCAAACGCTGCCCCGAGTGCAGCGCCTGCCGAAACACCTATAATACCCGGTTCAGCAAGTGGGTTGCGAAACAAACCTTGCATAACGGTACCGCAAATCGCGAGGATGGCGCCCACTAGGATGCACAATAGAGTGCGAGGAAAGCGTATCTCGTGGATGACCATATTGATATGCGAAGCGATCTCTTCAGATTTGAACACCAGACTTTGCAGACTTTGACTAAAACTGATGTTCATTGGACCTACGGTGACTGAACTGATTGAAATAACAAAAAGCGCTGATGAAAATATCAACAGCGCAATAGGGAGGGGGAGACGTTGTTGCACGGGCTTAATCCTCAGTACAGCAACTGATTAAGCGCTCTGCCTCTTGAAGACTTTTTAGGCCCAAGCCACCTACTAGGGCGTGACCATCAATAGTAATGACGCTCTTGTTTTGACCCGCTGGTGTTGCTGCTAAAACTGGCAACGCTTGGATAATCGCTTCTGCTCCACCGAGTTTTTCATGGCTACGACCACTCACTAGAACAACATCGGGTTGCATCTCAATAATCGCTTCCGCCGATAAAGGTTTGTACGATTTTAGAGCACTAGCTGCAGGGTTTAACCCGCCTGCAAGTTCGATAATCGCGTTGGGCGTTGTATCGCTTCCCGCTACATTTGCAGGTCGCCCTTCGTGAATCAACAAAAAAAGAACTTTTTTCTTCTCTGATTCTGAAGGCGCTTTGGCGCTCAATTGAGCCAACTTTCCTTCAACGTTCGCTTTGAGTGTTTTTGCTTTTTGGCTTGAATCAAGTATGCGCGCAATATCGTCGATGCGTTCTAGCAAACCTTCAGGTGTTGCTAATGTGTTTACGACATCAACGTTTATGCCAGCGGATTTCAGTTGATTGAGAGCCGCGTCTGGCCCCATCTCATCAGAGCCGATTAAACGCGTCGGTTGAAGTACAAGTAGGCCTTCGGCAGATAGGCGACGGTGATAGCCAACTTTCGGAAGCTCTAACCCAGAGGGAAGTTGGCTAGTTACATCGACAGCTACAAGTTTGTCTTGAGCACCTAGTGCGACAAGTAGTTCAGTAACGGCGCTACCCGCACTAACGATTCGCTCGTTTGCAAAGGTAGGCAAACTGATCAGTGTAATCGATAGCGCCCATATGGCGAGCAACTTAGTTGTTTTCAACATAGTTAAGGCTCCTTAGTTGGTTCCTCAGTAAGAAGTTGTGTCGCTTGTATGCCGTTTTCTTGTAAAAATGCCATTAGTTTGACCAGATATTGAATATCAGCCGTCTTATCTGCACCGATTACAATGGGATGTTTTTCACTTTTATGTTGCTCAATCAGGGCAATTTTAAAGTTTTCCCAGTCGATGTATTGCCTACCATCTATGGCCCAGTGAGGTTTTTCCTCAAGGATATTGATGGTAATCGACTTTTTGTCTACTTCCGATACAGACTCCGACTCCGCGGCGGGCAAATCCACTTCTAAAGACTCAAGCTTGACCGCCGCAGTAAGCATCAAAAATACCATCACGATAAAAATGATGTCGAGTAACGGCGTTAGGTCTGGAGTCAAACCTAAGCGGTTACTGTCTTGGGGAGACTTGATCATGATGTAGCCTCAACAGGCTGTGCATGTGAAGTAGTTTTGTCAGTTAACTTGTCAGAAACTGCGACACCTTCAAGCCACAAGTTTACATAGTTTAACGTGTGCTCAAGTTTGGCCATCACTTTGTCTGCCCATAGCCCTAATAGCTGTGCTCCAGCAATTGCAGGTAGCGCAATAAGTAGGCCTGCCGCCGTTGTGCGCATCGCCAGTCCTAAACCATCAGCGAGGTCGTTAGGTGTGATGTTACCTGTTGATGCAGCGACACCTTTAAACATCTCAATCAAACCCAATACCGTACCCAATAGGCCGATGAGTGGGCTTAAAACACCGATGAGCGTTAATAGGCGTAACCCCGAGTTTAACTGGTGTCTTTTTTCTTGTAGCCACATTCCAGCCGCGTCTTCTCTTAACGCTTTGTCAAAATTGTGGTGAGCAAGAACCATAGCAACGCCTTTATATAGAAGTGGGCGTCTTGGTGCTAATTCGTCTGCCAAACGTTCTATAGAAACGCGATCTGTTGGTGAGATGTGGTTAAGTTCTGCTCGTACCGCTTTTCTACCCACGCCCAAGCTGATCACTACCTGAAACAGCCTTTCTATGATTATCATGGCAGTAAGTGCTGAGCAGATGATGAGTGGCCATGCCATTAGGCCAAGTTGTTCTTGAATTTCGTTTAGTTGTTCCATGACTATTCCAATTTAAAATCAACGGGGACTATGACCCGGGATGCGACTTTCTTTCCACCGCGTGTTAGTGGAGAAAACTTCCACTTTTTAAGAGTCTTAAGTGCGGCTCTATCTAAAATTTTATGTCCAGATGAGGTAATAAGTATTTGTTTAATCTGCTTACCGTCTTCGTCTAACCAAACTTCAAATTCAGCTTTACCTTCCATACCACGTCGAATTGCCCTTTTTGGGTAATTGATTTTGGTACGTTTTAGGTAAGTCGGTTGAACAAGTGTTGGTTTATCCGTTGCGCCTTGTGTTACCTGTGCAACAACGACTTGCTCTTTGCTATCAATTTGTTTTTCGGCGTCGACTTTTTTTTCAGTGACCTCTTCCTGTTTTTTTACCGGCTCTTTTTTCGGTTCAGGCGGCTTGGGCTCTGGCTTTTTCTTAACCGGTTCCGGCTTAGGCTTAGGTTTAGGTTTAGGTTTAGGCTTTGGCTTCGGTTTGGGAACTGGTTTTTCAATTTTTGGTTTTGGTGGTGGTGGTTCAACAGGTGGCGGCTCTTGAACGGTTTGCTCTACCACTGGCTCTGGTTGGGATGGTGCAGCTTGTGCCTTTGTAACAAAACTAACAGATACAACTTTAGATTCCGCACCGGTCGATACGGAAATTATGTCTTCTTCGTCGAAGATAAACACAAGGGCGGCATGCAACGCTAACGATACTCCACCTGCGACCGCGTACCTTTTTAAATTCACCTTTCCCTAACTCCAATTATGAAATCTGGTTACTTTGGGCGTGGATTATTACGCACTCTGCAAACAAGATCAATTATCAATTGCATTATCATTACACTCATTTTAAGATCCTTTTCGTCTTATCTATATCTGACGCGAAGCTAATGACTTCAATTGGTTAGAGTGAATTGAAGCATCCCGTTTCGGTTTAGATTAAGAATCTTGTCTTTATGCTGTATGGCAAACTATACGTGCTACCCTTTTCATAATTGTGAAGTGCTATATTGATTGGCAGCTGTTAATCTAGAGCTAGTAGCACATAATGCCTGATGTAGATTGGGGTTAGAGAATCGGCCGCTACAGAAACGTTTGAGTATTGAAGCGGGAAAATTCTTAATATGGAGTAGTTTTATTGTAATGAACACGGATAACCTAAAAAACCAAGTCGCCGAACTTTTAGAAAGTGAGCCTAAGTTGCTCCCGGTGGAGATGGCAGAAAAGTTAAGTGTGAGTGAATATCTACTCGTTGCGCATTTACCCAGTCATATGGTTACGACAATAGATGGCAGTCATGCTCAACACATACTAGAAACGTTAGCAGATTTTGGCCCCGTAACGACGATTGTTCATTCATTTGGTTCTATCTTTGAAGTAAAAGCCTCATTTCCACGCGGTAAGATAGCTCGTGGTTATTACAATCTCATGGGTGAGCATGGTGAATTACACGGCCATCTTAAACTCGACAATATCGACAATATCGCCAATATCGCTTTTGTCTCTAAGCCCTTTATGGGGCGAGAAAGCCATTATTTTGGATTTTTTTGTCCACTCGGAAACAATATTTTTAAAGTCTATCTAGGCCGTGATGAACAGCGCCGGCTTATTCCTCAGCAAGTAGAACGCTTTAAAAACATGCAAAATAATTTTAAATAATAAAATTCCCAAGAAAGTAGGAGTCACCAATGGAACAAGAGGTTAAACAAGAGCGGTTACAGGGGCGATTGGAGCCTGAAATAAAAGAGTTTCGCCACGAACGCAAAACGATACAACTGGCAACAGTAGACGAAGATGGACGTCCCAATGTCAGTTACGCTCCTTTTGTTCAAAATCAAAACGGTTTTTTTGTTTTGATCTCTGAATTGGCCCGTCATGCTCGAAATCTTCAAATTAACCCATATGCGTCGATAATGTTGATCGAAGATGAAGACACCGCCAAACAACTATTTGCGCGTAAGCGGCTAACCTTTGACGCTGTTGCGACCATTGTGGAAAGAGATACTGAGCAATGGCATACCACCATTGGTCAAATGAGGGACCGTTTTGGAGATATCATTGATGGGCTTAGTCAGCTTGAAGATTTTATCTTGTTTAACTTTAGTGCGGAGCGCGGTCTTTTTGTGAAGGGGTTTGGACAAGCCTATCAAGTCTCTGGAGATGATATGGTCGACTTTATTCATCTTGAGCAAGGACATCGAAAACTAAGCCAAGACTAATACGACAGAATTTTCCCCGGGTAGTCAACTCATTACTATCCCATCTTATTGCCTTGATTTTCTGGTTGGATATCAAGGCTTAGCAACCCCACGAGAGAGCCATGAAGCCAGTAAGCAAGGATATCGGCGAGATTTGTTACCCTTTTATATATGAAGAAAGCCCGGTATGTGATTTTGAAATTGCCGCCGATGAACTCTGTACTCGTATTGGATTAGTACTCACCATGGAGCTAGACCCAAAAGTGAGAGATATTCTTAGTCGAATGCAGCCAAATGTCTATCATCTTAACGGTTCTGTACGTGGAAAATTGGCCATCGAGGAAGAGACATTAGATGAGCTTAAGTCTGACTATGATGAGATGAAAGCTCTTCTGGGAGGAGGGTTTCAAGGCTTTGTTTTACCTGGCGGGCACCCAGTGGCCGGCGAGTTGCACTTGTGCCGAACACAAGCTAAAAAAGTGGTGCGAGCATTGGTGGCGGTCGAGCATGCGGGCAAGAAAAATCCTGCTCCGATATTGTTTAGATATGCCAACCTTTTGGCCAATGTGCTCTACACCTTGGCCTCTTATACCAACCGCGTAACTCATACCCGTGAAGTTGAGTTTGTGACAAAGAGTTATCCAATGCCAAAGCGCAAATAGAAACAACCCCAGCTTAGCTGGGGTTTGATTTAATCTATACGCCGTTTTCTTTGTATAGCCTTTGGCATGCGGGGCCATCACTGTGAAACAAGTGACAGCGGTGGGCAGGAATACCGATAGACAACTTATCGCCGACTTCCACCGCTAGTGTGTCGGGTTGGCGGTAGATGAGGTCTGCATCGGCAGCTTCAAAGTGCATGTAGACTTGAGTTTCATTGCCCAGCTTCTCAACGATCATGACTTCGCCCTCAATCACGGCATCGCTTCTTCTGCGGGGAGAAGGTGTTCAGGGCGTACGCCCAGAGACATGCGCTCGCCGCGTGTCACGGTCGCGCCACTAACCGGTACCCAAAACGATGTGCCATTTGATAGCTGAACTTTGACGCGCTCTGCTTCTACCTCATCGATAAACACACTCATAAAGTTCATTTTTGGCGAACCAATAAAGCCCGCCACAAATCGGTTTTGAGGGTAGTGATAAAGTTCTAAGGGTTTGCCAACTTGAGAAACAAAACCGGCGTCCAACACGACAATCTTATCCGCCATGGTCATGGCCTCAACCTGATCGTGAGTGACGTAAATCATGGTGCAGCCAAGCTTGCGTTGCAGTTTAGTGATCTCAGAGCGCATTTGCACGCGCAACGCTGCATCGAGGTTTGATAGGGGCTCATCTAACAAAAACACATTGGGTTGTGAAACCAAAGTTCGACCGATTGCAACACGCTGACGCTGACCACCCGATAGGCTTTGGGCTGTCTATCTAGAAGGTGTGTGAGCTGCAATATATCTGCGGCGTGTTCAACACGTTGATCGATTTCTGATTTTTCTGCTTTGGCGAGTTTCATACCAAAAGACATGTTGTCGTAAAGGTTTAGATGGGGATAGAGGGCATAAGATTGAAAGACCATTCCCACCCCTCGTTGGGAAGGTTCGATATCATTCATTCGCTGTTCGCCAATGTAGAGATCGCCAGATGTAATATCTTCTAAACCCGCTATACAGCGTAGTAATGTCGATTTGCCACAGCCTGATGGGCCGACGAACACGACAAATTCACCTTCTTGAATTTCTAGGTCTACGTTTTTGGAAATCAAAACGTCACCATATGCTTTACATACGTTTTTTAACGTGACACTCGCCATTTAGCTCGTCCTCGATCATTTTTTATTATATTACTGCCGATTGTAAAAGTTATCATGGTGGCGGTAATAGTAGGAATAGGCAGAAGTAACAACTGTTGCTCTGTTCGCGTTCATTTCACCCTATGAGCAACACCATCTAGATGCGATAAGCGTATCGTGGCACTAACCGCATGTTATATCAAATAAAGAAAAATGGGTGATCCAGCCAATTTGTCACACCCATTTCAACGCCAAGCTTATACGGTGTATCCCCGCTAGCCGCTGACAATCTCCCTCGCAATTAAAAACTGCGTTTTATCGAGTGGCTAACACACCAATAAGGCGGCCTTGTAAGCCAGTGCGCCCAACATGAACGACTGGAAAGGGTTTGTCTCTGTTGGGCTTAGTTTGGCTATTTACCGTCTGCTCAACATCATCCTGAACGACTTTTTTATGGGGGGAGTAGTAAGGGAGTAGGGCAGTAAGCATAAAGGCAGTATCAATGGATCCAGTTCAAAGTATTACACAACAGCTAAGTTAGCTCGTTCACAAAAACCAACTTAACTGTGATCCCCGTCTCTAGACCTAACGATTAGGATCACGAAAATACGCCATAATGGTAGGGGCGTAGAGAGTAGGAGGATGAGAGCGGCCCCGTTTTAACTCATCATAGATGTCGAAATACGGTAAAACCTTCTGGTTTACCCTACACACAAATATAAAAAGGATATGGAACATGAAAAACGCCCTTAGCACTATGGCGCTAGGTACTCTAGTTGCTCTTGGCTCTTTTGGTGCGAATGCTGCTATCGAAGAAGGCCAACTAACAATTTGGATCAATGGCGACAAAGGTTACAACGGACTGGCCGAAGTGGGTAAACAGTTCGAAGAAGATACAGGTATTAAGGTAACGGTTGCTCACCCCGACGGTTTACAAGACCGCTATCCGCAAGTCGCGGCGACGGGTGATGGTCCAGATATTGTTTTTTGGGCTCATGACCGCTTTGGCGGTTACGCTGAAGCTGGTCTTCTCGCTGAAATCAAACCTTCAAAAGAAGTAAAAGAAGGGATTGTAGATTTTGCTTGGGACGCCGTCACTTACAAAGGAAAACTTATAGGCTACCCAGTCGCAGTTGAGTCGTTGTCTCTTATTTACAACAAAGATCTTGTACCAACACCACCTAAATCTTGGGAAGAAGTTGAAGCGATCCACAAAGAGCTTCAAAAAGAGGGCAAATCGGCCATTATGTGGAACCTAAAAGAACCGTATTTCACTTGGCCCCTCATGGCGGCAGATGGCGGTTACGCATTTAAATACGGTACCGATGGTTACGATGTTAAAGACGCTGGTATTTCTAATGATGGTGTAAAAGACGCGATGAACTTCGTTAAATCTCTGGTAGAAAAAGGCGTGATTTCATCAGATATGGATTACTCAGTCTCTGAATCGGCGTTTAATCAAGGTAAAACCGCAATGACCATCAATGGCCCTTGGTCTTGGGGCAATATTGAAACATCTGGTATTAATTACGGTGTAACCACATTACCTAAGTTTAATGGTCAATCTTCAAAACCATTCGTAGGCGTGCTTTCTGCTGGTATTAGCACGGCATCACCTAACAAAGATTTGGCGATCGAGTTTATCGAGAACTACCTTCTAACTAACGATGGTCTTCGCAAGGTCAACGACGACAAACCGCTTGGTGCTGTTGCACTGACTTCGTTCCAGCAAGAGCTAGGATCTGATGCGCGTATTGCGGCTACGATGGACAACGCGATGAATGGCGAAATTATGCCGAATATTCCTCAGATGAACGCATTTTGGAGCAGCGCTAAAAATGCAATCATCAACATTGTTGATGGACGACAATCAGTGGATTCTGCACTGGCAGATGCTGAAAAACAGATGACTAAATAGCGGCTGGTCGGCCTATTTAGTGACGAGGCTGTCCATCCCTTGATAGGGCAGCCTCAATATTTTTCGGGAGAAGGTGACTTCTTCTGGTTTGAACAACTTTTGCAAATTCGCTAGCAGGTTTAATATGCAGTCAGTTCAGGGTTCAGGTGCTATGACATCTCCAGCAACAAGCTTGCCGTCGAGTAAGAAAACATTTATCAAGTGGTCGGTATTGTCCGCTGTGGGGCTGGTAAATGGTTACGCTTCGATCTTAATGTATTCACGTGGTGAGCTTGCTTTTGCCATGCTTACCATTTTCCTCACCGCGTTGGCGCTTTATATATTTGGAAGTAAGAAAACTTACGCGCATCGCTACATCTATCCGGGCATCGCAGGGATGATTCTGTTTATCATCTTCCCTCTCGCTTACACCATTGGCCTATCGTTCACAAACTTCAGTGCAAAAAACCAACTTTCATTAGAACGAGCGCAAACCGTTTTATTGGATCGAACTTACCAAAGCGGTGATAGTTACTCGTTTAACCTCTTTAATACTGATAACGGCTACAAAATTGCGATAGAAAAAGATCAGCAGCTTTATGTAACAGACACCTTTCAACTAGAGCAACTATCGACAATTGGTGACTTAGATTTATCTCCTGTTGAACAAGTTGAAGGCAGTAAAGAGCCGATCAAAACCATAGTGAAGAACAGAGCCGAGATTGGTGCTGTCGATCTCCATCTACCCGATGGCGAAGACATTCGCATGAGTGGCCTGCGCAAATTTGCCGCAGTAGTCCCACTTTTCACTCTGCAACAAGATGGAAAGACACTGAAAAACAACGAAACTGGTGAGCTACTTCGTCCCAACATGGATAAGGGCTTTTACCAGCCAGTCGACGCGAAAGGCGAGTTTGTGGGTGATACCATTTCCCCAGGATTTGTGGTCGGTATTGGAACGGAGAACTTTGAGCGAGTATGGAAAGACGAAGGAATTAAAGAACCTTTTGTCAGTATCTTCATATGGACCATCATCTTCTCTGTATTAACCGTTATCTTCACTGGCGTAATTGGATTAGTGCTCGCTAGCTTGGTGCAATGGCAAGCGTTAAGAGGTCGTTCTATATATCGAGTGCTACTCATCCTTCCTTATGCGGTTCCTGCCTTTATCTCAATCTTGATCTTTAAAGGCCTGTTTAACCAGAGCTTTGGTGAGATAAACATGGTACTCAATGCGCTGTTTGGTCTTAGTCCCGCTTGGTTCTCAGACCCAGTGATGGCTAAGTCTATGGTTTTGATAGTGAATACGTGGCTCGGTTTCCCTTACATGATGATTCTTTGTATGGGGTTGCTTAAAGCGATACCCGACGATCTTTACGAAGCGTCTGCCATAGATGGCGCAAACTTTGTGCAAAACTTCACGCGCATCACTATGCCTCTGATGATAAAGCCATTAACGCCACTGTTGATTGCCAGCTTTGCATTCAATTTTAATAACTTTGTACTTATCCAACTGCTGACTAAAGGCGGGCCGAATATGATTGGCACCTCAGAGCCGGCAGGCTATACCGATTTACTGGTAAGTTACACGTTCCGCATTGCATTTGAAGGCGCTGGTGGACAAGATTTTGGCCTTGCCAGTGCTATTGCCACGTTAATTTTCCTACTTGTAGGTGCATTAGCCTTGGTTAACTTGCGTTTCACTAAATTATCTCAGGACTAAGGAGGCTCAATATGGCTATGGTACAAGGTAAATCTATGAAGTATCGCGTTTGGGCTGCTCACATCTGCATGTGGTTGTTCTTGGCGGCGATTCTATTCCCACTGCTAATGGTAATAGCAATATCCTTTCGTGAAGGTAACTTTGCTACAGGGTCTATTATCCCAGAAAACCCGTCGTTGGATCACTGGAAGCTCGCATTGGGCATTTCGGTTGAGCACGCAGACGGCAGCGTGACGCCTCCTCCGTTCCCTGTAATGACTTGGTTGTGGAACTCCGTGAAAGTGGCAACCATTACTTCTGTGCTTATTGTTGCGTTATCAACCACATCGGCTTATGCATTTGCTCGAATGCGTTTCAAAGGGAAGAACACCATCTTAAAAGCGATGATGATTTTTCAAATGTTCCCTGCAGTTTTGGCATTAGTGGCGATTTATGCTTTGTTTGACAAGCTTGGCCAGTACATTCCATTTTTAGGACTCAATACCCATGGCGGATTGATTTTTGCCTACTTAGGAGGCATTGCGCTGCACGTTTGGACAATAAAAGGATATTTTGAAACCATAGATAATTCGCTGGAAGAAGCGGCCGCACTAGACGGAGCAACACCATGGCAGGCCTTTAGGCTCGTGCTGTTGCCGCTGTCGGTACCCATTTTAGCGGTGGTATTTATCCTGTCCTTTATTGCAACCGTAGGTGAAGTTCCCGTCGCATCTTTGTTGCTTTCTGATGTAAATTCATACACACTAGCGGTCGGTATGCAGCAATACCTTTACCCGCAGAATTATTTATGGGGTGATTTTGCTGCCGCAGCGGTTTTATCTGCATTGCCAATTACGGTTGTATTCTTACTTGCGCAACGCTGGTTAGTCGGAGGATTAACTGCTGGCGGTGTGAAAGGATAATAATAAGAAAGGCGACCTATACGGTCGCCTCTTTTGTTCTTCTGCTTAACAGTTTTGGTTTGGCCGCCGATCAGTTAAGAAGAAAGCAATCTGGCGTTACGCATAGCTGGCTGTTAGCTTAGATTCCTTACTATCCAGAAACTAACAGTTTTTGTAACCAAAGCCTGGGGCCACCCAGGCTTTTTTATTTCCATATTGCTGAGTTTCATTATAGTTTTATCAACGAGGTCGCAAATGTTACTCGAACAAGTCTGCGAGTGGTGATTCAAAAAGAAATGTAACAAGAAGTGAAAATTGCAAGTGGTTGCTATTTTATAAGCTACAACTCGCGATTTGAAGGTGCGCAACCAAGGTATTGCAATAGAACATAGATGCTTTCTTCTGACATGGCGACCTTTCTAAATAGGTCTGCAAAAACGTCGTCTCCGCCAAAACAAGTTTGAATATAGTGATTGATTTCTGAACTTTTGTACCCTTCCACATAAAGCGCTCGAACCCATTGATACTCAACGGATTTAGGGTTGTTCAGAGTGTTCTCACTTAACTTGGTATCGCTGATTTGCACCTAACCGGCCTGCGTTAAATTTTCAATGGCCGCATTTAATCAGACAAAAATGAAACAAAGATGACAATCTCAATTGAGGTTTGACCAATTGAACAAGGGTCACAAAAAAGAGGGCCGATGCCCCCTTAAGAGTGGATAGACAAACTACTTTAGATATTTAACATGCGCTTCCATTTCTTCGCCTATCTGTTTTCTCATCTTCATAAGGCGAATGGCAGAATCTCTCAGTTCAATATCTTCATTGGTAACGGGCACCCATTCAGGAACAGAACTCGGTTGCCCATTTTCATCGACTGCCACCATGATAACGATACAGTGAGTGGTGAGTTTGTTTTCTAATACTTTGGGGTCGCTTGCTTGAACATCTATAGCGATATGCATAGAAGAGTTACCGGTATAAATCACTTTAGCGCTGACTTCTACAAGGTTCCCAACGTGAATAGGTGCAACAAAACGTATACCGCCAGCATAGGCAGTAATACAGTACTTGCCACTCCAAGCAGCAGCGCAGGCATAGGCTGCCAAATCTATCCACTTCATTGCTGCGCCACCGTGCACTTTACCACCAAAATTCACATCGCCGGGTTCAGCGAGAAAACGCAAGGTAATATCTCTTTGACCAGAACTCATAGGCCAATCCTTCTTTCATTGTTATTAGAGTTAATAACAAATATTTAACCAGTTAGTCTCTTAAGTCTAGCGAAAGTGAGGCGTTTTAGTTATTTAACGATTTAGCTTCCATTACCGTGTAGATGCCTTTCATCATTTGCTTGAAGTAAGGGTTATAAGTCAGCCTAGCGTGTATCTTGTTTTCTTCTGTATAACCCCATGCTGAATACCAGACATCTTCGCCGTCTTCACACTGTTTTTGTTTTTCTTCACCTTGTCCATTGGAACAAATGGTAAGTTCGCCTGTTTCACCATAGAGAGGATTTTCTGGTGAAAACAACAGTCCCATGTGTGAACCGTTGGAAATCCGCTTCTTTGGTAGGTTCATGGTGTATGAGTGGGCTCGCTTATCTTTTATTGATGCATCTCCCAACCACATCAGATAGTTGGACCGGTGCGTGAATACCGAGTTGAACTTGTCGAGCACATATTTTTGGTCGATTACACCGTCTCCTTCACTCATCGTGATAAAGACAGGTTTTTCATATTCTCCAACGTCACAAAGTGCTTTTCGAACCTCTACAGAACTTTGATAATAAGCGGCCGCCGCATTCATTGGCAGTGAGTTGTATCTCAACGGATTATCTTCAGGATCTTGATCTGCCCAGTTAAAAATCCACTGTGCGTATGGCGCTAAACTCACTAGTGAGGAGCTAGGTTCAAATGCAGGCGAAAAGAGCAGTAACCCTTGGATGGAAGGATCACTAAGGGCAATTGTTGAAACCAAGTTTGCACCAGTGGAGTAGCCTCCAAGCCAGACGTTTTTGTAATCGCGTTTAAGAAGTTTTGTATGATGAGCTACGGTTGCTTGCCAATCTTCTAAAGTCGCTAATTGTAAGTCACCCACTTTACTACCGTGACCGCTGAGCAATATAGTGCGAACAAGGTAGCCGTTTTGGGCTAAGTTTGTCCCTATATCGATAAAAGAGTATGGGGAATCCCCTAGGCCGTGTGCCAGTAAAACCGCGCTGCCATTTGGGCTTGTGGGAACAAATTCCCTAGGGGCATTGAGAAGTAGCTCTGATTCTGGATCGTCACTTATAGCGAGTCTGTTCTCGCGTAACCAAGTAATAGTATCTGATCGGTATTGTGCGAAAGTGTCTTGCTGATAGCTGGGCAAGGAAGCTGACGCAGAATACTCTGGGGCTTCAATTTCTGCACTGCACCCGAGTGTCGTTAAGGTCGCTGCAATAACCAGTATCGGTAATATTTTTGACAGTGATTTCATCTGGAGTGATTTGAACGGGAAACCTCTTCCCATTCTCCATCAATGACATGGGGCTGAGCCGCTTGATAAGCATAAAAGTGTTTACGCGCTTTTCGCTGGGCCAACCACGCTAGCAGAGTTACTGGGACTATCATTATAAGGCTAAAAGCGAAGGCGAACGCTGCCATAAAAATTGCTGACACGGCGATGAGAAGTTTTTTCATATTTGTCTTACCTAGTAATTGGCAAAGTACAAAACTAGCGCATAGAAGATGAACCAAATATGAACCGAGGGGGCCCAGACGTTTACTGGCAAGAAAAAAGCCGTTTAGAAATCTAAACGGCAAAAGGGGGTGAATCATTATTATAGTTCGAATATTACGTATTGCGCCTGAGACGAGAGAGCGAAACCCGCATATTCGTTGTTGTGGAGTCGTAATCTATTTATGAGGGTAAGTCTTGTACCTTACGCCCATCATTTGTTCCATACAGTGGACCACTTGGCAACTGTAGCCAAACTCGTTGTCGTACCAAATGTACAACACGCAACGATTGTCCTGTGCAATGGTGGCTGCGCCATCGACCACTCCCGCAAAACGAGAGCCGACTAGGTCACTGGAAACGACTTCTGTCGAATCGGTGTAATCGATTTGAGCTGAAAGTTCTGAGGTCAGGGCCATATCGCGCAAGTATGTGTTTAGCTCTTCTTTACTGGTCCCTGACTCTAAGTTCAGATTGGCAACCGCCATAGAAACATTTGGTGTTGGGACGCGAATGGCATTCCCCGTCAGTTTACCCGCGAGTTCTGGAAGGCTTTTGCAACCGCTTTTGCCGCTCCGGTTGAAGTGAGTACCATGTTGAGAGAAGCACTGCGACCTCGGCGCTCGCCCGAATGGAAATTATCAATGAGGTTTTGGTCATTGGTAAAGGAGTGAACGGTCTCAATGTGGCCAGAGGTGATCCCGTACTTGTCATTGACAGCTTTTAGAACTGGCGTGATGGCATTAGTGGTACAGCTTGCTGCCGAAATAATGGTATCTTCAGGCTGAATGACCGATTCATTAACACCAAATACCACATTTTTGATATCACCTTTGCCAGGTGCTGTTAGCAAAGCTTTGGCGGCACCATTACACGCGATATGCTGGCTCAAACCTTCGCTGTCGCGCCATACTCCAGTGTTGTCTACGATCAGCGCGTCTTTGATGCCGTAATCTGTGTAATCAATGTCTTCTGGCTTGTTCGCATAGATGATCTGGATGTAGTTTCCGTTGGCAATGATGGCTTTGCGTTCTTCATCAACAATGATGCTTCCGTTAAATTGGCCGTGGACAGAATCGCGTCTCAATAAGCTTGCGCGTTTTTCCAAATCCCCTTTTTTACCGCCGCGAACCACAATAGCTCGAAGTCGAAGAGGGTATCCGGGGCCACTTTTTTCTACTAAAAGGCGCGTGAGAAGACGACCAATACGGCCAAATCCATATAATACGACATCTTTTGGCGTATCCACTGTTTGGCCGTTCATTGCTCCTAGCAAAGAGGTATGCAAGAAGTCTTTAACACCGTGGTCGTCATCTCGATTTTGCCAAAAAGCGTGGGCGAGTTGCCCTACATCGATGCGACATGGTGACAGTTCCATATCTGCTAACGCTTTGATTAACGGTAAGGTTTGGTCTGTGGTAAGGGGGGTTCCAGTGTAATGTCGAGCCAGTCGGTGTGTTTTTATAATGTCGATGGTGGCGGCGTTAACTAAGGTTTTTCCAAAGAGGATGACTTCGACGCCTTTCTCTCTGTACAACTGACCTAAAATAGGGGAAACGGTTTCTGCAATCGTTTGGCTGGTTTGCCAGTCGAGTAGGTGTTTCTCAGGACTCATTGTTAATTAGTACCTTTCACGTTTTGGGGGCTGACTCTGCTAGGGTAGGTGGCAGAGGATTATCGATAGGCGAAACAATTGTTTGAAGACTATTTTCAGAGATGGAAAGACAAGGGGAGCTGTCTTGTAAACTCTTACAATACCCTAAAATACAAGCTCTGCTATCGCTGTAGTGCTGTTGTAATTTTTATGTGACAGGATTGTAAGGTTAAATATCTTATTCTGCTAGTAAAATTAATTGTGGTTAAAAACACTACTTTAGGCGATATTTTGGCGACTTTAATCGCGTAAAACGCGCCGATGGGTGTATTGACTTTTTGAAAAGTCGTCGCTTATTTTGTGTCTAAAAATACTAAGATCGCAAAAGCGTTGAAATGAGTGAAAGCGATTTCAATTAAGAACTTTAGTTAAGTCAGTAGACCAACTTAAAAAGTAAACGTTAATCCGAGTGAGAAAAGATTAACACTGGTGACAAAAGGTTTCGCGGGATTTTGTGGGACAGCAAATTGACTGGTGATCACATGATCGGGTCCGTGGAAGTATTGCCATTCCAAATTTAGGTTGATGTTAGGGGTGACATCATATCTGGTTCCGACCAAATAGGAATTGCTTTGGTTAGTACGTCTTCCCTGCCCATAAGTGATATAAGGAGTCCACTTCTCTATGTTGTAAGCTAAGCTCGTGTACCAATTGGCGTGAAATTCATCAGAAAGGATCACTTCAGCGTCGACTCTCAAACGATCGAAATTCAAGCTTGTGCCCAGTGTAAACAATTGGAGATTAAATCGGCTGGGCGGCCCAAAGTCTGATTGCTCGGCATTGGTATTCAACCAAGCGGCGTGGAGCTGGTGATCTAAGAAATAGAAGTCGGTGGTTAAGCCAACACTGCCATCGGCTTTAAATGTGAAGTTGCGGCGATACATGTTGACCGTTTTTTCTCTAGGTAAAGAGAAATAGGGAGAGATAGTGTAATAAACGCTGTCGCCAATGCTGCCATTCCAGGTATAAGAAGCGCCAGTGTAATAGGTAATGCCAAGAGTATGGCTGTACACTTCCGCCGGAAGTCTAAGCCAAGGGTATCCGCTTGAGACAAAGTAAGACTCGGAGTGCATAAAGAGTGGCACTCTCAGGCGGCCAGCGGTTAGCTTACTGTTTTGCCACATTACCTCTACATATGCGCGCTCAATTTCGGGATCTGAAAAATGGTCTTCAGGTCGCTTAACCACTTGGACACCTGACTTAAAAAAGGCGTTTGGCTGCCAAACTAGCTGAGCGCCAACGGTTGAATCGCAATCAAAGCACAAGTCCTCGGTGATTTCACGATTCTGTATGACAGGTATGTGTGTGTCAGTTTTGGCAGCTGAGAAAGTACCAAATCCGCTGAGGCTTAGGTTGGTGTCATTGGGCATCGCACTTAAGCTAAGTGGTATGCAAAACAGGATGATGAGTAGAATCCTTTTCATAGGCTTCCTGAGCTGTTTAAGGTATACAAAACTCTCACACCTTGAGGGAGAAGAGAGTCGGGAACATAAGCGATGCCGTTAGGATGCTGTTTGAGCCAGGTTTTAATTAGCTGAGCATCTTCTTTTAACAGTTCATCAGGCGCACTGGCTTTACCTGAAAAGCTTTGTCTGGCCCAAATGGCATTCATTTGGCTAGGCGATTTTTTTAATAGTGAACGGTAAAAATCTTCTCGATATTTAGAAGATTGAGGGAGATCGAGTAAAAGAGTCGGCAGGCCATCGATATGAGCTAATCGGCCGCGAAAAAGCATCTTTGCTTGATTGTCGCGAAGTGTCGCAAAGTCCTCATTAAGAGTAATAATGTGGAAAGGATGCGCCAACGTCGTTATTGGTAACCCCATTAGGGCTAAATAGATTAACAATCTAAACAAATTTGCTCCGGTAAAATGTCCTAACCTTGAGTCAATTCAAAAAACAATGCATAAAGTTCCATAAGAATTAGCTATTATTAACCATAGGCTAGAGTTAACTTGATTCAAGGAATGAATTAATGTCACTGAGCAATTTTTCGATTAAATCACGTCTTTTGGTACTGTGTCTGGTGCCAACCGTTGTGATCATTGGCTTTGCAGTAAACTCTGTGATCCGTATTCAAGAGCAACTTCATAGCTATACGGTCATCGATGAAAAAGCTCGTACTCTCAATCTCCTTTCCGTGTTATCCGGTCATATCTATCAAGGTGTCACAAAGCGCGTAGAAGGGTTGCCTTCTCAAACCTCCGTCTCTTTAGCGACAGAGACAATTAAACGTATCGAGAAAGTGTCGCATGTTCAAGGACATAACCATCATAGTGGCGAATATAATCCTCAAACTTTGCAGCACTTAGAAGAAATCAAAGAGCTGTTACCTGAACTAAACAATGCCAGTCCTCAAGGTACGGTAGAAATCGCAAGGTTAATGTACGAGATTCTGTACGATATCTACTTTGATATACAAAAGATTGAAAGCCACGATGCAAACGTGGCGATTCATAAGCTCGACTTAGTTCTCAGCGACCTTAGCTGGCTTTACTACTGGATGGAAAGAGAGGCGTGGCTGGCACGTGAGTTAAACGTATTGGGATGGGACTATTCTGATTTTGCACCTCAGTACTTCCGGATTAACGAGCGTCAGCAGTTCTATTTAGACAAATACATTACGAAAGTGCCAGTTCCGATCAGGTTAAAGAACTGCTTGCGCTGTTTTCTAGTCGAGATTTTCGCCGTGGTAGCTATTTAAGAGCTCAAATACTGAGTAATCGAGCTACACCCGAAGAGATAGCCACCATCGGCAGTGCTGTTGAGAAGCGCAATCAACTGGTGCTACGCCAGCTCACTAACTTTAGCGATAGCTTGCGCTCGCAAATCAACAACACCATTAGTAGTAGCCAAAAGAACATGTTTATGGTGACAGTGGCGAGTCTACTCTTGTTTGTCGCCATGTTTGGCTGGGGAACCAGCACCTTATTGCGAATCAATAACAAACTTTCTCGAATTCTCAATACCATGAGCTCAATGCGAAAAAATAATGACAACGCGAAGCAGATTGAGATAGAAGGCAATGATGAATTTACAGAATTTGCACATGAGCTAAACCACATTATTGATGACCAGTACCGCTATCAGCGACAGTTGGTTGAGTCCAAGGAAACTGCCGAAGCTGCAAACAAGGCCAAAAGTGTTTTTCTAGCGAATATGTCCCATGAAATTCGAACACCGTTAAACGGGATAGTGGGCATGACAGAAATCCTCTCCGACAGTCATCTAAATCAAAGCCAAAAAGAGATCTTGTCCGATATAGATGCCTCTTCTCATGCTTTGCTCGTCTTGATTAACGACATTCTCGATCTTTCAAAAATTGAATCGGGAAAACTCACGCTTTCTGAACAAGACACTGATCTCAGAGACTGTGTGTTTGAAACACTTGGCATGTTAAGTGCGAAAGCCATGAAACAGCAAGTAGAGCTGCAAGTGGAATTAAACAGCTCTATACCTGAGTGCGTAAGGCTAGATTCGTTTCGCTTCAAACAGGTATTGATGAACCTGTTAAGCAATGCGATTAAATTTACCAAAGATGGATTTGTGTCTGTAGAACTGTCTTTTCACCGCAATGATGGTCAAGACAGTATCAGTTGCTCGGTGATCGATTCAGGAGTGGGAATAGAAAAACACAAGCTCAGTGACATTTTTATGCCCTTTACACAAGAAGATGGCAGCATTACTCGACGCTACGGTGGAACAGGCTTAGGTTTAACCATTTGCAAGCAGATCGTTGAAGTTATGGGTGGTGATATAACAGTAGAATCGACGCGAGGGCTGGGAAGTTGCTTTGAATTTGTCATTCCCGTGAAAGTACTAAAAGCAGCATCGGAAGAGAAATACAGTTCGCTTTCCGCTCTACTGATAGAGAACGAGTCTAGATACAGTAAGCTAGTTATCGGAGAGTTAGAACGTTATGGCGTACAAGTGACTCGATGTTCGACCATTCACGATGCGCTGCTCTACGAAGACAGTTACGACTTGGTGTTTTACAGCCGATGTAAAGAGCACAGCGCCCACAAACAGATCCCACAGTTGAGCGCAAGATTCTGTAGTGCGGATATCATTCTCCTACAACATCACCTGTTCTTAAGCCCAGATCTCGATGTGATTGCCTCTAACAGCTTAACCCTACCCGTGCTCGGGTTTAAATTGGAATCACTGCTTAAAAAAGCGGTGGGCCCAGGAGCAGTACTTGGTTCATCAGTGCTAGAGGGTAATTTCCTTCCAGACCAACAGACAACGCTGCGTAAAGTACTCATTGTAGAAGACAACTTGATGAACCAAAAGATTGCCAGTTTCTTCCTTAATAAAGCGGGGATAGAGTACAAGATCGCTGGTAACGGATTAGAAGCCGTTGAGATGATCGCTTCCGGCGAAGCGTTTAGTGCCATTCTAATGGATTGTATGATGCCAGTGATGGATGGATTGACCGCGACCCGTAAAATTCGCCAATGGGAATACGACCAAGGCAAAGAACGCTTGCCTATCATCGCCCTTACAGCGAGTGTGCTCCAAGAAGAGATAGACAGTTGTTTTGAGGCGGGGATGGATGCTTACCTACCTAAACCTTATAAATCACAACAGCTGTTCGACATGTTTGACCGATTAAATGTCCCAGTATAAAAAAGAACAGACAGGGGATGCCGCTATCTGTTCTTTTACTGACTAGTTCAAGATGAAGCCGCTAGCTTATTTAGTTCTAAGGTCAATGACTGGTAGCCAATCAACGTTAACACCTGCTTGTTCAAACATATCTTGGCTGACTTTTATTTTATCGCCCCAGCGAGACATAAAGTCTTCAGACTGCTCAGGACAATGCACCGCAGAAATACCCGTTTGAATAATTTTTGCTGCGCAGTTGGGGCAAGGAAAATGAGTCACCCAAATTTCACAGCCATCCAAATCGCGTTTGGCAAACAAAATGGCATTTTCTTCAGCGTGTAGAGTTTTTAAATACTTCATTTCGCGCTCGTCGGTATCTGCGCTATCAGAAATGCCGTGTGGGTAACCGTTAAACCCAACAGAAACAATACGGTTTTGCTTAGTTATTACCGCGCCGACCTGAGTAGAAGGGTCTTTACTCCAAGAGCCGACAAGTTCAGCCATTTGGAAAAAGCGCTGCGCCCATTTACTGATCATCTAGGTTCCCTCAATTAGACCGAAAATACGAATGAGACACATAATAGCCTATATTTCTTGTTGAACACACCGATATATAGCGGTAAAGCCCTCTAAACCCCAGTATGCTAACAGCCAGAAATAGATCAAGTTCGATCTGATTAGTTGAAACACAAGTCTACAAACAGTAGTGCAAAATAGGGGATAGAGTGATCGGCACGGTTTATTGTGAGAGATCTCTTACAAACTTGTGAGTGAAAAGGATTACAAAAACCAAGAGTTAAGCAATTTATTAATTTAAATTTTTGTTTTATATGATTATTATGGTTTTTTAAATAACTGGGCATTTTAAGGGATTTTCTCTAGTCAATTGCCATCGCCGGTGATTGATTTAATCTTAAAGGTGTCAGCAGGATGCAGACATGGAACAGGAAAGACCCAAGGATAGGTCATCTTCAGGAAGAAGATTCGATTGTTAAGGATTAACGGTCGGCAAGGAAAGCAAAGGACATAAGCTGGAAGCTACGTAACTAGGATGGTTGCAACGGAAGGCTGATGGACATTAAAGGACTAAGGCAAAATCGTCAGGATGATGATTACAGGACACCGCTCATGGATACGAGTGATGTGAGTTAACCCGGATGGTTAACGGGCTGGATTGCCGAGGACACCGCTAGGAAGGCGATGATAAGGACAGTGCTGAAGGAATCAGCGTACTATCAAGGAATAGATGCAGGGAGCACCTATTAGTAGCCGGATTGCTGCGAGTAAGACTTGACCCCGCTAGGCGAAAGCTTAGCGGGGTTTTCTTATGCTTCTATTTAATTGCAGTACAAATACTGACGTCGGCTACATGAGTTTCGGGATCGTAGGCGTGATAATATTCAAAGCAAGGTCTTGCATCAGACTCTAAGCCTTGTTTTACAACGTCTTCCATTGCTTCATCCCAAGCGGTCGCATACTGGCTGTGTTCGGTGATGGTAACCCGATAAGTCGCGTATTTTCCGCCTTCAAACTCGGCGAGCTCGACCCCACCACCTGTTTCGACTTTTTCATCTAACAGAAGGCAGATATCGGTGCGACATTTGTCGGCTGGTGTTACCTCTGGATTATCGTGGTAGATAAACAAACACGGCCTATTTGCTAAACCCCTTGCACCCGCCCAACTGTATAGTTGGCCACTGGCAGATTCATAGTTTTCTCCATACGGTCCAGTTACTCGAACATAGCTAGATGCCCCTTGGGAAACGCTTCTATTTTCATCACTCCGCTCCTTACGTTTAAGTTAGAAACATCGTAATCTTCAACAATCTGGGAGGCGTTTCCAGCCTTGCGGAGTGCGTGTCCAATCTTGCTATTTCTCATCATTTGAGTGAATTGAGCAACACTCTCGCAATCGCGTATTGCAGAAGGCGTTAAATCAAAATGCTGACGAAACGCCTTGGCCAAGCTTTGTGAGCTAGCGAAACCATAGTTCAACGCAACCTCTAGAATTGGCGGCTTCTTGTAAAAAAGGTCATCGGCCGCGTGTTGCAAACGGAGTCGACGCAAGTACTCGTTTAGAGTTTCTCCCATCACCGCTTTAAAAATGCGATGAAAGTGATAGGGCGATAAACAGGCTAGTGATGCTACCTCATTCAGGTTTAAAGGCTTATTAAACTCTTGTTCAAGATGCCGTATAACTGGAAGTAGCCGTTTTTGGTAATCGGTTTTCATGCAACATCCATATAAAAAGACCGATCAAAATCATAATGCTAAGCATTAAAAAGGGGTTATCAGAACATCGATAGCGAGAAGTGATTCACACAAAAGATTTATCAGACGCCAAAAAAGAAAAAAGCCAACCGAAAATAATGTCGGTTGGCGAATATAAGTGTGAACAAATCGGTTCACTAACAACGTCAGTTGGCTAGGTGACCCTCGGCTTAACAAGGGTCAATATAAATAAAGCAATCTATGTGCCAAGTTTAATATCGCCTGTTTTTGCTGAAAATAGGTGCTTATTTGACCAAAACAGTACTTTTTGTGGGTAATTGTTTGCAATATGCAAATGCATTATGCAATGAAATCAAAATTGCTAATGGCAGCCTTGTCAGTTATTGGGGGTGGGAATGATTTGTTTCCATGGCTCGTCTAGTAAATCAAGAACTATTTGAAGCATGGCAAAGTAGAACAGATGAGTGTTTAGTCTTATCTGTCGAAGAGCGCTTAAAAATGAACCCGTGTACAGTATTCCAATTAATCACTTTGCTTTATTCTCTGTAATGTTGCAAAAGGGTGGGTTTTTACTATTGAGTTGAATACGAGATTTAACTGTATAGTAACGACAGTCTAGATAGGGCGTGGTTTTGTGTTAGTCACTATCTAGCCGCTCATATAGAGTGTTGCTCGCTTGGAGATGTCAATGAAGTATGAGGTGTTCTCAGTAATTCTTTATTAACAGCCAAAACAAAAAGCGCCTGAGGAGAAGCAGAAAGAGGAACGCCACGATGAAAACATTGTTATCGGCAATATTCTCATCGTGGAATGACCAAACTCTGGATGATCCATAGAGGCGGGGCATGCCGCTTTTTCAGTTTATTATCTATATCAGCCCCTTTTTATGATGATAAGTTCTGCTTGTCTCGTGTTACTTCCCCCTACCCATGTGTCGCGCCGTGCTACGCTATCAATAAAAATGTCTTGATCAATGTGTGATAACCTTACATGAATTGTACGCTAAGTTTCTGATTTTTAATTACTAAGGAGATTTTTCCTTATAGTTCTCAATCTTAAATCCTGTTTTTATTCCCTTGGACTAGGTAATAAGGAAAAGAGAATGAAAACTTCAAATATCACACAAACGTCAATACTGGATAATCTCGATACTACCATTATGCCCAAGCAGGTTCAGGAGCTGATAGAGCTGCTAGGTGTCAATGAAGCCTACGAGTTTATTTGTCAGTTCGGAGGGCAGGTAAAGTACATTGCCAAAAGTCCACAGCGAACGAGCCTGAAAACGGTGATAAAACCTGAGAACTTGGCCGTATTGTGCGCCCATTTTGGCGGGATCACGCTGGAGGTACCTAAACGCGAACACTTTGACCGACAGATACGTAATTTGCAGATCAAACAGGCGAGTGTAGACGGGGCATCACGTTCAGAGTTGGCGCTAAAGTATAATCTTAGCATCCGCCAAATCGGTAATATCAAAAACAAATAACTGATGGGAAAAATCGGCTCAGCGAAGAATCGTCGCTGAGCTATCAAATTGAAGGACAAATAAAAATCCCCACGGTTAAATGGGGATGACATCAAAAATACTAAGCCTTATCGTGGCAAACTGGTTGGTTTCCTCTTAAAACCAATGTGGTAGGCCACTTGTTGGCACACAACGGTATTCTCACCAAATTTGAATACCTTGAATGTAGTATCTTTACCGATCAGTGTCCCTTTCGGGGTGGCATAGAGATATTGATTCAGTTTGTCGATTTGTCGATCCATAAACCCATCATCGTCAGGGTTATGAGGGTTGTAACGCCCGACAACGATTCGTTCTATGTGACGAACCTCCGTTAGATCCAATGTGTCAGTGGTACCGCTGTGTTTGACCATGACTTAATTCCTTATCGTGATTACTTGTTAATCTCCACCTGAAGATCGTTAAGTTTTTCCTTCAACTTGATTTCTGCGTCTGCTTTCGCGGCTTTCATTTCAGCCACTTTGTCTTCGGCTTCTTTTAATGGCTGGCTTGCTCCCGATGCTGGGACGGTACCTGTTGGCGATGTTTGAGTTGATCCCGAAGAGGCTTTAGCCTTCTCCAAGTTCATATTGGCCAACTCAAGCTTTGAAGTGGCTTGCTCCAATTCCTTACGCGCTTTGACCACTTCTTCTGACGCTGTTTTTATGTTGTCTTTTTCTAATAGGGCTTGATTTGGACCATCGACCGATTTCGGCGCCACCGAATCTTGGATAATATCTAATACACGAGATAAACCTTCTGGCGTGCCAGCTTGTGAGGCGTGTACCTGTACATGGTATTTAGCCGAATTGTCGCTCGAACGAGTGTTTTCTTTGTGCGACGCGACGCTACCGGATACGTTTGCTGTGACACTGAAAGGCCCCCATCCAAGCTTGGCTTTTGCAGAAAACTCGCCTTTGGTATCTTGGGTTTCTTTCGAGGACTCGGCCGACTTCACTTCCATATCAAAAGTGATGTCCACTTCGTCAACCATCAAGCTGGGAATATTGACAATGGCCAAGACTGGCACTTCAAGACCAATGTCTTCTTTATCGATGATGTCATTTCCCAGACCATCTTTACCTGTTACCACATGACGGGTATAGGAAAAATCTGCGGTGCGGGTTTTGTCCCCTTCAAATCCGACGTCGCGGATAAAGTTGACGGTGGATTGTGCCAGCATTACCTGCGCGTCACAGGCTGCTTTGAGTGGTGAGCCAATCAAGCTTTCCATTGGAAGGCCTGAAAATTGGTTTTGCATGCTTTCTAAAGCCATACGGATTTCCTTTTTGTTTTAAGACTGAGGCGTTATGCCTCGGGAGATGCTGCCGCAGAGGTTGTTTCTGCAGGCGGCGTATCGGGTTCATCCTCGCTGATGAGGTTTGGTGTAATTTGAGAATTGTATTTGTCGATCACTTTCATCACGCATTCAGGTGCGTCACTGGATTTAAATTTCACTTTAAAATCAATGATGTCTTTATCCCGTCCTGATTGGTCGTGTTGTCGTGGGGCTATGTCTACAAGCAACTGAGAACAGTTTTCTTGTAACCCTTGTTCCAGTTGAGCGCTTTCGACCCCCGTGACTCTGACGGAAAAATCCACTTCCAGTTCATCGAGATAGAGGCCTTTAGCGTCAGTAACGGCGATGAGTGGCATGTTGATCTCATGCTCTTTATCGAGCATCAGCTTGACGATCTTGGGGGTATACACGTCGTTTTTCTGGTCGTAGTCAAAATACTGCTTAATCAGATTCTGATAATGAGACAGGCTCATATCACTGGCGCAGTTGGCGACGTAGTTTAAACCGCGGACGATACCGTCTAGGTGTTGCGGTGAAATGGGTTTGTTTTTGTTGAAAATTCTCATTTGATTCAGCCCTCATGTGTTGATTACGGACCTAGATTAGTGATCGCCAATGGCACAAAGCAGCTGGAATTGCTTCCCTAATCCAGAAAATCGTGCGGTTAGATAGAGTGACGACCAAACCGTGATGTGAGAGGTGAGGATGATGAACAGGTTTTGGTTGAGCCTTTTATTGGCGTGGATGGGCTGGGTAATTTGGGTGGTGTATCCGATGTTGTTGGAACCCGATGTGATCTACTATACGGACGAAAACGACGCTGACGAGTCTGCCTATCAAAGGATTAAAAAATCGGGAGTGCTGAGGGTCGCCACACGACTTAATGGAGTAGGGTGTTTTTATAAACGTGGAAAACTCAGAGGGTTGGAATGCGAGATACTTAAAAACTACGCGGAAGAAATGGGGTGGCACTTACAGTTGGTTTATGAAAGCGATTTGAATGGCTTGTTTCGCGCTTTGATAAACCGCAACGTGGATCTGGTAGCAGCAGATCTCACACCTACACCCGAGCGCGCACAATTTGTTGAGTTTTCAGCACCAATCATGCAAACACGAGAAGTACTGATACAGCGTCAGGATTATCGTGTTTCTAACCTGAGTGGGTTGAAGCATAAAACGGTGTCGGTACGCAAAGGCTCGGTCTATGAGGATGAGCTGAACGCCTTAAGCGAAACAACTCAAATATTTACTCAGTTCTTGTCTACTCGGCTTTCCACTTTGGAAATTATTAAAGGTGTGGCGGATGGGGAGTGGTCTTATACGATAGCTGATGAGCATATCGCACGAAGTCCAAACGCACAGTACTCTTCGTTAGCAGCGCCAATAGTATTTGGTGAGCCACGAAATATCGCTTTTGCATTTAACCTGCGTTCTGAAGCTTTGGTGGCATCGATCAATCAATGGCTTAAATCATCCCGGGCACAAGCGATCATCACCGCCTATCAGTCTCAGCAGAACGAGCTTAGATCAGCAGACTATTTGACAATCAGCCCGTGGGATCACTATTTTCAAAAGTATTCAGAAGCGCCCTTCAGTTGGTTATGGTTAGCGGCTCAAGCGTATACTGAATCCGCATTTAAGGCGGATGCTCGCTCAGCCGCTGGCGCAAAGGGAATTATGCAGCTAATGCGCGAAACCGCAACCGATATGCAGGTATTGAATGTGTTTGATCCGGCGGAAAATATTGAGGGAGGGGCCAAGTACAACCTCTGGCTTTACCAGAACTATTGGAAACAACTGCCACTTAACGAAGCCTTAGCTTTTACCTTTGCGTCCTACAACGCTGGGATCGGACATGTGCTTGATGCACAACGCGTTGCCCGCCATGATGGCGGTGACCCTTATAAGTGGTTCGGTAGTGTGGAGCACTACATTGTTAGATTGGAGCAACAACAGGTATACACCAAGCCATATGTCAAACATGGGTATTGTCGGGGAAGTGAAACGCGTGATTATGTGCAGCGAATTTTCAATCGTTATACACATTACAGAAAGGCGATAGAGAGCCCCCCGAAGGCGCCATGAGCGGCCTCGGGGGAGGACCTTAATTGGTGTTTTTTAGGTACAAGGTTTGGGTCGGATAAGCGAAGTCGACACTATGTTGAGCCATGATCTCAGCTATATCGAATAGCATGGTCTGCTGAATATTGAGAAACGCACTTCTGTCGAGGGCATAGATATAAGCGTGAATATCGATCTGTAAGGAGCAGTTTGCAAACTGAGTAAAATTGACCCTCAATGGCTGTTGTGCGACATTGGGTTGATGCTTCAAATACCGTTTTAGCGCTTCAATTACTTGACTTAATGTTTCCATACTGGTTTGGTAACTTACGGATAAGGTGGTACGGAAATGAAACTTATCGCGACGACTGTAGTTAGTTAGTTTCATGCGCACTAAGCTACCATTGGCGATAGTGATCAGAGTCCGATCTAAGGCTCGAATCTTGGTCGAACGAATACCGATAGACTCGACTGTCCCTGCAACATCTTCAAACTCGCAGTAATCCCCTACCTGAATAGCTTTATCTAGATACAAGATCACACCACCAATAAAGTTCTCCATTGTCGGTCGGATCGCCAACGCGATGGCCATGCCTCCTAAACTCAAGCTGGTAACGATACCATAAACGGGTATGCCAATCCGGGTTGCACCGTAACTGACCACAGTGATGGCGGCGACGAAACTGACAATAGTACTTAGGACTTTAACCATACTTTGTTCAAGAGAGTCTTGAACCCCAAGACTGGCTAAGGTGTTCATCAGACGAAATGCACCCTGATAGATGGCTAAAGCAAGCAACGGCCATATCAGCAGTTCGCAGATTAGGGTCAGTTGGTACATCAGTTTACCCCCAATATTGATCTCGTTGGTCAACAACCACAGATAAGTCTTGATACTGAGTGCCAGAGCGCTCGCGCCGATTACCTCTCTCTTTAACCATTGCTGGTAGCACCAAATCCAATACAAAAGAATGAGAAACGCACAGGTCAGAATCACGAAAAATATCCATTGCCACACTGCCTGATCGCCATAAAGTACAAACAGAGGGTCGGGCAGGGATGAAAGGTAGTAAAACCAATCTGGTGGCACTAATGTACCTGGACTTGACTCGAAAAACTGATACAAATCCATTGCAGAGGGGTCGGCTGCCGGTAGATGCACTATCTGTTTGTAGAACTGTCTCAGGTCGTTGATGCTATCCGGGGCGATTTGATAGTCTCCGAGGGCGTTTTTCGCCAGGTAGATTTGCGTAGCTGGAATTCGCCAACGGGTGGGCATTGGTTCGCTCTGGTGTTCAGGAGCGCCAGGGATCTTAGTTAGGTCAAATGGAGGAACCCGTTTTAGAATTTCATTCAGAAGCAGTACCGATTCTAACCCAATCCTATGGCGTGAAGCGCTGGGATAATTGGCTAGGTTAAAACAGCTCTGAGCGCGTTTGACGAGATCTTCTATTCGGCGCTCTTGCTCAGGGTCAAATGAGTCGGTGAGACTCGGTTCTCTTTTTAGCATGGTTTGCAGTAGGCTTCCTGCCTCTTCGGTAAGCGTAAGAAAACTAGTAAGGGTGGAATATGGACTGCGAGTATCTGCTGGAGCGAGTGGAAAGCCTAAATTAGGCGCTAAAGGTTTGTTGGCCTCCGATGCGTTGGCGGGTAAAAAAACTGTCAACAGGCAAAATACGAGTACGACCTGAGGTGAATGAAAAATCATTAGCGATCTCCGTAACTGAAAAGCATTAAGCTAGGTAGGAAATGTGAAGGTAGGCAGCGGTGGTCGTTTCACTAGGACTCTTTTCCAGCAGGAACTTTAGGCGCAGGTTTGATGAGATAAGATCATCAAACCAATAAGGAATCACCATGATTTTTGAGCGAAAACTGATAATTTGGTTCGCATTACTAGCGCTAACAGGATGTCTGGATCCGCAACCCTACCATCCGAATGACTGTGAAAAATCTAAGTGTAACCGTAGTTCTCTGTATCAAGAATCCGTTCAGGACCCTTATACTTTGGGCTTTGTCGAAGTGGATGATCAGGGTATGTTCTGGGACCGGGAGCAGTTTGAACTGATTAAGCGTCATGCTAAGGAAGCAAGCCGTGACAAAGATTTGTTGATTTACGTCTATGTGCATGGTTGGCAACATAATGCCAGTAATACCGATTCCAATGTTGCAACCTTTAAGAAGCAATTGGCAAAAATGAGCCAAACATTAGATAGCAGTCGCTGGAGTCTATTAGGGATTTATGTGGGTTGGCGCGGACGCTCTGTGGACGTTCCTATCTTAGAATACACGACGTTCTGGGATCGACAAAGTGCGGCCAAACGGGTGGCTGACGGCAGCTTGATAGAGCTGTTTTCATATCTAAATTCTCTTAAAAAGCAGAGTATTACAGACACTAAGCTAGTAACGTTAGGGCACAGTTTTGGAGGGGCAATCGTGTTTACTGCCCTTAATAAACTGTTTTCACAGCAGTTGGTGGAATCAAGTAATGGCGATCAGGTAACCAAAGGAATAGGGGATCTGACTATTTTGATCAACCCCGCGTTTGATGGACTTAAGTACGCACATTTCCATGACATGAAAGATCGCTACAATCATTTTTTCGCTGGTCAAAAGCCCACTTTGGCCATTTTTACTTCCCAAAATGATTGGGCTACCAAGTATGCATTTCCCGTGGGGAACGCCCTGACACGGAGCTTTGAATCGACCCGTTACATGAAAACTCGAATTGGTAAAGAGTCGGTGTTGGTCAACCAAAGCAGTGCTGCCCGAATGGCCATTGGTCATTTTAAACCCTACGTTAGCCACGATCTTGCTGTGTCCTCGAATCATGTCGGTATGAGGAAAAGTCGCGGTGATATGGCGTTATACGCTCGTAGACAGTGGGAACAGGGATTGCGTACTATCTATTTCACTGAAGCTGAGCTGAGCAGTCGATATCAAGATGTGACGCGAGCGCCTTACCTGGTAGTGAGTGTTGAGCCAGAATTGATACCCAACCACAATGATTTCAGCGGTCGGGAGTTTGAAGGGTTTTTACACGAATTTATCATGATGTCAGTGTTTTGAGTTTAGATGTGAACCAAATTTCCAAGGGAAAGTTTTCATTTAGGTAGACTAGCGAGTGACCGATTGCAGACTCGATCACTAACGAGAATAGTGGACTTGCTAAATTGAGTTTGCCTCAAGTTTAAGTTTGTCCAAAGAAGGAAGCTGTAGCTAGAGTACAAACGGTTTCTAGTCGAAGTGGTTTCACCAATCCCAAGGAGAGCAACCACTTTGGCTTATTAGGAATGTTTACTTGTGTTTAATCTTTTAGGCCGAATGTCTAAGGCATCGGTTCAGGAATAGATGGGACAATTGATGAATGCATTTGTCGCAGAACGAGAAATCCAAGGTTTCGGTATAGTGGCACGACGCTGTATTTAGTACGGCAGATCCATACAAGCGCAGGCACTAAAGTAATCTCATTTGAAACTGAGATTGATCGCTGATTCACGGGCTTAGGTAGGGAAACAACAGTTCGGAGTCTTAGCTGGATTATGAACGAAATTCTTAGAGCATTGTATACGTAACATTAACTAAGTAGGAAATAAACGGAAGGCTGATCACCTTCCGTTTTTTTACTGTAATACCTTAGTCTCCGTCAGCTCGCGCTTATTTAAATAGGTAGCGACGATTGATATGAAAATCTTCATTGAGCAGTTCAGCATGATCATGAAGTATCGTCATGAGGCTTTCACCATTGTATATATGGTCGCTCAACCAACGACCAAAAATACCATCGGAGATGTAAGAGTCCGTTCTAGTTCTCTTTTCGATAAACTGATCTTCTTCAGTGAGTTTACCTCGCGCTAAACGATTGATAAAGCTCAGTTCGACACCTCGGATTAACTCGATATCATTTTGAATAGATTCTAGTGAGTTTCCTTCAATAATACTTCGCAGTAATTGAATAGGCGACGTATCAATGTCAGCGTAGAGCGGAAGAAGCTCATCTTCTATATCAACCATAGATGAATGCCTAAAGCCAGCGGACATTACCGTAACTGGTCTAGCTAACGATTGACTTGTTTGAATAAATTCAAACCATCGAGAATCAAATCTAAATTCATCACGAGCATCAAATCTAGCACAAAACACTTTTACCTGAAAAACTTCACGACCCTGGAATAAGTTATTTTCGATATCACTTAACAGTGCACTCATAGGATAATCATTAGGAAGATTTAACATGTCATTGGTATCTTCACTGCCAGCTTGCTTGCCAGCCACTGGATCAACGGGTACCAATTGGATCTCTGATACTTTGGACCAACAGGTGTCACCTTCTTCGTTTACGGAGTAACGAGCTTGCTCATTCAGTGTGGCCAAAAATGTGACCAAACCAACAGCAGCACCACGGCTATGACCACCTAATACCATTTCTACATGTTCATCATTGGGAAGAGCGTTAAGGTAATCGATGGTTTCAAAAACTTGTAACGCACTGACAATGTTTTCGCGTTCTTTGTAACCTTCAATTTTATCGAGTAATACACCTGTTTTTTCAGTGGCAGAGAACAAGCGCTCTAATACAGATTTATCTTTTTTAGTGAGCTTTTCTGCCATTTGTCGCAGCTCTGCTGTACCGACACCACTGCTTACCATTATATGGTCAAACAAAGTGACATCGAATCCAATTTCTTCTATTTGTTTTTCTGCTTCTGTCCCGGTTCCTGAAAACCAAACTAATACACGTTTCATATTTTTCCTTAGCTAAAATAGCGGTTTATGTTCGTTCGCTATTAGAGACAACTTGAAACGGGTAACAAAGAGTGAAGAGTTTCCTGCCCAGATGGCATGAACGGTAGTGGAGTGGGGGAAATTCTCCCTTCTTAAATCCAGATATGGGAGGCTGTAATCATTAAACTCGATGTAAACAACACAAGAGAGTAATTGTTATGGGCTATAATTTTACTGGTTTTTATTGGAAGACGAGAAAGCACTCTTCACTATCGATAGAGCAACACCATGAAGCTGAGCTAAAAGCGCGCACAATGCTGATAAAGGGCAAATATCGCCCGAAAGTCATTATTTTTCGATTGTACTCGATGGAAATGTTTCGCTAACGGGAACGGCAGAGTTTGACGGAGAGAGCGTAACCTTTAATGTAAGTCAAATTAAAGGTTTATAATATTAATGCTGCATTGCAGCCATTAAATACAACCGATTGATTCCTCCACATTATTAACATCTAACCTTCGGAACATCCTGTATAAACTAATATCTGTGAGTGGGTATCTTGGCCAAGTTTCTTAGCGTTTCTCTCTTATGACAACAGCCCATAATTTAATCGAACTATATCGCTATCACTTGTCTATTAGAGTGGGCCTTACCAATTGATCAAAATTTACCATGTAAAGAACGAATGATCCCTACTGATTATTTGGATAAATGTACAAGAGTGAAGCCACCAAGGTGCAAGTGTCGTGATGGAAAACTAGGATAGAAATGAGTGAGCGAACCTAGGAAAGAAAATGGACGAACAAGACTATCGGAGATTACTTTTAATCGTAATGGCTTCTTCACTTCAAGCCAATGGCAAAATATTCCTCGATGATTTACTCATGTTCGGCGCAGATCCAGAAGAAGTGGCCGAGATCGCCGTTATCGCGCAAGAAGCGGAGCAATACAGAAAAGCGATGATCAATTAGAGTGTTAGAGCTTAGTCGTCTACGTGACCCCTCAATTAATATTCAGAGAAAACACTGACAGCACACGCCTAACAAGAACTCCACCGCATTAATCACTCAACCTTTAGTAAAGGTAGCTAGATTTCGTTGAGCTGAACCCAAAGATTACCAGATTAACAAAGCCTATCACTTCCTCCCTGTTTAATATTGTGTAATGGTAATTTTTATAAAATTAACAGGTTGTTAGGAATTAAAGAGGTAAGAATGGGCTCTCTTAAGTTAGCTTTATCATCAGTTGTAGTGGTTCTTTATTCTAATCTCGCGCTTGCTACTGATTGTCAGAGCGCTAGCGCTCAAGTATTAGAGTATCTAGCCAAAACTTCGAACGTTACTGTTGATGCGATTGCAGTAGATAAAACATTTTATCAACAAGAGTTTTCGGTCGATGTACTATCAATTTTCAATGTAGTGGTTGAGCTTGAAGAAGCACACGCTATAAAGCTCAGAGATGAAGATGTGGTGGACCCTATAGTTTATTTTGATGAAGAGGAGCTAGAGCCGAAACTGAGAAGCGACGCCACGGTAAAAGACTTCCAAGCCCTTGTTTATAAGGCTTGCAGTAAGTTTAATAGTTAAAGACTATACTCCACTTGTCATAAAAGTACGATCAGATAGGTGGCATCTACAGACAGTATCAGTTCAACGTTGGTCAAAAACACAGACTTTAGATTCAAGGGATTCTGGCGCCTAATTGACAGAACTATCATTGCAGTTATAGAAGAAAAAAGTCCAAAGGCAAAAGATCTATAGAAACACTATGTGGTGGTATATCAATTTGGACTGAAAAGAATCTAGACCAGTTATAATCTGACATGTACCGAATCGAAAAGTGGGTAACTGTCAGATCGGGTCTGAATTCGCACACTGAAATAGCGATATCTCGCTTTGATATTAGCATCTCGTTGTGTAAAGGCTGTTTTTTAGTGTGGTTTGGGAAACTGAGTCAACAAGTGATCGGCAAGCTCAAACTCAAACGCTTCTATTGCATCGATAAGTTGCTGTTTTTGCTCGTCTGTCCACATATCACAGTGTTTCGCGTCTTTGATTAAGTTTACGGCGCCTACGTCGTAGTTTTTTACTAATGATACTAAGGTTTCGTATAGCGCTTCCGCTTCATCACATTTGCCCTCTGGTTCGGTTGGGCGTACTTTCTCCCATTGACCATACTGCTTTTTTAACGTGTGAATGTACTCTTTGCAGGCATCCAAATCATGAATGGCATTGATGTCGCGATTTTTGATGCGGCTTTCCAATACCGCTGCCATTTTAGATAGCTCAAATACGCCCAAGTTCGCAGCACTTCCTTTCAGCGTATGCGCGAGTCTCTCGGCCAGCTCCCAGTGTTCTTTTTCAATTGCATCTTTAAAACTAGGGTATTCATTAATTTGCAATTGTATAAACCGTTTTAGTATTGAGTAGTAGTTTTTTTCATCGCCACCTATGTTGTCTATGGCTTGCGCTAGATTGATTCCGTTTATTGTGAGAGTCTTGTTTTCACTATGCTTTGTGTTTGTGAGTGTTTCTGATTGGTCACCAGCACCGCCTAAATACTGCTCTAGTATTTGGTACAGTGTATCTATGTTTATTGGTTTAGCTATGTGACCGTTCATCCCAGAATCAAGGCACTGTTCGATATCTTGTTTCATTGCATTCGCAGTCATCGCTATAATTGGAATACTCTGCCATTTTTTATTGGATCTTATTAAATTGGTTGCTGTTAGCCCATCCATTATTGGCATTTGCATATCCATCAATACAAGATCTACAGGGTTTTGTTCAAGGTAGTTAAGTGCTGCCTCCCCATTGTTTGTTATCTTAATTTTGGCTTGGGTTGGCTGAAGCAGGCCTAGCGCAACTTCCTGATTAATTTCGTTATCTTCGACAATCAATAGTGTTTTATTACGCAATATAGGAGGCTTGTGATGAGAGGAGCAAGTGGGTCTAACTGCATGTTCAATACCAAAACTATCCATGATTGCATCTAGGAGATTCGATGGATTAACGGGTTTGATGATCAATCCATCCACTAGCTTTTCTTGTCTGTCTGAAGAGGCTTCTCTTCCATATGCGGTGACCAAAAACCTCTTAACGTCATCGTCGAGCTTTTTGTTCTTTGCCGCCTGAAAAAATTCAAGACCATTCATACCAGGCATGTTCCAATCGACAAACCACATATCAAAGTGTTTCTTTTCAATCTCATCCATTGCTTCATAGGCATTACTGACAGAAGTGACTTGAAAATGCATGGCATTGAGTAGCGATAACATGATGCTTCTTGCGGAATCATTGTCGTCAACAACCAGTACTTTTTTACCTTCCAAATGACTTACGGGTCCGTAGATGTCTCGCATTTTTGCTTCCTGAAGTCCAAAGGTAGCGGTAAAGCTGAAATCGCTTCCTGAGTCTAGAGTGCTTTCTACACAAATTTTACCTCCCATCTGTTCTACGAGTTGTTGGCTGATACTTAACCCCAGTCCAGTGCCACCAAATTTTCGTGTTATCCCGCCATCTGCCTGAGAGAAAGGGTTAAATAGTTCGGGGATTCGCTCTTTTTTGATACCAATACCAGTGTCTACAACTTTGAACTGAATAGTGACACTGTTTCTGGTTAATGAATCGACAGCGGCGGAAACAACGACCTCGCCTCGCTCGGTAAACTTAATGGCATTTCCACATAAGTTGATTAGTACTTGTCCTAGACGCAGAGGGTCTCCTATTAGGTTATTGGGTACTTTCGGATCGATATCTAGAAGAAACTCAATTCCCTTTTCTTGTGCTTTAAAAGAAACAACGTGAACTAGATTTTCGAACACTTCATCTATGTTAAAGTCGATAGATTCAACAGTTAGTTTTCCAGCTTCTATTTTCGAAAAGTCCAAAATGTCATTAATGATCCCCAACAGGTTTTTGGCAGATTCGTTAATTCGATTGAGGTACTTACGTTGAGATTGATCGAGTTTGGTGTTGAGTGCCAAATGAGCCATACCAAGAATGGCATTCATTGGTGTTCTTATTTCGTGGCTCATGTTAGCCAAAAACTCTCCTTTGGCTAGACTCATGCGTCGGCGGTTTCCTTCGCTTGCCGCAGCTCTGACTCCATTTGCTTGCGCTCTGTCATATCCAATAAGATCCCAACAATACCGCCAAATTCCCCTTGGACATTGTTGAATGAAGCTTCAAACACCAGTATTTCTCTTGGCTGTTTTTGAGCATCTTCCAATGTCAGTTCATAGGTTTTTGAAGTTCGCTCTTTAATGAGTGCCTTATGGGTTTCAGAAATGAGTTTAATTACGTCTTTAGAATGGAACAGCTCTTTTGGACTTTTACCGATAATTTGCTCTTCGGGCAATCCGACGAGTTCAATGAACTTAGCATTGATAGTTAGAAACTGATCTTTTGGAGATAAACAGTACATGGGGTTTGGGGTCGCGTTTAAGATCTCTTGATTGAGCTGCGATTGCTCCAGTACTTTTTGCTCGGCTTGTCTTTGAAACTCTATGTTTTGAGTTAACTGAACACTGACTGCTAAGTCGTCCAAAATTTGTACTAACCACTGATATTGTGTTTCTGACAGGTTTTTTGACGTTGCGAGTTCTAATAGTCCGATTGGTTTGTCATTAACGCAAAGCGGAAAAAAGTAAATTTCATTTAATTTAAGTAAGCCATGACCTACTTTCGCGGTGTATTTATCGCCGAGTGACTTCATACTATAGGGCTTACCTGACAATAATACACTCATCTGTGTAGTAGTGGTGTCGGTTATATTTGTAGGGTTTTCAGCATCGTTGCCCGAACCACCGACGCGAACGAGTTTGTTGTCTTGATAGAGATAAAGGCTGACTTGATGGATGGGAAACCGACGAAGTAAAAATTGTCCGACCTCATGGCCTAATTCTGTGATGGACTGGCTTGTGCGCAAAATGATATTGAAGTCTTTCACCAGTGTATTTTGGTTCAGTTGCAACGAGATATGATGAAATACCGTGTTTAAACTTTGAATAAACTGTTGCAGTTCGGCGTAGGCTTTATGTTTGATGGTAAAATCGAAATCCTTGTTCTTTACTTGTTCTACTACGGTGTTTTGGAGGAGGGTGAGGGGTTTGATGTAAAGTCGCCACAACAAAACAAACGAGAGGATGATGCTGAATATTAATACCGCCCCCAAACCACTATATATGTTTGTCTGTTGCCGCGATTTTTCTTTTGCTCTTTCAATGTTTGATAGGATTCGAGTAAGGATAGACTGATGAGCCGAACCAATCGCTTTCATAATTTTTGATTTTTCAGAGAAGTATTCTTCGCCATACAAAAGTGACTGGGCTAGCGTCATTTCAGTTTTTAGTGCGTTTTTATCACTTCCAAGATGACGGGGTTTATCACGTTTTATCGCTTCGAACGCTGCTCGTTCAAGTTTAACGAGTTCGTTACTTAGCATGAGTGCGTTTTTTAGGTCTAGATACTCAGTACTGCTGATTCCCGATTCACGAATTTTATCTAACAGGGATATGCTCTCGCTCACTTCGCGGTCAAAATGAGATTGTGTGGAAATTAGGTCCCAGTATTCGTAATCACTGTGTTGGGGTGTTTCTACTCTTCCTTCTCTGACATCCAAAACGTGATCAAAGAGTCGTTTCCAGTATTCGTTTCCAGTTACCGCATAGGCTCTAGCAAACTTTGAGAGATGATCTGAACTCTGCTTCAGTTCTTGAGACAGTCGATAAAACGCATATAGGTCAGTCTGATACTGCTCTACTTCTTGTCGTAGTTCGGAAAGTCGCTGGGTAACGACTAGCATGCTGGTGGCGCAAACCCCCATTATTAAAAAGAGCCCGAAAAAGAGCGAACGTATGGTGTAGGTAGGCATCCGTAACTTCCTCTGAACAGAGTACTTTTATAAAAATAAACTACTATCTAAAGTAAAGTGTAGAAGAAAACCGATCGATTTCGTGAGGATGGCTCATGCCTCTTGAAGATTTAAGTGATTGTACGGTACTAATCGTTGATGACTCGACAGATAGTCTAGCTCTGATGGCTCAGGGTTTGGGCGATTTGTATCACGTCAAAGCAGCAAAAACAGGTGAATTGGCTTTTCATATTTTAAAAAAATTCCCTGTTGATCTCATCCTGCTTGATGTTGTGATGCCTGAACTTTCAGGTTACGACGTTATTCGCCAGCTTAAAAGCGACTTGAGGTACAACGATATACCCGTTGTATTTCTAACTGGGAAAAGCTTACTTGCAGATGAAAAGTTAGGTTTTGAACTTGGCGCGATCGATATATTCATAAACCCGTTAGCATACCTTTGCTGAGAGCGAGAGTAAAAACGCATCTACAAAATAAACGCTCTAAAGACTTACTCTTAAACCAGAATGTAAGGCTTGAACGTGAAGTGGTAAAACGCTCTCATGATGTCGATAAAATGCAGGACGCTGTGGTTTTTGCTCTGGCCAGTCTCGCCGAGACTAGGGACCCAGAAACAGGCAACCACCTAATCAGAACTCAACACTATGTCAAAGTGTTGGCAGAGCAACTAGCGAAGGAAGCCGACTATCAAGCTTATTTGTCACCCAAGATGATTGATACCTTTTTTAAAGCGGCCCCTTTACATGACATTGGTAAGGTAGGCATCGTTGATTCTATCTTGTTAAAACCGGGGTCACTCACGAAGGATGAGTTCCAGATCATGAAAAGCCACCCAGTATTAGGGCTGCATGCTCTTGAAAAAGCAGAGCAACTTTCTGGTGCGCACAATGATTTGATTACGGTTGCAAAGGAAATTGCTTATGGCCACCATGAAAAATGGGATGGCAGTGGTTACCCAAATGGACTGAGTGGCTCAGATATCCCTCTTAGTGCAAGGTTGATGGCTTTAGCTGACGTGTATGACGCATTGAGATGCAGAAGGGTATATAAAGAGCCTATGAGTCATTTTGAAGCCAAAGCAATTATCATGGATGGAAACGGAACGCATTTTGACCCCAAGGTCATTGAGGCGTTTCTAAGTCAGGAAGACTTGTTCATTAAGATTGCTGATGAGTTCAAAGATTGAAAGCAATTTACTCCCTTTCTAACGATAGCTACCGCTTAGATAGCGGGAGCTATTTACACTCTCACGCGGCAAAAAACCAGCAATGGGCTAGCAACCCTACTAGCCCATCGATTCAATTACTGACCATTGGCGGTTGTGACCAAGTAGTTAAGCGAGTCGTTCTGATCTTCTACTTTTGCGGTCACAAGGCTGATACCTTCTTTGGTCTCCTGAGAAGATTCTACCGAAGAGGATAGGGTATCCATAAGTGTAGAAATAGCACTGGCAGAATTATTAATGCTTGCATTAGACTTTTGAACTTGGCTCGTGATTCGATCTGCCGCTTGGCTTGAAGTACTCGCCAAAGTTCTCACTTCATCCGCCACTATGGCAAAACCGCGCCCTTGTTCACCAGCCCTTGCGGCTTCGATGGCAGCATTAAGGGCAAGCAAGTTAGTTTTATCGGCAATGTCTTGGATATTAACCAGCTCAAGGTCTATCGAGTCACTGACTTGTTTCACCTCTTTTAGCACGGCTTCAACTTTAGCGAGCAGTTCGACACCTTGTTGAGCGACTTTTTCTGCTTCTACCGACTTTTGAGAGATCTCTTCTAAGCTGTTGTGAATCTCTTTAGCATTGGAGTTCACCTCGCCAATTTTGCTCGTAATTAGGGAGATAAGATCAGACTGATTATTACGCGCCTCTTCTATCTCTATTTCTTGAGTTTTTACATCGTGTACATCAATCAAGGATCCTGCCACTCGCACACCTTGTCCCGAAGCGTCGCGCTTTGTACCACCGACGGCTCGAAACCAGCGCCAGCCTTTGGTCTTGTGTTTGAGTCGATAAACCACATCGTAAGGTGTACTTCCACTTGTGTCCGATACGTGCTCGACAAACTTGGCTGTCGTTTGGTCTCGGTCCTCTGGGTGGAGAAGCCCATACCAACTGTCCATGACATCGGGAAAGTCAGATTCTGAATGGTATCCGAGTAAGCGACGAAACTCTGGCGACCAATACCATCTGCTGTTCGCGTCTGTAGCGTCACCATTAATGATTTCGCAATCCCATAAGCCGACACCGGCGTGATTTTGATACAGGCTGAGTTGGGCCTCGCTATTTTGGTGTAAACCGATTCGGGTGTTTAGATCGCCAAGTTTTTGGTGAATGGAAACAATTGATGGGCGTAGCTTTTGGGGATTGAACTAACCTCAATTTCTTCATTGTTATGGATCTGCTCTAAAGCGATCTCTAGTTTTTCTGTTGTGCGGAACATAAGCCTTCCTATTTCGAGTTTTAGCCAACTAGTTTTTGTATTTAATCTTTTATATCTAACTAAAAAGCTTAGACAGCTCTGTTTTTAACAGCAAGAAAATGAGTCTTATTTCATATGACTGAAATACAAGATAGCAACGATCAGTATTGTTACTAGTACCAGCTAGTGGTTTTCGTTGTCTAATACTCACTCTCGTCTATTGATCTTAAGATAAAAGTGAAGATGCTATTGATTTATGTCGGTTTGTGATCAATTATAATTGTAGTGTTTTCACATTTGGGGTAGGTAGATGAAAATCACCAATAAAAAGGCAAAAGTCCGGAAGAAAATTATCCAAGCCGCTGTAGAGCTAATGTCAGACAAGGGATATCAAAAGGTGTCCATGCGCATGATTGCCAAAGCCGCGGAAGTTGGTGATGCAACCATTTACAACTACTTCACCAATAAAGACAAAATCTTAGTTGGTTATTTTGAGCAAGTTTTTGATGAAACGTTGAGTGAAGTCGAACAGATAGATGAGTTTGAGCACTTCTCTTTGCAAGAGAAAGTACAATGTCTGCTAGAGACCAACTTGACAATCTTACTTGCGCATAGAGAGTTTGTTGAAGAAGCCGTCGAAATTGCCTTTATGACGCCTTCGCTACGCTCAAAAGCGATTTCGGGGTTCAGGCAGAAAACCATTGATACGTTTTCTGAGTATTTAGATCACGCAGTTCAAAAAGATGAAATCGAGCCACAAGCAGGAAGTGGTTTTATTGAAACACTTTTTTGGGACTACTACTTGGGCGTAGTCATCTACTGGTTAAAAGACGATTCGGAAGACTTTACCCAAACCACTCAACTCATTGATTTAAGTACCGCTTTGATTGTAACTGTTATGGAAAGCGGAGTGATTAACCGAGCTGGTGATATGCTCACTTTCTTATTCCGCCATCACATGTTCTCAGGTTTCGATTATATGACAAGGGCCCTGACCTCAGTTCGAAAAATCAGTAGGAGATAGGTATGGCTGATATTCCGGTTACCAAGCTAGCACGCAGTGGTGTGATCGCCAAAACCTTGGTTAAAGCGAGCGGGAAAAGCTTAAAAAAGAAACTGAGCGGTCGCCACAATCAAGTGTTAGATGGAGAGATGGGACAACTGATCTTTGAAGCGCTCTCCAAATTAAAAGGTGCAGGTTTGAAAGTGGCGCAAATGTTGAGCAACGAGCACGCCTATCTACCGCCGGATTTTAGAAAGCAGCTAGCAAAGTCTTGTTATCAAGCGCCGGGGATCAATCGAGCGCTGGTAAGAAAGATAATCATCAGTCAGCTAGGGGACAAGCCAGAGAAAGTGTTTGACCGTTTTGATAGCCAACCCTTTGCCGCTGCAAGCCTTGGACAAGTGCATAAAGCGATAAGTAAAGATGGCGAGGAACTAGCGGTCAAGATTCAATACCCGGGCATCGCTCAGACGATAGAAAGCGATCTTGGCATCCTAAAGCAACTGCTAAAAGTTGTTCCTAAGCAATACGAAATTGCTGATACCCTTCCTGAAATTGAATCCCGCTTGCTAGAAGAAGTGGATTACGTTCACGAAATCAAATCTTGCCAATATTTCGATAAGTTAGGTTTAACAGAGATTGGTGTTCAGCGCGTGTTACCTGAGCTTAGCTCCAAGACGGTATTGGTGTCAGAACTGGTCGAGGGAAAACACTTAGATAAATGGTTAGAAAGCAATCCATCCCAACAAGCTCGTAACCAAGTTTGTCAGTCACTGATCGATTTGTTTGTAGAGTCGCTAAAACAAGGCTACCACTTACACGCCGATCCGAACATAGGCAACTTTATCATTGACGATAACAACAAGGTGACACTGATTGATTTCGGCTGTGTTCAACCTGCTAATACCGAAGCTCAGCAGCGTTATCTATCAATGCTCAAGGCGTTTAGAGATAAAGACCTAGAAAAAATTCACCACTACTACAATCACTTCTATTTTCCTGAATCAAACGAATATTGGAGTACCACAACGGATGAGTTGTTTAGCCAGTTCGTGACTTGGAAATCGAGCTTGCTGCAGCAAGTAGGCTTCGACTTTTCGGAGCACGATGAGTACATAGTGCAAGGAATGGAGCTGGCCTATAAAGCTTTCCACGGAGAAAAAGTGCCATTCCGCATAGATCAAAACATCCTCTTTATTGAAAGAGTGCTGTTTGGCTATTTGCAAATATGTCAGACGGCAAAGGCTAAAGTGACGTTTAATTTGGAGGAAAAACTATGACAATAATCAACGGGTGGTGGTTTGTTGCGGGCTTACTTTGTACTTTTACCGCTTTTGTTCACTTGCTTGCAGGGCAAAAAACAATTGTTGAACCTTTTTTAGAAGTGTCGATGGACAAAGGTGTAAAGGGTGTTTTGTTTGCCTGTTGGCACATGGTAAGCATCACGCTGTTTGTCTACGCATTGGCATTGTTATGGGCTGGCTTTGAACCGTTGAATCTAACGCTTATTGGCTTGATTTCAGTCCAGTTTGTACTTTCTGCTCTCACTTTTGTGGCCGTTTGCCGATATTTGTTCCCTCATAAACATTGGTTTGTTTTACCACAATCCATATTGCTAATGCCGATTGGTGTATTGGGGCTAATAGGTTGTCTAGTTTGATTTAACGCCATGCTAAGGAGTGGTTTATGAATGTGTTTAAATGGGTGTGCTTGCTTACCGCGCTACTGTTTGCCTATTTGTTCTCACTGTTATTGTTCTCTCCAGACGCTTTCTTGGCCGATGTAGGGTTAGAAAGCACACTTGAGGCTAACTTTATTGCCAAGAGAACATCAATTTTTATGTTGGGAATGGGGTTACTCTGTCTCTCTGGTATAGGTATCAAAGACAGCTATGGAAAAAGCAGTTTGTCCATGATTATGGTTATTGTCATGCTAGGTTTGGCAATTCTAGGTTTTTACGAGTGGAATAGAGGTGTCGTCAATGAGGGTATCTTTGTAGCTGTAGTAACAGAACTTGTATTGCTGTCGCCTATTTGGGGCTTTTTGTGAAGAACCAAACCATTTGGGTGAGAAAGACCGTCTAAACCCCATAGCCAATGAGAAGGTAACTTGCACTCCACACCGCAGAACACTTCATAGCTTTCCTATGCGTTCCTACTTTCGCTTACAACAGGAAAATATCGTTTTGCGGCCTTGTTCTCACACTTTTCAGGTTATTAATGATGTGATTAATAACATTTCAATAATTAAAGAATGATTAATCCAAGTGTGTAACAAATTTTCAACTTTAACACGAATATCCCCGCGATCTACCCCTTTAGGGTAGTTTATATCTGTAATTGATTTACATCATAAACTCTTTTTCTTTCACAATTAACAATTGGCTCAGATAAGAACCTAACCCTTAGGAAGTATTATGAGCAAGTTGAAGCTGGTCGTTATTGGTAACGGTATGGTAGGACACCGTTACATTGAAGACCTAGTTGAAAAAACAGATGTCTCTCAATATGAGATTACTGTTTTTTGTGAAGAACCAAGAGTCGCCTACGACCGCGTCCACCTCTCCTCTTACTTTTCCCATCACACTGCCGACGAACTGTCACTAGTAAAAGAAGGTTTCTACCAGAAGCATGACATCAATATGCTCATTGGTGAGCGCGCAATCAATGTGAATCGAGAAAAGCACACGGTTTATTCAAGCTCTGGTCGCGAAATTCAATACGACAAACTGATCATGGCGACTGGCTCATATCCTTTTGTTCCTCCTATTAAGGGCCGAGAAAGCAAAGACTGCTTTGTATACAGAACCATTGAAGACCTCAAAGCGATTGAAGCTAGCGCCAAGAAGAGCAAAATAGGTGTGGTTATCGGTGGTGGTCTATTAGGCCTAGAAGCGGCAGGTGCACTAAAAGCTCTGGGTGTGGAAACTCATGTGGTTGAGTTTGCACCAAAACTAATGGCAGAACAGCTTGACCAAGCCGGCGGTAATCAACTCCGCGAAAAAATAGAAAGCATGGGTGTACGAGTTCACACCAGTAAAAACACACTTGAGATTGCACCAGAGGGTACAAATGCACGCAATGTCATGCGTTTCGCAGATGGAACTGAACTAGAGACGGACTTTATTGTTTTCTCTGCTGGTATTCGCCCACAAGACAAACTGGCTCGTCAAATGGAGCTAGAAGTTGCCCCTCGCGGTGGTATTGCGATCAATAATCACTGCCAAACTTCAGACCAAGACATTTACGCGATTGGTGAATGTGCGTCATGGAATGAAACCTTCTATGGGTTGGTAGCGCCAGGCTATAAAATGGCAACCGTTGCGTCGATCACTTGTTGGGTAATGACAGCCAATTTGAAGGCGCGGACATGTCTGCAAAGCTCAAATTGCTCGGCGTTAAAGTGGGCTCGATTGGCGATGCAAACGGGCGCACTCCAGGTTGCAAAAACTACGTTTATCAAAATCAAGAACTGGAAGTATACAAACGCTTAATTGTCTCTCAAGACAACAAAAAACTGCTTGGCGCAGTGATGGTTGGCGATACTTCTGACTATGGTGATCTTCTTCAGCTAATGCTGAATGAAATCGATTTACCTGAACATCCCGATGCATTGATTCTTCCGGCCCACGCAGGCGCTGAAAAACCAACGTTAGGAGCCGATTCTTTGCCAGAAAGTGCAGTAGTCTGCTCTTGCTTTGATGTGACCAAAGGAAAAATTGCAGAAGCAGTTGCGCAAGGTCACCACACTATTGGTGATATTAAAGCGGTTACTGGCGCTGGGACAGGTTGTGGTGGTTGTATTCCACTGGTGACATCAGTACTCAATGCAGAGCTTGCAAAAGCAGGCGTTGAAGTGAAAAACGATGTGTGTGACCACTTCCCGTACTCCCGTCAGGAGTTGTTCCACCTGATCCGTATTGAAGAGATCAAAACGTTCGAAGAACTGCTAGACAAGTATGGTTCAGGATATGGTTGTGAGGTGTGTAAACCTCTGGTCGGTTCTATACTCGCTTCTTGCTGGGGTGAGCATATCCTTAAGCCGCAGTTGGTTAAGCTGCATGACACCAACGACAACTTCTTGGGTAACATTCAAAAAGACGGTACTTACTCAGTAATTCCTAGAATGCCGGGTGGCGAAGTCACACCTCAAGCTCTAAAAGTACTTGCTGAAGTTGCAGATGAATACAAGCTATACACTAAGGTGACGGGCGCTCAACGCATCGGTTTGTTTGGTGCGCAAAAAGACGATTTACCCGCGATTTGGAAAAAATTGATCGCAGTGGGGTACGAAACAGGTCAGGCCTATGCCAAAGCACTTCGCATGGCAAAAACGTGTGTCGGCTCGACTTGGTGTCGCTATGGCGTACAAGATTCGGTAGGGCTAGGTGTCCTGATGGAGAATCGTTACAAAGGCATTCGAACGCCTCATAAAATGAAGTTTGGTGTGTCGGGTTGTACTCGCGAATGTGCAGAAGCTCAGGGCAAAGATTTAGGTATTATTGCGACTGATGCGGGCTGGAATATGTACGTATGTGGTAATGGTGGTATGAAACCTCGCCATGCCGATTTACTAGCAAGCGATCTAGACCAAGAAACGCTAATCAAATATATCGACCGCTTTATGATGTTCTACATTCGCACGGCTGCGCCACTGCAACGCACGTCAGTTTGGATGGAAAACATGGAAGGTGGCGTGGACTACTTAAGAGAAGTGATTGTCGAAGACAAGCTTGGAATCAATGACCAGCTAGAAGCAGATGTTGCTAAGTTAGTAGAAGAGTTCCAATGTGAATGGACTGAGACGGTTAACGACGAAAGTCAGCACAAGCGCTTCTCTCACTTTATTAACTCTAATGAGCGCGATGACAACGTTCAGTTCGTCAATGAACGCGCGCAACACCGTCCGGCGAAGTTTTCTGAAAAACACCCAGAAGCCAAGGGTGACATCCTTCATGTTGAGTTAGTGTAGAGAGGAACTGAGCAATGACATTTAACACAATCTGTAATATCGACGACATCATCCCGGGTACTGGCGTATGTGCTCTGCTAGAAGGCGAGCAAGTAGCGGTTTTTCGACCAAACAAAGAAGAGTCGGTATTTGCTATCAGCAACATGGACCCCTTCTATCAATCGAACGTGTTATCGAGAGGCTTGATCGTCGAACACCAAGATGAGTTATGGGTAGCAAGCCCGCTCAAAAAGCAAAGATTCAATTTGAAGACAGGTGTCTGTTTGGAAGACGAGCAGTTTAGCATCAAGGCGTATCAAACTAGAGTGATCTCTGGCGAGGTTCAGATCTCAGCGTAAGAGATTGAATAGCTTAAAGGCTTGCTGTCTGTATAGGCAGCGAACCTTTCACTATTCGATTTCAACTTTTTAATTTCCACTTTTGAATAGGGACACATTTATGTCTGCATTAAAGCCTGTAGAGTTCGTTCAAACCATGATTGACATCGGTGAAGCGAAAACGAAAACCAGCACACGCGATTTGCTTTTGCGCGGTACAATGGCAGGGATCATCCTTTCGTTGGCTGTTGTTGTGGCCATCACTACTATCGTTCAAACCGGTATCGGTATCGTGGGCGCACTGGTGTTCCCAGTTGGTTTTGTCATTCTAAGCCTAATGGGTTACGACCTAGTAACTGGTGTTTTTGGTCTGGCTCCGCTAGCCAAATTTGAAAACCGTCCGGGTATTACTTGGGGTCGAATTTTCCGCTGTTGGGGACTTGTCGGTTTGGGTAACTTAATCGGTTCGTTAATTGTGGCATTTCTTGTAGCAGTTTCGTTAACCAACAACTTTTCTATCGAACCCAATGCAGTTGTAAACAAGTTTATTGCCGTGACCACAGCCCGCACTGTCGGCTTTGAAAACCTTGGTATGGATGGATGGATCACCTGTTTCGTACGCGGTATTTTCTGTAACTTAATGGTGTGTTTAGCGGTGATTGGCAATATGACCTCAAAAAGTGTATCGGGCAAAGTTGCCGCGATGTGGTTGCCAATCTTTATCTTCTTCGCCCTAGTGTTTGAACATACAGTTGTGAACATGTTCCTGTTCCCACTTGGTATGATTTTAGGTGCTGACTTTGGCCTAGCGACATATTTAAACTACAACCTTGTACCAACCATTTTGGGTAACATTGTTGGTGGTTTGGTGTTCACTTGCATTCCTCTATACCTCACTCACGTAAAAACAGCGCCTTCTATTGATGTAGAAGAAGAAATTGACGCGCAGCCTGTGTTATCTAAGTAAGCAGTTTATCGCCCCATTGCTATCGATGGGGCTCTTCTCTTGGCTATAACAAGTCAGTTTTAGAAAGAATGACTCGTTATATCTAATTTACACTTCATAGGCGTTGTTATGAGCACTCAAGATCTCTCGCAAAATAGGCTCGGTTTTGTTTCTTTGGTAGGGGCTGGCCCCGGCGACCCTGACCTATTAACTGTCAAAGGGCATCGAGTGATACAACAAGCCGAAGTAGTGGTTTACGACCGTTTGGTTTCTGAAGAAATCCTAGCCTTAGCCGCAAAAGATGCCGAGATGATCTACGTTGGTAAGAAACTCGACTATCACTGCGTTCCCCAAGACCAAATCAACCAGCTCTTAGTAGAAAAGGCCAAACAAGGAAAAAATGTCGTGCGCTTAAAGGGTGGCGATTCGTTTATTTTTGGTCGAGGAGGGGAAGAGCTTGAAGAACTTGCCGATAACGGAATTCGTTTTGAAGTGGTTCCCGGTATAACGGCTGCAGCAGGCGCAACCGCTTATGCGGGCATTCCATTGACGCATAGAGATCACGCGCAAAGTGTACAGTTTATTACAGGACACGTGCAAAAAGACGGCCGTGAAATTGAGTGGCGCGCTCTGGCGCAATCAAACAACACTTTGGTTTTTTATATGGGTTTGAAACAGAGCGGTTATATCCGAGACAGACTGTTAGAAACAGGTTTGGATGAAAACATGTCTTGCGCCATTATCGAAAATGGCACGCGTAAAGAGCAGAGAGTGTTTACAGGCCCACTCAAAGATTTGGCGGCTATGGCAAAAGACGCCGTAAGTCCTTCACTCATTGTTGTCGGCAATGTCACCTCTTTACACGACAAACTGAAGTGGTTTTAACGTGAAAAAGCCTCCTATATTCCCTCATTATGGGGGAGAGAGAAATATAAGAGGCTTAAAGTAATACCGCTGTTAGATTAAGCGACCTGAGATTCGGCCTCTTGTTTTACTTCGGGTTTCTTGGGTCTGGCAGGTAAAATCGCAGCATTTAACGTTTTACCCATTTCACTTTGCCAAGGTTCACTGGCATTTGCTTGACGATTTTCGACGATCTTTCCACTGTCGAGTACGATGACGCGCTGACAGAAAAGGTCAACTAACCTCAAGTCATGAGTGACCAGTAGGAAGGAAGTACCAGACTCTTTTTGAATCGATTTCAACAAGGCGATCATTTGCTGTTGCAAGACTAGATCTAAGCTTGATAAAGACTCATCCAGCGCGATTAACTTAGGTTTTGCCGCTAATGCTCTGGCGATACCGACACGTTGCAGTTGTCCACCACTAAGCTGTCCAGCTTTTCGATTGAGCACCTTTTCATCCAATCCCACTTGCTTAAGTAGTAAAGTCGCTTCGTCGAGAATTTGTGTCTTTGAAAGTTTTCTCAAATAGCGAAGGGGTTCGGAGAGTATTTGAAGGATGCTCTGCCTTGGGTTAACCGCAGCAATGGCATCTTGAAACACCAGTTGCACGTTGCCGTGATAATCCACCCAGTCCTCGTCTTTAAAATCGCGCAAGGATTTGCCTTGCCAAATGATATCTCCGCTGGTTGGCGTTTCTAAGCCAAGCATAAGTCGACAAAGAGTACTTTTACCACTGCCGCTTGCGCCTACTAAAGCGACGGATTCACCTTCAGAAATTGTCAGGTTGATATCGCTAAGAACTTGCTTGAGCTTTTGCTTTCGCAACATGCCTTGGCCGCCATAAACCATTTGCAAATTGTTTACTGAAATAAAATCAGCCATTAGTCGCCTCCTTATAGAGTGACAGATGTGCATCGAGCAAAGATTGAGTGACAGGGTGCTGAGGATCGCTAAAGATAGAGTGAACGTCACCGCGCTCAACAATTCGCCCTTCAGACATGACAGCAACTTCGTCTGCTAGACGTGCCACAACGCCAAAGTCGTGAGTAACTAAAAGCACGCCCAAGTTTCTTTCTTTACTGATGGCTTCAATACGCGAGAGAATATGAGATTGCACCACTAAATCAAGATCCGTAGTGGGTTCGTCTGCGACTAGGAAGGGGGCGCCAGTGACAAGTGCAAGAGCGATCATCATGCGCTGAAGCATACCGCCACTCATCTGAAACGGATAGTAATCCAGCAAATCATCGCACTCTTCAAGGCCTGCGTCTTCCATTGCCTTAATTAGATCGGCGCGCTTGTACTCCTTCCCACTGGCTAACATGGTTTCTAAACCGTGCTTTTGCATGGTTTGCAGTGGATTAAATGCACTGGATGGATTTTGCATAATACAGCTAACGGTCTTACCGCGAAGGGCTTTTGCCTCAATTGGTTCGCCATTGAGCAACATTTCACCTTTGGCTTTTAAACCTGCTGGAAGCAGATCAAAAATCGAAGAGCAGGTGACAGATTTACCACTACCACTGGCACCGACAAGAGCCAGAGTTTTTCCCGCTTCTACTGTGAGATTGATATCGCTAACCAAAATCTGTTCGCGAACAGAAACTTCTAGATTTTTAATGTCGAGTCTCATTAGTTGTGCTCCAGATTAGGGTCAAGTTTGTCGCGAAGAGCATCGCCGAGAAGGTTAAATGCCATAACACTGATTAAGATGGCTAACCCCGGCCAAATGACAAGCATTGGGTTGGTCCAGATAAATTGGCGGGCGTCATTGATCATTACTCCCCATTCTGGTGTTGGCGATTCAACCCCTAAACCTAGGAAACTCAGACCGGAAACGTGCAGCATAACGTGGCCGATATCCAGAGTGGCAAGTACCATCAGCTGTACTAAGATGTTGGGCAGAATGTGAACGCGAAATCTGACCGTTGCAGGGGCTCCGGCTAGTCGAGACGCTCGTAGATAATCACTATGTCTGATAGACAAGACTAAGCTGCGAGAAATACGCGCATACCATGCCCAGTGCGTGACTGCGATAGCGATGATGACGTTGGTCATACCCGTACCGAGTAAGGCCACCATAAAGAGCGCCAATACCACAGTAGGGAAGGTCATAAAGACGTCACAAGTACGCATTATCACTTGATCGACACGTCCACCGACAAAGCCCGCTAAGCCGCCCAATCCAACACCGATAACAAGCATTAAAGAGAGTGTGGCGAACACGGCTCCCAAGGATACTGACGTGGCACTCACTAAACGAGAGAACATATCGCGACCAAGGTGATCAGTGCCCAACCAATGCTCGGCACTCATCCCTTGTAAGCGCTGGCTAAGGTCGATGGCGTTAGGGTCATAGGGACTAATCCAAGGAGAAAACAGCGCGACAGCAATAAGGATAATTAGAAAAAATCCACCAATAAGTGCGCTAATTGAGTAACGGTTGATTATTGACATTCTGCGGCCTCCAGTCGAATACGAGGATCAAGCCATGCATAAAGAATATCGATCACCAAGTTACACAGGATAAAAATTGTCGTCATCATAAGTGTGAAACATTGAATAATAGGGTAGTCGTTGTTACTGATTGCTGTGATGGCGTAACGACCGACACCCGGCCAACTAAAGATGCTTTCAACAACCAGCGAACCGCCGATAAGTTCGCCAATGTGCATACCAGCAGCGGTAACAATAGGAAGTAGACTGTTGCGCAAAACGTGGTTGCGTTCCACTTTACGGGCTTTGATACCCCGTATTAACGCATATCGCACATGTCGTTGCCCCTGAACTTCTAACATGCTCGCTCTTAATAAACGGGCATTGATACACAGCGACATAAAGGCGATGGCCACTGCGGGTAAAAGCATGTGGCTAAGTCCGCCGTAGCCCATAGGTGGTAACCATTGCAGGTGAATTGAAAACAGGAGCACCAGTAGGAAACCAAGCCAAAAGTTGGGAATAGAAACACCAATAAACGCCAATCCGCGAATGGTAAAGTCGGGCCACTTATCTCTGTATCGAGCAGCCCAAATGGCCAAAGGAATCGAAAGAACCAAAGTGATCAATAGCGCGAACGAGGCGAGTTTTAACGTCGCAGGTAAGTAATACATGAGATCGTCAATGACGGGGCGGCCAGTCATATACGAGTTGCCAAAATCCATTTGGACGGCACTAGTAAACCAGTCAGTGTATTGCTGCCATAACGGCTTATCTAGTCCTAAGTATTGCTCTGCTTCGGCAATAGAAGCGTCAGTTAGTGGAATGTTGCTGGCGCGCAGATAAGCTAGCGCTGGCTCAGCTCCACTTAGACGGAGAAAGAGAAATATGATCAAAGACACCGCCCAAAGTAAAGGTATTACTAAGAGTAGGCGGCGTACTATAAAGCTTAACATATTGGATCCTGAGCCGGCTCATAGAGCCGGCATCGTTGATTTTTGCTTATTTGCCCATCTGTTCGAAAGGAATATCGAAAACGGTAGCACCCATAGTTACTTTGCCTAGTTTCTCTGACGATACGCCAGTGATGCGCAAGTAAGTAACAGGCAGGTAAACCGCTTCTTCATGAAGAGTAGTCAGTACCTTTTTGTACAGGGCGTGACGTTTTTCTTCATTAGTGCTTACCAAGATGGCGTCGATAGTCTTATCGATTTCTGCTTTAGTTGGTAGACCAGCCTGAGCCATGTAATCCGCATGAGATGGACGACGCATTCCGCTCATAAACGTATGCGGATCATATGGTGCACCCCAAGTGTTGTTGAAGATCAGGTCAAACTCACCGCCTTTTTGACGCTTGTAGAAGCGGCTGCGCTCTTCAGCGACAAGCTTAAGCTCAACACCAATTTTCTTCAGGTTAGCCTGAAGTACTTCGGCAATGGCTTTTTGGTTCGCATCATGGCCGTGATAAACCAGTTCTACCGTTAACGACTTACCGCTTTTTGCGCGGTAACCATTATCTTGAACCTGCCAACCCGCTTGCTCCAAAATGGTTGCCGCTAGCTGTGGGTCATATTGATAAGGTTTAAGGTCAATATCGGCGTAAGGAACGTTCTTAGCGAACAAAGTATCCGCTGGTGTTTCTGTGCCGTAGAAAATGCCTTTTGAGATCGCCGCGCGGTCAAGAGCGTGGTTGATCGCAACGCGAACCGCTTTTTCTTGAGTCGCATTACGCGCCGAGTTCATGGCGATAAGACGAGTAGAGATAGGGTCAGACAGAGAAGTGTGAAGATTCTTTTGCAGAGTAAAACGCTCGAAAGTATCCGGTGAAATCTGACCTTCTAAACCGTAAATGATGTTGATCATGCCGCTTTCAAAGGCAAGAGCACGCGCGTTAGGATCGGCAATCACAGCGACTTCAACCGTCTCGGATTTTGGTTTTTCACCCCAGTAGTAAGGGTTGCGTTCAAAGACGTCTTTTACACCAAGAACCGACTCTTTTAGCATCCAAGGACCAGTACCGATAGGCGCTTTGATACCTTGTCCAGTGTGTCCTTCTTCAGGCATTGCCGACGGCGCCATAAAGCGAACAGGACGAACTAAACTCAGTTCTTGCAGAGCAGGGTAGTAAGCGCTTTTTAGCTTGAGGTCGACCGTGTGCTCATCGATAACCGTGATGGTTTCCATCTGGTTAACAAACTCTAACCAACGGTGCTTATTAATGTTTTTAAGTAACTGTTCAAAGTTGGCTTTTACTGCAGCAGCGTTAAAGTCTTCACCATTTGAGAACTTAACACCCTTGCGGATGTGGAAGCGGTAGCGTGTACCTTCGTCCAGTATTTCCCAAGATTCGGCTAGCCAAGGTCTTAGTGTTCCCCCTTTTTCATAGCGAACAAGCGGTTCATAAACCATAGCTTGAGCGTACATCTGGTTTGGAGAAGTTTGATGCGGGTTGAGTGGCCCCGCGTTAGCACTCCAAGAAAAATTAATCTGAGCTTGAGCAGCAGAAGCGGTAACACCAAAAATCACTGCTAATGCTATTGTTTTTAGAATTTTCATTTTATATCCGTCGAAAAGTTATAACGTTCCAATTGATAATAAATATCATTTAAACAGTGACATAGTCAACAGAATGCATTGAGGGTGGGAGTAATATCTCGATAAGTCTTGTTACAAATGGATACAGAGTGGTGGCGATGTGACCAGAATAATATTCCCTAATAATCAGTAAATTAAGTTTATATAACGTTGAAGTAAGCCGCCGGCTATGTGATCCTTGTCAGCTTGGTGAACTGATGTTGGTTTATCGAAGTATTGAGAAGGGAATCGCTATGTCGTTAGAGTTTTTACTAATGTTCACCTTTACCGTGTTCATTATTTCAATTATCCCGGGGCCAAACATGATTTTGGCACTCACGCACGGGATGTTTTTTGGGGTAAAACGCACACTTGCATCAGCAATGGGCAATACGGTGGTAACCTTAGTTCAAGCTTCGATATCCGTTATTGGTTTGGGGGCCGTACTGGTTGCATCTGAGACTTTGTTCGCAGCTGTAAAGTGGGCCGGTGCTGCATATCTGTTTTATTTAGGGATTACCTTTTTGCTCTCTAAGCAAACACTGGCTGATGCGAACGCGGTAGCCCAAAACAGAGAGCAAACCTCGCTCAAACGTATGTTTATGCAGTCAGCACTTATTGCCGCGGGTAACCCAAAAGCCATTATCTTCTTTACCGCCGTGATGCCCCAATTTATGGATCCAACGCAAAACGTCTATGCGCAGTCTATCGCATTGACGTTGATCTGTGGATTGTCGGCGTTTAGTAGCTTCATGCTATACGCGGTCGGTGGCCAGAAGCTGGTAGGACTGTTTTCTAAGGCGCGTTGGTCAAAAGCGTTTAATCGCGTAATTGGTACCACTTTTATTGGCTCTGGTGTGGCATTAGCCATCAGTAGCCGTTAAGCCAGCTCGGATTTGATTTGCCTTTTTACGTCCTGCGCTGATACTTTAAAGTGACGTGAAAAGGCCCTTGAAAACGCCGCTTCTGAACGATAACCAGAACTCTGGGCAACCTGATAGACTTTGTGCCCCGCTTGGAGTTTTGACCACGCCAATTGCATCCGCCACCAAGTAAGATATTCCATTGGCGTCCAGCCACTTAGCTGTTTAAATAAATTGGCAAACCTCGTACGCGACATTGCAGCGAAAGAGGCCATGGATTCAACAGTCCAACTGGCTTCTGGGGTATTGTGGACTTCGGTGAGGACTTGGTTAATGCCTTGATGTTTATAAAGTGCGAGTAAACCTATTTGCTCAGATTTAGCTTCTAGTTCTTGTCGCAACGCGTAGATAAACACAAGTTCTGATAGGCGATTAAGGATAACGTCTGTGCCAAAGCTCGTTTGGGTGTTTTCGCTCAGCAACATAGATTGTATCGCTTCTACCCACTGATGGTTGCTCTCGCTCCTGACGACAAACACTTTAGGCAGAGCATTGAGGATCATCTTACTGCCAACATGGCTAAAGTTGACGTTGGCACAGAGAAGACCAGTATCGGAGGCAGGTACCTGAGGACAAGCGTAAAGCTGGTGTTCCACTTCCGCGGTAAAGATCACTAGATCACCATACTCAAGGGTGGTATTTATCTCATCCCCTACCGAAAGGTGGCAACAGCCATGTGTGATCATATGGAACCCACATCGACCGTTACCTAGCTTGTGCACGTTCCAATCACCACTGAGTCGAGAGTTATTGTAAACACTGGCTTCGAGGTTAAAATGTTGCATTAGTGTTGAGAAGGCGTCCATATTTGTACGATCGGGCATGTTTTAAGTACTCATAGTTATTTATCGTACGAAAATATTCAGTTAGTGTATAGATAGTTATTCAAACCGCTTCAATGTGAATCACTTGTAGGTGTGATCATGTTGAGCTTTACACTTAGTCACAACATGGGAAACCAATATGGACTCGGGGAACTCGTATATACGGTCGTTTATCTCTAACTTATCCATATCGATAGCTAAACGTTCACTTAAGGTGGCGCTGGTGGTAGGTACAATACTGATGTTCATCAACCACGGTGATGCGATATTGGCAGCAGAACTAGATGCAACAAGAATAAGCAAGATACTTTTGACGTATATGGTGCCTTTCTGTGTGTCAACTTTTGCTGGTGTTACTGCCAAAATGGAATCTAATTGCTAAGAGACGATTATGTTAAAACTGTTTAAACCAAGTATCGCTGATGATCAGGTGATTATTTCAAAAGAGCGTCTAGCTCAGTTAGAAGAAGTAGAGCGCAGGTATCAAACACTACTTGCAGATAATCCAAAAGACCAAGCCAACACCATATACAACAATGCGAAGAACGTGCATTCGGCGTCATCAAGCCGCTTAGAAGCGATTTCGCATAGTTCACAGCTGATAGAAGATTTTATCAGTCAGTCTACCAGTATAGACGCGTTGTCCACTGAGTCTTTTGAAGCAGCAAAATCGACGGCAGAAACTGCCACCAACACAATTGCTAAGCTAAGAGAGCTTACAGACCAGATTCAAGGAAGTAAGCAGCAGATTGCTGAATTTACCGAACTTTTGGCGTCATTAGACAAGAATAATCACAATATTGGTCAGTTGGTTGATGCAATCAAGGGCATTGCAGAGCAGACCAACCTACTGGCACTTAATGCAGCAATCGAAGCGGCGCGTGCCGGAGAGCATGGCCGAGGCTTTGCAGTGGTAGCGGATGAAGTGAGAGTGCTTGCAACTACAGCAACGGATTCAGCAGATAAAATCACCAATGAAATCAATGGCATCATGGGAGTATCTGCTCAGATTCTCGATAAGCAAAAGGACATTGAAGAAGTGATCAACTTTGGTGCGGACATCGCCGTTGAAACTGCGGCCAATATGGAAGACTTAGTTGAGATGGCGGGTACCAGTCAGGCGTCTGTCGAGAATGTGATTCAAAGTGTTCAATCTCAGTTAAGTGATTCGAATCAAATTCAGAACAATATGGCTCAACTGGTAGAAGACACAAAAACGGCAGTTGCACTGTCTTCGGCGAACCATGAGTTAGCAAGAGAAATCACTGACAAGTTAGAAACCCTTCAATCAGTGAGTTAGTGCAACGGGCTAGATTAGCTGAAACTAACGGCTAATCTAGCTGAAATAATACCCAACCATGACGCCAGGTGCGAAAATAATAAAGATATAAAGTAAAATAAGTGCTCTGCTTTGTGGCTTTTTATTGTCCATGAATTTGAAATACTTCTTATATTAACTCCACTTAGAATTATTCTAAATTTTCTATAGTTTTCTGTCTATATTTTGCTGTTCGTTTGATTGTTATTTAACCGGAATAATTGTTTCGTTATATTTTTATTGTATGGACTCAATAATAATTCTTATTTATATTTTTGTGTGAGTGTTTCTTAGCACGCAGTGTTCCTTGTGGCCTAGTTTTACCTGTCGATATCTTGCAAACGGAATGTAAGTCTGGATATCTCAATAGGAAAATATTATCTGTCATATTTAATTCATAATTAGTTCATATTAAATAAAACTAACTTCGATTTCTAATAGGGAAGTTTATCGTCATATTTGATCTAGGTTAATAAAAAATGATGAGTTTTAATTGAGTAGACATACGCTTGTGATAATCTTGTTATTTCTTCTATTTGGTTATTTTCAAGTTAGGGCGATGAGATTAAGGAAACGAACCACTGGCAAGGTATCTCCAATGGTTCGAAACGCTGTATTCTACTGCTTGATGTATCCGCTGTTATAGTCATCAGTTGCGTCGATGGCTTGAGCTATATCAACGTATAGGCCATTAGGATCTTGAACGACAAAGTGGCGTTGCCCCCAATCCTCGTCTCTCAGTGTTAGTTGAATATTTAAATCATTTTTTGTGGCGTATTGATAAGCGAGCTTAGCGTCTTCCACGTCAATGCTATAGATAACACCGTCACCCGTATGTTTGGCCTGGAAAAAGTTGGGTTGCGTTGGTTGGTTAGGCAACATAAAAGCAATCTGAATACCACTCTGACTGGCGAGGTGCAGATACCATTCGTTTTCAAACACAGGTTGAAAACCAAAGTGCGTTTGATAGAAGGTTTTTGCATCCTTAAGATCTTCTATGATAAATACCTGAAAAACACTGTTTACTTGAATCATCGTCTGTCCTCCATTTTCGGATGTAGCAACAATGCGCCCCAAACGCGATTTTCACAGGCTTGGATTAAAACGAGTCGTTCAAGAAGACGAGCAATCTCGGCTGGCTCATGGGCAAAAATCACAATAGGGCCCTTTATTAAACAAGGTTAACAAAGGGCCCTGTCAGCTTGTGTCAGCAGTGCTAAGACTATATCGAATAAAAGAAGTAGAGCTGAGATTTCATGCGAATAATAATTCCGCGAATAACGTCGAGAAAAGAGAGAAAACCTACAGGTTTTTCTCCACTTACCCACGCTAAGCCGACTGAGCCCACGGGTATGTCATAGCCTTCGGGTTCGTTAATTTTTAGTCGCACAAAATGGTGTTTGTTCTGCAGGTTTTTTCCGGTTGTACTCCTAACAGATTGGTCGATGCCCAATAGGTTAGATTGCGCTTCACCGGTGGCTTCTACTATACCTTCTACTTGCGATGAGAAAATTTTTCCAGGATAAACTGAAGAAGCGAACTCAGCGGTTTGCCCTTCTTTCACGTTGCGTATTGCTTGGTGATTGACTCGCATAAGCACGTATTTCTCTTCGGTGTACATTTGCAATCTAGGCACCATAGATACGCGCTGACCCTCACGAAGTATAAAGTTTGTCACAAACCCATCCGCCGGAGCGTTAACTAACGTGCTGTCTAACTCCCACTGCGCCTTGGCAAGCTTTTGTTCAGCACTGCCAAATTCGGCTATTTTGCTCTCTACTAAGGTCTTCGAACGGCTTACGGCGAGCTGGGCCTTATCCGCTTCCAATCTTGCCGATTCGAGCTGAGATTCAAGGGTTGCTACTTGGTGCTTAGCATTAGCAACTGCCGTGGATTGCTTGTCTATGTCGCTTTCCGTAATCGTGTTCTTAACCACCGTGTTCTGCTTTTTGAAACGAGCGAGCATTTTTGTTTCATGGGCTAGGTTTGTTTTAGCGTTGGCTAACTTGGCTCGCAGAGTCACAATGTCTTGTAAACGCGTCGCGTGGGTAGACTCGGCAATAGAGACTTCTTCATTGGCGACCCGAATAGCGCTTTCGGCGGTGGCTAAAGCCGTACTCGCTTGTTGCAGTGCGATATCGTACTGAGTGGCATCTATACGATACATAGGTTGCCCTTTTACCACGCTTTGATTGGGCTGAATAAAGATTTCTTCTACTTTGCCTTTCACGTTTGGAGAATCGGGACGCACTTGGATATGAGGTGACTGCACAACAGAACCACCAGACATATCCATCGGCGTGAAGTTGATAAGTCCAACCCATACAAATAACAGCCAAGCCACTCCGCCTAAATAAGAGAATGCTTGTGTAAACTTGTTCCAAGGCATACCTACCAAGCGAAGAAGATAGATAAACAGTGCCCAAATCGCTAAACCTTCGATCATTGTGCTTTCTCCTCTTGGTTGCCGTGTTGAGATGGATTTGACTGAGGCGCGTGGCGCCATGTATCCCTTAAGTTGATGATCGCTTTATCTATGTCGACAAAAGCCAATATCACGGCGAGAACCCATACCCAATGCCACACAAAGCCGATCCAAGTGAGTGCTGTAATTAACCCCAATTGATGATGGTCGCGACTATGGGCCCTATTGATTGGCAACTCATGAACACGCCAGAAGCCAAAAGCAGCAGATGCGACCACCGCGATTAAAATTACAGTAGCGGCAATGTGTAAACCAGTGTCTGCGGCAGTGCCGACAAACGGGGTGCTTAATAAACTCATTTGGTTCTCCGAAGAAAATGCGAGGCATGTATTGTTTCGTGCAATTGAATTATTGGTAGCTTTATGACAGATTTAGTCAATATTCGATGTGATTTGACAGGATCTGTAATGTCAGGAATGCGGTTTATGCGAGTGCTCGGTATTAGAAATGCCCATTACCGAGCAAGAAGTCTCTATGATTTACCTGATAATTCTCTAGTTGTTCCAGAAACGGTGTTTGAAAACCCAATGACACTGATACCGCTTGGTGAAGTTATTCAATGGTATCGCGCGCTAGAAGAAAAAACAGGGGATGAAGATGCCATTATAAATCTTACTCGAGATGTCGCGATTGATAAGCTGGGCCCAGTGAGTCGATGGATTTTTTCTGGTATCGATCTGGCTTCAACTATTCGAAGGCTTAATCACAGTTTTCAGTTTTTACATTCCGGTGCCTATCTCGCCGGTACGCAATCTGGAAATATAATCAAGTGGACGTATCGAAACCCATTGTTACCGCCGGATGCACAGGCGCACGATAGCATTCGGGTCGCTATGTTTATGCTTAAGGTTCTCAGAATATACTTGGGAGATGCCTATACACCGCTGCGAGTCCAATTGTCTGGCAAGCGAGAGCGCCAGAAACTATATGAGGACTATTTTGGATGTGAAGTGGAGTGGCACCAACCACAGACAGAGGTTTGGCTGAAAGTAACAGACAGATTGGCACTTAAAAAAGAGGGTACGAGCGCGGCGTTAGCAATGAACTTGAATGAGCTCGATGATTTTCTCAATATGCCCGATGCAGAAGATGAGATTAAAGTGGTGTACGAGCTGGTCAATTACAGCAGGCACTATGGCTTACCGACAGTGGACAAAGTGGCAAGCTTACAAGGACTTTCATCTCAGCAATTTCAAAGAAGGCTACAAAAACTGGGGCTTAACTTTAGTACCGTGAGCGGTTTTGTGCTGAGTAATGTAGCGGTCTCTTTAATGAGCAAAGGCTTAGAACTCGACGATATTGCTAATCGATTAGGCTACTCGAACTTGGCGAGCTTCAACCGCATGTTCAAAAAACATCGCGGTATCACCCCCGTTCAATTTGCCCAGCGATTTTAGTTGTTGCCAAACGTCCTTTTGTTTGGCGACAACGATAGTGTTCGAGGCCAGTAAAACTGGCCCGAGCCTTTCTCGATGGAGACGCTTCTACTCTGTTGTTTTCCTATATGCTATTGTCCGACTCATTAGGTTTTTCCTATGCAGTAAACGGAGAATAGATGGAACTGTTGAAATTATTGTTGTTTATACCCGCGTGCTTTGCGTTGAATATGACGCCAGGTCCGAACAACTTACTGTCGCTCAATAACGCAAGATGTTACGGCTTTTACTCGGCGTTTATTGCTGGATTGGGGCGCGTATTGGCTTTTGCTGGAATGATAGCTTGGCTGCTTCAGGTTTGGCTGTTGTGCTGTATGCATCAGAAACTCTATTCTTGGTGATAAAGTTAGCTGGCGCGGCGTATCTGCTTTGGATTGCGTACCAGTTGTGGGGCTCTGAGAGCAGTCCAGTTACGGAAATTGGCCGCAATAAAAGTTTGTTGACGATGGCTCGTGAAGAGTTTGCTTTAGCGGCTGGCAATCCCAAGGCGATTCTTATTTTTACCGCTTTTTTGCCTCAGTTTGTCGACGTCAGTACCAACGTGAATACTCAGTTTCTTGCGCTTGGAACGACATTCTTACTTCTAGAGTTAGTGGCGATCGCCTTGTATGCGCTGTTTGGACTCTATCTAAGACATTGGTTTTCCAAACCTAAAATGGCGAAACGGTTTAATAGAGCTTGCGCGGCATTCTTAGCAATATCTGGTGTTAACTTGTTAGTAAGCCGCCAGTAAGTGGTTTGGCGTAAATTATCTTCGCGTTAATATTATCTAACGTTCTTTCCGCTATTGGATTTTTGCAAAAGAGCCTGCATCTCAGCAGGCTCTTTTTAGTTGTGGTGATCTAAGCGTTTGTTTTAAGTGTTGGCTTCTAACTCGGTAAGTTGTTGCTGCTGAGCCATGGCATCGATGGATTGCTCAAACCCTTTCAAACGCTTGTAGATAGACAGCAGTTCAACAATGGTTGTCCAAGAGTTGATCAAGTATTGGAAGGAGTCTTCTACTTTGCTAAATGCATTGAGGATCTGGGTCATTACCCCCAGTGTAAACGCGCCTGCGACAATTGATGGTGCGAGGGCGATCAGAGGGATAAAGTTACCAAACTGAAGGTAACTGTATCGCACTACATTGAAATACGCATAGTGAGCATAAAGCTTAAAGTAGTTTTGCCTTACATCGCCAAACAGCTCGGTCAGTGTCATAGGCTGAGCACGACTCTCGTGATCTTCTCCATAAACCAACTCTTTACGATAAGCTGCTTCTACTTTTTGGTTGTTGAACTCTAACCCCGGTAGTTTGATGCCCGCCATCGCAAGAAGTATGGTGCCAAATACAGACCAAATAATAGCGACAAATACTAAAGCCTGAGGGACTTCACCAATAATAGGCAGTTCTTTAACGTGGCCGGATAACGACCAGAGGATAGGCAAAAAGGCAATTAGTGTCATGACTGACTTGAGTAAATTAACCCCCAAGCTTTCCATAATCGAGGCAAAACGCATGGTATCTTCTTGAATACGCTGGGAAGCACCTTCGATATGGCGAACATATTGCCATTTTTCGGTGTAGTAGTTGGTCATCGCGGTGCGCCAACGGAAAACATAGTGGCTGACAAAAAATGCGTTAAATACCGCAACGACGATAGCAACCATTAGAATAACCATTACGGTCGATAACTCTCCGTAGAAGTCGGCAAGAGAGATGTTACCCGGATTGGTGAGCGCTTCTTGAATCAGGTTATAGAAATTGCCATACCACTGGTTCAAGATGACACTAACTTCTACTTGGAACCAAGTAATAAAGACAATGAGACCAGATCCCCAAACCGACCATTTTGACCAGCCTTGGTTGTCGAGTTTGGTCCACAGTAGAATAAATGCGCCGTAGCAGACCACTAAGTACTGATAAAACCAGACATCTAAAGCGGCATCATAGGCTGAACGTTGTTCTGGTCCAGTGGTATCAATAGCTGGAAATTCAACGCCAAACCAGTGTCCAATACTAAGTGATGGTCCAAGTCACTGACAAGGGTATACCAGCCAATCACACATAAAAGAGCCCAAACGGCAAAACTGATGAAAAACCATTTTGCTTTGGGAAAAAACGAATCAAACACTGAGCTTACCCTCTGATTTTTGTTATCTGTCCTTTTGTACGTGACTGATCTTTAAAGAAGTCAGCACAAGGATGTTATTGATACATTAGAATTCTAAGACTAGCAAGTGACATAAAAATTCACTTTATAACTAAATTAGATAACAAGGCATGTCAGTTTTGACCTTTGGGAGCGTACAAAGTAAAAAAGCCCCGACTCAGCGGGGCAAAACAGGAACACATTATTAAACGGTCGCAGAGGGCGCGCGGCCTATCCATTTTTGCCAAGGCAGCATCAACAGAGCAAATACGCAGACGGCGTAGAGCATAGACCAACCGAGACAAACAAAGACAAATGCGCAGATTATTAAGGAGACAAAGGCCAACGAACGGCTTAGCCCTTGTAGTAGTTTAACTGCCGCAAACATAGCCATTAGGTAGATCAAAACAAAGATCCCGTTGGTTAATCTAAGGAAGAACTCCAGATCAAGCCCCATTAACTCACCAATAACACAGGAGAGCATTAACACCGCTCCTACCGCTAACGTAGCGTTGGCGGGAACACCGCGATGAGAAACTTTGGCAATAGCGCCCTGTGGTCGGTAGTCGCGAGCCTGTGACCAAACCATTCTCGACAGACTTTGGGTATAGAGGTTAGTACTGGCAAAACACGCTGAAAATCCAATGACACTGATAAGTACTTTAAATTCCGGACCAAAAAGGCGTGCGCTAAGCCACGGAATGGCAGAGGTATCGAACTCAGCGCTACCGTATGCTGAAAACTTTAGAATAACGACGGAGCACGCCCAGTACACAACACCAGCAAGCAAACATCCCAATACGATGGCAATAGGGAAATCACGGCGAGGATTTTTAAACTCTTCTCCCATATGAGCAAAGGCTTCGATACCGACAAAACACCAAAACATAACGCCCAGCGCACTGCCGATCAGTGCCCAACTGTTATCCGTCAACTCTGGCATACTGATGTCTGAGCCTGTTACCCCACCTTGCCACCACATTGAACCGACTAAGGCGATAATTCCAAGGGCAATCAAGGTTTGCAATTGACCCGAAGATTTAGCCCCGAGTAGATTAACCCCTACCAATAAGCAAACTGTAATAATTTGAGCAATTAGGCTGGTATTTAGAGGAGAAGGCAATAACTGCTGTAAAAAACCAGCAGCGAGAGCGACAGCCGCGGGAACACCAACAGGAATACAACTTAAAAACAGCCATGCCATGTTTTTTTCTAAGCGGGTGTTAAACGCTTTGCGTACAAAGTAGGCAGTGCCACCAGCGTTTGGATAGTGTTTGCCAAGTTGAGCAAAGGTGAGTGCTATTGGGCAAATAGCAATAAACAGAACGACCCAAGCCCACAGAGAAAATGCGCCAGCGATCCCCGCCGCTATGGCAGGAACCATAAACAATCCCGTACCTAACAAGGTGGTCGACAGTTGACCAATTCCAGAAAGTAGGGTGATCTCTTTTTTCAACTGACTCATTACAACCTCCAAATCCATATGACACTGCTGTCCCAGTTTTTATTAACCTTCGACTGGGATTGATTTCGCTATACAGATTAATCAATTAATCAATGAGACACAGCTAGCAATTCGACTTAAAGCACCGTCAAAATGTCGGAAATCAACCAATTTGATGACACATTGTCGGTTTTCTACAAGGGATTTTTATGTCACATTACTGAAAAATATAATCATTTGGGCGTCGAACAAGATTAGCCCAGTGAAGAAGTAACAAAACAGTAGTAAGGGTTATCGCACCAGATAATCAGAGTGAGCGAGTTATGGATAAGTTTGACCAACGGATTTTGGATATTTTGCACTGCGATGCGCGTAAAAGCGTTAGCGATATTGCCCGAGAGGTGAATCTTTCTCGTTCGGCGGTGACGGCGCGAATCAAAAAGTTGGAAGACGATAAAGTCATATTGGGTTACCACGCCAACATAGCCAAAAAAGAAGAGGTGAAAAATGTGTGTGCTTACCTCGCATTAAAATATGACACCTCTAAATCGCAAAGACATTGTGAAAAGTATTCCCAGCGCATTTATGAAATAGACGGCGTAAAGTGGTGCCACGCCATCAGCGGAGAAACTGACATGATGTTATATGTGGAAGTGGACTCAATGGCGCGTTTGAATGAAATCCGAGATGAGCTACACACATTGCCAGAACTTAGACATTTGATGACACATACGGTGCTCACCGAGTTCTTTAATACGACTCGACAAGATTAAGCGCATGGTCGCAGGCCAGTTATGAAGAGTAATACCAATTTAAACCTGTTAAGAACGTTACAAGTATTACTCACCGAGTGTCATGTGAGTCGTACGGCGCAGCAGTTGAACCTTACTCAATCAGCGGTTAGCAGGCAGTTGGCCCAGCTGAGAGACATGTATGGTGACCCCCTTTTGGTTAGGGAGGGCAACGTACTAAGGGCAACACCCAAAGCCCTTTCCCTAAAATCTAGGTTAGACGAGCTGCTCAATCAATTTGATTCACTACTAGGAGAACAATCGTTTGACCCCAAAGAGTGGCAAACCGAGTTTGTTCTCTCGTCGAGTGATTATCTCGCTCAATATATTTTGCCAGACTTTGCTTCACACGTTACCCGAGAAGCGCCAAATCTCTCGTTGACCTTTCGTCTATGGCAGCCTGATTTCTTAGGCCATTTCCACAGTACAGGTATTGATCTAGCCTCTACTATGCTACCGCAAAAACCAGAGTATCTTTCCTCAATACAATTTGGTGAGGACGGTTCAGTCTGCTTGATGAAGGAAACCCACCCACTGGCAGCCAAGCTATCTCTATCCCGCGAAGATTTGGTTAAGTTCGGCCATATCAAAGTAACAGGGGGAGGGGATAAAGACTCGGGGGTAGATAGAGCCTTGGAGGAAAAGGGGTTAAAGCGGCATATCGCGTTTCGAATCCCTTTCTTTTCGGCGGCGGTTAACACCTTGATGCAAAGCCACAATTTGATGGTGGTGCCAGAGCATATCGCTATTAACTTGTCTGTTGATAATGGCCTAACACATCGACCACTTAACTTTGACACCCCTTCGCAGCTGTATTGGTTAATGTGGCATCCGAAATACGACCACGACCCCGCTCATCAATGGGTTCGAGAGCGGGCGCTGAAGTTTATGCGTCAATCCCAATTTTCTGAGGGTATGATTATTGAGAATACCATGATGAATAATGGTGATTTCATATCATAAGATGAAGGGTTTAAGGTAAAAGCAACAAGAGATATGGAGATTAAACAATGACTTTTACCATTTGGCTTTCGTTGGCCGCCGTTTGTTTACTGGGAGCTATGTCTCCGGGACCAAGTTTAGCCGTGGTGGCCAAGCACAGTTTAGCTGGTGGACGGTCTAATGGGTTGGCAACGGCATGGGCACACGCCTTTGGTATCGGGATCTACGCGTTTGTGAGCCTCATTGGTCTTGCGGTTGTTTTACAGGAATCGCCAGTGCTGTTTAAAGTGATTACTTACGCCGGAGCTGCTTATTTGGCGTATCTTGGCTTTAACGCCTTGCGTTCAAAAGGTGGTATAGCTGCAAAGCTTAACTCTGGTAGTAAAGTCAGCGTTGCTGCATCGGCAAGAGAAGGCTTTCTTATCTCTATTTTGAGCCCAAAGATCGCACTGTTTTTTATCGCCCTGTTTAGTCAGTTTGTCGCCTTAAACGTGGGAATAAGCGGAAAGGCTATTATTGTATTGACCCCCTTTTTAATCGATGGTCTCTGGTACACTTTAGTGACGTTTTTATTGTCTACTCCCAAGGTGTTAGACGCCGTGCGCAATCGCGCTCAACTTATAGACCGACTCTCAGGCGTAGTACTTATACTGTTGGCCGCGAGAGTGGTATTTACGGTGTAATACTATGATCAAACTCGCTGTTATCGGTACTAACTGGATCACTGCCCAATTTGTTGATGCTGCTTTGGAAACCGAACGTTACCAACTTAAAGCTGTCTACTCGCGCAAAAAGGAGACGGCAAAAGCGTTCGCCAACAAGTACTCAAGTTCCATTGTTCTTTTTGATGATTTAACGCTACTTAGCCAAGACCAAGGTATTGACGCGGTATACATAGCGAGTCCAAACTCGTTTCACGCGCCACAAGCGATCGAGTTGATGAAAGCAGGTAAGCACGTGATTTGTGAAAAGCCTGTCGCAGCGAACGCCACTTTAGCAAAAGAGATGTACGACGTAGCCAAGCAAAACGGTGTGTATCTATTTGAAGCGTTTATGAGCCCTCACTTACCTAATTTTTCTGTTTTGAAAAGTGCACTAGGTAAAATTGGCTCGCTTCGAAAAGCGACAATCAGCTACTGCCAGTATTCCTCTCGCTATCCAAAATATCTTGCTGGAGAAAATCCAAACACTTTTAATCCCGCTTTTGCTAACGGTTCCATGATGGATATCGGATTCTATTGCTTAGGCGCGGCGGTTGAACTATTTGGACGCCCGCAAGAGGTGAAAGCGACGGCCTCTATGTTGGAGTCTGGTGTGGATGGCAACGGCAGTGTGATTTTGCAATACACCGATTTTGAAGTTGTTCTAAATCACTCAAAAACTAGCGACTCCTTTATCCCCAGCGAGTTCCAAGGCGAAAAAGGGGTTATCGAAGTGGATATGATCTCTATTTGTAATCGGGTTTGGAAAGTCACACGTGAAGAAAAGTGCGAGCTTAGTGTCGCGCAACGAGATAATCGCATGTACTATGAAGCGCAGTTCTTCGCAGATCAATTATCGGCGAAGCAGAGAGAGCAAGATTGTGAGAAGCGCTCGCTAATCGTTGCCGAAGTACTCACGGAAATTCGTCGACAGATGGGGTAGTTTACCCACAGGACAGCGACGAAAATTAGTAAAAGAGAGAAAGATATGCAAGCTGAAGTGAAGTGGATTGAAGATTTTAAATTTTTGGGACAATCTCACTCTGGTCACTCCATTGTCATGGATGGAAACGGTGGTTCAACCGCGCCAAGCCCAATGGAAATGGTTTTAATGGCGGCTGGCGGATGCAGTTCTGTCGACGTCGTTGATGGCCTAAAAGAAGCGGGTCAAAAAGTGACTGGCTGTGTGGCGAAACTGAGTGCGCAACGCAGAGAAACCGCACCGCGTATCTTTACCACGGTTAACATTCACTTTGAAGTATCCGGCACCTCGTTAAGTGAAGAAGTGGTAGCAAAAGTGACAGCAGATTCGCTGCAAAAATACTGCTCGGTTTGCTTGATGCTAGCGGAAGGCGTAGAAATGACACACAGCTGGGAAATCGTATAAAAGATTTTTACCGCTTTTCTCGCTGAATCTGAGCTTTTGGCTCAATCAGTTATTGAAAATCTTGCCGACAGAAGTAGTGAAACCGAGCAAAATGCTCGGTTTTTTTCTACGCTTAAAGTGGGGTCTGGCATAGGTGCGGTGCCATGTTTAAGGGTAAGATTTTTGAGTTCGATTCAGAGCTTGGTTACGGCTATATCGTGCCAGAGCTTAGCAAGGTACGCATTCGTTTTTATGCCGATGACTATATCGGCGAAGAGCCTCCAGCGCTTAATCAGCAAGTAGTATTTAGCGTCGATGAAGATCGCAATGGCAACCACAAAGCTGTTAATGTCGAACCCCCTAGAGAATTTGACCTCTTCTTAATCGTTGCCGTTACTTTTTCTCTAATTCTTCTGCTTACCGTCACTCTATTTGGTTACTCCATCTGGATTGGAACTTACTACTCGACTTTGAACCTACTGCTTGTTCTCGTTTGCTATTTGGACAAACGAGCTTTGGAAAAAGGGGACAATGTCACCAGTGCGCCAAGTCATCTCTTTTTGGCGTTTTGCGGCGGATGGGTAGCACAGACCGTGTGTGGGCATATCTGGAAGATGCCTAAACGAGGGCAGATTTATCGAACCTTTATGTTGGTGGCAGTCGCCTGTCACGGTTGGCTGCTCTCATGGGCGTTAACACCTTATGGCGAAATAATGATTAAACACTGGCAGCTTATTTGGTTGCACAACAGCCTGATTATCTCTTGACGATTTACTCAAATAACAGCATGGTAAGCGCCGAGCACGCTCGCTGTTAACTCATCTGCGTCGGTGTAAAAAATCCCTTTCGCTAAAGGTTAAAATAAAACAGGCCCTCTCTACACGTAACAAATAGGAACTAAACGTGAATCACAACAAATTTACCCTTTGCGGTATCGTTGCTATTTTGCTTTGGAGCAGCGTGATGGGTATTGCCAGAAATGTAACCGAACTGCTTGGGCCCGTCGGAGGCGCAGCCATGATCTATTCGGTGGCTGCGATTTTCTTGGTTTCTGTTATGGGGTTACCCAAGGTTAAACACTACTCCAAAACGTATGTTTTAATCGGTGGTTCGCTGTTTGTGGCGTATGAGATATGTTTAGCTCTGGCGCTAGGGATGGCGAATACTCGCCATCAAGCAGTAGAAATGTTAGTGATTAACTATCTGTGGCCGGCGCTAACCGTATTGATGGCTGTAGTGTTGTCGGCGAAGAAAACCAACTGGTTGGTATACCAAGTGTTGCATTGGCCTTTTTTGGGGTTGCGTGGAGTATCACTGGCGATCAAGGTTTGAGCTTGGCTCAAATTAGTATCAATGTGGCTAGTAATCCGGCGACCTATACTATGGCGTTTGTTGGTGCATTTTTGTGGGCCATCTACTGCAATCTTACTAAGCATATTTCTCAGGGCCAAAACGCCATCACTCTGTTTTTTATTCTTACAGCTATAACACTTTGGATTAAGTACGCCTTAAGTGATGAAACCGCCATGCAGTTTGATACCCAATCCATTGGTTTACTGTTAATGAGCGGCATTTTTATGGGAAGCGGATACGCGTTGTGGAACTATGCCATCATTGGCGGAAATATGATGTTATTAGCGGTGATGTCCTACTTTACTCCGATATTATCGACGCTGTTTTCTGCGGTGATCTTAGGGCTTACCCTGTCCAATACTTTCTATCAAGGCGTGTTTTTTGTAACTATAGGCTCATTGATGAGTTGGTGGGTGACACGAGAAAAGGTTGAACCTAGCAAAGATATAGAACAAGAAGCTTAGTCTTACCACTCTATGCGAATGGGTGTGCCCACTTGCACGAGGGACAGAAATTCGTCCATCTCTTCATTGGTAATCGCGATGCAGCCATTGGTCCAGTCAAAGCTTTGGACAAATTGAGCAGGGCGCTGTTCGCCATTTTTTAACCCGTGAACTTTGATATCACCGCCCGGATCAACACCAAGGGCAATCGCATTGTGAGTATCGATGAAATTGGGGTAAGTGATGTGCATTGAGCGATAAAAATTCGACTCGTTGATGACGAAATCCAAGGTGTAATCACCTTCTGGTGTTTTGTTGTCCCCTTCCTGAACCTTGTGACCTTTGGGAGACGCACCGAGCGCGATCCGGTACTCCTTAACGACTTTACTGCCATCCATAAGGTACATACGTCTTTTCGATTTATCGACTTTCACCCAGTCGACAAGCTCTTCACCTCCCCATGCAGAAAAAGTGAATAAAGCAAATATAAATGCGAAAAAACACTTGGACAACACATACCTCGTTTCTATTCCTAACACATTGTTATTGTGTAACTAATTAATAATGGCGTGGTGGCTATTTATGCAGTTTACTCGCACCAAACCCCATTGTAAAAGGTGGAAATAACATCAAAAATTTGCCAACTAACTCAAGTATGAAACAATCAATCTGTAGGATATGCGACCCAGTTAACACAGCCCCGCCATTTCGTTTGAATGCATATCAGCCATTGCTAATTATATAGTAGGTATCATAATAATAAGTCAGGCTGGTTAGCATGCTTTCGCGCGTTTTTCTCAAAGATATAATGTCTGCCAGAAATCATCGATTTTTGGCCAATTCCCTGTTCAGTTTTATGGACGAAATGCTCACCCCTGAATCAATCTCAGTGTTCTATGAGCCCAAACTCAACCAAAGTGATGAACCCCTTTTTAAAACCGGCGATCCTACACCACTTCGCAATTACCCTGACACCTTTTGGAATTGGATAGCCCAATTTGATACCTCGGATGGCATGGTGTCTTTGGCGATGAACCCATGTAAATGGGATTACCAAAAAACCATGGGTGCCCATTGCTACATTTTTATGCTTGATAACCACCCTGAGAAGCGTACCTACATCGTTTTAGAAAGAGTCGACGGTGTTAAACTTCAACAGGCGAATGAAGACAACTCCATTGATATGATGCAGTTGATAGCCTCGCGCTGGCAGTGTGTGCGAGCAGAGACCGAAGCCGCGAGAGAATACAAAAACCGCGATATTAAAGAAGCGCAGCATCTCGATGTGATTAAGCAGCGCGAGCGATTTATCGAGAACATCAAACTGGTACAACAGGCGGCTATCGAAATTTCGAACCCAGAAAACCTAGATGAGTTACACAAGATGGCGGTGGAAGCCGTACGCGACAAGCTAGGGTTTGATAGGGCTGGTTTTCTACTACTGGATATTAAAAAGCGCTGCTTTAACGGTACGTACGGAACGGGAGAGCAAGGCCAGACGGTGAGTGAACACCATACCCAGTTCGATTTACATCAGTTAGAAGAGTCATACATCAACGCGCTATTTGAAGGGAAAGAAAACTTCGTCGTTATCGATAACGCGCCACTCTATACCGCAGGGCAAGTGGTTGGTCAGGGCTGGAACGGAATGTTGATCTTGCGCGATGGACAAGAAACCATCGGTTGGATCGCCATGGATAACTATATCAATCGCAAAGAAATCACCACCTATCAAAAGCAGATGCTAGAGTCATTTGGATCGCTGCTATCTCAAATATACATACGCAAACGCCAAGAGCAAAACGTGCGAATGCTGCACGCGAGCATGGTCGAACTTTCCCGCTGTATGACCGTAAGAGATGTGTGTAAATGCGCCGTTAGCTTTGCGATCAATCGTTTGGGCATCGACCGCCTAGCCGTATTTTTAACCGATAAAAATTGCAGCTATATGCAAGGAACGTGGGGAACGGATATCCAAGGTAACGTGGTAGACGAATCCTACTATCGATCAGAAACCACGGATAGAACAATAGTAAACCTCGCGCGGGCGACCCCGAATGAAGTGGCCTTTGAAGAATCCGTGCCCATCTATCACGATTTTCACATCGTGGGTTTTGGCTGGACAGCGATGACAATGCTGACCAACAGCAATGGTGAACCTATTGCCTTTATCGCCGCTGACAACCTAATTAAACGCACACCTCTCACCCAACAGTTGCGCGATGTGATAAAAATGTTTGCTTCAAACGTGACTGAGGTACTGCTTAGAACCCGAGCGCAGGAAGACATTCAGCTACTCAATGAAAATCTCGAACAGCAAGTACGTTCTCGCACCGCAGATCTACAAAAAGCCAATGAGAAATTAGAGATTATGGCGAAAATGGACCCTTTAACAAGATTGGGTAATCGCCGAATGTTGGAGTCGATGTTAGAAGAACTGTGTGTTGAAAGCAAAAATGAACCAGCCAGCTTTGGGTTAGTGTTAGTCGATATCGACCATTTTGGTTTGTACAACAACCACTATGGACACATGCAAGGTGACATCGCCTTGATGCGGATCGGCAACATACTTTTGCACCATTCAAAGCATGAAAATGAAGTATTCTGCCGCATTGGCGGAGAAGAATTTGCCCTATTGGTGGTTAACAAAACCAAACAAGAAGTGGGGGAAATTGCTGAGTGTATCCGCCAGTGTATCGAGCGCGAAGCGATACCGCATAAACCTAGCGACACCTCGGATAGCCTTACGGTTTCGGTTGGGTACTCACTAGTCACTATCGACCAGACGAGTTTAACTTTGACCAGCTTTACGTCAGCGCCGACAAAGCCCTTTATCAAGCAAAACATCAGGGACGAAACTCAGTGAAATACTACAAGCAAGACAGCAAGTTGCTGGAGAAAGAAAGGTAAGGGGGAGCAAAATACAGTGGTTTTCCCATGAACCGAGTTGCGGCATGTTACCGTAACTCTTCATTGGCCTTGTTAAAACAGCCAACCGCGTAACCACATTTAAGTCAATATTCACTGGGTGGTTTCTAGGGTTAGAAGGACCTATTCTACTCCCCACGCCTCTTTGTTAGAGATTGTTAATCTACATTTGTGTTAATTATAAACCCGAATATATAGATCTTAATCATAATGCGCACGTAACTTATTAATTTATAATGCCCTTTAATATGCCCCTAAGTAGGGTTTCGTCTATAAGGAGTTCATTTTGATTCGAGTGATTGGATTGGTACTGGCTATTATATTTAGCAACAGTGCGTTTGCAGATTTAGGCCAAAGAACAGAGGCAGCAGCAAAGCTGTTCGTGGTCATGGATATGGATAAGCAAATAGCTGGTGGTTTTGAAGCTATGCTACCAACAGTGAATCAAGTGGCAACTAACTTGCAGTTAGATGCTCAAGAAACAGAAGAGCTAAAGTCGATTTATCGAGACTGGTTCTTTAAAGATATTGACCAAGAGAACCTCAAAAACCAAATTGTTGATTTGTACGCTGACACTTTTACCCTCGATGAGCTACAAAACATTACCGAGTTTTTCCAAACACCAACGGGCAAAAAGTTAGCGGCTAAATCACCAGAGCTTGCAAAACTAGGTGCACAGTTCGGTATGGAAGCCGCCCAAGCCAAGCAGCAAGAGCTAATGCAAAGACTGATGCCCTTTATCGAAAAGCACCAGCCACAGCCACAGCAATAATCGTGAAAATGATTTAAGTGATATAAAAGCTTAGTATCAAGGTACTAAGCTTTTTTACTATGTGTGATTCGTTCTGGAATAAATTGACACTTGGGATACTTATTTATGGAGAATTGAAAAGGTTTAGAAATTGAAAGAACACACACTTCTAGCGGTTAGCATAGAGCTTCAGTTCGACTGTTGAAAGGCGTATATCCAGCTTATGATCGCGTTCAAGTGCACTTTTGTCTACCTCCCCAATTTTTTCGAGCATTTCAGTAAACTGTTTTTGTTGTTCATTAAAACGATCAGACTGTTGGATTTGCACTGCGGTAATGGATGATTGGATCCACCATGCAGCGGCGACGATGGTAGTAATAATAAGCATAACCCCACCATTTTCTTTTATGAAAAGTTTCATAAGCCACCTATCTAACCAATCTAATATAGCGAATCATATCAGTTGTAATTCATTTGTGGATTAAGAACGCCGTGTTTGGAACCAAATAGAGAGCACCCTTCAAAATAGAAAATGGCGTATTAAAAGATTGAAAAGGCAAGTATGAAAAAGGAAGAGGCTGGGGAAGAGTTTACCAGCTCTATTTCTTTTTTGGGTTTTCCCAGTCGATTTTAAATGATGAGAGGACAAACGCATCAAACCCTTGATGCTTTGCATAACTTAGCCTCAACCTCTATCGATAAAGCTTTGTTGTCGTTAGCGTGAGCCACTCCGAGCTTTAAAAACAGGTCGTCACGGCTCAATAGAAAATATATCGCCTTCGCCGTAGCCTAACTGTTTAAGAACAGACACCGCTTGTTCTCGGCTCTCTGCTGCGACTTTTAGCTCTGCGATCTGTTCGCCATCAAAGTAGCGAATACGATATTCAATTTCAGGGTTGTCATTTTCTACTGCTGACATCCTCACCTCCCGCTCCTCTGTCGCACATAATATGCGCAGAGTAGGGAGCGCTAGAGCTTGGCTAAGGCTCCCTGCTTGTTACTCGGCTGACGTTCCTGTTCAGCACTTTTAATTAGTTTAAGCAATTTTTTGCCATTCCACTCACTCTTGTGATGATTAAATTGTGCTTGGTTAATCTCTTCCATCGCGGCAAGGATGTCTTGCTTTTGCTCCGCACTAGCCTGATGATTGGCGCTTATCCATTGATTGATAAGATATTGAAGCCTAACAACGTCTTTGCTTTTAACTGCATTGTCTATTTCTGAAGTGTTTTTTACTGCGGCGCTTTTGTTTTTCACTGGCTGTTGCTTGTGTGCTCTAAACCACAGAGTGAGGGTAGCAAGCCACAATATAGCGAACAGTGCGGTTAAGTAAGGCCAGAACCCAGCGCTTGTACTTTCTACGGCTGCTGGCGGTACTACAGGTGCAATGGTTGTGTTGCTGTGTTGTGCTGGCAATACATTTAGTCTGAGTTCGGGAAGAGTTACTGTCTCTTGCCTACCTACTATTGCGTTCCACCAAGCAAATTGAGCCCCTGAATGGTTAAGTCTCCCTCTGTTCCGGGAAGCACGACCTGTTTAATGGTCATGGATATGCTGCCATCGGGGTTAGTCGCGTATTGCGGTTTTTCTGGATAGGAGCGTACTGAACTTGGCACATCTAGGCTTAAATCCGGAAACTGCGTTTGTGTTAAGCCTGAAATAGTTAACACTATGGTACGCGTCAAGGAATCTCCGAGTTTCACTTGGTGGCGTTTGTCACCGCCGAGTGTCACGCCTTCGCTGGTCTCCCACGTTTGATGCATCTGTAGTTTATCAGCAGGTAACCATTGGCCTGAGTAGTTTTCAGGAATCGGTTTTACTTCGATTTGATAGCGTTTGCCTTGCGTGTTTGCATCGACAATTTGGGTGCTACCCGTGCGTCTATCACCGTGAATAAACGTACCTGTAAACGATGGAGCAGTAAGTTCGAATCGTCCGGCGTTAATGGTGCTAATGAGATAGTCTTGGTCCACCACGGTCACTTCAAGTCCATCAAGTACACTTTGATACTGCTTCGGTTCTCCTAATAGCTCGACTGAAAGCCCGTTTGCCACTGGAGGGGCGATTTTAGGTTCTGTAGTCGTCTTGGATCGCCTTTGATGATTAAACGAGAAGATAAACGGGCACTTTGTTGCGGGTAGAGCGTTTTGGTACTTAGCTGGCTTTGAAATTCTACTAAATCATCCGATGTCGGCGCTTGAGCGTTTAAAGCCACTTTGATTTTAATCGGCTGAGTTTTGGAACCATCAATATCGAAAGATGGAATAGTCAGAGTTCCGATTCTCAGTGCCGCGAGGGACACATTCCACTCACTTCGGTTGGTTCGTGTTCCGTTGATAATGTTGATAGAGCTACCAAAGCTCGGGCGACTGACATAAAAATCAGATTCCAACCCGCTAAAGTCGATATCTTCTGAATCTAGTTTTTCATCAGCTACGATTCGCAGTTGAAAGACTTCGTTCTTGGTTACACTTGTTTTGCTCACAGTTGCCGTAATTGTCGCAGCCATGGAAAGTGTGGGTATCAGCCACAAGGTTAAGAGAACGAAGTAATTTTTCAGGTTTCTTTTCATTACGTGGCTTACCATTTTTGTTCGGTTTCTGGCGCAGGTCGCTGCTGCGCTTGCAATAGCAACTGAGCGCGAATCAATGCGCTAGGATCTCTTGCAGTTTCAACTTGTTCGAGCTTTTTAAGTGAAGGGTCCTTATCGGACTTTTCGCTCTGTGCGGTAGCACTTTGCAGCTTTGCTTCATGGTTACTGTTTTCTTCATCGCTCTTTTCTGTAGAACGGGCTAGTTTTTCTATCGCCTCGTCTTCGCTTTGGGGCTCTGCACCTTGCGCTTCAGTCTGGTCTTGACCGGATTGCTGTTCAGGCGATGGCTCTTGATTGGTAGATTGAGCATTTTGTTGCTCATTTTGAGCATCTTGCGCTTGACCTTGTTGGTTCTGGTTCGAAGAATTCTGTTGCTGTTGCTGTTGCTGTTGCTGTTGCTGTTGCTGTTGCTGTTGCTGTTGCTGTTGCTGTTGCTGTTGCTGTTGCTGTTGCTGTTGCTGTTGCTGTTTCTGTTGCTTGTTGATTTCCTGAAGCACAATATCCAGATTGCTCTTTGCCGCGCTATCACTAGGATCGCGTTCTAAGACACGTTGGTAGACTTCTGCGGCTTTTTCTAGATTCCCGTTCTGGGCATAGGCATTACCTAAGTTGTACAAACTCTCTACAGAATCTGATTGCTTAAAGGCTTGAATAGCAGACTCATAGTTTCCAGCGCGATAATGCGCAGCGCCTTGCCACTCAGGCGAGCTAAATAGCTCGGCTGCCTCTTGGTACTTCTTTTGTTCAAACAACTGATACGCCTGTTGATCTTGAGTTTTGAACGGGTTGGCATAAGTAGGCTCTGAAGGAACAAACATTGCACCCGCCAACACTAAACTAAATAGCACGCCTTTTCTAAACAAGGTCAGAGCGGGAAGAATAAGCAATCCCAATAGCCAATAGCCTTGATTAATAAATAGTGACGCTTGCTGATTTGCGTCCGTCGCTTCGTTGCGGGCTCGATTGGTAAGATTTGCTAGAGCATCAACGTCACTGTTATCTGGTTGCACCGTAACGAAGCTGCCACCAGTGCTTAGTGCCAAAGATTGCATGGCAGAAAAATCGGTTTTCGCAATGGCGGTAGAACCGTTACTTTGCTTAAGCATCACGCCATTATTCAGTGGTATAGGCGCTCCAGAAGAGGTTCCGATCGCCAAGATAGATAACTTCCAGTTGGTTCCAGAAAGTATGGATTGAATGTCTTTGCTCTCTTGTTGGCTAATATCATCGCTCAGTAAAACAATATGACCATTTTGGCGACCTGACGACGTGAGCAGTTCAATCGCTTGTTGCACTCCCGCAGCGGCATTTGCGCCAGGGTAGGGCATAAGATCTGGTGAGAGAGTAGGCACAATTCCCGCCAATGTATTACTGTCTCTTGTTAGCGGGCTAAGTGAATAGGCGTCAGCAGCATAGACCACCAATCCAGTTTGTCCGTCTTGCCACTGTTTTAAAAGGTCCAGTGACTTGAATTTGAGCTGGGAAAGTCGGTCGGGCTTGATGTCCTGTGCATACATTGATAGGGACATATCAAGAACCAGAACACGAGCATTATCACTTTGAAAGAGAGGGATCTCCTGTTTTTGCATACTGGGACCAGCTAAAGCAAACACGGCAACAAAAGCAATAACGCATTGGAATAGTGTTAGTCGCTGACTAACTTCCTTGCTTTTCAACCCCAACTGCTGACGGATATGGGGTGCTATCAAACCCTGCCCCCGACGGCTGCGGTTAACCCAAAGTAGTATTAAAATGGCGGCGGGCAAAGCCCACCACCAATTCGGGTACATAAAATGAAAGTCAGCCATTGTTCCTCCTGACGATCACAAGTATCAACACAGATATAAAACTGATGGATAACGGCCAATAAAACCATTCAAAGCGCGGTCGCCAAACCTGAGTCGATTTTGAGATTGGCTCCAATTGATTAATGGTTTGATAAATTTGCTCTAGTTGCTGTGGATCTCTTGCCCGAAAATACTGTCCACCTGTCATTTCAGCAATGGCGGTGAGCGTCTTTTCGTCAAGGTCTTTGGCCGTGTTGACCGTGCGGGTTGAAAAGAAACTGCGCACTTGCATTTCCCCCGCACCTAAGCCAACCGTATAAATCGTCGTACCGTGTTCAGATGCGATTTTGGCCGCTTCCAAGGGCTCCAAAACACCAGAGGTATTAGAGCCGTCACTGAGCAAAATCATCACTCTTTGTGGCGCATCACTATCGATAAACGTTTTTGTGGCTAGGCCAATACCTTCACCTATTGCCGTGCGCGATCCAATCAACTCCAACACGGTGCGGTTGAGTTGTGCAGAAACCGCGTTGAGATCCGTGGTAAGCGGTGTTTGCAGATAGGCGTGGTCAGCAAAGAGAACAAGGCCAAGCCTGTCTCCCTGTCGCTCGGAGATAAAGTCACCGACTACCTTTTTTACCGCGGTTAACCTGTCGGTATAGTCATCGCCAACTTTCATATCTTCTTGGGCCATCGAGCCGGAAAGGTCGACAACAAGCATCATGTCGCGGTGCATTGTCGGCTCAATAATTGGGTCACCATAAGAAACCGGTCGCGCTATCGCCGCGATTAGCCCCAGCCAAACAATAATGGCCAATACGCGTGGCAATTTGTTCGACGGCGGGTGGTTTACCTCCTCATCGGGGAGATAAGGTAAATATAGTGCTTGGTCTGATTTTTCTGCTGGTAGCAGAAAGTAAGCCAGCAGAGGCAGTGGAATAAGAAAAAACGCCCACCACCAGACAAAAGTGAAATCAGGCAACCTTCCTTCTCCGACGACGTTTAGGCGGTAAAGCTTGTTCTACCCAAAGAGCGCAATGTTCAACTAACTCTTCACCATTATGCGGTTTAGTTTTGCTGTAAAGAACCTGATGCCAGCTATCTGCATTAGGTTGAAACAGTGGTTCGCCATATTGATCGTCTAAGAACGCGTACCACCTTTCACCAGTTAACCCAGCGATCTGCTCGCGCGGGAAGTAACAAAGGGCGGCCTGACGAACAAGCTCTATCGCACCAGCAGGTTGCTCGTTGCTACGTAATAAACGCAACGCCGTTTTCTTTGCCGCTTGTTTTTTCTTATGACGTTTAATGAGGAACACTACCAACAGTAGGGCAACGACTACTCCACCTGCAGACGCCCACCATCCCCATGCTAAGGGAAGCCAAGAGGGCAGTTCCGGCAGCTGTATATCTAAAATAGGCAATAGACCTGACGTATTTTGTTCACTCATTATTCATTCCGTTTAATTGTTTTATCAACGTTTGACCACAAGAAAGACTTGCCCATGCAATTGCATGATCCATGGCCAACTGTTCGAGATTATTCTGGTGAGAGGTAAATTCTTGTTTGATCCGTTTCCTACTTGATGAGGAGCCAAAGTTAAACCAACGGGTAGATTCGCCATTGCTGACTTTTTCTGTGCCGCGATAGTCTGTTTGTCCTAGTTCAAGGGGATCGGAAATATGCGCCATTTTCACCCGATTATGCTGGCTAAGTTGGTGCAGCCAAACACTGTGAGCGTTGCTGATGTCTAGGAAGTCACTGATCAACACTAGATCACTGCCCTTTGGGCATAATTGGCAAAGCGTTTGCAGCGCTTCTTCATTGGTGATGACATCCTTTGATTCAGCGCCAGTGAAAAGGGAATTGTGTTGTTCTACCAATTGCTGAATCAGTTTTAATGCGCCGCGATTTCCACCCGTTGGCTTAAGGTCGATAAGTTTTTGCCCCGTATTGATCACTGCGCCAACGCGGTCGCCTTGCTTCACCGCTACCCAACAGAGCATGGCTGCAAGGTGAGACGCTTGCACCGATTTTAAAAGTAAAGACGAGCCAAAACGCATGCTCTTTCTAAAGTCGATATAAACCAAAACAGGAGACTGCTTCTCTTCACTAAACAATTTGGTGTGAGGTTTACCAGTTCTGGCCGTCACGCGCCAATCGATTGAGCGAACGTCGTCTCCGGCTTGGTATTGACGAACTTCCGAAAAATCCATGCCTTTACCTAAGCGACGGCTTTGATGCCGACCACTCAATGATGACCATACATTTCCCGCAGGTGGCATCCAAGGGATCGACTGCTGTTTGTAGGCGATAAGCTCATTAAGTGACAATGTCACGCCGTTAGCGTTAAGGGGCAGTGCTGAATCCGTCATTACAGTCATGATGATTCTTTACGCGCTACCGACCAAAGTAAGCAGTCGGTCAATGACTTGGCTTGATGTAATACCCTGTGCTTGCGCTTGGTAACTCAATAAAAGGCGATGACGCATCACTGGAAAAATCATCTTTTGAATGTCGTCAGGGCTAACATAATCTCTACCTTCGAGCCAAGCGTGAGCGCGGGCGCATCGGTCTAATGCAATTGTTGCACGAGGGCTAACACCCATAGCGAGCCATTGTGCCAATTCGCTATCGTAGTCTTGTGGGGCACGCGTCGCCATGATAAGCCTAACCAAGTACTGCTCGATTGGCTCGGCCATATGTACATTGAGTACCTCTTGGCGCGCTGCGAAAATCTCTTTTTGGCTAATAGTAATGGGTTGTTGAGTTTGATGGCCCTGAGCTTCCCCTCTATTTAAACGCAAAATAGCAAGTTCGCTTTGCTCGTCAGGGTAGTCCACATCCAAGTGCAGTAAAAAACGGTCTAACTGAGCTTCTGGAAGAGGGTAAGTACCTTCTTGCTCAATGGGGTTTTGTGTTGCCATGACTAAAAACAGCTCAGGCAGTGGATAGGTATGACGACCCGCGGTGATTTGCTTTTCAGCCATAGCTTCCAGCATTGCAGCTTGAACTTTAGCCGGAGCGCGGTTGATTTCGTCAGCAAGCAATAGAGAGTGAAAAATAGGTCCAGCCTGAAATTGAAACTCGCCCGTTTCAGGGCGGTAAATATCGGTGCCAGTGAGATCAGCGGGCAGTAGATCAGGAGTAAATTGAACACGGTGGAACTCCCCCTCTATGCAATCGGCTAGGGATTTAACCGCTCTAGTCTTGGCTAACCCGGGTGGACCTTCTACCAATATATGCCCATCGGCCAATAGGGCCACCAGTAACTGTTTAACCAACTCTTGCTGGCCGATTACCTGACTTTCTAAATGTGTTTGTAACTGTTTAAAAACCTGAGAGGTCATCTAACTTATCCGCTATTTTTTGTCTGCTTGCTAAATTGCACTCGTTAATTGGTGCAATCCAAGCCTTTGCCACAACTCGTGTTTACTCGAATACCTAGTTGTGTATCTGAATGCTAGAAATATGGAGCAGTGAAAATCGACTTGCAAGAGGCACGTAGCGGTTTTTTTAGGGAGAATGCAAAATTTACGAAAAATCTTAGATTGCGCTTTGATTTTATTGACGTTGTGGTTAAAAGTTAGCCGTCAAAAGCCAAGGTGTAATCGATAGAATTTGGCTATTTAGTGCGGTTATCAAGTTAAACATCGCGGAGAAACAAACCTACTTTGACAGTGGTATAACGGCAAGGAACTAGGTAAACTTAGCCGCAGATTGTTATATTTAGGTGAGTTGTATTATGAGCGATTTCGAAAAAGAACTGGAAATCTTGTCACAAGAAGCTGGCGATGAGCCAGAAGTTGCCCTGCCTTCAATTGAAGAGCAAAAAGCGATTGCCGCAGAGCTTAAAAAGTTGGAAGCAGAAGGGAAACTAACTCCAGAAATACTAGAGCAGTACTTTGGCAAGTTCTACGCAAAAACGGATGCGCCAATTCACTAATCTCTAGAGTCTTAGCTGCGCTACAGTTTTATATGAAGGTTGGTTTGTCCAACCTTTTTTATTGCCCAATTTTCAACGGTAGTGACTAAGTGTCGATCTGTCATACAGTAACGCGACGGATAAATGTTCCACATAAGGCAGTTTTTGTCACTTAGCCGTTTAATATCCGAGTGCTTCTCTCAATACTAATATGGTTCATAACATCCGTTTTGGACACCAAGTCTAATTAGTACAATCATTGTTATGTCAGCTGATGACAAGAAAGCACACATCCTCTATTTATTCCCTTTGAAATAAGCTAGAGCAAGTTGAAGATCCATTGAAACCTTGAATAAGCCAACATGCATAAAACATGTTTCCAGCTAATGTGTCATAAGAAACGATGCAGGAAAGCTCAGTTTATAGCTTGTTTGGAATTATTGGAGTTGGACTTCTTGCGCAATTGGAATTTAAAGGGTTATTATAACTCCGAAAAGAGTGGCAGTGAGTGAAGTGAAAAGTGCAGAATTAATTAAGCAGCTAAAAAAGAAAGGTTGGGAGCAAGTAAGTAGCCGAGGTAGCCACCACAAGTTCAGGCATCTAAACTCTGAAGAAACCCTAATCATTCCCCACCCGAAAAAGGATTTACCGAAAGGATTGGTGCTGAAAATTAAGAAACAGGCAGGGCTTTAAACCCGTATTAACACACGTCACCATACCAAACATGAAAAAAGGGCAAGCAAGTATGTTGTATCCAATTGCGATAGAAACCGGAGAAGGCCACGAAGCCTATGGCGTCGTATTCCCCGATTTACCGGGCTGTTTTTCAGCTGGAGATTCATTAGACGAGGCGTTAATCAACGCTCAAGAAGCCGCTAATTTTTATTTGGAAGATCTGGCAGAAAGCGGGAAACTCCCTCCCGAAGCCAGTTCATTGGCCGACTGTCAGCAGATGAAAGAATACCAAGGATGGGCGTGGGCCGTCATTGTGGTAGATATTGAACCATATATGGGCAAAGCCAGTAAAATTAACGTAACTTTACCTAATTTGCTTACTAAGCAAATAGATAACTGTGTCGAGGTAAGCACAGAATACAAAAGCCGTTCACATTTTTTGCAAGTTGCAGCCCTTCACGAGTTAAGCAAAGCCTCCGGCGTGTAATAGACTAAGGTTTCTCATATGCCCTTTTCCCCAAAACAACAATGAGAAAGCACGTATTCATAAAGGCTACACCGACAATGTGAACGTGTATTTCTATAGAATCAAAAGGCATACGGTTTGCAAACAAATTAGACAAACACTCACCGCAGCTGTGTTAATTCAATTTATAGTGTGACTGAAAATATTGGCCGTTAAATCAAAAAGTGTTTGCTTAATGCCTCGTAGCCTTCTTTGGTAATAACAACTTCCCGGTATCCCGATATTCGGTTAATCCAGCGCTTGTTTTCAAAGTAGTTAAGCAAAGCGGCTCCTAAGTTACCACCTATGTGATATTGCCGTTCGCTCCAATCTAAACAAGGACAACATACTTTGCGCTTGGTTTTGTTTTCTAAACTAATACCAAGTTGCAAAAACTTCTCTTTTCCTAGTGTTGTAAGGTTGTGGCCATCCTTATTAATCCAGTTGTTTTGCACAAAAGAGTCATATAGCTTTACGGCGACTTCCCCAGCCAAGTGGTCATAACATGTTCGCGCTTGGCGTAGTTCTTTCGGTACTTTTGAACGAGACGAATTGTTTACCTGAAAGGTTACTCCCATCATATTCTCTAACAATGACGCAATCCTATGGTCGTATAGGCGAAAATATCGATGACGTCCTTGAGATATGCAGGTCACTAAATTCGCTTTTAACAAGCGAGATAGATGCGAGCTGGTTGTGGATGCGGCAACTTCAGCTATTGCGCTGAGTTCGGTGGCTGTCCACGCTTTGCCGTCCATCAATGCGCATAGTATTTTCATTCTAGAAGAGTCTGACATGGCAGCCGCTAAGGCCGCCATCTCGTTTTCCTGATTATAGGATTGTGACTCTAAAGAAGCTTTGTTTTGCTTACTCAACTTTGACTGCCCAATCAGAAGTGGCTAGGTCAGCTAATCTATAGTTATCTGTTACCAGTATCAACTGATTATCGTGGTCACTGTATTGAACAATAATGTTCACCCCTTGTTCTGCTAACGCTTTGGCAATCGCGCCTAACTGGCCAAGTTGATCTTGTTTCAGTTTTCGTATCAGTGGAGTACTTACACTTTGCACTTCAAAGCTATGGCTGCTTAGAACTTTTCGCGCTTTTTCTCCGTCCTTGACCAAAAAGTGTGCATGGCTTTGATTGTTATAAGTAAATACGCCACCACCTTCGAGTCCTATTCCATTTTTCCCCAATACTTCTCCGAACCGAGCCAACTCTCCGGGGGTATTATCTAAAATTACATTTATGTCGTACATGTACTTTCCCTATGATTGTGAACGATATTCGCGAGTAGAAGTTAAAACGTTAATCTTGTACCAAGAAAAAATAGATTTTTTTCCTTCGTTCTGTGCAAGCATATGATGTACATTTTCTTTCCAGACTTTTATCGCTTTCTCATCACTCCACCAAGATAACGAGATAAATTTATTTGGGTCCGTTGTGCTCTGGAACCGTTCGATTGATACAAAACCATCAACTGTGATAAGAAGCGGCTTTAGCTGTTCTGCCAACTGAAAATAGCGATCTTTTTTATCTGCTACGGCCATTGCCTCAAATAATACGGCTATCATTTTTGTCCTTTCTATCTGACTTAACTTCGAAAGGGACTATAGCTAATAGCAAAAACCGATACTTCGCTTGAAGCCGAAATATGGATGCCGAATGACGTTAGGTCGGCGTTAGCACGACAAGCTTAATAAGCCCGAATGCCTAGTTTATTTGCTTTTGTAAAAGCGTCTTTAAATCGGAAATCTCTTGTTTGAGTTCGCTTACTTCGTCTTTTAGTTCAGATACCAGAGGTTTGCCCTTGTGGCTTTTTTCATCTTCTACAAACCAAGTGGAAACAAAACCGGTAAAGGTCCCGAATAGACCAACTCCGGCAGTCATTAGAATGACCGCAATAATTCGGCCTTCATAAGTGACGGGATATAAGTCGCCATAACCGACAGTAGTAATGGTGACAAATGCCCACCAGAGCGCATCATGTGCGTTGTGGATATTAGAGCCATCGACGCCCCTCTCAAACTGCAAAACGGCAATAGCGCCAAAAATCGCGATAAGTATGGAAACAATCGAGACGAGAGAAAACGTGCCATACATACGTTTCTCAAACACATAAGAGAGGATGATTTTTATTGAGCGCAGAGCGCGCAAGATCCGCAGCACTTTGATAACTCTTACAATTCGGCTATAGCGGAAATTGTCGAGAAGCGGAATACTAGAGATTAGGTCGATCCAACCCCATTTCATAAACTGAAGCTTATTGTCTGCTTGCTTGAAACGTATGCAAAAATCCGTGAGAAACACCATACATACGAGGGTGTCGACGATATGCAGTACTTCCACTACCTCTGGAGATAAGTCGAAAATACTTTCCACCAACAGTGCCACCAATACGTAGATTGAAAGCACTAAAGTAAAGAGTTGAAAAGGCCCAAACGACTCTAGAGATTCGCTCTGCCCGGTGTTAGTGACAAGTGAAGTATCCATGATAACAATGCGCATAGTAATAGGTTAGGAACCGCCAAATACGGTTAAATTGGCGTGCTTGAATAGAAAGGTATGATATTTCAATTAATTAAAGATTAATGAAATCTAAGATTTATCTAGTAAAACTGAGTCTTTGCCACCCCAGAACGATTTGCGAGCTTATCTTGCGCTTTACGCCTTTTAACAATCATTAATTTGCTTAACATCTAAAAATACATACACTGCTGGAGCACGATATGGAGTGGATATGTTGATAGTAAAAAAACTTGTTAAGCTGGTGGTCATCACCGCAATCTTTTTCACCATCTTTGACTTAATTGCCTATGGCGAGATTAACTGGTACCTGCGTTTGCTCAGTTAACAATCGCTAACTTTACTTGTGCTGAGTGAGACCGTCGGGTGGTATCTCAGTAGATTTAGGCGCTTGGCTTCCAATGGTTTGAGTCTTACCTTTGAGCAGTGCGTCGGTGTAGATACTCACCGTATTCCTACCGGTCATTTTTGCGTTGTATAGCGCTTTGTCGGCTTTCTCTACCAGTTCCTGCCAATTTGTCTCGTTGGTATAACTGGCAACACCAAAACTCGCGGTGCAATCCTGAGAAGAGGTCGGTAGGATGTTAGAGCGCTTGATCGTTTTGCGTAGCTTCTCTGCTACAACGACCGCTTGTTCAGTATTGGTTGTGGGCAGCAATACCAAAAACTCTTCTCCGCCGTATCTAAAGCAGGAATCTTCCTTACGAGTTTCGTGGCGGACAATTCGAGCAATGGTTTTTAGCACGCTATCACCTACCTGATGGCCGTATGTATCGTTGATGGCTTTAAAGTTGTCGATGTCTAACAACACAACAGACAAATTTTCTCGGTGACGTATTGCTCGTGCCATATCTTTGGGAACAAACTCTTCCATAGCCCTTCGGTTGTAGAGCCGTGTCAGCGTATCTTCAATAGAGGTGTTGTATATAGTAGTAACAAGGCGCGAGGTAATAATCCAAGTGATGGAAAAACCGATTAATACGATCATTAAAATGATAGCGATAAACGCGAGTTGCTGAACAATACCCGCTTGCATAAAGTCGGGAATGCCGGGGGTTCCCATGGTCCACGCTATTCGATAGAGCATATACAGACCTTGAATAAACAGACCGACAGTAAGGATCATCAAAGCGATAGTATTGTCTTTTTGTTGACCGCGGCTGTTGATCAAAACGCAAAGCGCCAAACAAAGAACGATATGACCGCTAATCAAAATAATGCGAATGTCGGTGGATACGTGGAAAAAGGTGAAGTAACAAAGGCCAACGATTGTCGCGATAAGGGAAATATAAGCGATGTGGTGATAACGCACTGCACACCGTCTGAACTGACCTAACCCTTGAACCAATAAAACAAAACCATAGGCGATGAGTCCGTTGGCGAGCACTTTAGAAACCCAAAGGGAGATAGTGTTTCCAAAGGCGAGCACAAGGAAGCCAATGCCGAGTACAGACAGCGAAGCCGATAGGATCAATAAACCGGAATAATTTTTGTTAATAAAGTGCAATAGCATCAAACCTAACGAATAGGTAAATGCCAAGATAACTGAAATTATCGATAGGGTCGCTATATCCATTGGTACTTCCATAGAGCGCCTCGCTCAGTGTCACTTCACTAAGTCTAGGACAGTGCAGAGTATTCTGTTTAATAAAAGTATCATTAGTGGAATTTATCCAGTCCCGAGCGTATTTATTTAAACATAGCTTCTGGGAAGAACGGTTTCTGTCTAGGCCTTATACAAAAGTTAGTGTGCTACATAACCATTGGTTCTAACAAAAATTGAGTTTTGACCTTTTAAGTGAAATTTTTCGCCTAAATATCTGGTTATGTTGCTATCCAGTAATGTTGGCACTAATTAGAAAAAGGAAAAACAGGATGACGAACGAATACGTACCACCAAAAGTTTGGACTATGGATGAAGAGAATGGCGGCCAATGGGCGAGCATTAACCGTCCGGATTCAGGCGCTCGACATCAACAAGAGTTACCGGTCGGTGAGCATCCGATCCAATTGTATTCACTTGCTACACCAAACGGTCAAAAAGTAACAATCATGCTAGAGGAGCTTTTGGCTCTTGGCGTAACAGAAGCAGAATACGACGCTCACTTGATTAAAATTGGTGAAGGGGATCAATTTTCCAGTGGTTTTGTCGAAGTAAACCCAAACTCCAAGATCCCAGCCCTGTCTGACCATTCTCAGGAAACGCCACAACGCGTGTTTGAGTCGGGCAATATTTTGTTTTACTTGGCTGAAAAGTTCGGTCACTTCCTCCCTTCAGACGTGGCCAAGAAGACCGAAGTTATGAACTGGCTATTCTGGTTGCAAGGTTCAGCACCATATCTCGGTGGTGGCTTTGGTCATTTCTATGCTTATGCGCCGGAGAAGTTTGAATATCCGATTAACCGCTTTGCCATGGAAGCAAAACGACAGTTAGATGTACTCGACAAGCAGCTAGCTAATAACACCTATATCGCCGGTGAAGAGTACACTATTGCAGATATGGCTATTTGGCCTTGGTACGGTAATCTCGCGCTTGGCCTTGCCTATGATGCTGCAGAATTCTTAGATACCGGGAGTTACAAACACGTTCAACGTTGGGCTAAGGCAATCTTTGAACGTGAAGCTGTGCAACGAGGTCGTGTGGTTAACCGAACCTGGGGAGAAGATTGGGAACAAGTTCCTAATCGACATAGTGCAGAAGACATAGATAAGGTGTTAGCGCTAAAACCTTAAGCGGAAACTCGTTATAGATAAAGCCGGATGTAAAATCCGGCTTGTTTCACTTTGTAGGATGATGTGTTCGTTTGTTTGATATTGACCATAGGAATACGCGTTCTAACAATCCCTTTCTTATCCTTTTTCTCAAGTAACGACGGCAACTATTTTTACAGTATTCGTCTTTGGGTATCACTTTGCGTTGAAGCATCATTGCCTTTCTACTCCCCAGCAAAATAGACCGCCAATTGAATAAGCGATGAGGTCTAGCCAATCGAACGTCGCGCCTAAAACAACATACAGTAGTGACTGCGCTTCAACCCCAAGTAACTGAGTTAGCTGAAAGTATTGGCTTAGTTCTACTAAGTATGCGATCGCGACCGCTGCGATGATCAAATATAGCCTGTTAATAGAGACCAAAGTGGCCAAGGTGTAAAAGAGCCAGATGACAACTAGAACGTCTCCAAAAAATGGCCGTATGAAACTATCATTAACAAACATGGCAATGAATATTAGCCGCATAAGCACACAAGACTTTTGATTAAGTTAGATGAAGAAAACTTAAACCAAGTTGAAGACGGACGTTTCTGACTTTCGCCTTGGAGCCCGAACAAATTGAGATCTTTACTGATGTTCATTTTCAACCTCGTCTGTCTCAACGGTTTGCTGGGTTTTATTTCTGTCATACCAATTGACGCGACGGGTTAACGTCATCACTAGGCTCAGAATTGCGAAGCACAGTAGTGTCCCCATCAATAGGGCATAGCTTTCTGCTTGAAGGAGCCCAAACAAGATGGCGTAAAGTGTCATAAGGCTTATACCGAAAATAGCACCTTGTTTTGTACTGCTTAACATACCACCCACATAAGTGCTTAGAAGGAGCGTTGAAGAAATGGCCGATAAGGAATATGCCCAGTTAAAACCTATATGCTCGCTCATAGAAATTAGCATAAGGTAAAAAAGCGCTAATGCTATGCCGACAAAACCGTATTGCACTGGGTGCACCGGACGGGCTTGAAACAGTTCCAAGAAAAAGAAACTAGCAAACACGAGAGTAATGACCAAAAGTGAATAATTGATTGCTCGGTGAGACTTTAAATAGTGGTCTACTGGTTCAATCAGCGTGACGCCCATTTGTCTTTCATCATGGTGAAAACAGGAGCTTTCATTGGATAAACAGCTTTGAACATGGGACGAGATATTGGTGGAGAAATTATTGCTAGACCATTTAGCTACAAAGCCTGACTCATTTACTTCCGTTGAAATAGGGAGGTAGTCCCCGACAAAACTTGGATGAGGCCAAGAAGATGAAATTTCAACACTGGTGCGGTCACCAATAGGGGTAACATTCAGTCGGCCCATGCCCTGTAGCAAAAAGTTAAGGTTAAAATGTACTGGTTGGGTCGAATCAAAGTTCTCGATTTGGATTTTGCTGTGGAAACCCTGTGGCAGTGGTGTTAGGCCTGTACCGGGAGAGAGTACGAGCTTTTTTCCGTTTAAGGTCATTTCATCAAGTCTAATTAACCCTCGGCTATCTTGTATACCAACAATCAGACTCACCTCTTCAATATCAAAATCCTTGAGGAACCCAAGCTCGCTAAGGTCAAATGAACCGGATAGCGATGTTTGCGCCTTGTACAACCTAGCGTGATAAATTCCTCGGTATTTTTCGAAACTGTCTAAATGCGCTTTTGCTCCAAATGTTTTAGGTAAGAAGAATCGGCGATAGTCTTTGCGAACGTCTTTTCCGTCTTCAATTTTTGTCTCTGAGTAGTGTGCAATGAGAATAGGGCCAACAATGCGTTGCTCCCCACTGCTACTGCGGGCGATATCTTCGATCACGCTCTCTTGTCGATAGGAGCGCTCGGAGATCAAATCGCTAATCATAGCAGTGGGTATTTGTAGCAGTACAAATAGGAAAAGTACAAAAGCGAACTTTACGCCCAGCCGGTTTTTTAACAGTTTTTTCATTTTGATTCTCCATAATCTGATTCGGTTAATTTAAATCAGCAATTTGGAGAACAAATGGAGCTAATGTGGAGTTTTTATGGAGCAGGCAAAGTTAGGGTTACTTTTACACCATTTTTAAGGTTTTCGATGCCTAATGAACCATTGTGAAGTTTGACAACTTGCTCGACGAAGTTAAGTCCAAGACCCGTGCTTTTGACGCCATTTTCTCTTCCTAAAGAATAGAACCGCTCTGTTAATCTAGGCATCGCATAATCCGGTATCGAAGGGCCAGTATTAAAAATGGATATTAGAGTAGTCTCCCCCGAGACTTCCACTAGCCATTGGATTTCCCCTTGGGGATAAACAAAGTCCAAAGCGTTGTCCATCAAGTTAAATAGCCCTTGTTTTAGCAAAAACGCATCGCCAAGTACGACGTGGTTGTCATTGGACTGCAGACGACATAACACGTCTTTGGCGACCAACCTAGAATCGGAAGCCTGAATCACTTGGTTGATAATGGCGTCGACAGAAACCTTCTCAAGTACTTCCAGTTCTAGCCGTTTTTCCAATCTGGCAAGTTGTAAGAGTTTATCGATGAGTGACTGCATGCGATCGCTTTCCCGCTCGATATTACTAGCAAATCGAGTTACTTTTTCTTCGGGCAAAGGCATTTGCAAAATTTCACTCGCGCCTTTTATGGCCGATAGGGGACTTTTGAGCTCATGAGTTAAAGTCTGTACGTATTCTTCGACGTACTGTTTACCGTCGAGCTGATTGCGCATTTTTTCGAGGGCATCGCTAAGAGTCCCATATTCATAGAAGATTCGAAAAGTGGGCTTAACGACCTTTTCACCTTCACCCATTTTAGTGGCGTAGTTTTCTAACTTGTGTAGTGCTGAGTGTATCCGCCAAGCAAAAAGAGCGCCGGCGATCAAAACAAGGCCACTCATTAAAATCATCCAGAAGATAACATTGCGCTTGGATAGGTCGATAAAAGGCTGAACGGAGCGGTTAGACTTGGCAACGGTGACACTGCCAATAATTTCGCCTTGATGGTAAATAGGGGCGGCAACGTGCATTACGGTGGACAACGGATCGTTTGGGTCTTCGGTAGTACTTCTCGCGCCGTATTGACCGCGCAACGTTAGGTACACGTCATTCCATTGAGAGTAGTCAGCACCAATGTCTTTTTGCCAAGAGTCGGCCACGACAATCCCGTTTTTGTCGGCGATGTAGATTCGATGGTTTATGGACTTTTTGCCAATTTCATAAATCCGTGCTTGTGGCTCGCGTTGACCGTAAGACGTTAATATTTGCTGAAAGCGACTTTCGGAAATCTGCCCTTTGAGCACTTCCTCTTCGGCTAATACGGCTAGCAGGTTTGCCATATCAACTAAGGTTTCTTCGGTGGTTTGCCTAACCGTCGGTTTTAGCTCTTGGACAACGGTTCTACTCACCATGTAAGCCGTCATTCCAACTAATACTGAGTAGAGGAAAAACAGTCTTAAGCCGAGAGGTATTTTAGGCCAACGATTCATTGGTCCGCCTTAGCGTCGTAGAAGTATCCGAAGCCGCGCTTAGTGCATACTCTTTCGGACAAACCAAAAGGTTTTAATTTGTTGCGAATGGCTTTGATATGAGAGTCGATATTGCGTTCATAGACAGCTTCAATCGCCATGTCTGCAGCGCACATTAATTGCTCACGGCTCAGAACTTGAGATGAAGCAGAAATCAGCTTTTGAAGGATCTTAAATTCAACCGCTGTTAACCCTAATTCTTGACCATCAAAGCTGTAATCAAAGTTCTGAGCGACTAACACATTTTCGGCGTAACAATTTGCTGGGGAGTGGGTTTGAGTTACCGGGCGAGATTTAATGCGCAGTTTTACCCTTGCCAACATTTCACGAGGACTAAATGGCTTGGTCACGTAGTCGTCTGCGCCTATTTCTAATCCGACCACGCGATCAATTTCATCGCTGCGGGCAGTTAGAAAGATAATAGGAATGGTGGAAAACTCACGAATCGTCTTGCATAACTCAAAACCATTGCCGTCAGGCAGGCCTATATCTAAAATCAATAGGGCAACGGGATGTTGTTGTAGATAAGCGAGCCCCTCCCCTGCGGTGGTAAACCACTCAACATGAAAGCCACCCACTTCCAGTACATGAATAAGGTTTTCGGCTATTGCCGGCTCATCTTCAATAACAGCTATGGTTACTTTTTCGCTCACGGTTAAATTCTCTTAAATTCGCGTAGTCACACCAGATTAATGGCTTGGGCAAACCCATTACATAGGCTAACGAATTGAGTAGGTATTGGCAAAGCTAACCAGTGATAATTGGTGCTATCTCTATAACATTCATAGGTTTATTAAAAAAGTTGAGTGCTATATAACAAGGGACAAAAAAGCCGCTGATATCAGCGGCTGTAGAATACGATTTTAAAACAGTGGTTATTTTACTTTCCACGCAACGGTTTCACCGGCACGGATTGGCACAACAATGTCAGAACCGAATGGCATGGTTTCTGGTACAGACCACTCTTCTTTGTACAGTGTTACCGTTTCTTCATTGCGCGGTAAACCGTAGAAATCTGGTCCATTGTGAGAAGCAAAGGCTTCTAAGTTTTCCAGTTTACCTTCTAGGTCGAAGACTTCAGCGTACAGCTCTAGTGAAGCGTGCGCAGTATATGAACCAGCACAACCACATGCCGACTCTTTTGCACCTTTTGCGTGAGGCGCAGAATCCGTGCCTAAGAAGAACTTCTTACTACCGCTCGTTGCCGCGCCAATTAACGCTTGTTGGTGTGAACCGCGCTTAAGGATTGGTAGGCAGTAGAAGTGAGGTTTGATACCGCCAACCAACATATGGTTGCGGTTGTAAAGTAAGTGGTGAACAGTGATGGTCGCCGCCACGTTTTCACCGCAGCTATTTACAAACTCAACAGCGTCACTAGTGGTGATGTGTTCCATGACGATCTTGAGATCTGGGAAATCAGACACGATAGGCTTCATTACTGTATTAAGGAACTTTTTCTCACGGTCAAAGATGTCAACGTCGTGCGTTGTTACTTCACCGTGGATTAAAAGCAGTAGCCCTTCTTCCTGCATAGCTTTGAGAGCAGGGTATACCTTTTGAACCGAAGTGACACCGGAATCAGAGTTGGTTGTCGCACCAGCAGGGTAAAGTTTTGCTGCAACGACTTTGCCAGAAGCCTTGGCTTTGCGAATTTCTTCCGGAGTTGTATTGTCGGTCAGGTAAAGAGCCATCTGTGGAGCAAAACCTTCGCGAGGCTTAGCTGCCATAATGCGATCGTAATAGTCAAGAGCAAGCTCTGTAGTGGTGACCGGTGGAACCGTGTTTGGCATGATTAGTGCGCGGCCGTTGTAGCGGCTGATATCGCGAACAGTGTCGGTTAGTACTTCACCATCGCGAAGATGAACGTGCCAGTCGTCAGGACGAGTGATATTAAGAGTTGTCATTGCAGGCTCCCACCATAGTTACAATCTGATTGGAGCCTAAGCGAGAAGGTTTACTTTCGCGCAAACGCTTACGCTTAGGCGACAGGATGATAGTAGAAAACCCGTTTACTTTCATCCCTTTTTTCTCTATTTAGTCAGGAATGAGTGACTTAGTTATTTTTTAAGCGTGACGTATAGCGCGTGCACCATTCCCGGTAAAAAGAAAATCAAGGTGAGTATCAAGTTGATGATAAAGTCCCGACCTAGACCTTTATCCAAAAATACAGCGACGGGCGGGATAAAGATGCTTAGTAGAATAAGTATGAGTTTATTGTCCATATTTAAAAGTTTCCTCGCGGTTAAAACCTTAAAAGTTATCTAAAAACAGTATCCGTTTCTAAGGCATACAGAATAAACGACAGTTTAATTAACTTTGTTCTATGACAAACAAGGTTTATCATAGTTTCGCTTCCATTGAACTGTTAGAGACAAAACGAAAACCTATCTTCAAAGATAGCCAATTATAAGTCTCACTTATCTATTTCCTACACTAAACTCAGTTCGGTGGGACAGAAGTCGATACTTCAAATTATAAAAAGGAATAGCAATGTCATCCCCGAAACTGTCGCAAATTAATGTCTATCCGGTGAAATCCGTTGGTGGACTCTCTTTATCTACCAGTTGGGTTGAAAAACAAGGCCTAACATTTGACCGTCGTTTTATGTTGGCTCTGGCCGACGGCTCTATGATCACTGCTCGAAAATACCCGCAAATGGTGAAGGTTAAGTCTAGTCTTATGCCTGATGGTGTGATGTTTACAGCGGAAGGCTTACCTGCGCTGCGAATCCGTTATGCTGACTTCAAAATGCAAGAAACACCTGCTCAGGTCTGGAAAGACAACTTTGCCGCTTACACTACCACCGATGATGCCGATGATTGGTTTAGTCGCGTGTTAGGGAAACGAGTAGAACTGCTGTATTCCGGAGAACAATCCAATCGAATTCGCAAGAAAGTGGGAAGCAATGTGAGCTTTGCCGATGGGTATCCCGTACTGGTGATAAGTGAAGCGTCATTACAAGAACTGAATCGACGCAGCAGTGAAACACATTCTATGGATCAGTTTCGAACCAATTTGGTTGTAAGCGGTACTGAACCATTTGGTGAAGACAGTTGGAAACGTATTCGTATTGGTGAAGTAGAGTTTGAAGCCGTAAAGCCGTGTGAAAGATGTATTTTGACGACGGTTGATGTGGAAAAGGGCGCTTTCAGACCAAGCAAAGAGCCATTGAAAACCTTATCTGAATTTAGGGCCAACGAGCGAGGTGGTGTTTTCTTTGGACAAAACCTTATTGCACGTAACGAAGGTATGATTCGACAAGGGGACAAAGTTGAAGTACTGGAATACAAAGAAAAAGAGTTTTACGTCGATAACTCTCCTCAAGCGCTAGCGCTTACATGTGTAGAGCGCGAAGAGATAGCACGAGATTTTGTTACTTTTTGGTTTGAGCCAGTTAAAGGAGAGCTGCCAAGCTATTTGCCGGGTCAGCACTTACCGATAAGCGTAGATATTGATGGAGAGGAAGTCGCGCGCCGCTATACACTTTCCTCTAGTCCTAGCCGACCGGGAAGATTGGCAATTTCTGTTAAGCAGATTAATGGTGGTCGAGTTTCCAACTGGTTAAACAGCCATTTGCAGATTGGCGATACACTAGCGGCCACATACCCCGATGGCAGTTTTCATTTGGTCGATTGTGATGAACAGCCAATCTTACTGATGTCAGCAGGCAGCGGTGTTACGCCTATGCTCTCTATGCTTCGCTATCTTTCAGATCACGACCAAATCAAGGATGTTGTTTTTTATCACCAGTGTCGCACTGAGCTGATATTCCATGCCGAGAAGAAATAGAGCGACTCAACGACCAACACAAAGGCCTAAAAGTCATATATTCATTGACGGACGCGCCGCTAGATTGGTTTGGATTACAAGGCAGAGTGTCACTTTCTCACCTTAAGCAAATACAAGATTTAGATAAGCGAATGGTATTTGTGTGTGGCCCAGATGGCTTCATGAAAAAGGCCAAAAATCTTATGCTGAAAATGGGGTTACCTGAATCCTGTTATCATCAAGAAGCATTTGGTGTAGGTGTGATTAGTGTTGATCCTCATAAAGCATTGCAACTTAGCGTGAATGGCCAAGTGTTCGAAGGTGACAATCAAAGCACCTTACTAGAGCAAGCCGAAAATGCGGGTGTTGCGATTGCCAATAGTTGCCGCGCAGGACTATGTGGTGCTTGTAAGGTCACGGTTGAATCAGGAGTAGTACATCAGCCTGATGTACCCGCACTGACGGATGAAGAGCAAAACATGGGCGTTGTGCTCGCTTGCTGTTGTGTACCTAAAACTGATCTGGATGTGGTAGCCCAATAAACCTTTAGACTAAAAAGTAGCGAAAGTTTAGAACTTTGCGGGGACAAGTGATGCTAGATATCGGTAAGTAACTTTTATGATGGAGCCTTACCGACTACCTAGTGTTTCTTTTCGTATCATTATTCATACATCACATGCATATGATGTTCATTCTGTTTTATGCGTCTGGTATAGCTTTTGGTGTTTCACTTGAAACGAGCGACTTGCACGCTCGAAGTTCCACCAAGTGACTATGATGCCTACAGCATTGTCGGATATTCTGATGTTAGACTGAACATTTTGCAACGAGGATAGGGCTAAAGTGGTTTAGCCCTATTTTTATGTCGTAAAGTCACCCATAATTGATTTCTATATCCACTACCAAGGTACGATTATAGTTTTTGGTGTTGATGCGACTATGTTAGATCATTATCGGACAAGAGTGAAATGCAGCTTTCACTCAAACTGATTTGCATGAGTTTGGAATCAGTATGTTGAAACCTATACTGTTGATATAAACTCTAGGCTAGTCCTACAGCCTGTGTACTCTCCCCGGGTTCAATATCAGCGTCTCGACGAAGTACCCAATGTTTGAACGGTCCCCATTGTTAGTGCCATCAAAAATGATATGGGTAGTTATACTTTCCATTACCTTTTACCATGCCCATTGGAAAATTTGCTCTCCCTTAGCATTGAAAGTAGCCCGATTTAAGACATCACATAACAAAAATTAAACATCCTTCTATTTAGGCTAATTTTAATTTAATCATTTCTGACTGAAATTATTCCAATTTTGTTATAGATAAAGACTATATTATCAAGTTATTTCCTAATTAAGTTGATGTTAAATCACTGTTTATTTTAATTGTTGTGATGGTTTGATTGCAATTTAATTGTGTATGGGTGAAATTAAATTGATCACTGTTCAATTTTTGACGAGGTTCGTGTCTATTTAATTTATGTATAGTGTTTTTCGAATGAGAAAATATTTTATTAAAATTAGTATTTTTTGCTTTTTATTTGTTTTTCTTAAAACTTTGTTTACTTTATCTTCGTTATTATTATTCGTTTTCTATATTTATTATTTACAATTATTTGTAATTTTAGGCTTACTAGATCTTCTGTATAAAATTCTGTTATGAGAATTTATTTTATATGGATATAGCATGATTAGTGGATTGTCTGGCTGTTTTCTTATCCATTGCAAATAGAACCTGTTTTGACTTTTTATTTCGCTTTTATTCGACTTATTAATTTTACAAAACAGCTGGATATTGAATGTTGGATGGAGAAGCGGCCGATTAACTCTGGCATAAAACACAATAACTGGATTGCTATATTATGAAGAAGAACAAACTAGCGGTATTAATTTCCGCGGTTTTGACCATTGGCGTAACGGGGTGTAATGACGATGGCTCGGATGTTTTTAGCGCACAAGCTAATACCCCATTTACTGATGATCAACCGATAACAAATAATTATCAAACCCTCTATACGCAGACAACAGAACCTGTACTTTCAGAAACGGGAAGCTTGATCAAAGACGTAATCGGCAACGTCTTAGTAAAAATACTAGATAACGGTGTCTTTACTAATGAGTATGGGATGTTGTTAGTTGATGACGAAAACAACCCAATCACTAATGAAAACGGAGAATATGACCTTTTCCCTGTAAGTTTTCCGTTATTTGATAAAGATGGCTATTTAGTCAACCTTGATGGCAGCCGAATTACGACCAACGCAGGTAAATTGACCAAACCATCTCTCGATTCTAATGATGACCTGATATTCGATACAGATGGCGCGTTAGTCGTAGATATTTATAATCTCGACGGTACGCTCTTTAGTGAAAGACTTAATACATATAGTCAAGAATCAGGGTTTTCCGGAAAGCCACCCAGCTTTTTAATCTCGCCAGACGAGATGATATTTGGCGGTGATGGAAAACTGATCACCGATGAAAATGGCAACGCACTGGTTCCATTGGTAGACGAGAATGATAACAACGTCAGTTCGCCGGACGGCAATATCATTGTAGATATCGTTGATCCGGACACCAGCGATAAGACTGGTGAAAAAGGCGAACTCATCATCAACCCGGACGGTAGCGTCACCGTAGAACCACTACCTCCGGTGTTGATTGATGAAAATGGCTACGTCGTAGATGGAAATGGTGAACTGGTTTTCACTGGTAACGGAGAGCTGCTTAAACCCCATGTCGATGAGAATGGCGGCGTAACGACGGATATTGTAGGAAACGTGATTGTTGACGTGTACACACCTGACGGTAATGACACTGAACGCGACCTTACAGTGAGTGTTGACGAAAATGGCAACGTGACCATAAATGAAGACATCCCTCAAATTGGAATTAACCCTGACGGTATTCTCGTTGTCCCTGATTCTGGAGAAGCTATTACTGATGACAATGACAATGGTGGTAAGCCACTGACGGATCCGGACGGTGGAAACATCACCACGCCAGATGGCAACCTTGTAGTAGAGGTTGTCGAT
>NZ_LJJE01000123.1 GCF_001854765.1 Vibrio sonorensis | reverse complement strand
ACTCAAAAGAGAAAAAATTAAGCGGAAGGTCTACACCACTAGAGAGGAAGCGCGTAAGGACATCTTCGAATATATTGAGATGTTCTACAACATTAAACGGCGACATGGTTCCAATAATCAGTTGTCGCCAGTAGAGTATGAAAAGCAATATGAAATCAAGTCAAAGAGTGTCTACTGATTTGGTGGCTATTCAGTTTAGTGGTGACCCAACGGATTACATACAAGGTTACAACGAAGCGTAAAAACAGTGACGCAGTCGCTGATAATTTGCTTAATCAGAACTTCAACCCAGTTGCCACTAACCAAATATTGGCAAGTGACGTATTTAAAAACAGGTCTGAATTAGTACAGGTGAAGGCTGGATGTACCTGGCTATTGCAACGGATTTATATTCTAGGCGGATTGCCGGTCGGCACATTGATAAACGCATGATCACAGACTTGGTAAGTAAAGCAATGATAAAGGCTTATAACCTGCGTCAGCCGCCTAAAGGGCAAGTGTTTCACTCTGATAGAGGCTCACAATACGAGTAGATGCGATCGAAATTGTTGGGTAGCTATGGTATCAGAGCCAGTATGGGAGACGTTGGGGCGTGTTGGGATAATACGGTTGTTGAGAGATTCTTTGATAGCTTAAAACATGACTGGTTGTTGAAAGTCACGCAACCAACTCGTGCCCATATGAAAAATGACGTATCAGCGTATATGCGCTATTACAACTTAGAAAGGCCTCATACAGCCAATGGTGATCTATCACCTGTGGAGTATGAGATAAAAAGTGTCCTGATTTAGTTGTGCAGAACACACATAAATATGCAGAGGATTAGATACAACAAGCCCCCGTTGCTGAAGATGATATAGACTTAGATGGGTTTGGCTTTGAGTTTGACTTCGAAAAAACACCATTCTAAGCAATGGCATTTACATATACCTCAACTTCATGCCTCGTCCTGCCGTCAGGCGTATACAACTCAATATAGAAAGCTAAATATGTAAATTAAGTAATTGTAGTAAAAATTCTACCTTAGAAGACCATATTATTTAATAATGGACTATGATGAGTAATTCTGGTTAAATCAGAGTGTTATGGCTGCCTACTCATGAAGGAAGAAATGATATAGTATGTGAAAGTAATAGATAAAGATGCGATGCGTCAAGCGGTCTTCGACTGAATTAAACTCAACTGTAATCGAACAAAAAGGCGTAGTGTTCTCGGGTATCCAAGCGTAGTTAGCTTTGAAAACAAATATCGCTTTCATAAAGTTTTATGTGAAGTTGGAATGGTTGAAGCTAGTCTAGTGTTTTTTTTACCACAATGCATAAACTTTAGTTTGTTTTAATTTTAAATTATGTAATATATTTTTTATTAATAGGATGTTTTGTGCTATTCAATAGTTATGAATTTATATTTTTGTTTTTCCCAATAGCTTTAGCTATGTTCTGTTTAACTAATGGTGATAAATATAAAAAAATCACATTGATAAGTTTAGCTTTTTATTCCTATTGGAATCCCTACTATACGATATTATTAATTGCAAGTATATCCTTTAACTACATTGCAAGTAAATTAATTAGTAATAAATTATCTTTAGCAATATCTATAGCTATAAATATATTGGTTATAGGGTATTATAAATATTTCAACTTTATCATTGATAATATGAATGTAATCCTATCATCAAATTTAAATAACGAATCAATAATATTACCATTAGCTATTTCTTTTTTTACTTTCCAACAGATTGCATATTTAGTTGACAACTACAAAGAAAAGCTAAGCTACGGCTTCTGGGAATATTCTGCATTTGTTTGCTTCTTTCCTCAATTGATCGCCGGGCCAATAGTTCATCATAATCAATTACTACCCCAATTAGAAAAATCAATGGTGAAAATTGATAACTTCTGTGAGGGTTTGTTTCTGTTTTCAGTTGGTTTGTTTAAGAAAGTAGTAATTGCTGATACATTTGGTAGCTATGTCAATGATGGGTTTGATAACTATTCTAACTTAACTTTCATAGAATCTTGGACAACGTCGCTATCTTATACTCTTCAATTATATTTTGATTTTAGCGGTTATTGTGACATGGCAATGGGGCTAGCGCTCGTTTTTGGAGTTAGACTACCTTTGAATTTTAATAGTCCATATAAATCTAGAAATATCCAAGAGTTTTGGAGAAGGTGGCACATAACATTAGGCGCGTTTTTACGAGATTATATATATATACCTTTAGGGGGTAATAGAAAATCGAACATAATCATATCACTCAATTTGATCATAACATTTCTAATTGGTGGGATATGGCATGGAGCTGGTTGGACATTCGCTTTATGGGGGTTAATTCACGGAGTCGCGCTAGTCAATCATAGGTTATGGAAAGTATTCAATATAAGAATCCCAAAATTAGCTTCCATATTAATTACATTTCTTTTTGTTAATGCTTCTTGGGTTATATTTAGATCAGAAAATATGGATATGGCCATTAGTATTTTAACTAAAATGATATCAATTAACGACTATAAAAATACAGACGCTGATAGCACTCTAATACTTCTGATCTTATTTGGCTTGCTATCAGTTTTCTTTATAAGGAACCCGCATGAAAAACCCTTTAAAGCAACGTACATAACGCTAGTGAGCTCAATATTTTTCTTTGTGTCGAGTGTGATATTATTCACAAAAGACAGTGCCTTTCTATATTTTAATTTTTAGTGAAAAAATGAAATCAATTAAATTCATTGGATTGTTTTTTATAATATCTCCAGTAATATACACTTTAGTTCAACTAACTATAACAAATAATTTTTCGTCTATCTTTAATTGGGAATACCCTATGTGGCAAGATGTCAAAGAAAGATCAAAACAATATAATAAAACTATAACGAATGTAATAATTGGTGACTCGCGATCAAAAGCAGGGCTCGTACCTAATTTAATGGGAGAAGACTGGTATAATTATTCTGTCGGTGGCGGAACTCCTATTGAAGGGTATTATACTTTAAAAAGAATTATTGAAAGTGGTAACGAGTTGGATAATTTGATCTTAAGTTATGGTCCATTTCATTTAACCAAAGAAGATACATATTGGCATAGAACTAACAAATTTCATTTCCTATCCCCATTAGATTATATTGAAATATCAAATGTTGCAGATGAGCTTGATGATCCTATCCTTGGCGATGACAGAAGTTGGTATGACTATTGGGTAAAACCAGGTTCATATTTTGGTGACATAAAAAAATCAATATTTAGATTACAAATCAACAGTAATAACAATAAAAAAGTATCTGAAACTATAAATAAGTCCAAAGGCCAATACTTTTTCGGTAGGAAGGAATCTAGTTCGGGAATGAATCAAGAAACGCATATCAAGGTCGGGTTTAAACCTAGCCCATTACTCGATCATTATTTAAAAAAAGCCATTAAACTAGCTCATGAAAACAAGATAGATATATTCTGGGTTACACTTCCTCATAATGAATCTTCCTTTTCAGTAATAGATTCAAATTTCAATAATGGCTTTGATTACTATATCCGAAATCTTAGCAATATTACTCCGTTAACTCTATCTCACTCGCTTCCTGACAGTTGTTTTGGAGATCCTAGTCATCTATTTAATTGCTCTAATACCTTCACTGAAAGTATATATATGAAAATAAAAAAGGATTAATATTCTGATTGTGCGGTACTACAGTCGAGATTTAAAAATAAGTTTCGGCTGTAT
>NZ_LJJE01000122.1 GCF_001854765.1 Vibrio sonorensis | reverse complement strand
TTGGTTAGCGAGTTTTCTTAGACGCGTAGTTGAACATAAGGAGTTGCAACTAAACCGCTGTTTACCCACTGACACCACCTCACCAAGTACTCGATCAGAGCCCTTTTACTCGCTCCTTGCTCATAAAGCCGATGGTACTTCTCAAAGTGGTTTTTTAAGCTCGTTTGGCTTACGGTTAAATAATAGATATTCTTTAAGAGGGTGGAATTAGAATGACAGCCCAAGACTTCTCGGCTATCGTCGGTAATGACACGTTTCCAGTTAACTCTGTAACCTAACCAATCAAACCCTTTCTCAATTTTGCCTACATAGGTCTTTTTCTTTGCAATTGTTAAACCAAGTTCATTAAGAACCTGATACATCAACTTCAGTGCTTTTCTTAATTGGTGCCTCTGGGTACACATAAATATCCAATCGTCCACATATCGACAGTAATAACCGTTAACTTTGCTCGCTAAGCTGGACAACACTCTGTCTAACGTGTCTAGGTAGATAGCCCCCAAAATGACGGATAAGCGACTTCCTTTACTTATTCCTTGGGTCGTGGGATAGAGCACGCCCGCATGATCACGACGCTGGGTGATGAACTGCCAGAGAAGTTCTAATATGATGGGATCGTGAATCCACTGCTTAACCTGCCTCAGAACTATGTGGTGTTGAATACTGGCAAAATATGACTCAGCATCGCTTTTTAGAACATAGTAGTGAC
>NZ_LJJE01000121.1 GCF_001854765.1 Vibrio sonorensis | reverse complement strand
AAACCTTGAGACCTGTCGCATCGATAGCAAGATGCTGAATCGGTCCTTTGGTTTTCGTTTTAAAACTTACATCAACGTCGTTGGCTCGACGACGGATACAACTGTAGTGTGGGCAGCGCAGTGGAAGTTGAGCAAGTCGAAACACGGAATCCATAGACCCTTGCGAAGCGCGAAGCGGCATTGAAAAGATACGCTTTACCATCAAAACGGTTGTGATGGCCAAATCACTGAAAATACGAGGTCTCCCGTACGTGTTTTGCTTGCCTTGT
>NZ_LJJE01000120.1 GCF_001854765.1 Vibrio sonorensis | reverse complement strand
GACCAGCAATTGTCTTTAAAGAAATGGTATTGGCTGCTGGATATTGGAGAGTGTCGCACTTCGCAGTTGAATTTGGGAATACCCTAAGTAAGCACCAAGTGCAAAAAACACACCCTTTCCAATCAAGTCCCCTATATAGAGTAAAGTAAAACTCAACACTCTTGATCCATCTTTTAAACTTTCTTGTTCAGAGTGAGGAAGTGATCCGTG
>NZ_LJJE01000119.1 GCF_001854765.1 Vibrio sonorensis | reverse complement strand
AATAAGTGAAAAAAGAGCCACGCGAAAGCGTGGCTAAAACGTATTGGAAGGCAGTGGAACCCATCCAATTCGCGGCGTCAAAAACGCCAAACTCAATACAGAACCCTAGTTGTCACTTATCAGAGTGCCATTGTTGTAGTCGTGAATCGCTTGCTCGATCTCCTCAATGGAGTTCATCACAAACGGTCCGTAGTGAACGACGGGTTCATCGATAGGTTGTCCAGTAAAAATTAAAACCCCTGAATCACTCACCGCCTTGATGCTCAATACTGCTTCTTTGTCTAACAGTGCAAGGTTGCCTTGTCCAAGACTTTTTCCAGCTATGGTGACTTCGCCTTTGTAAACTAAAATCATGGTGTTGTGGGCTTGGTTTAACGTCAGTTCAATGGATTGATTTGGGTTCGAGCGCCAATCTGATACTGATAGTGGTACACCAGTTTGGGTAAGTGGACCAAACTCACTCTTGGCGCCTAGTTGTACCTCTCCGGCCAAAATTCTCAACAGTCCTAATTCTGGGTTGGCAATTTCAGTAATGCTCTCGTTTTGAAAGTCGAAATATTGCGCAGGCGCCATTTTGTTTTTAGCTGGTTGATTAATCCAAATCTGAAAACCGTGGAGTTGCCCATCTTGCATTATTGGCATTTCACTGTGGATAACCCCTCTGCCAGAAGCCATCCATTGAGCTCCACCGCTTTTTAGTTGTCCGACATTGCCCATGTGATCTTTGTGCTCAAAGTGGCCGTTTATCATATAGGTGAGCGTCTCTATACCGCGGTGAGGGTGAGGAGGAAAACCGCCCACGTAATCGGCTTGATTGTCGGACTTTAACTCGTCAACCATTAAAAAAGGAGAGAAGCTCGCATTGTTAAAGCCGGTTACTCGTCTGATTTTTACACCGTCACCATCAGAAGTGTCGTGCATCGGAATAGTCTGAAAAATCTGTTTCACGTTCATCATCGTATCTACTCTTGTTGAGATGCTTTCATTCTAGGAGAACTTAATCGGGAGTTTGAGAGCAATATCTTGAGTAAGTTATTCGAGTAATTCGAACTAACAATTAGAAATATTCAATAATCTCTTATAATTTTATTGACTATACTAATAATGATGGAACCGCTTCGAGGAGGGTTTGACCATGGCTGTAGTACCAAAGCATCCTGATCAAAATTCTCGTTACGATCCCAGAAAAGACATGACCGGAGAGCAATTGCACCGTTTTGGGAAAGTAGCGAATCAGGCACATAAGCGCCGCAAAGAGTTGGAAGATAACCCAACCGTGATTTCGGCCGCTAGAACCGCTGCATTTCGGCCGGTGATAAAGCCAAAAAAGGATAAGCCCAATACTGCCCGTTATGTGGCTTGGCTTATTGTTGCTTTAGCAGCATCACTGTGGGCCATGTACATGTCTGGCTAGGCTTTCTTTATTGGCGTAACTTTATCTGAAAGGTTGATGTCCAAATCTTTTAGAGGGCTGAGCCTGTCACCTTGGTAATAGCGATACTGGTTTTTTCCACCGTGTTTGGCGGCATACATGGCTTTGTCTGCGCATCGAGTGAGTTCTGGAAGGGAATCAGCATCTTCCGGATAAAGCGCAACCCCAACACTTATGGTTAAGCGGTTGACGCGCTCTGAAGCTTGATAGCTGTGTTCAAATAAGTGACAGATCCGGTCGAGAATATTGTCTAAGTCCGACCGACTTCTCACGTCGTAGAGCAACAAAACGAACTCATCCCCTGCGAATCGAGCGATAGAATAGTCGTGTTTTTCCGTTCTTCTATCTTTGCTGCGAATATTGTTTTTCAATCGTTTTGAAAAGTGTTGTAAGACCCGGTCGCCAACATCATGTCCATAGGTATCATTGATGGACTTAAAGTCGTCGATATCTAAAAAGACTAGGGCGGTAATTCCGGAGTGCCCTTCAACTTCACTTAACTTTTCTAGCGCCCAGTTTTCAAAGCTCCAACGGTTAGCTAGCCCAGTGAGCTGGTCCAAATAAGCTAAGTCTTCGATCCCTTCTTGGTAGAGAGATTGGATGTAATTGACCACTTTTGCGTAGTAATAGGAAAAGGTGTTGCACAACACGGCCATCGCAAAGAGGCTAATAACAAATCGATCGGTCGACATATAAGCTGGGACTAAAATGGCGTTGGTAAACAGTGTCGAAAAGGCCGCCAGTAAGCAAAATGCACCGCTAAACACTAAACCAATTTTGAATTCATTAATGAAAATCACGGCAGCAACGATGGGAAACAACCAGAGTAGGCGGTCGGGGATCTGTTCGCCGTATAAGAGCAGTACGATAGCATCAAAGAGTAATACACCACTTAGGACAAGATCGGCGTGGTGATGGCTGGCGGACTTGTACATGTACCACAAATTAATGGCCAATATGAGTGTGCAGATTAGGTTTAAGGCGGAAAATGGGTAACTTGCCGCTGCGAAGTGAATTAAGCCATAACTTCCCATTACCAAGATGCTGACGAGCGAGCACAACAGCACGATTTTTCGCTTTCTGGAAGAGCGAATATCCGCCATTTCTTCTAAATGTCGCCCAACAAAGTGAGTCATGGTCTCTCCGTACCTGTGCCTGCAATCCCGCAAGTAAAGTCTAGGAGAAAAAAATAAACCTGAAGCGCATATTCAAAATTTATATGTGAGCAACTTCAATAATTTATATGAATTACATTTCTTATTTCGCAAAGAAAAACGACGAGCTACAAAATTTTGACAGAGCACTAAGCATATGCAATCTAAAGTAATTATCTGTAACTGTTGATAATTTGGCGTTTTTATCTCTATGATTTTATAGAGTTTATTATTCTAATTTGGTTCTGAAAATACAAAAATATTCTATCGATTTTCTACCAGTTTCCCAAACTCACTTCTTACCCAGTCCCGCAATGTAACCACATGCTTGTTCTTGAGTTTTTGCGGTAAACACGCGAAATAGAAATCTTGATAGGGGTTGAGAACAGGGGAACCTACTTCGACTAACAGGCCTTGGTCAATCTCTTTTTTGACATAGAGCCTATGGGTAACAAAAACACCCAGTTGACGTATAGTGGCCTGCACCGCTTGAAACGAAGCTAAGAAAGTTAGGTTGTTTGCGGTTTCTGGAGGGGTAAGTTTTTTGGCATCGCACCACACTTTTAGATCGTGTTTGCGACGATCGTTAACCACTTCAATTAAGGGATACTTTTCAATTAGCTCTGTTGGATCTGATGAGACGACGGCGTGTTCTGGACTGCAAACCAATATCAGCTCGTCGTCGGCGAGTTTCTCACAATAATAGTCCTGCCACTCTGTTGTTTTCCCGTGGACAATAGCGACGTCGACGCCTTCCTTTTCCATTTTAAAGCGACCGACGAGATTTGAAATACGGATATCTAGTTTGGGGGCGAAGTCGTTAAATCGTTGCATCTCTGGGATCCACCAATGCATCGCCAGCGAGTTCACCATGTTGAGCGTTAAGCGATGAGAATGCTGTTCTTCTACTAAGGATTTTGTCGCATTAGTGATCTGCTCTAAAGCCGGAGCAACTTGTTGATAGTATCGCTGACCGCTGGCGTTAAGAATGACGTTTCTACCTACTCTCTGAAACAGAGCTTGCCCCAGCTGATTTTCCAAACTTTTTATCGCTTGGCTTACCGCTGAGTGGCTCACGTTAAGTCGCGTTGCCGCCTCGGTCATAAGGCCTGTTTCAGCGACGGCAACAAAGGCATACAAGGATTTTAGTGGCGGATTCATAGTTAAGTTATTCTTACATGTTTTTTCAATATTACTCGTTTTTTTTCTACTTTGCAGCTAAGTAAACTGGGTGACAAATAAGGGAGGAGTTATGTCTTATTCGTTGTACCCAATTCTATTTATGCTGAGTTCCACGTTAAGCCTTGCTTTAACAGGTTTGGTGACTAAGTGGCTTACTTTGGAGATTACCTTATCTTGGTTGGTTTTCCTGCGTTTCTTTTTACCAGCTGCACTCTTGGTTTTGGTCGTGGGGCGCAAATTGTTCATCCTACCCAGCAAAGGAGTAAACCGAGCTTTATATGCTCGTGCAATCTGTATCGCTAGCTGTCAGTTCTGCTTTGTTTACGCTTTGGAACGTCTAACGCTAGTGGAGAGTGTCGTACTGTTTGGCACTGGGCCTCTGTTTATTCCTTTGTTAGAAAAACTTATTTATGGCATTAAGTTGAATATGTTGACGCTATTAACTCTAGCAATGACATTTCTTGGGGTGATTTTACTCGCGGGTAACGTTAGCGGAATTGAATTTAGACCAGAGTTATTAGTAGGACTGGCAGCGGGAGTTTTTAATGGCGGTTCTCAAGTGACACTCTATCGCGCAAGCCAAGGTGATTCTAATGCTGCTCAAATTAATTTTTGGACGTTCTTGTACGCTACGATAGCCGTCTCACCACTATTGATTCTTAGCTCGCCATCCTTCCTTGAGGTCAATCAACACTCTTCGCCAATAGTGCTCTTAGCCGGCTTATTAATTATGGCAGGGCTTATTATTAATACTCAGATCTTTCGCTCAAAGGCTTATGCATTAGCAGACTCTGGCTCTCAGCTAGCGCCACTTATCTTTACCAACTTACTATTTACGGCGGTGTTGCAGTTCAGCTTTTACGATACGGTTTTTTCTGTATTTCAGGTTGCAGGTATGAGCATGATCGTCTTTGCAAACGGGATAGCGGTTTTCTTGCCAAAGTGGCTCAAGAATACGGTATGGCTGAATAGAGTGAAACCTTAAGTGTGAAGGGGGAGTGATATACCTTGATATATCACTCACTGCATCAAATATGCCTTACCTTGGTTTATTTTGGCTCTAACCCAAAAGGCAGGCCACGAAAAACAGTTGGGTTGCCGGTCACCGTTGGTGCTTTGTTCACTGACTTCCAGTCTAAAAGCATGGCTGCCAAGACGTTTCTGTGCTCTCCGTGACTTAAATCGAAGTCTCCACTCACTGATGGGATCATCCCTCTGTCTTTGTCTACGGACTTAGCAATAGCCACTCGGGTTTTTTCCACAACAGGGTCATCTTCTAAACCAGCTAACAGAAATGCGATTCCAACTTCAGCGATGATGTCTTCTTTCGCACGCAGCAAAATAGTGTCGATATGGGCTCGAAAATAGTCGTAAATCCATTGGTGTTCTTTCTCATCAACTTGTCGTTGATAGTATTGAGAATCGGCGAAGATAATATGAGTTAACCCATAGATTTTGTTGCCGTACTGCTGTTTTGATAACGCGGAATCTTTGTTGTCGGGGTAAGCTTTTTTGAAAGCTTGAGTGAAGGCTTCTACAACGTCTTGTTCGCCGAGTTGTCTCAACCAATACACTTGATTGGCAAGCTGAGCAGCCCACGCTTTGATCATTTCTTGATCGGTGGCGTAATGGGCGAAGTCGTAGCGGCGTAATACCTGTCGAAGTTTTTCGTCTTCTCGATGCTTCAAACCATATTCATTGGCTCTTGCCATGGAGCCCAACAGGGCAACACCTAAGTAGAGGTATTCTGGTCTATGCTGTGTGACGGTGTAACGCCTAGTGCTGCGCTCATCGTCATCATCTTGATAATTTGCTAAGCGCTTTTGCGAATACAGGTAGATCTGTTCGGGTGTATGGACTTCAGCCGCAAATCGATTTAGTCGACTGGCGACTCTAGCCATATCAGACCATATTGCCGCGTTATACTTCTCGTCTAATGTCTGGCGATACATCCGAAGCCCGTAGTGCCCTTCTTTAAAGGCTGATAACGTATACAGTTGGCTTTCGTAGGTATCCCGAATCACTTGAGCTGTTTGCTCGAACTGATTAGGGCTTGCAAGTACATTGCTGCACAATACCAAGCTAATACTAAGAAGGAGTCCACGCTTCATTGTTGTCACCGACCACGTTGTTTGACTATTGAGTCCCGTAGGAAAATTTACCATGCATTTGTCTGTTGAATGTAATTGGATTGTAAGTTTTCAATTTTCCCCATCAAAGCTGGTTAGATGATTCGACGAAATGTGAGATTGATCCTTGGACTGACGGCTTTGGTCGTCTTAGCGACTTGATGCATCCAGAAGTGTTGAGTGCTTCCGGACATGACAAGAAGAGTACCGTGTTGGAGGTCTATCTGGTACTTGTGATCGTTAAACTTATGTTTTAGAGAGAAGCGTCGCGTGCCTCCCAAGCTCAGAGACGCGATGGTCGGATTTCTGCCGAGCTCTGGCTCATTGTCCTGATGCCAACCCATAGAGTCTTTTCCATCCCGATATAAGTTGGCGAGTAGAGAGTTGTACTTGTGCCCTGATGCAGATTCACATTGCTGTTTTAGCCGTAGCAAAATGGGCAACCAAGGCAACGGCTGCATTGATAATCCCGAATATGTGTAAGATTTATCGCCATACCACGCTTGTACTCGTGGTTGTAACACCGACTTCCCAAATAAAGATATGGCTTCTTGCTTCCAAGGCACATGTTCTAGAAGGTCGGAAAAGCATTGGTCGGCTTTTGTGGATGGCAAAAAGTCGGGGATGAGCAATAGCTTAGCGTCTGGTAGTTCAATCCAGTCTGGTTTAAGTGAATTGGAAAACAGATCGCCGTTCATAACAAGTCCTTCTATCGAGCGTATTGTTGAGGATAAGCCTTCGCGTTTTGTGACTCAAGCGTCAGTTGAGGGAGTGACTCAACCAGTGAGAGAAATTCTCTTGTGATAAGTAAAATGGATAAAGTGATATATTTTAATTACTTGGAATGATAATTGCAGTTAGAAAACTAGTCATTGTGATTTAAGTGATATAGTTATTAATTAATTCGTTATGGTGAGCAACAAGCGACGACGGATTGGGTATACTTATAGCTAGTTACATAAAAATAACACTAAAGCACCACTAATTTGTTTTTGCTGCCAATTGCAGTGTTTCTGGGAAGGGGGAACGATGGGGATTAGTGCTGGTAAGCAGTGGTCTGTTAACCTTTTTCTGCTGTTGACCATAACCGTTTCAATCGGTTTGATTGAACTGTTGGATCGAAACCAAAAGTCGTTTATTAGAGACAATCTTCAAACTCGTGCGAAAGAAGAACTATCGATCGTGCGTGCTCAACTAGAGGCTGCCATCGTATCGGATATTTATGTGGCTCATAGCCTTTCAACCCTTATCTCTGCTAATCCCGACCTCAAGTTTAACAACTGGGACAAGTTAGCTTCTGGGGTAAAGAGAAAGAGTAAGCACATAAAAATCATAGGTCTGGCCCCTGATGACGTGATCCAGTATATCTATCCATTAGAAGGCAATGAAAGAGCCCTAGGATTGGACTATCGCACCATTCCCGCGCAGTGGAAGTCGATTAAAAAAGCCCAAGAACTTCAGGAAATATTTATCGCAGGCCCTGTTAACCTTGTTCAGGGTGGTAGGGCATTAATTGCCAGAATGCCGATCTTCTCTGACCCTCCACTTAATCAAAGGTACTGGGGGGTGTGTAGTGTGGTGCTGGATCTGGACAACCTGTTTGTCAATGCAGGGGTTGAGTCCTTTGCGTACAAATACAACCTAGCTATACGAGGTGTTGATAGTACTGGCTCTTCGGGCGCTATTTTTTATGGTGAAGCCAAGGTGTTTGAGAATGCCTTTTCGACTCAATCGGTACACTTCCCTTATGGTAGTTGGAGTTTGGCGGCGTCAACCAAATCTGATCTACTCGATTATGTGCCTTGGTATCGCAGCGAAATCGCACGGTTGATCGGTTATCCAACTGTTCTTTTACTAGTGCTGGCCTTTACTACCATCTTTAGGCTCTATTCACGTGCCAACGAACGTTCTCTTCACGATGAACTCACCGGGATCCCTAATCGCCGTTACTTTATGTATACCCTTGAGCATCAGTTTGAATCGGTGGCGAAACAAGAGCGAGATGAAAGCTTTGCCATACTCAATATCGACCTCGATAAGTTCAAGCAGATCAATGACCAATATGGGCATGCTGCGGGAGATAAGGTCTTAATTGCTTGTGCAGAGCGCATTAAAGGTGTGCTTAGAACATCTGATGTGGTCTCGCGTATTGGCGGTGATGAGTTTCTAGTATTACTCCCTCGAATCAGTCATGTGGACGATGTCGATCTGATCAATATTGAGATACAAAAGGCACTATGCCATACACCTGTTATCTATGACCAACACCTGATTCATATTAAAGTTAGCGTCGGCTATGCCATGTACAAACAGCAGTTTGCGACAGCGGAAGACATGTTAAAAGTGGCGGATGCTCGTATGTATCAAGAAAAAAGGCGTCAGCTAAGCTGTTAGCGTACTCTACTTGTTTTCAAAGCGGCAGACCTTTAAAAAAACTGCTATAGAAATAGAAGGGTATTTGCAGGGGGCGCGCTTATGAAAACGCTATCTCAATGGTTATCAGCATATGGTGAAAGCCATCAGAATCCCACTAACAAGAAAATCCACCGCGTCGCGGTGCCGGGCATTTTTGTTGCTGCGGTTGGCCTGATATGGTCGATTCCTCAGTTGTCGTTGCTGGGACTTCATATTAATTGGGTATGGATAATCAGTGTTCCGGTTCTAGTGTTCTACTTTAAGCTCTCGGTAATGGTGTTTTTGATGATGCTAGGTTTTACCTTAGCGTCTATTTCACTTGTTTGGTCTCTGTCTCTTTTGCAACTTCCCGTGTTCCTTATTTCGCTTTCCACGTTTGCAGTTTTGTGGTGGTTACAGTTTATTGGACACAAAATCGAAGGTCGCCACCCATCCTTGTTGGAAGATCTCGCCTTTCTTCTGATTGGGCCAATTTGGGTATTTAGAGAAAAGTAAATTTGCAAACTGCAATTCTAATATTCGCAATTTGCTTTCGTTTTGCGTTTTGCATTTTGGTTATGCACGGTGTTTTCATGAAACAGGACATAAAATAAGCAATTTGGCCCTTTTTTAGATAGATTCAAAGTTGGCACGCTAACTGCATTAATATAATTGACCCTTATTAAGCCGAGGGTCACCTAGCCAACTGACGTTGTTAGTGAACCTAATTTGTTCACACTTATATATAGCCAATCACCCAATTGTGATTGGCTTTTTTTCTTTCTACTCTAGGCTATTTTGTCAATGAAAGTGCTTGTGGGGCGTCTTCGCAGTTTTGGTAGCAACTTGGCTGACGAGGGCAGTTTGCACCTCTGGAGCAAATGACTCGCGCTTCAGACATGAGTCCCCTTTCTATCCAGTTAATATTCAGAATACGAGCGATAGTGGTAAATTCTTTTTGAATATGATGAGGAATGGCCGCTGAACCACCTCTGTTTACACACAGGCTTTGCAGCTCTGTTGCGATTTGAATGGCATCTCCGCCTTGTGCGTCGATGGCTGGGTTGAGATCTATCCCTGCGCATAGTACGCGATTGTTACCGGCAGGGTCAGTAATGTTCATTGATTCGCAGCAATAGATACGTGGCTCGTCACCGACGTTAAGGATTGAAATCTGAGCGCTACTGTCTGCTTGAGGTTCAGAAAGGCGTCTGAATACCGCCCAATGCTGACAGGGGTCGTTGACTTGTCTCATGTTCCCCCACGGGAGTGGGATACCGTTTCCGCGATAGACGGCTTTTAATTTGTTTTGTCCATATGCATCGAAGTAGTGCCAATGGGGATAGGGCGAAACGACTGTCATACGGCGCATAGCGACTGAAGGTGAAACCCCTGCTTTAAGATGGACGTCTATTTCATAACCGCTTCTATCGAGTAGCTGCCTGAAAGGAACTTTAGGACACAATAAAGCGCCGGCAAAGAAACTGGATTCAAAATCTCTCCACGCTTGCAAAATGTCTCGCGAATTCAGTTCGGACGAGGGGTTGCTATCGCTCTCCCAACTGTTGGTATGCCCGATGGACAAAACACTTTGCAATCCTTCTTTGCTGTGTAGAACACAATGGCCGATGTAAACCGCCAAATCGTATTTAAGGCGGGTAGGGTACTTTTTAAGTACTTCATTGAGATAGATGCTTCCCGGAGGCTCAAAGAAGGATGTCACTACTTGTTTGGCGCTTATACCAAGCTCGTCGACGACTTCTTGCGGTGAACGTTTTACCCATCGAATGGTCAAGCCCATACTGCGCGCAATGTCCATTAAGTCTTCAACGGAAAGGTTAAGGCGTTTTAACCCCACTTCTTCTGCGGCTCTTTCAAGGTCGGGAAAATGATTTTGATGACTCTCTTGGTGGGCGCGTATCAATAAGTGAGCGAACTGTCGTCCAGTGATCCCTGTTTGCGATAGCATTTCGGGGATGGCGATTTGCAAAATATCGTTGGAAAATAAAAAACTTGGCTCTAGCGCCATTCCTTTAATGCCACCGCGATTGCCTTTATCTGGGGTGATGTCTGCCTTTTCTGGTTCATCGTCTAGAAACCAGTGGGGATCTTTTTGGAAAACTTCGGCAATGACTTCCAGCATATCAATACTGGGTACACGCTTTCCACGTTCAATCATGGAAAGGTAGGAAACTGACGGAGCGTATTCGGGATTGACACGAATACACCGAGCTGAGAGATCTTCCATCGTTAAATGGTTGCGTTTTCTCAGGTTTCTTATCTTTGTACCAAAAAATGGGATTGGCGGATTAAACTTTTCGACAGCGACATTTTGTAAAATTCACATTGTAAAATTTTTGTTGTGAAATTGTAGTCAATAATTCGCTAATCTTCCAAGTAAGCAAAGTCACAAATTTTTAACGTAACAGTACGCAATTTTGAAACTTTGCTTCAGTTCGAAGTGTATGTGTGATTGATGAGGGAACGACTATGAATATGCTAACATTCGATAAAACTGATATTAAACAAAAAGATAAATCTGTTATCGCTGAAGCAGTTTTCGCTGTCGAAACGATTAGCTGCCATCAACAGACTGAAAAACAGATGAGAGCAAAACAACTGCTCGATAGACTGTTTCCACTAGAGCATGGCTCTCATCAGGATGTGACCGCTTATGTGGTTGATTACCGCCATATCATGGCGTATTTCAAAGACGGGGGGCACAGCGGGCTTGAGCATCCAAAACACTTCGTTGCCTATGCGGGTGAAAAAGAAGATCCAGAGTCTCTTCTATTGAGAGATGGTACGGGGAGCCACGTAGAAATCAGCTTTGGTGAACACAAGGGAACAGGCAGCATTGAGCTGGTGGAAATTAAAGACATACAGCTAGAAACCTGTACAAAGTTCCCTATGACCGAAACGGATAACTCTGCTATGCGCCACTGGATTAGCTTGGTTAAAGGTGATCAAAACGGTAAGCCGCAAGCTTGTAGCGAATCAAAAGAGTATACGGCCAAAAACGGTGAAGATTACACCTTGGAACCTTGCTACACCTGCTAAGCAGAAAACAAACTCTGAACTGAATTTTCCCGGCAATGATGCCGGGATTTTTTTATCGCTTTAAGTATTTATTGATAATGCGTTGAAGCTTGCCACTCTCTTTTAACTGCTGAATTTCTCGGTCAATCAGCGTTTTGAGGGCTTGGGCCTGAGGATAAGCGCGAGAAATCAAAAAGTAGAACTTGTGTCTATCCATATTAGGGACCGGGGCAGCAATGACGGCATAACGGTGAAAATCATTTTCGGTAACCAGACCTAAGCCGAGCAATATCTCTTTCCAGCTTAAGAAGACATCGCATCGATTTAGTCTCACTTCATTGAGTGCTTCGGAAACTTCAACACTGTTTTGGTCGATGTTTTCCAAACCGAAGTCAGAGTAGTTATAGCCGTGGATGCCGCAGACCTTGTAGCCTTTCAGATCGTCAATAGATTTGATGTTCAAACCGCCGGGAAACGTCTTTTTTGAGTAGAGATAAAAAGGTGTTACTTCGTAGTACCAATCGGTGTAGATAAACTGACTGGCTCGGTGAGCACTATGAGTGGCACTGACGGCCATTTGATAAGTGTTCCCTATAGCTGCATCTCTAAGGCACCGGCTCCAAGCTGTCACCGACAACTTGTAGGAGATATCATTTTTGCCAAGAATGTGATCGAGGATATCTGCATCGACTCCTCTCACACCGTCGCGGGTCAGATAGGTGTATGGAGGCCAATCAATAGCGTCACCGCAAACCTCAATCTTTTCATCGGCCACAGCAGCGGTTGTCGATGACAATAACAGTGCGGCACCAATCAAATGTTTCATTGGCTTCTCCAGACTGAATATACACTCTCCAAGTATAGTGCGATAAAACAATAACGTAACGCTGAACTCATGTGATTTGTTGAAAGCTGACAAGAGTAAAATGTGGGTTAGGGGTTAGGGCTTGCATTTCAGTTAAGGTGTCAGTTTCGAACCAAGCTTCTTGGCCATTCGTTTGCAAAATCAAACACTCTTTCTTTTGCTTGTTGTATCCGGTATCTAACGCGATACCTTCGAACACGCTCCCATTCTCTGTGGTGATGCGCACTTGAATGTGAAAAACGCAGGCCAGTTCGATGTAATCATATTGGCTACAACTGATCATATATGGTCTCCGGAACAAATAAACGCTATTCAAAGCGCTTTTGTCTTGAGTTTTATCGCCATCATTATGTGTCCATCGGGTACGGGTTACAACAGGTTCGCATCAAATTGATGGGTCTTCTTCGTGCTTGCGTGGCTTGAGCTCAACTATGTTCCCTTGTGGGTCCTCAATATACACCGACCGACTGTATCCCTGTGCTCCATATCTAAGAGCAAATGCCTCGTGCGGGATGTGTTGCTCTACTAAATAAGCCAATAGTGAAGACTCACTAACAGGTTCAATTTGCAGGCAAAAGTGCTCTAGATTAATGTGCTTTCCATCTGGCACACCGCCCGCTCTTTTTCCTAACGTCCCTTCTAGGTCACTAAATCAATTAGTGCACTTCCTGCCCTAAGCTGGAGTAGACCGTATTTATCCATCTGATCGCGCTCTATCTGACAACCTAAAATGTCACAGTAAAAGCGTTGCATCGCTTCCAGCTTATCGGTTCTTAGAACGATATGATCAATACCTGCAATCTCAATCAAACCACACTCCTAGTTTAAAGGCAGAAATATCAGTATAGACGGTGTTTAGAAGCTCGAATTGGGTTGCTGCAAAAATGCCAACTCTTCTTCTGTGCTTTGCCTGTTTAAAACTGCATTTCGGTGTGGATAACGGGCAAACCTATCGATAATTACCTTGTGCTTGTGTTCAAACTCCAAGTTGTTTTCCATGCCTTGTTGGCTGAATAAAGTAACCGCTTGCTCGTGAATGAGCTTGGATTCACTGTGCATAAACGGCAAATACGCAAACGCTCTTTTTTCTGCTGGCAATCTCATATCATCTCCAGCATCAATTGCTTGTTGGGCAAGCGCTAGAGCTAAAGGATCTTGAGCAAAAGCTAAAGGTGTATTTCGGTGAATGTTGCGCGAAAACTGGTCGAGAACAATGATTTCCGCCAGTCTACCTTCTGGCGTCCCACGCCATGCAAAGAGTTCGCATTGAGCCGCTTGTTTGAGTAGTGAGCCGAACTTTGCAGTAATGGTTTTATCTAGCTCAGGGTTAACCGTGAACCAATCTTTAGGGGTTAAGGTTGAAAACCAGAAGTCGATAACGTCTTGTTGCATGTTGAGCACCTTGTTGTTTTTTTTAGACATAGTAGGGGTAAATGCAAAATCCAGCCATATTTTATTGGTACACCTATGTGTTTATGGTTCGGGTTTGCTGATCAATCAACTGGCCAAGGGTTTTCATTGCCAGTAGAGCTTGCTCGTCGTCGTTGAATCGTGAGCAACTGAATCTGACGCAGTGTTTAAATTGATTTTTAGTTCCAAACAGCGTCCCGGGAAGCAGGCCAATTTTCTCTTCTTTACAGGCCCGATATAGAGCGAGGCTATCGAAACCCCTGGGTAAGGTTAACCAAACAAGAAAGGAGCCCAAGGGTTGAGAAAGGTGATAACGCCCCCTTAAGCTTGAGTGTTGATCGAGAACAAGTGTAAGACGATGACAAAATTTGCGAGTCGCGGTTTGATAATATCGAGACATTTTTCCGATGTGCTGGCGATATTTCCCCGTGGAAAGAAACTCTGTTAATGCCGATTGAATTAACCCTGGGCTACCCATGTTGTCGCAAATGAGCGCTTTTTCTATTTCCGGCTGGTAACGCCCCGATAAGATCCAGCCAAGTCTTAAGCGAGAATCTAAAGACTTTGAAAAAGAGTTTACGTAGATAACCCGATCGCTATCATCGAGCGCTTTTAAGCTGGGGATTTTCTCTTCATAACTAAATTCGTGAAAAACGTCGTCCTCGATAATCGGTGTATCACCGGAAACCTCTAGCAAGCGCTTTCGCCTTTTAAGGGGCATTCTAGAGCCGGTTGGGTTGGTAAAGTTAGGCGTAACAACAATGGCGGAGACAGACCATGTATCGAGAATGGTTTTGAGTGCTTCTGGGTCGATACCGTTTCGAACACAACTTGGCACTTCTATGACCTTTAACCCAAGAGACTCAATCAGCAACAAGGTGCTAAAGTAACAGGGTGATTCTACGGCGACAACTTGACCCGCAACGGTGAGAGCTCTTAGTGCCAAGCTGATCCCTTGCTGTGCCCCTTGCGTAATTGCAATATCGGACGATTTGGCCTGAATACCGTCTTCCTGTCCTATTCTGACGATGTGTTTTATCAGGGCTCCGTTGCCGGGGGGAGTTCATACTGGCTTGGTAGGTAAGTTTGCTTTCTGGCTTGTCGACCTATCTCAGCATATAGGGAGCGTATGGCAGGGACGTCGGTAAAGGGGTGAGCAGAGCCAACTGGCAGCCACTCTTTTGTTTCGTCATGAGTAAGAATCTCTTTTGCCACTGACAACATATCCACCGCTTGAGGTTTTTGGGGTGTCTCTTCTGGAGCTGGTACCGGGCTAACCCTGTAGCCAGACTTTTTAACAGAGTAGAGAAAACCTTGAGCCTCAAGCTCCTGATAAGCGCGAATTACAGTGTTTTTGGCCACGCCAAGCTCAGCACAGAGCTGACGAATCGAGGGGATTTTATCGTCAGTTTGATAAATACCGTCGCTTATCGCTCCTTTTATGTGCCCTTCGACTTGCAGATATTTGCTTTCGGTTTGCATTTCTGTACCCATTAAAAATAATGATTTTGTGCCTTTTTATCCTAAGTGTGCCCTCTTAAAGTAACACGACTCTCAGTGATAACAAGGAATAATCATGCTTCTTAAGTTGATCCCCTTTGTATTTGTGCTTTTGTGGGCTTCGGGATTTGTAGGTGCCAAAATTGGCTTGCAATACGCAGAACCCGCAACCTTGCTGAGTATCCGCATGGTGTGCAACGTGATTCTTTTTTACTTTTTGGTGCTGGCCTTTAAACGCAAAGTTCCCACCGGAATGTCTTTTGTCCACGCCTTCGTCGTTGGATTACTGATCCACGGTTTCTATCTGGGTGGAGTCTTTACCGCAATTCGATTTGGTATGCCAGCGGGCTTGAGTTCGCTGATCGTAGGATTTCAGCCCATTTTAACCGCCCTTGTCTTAATAGGTGTTGCCAAAGAGCGTTTTAGCTTGTCTCAATGGATTGGGCTCGTATTGGGATTTGCTGCTATTGCACTTGTCCTAATGGGCAAGACTCAGTGGCAGACGGAAGAGTTTAAATGGGCGGCCATTAGCTTGTGTATCGCTTCTTTACTGGGTATTACTGTAGGCACGCTCTATCAAAAGCGTTATTGCCAAGGGGCAGATTTACTCTCTAGTGCTCTAGTTCAGTACTTCGCTGCTGGGGTAATGCTTGCGCCAATCGCTTTCGCGACAGAGACAATGCAAGTTATCTGGACTTGGGAGTTTTTAGCGGTTCTTGGATGGCTGGTTGTGGTCTTATCCTGCTTTGCGATCTTATTGCTTTTGTACATGGTTGAAAAAGGTGCATCGTCAAAAGTGGCTTCGGTTTTTTACTTAGTGCCGCCGACAACAGCGATTCAAGCTTGGCTGGTCTTTGACGAAACTATAGATCTGCTGGCATTTGTCGGGTTCTTGTTGGCGGCATACTCAGTTTATCTGGTCGTAAAAGCACCCAAGTGGTCGGCTTTTTCTAAATCTAACTCAAGGGTTAAAACACTTTCTTGATTTCTTCCAACTCGTCCTATTTAAGCTAAATTTAAATAATAACCTTGTTGATAGGGGCAGTTTATGAAGGCGATAGGTCGTTGTGTAGTGCTGGCAATATTACTTTTTGTCTCGGTCACTTCTAGGGCAGAGCCGACTCAATTAAGTGAGTTGAACTATTACACCGAGGAATACCCGCCATCTAACTTTATTCAGCGAGGGGAGTTGGTCGGTTATGCCGTGGACATACTTCAAGAAGCGTCAAGACGAGTTGGAGAACCAGTGGAGGTAACCAAGATAAAACTGGGACCTTGGGCGAGGGGATATCGCTCTACACTCACCGACGACCAAGGGGTGCTATTTGCTACCACTCGGACAGATCACCGAGAAAAACTGTTTAATTGGGTGGGGCCAATTAGTGATATTAAGGTGGTCGTATTGGCGCGCAAAGAAGACAACATTGTAATTAATGACCCATTAGATATGGCGAATTATATTATCGGTGTTATTCGCGATGACATTGGAGAACAGTCATTACTTGAGTTAGGGATCCCCAGAAATGCGATGCAGGAAGCTTCGTACGTCACGACGTTGGCAGAGCAGCTAAAGAAAAAGCGTATTGATCTGTTGGCTTATGATGAGAATGCAGCGTATTGGTGGGCGAGCCAAGTGGCGGTTGAAGGCGATACCTTTGAGCCAGTGTATGTACTGACTGAAGGACACGTCTATTTTGCTTTTAACCTAAACGTTCCCCAATCGCTGTTGGACAAACTTCAGCACGGAATTGATTTGATTAAATCAGAGCGTCTAGACAGCGGGGAAACCGTCTATCAATCCATTATGAACAAGTATCGCTAAGTGATAAAAACGGCTGCATTAAGCAACCGTTTCACGTTGTTTAGAACACTGCTTTCTTGACGAAATACGGGTTGTCGAATTTTTTTGGTGAGCCAAGCTCTGACACCACCAGTTTATTCCACAACTGCACATCGAACTCGCACTTTGGAATAGAAGGGTAGATGGTTTCCAACTCTTCATTGGCAAAACGCATGAGCTGCTTTTTCTTAATTTGATTGTACTTTCTAGCAACTCGGTTGTGTTTTTGAATCCACTCTTGCTTAAATTTTTCTAAACTGGGTTCTGCTTGCTCTAAAGGCAGGCGAGATAAGTAGACGCGCTTGTAAGACACCTTGCGGTCTATCATGGTACGAAGGGCAGTTTGAATATACTTGCCGTGATGCGTGATTGAGATGTCTTCGTTGTCAAATAGTTTGACTGTCCAGCCCGTAGGAAAAAAATCTGCTCGCTTAAAACGTTTGTTGCGAACAGTCAATGCTTCATGGAGCACGAGATCTGAGGTTCCTCTAAATGTCTGCTGCCATTTTCCAATACGGATTTGGATTGCCGTAGGCAAACGATAAACGTTGGTAAACTTGTCTTGGTCCATCGACTTACACTAATTAAATTGGGTAGATTAATTAAGGAAAAAGGATAATTATCCACAAATTCCGAATTTAAATGAAATAGGTACAAGAATATTCATTTACACACTTATCTCCAACAAAAGTTTATAAATGTTGGCCAGATGCTTGAAATAGGAAGTTTGTACGAGCTAATTGTAGTGAATTAGTTTCTCTCCCGCCAGTTTAATTTAGTCAAAGTACGGTAAAAATCGCAATAAGCGAGTTTTGAAGACTTGATTTTTGTTTAACTCATTGAATTTAAATAAAATACAAAATCTTCTTACCAATGTCTTAGCCAAGGCTATGTCAGGTTTTATCGCTGTTTTTATCCAGCAATGTCACAAAAATAGGATCTTTTTCCTTGAGGATATTTAGCAAAATTATATTTTGTTTCATTGAAAAGATGTTTATTAATAATATTCACACTTTGTTACTGTCTGGAAATGATAATTAATATTAACTTTGCTGAATATAACGGTAATTCGTAGGGAAAATGGACCCATTGAAAGTTATTTAGGCCTATCAATTAGATTTTTGTCACATTCTTTTGGCTAAAAAATGGATGGTGAACGCTAAAAATCGATATCAAAGTCACACTGTTTATGCGCGCACTAAATTGCAAGCTATAGAGGAAAACACCTAACCAGAATGACCCTATCGAGTATTTAACTAAAGAATTTCTCTATTTATGGCGTATGAATAACCAGACAAGCTTTTGTTAACCGCTGCTAGCGCCCCGTCAAAAGCGTGGAATTTCATCCTACTAGTCGCCAAGTTGCATAAATCTACGCAATCTTTGTTTGCCAGCATCGTCTAGTTGATACATCTCTTCAATGCTGCGTTTTTGGATATGAACAACCAGATCGCAACAAGCGAGTAGGAATTGAGGGTCATGGCTAATAATCACAACCGTGCTTCCGCGCTTTTTAAGATGAGTTATTTGCTCAATGACTCTAAGGACGTTGTTGTTGTCTAATCCGCTGGTGGGCTCGTCTAAAACCGTAAATTCTCTATTTGCTGCGACAGCAGTGGCTAAGGCCAGTCGCTGTTTTTGGCCCCCAGAAATAGAAAGGGGATGCGCCTGAATAAGATGTGCCAAATCTAGCTCGTTTAAAATCGATATGGCGCGGGATTTGTCAGAGCTTGGCATATTGAGCATGACTTCTTCTAGTACGGAGTCACATAGAAGTTGGCGGTTGACGTCTTGATCGACATAAAAACAGCGGCGACGAAGTGCTCTTCGACTTAGCTTCCCTTGGTTGTCGGCCAATTGGCGTTGCCCTTTACCTAAGCCGCATAGTTGGCGGAAAAAGCTACTTTTACCCGCGCCATTTTCACCGACAACCGCGACAATGGCGTTTTTGGCAATGCGATAGTCATTGTTGCTGTTGGAGCGCTTAAAAAACGGAGGTGTCTGGGCGTTGATAATCCATTGTTGGTCTGAAGTCTGCTGGGCTTTGTTTCGCGCAGCGTTCAATACCACAGAGTGATTGGAAACAAGATCTCCGGTGTTCTGTTCTACCACATGTCCATTGTCAAGGTGAAGGCGCTTATCTATCAAGCTTCAAGGTAAGTGTTGCGGTGTTCTGCAATCACAATCGTCATACCTTGCTGTTTCCACAATGCAATGGCTTGGGCAAGGATGCGTGCGGTTTTGGCATCTAGATTGGCACTAGGCTCATCGAGCAATATAAGCTCTGGCTGAATCAAACTTGCCGAAGCACAAGCAACGCGCTGCTTTTCACCGCTTGATAGGTGTTCTAGTTTTTCATTTTCACGCTGAACCAAGTTAAAGTGAACCAAGGTGCGGTCGAGAAGTGTCCCTATCACGTTAACGTCAAGTGCAAAGTTTTCGGCGCTGAATACCAGTTCACTGCCAACCTTGTCGGTAAAAAATTGGCTGCGTGGATTTTGATAGACGGTAGCAACTTTTCTATATAGTGTTTTTTCTTCAATGGTAGAAATGTTATTGCCATCGATATAGATCTTTCCACTCACTTCACCTTCATAATAGTTAGGAACGAGACCGTTTATCGCGCGTATCAAGGTGCTTTTTCCTGAACCTGACCCACCAGTTAGGAGCACACATTGGCCTTTATCAATGGTTAGGTTAACGTTAAGTAAGGTCGCGTGACCTTCAAGGTGCTCGGAATAACGAAAAGAAAAATCTTCAAATCTGATCATGCTTACTGCACCTCCCCCACTGAAACTAACGCCAACAGAACATTAATGCTAATCACGAGTAAAATAGGGAAATCTAGCCATGAAAAATGGGTTTGATAATAGTGGGTTCGATATTGTTTAGCCCCCAAACCTCTGCTGATTGCAGCGGCCGATAGTTCGTCTCCAATGCGTAACGTGTTACTAAGAAAAGGTAATAATCTTGATAAAATGGCCGTTTTAATACTGCCGTTTCCCAAGGTGAGTCCTCTCATCCTAACGCTCTGTTCGATGGCGACCATTTCGTTTATTACGGTAGGGAAAAAGCGAAAAACGATGACGAATACGGTAATTAGCGCGGGAGGTAGTCGCAGTCGGTAAAGGGCGGAAACGAGTTCAGAAACTGGTATGGTCATCAGCAGGCTAAAGCTAGCGGCGGCGGGCAATATACGGGTGCAAAATGCGACCATACCCATTACGGCGATCTGGTGGTTTCCCTCCAGAGATGGAACCACACTAATAGCGACCCAAACGAAAAATGCAAAAAGAGAGGCCATTATCAATCCGCTTTTCCAATAGCCTTCGACAATTAGTACGGCTAAGGGGAGCGAAGCGAGTAGTAAATATGCGTGATTGGCTAGCCTACTACCACTCATACCACCGACTAAAATAATACTCACGCTAAGTAAAAGTAGCAGTTTGCTTCTTGGGTCAACGTGACTTTTTCTATATTTAGGTGTTCTCGCTAACTCGCTTGTTTGAGTATGTTGCACTTTTTGCTTTAACCTCTGCTCAATCGATAGCCTATACAATGCCAGCACGGGCTAACTGTTTGTTGAGTAAGGTAGCTCCGATTTTGGCACCGATGTAACCACAAACAATGGAGGCTAGGGCTAAGATAGGAAGCAACCAGTAAGGCATAATTTTCGCCAATGCATTGGCGTATTCTTGGCCGTAACCCTCTGAAATCATGGCGAAGTAGCTTTGTCTGGAAAGGTAAAAAGGCAAAAAGTTTCCCACCACCCACAAACTAAACAACGCATGGCCAATCACGCCTGCTTTCAGGTTTTGATAGTTACTACCTTTTAATAAGAGATCGGCCAGTAAACCGAAAAAAGCACCGGTCAAAACCACCCAATAACCCATTCCGGCTACGAACATCAGTAATCCATTGACCAAGCCTAGTAACGAAACCATACCAAACTGGTTAACACGGGTGAGAAACAGCATAAAAATCAATCCACCAAAGAGGGGAGCAAGCGCTGCAAGAAGAGGAATAAATATTGGAATAAATCCCAAAAAGCCAATGACGATCATCAGTACAAAAAACAACACTGAATAGATAGCAACAGTACTAAGATCTTTGGCTCTTAAATTGAAGTTCATATGTAGTCCTTGATTTATTAATGACGAACTCTTGTCGACTTAAATCATTATTTTTCTGGTTCTGAAGTGTATTTATTTCCATGTTTAAATAGAAGCCTATTTGTTAAATCTGTAAATAATAGTACCGAAAGGGGTAATGGCATCCTTTTTGGGGTAGTCGCCATCTATTTGTGTGTTGGAAAATTTGTGAGCGAAGATTTTTCGTTTAGAAAGTAGTGATACAGGACCAATGGTACTGTTTAAAAGGATTAAAAAGTGACCGACATACGCAAGATAGGACTAGCGCACGCGATTCCATTTAGTTTATTACTAACAACGCCTTATGCAGTGGCGTCAACAGAAGCGACAGATAACGTGTTGAAGGTTGTTGTCGTTTCTGCTCAAAAGATTGAACAGGATAAGCAAGACATTCCCGCGTCGCTAAGTATTTATACAGAAGACGATTTAGAGAAGCTCAATATTAAAAAAACGACAGATATTGCGCAGCTTACCCCCGGAATGAACTATTTGAGAGCAGATAACCATACGGCATATTTTGTCTATCGAGGTATTGGGGGAAATACCACGATGAACAAGATTTACAATATTAATATTGATGGGGTAACTATTCCTTATGTTGACCCAAATATATTGTTAGACACCGCACAAATAGAAGTAATTAAGGGTGGACAAGGTGCTTTATATGGACGAAACACCCTTGCAGGTTTGATCAAAGTCGATACGCGTCGTCCTATGGATGGCTATGACAACTATGTTCAAGCCGATTATGGCAGTTTTAATAGTTATGAAATCGAAGCCGCCGTTGGCGGAGAACTTGGGGAAAACAGTGCTGCGCGAATCGCTGCTCAGTACCGTTCTAGTGATGGGTATTTTGACAACACGACGCTCAATCGAGACGATACCAACGACAACGAAGAGTACTCTCTGCACGCTAAGTTTGATATTCACAATACCGATGAACTAAAAATCGCTTTTGACCTTATCGCAGATTCCTTTGATAGCGGTTTTGATAACTTTACCGTCGATGGCGGCTTAAACACCAAGAACAACAAACCGGGTTACAACACAGGAGACCTTGTTACAGGAATTTTCACGGTTGAAAAAGAACTCAGTTCTGGCTCAACGGTGAAGTCGATCAGCAGTTATAGCGACTCCAGCTATGACTTTTTACACGATTGGGATTTTAGCCAAGCGGATATTCAGCACGCGTATTTCGATGAAAAGACAAAATCCTTCTCCGAAGAGTTACGTCTGCACGGCGTTGCAAACAGCGGTATGGATTGGTTGGTAGGTGCTTTTCTTATGAAAGAGGAGTTAGACACCGCCACTCGTGTGCACGGTGGAAACGATGCCGGAATGTGGATGATGCCAGTCGGGGTTAAAATGTCCCAAAACAGCACCATAGACACCTTTAATGCGGCGTTGTTTGGTCAGGTTATCTATCCGGTAGGTAATTTTGAACTAACTGGTAGATTGCGACTGGACTATGACAAAAAATCCCTAGATTGGAAAAACAGCAACAATATGGGGATGCCAACAAGCGACAAGAGCTTTGATGATGATTGGTTTGCAGTACTTCCCTCTGCTTCTCTAAGCTGGAAGCCTACCGATAGCCGTCATAGTTATTTGTCTGTATCTCGCGGTTACAAAGCGGGAGATTACAACAACGTAATGGTCGATGCAGAGTTGGTAAGCAATGCTGTCGACCCAGAGTACAGCATCACCTACGAGGTTGGCCACAAGCAACGCGTTACCAATAGTGTAGAGCTAAATACCGCACTCTACTATATAGACTGGACCGATATACAAGTTGACGTACCACATCCGGATTTTCAGGGTTTTTATCTAAAGCAAAACGCCGCAGAAGCGCATACGAGTGGTGTTGAACTAGAGCTATTGGCGAGTCCTGCTCGCGGGGTGTCAGTGTTTATGAATGCAGCCTACCTGTTTGAATATGAGTTTGACAACTTCGCCAACGGCGCAAGTGGCGATTACACAGGAAACAAGCTGCCGACAACAAACGATTACACCGTATCACTAGGCACCAGTTATGGACTGGAGGAAGGCGTGTTTGTTGGCGCAGATGTATCATTCTTTGGTGCGCAATACATGAATGAAGCGAACACATATAAAGAAGATGGCTATGCAATTGTAAACGCGCAGATAGGTTACCGAACCTATGATTGGACGGTTTACTTATATGGTCGAAACTTGACGGATGAAGAGTATTCAACAGCGATGTTCAACTCAGCGAAAGCTGCGGGAGAGCCGAGATTTGTTGGAGTGAAAGCGAAACTCAACTTCTAAATCTTACGCCGGTGAGTGAAGACTCATCGGCGCTTTTTCATTATGTAACTAAGAATAGATGCCCAGTTCGTGCTGGTTAAGTTTGTGGTCGTACATTAGTTCGCGACGGGCATCGTTTGGGAGTAATCCATACTGTTTACGGAATGCATTACTAAAATGACTGATATTGCTATATCCCAAAGCGACAGCAGTTTCCGTGACGTTGTTTTTCTTTAACAGGTGCATGGCTTTTTTCATGCGTTCTTCCTGAAAACAGGCATAAACACTCGTACCAAATAACTCTTTGAACCCTTTCTTGAGTTTGCATTGATTGACCCCGACCAACTGCGCGAGTTCGGCGATGGTAGGAGCAGAACTCAGGTCGGATAACAGGCAGTCTTTAGCTATCGCTAATTGACGTTTTTCTCGGGTAGAAAGAAAAGCTTTGGACTGAGCAGGCTTTAGCGCTTGCAAATGCCAGTACAAGTAATCGAGAACGGCCGAATGCAGTAATAACGGGTGTTTGTCCCGCTGATTCATCAAAGAAATGACGCGGCTTACTGCAGAGTTAGCTTGTTGGTTAGCGCGTCCTTGGCGGATAAAAAATGCCATCTCTTTATCGAAATCAATGCCAGTTAATTCTTCTCCAGCTAAGGATTGTAGAACCTCTGGGCGCACCATAATTTCCAGATTACAAAAGTCGTCGTTGTCTTGAACGTGGAATAGCTCGCCGTCGGAAAAACCCATATTAATATAACCGCTGTCGCAGTTGAGGTTTTTGTCCTTCACGACAGCATTAAAATGCCCTTTGATAAAGTGGTTTAGGTGAATGTAATCTTTGTTACTGGGCAATGGAGATTGTATATCCATTTGCTCCATGTCTGCGCGGGAAAACAGACCGACAGTCATGCCCGATTGAAGCTCGACAAAGTTGCTCATCTCACTTTGATTGTGAACAGAACTTTCTTCCTTTTGATCAACCTTCATTTCGACTATTCCTTTCCCCAGTTGGGCAAAATCAAAAATTAAATCGCTGTAACTTCGCACAAGCAACCACAAAAAAACGGCGTAATATTAACCTGCTCAATAATTGCTGTAAATGATAATAGTTATCATTTATGTGGTGCCGCAGTGGTTTTTTTTAGATTAGCCATTGAAAAATAAAGGTTTTATACGTAAGAATAACCACAGAAAGTTTCTTTGAGTACAAGTACACAAAGGTGAGTTGAACTTTGAAATTACGATGGCTCCATTGACGCTGTTTTAGACTCACTACCTAAAGCCCAAGCCAGAGTGTTAAAGATGCTTGAACTGATGGAACTACACGGAGCAAATCTCGGCGAACCACACACTAAATCAATGGGTGATGGGCTGTTCGAAATCCGAGCTAAAGCGAGAGAAGGAATTGGCCGTGGACTGTTCTGTTACCTAGACGGCAAACAGATTAAGGTACTTCATGTCTTCATTAAAAAGAGTCAAAAGACACCTAAGAAAGACTTGAAAATTGCCAAAGATAGAATGAAAGAGGTTAAAAATGAATAACTTGAAGTCTCTAAAACAAAAAGCACTTACTAACCCTGAAGTTAAAGCAGAATACGACGCACTAGAGGAAGAGTTTAACTTCATCCACATATTGCTCTCTATGCGCGAATCGGCGGGACTGACTCAGCAACAGGTCGCAGAACGAATGGGGACAAAAGAGGCCAACATTTCCAGATTAGAGAAAGGCACTGGGAATCCGACAGTCAAAACTCTGATGAAGTACGCTAAGGCCTGTGGTTGTCAGCTCGATCTTAGTTTTCGACACGCTTAAGTTTTATCAAAGAAGTAAAAAAACTGAAAGGGCAGACGCTTCAATAGGATGTTGAAAGGACACACACCTATTGCACCTATTGATCCCTTAGGGGTAGAGCCGTTTGAAATAGATGAAGTGATGATCACCCCGCTCGTCTTTCGCGATGTGCGAGGATTGAAGTTATAGCTAACAATCTAACGGAGTGACCATAAAAATTAGAACGTGATTAGTATTGATTTAGCAGAGATTCTTTTTCGAATTGGTGTGCTTAACGGTCAATGAAAAACTATCGCCGACGAGAAAAGCTCACCGACTATTCTCAGTTAATCAACTAGGATACGTCTTTGGCGTCTCGCCGTATTTTTTTCTCTTCTGCGATTGCAACAAATACCAACAATCCCATGCAAACAACAGCCGCAGTGTCGAGAGCGACAAAGGTTCCTTTCCAGCCTGTTAACCCAAATATTGGTGTACCATCCGCGATCATGCCAAGGCCGAGTTTGGCGAAACTATCACCTATCAAATAGGCAAAGGTGCCTTTAATACCATCCGCCACGCTGATGGCTTTTTTAGGAACAAATCCAACAGCGGCAACACCAATCAGCAATTGAGGACCGAACACTAAGAAGCCTAAGACAAACAAAGAGCCAAGGTACATAAACTCGCTAGTCGCGTGCTGATAAAACTCTAAAGCAAAAACGATAAGTAATAGAGAAACGCAAGCCACGAGGGCGCGTCGACCGTTAGCTAAATCTGACAGATACCCCCACATCAAGGTGCCGACGAGGGCACCGACTTCAAATAGAGTGAAGCCAGAAATCGCCGCTTCTTTTGAGAATCCCAATTCTTGATAGGCATATACGGTAGACCATTGATCAATGCCGATTCGCACTATGTAGAGAAAGATGTTGGCAAAGCACAACAGCCAGATGACTTTGTTTTTCAGTATGTATTCCATAAAGATTTCACGCTTTGTCATCTGCGCTTCTTCTGCAATCATGTCTTCTTCGCTTGTTTCCTCCCCAAACAGTTCTTCCGCAGTACCAAGACCATAAGCTTCTGGTGAGTCGTTGCCATAGCGAAGGCCTATAAAACCGACGATCAAAGCGACAATTGATGGGAAAATAAACATACCGAGTACGTGCCCGTCAAAAAAGACATTGGCCCCAAACAAAGCCACACCAGCGGCAGCGGCACCGCCAACGTTGTGTGACATATTCCACATACCTAAATAAGAACCCCGTTTATTACGCGGTGTCCATTTTGTTATCGTGGAATAGCTTGAAGGCCCGCCAGTACTTTGAAAAAAGCCACTCAGGCCATAAAAGGCAATCATCAAAAATAAGCTAGTGCTTGATGCGCCCATACTGACACCAAAGCCAATCATACAAATGGCCGATAAAATAAGCATAAACGGCAGAAACTGCTTAGTGTTTTTACCATCGGCATAATAGGAAACTAGGGTTTTACCTATGCCATAAGTAATAGAGAAGCCAAGGCCAATCATCCCCAACTCTGTCATAGACAGACCATATGTCGAAACCATATCGTTCTGAGCGACATTGAAGTTTTTACGGATTAAGTACATGGTTAAATAGCCGATAAATACAACCAAATAAGATTGCATAAAAGGCTTAAACCACATTTTTTTTCTTTCTTCAACGGGTACATCTATCGTAGGGCGACGCACCTGTTTGAGCATTTTTAACATGATATTTCCTCAAAAGAGTAATGACGTGTTAATTCAGAGGCTAACACTTACGTTGTAATAACAAGTAAATAATATTTACTTTTATTAATATTATTTCATCTTAATGTGATCGTTATCTTAATGTCTAATTCCTATTTTCAGAGTTTTCTTACACTGATATAAGAGTATTTCCTACTTAAAGATTGTTTGGCTATTTTTAATCTTATTGAATTTATAGCTAATGGTTATGAATTATTAATTGAACAATTTATTATTTGTCTATGTTTAAACCCAAAAACCATGTAATTTCCGAAATGACAATGGTGATGAGCAGCAAGCTATTTATGTACAACCCATCAAGATAATAATTTTTATTGGTGGTATAATGGATAGATAAGCCAATGCCAATCATCCGTAACGCTGTCTTGAAACGTCCAAATGTCGGAACCATATTGTTTGGGCGACGTTTAAGTGTCTAATAACGAAGTACATGGTGAAATAGTTATTTAATACAAATAGATAGCTTTGTACGGGTAACTTGAACTTCACCTTCTTCGGTTGTTCAATATGTAAACATGATGAAGGCTGACGTATCTGTTTGAGCATCTTTAACATGATACTTTCCTAAAATAGCAACGGTCTGAATAAATTATTGGAAAGCTTTTTTCAGATATCTATACGAAGTAATCTTAAATTACATAAGAAATAGTCTAATATTTAACAACTAAGGTTCATATGACAGTTCATTACGCATTTACTGGTTTTTAGTGGTGATGATAGACTTGGCAGTGATTTGTTGAATGGTTGTGTTAATGTTAACTAGTAGTGCTTTTTATTAATGTTGTGAATAAATAATTTTTATCAAATTAGTAAGACTTTCATAGGTATTGATGAGTAAGCAGAGTTGCAGTTTTACGAGTTAACAATGCTAAGTTGGTAATTGATTTAAAGTATTTGATTTGTTGTAAGTTATTAAATTAAACTTATCAAGTTAAATTGTGGATAATAAAATATGCCTTTTAGATAGTTATTTCCTTAGTGCGAGTTAAACAGCTTATTGTAAATCTAACCATCTTTCATTTGCCCTAATAACCAGTTAGTAAATATCTGTATCTTTGCTCTTTTCTCAGTGCCGACAGGTACAACTATGGAGTGCAACTTGCTACTCGGCATAGAAGGGAAGGGAGAAACTAGCTCTCCGCTTTCTAGAAGTGGTTCTACAAGGTATGAGCGACCTAATGCCAATCCTAACGAGTGTTTTGCTGCCGTGACATCTAAACCTCGGATCCCGACGCAATAAAACTGTTTAAACAGATCAATATCAAGCTCCGTATAATTGTTAAGGAAGAAAAATGAAGGGCACGCCTAGGAATTTGAAACAGCTAGTTTTATAAGAAAAACAACTTTAAAAGATTAAGTAAGAGCGCACTAAAGAAAGAGGTGGTAGTTTTATTAAATATCGCGATACTAAGTGTACAATAGTTCGTGACTTCGAAATCAGAACTTGATAGGCGAGAATAACCGTGTTTGATGAATTAAAACTAAAAGCTGAAAACCATTTACTTGAGGTTGAAGATTTAGTGGACTTAGCGGTTGCTAAGAATACAGATGCAATTCCTTTTTTAAAACAAGCCATTGATGATTATCAATGGGACGATGTTGTTGCGGCTAAAACCTCAAACAAAGTGCCTCTAGCTACCTGGGCCACTGTAGTTGTGGCGTACTTGGAGGAAGGATACGATGGGCTTAAAAGGTATGTTTGTTCAGAAACAGGTGAATACCTTTCTACGTCAGAATTTGTCCTTGCCTTGCTAGGAGTCATAAAAAATAAAGAAACCATTAAAGGAATAATTGAGTTGTTTGGCAATCTAATCAATAAGCCAGAGATCAGTTATTTGTTATCTTTAAAGCTAGTTAGCGCAGTAAATCGACTGTTATCATTCCCCCCTTTAATGGAGATTGATAACGAAGATAAAGAAGTTTTACGTACTTTTGTTTATAGGTTCCTTTCTCTATATGGAGAGGAAGAAAACCCTAGGTGCACAGGTTTTTGCGCATTGAGAGGCGTTGGTGACTTGGATTCGATTAAAAAGATTAAATCATATCCTAAACTGTCGGGGCCGTATGAAGGTACCGAGAGTATCGTGATTAAGCTATAAAATCTAGAAACTAATATTTTTATAAAACGCCACTCATCTGTAACTAAGGAGCATCTGTCCTTTCAACTCCTTCTATTACGGAAAATAAGTACTAGTTCGAATCGAAATATTTCATCTTTGGTAGAGTACTGAGATTATGAAACATAAATACTATGTTGTGTTTAGCGTACCAGAGCCAGTGTCAGAGCTGGGTATATGGGCAAGTCAATCAGGAGCCTATGATCTGGTATTAGGGTATAGCTTCTTTGGAGACCTGTTTTTGATGAATAGTGTAAATAAACAGTTGGCTATACTTTATGTTATGCCTCCTGAGTTAAGTGAAATGCAGTTTTTTGGAATAAATTCATTTAAGAGTGATTGTCTAACACATGAAATAATCAGAGAAGATGTATTACGTGAGAGTAAAGTTGATGTTTTACGAGACTCTATTGGAGAGCTTGCGGAAGGACAGGTATATATACCTCAACCGTATCCTTTTTTAGGCGGTAATTATGAAGTTGAAAATTACTCAAAAGGTGATTTAGTAACATTTTTGTCTATCATCGGTGAGTTACAGTTGACTTAAAAATTGTTAACACCCTTAATAGTTACTCATCCGATTTACGTCCCTCTTCCTAGAACCAGCTCATCGGTCGACAGAATTCTCTCTTGCCAACAGAAACAAGAAATTCCATATAGATAAAAAACGATAGAAAGGACAGTTACTTCTAAAGTTACTGCTAATAAAAACAAAACCTTAGGGGTTTGGTGTCAGTAGGAACTGAGATAAGAGAAGGTGATCCAATGTGGTAGACTTTGTGGAAGGCCGCTATTTAATGTAATTCATGCACTAACGCCACCACTTTTAACCATCTTTCATTTGCCCTAATAACCAGTTAGTAAATATCTGTATCTTTGCTCTTTTCTCAGTGCCGAGAGGTACAACTATGGAGTGCAACTTGCTACTTGGCATAGAAGGGAAGGGAGAAACTAGCTCTCCGCTTTCTAGAAGTGGTTCTACAAGGTATGAGCGACCTAATGCCAATCCCAACGAGTGTTTCGCTGCCGTGACATCTAAACCTCGGATCCCGACGCAATAAAACTGTTTAAACAGATCGACATCAAGATCCATATATTTTATCCAGCGTTGCCACGCGTTGGATTCCAACGAATGAAGAAAATTAACCTGCTTTAATGCTGCATATCCATCTTCGAATAGGCTGAATTTTTCGGCGTAATCTGGGGAACAGACTGGAATAAATTGTTGTTTTAGAAGGGGAGTGGCTTTCATATCGGGATAGTGCTCGCCACCGTAGCAAATGACTATGTCTAGGTTGTTTAGCAGCGTTCGATTAGGGCCGTAAAAGTCAGTTTCATTTTCTTTAACCAAAATATTGAGGTTAAAGTTTGGATACTGCTCTTTAAAGTCCTTAAGCTTTGGCACCAACCAGCCATTGGCAAAGCTAGTTGAAGCTCCTATGCTGATCTCGCCGTGAAGCTCTCCGGTTTTTATTTCTTCAATTTGGCCAAAGATAGCGCTTAAAGAATCATCTAAGGTGCTTTTAAACTTCTCTCCTTCTTTGGTTAGCGTTAACTGCCGAGTTCCGCGAATAAACAAGTTGAACCCTAACTCTTGTTCTAAGACTTTAATGCGATGGCTGACCGCGCCTTGGGTTAGATGCAACTTGTTAGCGGTATGGGTAAAACTGAGTGATTTGGCCGCAACACTGAAGGTATGCAGATTTCTTAGTAGCTGTTGTTTATTCATGTGTTGGGTCTTATGGATTAAAAATTTTAATTTATCCTACCAGCTAATTCGTTTGTTTGCACATCCATAACGGAGTCAAATTGAGCCAATCTCTTGTATTTCCAGAGAACAAAAAAGCAAACAACATATTGGTGAATATATGAACGTATTGGGTTACATGCAGAAAGTGGGCAAGGCGCTAATGGTGCCAGTGGCAACACTTCCCGCCGCAGCAATTTTAATGGGGATAGGCTACTGGTTGGATCCCGTGGGCTGGGGCGCAGAAAGTGTGCTAGCCGCATTCTTAATAAAATCGGGCGGCGCAATTATCGATAATATGGCGATTCTTTTCGCCGTTGGTGTCGCATTCGGGTTGAGCAAAGACAAAAATGGTTCGGCAGCATTGGCGGGCTTTATCTGTTTTATGGTGATCACAACTTTGCTTTCTCCGGCTAGCGTTGCGCAACTAATAGGGGTTGATAGTGGCGAAGTTCCAGCGGCATTTGGCAAGATAAGCAATCAATTTATAGGTATCGTTGTCGGCATCATTTCGGCAGAAATCTACAATCGCTATTCAAGTGTTGAGTTGCCAAAAGCGTTGGCATTCTTTAGTGGTAAACGCCTTGTTCCGATTTTAACGTCAATTGCAGGCATGGGGTTGGCATTTGTGCTGCTTTACATATGGCCAATGATCTACGATGCATTAATCATCTTTGGTACTAAGCTAGAGTCGATGGGAGCGTTGGGGGCTGGTCTGTTTGGATTTTTCAATCGGTTAACGCTTACTATTGGTATGCACCATGCTTTATATCCGGTATTTTGGTTTGATGTTGTGGGCATTAATGATATTCCTAACTTCTTAGGTGGTGCGCAGTCTATCGCGAATGGTACGGGTATTCCGGGTAAAACGGGTATGTACCAAGCTGGTTTCTTCCCAATTATGATGTTCGGCCTTCCGGGTGCTGCTCTTGCAATGTACCACTGCGCAGACAAAGCGAACCGCGACAAAGTTTTCTCGATTATGTTGGCGGCGGCGATGGCTTCTTTCTTCACGGGTATTACCGAACCGTTAGAGTTTAGCTTTATGTTCTTAGCGCCCTTGCTGTACTTACTACACGCTGTACTAACGGGCATTTCACTTTACATCGCCGCTTCAATGGAGTGGATGGCAGGGTTCGGTTTCTCCGCAGGCTTTGTAGACATGGTGCTGTCGAGCCAAAACCCACTGGCGACACAATGGTATATGCTGATTGCACAAGGGCTGGTTTTCTTTGTTATCTACTATGCGGTGTTCCGATTTGTGATTGTAAAATTCAACTTGAAAACACCAGGTCGAGGTGAAACACAAAACACTAAAATTAGTAATGAAAATGTTGGGGAAATCACTCTCGACTATATCAAAGCTCTGGGTGGCAAGGAGAACCTGTTAGAAATAGACAACTGTATTACTAGATTGCGACTCACCGTTGCAGATACTTCAAAGGTAGATGAAGGTCGAATAATGCAACTGGGCGCGGTTGGAGTAGTACCCGTTGGAAAACAAGGCATTCAGGTTATTATCGGTTTGGGTACCGTAGACAAAGTGGCAGAACAGATGAAGTTGGCCATGGCGAGATAAAATTTTGGTGGCGTATTCACCTGCGCCACCATCCCCCTAGAAGTGCGTGATGCCTAGTCAGTATCTCTGCACTTCTGTTTTACAAGATACAGTGCTTAGCAAAGCCCTTGGTGTCGTCTAACGTCCATTCGCCTTTTGGCGTCTCTTTCATGTCTTCACACCACGCCTCACTGCCCACTTCTGTACAACCGATAAGCACAAAGCTGATAAGCGATAACAACGCGAGTTTTTTCATATTCAAATCCCATCGAGTTCTAACAAAATTCTGTTACGGAATGACGTGTTATTCTTGAGGCTAACATTTTTGTAGTGAGTGGAAGTGCTTAATATTAGCTTTCTCAATCATTTCTCGGATTAATGTGATCGCAGTCTTTATTTGCTATGCTGGTTGTCAGGCTTTACCGATCTTAATCACAGTCTATTTCCTACCTACTCGCCAAACTCATTTTTCGTTTTATCATTTCATCGAAACGTTTCGATGAGTGTTTTTTGTACAACTACAAACGCGCATGGATTCTTAACGTGATTTTCTGAAGGCTCTAAAAATGAAAAAAAGTACCTTACTTCAACCCGAAATGTCTTATCTGGCTGCAACGTTAGGTCACACCGATGAAGTGACGATTTGTGACTCTGGATTACCTGTGCCCACTGGTGTTGATCGAATAGATCTTGCACTTACTCACGGTGTACCCAGTTTTATACAAACGGTGGATGTGTGGCTAAAGGAAGCGCAAATAGAAGGCGTGGTTTTGGCAGAAGAGTTTCAATCAGTTAGCCCAGAGCTGCACCAGTTACTGCTTGCACGCCTTGAAAAAGAACGCGAAGAAACTGGAAAAGAAATTCCAATCACCTATATCAGTCATGAAGCGTTTAAACAGAGAACGGCAAGCAGTAAGGCTGTGATCAGAACAGGTGAATGTACACCTTACGCGAACGTAATTTTATTGTCTGGCGTGGTTTTTTAACCCATCTAGTGGGGAGATTAGTATGACAACAGAAGCTGTACTTAACATTAGCGAAATAGACAAGGCTTTTCCGGGTGTGAAAGCCTTGGATAAAGCGTCGCTTAATGTTTATCCCGGACGAGTTATGGCTTTGATGGGGGAAAATGGCGCTGGTAAGTCAACCTTAATGAAGGTATTGACGGGCATTTACACTGCCGACGCTGGAACCATTCATTACCACGGGAATCCCGCGCACTTCAGTGGGCCAAGAGAGTCGCAGCAAGCGGGTATCAGTATTATTCACCAAGAGCTGAACTTGATCCCTGAATTGACGATTGCAGAAAACATCTTTCTTGGCCGAGAAATTACCGGTGCGTTTGGGCGCGTTCTTTGGCAAGAGATGTATCAAAAAGCGGATGCACTTCTGAAACGGCTTAATGTAATGCACAGTTCTAAAAAACTGCTTGGCGAGTTAAGTCTCGGTGAACAGCAGATGGTCGAGATTGCAAAAGCGCTGTCGTTTGAATCCAAGGTTATCATCATGGATGAGCCAACGGATGCACTTACAGATACGGAAACCGAATCCCTGTTTAATGTAATTCGAGAGCTGAGAGAGCAGGGTTGCGGCATTGTTTATATCTCGCACCGACTCAAAGAGATTTTTGAAATTTGTGATGATGTCACTGTATTGCGCGATGGAAAATTTATAGGCGAATGCCAAGTCGAAGAGATCGATGAAGACGGCTTAATCGAAAAAATGGTTGGCCGTAAACTAGAAGAACAGTATCCAAGGATCGATGTTCAACACGGCGACACATGTTTAGAGGTTGTTGGCCTTACCGGCTCTGGCGTGCACGATGTTAACTTCACCTTAAAGCGCGGTGAGATCTTAGGCATTTCAGGTTTGATGGGCGCAGGTCGTACAGAGTTGATGAAAATCATTTACGGAGCGCTGCCTAGCGAAAAGGGCGTGATTAATCTCGACAACAGAACTATAAATCCGGCTAGTCCACAGGACGGCTTAGCCAACGGCATTGCTTATATTTCGGAAGACCGAAAAGGCGATGGACTGGTGCTTGGTCTATCAGTTAAAGAGAACATGTCGTTAAGCGCACTTAACCAGTTGAGTAAAGGTGTGCAGATTCAACACGGCGATGAAGTGACAGCGGTGGAAGACTTCATTCGACTCTTCAATATAAAAACTCCAACGAGAGAGCAGATCATTGGCAACCTTTCAGGTGGTAATCAGCAAAAAGTTGCCATTGCCAAAGGCCTGATGACTAAACCAAAAGTTTTGATCCTTGACGAGCCGACTCGCGGTGTGGACGTAGGGGCAAAGAAAGAAATTTATCAATTGATCAACCAGTTTAAAGCAGAAGGCATGAGTATCATCTTGGTCTCATCTGAAATGCCCGAAGTACTGGGAATGAGTGACCGAATTTTAGTAATGCATGAAGGCCGTATCAGTGGCGAATTCGACGCCAAAGACGCCGATCAAGAAAAACTACTGGCGTGTGCAGTAGGCAAACATGTCAATGAGGAAGCAGCATGAGTACCGATGCTATGACAAAATCCAATCAAACAAACGAAAAGAAGTGGTTTAGCAAAGAGTGGCTAATTGAGCAAAAGTCGCTGATAGCCTTACTCTTCTTGATTGTTGTTGTTTCGTTTTTAAACCCGAACTTTTTTACTGTCGACAACATTCTAAACATTCTGCGCCAAACCTCAGTTAACGCGATTATCGCAGTCGGTATGACCTTGGTCATCTTAACGGCGGGCATTGATCTTAGTGTTGGTTCCGTACTCGCACTATGTGGTGCGATAGCAGCCAGCATGATCGCCCTAGAAGTGCCTGTTCTTATTGCCGTACCAACAGCGCTATTTGCCGGTGCAGCACTAGGCGCTATCAGCGGAATCATAATTGCCAAAGGCAAGGTGCAGGCATTTATAGCTACTCTGGTGACCATGACTTTGCTACGCGGCGTCACTATGGTCTATACCGATGGCCGACCTATTTCTACCGGCTTTACGGACACCGCAGACGCGTTTGCATGGTTTGGCACGGGCTACGCGCTGGGTATTCCCGTTCCAGTATGGCTGATGGTCATGGTATTTGCTGCCGCTTGGTATCTGCTTAACCACACTCGATTTGGCCGTTACATATACGCGCTCGGCGGAAACGAATCAGCAACAAAGCTATCTGGTATCGATGTAGACAAAGTAAAAATTGGAGTCTATGCCATTTGTGGTCTGCTCGCGGCTTTAGCTGGCTTGATTGTTACTTCACGACTGTCATCGGCTCAGCCAACAGCGGGTATGGGATACGAACTAGATGCGATTGCAGCGGTCGTGCTCGGCGGTACTAGCCTAATGGGCGGCAAAGGCCGAATTATGGGCACCTTGATCGGGGCGCTGATAATTGGTTTCCTCAACAATGCTCTCAACTTACTCGATGTTTCCTCTTACTACCAAATGATTGCTAAAGCGACAGTAATTTTGCTGGCCGTCATGGTAGACAACAAAAACAAATAACCCCCAATAACACCAGCTGGGCGGGTGTCCGGCTACCCTACATACAAAGGACTATAATGATGAAAAAATTAGCAACACTTATTTCTGCTGCCGTTTTATCTACCACTGTTTCTGTTTCAGCACAGGCGCAGGATACGATGGCAATCGTACTATCTACCTTGAACAACCCTTTCTTTGTGACAATGAAAGATGGTGCAGAAGCGAAAGCAAAAGAGCTGGGTTATGACCTAATCGTGCTCGATTCACAAAACGATCCTAGTAAAGAGCTATCAAACGTTGAAGACCTAACCATTCGCGGCGTAAAAGCGATTCTAATTAACCCAACGGATTCAGATGCGGTATCTAATGCGATTCGCATTGCCAACCGTTCAAACATCCCAGTGCTGACTCTTGACCGCGGCGCATCTCGCGGAGAGGTGGTTAGCCACATCGCATCAGATAATGTGGTTGGTGGTGAAATGGCAGGACATTTCATTGTAGAAAAAGTGGGTGAGAAAGCTAAGGTGATCCAACTTGAAGGTATCGCTGGTACGTCGGCAGCTCGTGAGCGCGGAGAAGGTTTTATGAATGCCGTAAACGGCAGCAAGCTAGAGTTGCTAGCAAGCCAACCAGCAGACTTTGACCGTACAAAAGGTCTAAACGTAATGGAAAACCTACTTGCGGCTAACCCAGACGTTCAAGCAGTATTTGCTCAAAACGATGAAATGGCACTCGGTGCACTAAGAGCGGTTCAAGCCTCTGGTAAAGACGTAATGATCGTAGGCTTTGATGGCACAGATGACGGCATCGCAGCGGTTAACCGTGGCAAACTAGCGGCAACCGTGGCTCAACAGCCAGACATGATCGGTGCACTAGGCATCCAAACGGCTGACAAAGTACTTAAAGAGCAACAAGTTGATGCTTACATTCCAGTACCACTAAAGATTATCTCTAAATAATCGTCTTCTCCTTCCTAGCGAAGTTTATCCCTTGGCTAGGAAGGGGTAAAACCTGTGAACGCATCCGAGTGTTCAAACGTTTTACTCCTGTTCATCTTTCTATAAGCCTTGATAGGCGAGGACATATCAATGAATAAGTTAATGGTGCTAGGTAGTGTTAATGCAGACCATGTTCTTAAGGTTCCCTCATTTCCAAGACCGGGCGAAACACTTCACGGTCACGATTATCAGGTGATTTCTGGCGGTAAAGGCGCCAACCAAGCCGTTGCTGCGGCGCGTTTACAAGCAGATACAGGGTTTATCGCATGTGTGGGTGACGACGCTTTTGGAATTAACAGTCGCGAGAACTTTAAACTGGATGGTATCGATACTTCTGCAGTGATGATGCAGCCAAACTGCCCAACGGGTATCGCCATGATTCAAGTGGCTGAAAGTGGCGAGAACAGCATTTGTATTTCTGCAGAAGCCAACGCCAACCTAACCGCTACCGTGGTGGAATCACATTTAACGCGTATCGAAAATGCGGATTATCTTCTGATGCAGTTAGAAACACCAATGGACGGAATTGAACTGGCGGCGGCCAGAGCGAAAGCCGCCAATACAAAAGTCGTTTTAAACCCTGCACCAGCAAAACCATTGTCTGATGATTTGCTCAAAGGCCTTGAAATGATAACCCCTAATGAAACAGAAGCCGAAGTGCTGACGGGTATAGAAGTGACGGATGATATCAGCGCCCAACAAGCAGCGGATCGCCTGCATGGTAAGGGAGTAAACATTGTCATGATTACTCTTGGTGCGAAAGGGGTATGGTTAAGTGAAAAAGGGCGCGGAGAGCTGGTGGCTGGATTTAAAGTAGATGCGACCGATACGACTGCGGCTGGCGACACCTTTAATGGCGCGCTAGTGACTGGCTTATTAGAAGACTTACCTTTAAAATCAGCGATTCGCTTTGCTCATGCAGCGGCAGCGTTATCGGTAACGCGATTTGGGGCACAAACTTCCATTCCAAGGAGAGATGAAGTGAATGCCTTTTTGGCCGAGCAGCAAAAAGAGACAGCGCTTTAAAAAGCCAGTAAGGGAGATAATACATGGCGACCATGAAAGACATAGCAAAACTTGCCGGAGTCTCAACTTCTACGGTTAGCCATGTGATCAACCAATCTCGCTACGTGAGCGAGGAAATTTCGGATCGTGTAAACAAGGCAGCGCAAGAGCTAAACTATACGCCTTCCGCTCTTGCTCGTAGCTTGAAGATGAATCGAACACGCACTCTGGGGATGTTAGTAACAACGTCGACTAACCCGTTTTTTGGTGAGGTGGTAAAAGGGGTTGAGCGCAGCTGTTACCAAGAGGGCTACAACCTAATTCTTTGTAATACGGAAGGTGATCACGACCGAATGCGAGCGTCGATAGATACCTTGCTTCAAAAGCGCGTCGATGGTTTGATTCTTATGTGCTCTTCTCTCGAAGGTGAAAAGCTAGAAATCTTTGATAAGTACCCAGATATTCCAGTGGTGGTTATGGACTGGGGACCAATGTTGTTCACCAGTGATAAGATCCAAGACAACTCTCTTCGCGGGGGGTATATGGCGACTAACTATCTGATTGAGCAAGGCCACCGAGATATAGGTTGTATTACAGGTCCATTGATTCGCCATCAAGCGCAAATGCGATACGAAGGGTTTAAAAAAGCGATGATTGAATCTGAGTTGGATTTTAACGCCAACTGGATTGTTGAATCGGATTTCGAAGCGGACGGCGGTTATCACGCTTTTAATACTATGTATGCTAAGGGACCGCTTCCGAGTGCCATATTCGTTTGTAACGATATGATGGCAATGGGAGTTATCAATGCTGCAACCGAGAAAGGGGTAAGTATTCCTTCAGAGCTATCCGTGATTGGGTACGATGACATCCATATTTCTAAGTTTATGACGCCAGCGCTGACGACTATCCACCAACCCAAATACCGTTTGGGTCAAGCAGCCGTTAAAACCTTATTAAGCAAAATTGAAAAAGAGTCTAACGAATCGGTACTGGTTCAATTGGAGCCAACCTTGGTTGAGAGAAAAAGCGTATCGGAACATCCAGAGCGGTAGCCCGATATTCTTCTGAATCAAAAGAAAAGCGAGATAAAAAGGCGACATAATCAGTCGCCTTTTATGTATTCAGCAATGATGAAGTTTTAGACTACTGCTTTACCCAAATCACTCGGCTGGTGTCAAATCCCTTAGCTTTAGATTTGGCCAGAAAATCCAGTTTTACTTGCTCGGAAACACTTGGAGTTCTAGAGAGCAGCCACAGGTAATCCGTATCTGCACCGGAGACAAAGGAGTATTGATAGTTCTCTTCTAGTTCAAATACTACGTAGGAGCCGTAAAACGGGCCGAAAAACGATACTTTCAAGTAAGCAATATCGTCAGACTCGACAAAGTAGCTTTGCCTTCTGCTTGGCTCCACTCGTTTTCAGCTTCAGAAAAACCGCGGTTAATCACCGTGACTTTCCCCGAATCATCAAGGCTATACTCGGCAGTGACCTTAGATAACCCTTCTTCAAAACGGTTGTCAATACGAGCCACTTCGTACCATTTTCCCATGTATTTTTCGCCATCAAATGAAGAGACGGGAGAAACCTTATCCGGCATACCCAGACAGCCACTCAATACCATTGCCGTTAGTGTTAAAACCAGTGCTTTCAATGTCTGTCTCCTTATTGATTAAGAAATAATTCCACAATAACAGAAGGTTATACGTAGAAATTGAGGAAACGATCCCTTGCGAATGCAAAAAGGCTTAATCGTTTGGACTTAGCACAATGCTAGCGATTCGCTCTTTAAGAGTCCATGCCTCAAATCCTGACTCATTACTAAGTACGACTATCATTGCTTGGTGTTCTGGGTAACGTGCAACCACGCCGATTTTGTGCGTCTGGTTCCATAGGTTGGTGTTAGTTTATGAGACTCTATTATTCTCTGTTTTCTTTGGGTTCAAGGATCCTTTGCAAACGAGGACGGCTTATTTGTAGTATTTCACAAGCTTTGCCTTTGTGTCCGCCTACGTTGTGCAGCACGCTTTCTACATATTGATACTCGATCTCCCTCAAGGATAACTTAGGATTTGGACTTAATGCGTGATGAGACGTTGTTGGTGCTTTGAGTTCCAAGAATAGGTTTTCAGTAAGTATATCTCCTGGAGAAAGTGCAACAGCTTTGGTTAGTGTGTTTTCTAGTTCTCTAACGTTACCTTTCCAGTGATGATTACAGAGCAGCATCATGGCTTCTATCGAGACCTGCCGGACCTTAGTTCCGAGTTCTTTGTTTGCCCTAGCCAGTAATGCGGGTATTAAGTCTTGCAAATCTTCTGGCCTTTCTCTTAATGGAGGGATATGGATCCTGATCACTTGGAGGCGGTAGAAAAGGTCTTCCCTGAAACTCTTGGTTTTAATTGCGTGCTCAAAATCTATGTTAGTAGCGCATATGATTCGCGCATTGGTTTTTAATGGTTGTTTTCCCCCTAAAGGAACATATTCTTTTTCTTGTAGCACCCTCAATAATTTCGCTTGAATTTGCAGCGACAGTTCGCCGACTTCGTCGAGAAATAAGGTGCCATCTTGAGCAAGTGAGAACTTCCCTTGCTGGTCGAATACAGCTCCGGTAAAAGCGCCTTTTTTATGCCCAAACATTTCGGACTCCAAAAGGTTTTCCACCAATGCAGCACAGTTTAAGGCGACAAAGGGCGCCTTCTTGGCTTGACCTGCATTGTGTATTGCTCGCGCTACCATTTCTTTGCCCGTTCCTGATTCCCCCGTAATCATGACAGAAGCGTTCGTTCGCGCTACAAGGCCAATGGTTTTATAGATCTCTTTCATCGCATGTGAGGAACCGACCATTGAGTGTCCGTAGGTGTCGGGAATCGAGAGAGCTTCTTTGCAACTTGAAGATTGGTAGTTTATCGCTCGGATAACGGCTTGGTCTAATTCATCAATATCAATGGGTTTGTGAACATATTCATCGGCACCTTCTTGCATTGCTGCAATGGTACTGTCCATATCGTGAAAGGCCGTAATCATAATGACTCTGCACTTTTCACACTCTCGCTTAAACTCTTTGATTCCATCAATACCTGATACTCCTTCCATTCGGATGTCCAAAATGACGATGTCAGGTTGAAAGTTACGAGCAATTTCAACACCGTGTTTGACACAATGTGCAACTTGAGCAGTAAAGTTGTTTGATTGATAGTGAATCTGCAAGGTTCGGCAAATTGCAGTGTCATCATCAACGATTAGTAGTTTCTTAGATGACATAAGCTACTCGCTTTTTTGACTGAGGGACTTTGTTTGTAAAGGGTATGCAAATGGTGACTAGGGTCCCTAGTTTTGACGGAGCGATAGTAATAGTACCGTTGTGGTTATCTACCACTTGCTTAACGATCGCGAGACCGAGGCCAGTTCCCTTTGCTTTGGTGGTAAAGAAAGGCTCAAATGCTTTGTCTGTCAAATCTGCTTTCAATTGCTGGCCGTTGTTTTCTACCGTTAGCCTTAATTCAGCTTGATTGTCTGAGCGGATACTCTGACACTGAATTTTGACGACTCTTGTCGAACAATTTTCCGATTGTGTTGCTTGAATCGCGTTGACAACTATGTTTTGAAACGCTTGTCTTATCTTCACTGGGTCTACATAGAGGGTGGGCAGTTTATCTTGGATTTTGGTTTGCAATTGAACTCGATGGTCAGAGGCCATGCGTTGTGTTCCTGCTAGAACAGATTCAAAAAGCTTTTTAATATCTAACCATTCAGGCTTGCATATTTCTGGTTTTGAGTATGCTGATAGATCGCCGAGTATTGCTTCCATATAGCGGACTTGTTCCAAAGCGATATCAAACATTTCATCTTTGGTGTTTCTTGCATGGATTTGGAGTCCTACCTTAATAGAGCTAAGTGGATTGCGAAGATCGTGAGCAATCATGTTGACCACTTTTCCTACCGTTGCTAATTTTTCATGAAGCAAGCGTTGCTGTGTTTGTCGCTCTACTTCACTTGCGAGACGTTTTTCTTCAGTAATATCTTGCTTAACGGCGACGTAATAAAGTGATTGACCGTTGACATCTTTGACAGGAGATATATGTGCGCGTTCCCAAAACAGTGAGCCGTCCTTCCGTTTGTTGAGAAACTCTCCTCGCCATTCTTGCCCAGACACTAGAGTGGTCCAAAGGCCATGGTATGCATTTTGTGTGGTCTGTCCGGATTGTAGAAATTTGGGGTTTCTTCCAACTACTTCGGAAACACTGTATCCACTGAGCTCACAAAAGACAGGGTTTACGTAAATAATATCGCCTTTCAAATCTGTAATCATCACGGAGTTTTGACTACTCTCTACGGCGTGACTTAAGCGTTTAAGTTTATCTTGAGCCATCTTTTGTTCAGTGACATCTTCCCCCAAAAGTGTTAACAGTGCTTGATTATCGTTGTTTTGAGAGAAGGTAGATGTCCAAGATACAAGTCTGATTTCACCATTCTTAGCTTGGACGACGCTTTCGCTATGTGGTTGATGATTTTGTTGTAATAAGGCTTGGTTGAGAGCCTTGTGGCTTGTTCTTTCAGTTCCCTGGGAATGAACTTTTCTACCCATCTATGTCCTATAACATCGCTATTTTTAAAACCTACCATTTTTAAGAAGTAGTCGTTGCAAAAGGTGACTGTTCCTTGATTATCAATGGTAACAGCAGCAAGTTGGACATTCTCTAAAGTTTGACGAAACTGTAGCTCATACTTCTGCTGGCTTTTAAGTTGCCTTGCTTGGAGCCGAAAGCGGCTAAAAATAAAGCAAGCGGTAGTGATTACGATGATTAAAATTAAGTAGAGGGCGAGATAGTTACGGTAAAATGCTTGCCTCGAAAGTGAAAAACGCTCTGTGGGAAACTGTGAGACAATTGTCCAATTTCCTTCATTGGGAGCGGTAACTTTTGAGAAGGTATAGTAGCTGTTACCAAGCTGATATTGTCCTAGCTTTTGCGATTGAATCCAGTTGAAAACTTCACTGGGAAGTGATGGTTTATCTTTCACTGCAAAATGAGACCCCTTACCTTTGTTGGGGTGTATTACGGCAATACCTTGAGGGTTGTATAAATAAAGGTGATTACTAAAACTAGGGGCAATGGTTATGAGTTTATTAATCAGTAAATTGCCTTTGTAATTGAGGATTATGACTCCAATCTTTTTGCCATCAATGCCAAAGACAGGCGCTCCGACCCGAATCGTCGGGTTAAGTGGGTGTTGAACTTCCTTTCTTTCAATATTGAAATCAAGCGGAGAAATATAGACCTCTCCCTGCTTTAAGCTCATAGTGTGTTTCCAATAGTACCGATGGGCTTTGTTTTGCAGTTCGCTCATAGGTACAGAAGTGACATGTCCCTCTTGGTTGTTTACCCTTAGTTGCTCTTGTCCTTTGTTGTCTAAAAATCGGATCTGGTCGTAGCTATGATTGTTTGTGCTCAGTTGAACAAAGTAGTCTTTTAACTCTGGGAACGGGTGGCTGTTTTTTGCGATAGAAGTAGCAACGACATAGGTGAGATTTTTGGAATCAGCAGACATTTGAACAAGCGTGTCTCCCAAAATCTCTTCAATTAGAGTCACGATAACTCTTTCATTGTGAAGCGCATACTGCTTCTCGTTGTCCATACTTAGCAAATAGTGGCCACTTAATATGATCAGCATTGCACTATAGGCAGGTACCACCCATAGTAACCACTCAGCAATTAGTTGCTTTGGTTTATAGGCCTCTCTGCATGGTGTGCAGTTTGTTTTGCTGTATAGCATTGTCTTTCCTTTGCGACGCGACCACGTTTAATTGGATCGCGATTAGCTCTCATAGGATCAACTGTCAGACTATTTTTTGTTTTCTACTAGCGATGACAACGCCAAGTAAGGCTACCGCTCTAAGTTGCTTATCTTCCGTCAATTGATCGAAGTACTCAGTTATATGGTGCAATGCTTTTTCGTACATAGTTTCCGCATACTTTTGACCTACAATCAGGCACTCTGGATCTGATAACAGAACTTCTATGATTAGATCGAAGTGCTGGCTCCAAACTCCAAGTTCAAAAGTGAGCTGAAGTGCCAGTTTACGGACACTTCCCTGACCCGAACGGATGAGTTCAATGATTATTTCAATCATTTTGCTGTTGTGATTAATACCATCTAGATGTGAGGTCAAAGAGTAAAGAGCACTGAGTTTTACTGATTCTTCGGGATGATGGATGGCCTTAGTGATTCGTGGAATGGCAAAGCTACTGGGAACCTTTGTCAGATAACGCAATGCTTCTATACAAAGCTCTCGTTCTTCGGTTTTCAAACATTGATCAACGACTGAAAGAAATGAGGTGTGGTGCCCCCTCTGTTGTGTGCTTACTATTAGAATCTCGCACAAGGTTTCACGATCGCAAAACGACGCTGTTTCAAGTAACAAATCAATGACATCATCTGTATTTGCGTCTGCGAGGGCCCGAATAGCTAATATTTGGTTTTTGGTTTGTGGCAAAGTAACGATTTTTTTGCGATTTAACTCCAAACCTTCTGCGGCCAAAAAGTTGTCTTTGACCAACTGGCTGTATTCGCTGTAGCCCGGATCCAGTTTATCTACCATAGATTCAATTGTATATCGTTGGTCAGAGTGCTCGTGCTGTTTGACAATTATGTCTAGTTGGTTAGTTTGCCGAATAGCATCTAGCGTAGAGGCTTGAGAATGACTGGAAACGATGACCTCAGGAACGCGGTGGTCATCAATAATTTTTTGGTCTGTTTGCTCTGAAGTCGAAGTTATGATCTCGCCATAGGTGTTGATTCCAAGCAGAGAAGTGCGGACAACCCGATATGCTCGTGTGTCCTTGCAGAGAGACAAAACACTAAAACAGGCTTGCCTAACCTGTGATGAAAACGCATAAGTGTTTTCAGTTTGCTTATAGCCGTTGATTCGACTTTCTAAGTAAGGAAAAGACCAAATTGTATGGTTGTCAAAATACTTAAGAGACCGGATGAGGTTTGAATGAAGAATATTGTCTAGGGGCTTTTGTGAAAGGTGGTGTTGGTAGCATTGCACTAAACGTTTTTTGAGTGCTTTTGAACTTTGCAGTTTAGCCAATAGGGCAGGTGAAGCAGTGAGCAGCTCTGGGTTTGTGTACGCATATTGGTCAATCAAACAGTGCAAATCCTGTTCGCTGATGTTCGATATATCAATCATACTTAACAATTGACATTGAGCTTTGGAAGGGACTTTCTCCATATATGAAAGCAACCTTTTGTCATCGAGCTTATCCTTGTAGTCAAGTTTTTTAATGGCGGTTTGGGCTGACTTTCTGACAAGTGTATCTGGGTCGGTTAAGCAGTGAATAACATCCCATAGGTATTCTTTGGCGGATAGCTTTGATAAACCTTCGATGGCGAGCGATCGGCATTTCGCATCACAATGACTGAGATGTTTGAACAAAGTGACTCGAGCGTCTCTAGATGATGCTTTTGGCAAAGCATTTAGTATACGACGTGTCGACGACAATGAGCTTCCATCAAGTTTCGAAATCAGATATTGGCTATCAAAGTGAACTATGCCTAGATAGAGAAGTGTTTCCAATTCCGGTTCGGGGTCTTGGGAGAGCAATTGCTTGAAAAGATGAACATTTTTATGGTCTCTTCGCGCTACTAAGGTCTTTACTGACAGCAACTGAAGATCCCACCCGTCATCCCAATCCGTGTGAAAGTTTTGTGCGCAGTCGCCTAGATTTCTTGTCGCAAGTTTTCTATACAGAGCAGTCACCTGATTTTGTTCAGAATAAGTTTGTAAAGCTTTTGCCGCTGCCAGCCGACAATCTCCTTCAGGGTGTTGGGTTACAACTAAACTCAATGCGTCTATATCGCCCGACTTCAAGCAGTGCAAAGCATTTGCACAGTGAACGATCACATCGGGGTCGGAATGCTGCAGTCCTTGGTTAAGAGCATTGATTCCTTCAGTGACGCTCCCGATCGCTAAAGCTCTTGCACTTGCGCATTGCTGAGCCTCATTTCCCGTTTCTAGATTCTTAATGAGTAACTGTTTCGCCTGAGCGAGTTTTGAGTCTACTGTAGACGAAGTTTGGAGGTCGAATGACATAAGAACTTACCTTGTACTAACGTGAACTATTAGATAGAAAGCAGTTTCTATGCCCGAACCAATTTTGAGTTGTGGCCTAATATTTACAATAACTTACGTGTATTTTTGTACAGTTTTAAATGAAGGTGAGATAGCAATTAAACGTATCGTTCAATTAGTTGTTAAACGTTTAAACGATACGTTTAATTGATTGCGCTGGTAGTTTATTAGATTGTTTTTAACATAATGAAAGAAAAGGAAAAATTTAAAAAAGAAAGTATGGAACAAATTATGCTCTGACCCTTCTAGCGATAACAAAATCTGTTAAAAGCAATCAGCTTTTCAATAGGTTAAAGCTGGAAGCAAAGGAGTATAACAATGAAAAATATGTTGGTCCTTGCTGCTGGAATGGCGGTTTCTTTTGGTGTCTGGAGCAAGACGGAGTTATTTGGTCAGCTTCAAGATATCAAAGTCGATAACGCTAAAGCAGAACTGGGAAAACGGTTGTTTTTTGATAGTCGATTGTCAGGTAATAGCACACTTTCGTGTGCATCATGCCATCAACCAGAATACGGGTACGCGAACCCTGAGGCAATGGGGCCGGCTTACACCGGAAGTAAAGGGTTTCGCAATGTCCCTACGCTTATAAATACAGTCTATAAAAAGGTTTGGTTTCACGATGGTCGCATCGGAACGAATCTCAACGATGTTACGCGAGAAAATATAACCGAAGATTGGTTGATGAACATGGACATGCGGTTAATGCAAGAGCGTCTTAAACAAGACCCAGTATATGTCGAAATGTTTAAAGCCGCGGGTTATGGCGAACCTTCCAATGGTGGCGTTCGCAACGCTATTCCAGAATACCTAAAAACGTTGACCTCCTCTTCGTCGCCCTTTGATAAAGGTGAACTCAGCCAACAAGGCAAAAAAGGCTTAGCGCTTTTTACTGGCAAAGCGGGTTGTTCAGAATGTCATCACGGCCCTCTTTTAAGCGATGGCTTATCACACAATACTGGTGTTCCTGAGAACGTAGATATCTTCCTTGATCCCTTGCGTCACCAAACGTTTATTGCTTTCAACATGTTTATGGGAAATGAAAACTACATGGGTTTAAAGCGAGATGTTGGTGCTCATGTACAGACGCATAAAGCAGATGGTTCAGACCTTGGCAAGTTTTTTACTCCTACATTGCGAGAGCTTAAGTATACCGCGCCTTACATGCACAACGGGTTGATGCAAACACTGGAAGAAGTGGTTGAGTTCTACAATCAAGGCGGGTGGCCAGATAGCAACAAAGACGAGAGGATTAGGCCACTTAATCTAAATACTCAAGAGCAAGCGGAATTAGTCGCTTTCCTCAACTCCCTTTCTGGCGAACCACTTACTACTGAAAAGCATGTCTGGACAGAAGGTGGGTATACCTACCAGTTAATTAAAGATTGGCGTACTTCGAAGAATTAGGAGGATAGTATGAACAGATTTACCATCACTTTGCCGCTGCTGGCAGTTATGGCGATGTTACAGAGCTTTTCTACCCACGCCAATCAATCACAGAGTGTGGAGCATATAGCGGGGAGAGACGTGGGAGTTGATTTAAAGCCCATACTGCTCGATGGATTGCAGTACCCTGCATTGGCTCCTTTAGGCGATGTGCCGACACCTCCAGATAATCCCACTACACCGGAAAAAGTCGAGCTTGGAAAGTTACTCTTTTTTGACGGAAGGTTGGGGGGTGACACTTCTACTCCTTGCTCTGCCTGCCACAACCCTGCTCTGGGGTGGGACTTTCCGGCTGATCTTTCGTTGGGGTACCCAGGTACGGTTCACTGGAGAAACAGCCAAACCATTATCAACTCGGCCTATTATGAGAAGCTGTTTTGGGCGGGTTCATCTAACTCCTTGGAAGCACAAGCTAAAAGTGCTGCCAAAGGTGGAGTCGCGGGTAATGGAGAAGATGATTTAATGGAATCTAGATTAGCCTTGGTTCCCGAGTACGTCGATCAATTTAACAAGGTTTTCGGAGATAACTTCCCGAAAGTTAGTAACGCTTGGAAGGCAATCGCTGCTTTTGAGCGTACTTTGGTGCAAAAAGATACGCCATTAGATAACTATCTAAAAGGAGATGAGACAGCGCTAAGCAAAGCGCAAATTAGAGGAAAAACGCTTTTTGAAGGAAAAGCGCGCTGTATTGCTTGCCACAATGGCCCACTGGCATCAGATCAAAAGAACTACAACATTGGTGTTCCAACCAATAAAAGGTGGGAAACTGATCCTTTAGCTCAAATTACGTTTCGTTATGAACTTTATGCCAAGGGTTCCAACGAAAAGATGTATCGAGAAACAAAAGCGGATCCTGGAGTCTATTTCCGAGGAAAACGCAAAGACATGCTTGGTAAATTTCGTACGCCAAGTATTCGTTATACCAAGTACACCGCCCCTTATATGCACAATGGAACGGTCGCCACATTGTCTGATGTCGTTGATTTCTATGACCGAGGGGGTGTGACTCAAGATGGAAGAACAACTGATTTTATCCAATCAAAAAGTCCATTGATTCAGCCTTTGGGTCTTAGTAATCAAGAAAAGCAGGATTTATTGGCATTTATCGATGCCTTTTCAGGAAAGCGGATCACTATGGAATATCCAAAGTTACCAGAGTATCAGCCTCTCTTTACAGAAAAACAGCTGGTGGAGGTGAAAAAATGAAACTTACCAAAGGTCGTCGTAATCACAAAAAAGACAAGGGTGAACATCGTAAATGCATGATGTCACGACGTGACTTTTTGCTGTATAGCGGTGCAGCGGCGGGCACTGCCAGTGTCGCAACTTTTACTCTTTTTCCTGGTACTGCACTAGCCAAACAAACTCAAGCAAGAATCGTTGGTTATCCCCGTAAGTTAATCGGAAAACTCAGTGAACTGGTTGCTAACGAACCCAAATATTTTACTTACCCCGATGAGGGTGCAAACACTCAAGCTATTTTGATCAAGATGGGAGTACCCGCCGGTGGTGGTGTCGGTTCAGAACAAGATGTGGTGGGTTTTTCCGTGATGTGTACACATCAAGGCGGACCGATGAACAATGCATACAAGGCTATCGACGAACATAGAGTCTTGGGTCAGTGTCCGTTTCACTTATCTACATTTGACCTAAGGCGTCACGGGATCATTGTTTCTGGGCAAGCCTATGAAAGTCTACCGCAGATACTGTTGGAAGTTGAAGGTGACGATATATACGCAGTAGGTGTAATGGGGCTGTTATTTGGCCGAACTGATAATTTGATTTCAAACCAGGAGGCCTAAATATGACTAGTAACTTTTACATTCCACAAGACAACGCGCCATTACCTCCCAAAAGTGCAGATGTGATCACCACTGCGTGTGACTATTGTGTCGTGGCCTGCGGTTACAAAGTATATAGATGGCCGCTAGAACAGGCGAACGGTGGTTTAAAGGCTGACGAAAATGCTTTTGGTATCAATTTTCCTAGTGCGCCTATGCAATCATGGGTAGCGCCTGCCCAACACAATGTGATTATGCACAATGGCAAGCCACACAATATTGTTGTGGTACCAGATAAAGACACTAAAGCTGTTAACAAAACAGGTGACTCATCGGTGAGAGGAGGTTTGCTTGCTCAAAAGCTTTATAACCCTGCCACAGGAACAAGAGATAGGTTAACTCAGCCTCTAGTCAGAATTGGCGGTACTCTTCAACCAGTATCATGGGAGTTTGCTTTAGACATCGCGGCAGAAGTTGGTAAACATATCATTGACCAACATGGCGCGAATGCCTATGGAGTAAAAACATATTCATATCAGTACATTGAAAATACGTATGCAATTACCAAATACGCTCTGCGACATATCAATACTGCAAACTTCACTTTTCACGACACCCCCTCTGATGTGACATCGACACCGGGTTTTAGAGATGCGGGGTTTGATAATTTCGGGCCAAGTTACGAGGATTGGGGAGCGGCTGACACACTAATGATTTGTGGCACCGACCCATACGAAACCAAAACCATCATTTTTACCCAATACATAATGCCCGCGGTTCAAAGAGGAATGAAAACTGTAATCCTCAATCCTCGTGAAACTGCTGGAATCGCTTGGCTTAAGAAACACGGTGGTTTGCATATTGATCTTAATCCTGGCTCAGACAACTTAGTGGTTGGCGCTATTATTCGGGTCATTCTGGAGAACGAGTGGCAAGACGATGAGTGGATCAATCAGTGGGTTAACAACCAGTGGGAATCTAGCTCAGGATTTGGCCAGGGTACACGTAATACTCCATGGCAGTGGCGTACAACGTGGGGTAAGTTTCAGACTAAAGGTTTTGAAGATTATAAATCTTGGAACATGGCTCAAAAGGAGTACGACCCCAAATATGCTGCCAAATTAGCGGGTATTGAGGTGGAAAAGATATATCAAGCTGCAGAAATGTTAGCGAAACCTATAGATGGTAAGCGACCTAAATCCTCTATTGGTATAGAAAAAGGCTTCTATTGGTCAAACAATACAGGTAATACCAATGCCATATCTTCTCTCGCTACTGTGATTGGTACCGGAGGGCGTGAAGGGAGAGTCATTGGGCGATTTGGTGGACACCAACGAGGAGGTCAGGCTGGTGGGAAGTTACCAAGGAATAAGTCACCCGAAAAGGTACCAGGACGTCGACGACGTTCAATTGATACAGACCGGTATCTTTATTCTGGGCATACAAGACTGGCACATGTAATTGGCACAACTTGGATTCAAGCAATGTGTGGTAGCCAAGGGTTACAAAAGAAGTTTTGGGAACTGACGACTGCTAACCCTCATCAAGTTTATTCTTATGACAAGCAGGAAATTATCGATACACTCAAACTTCGTGCAGACTCAGGAGGTATGGTGGTTATAAATCAGGATATTTACTTGCGTGATCCCATAGGTGCTAAGTTTGCTGATATTGTTTTTCCTGCCGCGACATGGGGGGAAGTTGACTTTATGAGAGCGAATGGCGAAAGGCGCCTCAGATTATACCAAAAGTTTTCTGACGCACCGGGTCAAGCAAAGCCAGACTGGTGGATCATCGCTCAGCTAGCTCGCCGATTTGGATTTGATGGGTTTGATTGGGATGAGTCAAACGACGTTGCTGAAGAAGCGTCCAGATTTAGCCGTGGTAGCCGAAAAGATTTCCACATGATCAAAGTAGCGGCGCATGCCGAAGGAAAAACACTTCACGATAAGCTTAAAGAGTTTGGAACTGATGGTATTCAGGGCCCCGTGTTTTATAACTACGATACGAAAAAGTTAGTAGGAACTAAGCGCTTGCACGACACCGAGATGTCACAAGAAACCTTGTTGGAAAAAGGGCTTGAACATGGGCCTCAAGGTAGTAACGTGTTGAAAAAACAGTTGATTGCATTCAATAGCCAAACTGGCAAAGTTAACCTGCAAAAACATCCATGGGATCTGTTTAGTGACTTCTATGAATGGTTACAACCAAAAGACGAGGAACTTTGGTTTTCAAATGGACGTATCAATGAAATTTGGCAATCAGGGTTCGACGATGTAGAGAGGCGTGCTTATGTTATCCAGCGATGGCCGGAAAACTGGGTTGAAATTCACCCTGATGATGCTAGTGAGCGCGGAATTGAGTCTGGTGACCAAGTGATGATGTATTCAGATCGAGTGGCGAACTTTAAGGATACTATTCTTGGTGTCCACAGCGATGACTTTCAGTTTAGTGAGTTGATGGAAAATGGCCATATCAAATTAGATAAAGCAGCAGTTACTGCCGTTGCCATCGTGACACCAGCGGTTAAAAAGGGTTGCTTGTATGCCAATATGATCGATATGCGTCAGCCTTCGAACTCTTTGACAACTAGAGTCGTTGATCAAATATCAGGTAACTATAACTTCAAGATGGGAGTCGCCAAAATTAAGAAAATTGGCGAATCTAAATACAAGCGAGAGTTTAGGGCATTTTCTTTTGCCCCAAGAAACATTGTCTAGTTTCCCGAAACGGTAGGTGGTTGGCCTACCGTTTTTTTATTGGTTTTCGGAGGATATCGATACGAAATTGAATAGGTATTAGCAATGGTAAAGCACAATGGTCTTAAAATTGATAGTGATCTCAGTATTAACGGCAGATCTTAAAACAGGGCGGTTGAAATCTTTGCTGCAAATTGCACTTAATATACCGTTTGCTGGTCTGTTTTCCCTGTGGTGAAGCACGCAAAATTAATGTAATGATTAGGTTACAATCCTATCGATAACAGGGACGTTACTCAGGGAAAGGAGCGGTATGAAAGCCAATTATGACTTTGTGATCATTGGTGGTGGAATTGTTGGTGCATCCACTGCATGGCAGCTAATGCAACGCCATCCAGACAAACAGATCCTGCTTATTGAAAAAGAGGCCGAGTTCGCCAATCACCAAACTGGCACAACAGCGGTGTGATTCACGCGGGTGTATATTATCAGCCGGGCAGTTTAAAAGCTGATTTCTGCAAACGAGGTGCCGAGCAAACGGTCACCTTTTGTGAGCAACACGGTATTGAAGTAGAAAACTGTGGCAAGTTGTTGGTGGCAACCTCCTTAGATGAAATGGCTCGTATGGAGAACTTATACGAACGCTGCCTAGATAATGAGATTGAAGTCGAGCTTCTCACTCAAGAACAGTTAAAGGAACGCGAGCCTAACGTGACTGGGCTTGGGGCGATCTATGTTAAGTCCACCTCTATTGTTGACTATCGCAAAGTGACGTTAAAAATGGTGGAAGAGTTTGTTAGTCATGGTGGTCAAATTAGCCTGCGTACAAGGGTAACCGCAATGGAAGAGCACGCCGAAGAGGTACAACTCACTTGCGTTAGTGACGGACAAACCATGCAGCTTAACTGTGATTTTGTGATCACTTGCTGTGGTCTAATGGCAGATCGCATGACCAAGATGCTTAAGATCCCGACCGATTTCCAAATAGTGCCATACCGCGGTGAGTATTATCGCCTCGATGAACGTTTTCACGACTACGTTTCTCACCTGATTTATCCTATCCCTGATCCCGAGTTACCATTTCTTGGGGTGCATTTAACGAGAATGGTAGACGGATCGATAACCGTCGGCCCAAATGCGGTGCAAGGTTGGAAAAGGGAAGGGTACTCAAGAGTTAATTTCAGTATAAAAGACTCACTGCAAATGCTCAGTTTTTCAGGTTTCTGGCGAGTGACAAGTAAACATCTGATGACGGGTATTCAGGAGTTGCGCGACTCATGGTGGAAAAAAGGGTATTTGAAGCGAGTTCAAAAGTATTGCCCGGATATCTCCAGTACGGATTTAAAAGCCTATCCGGCCGGAATACGAGCGCAAGCGGTCATGCGCGATGGCACGCTTGTTCATGACTTTTTGTTTTCTGAAAGCGCGAGAACTCTACATGTTTGCAATGCACCTTCTCCCGCTGCAACCTCTGCTATCCCTATAGGCGAGTATATTTGCAATAAAGTGGCCAAACTCAAGGTTTCGTCCCTTTAACTGAGATAAAAAAACGTCTAGTAGGTCCCAGACGTTTTTTGTTATCTGCGATGTTACCGCTTCAAACCTAGCTTTGTGTTAAAGGCGTCTAAACTGGCTAACCAGTTTACCTTGTGCATTGAGGTTGTTAACTAAGGTCTGGCATTCGTCTCGAGTGTCACTGGCGAGAATGTTGGTAGCGGCACACACTTCACTGATGGACTGTATGCTTGAGTTCATCTCTTCGGTTACTCTAGCCATCTCTTCGACTGCGGCAGCGATTTGGTTGTTTCTATCTGAAATACCTGTCACTTCACCTTGTAGGACGTCGAGCTTCTCACCGGATTTGGTTGCACTTTCAACACAAACTCCCGATAGTCGAGTACCGTCATCCATGGCGGTAACGGCTTTTTCGCTGCTGGTCTGAATCAAATTTATAATGGTCTGAATTTCTTGAGTCGACTCTTGACTTCGTTGCGCTAATTGACGAACTTCGTCGGCAACAACTGCAAAACCACGACCTTGTTCTCCCGCCCGTGCTGCTTCGATTGCCGCATTAAGTGCCAGCAGGTTAGTTTGCTCTGCGACGCCTTGAATTACCGTCGTCACTTGGCTGATAGCACTGCCGTGTTCCGCTAGCTCTTGAACGATTTGATAAGCGTCGTTCAATTGAACCGACAACATGTTAATTGCGTTGATCGTGTCTTCAACCGATTGCTTTCCTTCCTCTGCGGCGTGGTTGGCGTGGTCTGTGGCTTCAGATGCTCCTTGCGCATTTTGCGCAATTTCATTTGCCGTTGAGTGCATTTCATTGACTGCTGCCGCGACTTGTTCTGTTTCGGAGGTTTGATTGACAAGGTTTGACGCCGTGGTATCACAGTTATCCGATGAAGATTGAGCGGCGTGAGCAACTTTTTCATTCGAGTCTTGAATACGACCGACTACCGCATTAATTTCGGATTGTCGCATCTTAAGTGCGAGTTGTATTTCGGAAATATCATCGACGTTTTTGTTGTACACCAACTCAGCCAGTGGATTGTTAAATACGTCGCGAGCATCTGAAGAGAGTGCTTCGAGGCGTCGCGTAGAAAAATAAGTCGCAAAAATAGCCAGTAGTGCAAATAGTGGAACGCCGGAGCCGGATAAAAAGAAATCGGCCAAACCAGAAACCAACCCGCTAAGTATGAGAAGGGCAGATTGTCGTTGCCATAATCGAGTACGGGGCAGCTTGAGCTTCAGTGGGGTTTTTCCTTCGCGAAGCTGAGTGTAGAGCGCTTCGGCATTTTCGACATGTTCTCGGCTAGGACATAGCCTAACGGATTGATATTCTGTCGCTTTACCGTCTTCTTGGATTGGTGTTGCAAAGGCATCGACCCAGTAATGATCACCGTTCTTACAGCGGTTTTTGACCATTCCCATCCAAGATTTCCCTTCTCTTAAGTGTTTCCACATATCTTCAAATGCCGCAGACGGCATATCGGGATGGCGAACGATATTGTGTGGTTGATCGACGAGCTCTTCTAGCGTATATCCAGCAACTTCACAAAACTCTTTACTAGCATAAGTTATGTGACTACTTGGTTTAGTCACCGACAGCAAGTTGTACTTCGGCGGATAAGTCACTTCTTTTTGTGTTACGGGCTGGTTAACTCTCATAACGTCCTCATTGTTGAAATTATTGAGCTGGGTAAAAGCGTAGGTAAGACGTTTATCTTTTATTGTTAAAGTAATAGTTTTAAGTCTTTGTATATACTTTGAATTATTTTAATACAATCCTTGTTTCAATTTGCTTACAGAAGGTTCATTTTTGGCACAAAATGATTGTTGTTACATTGATTAGTTGAGGTGAAATGCATTTTATAGTCTTGTTGTTCGATAAATTAACTAGAGTGTTTCATCTAATTTTTTGTGAAAAATCGCTCGGGATTGAATCAAATTTCGCACCAAATTATGTGGAGTATTCACGCCGCTAATAATAATTAGATGAGCAGTTTTCTTTTTTTGCGAAGTGGGTAAGAGTGGTTTCTACAGACGTGAAAACAACGAATGCCATTGCATCCGTCGTCTATTTAAATCTTATCTGTTGGTTGAGAATCAGTTTAGGTTATTTAGCTATTACTCTCGTGGTGAGTATATTGGTAAGCCACACCTACGGTTGCGCTGTAACTTGTTTTTCCTTCAAAGTTGGTAAATTTGTGGAGCTCGACATCCATGTTATCAATTTTCAGACTTGGGTAGTCGATGTTATCTGAAATAGAGAGTCGATGCTTGAGTTGCGCGTTGTTCATTTGGCTTAATTCTGTCATTAGATTTTTGGCAGCGTCCATCGCCTGTGATTGAGAGGCGTATTTATCCGTGTCGAATGTTCGCTCCGAATGCGTTGAGAAAGTAGAAGCGGTTGCGGCTGTCGAAAGTAAAATCGTTGATGCAATTAGTAATGTCAGTTTTTTCATCATGTGCTCCTTTGCGTTTAACTTACATTTCTAACTTAATGGCTTATTGGTAAAGCTTCATTGGACTTATGTAAGATTAATCCTAGGGTTTAGATGAGAAATAGACACTAGTCTGATACTAATGCGGACAAATATCAGAAAAGTCGACAAACTGGGTGCTATGTCAGCACCCGGTTTGCGTTGCATTATTATTGGGTTGTTATGTGGTTAATTTTTTACATGACGACCGAGATAGATAAATATGTCGACTTTCTATTTTCCCTGCGCGAGCGCGTGAAGAGTATCCAGTGCGATTTGCGCGTCGTCGGAAGACACAAATATATGATCGTGGTAATACGCTGCAATGACGTTGGCACTGATGCCCTTTTCCGCTAATGCTCCAGCAACCGCCGCAGTGAGCCCTACCGAGTCCAAACTAGAATGGACATTGAGAGTAATTTGACGATAACTGCTTTCAAACTCCAAATGGGCGTGTTCTGCAGCGGGTTTTCGAACTAAAAGCGTTAAACCTTCTGATTCTCGAAAGGTGGCTATAGGATTGAGGTGCGTATACTGACTGATGGTTCCTTGCACTGAACAAAAGACATACTCTCCATCCATTAGCTCTGGTGACATAGATTTGATGATTTCTGATAACTCAGTAAGCCCTGCCATAATGATCCCTCATTTAACAATTTACCTGTCGCTATTGATGAGCGGTGAGGTAAAACCTGAATTCATTGGTGATTGACTGCCTAGTTAATACTTTGAGACATATTGAAAACCTTAGCTTTATTATAGAACCCTGTAGCCGTTCTTGTGTGAAGGTTTTTTAATCGAACAATGGGTTGTTAGGCGGTCTCTACTAAACAATGTTAGTCGGCGAGCAGTTTTTCTATCAGTGGTATGTATACTTGTAGCTAAGCCATTTGAAACAAGGTGTTAAATTGTTGATTTGGTCAATTAGTCAGCCAGATACCTGTGGCGTAGCCAAGGTAAATGCCGAGAAAAAAGGGCAACACTCAGTGCTTGTCTTTCGACGTAATGAGGAGAGAGGCCTGTGATATTAGATCACCAACTGGCACAGCAGATAGTCGATCGTACCATGTCGATCATAGGGTACAACATCAACGTGATGAACCATGCGGGTATTATTATCGGCAGTGGTGAAAGCCAACGTTTAGGGCAAGTGCACGACGGCGCTATTTTGGCTCTCAAACACGGAGACTCGATAGAGCTAACCGAAGAGAGTTGCCGTTCCCTTAAAGGTGTTAAACCGGGTATCAATATGCTGTTGCAAAGTAATGAACAGGTGGTAGGCATATTGGGGATAACAGGGGAGCCTAACGATATTCGCGAGTTTGCCAACCTTGTAAAAATGACCGCTGAAATGATCATCGATCAAGCAGATTTGGTCGAGAAACTACAGTGGGATAGGAGACACCGAGAGGAATTTATTACCGCTTGGGTAAACAATGAACTATCGGTCCAAGAGTTGGAAAGCTGGGCTGGCAAGTTGTCTATCGATATTATGCAGCCACGAGTGGCAGTCGTCATTCAGTTTAGAGATCAAGAAACCCCTAAGAGTTTGCAGAGTATTCGCAAGCTGGTCGATCTGTTGGAATACCCGCAACGAGATAACTTGGTTGCCATTATCTCGATGAATGAAATAGTTGTGCTTAAGCCGTGTCAGAGTGTCGCGCAGTGGGACAGTCAAATCGAGAGCCAGCGCATCGACAAGCTTCTAGCCCGATTAGGTGAGAACCAAATCGATGGCTTTGACATTGCTTTGGGGCAGTTGTTTGAGTCTCCTTGGCAAATCCATCGTTCTTATCAAAGTGCAAAACAAGTGCTGCAAACAGGGCGTGCTCATCAACCTAAGCGAAACAAGCATTTGTTTGAGGAGTTACGCCTTCCGGTACTTTTGTCACCTCTTGCTGATTTTTGGCAGGGTGAACAATTAATGAATGCGATGGATAAGTTGGAGAGGAAAGATAAGTCGGGGCAGCTCGTTAAGACTCTCGATGCGCTGTTCAAGGCGAACGGTTCGGTGTCGGAGTGTTCTAAGTTGTTGTTTGTGCATAGAAATACCCTTAGATATCGACTGGATAAGATTTCAGAGATTACGGGAATATCAACGTCAGACTTTGTAGGGCTCACAGAACTCTATATTGCGCGTCAGATCTCAAAAGTCCGTTAGAATTGTGCGTTTGCACAAAAGTGTAAACCAAATGCTAGAGAAATTTGTCACCTTGCCCAAAGGAAATTACAAAGTCGAAAGAGATAATAGGCTCGACCCTACTAAGTCTGATTAACAAAAACAGACAACTAATAAATGGAGTTTTTATGAGTCTAATCCTGATACTTTTGGCGGTGATAGCATTTATTGTGCTCGCCACTACCAAATTTAAACTACACCCCTTTTTGGCACTTATTATGGCGGCCTTTTTGGCTGCATTTGCCTACGGATTACCCGCAGATAGTATAGCGAAAACTATTGCCTCTGGATTCGGTGGCATTTTAGGTTATATCGGCCTTGTTATTGTGCTGGGTACCATTATTGGTGTGATCTTAGAGAAAAGTGGTGCAGCCATCACTATGGCCGATACGGTCATCAAGTTACTCGGTGATCGCTTCCCAACGTTAACTATGAGTATTATCGGTTACATCGTTTCTGTGCCGGTTTTCTGTGATTCTGGTTTTGTTATCTTGAACTCTCTTAAAGAGTCTCTAGCAAAACGGTTAAAAACCTCAAGTGTTGCAATGAGTGTTGCGCTAGCAACGGGCTTGTACGCAACTCACACCTTTGTTCCCCCTACACCGGGCCCAATCGCCGCTGCGGGTAACCTTGGTCTAGAATCAAACCTTGGCTTAGTTATTGGCGTTGGTGTATTTATCGCTGCCGTGGCAGCCATTGCGGGTATGCTGTGGGCTAACCGCTTTTCTGATGTTGAACCGGACGGTGAAGAGCACGCCGATGAAGTGAAACAAGATTGGAAGGCGCTAAAAGCTTCTTACGGCGAACTACCAACAGCAGGTCAGGCGTTTGCACCTATCTTTGTTCCTATTTTGCTGATCTGTTTTGGTTCTATCGCCAAGTTCCCAAGCTTACCGCTAGGTGAAGGTGTATTGTTTGATATTCTTACTTTCCTTGGTCAGCCACTGACTGCACTAGTTATCGGCTTATTCCTATCGGTTCGCCTGTTAAAGAGCAGCAACAAGATTGAAGAGTTTGGCGAGCGCATTAGCCAAGGTATTACCGCTGCTGCTCCTATACTACTTATCACTGGTGCTGGTGGTGCGTTTGGCGCAGTATTAAAAGCGACACCTCTTGGCGAATATTTAGGTATGACTTTGTCCGCTCTTGGTGTAGGTATCTTTATGCCATTTATCGTTGCGGCTGCTTTAAAGTCGGCACAAGGTTCTTCAACGGTGGCGCTAGTAACAACGTCGGCGCTTGTTGCTCCTATGCTAGACCAGTTAGGTCTTGATTCAGAAATGGGCAGAGTGTTAACTGTAATGGCTATCGGTGCGGGTGCGATGACAGTTTCTCACGCAAATGACAGTTTCTTCTGGGTAGTTTCACAGTTCAGCCGTATGAAGGTTGGCTTGGCATACCGAGCGCAGACAATGGCGACACTAGTTCAAGGCGTGACAGCCATGACACTGGTTTATCTATTAAGTCTGGTTCTTCTGTAACCCATCGATAAGAATGATATAAAAGGAACGTGGTATGAAAGTGGTTATCGCCCCAGATTCATTTAAAGAAAGCTTAACGGCAAAACAGGTTTGTGATGCTGTCCAAGCCGGCTTAAGCCGAGTGTGGAAAGAGGCTGAGTTTGTCTCTGTCCCCGTTGCCGATGGCGGTGAAGGTACCGTTCAATCACTGGTCGATGCAACGGGTGGACGCATAGTAGACGTGTCGGTTAAAGGCCCACTGTTTAAGTATGTCGAAGGTTCTATGGCATTTTGGGAGATAACCACACTGCGGTAATCGAAATGGCTGCGGCCAGTGGTTTACACCATGTACCCGCGTCACAAAGGGATCCTAAGTTGACCTCAAGTGTTGGCACCGGAGAACTGATCCGACACGCTCTTGATCAAGGTATAGAACGTCTAATTATTGGTTTAGGTGGTAGTGCCACTAACGATGCTGGCGTAGGTATGTTAGCGGCTCTAGGGGCACGTTTTTTAGACCAAAATGGTGAACCTATACCACTAAATGGCGGTGGATTAGAGCATCTTGCGCATATTGATATTAGCGGCTTAGACAAGCGTTTGAAGTCTTGCGAAATATTGGTAGCGAGCGATGTGAACAACCCACTTTGTGGCGAGCTTGGCTCATCGGTTGTTTTTGGTCCGCAAAAAGGTGCAACAGCGGAAGACGTGAAGTTACTGGACCGTGCCCTTGCCAAGTTTGGTGAACTGACTCAGGCAACCACTGGTGTTGACGTGGTTCATTTGGCAGGTTCGGGGGCGGCTGGTGGTATGGGCGCAGCACTGCTCGGCTATACCAGTGCCCAGCTAAAGCCAGGTATTGAAATAGTGCTCGATACGGTGAACCTGCGCGAAAGTGTAAAAGACGCGGATATCGTTTTCACTGGAGAAGGGCGTATTGATTTTCAAACTGCTCACGGCAAAACCCCTATGGGTGTGGCTCAGGTTGCCAAGCAGTTTGGATTACCAGTTATCGCTCTTGCAGGTTGTACAGGCCAAGATTACCAATCGGTGTATGACATTGGTATTGATGCGGTGTTTGCAGCGGTTCCGAGGGCAATGACATTGGAAGAAGCCATGCAGGAGTCAGATTTTAATCTTGCCGATCTGGCTGAAAATGTCGCTAGAGTTGTGCAACTCAGCCGATAACTTTATTGGTTCGAGCCAGATTAAGTGCTCCAAACTCGGTTTAGTATCGGGTTTCTTTTCTACTCTTAAAGCCTCCGCACGGAGGCTTTCCTATTTTCCTAGAGCAATGCTAGCATGAAGCTCCGTTTTCCGATTAATAACACCGAGGTTAGCAATGATCAAATGGCCCTGTATGCTTAAACTACACGGTGATCCGGAACTCATCTATATAAACACTCAAGCAAGTTTAGCCGCTGAGCTTGATGGTCTAATTTGGGGTGAAGAGGATTATCTTATTGACTGCGATGGTGAATGTTTTGTTGTTCATTCTAGCTCTCAAGGTTTTTGGTTTGAAACTAGGGGTAATCACTTATCTTTGCAATCAGTGACCGAGTTAATTCAAGAGCACGAGTTTGCAAAAGCTGAGGTTTGCCTTACTAAAATTCAATTTTCTTCTATCGAAGACGCAATAAAAGCCATCGCCTTATAAAGTAGGTTAGCTTTCAACATAACACGAGTTTATCTTGACACCTTATATTGGTAGTATTCGTTATGAATCAATGGTTTTGTAAGCATATAATCATCTAAAGCCACTGTCGTGTCTGTTTGTTTTAAAGGAATAAATAATGGAAGAAACTCTTTCTAATTGGGGGGCAGCTATCGATAGTCTATTGGCCACTCTAACTGAAGACCTCAGCCTTTTCGTAGCAGTTTTGGGTTTACTGGTCGGAACACTAAGCTTACTAGTAGCAGTTTTTGTTTATAGGCGCACTGCTAACTTCAAAAAAGGTAAGTTGCGGTTTGATTATCGAGTAACAGGAACAGAGTTTATTATCTTGATGGAAAATGTGGGCCATATGCCGTTATTAGTCTCTAGCGTTTCCTATCACTCAAAAATCACTAATCACCGACAGAGTATACGGTTAGAACAATCAATTGAAGTCACAAGAGGACAGACCAAAGAGCTTGCTATAGATACAAAAGCAGAAGAAATCTATTTACGCGGTGTTGATGAGCTGACAATACACACGAACAGAAAAGATTTTGTCTATTCGCTACCTAGCAGCCTCGATAAACTGGCAAGTGGTGCGATCGCAAGCATGCGATCAGAAGAAATGGCTAAACTGTCGGGTCTGCATGATGAAGCGTTAAAAGGATTGCAGCGTTCTATCAACAACACATTCAACAAAAACAATGAGTAGATGCGAGACGAGTTTTTCGCCTAAGGGAATGATGAGTAAATCT
>NZ_LJJE01000118.1 GCF_001854765.1 Vibrio sonorensis | reverse complement strand
ACTCGCTGAAACACCACGACCTGATTAAGTAACCTTCTGCCCTTTGCCGTGAGGGATACACATAGGGGTTGCAAAGATCGGGTCGGCGACGATATCGCAATCCATGTTAAATACCGCTTTTACCATCTGTTTTGAAACCACCTCTTTTGGCGCTCCTTGGGCAAATACAGATTTGTCTTTAATAGCAACAATATGGTGGGCGTAACGGCAAGCCAAGTTCAAATCATGCAGCACCATGACTATGGTTTTATTCGATTCTTTATTCATATCGTAAAGCAGATCTAAAATCTCTATTTGGTGCGACATATCGAGATAGGTTGTCGGCTCATCTAAAAACAAGATATCCGTGTCTTGGGCTAAAGACATCGCAATCCAAGCTCTTTGCCTTTGTCCTCCAGAAAGTGACTCTAATGCACGATCAGAAAGCTCCGACAATCCGGTCGCAGACAGAGCGTGGTTAACTAATCGCTCATCATCTTTCGACCACTGCTGAAGCCAATGTTGATGTGGATAGCGTCCCTGTTTAACCAGTTGTTTCACCGTCAGCCTTCGGGAGCAATAGGGCCTTGGGGCAAAATCGCTAGCTGCTGAGCAATGCGTTTACTACTCAAAGAGTGAATATTGTTATCCAATAAAAAGATATCCCCACCTTGAGGCTTAAGCAGCCGACAAAATGAGCGTAACAGCGTGGATTTGCCACATCCATTCGCGCCGACAAATACGGTGATCTTTCCTTTGGGAATAGATAATGAAAGGTCTTCGATAATCGTAGTGTTATCGTAGCGGATAAGGAGATTCTGGCTCTCCATGCATGGTAAATCCAACACACTACCCTCGGTTGCGATATAAAAGGAAAATAAAGAAAGGCGCGCCAATTGCGGATACAAATATCCCCGCAGGCAAATCTTGAGGAATAAAAATTGTTCGCCCTATCAAATCTGCGGCCACTAATAGTATCGCCCCAATGGTGGCGGATACGAACATCTGAGAGGCAAAGGAAGCCCCTTTGAGCATAAATCTAGCGATATGCGGTGCAATCAAGCCAACAAAACCGACACCACCAGCAAAGGCTACGGCGCAGCCAGATAAGGCAGCAGCGAGCCCCAACAAAATAAATCGATATCGTTGTACATTTACCCCTATCCCTTCGGCACTACCATCCCCTAGATCGAGCGCTTGAATTTGGGCTGAAAACACTAAAACGACAGGCAATAGCAACATCCATGGCAGCATAGCGCTAACTTCTTGCCAACTGCTACCATAAACACTGCCGGTCAGCCATATATAGCTTCAAGCCTAACCGCATTAGGGCTCATCACAACGATAACGGTGGTGAAAGCGTTCAATGTTGCGGCTATGCCCAATCCAATCAAGACAAATCTCAATGGGGTAATGCCTCGATGCCATGCTAGTACATAGATCAAAATCGAAGCCATAAAGGCACCAACAATCGCCACACTCGGTAGCCAGTGCACGCTTATACTTCCTGCCAAGGTTGAAATAAACAGCACTGCGCTAAATGACGCACCACTTGTCACACCAATGATATCCGGTGATGCCAGCGGGTTGCGTATTACCTTCTGCAAAATTAAACCAGACACGGCCAATGCCGCTCCTGCAAACATGGCAATTAAAGTACGTGGTAAACGCAAGTGATAGATTGTAAAAACATGCTCACTCATTTCGGGGCTTAGCAAGGTCATTATCACTTGCGCAATACTGACATTCTGACTGCCTTGGCTAAGGGAAAGTAAAACGACAAACACACCGCACAAGAGAGCCAGTACGCTTATCAATAGGTGTTTTGGTGTGTACTGAAACGAGAGTGCGGGCTTACTTAAGCGAACCGTTTTTTCTGTCATCCTTTAGCCCCTTGCTTTCTTGCCAGATGGATAAAGAACGGTGCACCAATGATTGCAGTCATCACGCCAACTGGCAGCTCTTGAGGTGGCACAACAAAGCGAGAAACCACATCGGCAATTAGCAGCAGTGATGCACCGATTAAAGCACTAGTAGGAATAAGCCAGCGGTGGTCCAGACCAATCAAACGACGGCTAATATGCGGTACCACTAGCCCAATAAAGCCAATAAGACCAGCAATGGACACGGCACAAGCGGCTAGAACAATGGCCGACGATGCCGCTAATATTTTAATCAGATAGACATTTTGCCCTAGGCCAACGGCGACATCATCATTCATCATCAATAGATTGATATGCGGTGTCAGCAGAGCGATAGCAACAGAAGCAATCGCCACTAAGGGCAACAAGGCTAGTAAGGTATCTAATTCTCGATTAGATACCGACCCCGCTAACCAAAAAAGCACACTCTCTAGATTTTCATTATTAATGATTAGCAAAGCTTGTGTACACGAAAGAAAAAGAGCACTGATTGCCGCGCCAGCCAGTACGATTCTCAAGGGTGAAGCACCATCATTGCCGCTCGACCCTAGTAAGTAGACCAACGCGGCAGACAATAAGGAACCTAATAGAGCCGCCCAAACAAGATGGTTGATGGAGGTGATGGTAAAAAGACTAAAGGTTATGACTAAAAAAAACACCGCCCCCGAGTTAATCCCCAAAATACTGGGAGACGCGAGTGGGTTCTTGGTAATCGCCTGAACTAACACTCCTGAAACAGCTAAAGCCGCCCCAACAAAGATAGCGATGATGGCTCTAGACAATCGATCGGTTTGAACAATCAGATGGGCAATATTATCTGGCTGATAATTGAAAAATGATTCGACTACCGAGGTAAATTGAATCGCGGTCTGCCCAAACGTCAGGCTAGCGAAAAAGCTAAGCCAAGTAACGAGCACACACCCTATTAACCAGCCTAGCTTCCGTTTTTCTTTCTGTACCTTAGTGGGCATTACTGCTGCTCATTGAGCTGATAGTGTTGATTCAACTGATCCAGCATCAGGTTTGCAGCTAAGATCCCACCAGCCATGTTCCAAGCCACTGAATCAACAAAATACACCTGTTCAGTTTTTACTGCATCCAATGCTTTCCACAGTGGGTGGCTTGTCCATGATTGATAGTTCTCTTGCACTATCGGGTTAGCCTCATCCATAAAGACGAAAAAGGTCTTAGCATTCATATCTGGAATACTTTCCTTACTGGTCAGTTTGACGCCCCAGGTATCTTGCTGATGTTTTTCAGGGCGGGTGAAGCCTAACTCTTGTAACACTAATCCGCCAAAACTGGTGTAATAGATACGCGCGTGGTCGGGTCTAAAGTTGACCAAAGTCGCCTGCTGAGGCCAGTCACTGCCCAACTTAGCTTTCATTTTTTGTTGGAAAGCCTCAGTTCGCTTCGTCCATTGATCCAATATCTGCTGGCTCTCTTGTTGTTTGAAGGTCGCTTTGGCAACCAAGTCCAATGTCTCTTTGTACTTGTAGACATTTTCATGGGCAACGGTTGGAGCGATTAGTGACAGATGTTGATAGATTTTGGCATGGCGCATCTTTGAAGCGATGATCAAATCTGGTTTCAGTTTAGCAATCTCTTCTAAATTTGGTTGATTCTCACTGCCAAGTAAAACAGCCCCTTCAAGATCTTTTCTCAGGTATTTATAGATTGGTTTTTCTACCCAAGATTCCACGATACCAACCGGTTTAATACCGAGCGCTATGGCTGCATCCGTTGCACCTTGATAAAGGGTGACGATACGCACTGGTGCCTTCTCAATTTCAGTCACTCCCATCGCGTGTTCTATCGTAACGGCTTTTTCTTGTGCCATTGCCATAGACGACAACAACACACCGCACATTAAAACGCACTTTATTAGTCGTTTCATCTCATCTCCATTTGGGCGCAATTCAAAAATAGAATTGATTATCATTATTATTAAGATGAGATGTCAAATTTAATCAACTCGTTAGCACAAACTGCCAAAGTAGAGCTTTGGGAAACTGATATAAAAAAGCCTGATGAATCTCTTCATCAGGCGTTTCTCATGGTTAATTGGCGATTAAGGTTTAATGCCCCACTCCACCACTTGCCATGTCTGTTGGTCTTGACTCTCTATCACCACGACCCCACCTGTGGGCACTTTAAGCTCTAACTGGCTGGCTTCACAATCAATAACAAAAGGCAGGAAACGGATCAGACCATTGCTCGACACCACTAGGACATCTTTCTCTTGATGCTTACTGGCAACCTCTTGTAGGAAGTCTTGCCAATCCTGTTTAATTGCCTCTACATCAACGACCCACTGAGCGGGAACTGTCGCTTGTTGATCCCACTTTTTTAGCGCTTCTTCGCCAAGCTCTTCAACCACCTGTTTCTCCGGCATTCCATCGTGCCTACCGTAATCAAGCTCGTTAAACCTTTCATCTATACTTGTGTCGCTCGTCGCGACATTCAAATGCCGATTCATTTGCTCGGCCGTTTGGATATGTCTTTTTAACGGCCCCATATAAATATGGTCAACTTGATAGCCGTGCGCTTTGAGGTACATTCCCGCACGGTTTCCTTTCTCTTCTTCAACTAAGTCAAGATCCGTCTGCTTTCCTACGCGAAGTAAGGTATCGCCTTTACTAAACGTATTGCCATGACGAACGACAATCACTCTAGTTGCCATCAGTATCATCCTGTTGTCTTACTGTAACGTCGAAGTATCGACGGTACTCTGTTAATCGATTTTGTAACGCGTGATAGCGCTGCTCTATATAAATCTCCGGCGTATATCGCTGGTTGTCTCGGTTTTTATTATCAGTTTTCGCCCTAAGTCTTGCTTGCTCAATAGAGCAATCCAGAAACGTCATCTCGACTTGATAACCTTGCTTCTGGAGCACGAGATATAAATCTATGTGAGCTTCTGGCGCAGAGCTGTGCTCAAAAAGAACCGAGCAGCGTTTGGCAATGCAATCATTTAATATCTGATAACCGACCATTTGCGCTAAGGTTTCACTGCGATGAAAAGCGGCTTGAGTACACCTATTATGCAGTTTTTTGTAAAGGCTTAGTTCGGACATAATCGAATCAAAAGAGAGCGAAACCTTACCTAAGTCGCAACAGTGCGCCTTAATATAATGGCTTTTTCCGGCATAAGGGATCCCCGCGATAACTTCTAGTGTCGGGGAATCAAGACTTGGTGCATCATTAATAAGCTGATGACTGATTCGCTGGTAATCGCCAATCAAATCATCGTACTCTTCTGCTAACTGCCACTCGTCTAAGGCTTGTCGAAGTTCACTCCAACTATACTTAGTAACGGTTTTTGTGATTGTTAAAAAATCACTCGGCATAGAAATCGAATTCACCGCACTGTTTGATAATCGTTTCTGCTCGCTCTATATCTTCAGGGCTATCTACACCACTCATACCGATACGGCCTTGATACCCCACTTTGACCATTTTTATAGGCGTGCCATTTTCTAAAAAGCGCATCTGCTCTAGGCCTTCGCACTCTTCATAAATGCCTGAATCCCACTTAAAGAAATCTTGTAGTGCGTCATAAGTGTAGGCGTACAAACCAATATGACGTTTTACCGGCGATAAGGCTTCTTGTTCACGCATAGCATCTTCTTTGCGGATAACCGGTAAAATCGCTTTGCTAAACGTAAGGGCGTAACCCTGTTTGTCGATTTGTACTGTCGTTCCACTGTGAGGCGTCACCGATTTAGTTTCTCTTAGCTTGTCTAGCTCTTGCCAATTCAGGGCGACATAAGCCGTGTAAACGCCAGCAATTTGTGTGCGCTTCCATTCATCAATCAGAGCGGTGATAAACCACGGTGGACACAATGGGTTGTCACCTTGCAGGTTAATCACAAATTTGGGTTTATTTTCAAGCTGCTGCACCGCATCCCAGCTTCTGTCTGTACCGCTTTTGCATGACTCGGAAGTCATGACGGATGGAATATTGTGATGGGAGCAAAAATCCTGAATTCGTTGATCATCGGTTGCCACTACGTAATTACACTCTCGGTAATAAGTGCAAACATTGGCAGCAATATCCGCGACACGCTTGATCATTTCAATACCTGCGATGGCTTTTAGTGGCTTGCCCGGCAGTCTAGTACTTCCGTAACGGGCAGGGATAACGATCAACACTTCGCTCATAGAGTTTTCCTTTCAATCAACATCGACAATAGTTTATCACCTGCAAACCCCGTACGCATCAATGGTTTCAGAACTCGGTAAACAAAGGCCACGTCGTGGGAAAAGAAGAGAAAGTAAAGGAAATCCACTTTTATGTGGTCATAAACAACAACGGGAACCAAAAGGCTCCCGTTGGATTCCAGCTTAGCAAAGCAAAGGTTCTATTGACGTTATTATTATCGCGTATACCCGCACCTTTCACGTTAGCAATAAAACTTAAGCTGAGATACGAATTTAGTATATTTTGTGAGCGATATATTTTTTACCGTAATAAAATTAATCACGCTTTCATGACATTTTTACGACACGTCCAAAATCCACCCCATCTGTCATAGGTTCGTCATTGTTTTTTAACCATTTATCCATAAATCTGCCGCGTCCCTGACATCTTTTGCTTCTAGGCTGACAGAAATCCGAAAAGCTCTAGACTAGGAAATGTATGCAAGCGGTTAGCCCCTTTCGTCTACCAAGAAAAACCCCATTCGGCATTGGTGAAAATGTTACAGAATGGGCCACTGGCCTAAGCAAGCTAGATAAGTTTTACGCCCACCGTCCTCTTAATTGTGACACTCAGACTTTTCTTCGTTTTACTTTAGAAATCTTGGGCATTGACTACCAAATTGTAAAAGGAAAACTCAACAGTATTCCCAAACAGGGAGCAACGGTTATCGTTGCCAACCATCCACTTGGATGCATCGAAGGGGTGATACTTGCCGAACTGTTGCTGATGCTACGCGACGATGTTCAAATCCTTGCTAATCAGTATTTAAAGACGGTACCAGAGCTGGATGAACTGTTTATCGGTGTCGATGTCTTTGCCACACAGGCCAATAATAAATCGAACCTAAAAGCCCTTCGCCTTGCTCACCAGCACTTGGCAAAAGGCGGGCTATTGCTGCTCTTTCCCGCTGGTGAAGTTTCCCAGATGGTCGATGGGAAGCAGCAGCGACTAGAAGACAAAGAGTGGAGCCGCTCGGTAAGTTCATTGATTCGAAAAAGTAAGGCCACCACGGTTCCGGTATTTGTTGAAGGGCAGAACTCGAAACGCTTTTACATGGCAGGGAAGATCCATCCATTATTAAGAACCCTGATGTTGGGAAGAGAACTACTGAACAAAAATCAGCATCCTATTCCACTCACCATTGGCTCTCCTATCCCTTACAAAGAGCTGCACAAGTTAAACGATCAGCAGGTGGTTAACTATCTCAGGTTGAACACCTATTTAATGCAGCGAAAAAATAACCTTCAAAAAGCGCTTCCCACAACCGAACACAAGGCGTTACCCATAGCACCAAGACTGGATATCAATGACATTGAATTTGATATTAACCACCTTCCCAAGGAGCACCACCTACTCACCAGTGGTGAGTTTGAAGTGTACTGCACAAGCTCTGAATACATTCCTTCTTTAATCCATGAAATTGGCCGACTAAGAGAAATCAACTTTAGAGCGGTTGGTGAAGGCACGGGCTTTGCGGTCGACCTAGATGAATTTGACCAAGACTACTTGCACTTATTTGTCTGGGATAGAGAAAATAGAGCGCTGGTTGGCGCATACCGACTTGGATTGGTGGACGAGCTACTGACGCAATCTGGGCTTAAAGGGCTATACTCTCGCACTCTGTTTGACTACGACCAACGCTTTATCGAACAGATGGGTAACGCTATCGAGTTGGGGCGCTCAGTAATTGCCTCACAATATCAAAAGAGTATGAATGCCTTGTTATTGCTATGGAAAGGCATTGGAACCTATATCGCTCGAAATCCCCACTACACACATTTATTTGGTCCGGTAAGTATCAGTAATGATTACAGTCAGAAAACACGTCAGTTATTGACCGAGGCCATGACATTACATCACTACGACAGTCAATCTGCCCAATATGTGAAACCGTCACATCCTTTACCCAAAGAGCATCACGGCTGGAATACCAGTATGCTCAGTGCGCTTGGCGACTTGCAGTTATTGTCTCGTGTGATTTCTAGAATCGACGAGGGGAAAGGCGTTCCTGTATTACTTCGGCAGTACCTTGCCATGAACGGTAAGCTGGTCTGTTTCAACGTCGACCCCGCTTTTAATAATGCTCTAGATGGTTTGATCATGGTGGATCTTACCCAAGTTTCAGAGAAAACCTTAGCCCGTTACATGGGGCAAAACGAAGCTAATACGTATATTTCTAGCCATAAGTAGCCGACATATCAGCGGCCTAAATCAAACGGCCGCTGTGACTCAACCTCGATTTTTACATTCGGGATTATGCGACAGGGCCATGTTATTTAAGCCCATATCCCACCAGCTAATATCTCTCTTTCATATCGATCATCTTATTTTCCAACGATTTTTCAGCGTATCATTCCATCGAGAAGGTGCCACTGGTTGGATATAATGGTTGACGGTACCACCCTACTATTGATAGCTAACTCGTTACTATTCCAACAAGAACAACGAGGAAGTCATGTTCAACACACACAAAAAGTGGTTGGTAAAAACCACCTTATGCCTAACCAGTTTACTACTACCGCTCTCTTCATTTGCTGCTGATAAAGTGTATCGATTAACACTCGCCGAAACATGGGGACCCAATACTCCTATCTTGGGTGATGCCACCAAAAATATGGCCAAATTGGCTAATGAGATGTCCAATGGACGCCTTGTTATTCGCATTGATTCAGCCAACAAACACAAAGCTCCACTGGGTATATTCGATATGGTGAAGTCCGGCCAGTACGACCTTGGTCACTCTAGCTCTTACTACTGGAAGGGAAAAGTGCCGAATACTCTCTACTTCTCATCAATGCCCTTTGGCATGATCTCTACTGAGCAATATGCCTGGTTCTATCACGGTGGAGGTATGGAGCTAATGGAAAAAGTTTATGAACCTCATAACCTGCTTTCCTTCCCCGGAGGCAATTCCGATATTCAGATGGGTGGATGGTTTAGAAAAGAGATCAACACGCTAGACGACCTCAAAGGGCTCAAGATCCGCATTCCGGGATTTGCCGGAGAAGTACTGGCAAAAGTGGGAGCGAAACCTGTCAACATTGCTCCGGGTGAGCTTTACACATCTTTAGAACGCGGAACGATCGATGCCTTAGAGTGGGTCGGACCTGCATTTGATTTGCGTATGGGCTTTCAAAAAATTGCCCCTTACTACTACACGGCTTGGCACGAACCAGGATCAGAAACTCAATTCCTAGTGAACAAACGAACGTGGGAAAAACTACCCAAAGATCTACAAGTCATCTTAGAAACCGCTTTTAAAGCCTCTGCGTTCGACATGTATACACAAGCCCTTGATGCCAATGCTCGAAGCTGGGAAAGCATGAAGACGAATCACCCAGAGATCAAAGTTCGCGACTTCCCTGCCGAAGTACTAAGCGCAATGCGTGAAGCGAACCAATCCCTACTTGAAGAACAAGCGAGTAAAGATCCTCTGGCTAAAACCATTATCGAATCTCAGCAAAAATATTTGGCTAAAGCCCGCGCTTGGACAGATATTTCATCGAAAGCGTATTTAAATACCAATCCTTAAACTGGCTTTGT
>NZ_LJJE01000117.1 GCF_001854765.1 Vibrio sonorensis | reverse complement strand
ATTGAAACCCAAAAAGCCTGCTGTAAATAGCAGGCTTTTAATTTCAGTTTTCCAGAGCTCAGCTTTTACTCCACCGTCACACTTTTGGCTAGGTTTCTCGGTTGATCGACGTCTGTACCCTTTATCAAAGCAACATAATAAGAGAGCAACTGTAATGGCAAGGTGTAGACGATTGGTGCAATAAAATCTTCGCAATGGGGAACGTTTAAAACCGTCATCGTCTCATCACTTTCAAATGCTGCATTCGCATCGGCAAATACGTACATCAAACCACCGCGAGCTCGTACTTCTTCGACGTTAGACTTTAATTTTTCCAACAGCTCGTTGTTTGGCGCGACCACTATCACTGGCATCTCCGCATCAATCAGGCAAGAGGGCCGTGTTTGAGTTCACCAGCTGCATAAGCTTCGGCGTGAATGTATGAAATTTCTTTTAACTTTAACGCACCTTCCATGGCGATCGCCGATTGTTCCCCTCTGCCTAAAAACAGAGAGTGATTTTTATCGGCAAAGTCTTCGGCTAAAGCTTCGATAGATTCTGCCATAGACAGCGTTTGCTCTAACTTGGCCGGCAGTGTTTGCAGTGCTGTAACTAGATTTCGCTCATCTTCAATTGATAGTGCTTTATTGCGACCAATCGCCCCTGCCAGCATAAGCAAAGCGGTTAATTGCACCGTAAAAGCTTTTGTCGAGCTACCCCAATTTCAGCGCCGGCTTTCATCATATAAGCCATATCAGACTCACGAACCAAAGATGAACCTGGGACATTACAGATGGTGAGACTCGCCATGTACCCCATCTCTTTTGCTAATCTAAGAGCGGCCAAAGTATCCGCTGTTTCACCGGATTGAGAAATAGTGACCAGTAATGAATCTTCAAATACATGGGATTTTCGATATCTAAACTCAGAGGCGATTTCCACGTTACATGAAACACCAGCCCACTCTTCGAGCCAGTAACGTGCCACTAGACCAGCGTGATAGCTGGTTCCGCAAGCGATAATTTGTACGTGCTTTACTTGTTGTAACAACGCTTCTGCATTCTCACCAAATACCGATGAAATCACTTTGCCATTTTCTACGCGCCCTTCAAGTGTTCGCTGTATCGCCATTGGTTGTTCGTAGATTTCTTTTAGCATGTAGTGGCGATATTCACCCTTATCACCAGCATCATGAGACACTTCCGCTTCTTTGATGTCTCGCTCAACTTGATTGCCGTCGGCATCAAGTACAATCACTTCTCGACGAGTAATTTCTGCGACATCACCTTCTTCAAGATACATAAATCGACGCGTGACGTTGAGAAGGGCAAGTTGATCTGAGGCGAGGAAGTTTTCTCCTACCCCAAAGCCAATAACAATTGGGCTACCAGAGCGGGCAACGACAATACGGGTTGGATCTTTCCTATCGAACACGACCGTCCCATAAGCACCTTCTAGTTGTTTAGCTGTTTTTTGCAATGCCTCTATCAAGGATTCTGAGCTGCGAAGTTCCCACTCAACTAAATGGGCGATCACTTCAGTATCGGTTTGAGATTCAAACACATAGCCACGCTCTTGAAGAAGGGCTCTCAGCGCTTCGTGATTTTCAATGATTCCGTTGTGAACGACAGAGATATCACCAGATTGATGTGGATGAGCATTAACTTGTGAAGGCTCCCCATGGGTTGCCCAACGAGTGTGAGCAATGCCTGTACCTCCAGCGACATGGGCTTCTTCTACCGCTTCCGCTAGTTCCTGTACTTTCCCCAAACGTCGAATACGACTTAAATTTGATTCTGAGTCAACAATCGCTACCCCGGCAGAATCGTAACCGCGATACTCCAATCGGCGTAGACCTTCTACTAGAATCTCTGCAACGTCACGCTGAGCGACAGCTCCAACTATTCCACACATAGATTTTCTCCAAATATGTTATCCCAGAACGGCAGCAAGCAAAGGCCGAAAAAATCTGAGTTTGCAAGTTATGCGCAAATCACTTTAATACCGTGTTGTTCGATTTGCTGTTTTAAGTCTGGTTGTACGTCTTTATTCGTCACTAACACATCGATGGCATCCCAGCTTAACTCTAGGTTAGGGATCTTTCTTCCGATCTTATCCGATTCAATCATGACGATGACTTCGCGGGAGACGTCTGCCATTACCTTGCTCAATCCGACCAGTTCATTAAACGTTGTTGTCCCTCGGTCGAGATCAACTCCATCGGCCCCCACAAACATCTGATCAAAATCATAAGATCTCAAAACGGTCTCTGCCACTTTGCCCTGAAAAGATTCAGAATGAGCGTCCCATGTTCCGCCTGTCATTAACAAAGTCGGTTCGTTTTCCAATTCATTAAGTGTATTGGCAACATTTAGCGAATTGGTCATGACTACTAAACCCTGTTTTCCGTTAAGTTGCTCGATTAATGCAGCTGTTGTACTACCACTGTCTACAACGATACGGTTGTGATCTCGGATCAATTTCGCCGCAGATTCTGCAAGCTCTCTCTTACGAATCGAAACTTTGTCATGCATTTCATCATTAACAACTTCTTTCGGTAGCGCAATGGCTCCACCATAACGTCTCAGAAGTTGACCATTTTTTTCTAAAGAAGCAAGATCCTTTCTAATCGTTACCTCTGAGGTTTCAAATCGACTTGAAAGCTCCTCTACACTCACTTCGCCTAGTTCATTAACTAAGTTGGAAATTGTATGTCTTCTTAGCTGAGTGTTTCGTTTCGACATTTTTAAGACCACTTTAAGTTTCGTTGTGAAATTTATTATAGTCAAATCGAAACTTTTTCGTCTATTTATTTCGATACAAAAAATTAATATTTAGCGATAAAACCTTGTCCTAAGACAATTCTTAAGCAGTGATATTGAAATCATTCGGTGGTAGAATTCGTCCCCGAAAAGAAAAAAAATTACAGAATTGACCGTTAATTATTAATAAAGAATGCCCTTATTCGCGGCTTTGTCACAATTTTCGCGAATAATAGACTGAGATATTGGTCATAAAATGACTAAACTTGGTGAAAGACTTTCAGTTTTGAAGTCACTGAACAGACGCACTTTTATTCAGCTAAGCAGGCACAAAATGCAGCTGAACAAGTGAAGACTTCAATGAGATACACAACTTTCAAATTGTAACTATATTGACCGGAGAGAATCTTCCATGAAAAAGACCAAAATCGTATGTACGATTGGCCCTAAAACTGAATCTGTAGAAAAACTGACTGAGCTAGTTGGTGCAGGCATGAACGTAATGCGCCTTAACTTCTCTCACGGTGACTACGTTGAGCACGGCACTCGTATCGCGAACTTCCGTAAGGTAATGGAAGAAACTGGTAAGCAACTGGCTATTCTTCTGGATACTAAAGGTCCTGAAATCCGCACAATCAAACTTGAAAACGGCGACGATGTAGATCTTGTTGCTGGTCAAGAGTTCACTTTCACTACTGACACATCTGTTGTCGGTAACAAAGACGTTGTAGCTGTCACTTACGCTGGCTTTGCAAACGATCTTTCTGAAGGCAACACTATCCTAGTTGACGATGGTCTTATCGAAATGGAAGTGCTTGCAACAACAGCAACTGAAGTTAAGTGTAAAGTTCTTAACAACGGTGCACTAGGCGAAAACAAAGGTGTTAACCTACCTGGCGTTTCTGTAAACCTTCCTGCACTTTCTGAGAAAGACAAAAACGACCTTAAATTTGGTTGTGAGCAAGGCGTTGACTTTGTAGCTGCTTCTTTCATCCGTAAAGCATCTGACGTTAAAGAAATTCGTGAAATCCTAGACGCAAACGGCGGATCTGACATCCACATCATCTCTAAGATCGAAAACCAAGAAGGTGTTGATAACTTCGACGAGATCCTTGAGCTATCTGATGGCATCATGGTTGCTCGTGGTGACCTAGGTGTTGAAATCCCAGCAGAAGAAGTTATCTTTGCTCAGAAAATGATGATTGAGAAGTGTAACCGCGCTCGTAAGATGGTTATCACTGCAACTCAAATGCTTGATTCTATGATCCAAAACCCACGTCCAACTCGTGCAGAAGCGGGTGACGTTGCGAACGCTATCATGGATGGTACTGACGCAGTTATGCTTTCTGGCGAAACGGCGAAAGGTAAGTACCCAGTTGAAGCAGTAACTATCATGGCTCAAATCGCGAACCGTACTGATAGCGCTCTAAAAGCTGAACTAGGTTCTCGTCTAGACAGCCCACGTCTACGTATCACTGAAGCGGTATGTAAAGGTGCAGTAGACACTGCAGAGAAGCTAGCCGCTCCTCTTATCATCGTAGCGACTGAAGGTGGTAAATCTGCGCGTTCTGTACGTAAATACTTCCCAACAGCTAGCATCATCGCACTGACAACTAACCAGAAAACAGCTGCACAGCTTGTTCTTACTAAAGGTGTTCGTCCAGTACTTGTTGAATCTATCGAAAGCACTGACGCATTCTACAAGAACGGTAAAGAGTACGCTCTTGAATCTGGTTTTGGTAACAAAGGCGATATCGTTGTGATGGTATCTGGTGCTCTAGTTGCTTCTGGCACTACAAACACTGCATCTGTGCACGTACTGTAATTCAGTTTACGTACCGGCAAAATCATGATATTGAAAAGGGGGCTTTATGCCCTCTTTTTTTATCTATTACTTGTGTCAATAAACAGAATTGAATACCATATAACAGAACAGCATTCGCTAAAATGAGTTTAATCACTTTTTCACTGAGGAATATGTCGTGTCCAGCCCTACTTTGACTGGCAAAGTCGCTAATCTTATCCGTCGGGATATTTTAATGGGTGAGCTTAAACCCGGGCAGAAACTGGTCGTCTCTGATTTAAAAGATCGATACCAGTTAGGAGCTTCTCCAATTCGTGAAGCTTTGGTTCAACTTTCATGGAATCAATACGTTGAATTAGCCCCTCAGAAAGGATGCTGGGTAACCGAACTCACCAATGATCATCTCAATGATCTTTTTAACAGTGCCTATATTGTTGCAGGCACGCTGCTCCCGCAAGCTGCAGAGTCAGCGAATGAGGAGTGGGAATTGGAGCTGCTGACCAGCTACCACAAACTCGCTCGCATACAGTGTGGTCACTCTCAGCAGTGGCAAGAGATGGAAGAAAAACACTACCAGTTTATTCTTGCACTCAACAACGCGGCAAAAAATACCAGCATGAAACGATTTTTCGATGAACTGCTCAATCAGATCCGCCGTTATTACTACGCGTGTGGCAAACAGGATTCGGCTTGTTTTCCAATTGATATTCACAAATGCGAGCAAATTATGAAGTTGGTCCTCGCGCGGAAAATTGAGTTCGCAAAAGATGAGTTTATTGCCTACCTAAAACAGATCCACCGCGACTTTTTGGGATGCAATGCGAGGTTAGTTTAAGCAACTTCGTCTGTACTGCGGCAAAGAGAGATTTGATTTCGCCCTAATGTCTTGGCTTCATAAAGGGCGATATCTGCACATTTGTAACATCGAGTGCTGTCTGGGGTTAGATCGGTAAATCCGGCACTGATGGTCACCGACAGATCGCTTTCTATTTCAACGGCAATTCTCAATCGATTTAACGCGAGATCGGCTTCGCCAATACTGGTGTTTGGCATAATGATGGCAAACTCTTCCCCACCAATACGCGCTATAAAGTCGGTTTCTCGCAGGGTCTTTGTCATGATCTGACCCACGCGGTGGATCACCCTATCACCTTCGTCGTGACCTTTTTCATCGTTTATTCGCTTAAAGTGGTCGATGTCGAGTATGGCTAAACAGATGTTTCCCGAATAAGGGTATCGCTCCACCAGTTTGGAAAACTTGCGAAGCTCTTCTTCAAACTTGCGGCGATTCCAAAGCTGTGTGAGATCGTCCCGCTCGCTTAGAACTCTTAAGCGCTCTTCTAGCTCCTTGCGGTCAGTAATATCAACCAATGAAGTAATGTAGTAACTTACCTTTCCGCTACTAGACATCACGCTTTGGACCCGCATAATCGCTGTCACGTGATGAGAGCCGCGAGTTATAATATCAACTTCACCTTCCCATAGGTGCTCTTTTGAGAGGTGCTCAAAGATCTCCACCAACTTATCCAGTTGCCCTTCGCCCAGTAGCATTTTTATCGCATTGCGAGAGCTGGTTTGGCGGTGGTTGTATTCGGTAAGTTTCGTAAACTCATCGTTTACCATAACCGTGCGGTGCAATCGGTCAGAAATCATCACCGCCGACATACCGCTGAGCGCAGCTCTGGCCAATTGACTCTCGATACTGCGACGTCGGTAATAAAATACCGCACTGGTAATAGGCAAGACAAACACCAGCCCTAATAACAATACTAACGTTGCTTGCTGATAGAGATCTTGAAAGTCTCTTTCCGCTCTCTGTAAAACCTCTTCTTTACTGAGTGAAATCACCATTTTTAGTCGCTGCTCTGGCGATATCAGCATACGGTTAAACACGACTAAGTGATCAGCTTCTATCAAGTACCCCGACTTTTTGTCTTTCATCATTTTCCAAGCCAATGGAAAACGGCTCGACATATTGTGCTCTTGTCGTTGCTCAATCATATGACCGAACAATTTGCTCGTATCCGAGCTGGCAAGATAAAAACCATTTTCACTCACCACTTCAGGTATAAAATCTTCATCTGGTGAGTAATTTAATCTTGACGACAAATACCATACATCGACATTAAGCACGAGATAACCAAATCTTTTCCCATCAACCTCAACCGGGGTTAATAAACGCAGTGCTGGTTTATAAGGTAAAATTGGCGTTCTATCGCGCTTTTCTAGATCTATACCCCATGATCCTATTTGCTCTTTTTTTAACGTCTGGGCATAGCGGAAGTATTCGCGTTGGTATTTATTGCCATAATCAAATTCTGGCTTTGCCGCTTTCTCTGCACGCTCGTAGAGCACTCTTATTTTTTCATCGCCATTGAGATCAATAAAACGGATTTGGCTATACCATTTTTGATTAACCGCCATGGAGGACCAGATTTCTTCTACGATGGCGCGATTCTCAATTGATGGCTGTTTTACGTAATCAAATAAACTATGACCATGGGATAAAAGTCCAATCACTGACGCAAACTGACGAGATAAATTGAGATATTCCCGCTCGCTGTAGGTCAATTGGTGAAGAGCTTGATGAGCTGTATTGTCGATAGCTTGAGTAATAAGCGCCTGACGTTTATGAAGATAGTAAGCGCAAACTATCGATGCTAGTGCTACTGTCACTGCGATAAGGTTGATGAAGATGTTATTGCGCTTAAACATTCAGAAATAGGCCTCTTATTAAGGCCGATGATTATAACATCTCAAAAATTGGACAAAAGGGGTAATAAAAACAAGAATGATATACGGTTGCCCCGAAGTAATCGGGGCATTGATTTTCAATTGGAATTAATTGGTAAGTTTGTATATCACATGGACTTGATCGCGGATCACTAAGCTTGAGTCTTGGTAACCACTCGATTCTAATTTTGCATCCATAGCCATAGAGCGCATCATCACGGGTTGCGCGCTCGATGCGTCATAATCGATTCTCCAAACACCATCTAACTGCTTGTCAAAACCCTTGGCTAGAGCTTCCGCTTTTTGCTTAGCATCGGCGATCGCAGCTGTTCTCGCTTTTTCTTTAAACCCTTTTTGGTCACTCACCAAAAGCTGGATATTGTCGACTTGGTTAATTCCGTGCTCTAACGCGACATCCAAATAGGTATTGAGGTCAGGTAAGTCATGGACGGTTACCGTGATATTGCGACTTGCACGATACCCCACCAGCTCGGATTTGCCGTTTTTTGGGTAGTGGTACTGCGGTGCTAAATATAGGTTGGAGCTGAGAATATCTTCTCTTGCAACACCGGCATTGTTCAGCTTAGTCAAAAAGTCGCTGACCACTTTATCTACCGCTTGCTTGGCCTGCTCGGCCGTAAGCGTTGTTTCTACCACACGGACTGAAAATTTTGCCATATCTGGTTTGGCAGTAACTTCACCAAAACCGGTAGTCACTATGTGCGGAAATTCTGGCTGCGCAGCAAACGTGCTAAAGCTACTGACGCACGCCGTAGCTAACAATAGTGTCGATAGTTTTTTCATCATATTGCCCTATTTTATGCACTCAAACACTCATCCTAGTGCAACTCTGTTTTAAATTCACTTGTCCGGACCGGATCTGACCAAGATTTAACGATTAGACTCATTCATTGAGGTAAGGTTCGTCTCGCGTGGCTTAAAATCGCTTCCGTAATCTCCTTCATCACATCACTTTCTAGTTCCCAATGGTGCCAGTACATACAATGAGTGACTTTTTTATTGGGCAAGCAATCTACCAGCAAACCACTTGCCAACTCATTTTCAATTTGAACCCGCGGGATCAAACAGTAGATCACCCCTGATAAAGCTGCCTGCACAAAAGCTTCAGAGCTTGCAATTTGGTGATTGAGGGTTTCACCAATATCTAAGTCAAACTCTTGTTTTAAGAACTCTCTGTGCAGAGGATCTTTATGGTCAAACGATAAACAGGGTGCTTTTTGCAAGCTGCTTTTGTCTACTCCCTTTGGAAAATATCGCTCGACAAACTCTGGGCTGGCAACACAGAGGTAATCCATCTTGCCTAAGTATTGTGCATTACAACCTGCGATAGCCTTGCTCTCCAAACTAATCGCCGCTGCGACTTCGCCACTTTTCAGCTTATCTATGGTTCGGTCTTCGCTGTCCACTTTCATTTTCAGCTCAACACGATGGGATTTTAAAATGGAATCTAGGGCAGGCAGTAACCACGTAGCTAGGCTATCTGCATTTGAAGCAATTGACAGCGGTATTGGTCGTTCACTGAGCTCACCACCAAGTTCTGGCAATAACTCTTGTTCTAGGATGCTAACTCTTTGCCCAAGCCCTAGTAATTTAGTCCCAATGTATGTCGGCTTTGGAGGCTGTTCCCTGATTAATACGGGCTGTGCGACAAACTTTTCTAACTGCTTTATCCTTTGTGATACCGCTGATTGTGAGATAAACAAGTGAGCCGCCGCTTGCTCAAAACTACCATTGTCAACGACAGCAGCTAAGGCATCTATCCAGCGATAATCTAATCCACGCATATCAAACCCACATAAGCACTACTAATAATATATAAGAATCATTAAATATACTTATTCGCTTTTTACCAGTATTTTCTATCCAAAGTTTGAAATATAAGGAGAAAATAAAGTGAGTTCAGTCATCATGGCACAAGGGTTTGTACTGGGAGCGAGTATGATAATTCCCATAGGCGCTCAAAACGCCTATGTGTTAAATCAAGGGATAAAGCGCAATCATCATTTAACAACCGCCACTTTGTGTAGCTTTCTTGACGTCTTTTTTATTTCTATCGGTATTTTCGGGGGTGGCGCCCTTTTCACACAAAACCAAACCCTGCTCACTGTGGTGACGTTAGGCGGTATCGCGTTTCTTTCTTTTTATGGCATCCTCTCTTTAAGAAGTGCATTCCAAAGTGCTAGCGACTCAAGCCAATCTGAGTCCACTCAGTTGCGAGGAAGAAAGGCGGTGATCGCTGGTGCTCTCGCAGTGACAGTACTCAATCCACATTTATACCTAGATACGGTGGTTATTTTAGGTTCTATTGGCGGTCAATTTGAGGGCTCGGAGCGTTGGTCATTTGCTCTAGGTACAATGCTGGCTTCATTTGTTTGGTTCTATGCCTTGTCGATTGGTGCAGCTAAACTCGGTCCAGTTTTATCTCGACCTGCGGTTAAAAAATCGATCGACATTGTTGTTGCCATAATTATGTTTATCATCGCAGCTATGCTTACCAAGGAGCTGCTTAGCAGAGGCTTACTATGACGGATAGCAGGTTGCTCAGTATCTATAGAGATACCTTAGGTATGTTGTCCCAACTCAGCATCGACTACCAACTTTGGCAACATGAAGAAATCTTGGATTTTGAGACGGATCTTCTAGTGGCAAAACGTTTGGGGTGGCAAGGGGTACACACCAAAAGCCTATTTCTCAAGCTTAAAGGTGGTGGATACGCTATCTATCTCACAGACATGGACTCTCGCTTAGACAGCAAGTTACTCAAAAACACCTTAGGAACAAAAGTATCGATTTGTAGCAACGAAGAGATGATTGGAAAATTAGGATGCGTACCGGGGGCGGTGTGCCCTTTTGCGACAGCTCGTGAAGTCATCACGGTTGTCAATCATCAGTTGTTTGACAAAAAACAACTGCTTTTTACACCCGGAGTTCCTACCGAAACCGTCGGTTTTTCAGGTGAAAGCTTAGAGAAACTGCTGAAATCCATGCCTAATCAGCTAATTGTGATCTAAAAAAAGCGAGGTTTTCACCTCGCTTTTTCACATTTTCTATCAGACCTTAATCCACTTTGTTTAAGTGAACATCCATCTGTGGAAACGGAATTTCGATACCGTTTGCATCCAGCGCTTCTTTAATTGCTTGCTGGGAGTCAAAGAATACATCCCAGTAATCGGAAGTGCGACACCACGGACGAACAACAAAGTTTACTGACGAGTCAGCCAACGCCAAAACACCTATCTGAATATCTGGATTTTTAAGTATGCGCTCATCTTTTTCCAATGTTTCGCGAAGGATCTGTTTAGTTTTCTGTAAGTCCGCCCCGTAAGAGACACCAATCACTAGGTCAACTCGACGCGTATCGTGACGAGAGTAGTTAGTTATTGGTCCACCGATCACTGACGCGTTTGGTACCACAACCATCTTGTTATCTGGTGTAGTCAGAACTGTTTGGAATATCTGAATAGAGTCTACAGAACCCGCTACACCGCCGATTTCAACATAATCACCGGATTTAAATGGTCGGAAGGCAACAATCAATACACCCGCGGCAAAGTTAGACAGCGAGCCTTGAAGCGCTAAGCCTACCGCTAAACCCGCGGCACCAATAACAGCAACAACAGATGCTGTCTGTACACCAATGCGGCTTAGAGCGGCAATCAATACAATGATAAATAGAGTGTAGCGAACAATGGCATGAATAAACTCTACTACCGCTTTATCCAGCTTCTTTTTATTGAGAACTTTCGATACGCTGTTTGCAATGCCTTTAACGATCAAGTTACCAATAAATAGAATCAGAATAGCTGAGATTATATTCACACCATACTGAATGAGAAGATCGGAATTATTAGTCAACCAAGTTTCCGCTTTTGAAATACCTTCGATGATCGGAGCTTCTAGCTCAATCGATTCCCCTGCCATATTTTTACCCTCAGAATAGAAATAGTCTCTTATTAATATTGCTGCAATATCCAATGCATAATGGCTATCTTCACCATGCACCGATAATACGTATGCCATTTTTTTGGCACGATATAACAATTTTGACAGTTTGCAAAGTAAAGATTCTGCAAGGTTTGTCAAAACAATTTGTTACTCCATTGTGCACCTTTGTTACAGGTTAAGCGACTTGCTTACAAAGCCCTAACCACAGATTCCACTATTTCTTGTACGCAAAGCACAAAAAAGCCCGCATTAAGCGGGCTTTTTAACAAGAGCGAACTCTTATCTTATAGTACGTCGATTGCGTTTAGGTCAGCAAATGCTTGCTCAAGACGCTTAACCATAGAAACCTGACCAGCACGTAGCCATACGCGTGGATCGTAGTATTTCTTGTTTGGTGCATCTTCACCAGTTGGGTTACCGATTTGACCTTGTAGGTAATCGAAGTTGTCAGCAGAGTAAGCACGTACACCATCCCAAGTTGCCCACTGAGTATCAGTATCGATGTTCATTTTGATAACGCCGTAACCGATAGACTCACGGATTTCTTCTAGAGAAGAACCTGAACCACCGTGGAACACGAAGTTTAGAGCGTTAGGTGCGATACCGAACTTCTCTGCACAGTGTGCTTGAGAATCACGTAGGATAGTTGGAGTTAGTACAACGTTACCTGGCTTGTATACGCCGTGTACGTTACCGAAAGATGCTGCGATAGTGAAACGGTGGCTGATAGCGTTTAGTTTCTCGTATGCGTAAGCAACGTCTTCTGGAGAAGTGTATAGCTCAGAAGCGTCCATATCAGTGTTATCAACACCGTCTTCTTCACCACCAGTACAACCTAGTTCGATTTCTAGAGTCATGTTCATCTTAGCCATACGCTCTAGGTATTTAGCTGAGATTTCGATGTTTTCTTCTAGAGACTCTTCAGAAAGGTCGATCATGTGAGAAGAGAATAGAGGCTTACCAGTTTGAGCGAAGAACTCTTCACCAGCGTCTAGAAGGCCGTCGATCCAAGGTAGAAGTTTCTTAGCAGCGTGGTCAGTGTGAAGAATAACTGGAACACCGTAAGCTTCTGCAACAGCGTGAACGTACTTAGCACCTGCAACACCACCTAGGATTTGTAGCTCTTGACCTTCAAGTTTTAGACCTTTACCAGCGAAGAAAGCTGCACCGCCGTTAGAGAATTGAATCACTACAGGCGCTTTTACTTTAGCTGCTGCTTCAAGTACTGCGTTTACAGAGTCAGTACCTACACAGTTAACCGCTGGAAGTGCGAAGTTGTTTTCTTTAGCAACTTCAAATACTTTTTGAACGTCATCACCAGCGATAACACCTGGTTTTACGAAGTCAAAGATCTTAGACATGGATGTAATCCTATTTATCTGTCGTTTTAAAAATAAAACTAGTTAAGTTTAAATTCTTGCAAACGTTTGCTCACAACTGGAGGCATTCTAACAGAGAAGCCTACGGTGTGCAGCAAACAAGAAAGCGGGAGAACAATCCCCCGCTTTCAACTAATTATTTAGCGCGCTCTTCTAGCATTGCTACTGCTGGTAGAACTTTACCTTCTACAAACTCAAGGAAAGCACCGCCGCCGGTAGAAATGTAAGATACGTCAGCTTTGATACCGAACTTGTCGATTGCCGCTAGCGTGTCGCCGCCACCTGCTACAGAGAAGCCTGCAGATTCTGCGATTGCTTTAGAGATACCAGCTGTACCCGCTTCAAAGTTCTTGAATTCGAATACGCCTACAGGACCATTCCAAAGGATAGTTTTAGCTTTGCCGATGATTTCTGCTAGCGCCGCTGTTGAATCAGGACCTAGGTCGAAGATCATGTCGTCGTCAGCCACTTCTGAAACTGGCTTGATTTCAGCTTCTGCGTTTTCGTCGAATGCTTTTGCACAAGCAACATCAGTTGCAACTGGGATAGAACACTCTTTCATCAGCTTTTGAGCCGTTTCAACTAGGTCAGCTTCGTATAGAGACTTACCTACGTTGTGACCGTCTGCCGCAATAAATGTGTTAGCAATACCACCACCAACAACAAGTTGGTCAGCGACTTTAGATAGAGACTCAAGAACCGTCAGTTTAGTAGAAACTTTTGAACCACCAACGATAGCAACTAGAGGGCGCTCTGGGTTGTCCATTGCTTTGCCTAGCGCTTCAAGTTCAGCAGCCAATAGAGGACCTGCACATGCGATTGGAGCATTCATACCAACACCGTGAGTAGAGGCTTGTGCACGGTGAGCCGTACCAAATGCGTCCATTACGAAGATGTCACATAGTGCAGCGTACTTCTTAGATAGCTCTTCTTCGTTTTTCTTCTCGCCTTTGTTAAAGCGAACGTTTTCAAGGACAACAAGCTCACCAGTGTTAAGCTCTAGGCCGTTTAGGTAATCTTTCGCTAATTTAACGTCGCAATCTAGAGCGTCGTTTAGGTAGTTTACTACTGGTTGTAGAGAGAACTCTTCTGCGTATTCACCTTCAGTAGGACGACCCAAGTGAGAAGTAACCATTACTTTAGCGCCAGCTTCTAGGCAGTGCTTGATAGTAGGTAGAGATGCAAGAATACGAGCATCAGAAGTTACTTTGCCATCTTTTACTGGCACGTTTAGGTCAGCACGGATAAAGACGCGTTTGCCTGCTAGTTCCAGGTCAGTCATCTTGATTACAGACATGGTTTGTCCTCTCAAATAATAAATAAAGTGTCTAAATAGCCCAGCAACCCTGCTAAGCCTGATGATTCTTAAAACTGCTAAGTGATATGGTGTTTAATTAGATTTATTTCAAGTTCTAAATTAAACATTTCACACCGCATCCGACTGTGTTTCAGATGCTTTCATGGCCAATGCTGTATCCAGCATGCGGTTTGCAAATCCCCACTCGTTATCACACCAGACCAGCATTTTGACCAGATGCCCGTTACTGACTCGGGTCTGGGAACCATCAACAATGGCGCTGTGTGGGTCGTGATTAAAGTCGATTGAAACCAAAGGCGCTTCAGTATAGTCAACAATGCCATGTAATGTACACTGAGATGCGTTAACAATGGTTTGATTTACGTCATTAACTTTCACATTTGTATTAATTGTGACACTTAAATCCATTGCAGTGACGTTTACTGTGGGCACTCTCACCGAAATTGCTTCAAATTTGTTAGAAAATTTCGGGAAAATCCTTTCGATTCCTTTGTGTAACTTGGTGTCGACAGGAATGATAGATTGACTGGCAGAACGCGTTCTTCTTAGGTCGGAATGATACGCGTCAATCACTTGTTGATCATTCATCGAAGAGTGAATGGTTGTGATGGTACCCGAGTCGATACCAAAGGCATCATCTAGGGCTTTAATAATAGGGACGATACAGTTTGTAGTACATGACCCGTTGGACACAACTCGGTGGCTCGATTTTAAGGTCTCGTCATTGACGCCATAAATAATGGTGTTATCTAAATCTGAAGCCCCGGGGTGGGAGAACAACACCTTGTTAGCGCCTGCCGCGATATGTGCCTGTCCGTCGCTTGACTGCCGAATACCCCGGTGCAATCTAAAACGATGTCCACTTCAAGATCGCGCCAAGGCAGCAGCTCGATTTCTGCTAAGTGCAAGATCCGTATTGAGTCGTACTCACCACTTTCATGGTGGACATAAATATGCTCTTGATCATTGGTTATTTTTTTTCCAAATCGACCATGGCTGGTGTCATACTGCAACAGATGGGCCATTGCATCAGGTTGAGCTAGCTCATTGATCGCAACCACCTTGATGTCTAAATGCTTACCGCTTTCATAAATCGCTCTAAGCACATTACGACCGATACGTCCAAATCCATTGATCGCAACTTTTAGCATGATTCCTTCGCCTTACCTTTTCTTCGTGTTACATCCGATACTAACTTATCCGCGATTCAAGCGCATCTTTAGCGTGATTCGACTCGCGTCAGACGACCCGTTAAATTGAATTTATGCATGGTTTATGCGTTTATAGCTTGTGAGAACTCTATGGCTGTTTCTACTCTAGTTTTGCCAACCATGGGGATAATATATGTCTGGATTTCCAGCTTCTCACTACTGTAATAAATGTCATTCGGATACTCCGCACTCGGAAGTACTGGTAACCAAACCAAGCAGTTATGATACTGACACCAGTATCTTGGGGCGTGTTAAACTGTTTGCCCATACTTTTATCAATGGCGGTCATTACTACAATATGGACAGGTATGTAACCTGTAAAATATGTGGCAACCGACAGCTCGATAACAAGGGTGACGAGTTCGAATAAGCATTAAAAAGCCTCGCTATTGCGAGGCTTTTGTCTATTTACCGTGAAATTAGTCCAGTAG
>NZ_LJJE01000116.1 GCF_001854765.1 Vibrio sonorensis | reverse complement strand
TTAAAAAATGTATGCTCTGCTCCGTTTTTGCAAGTAAAAGCTCGCTGTCAGAATACGTTTGCGTCAATGTATCCGGCCTGTTTGTGAACTATCTAGTGTTCTGGCTTGATGGGATCCGCACGTTGTTGTCCTAATAAAGCGCTCAGTCATAAAAGACTGCTTTTTTAGCCAGGCTTCAACATCGTGGGTTTAACGCTTCTGTCATCAGCTTGTGTCTCGCAAAATCTATGGAAAACATAACTAGCTATACGCTATTTCGTAGCCGAAGCTGGATAAGGTTGATACTCCTGCCCTGAGGTCAATACCCTCCAACAAATTCTCATTATCTTGTTAGCTAAGGCAATTAAAACAACATGGTGATGATGTGTCGCCTCCAACTTGGCTATCCACTGCCCGAGTGCGGATTTATCTCGCTTCATGTGTATCTTTAATGCTTGAGCCCCTTGTATCACCTGACGGCGTAGATAAACGTTACCTCTTTTGCTTATACCACCAAGGTTGCTTTTTCCACCCGTGGAGTATTGTCTGGGAACCAAGCCTAGCCATGCAGACATATCTCGACCTCGTTTAAATTGAGTGCCTGAGCCAACTGCAGCGATTAGCCCAGTGGCGACAATTGGGCCAATATCTGGAACGCTGGATATAAGTTGGCATTTCTCTGACGCATTTGAGGCTTGTTGTAGTTGCTCACTCATCTCATCGATTTGAACATCAAGGTGTTGCCAACGCTCTCGTAAGCGGAATACTAAAGCACGGATAAAATCAGGCAGTCCATTTTCCGCATCCTCCAGTATGCTAGGTAAGTTACGTTCAAAAACTTTGCGACCTACAGGAACTGTAATGCCGTACTCAAGTAGTAAAGCCCGCATTTGATTAACTGTTGCTGTGCGCTCAACAATAAAACGCAGCCTTACTCGATGAGTCGCTTGCAAGGCAAGTTGTTCGTGTGTCTTTAGGGAAACACAGCGCATAGTGCCACGACTGCCTGCTTCAGCGATGGCGGCAGCATCATTGAAGTCATTCTTGTTTGACTTTAAGTACGGCTTAACAAACTGAGCGGGAATGATTTTTACTGAGAACCCCGCATCATTAAACAATCTTCCCCAGTATTGAGATCCCGGACAAGCTTCAACCGCTACAATTGTAGGTGGAGTGTTAATCACAAAGGTTTTAAGTTGGCTTCGATTACGCTTCTTCCGCCAGAGAATATGCCCTTGGCGATCCATTGCGACTATGTGAAACCAGTTTTTTCCTAGATCGATACCGTAAATATGCACATTTGAACTAGACATGGTCGGTCTCCTTGTTTGTGCGATCTCCCTTGCTGAGTATAGATATCAGAGGGAGGAGCAGACCATCCCATT
>NZ_LJJE01000115.1 GCF_001854765.1 Vibrio sonorensis | reverse complement strand
GCGCTATGGCTACCACAAGCGCTCGCTATCTGAAACGGCGATGTATCGAGTCAAACAGTTGCTTGGTGGACGGCTAAGTCTAAGAAACTACAACGCACAAGTGGGGGTAGTGACCGGGTAGCTGCGATAACCGCCAACTTTTAAGCTGTCATTTCTATGAGTAAGCTACTAGCCATAGATTGAGGGGGTTGTCGCATAGCCCCAAAAGCAGTGGTTGTTGTCTAGATTGTTATTTGGCTTGATTTCTTAATGAGATTGGAATGATAAGTAAGATAATCATAAGGGCATACGCAATAGAAAGTGTAACCCTCCCCAAAAAACTGGCCATTAGCAATTAGAGCTTTTCCGTTTACACTGAAACAAACGGAGAACGCATGATGAAAAAATCACGTTATACAGAAACGCAGATCGCT
>NZ_LJJE01000114.1 GCF_001854765.1 Vibrio sonorensis | reverse complement strand
CAGCCGCACCTCCTATAGCCATATTCGTTATTTGCATAATAGTTATTCTCAATTTTTTTAAGAAGCATAACTAGAACAGACGGTTATAATTAACGTTTTAAATGCTCTGTGGAAAATAAATAAGATTAGGTAAATACTGCTATTAACAAAGACACGATAATAAAATGTTGTTTTTCTATGGTTTCGACCGAATAAAGAGCAATAAATTATATATCGTCTTTACTCGGTCAAAATACTACTTCTTATTTTCGTTAAAAATTGACCTCATTTTTCTAGTCGAGAAGTAATAGGCATAGATAAATACCGGAAAAGCCATCACAAACCTCCACACGGTATCAATTTCCAACTTATTTACAGTCCAACAACCCACTCCTAGAAATGATAGGGAAAGTAACACCCAAGATGCTATATTGGGATATATCAAGCGAACAGAGTAATAAAGCCTCATATTTTGTATACATATTGAAAACAATATAGTCGCCACTACCCCCAATAAAAACCACCCCTTTGCAAAAAGAACACTTATCGCGCACCAAACACCCAAATTGTACGTTGCTTCATCCCACCTTTCTTTATAACTAGTCACAATCAGCCACCGTATTACACCCTATAAATACGGCATCATTAACTGTACCTACATTCTCTACCGTTTGTTTTATAACAGGCGTCCCAAAATAAATCGCATCGTCCAGATAGGAGGCACCTTTTCCTACAGGGCCAGTTAATAAGCCAATAAAGTTTGACCAAGAGTCATCTAAGTAATACGCTACCCCCGACATAACAACAGCTGCTGGAGGAGCGACAAATCCAACTGGAATTGACATAGCGGACAAAACATTCGAACCTATTTTCTTCGTTTCATCAATCGTAGTCTCCTGATAATCA
>NZ_LJJE01000113.1 GCF_001854765.1 Vibrio sonorensis | reverse complement strand
GGCCATATCTTTCGATATAGCCTTTTGAAATATGGCTCCCCCTGCGGGAGTCAACGGGCCGGCCTCCCGGCTGCGACATTCTGCTTGTCAAATAGCAGATACAAAAAAGGCCACACCTTACGATGTGGCCTCTTCTAAAAGTGGCTCCCCCTGCGGGACTCGAACCTGCGACATACGGATTAACAGTCCGCCGTTCTACCAACTGAACTAAGGGGGAATTATCTGTGTCAACACATTGTGTTAAGCACCAAATAATGGTGCCTCGAGGCGGAATCGAACCACCGACACGAGGATTTTCAATCCTCTGCTCTACCGACTGAGCTATCGAGGC
>NZ_LJJE01000112.1 GCF_001854765.1 Vibrio sonorensis | reverse complement strand
GTATATTATGTTAAATAAGGTGTGGTTTAATTGAATCCACTACTGTTCATTCCTCTTGTATGTACTTTGTCAGTTAACATAAGTTATTTACCATAAAATATATAATAACCAATATCTTATTCTCATTGAGATAAGTTATTGGTTATTGCGAATCACGCTCTACTAGCCATTTTGACAGATTAAATTATCTAACAAAGGTTGTGCATTTAGACTTAACATTATTTTTCTTTTCAATAAACAAAGAGCCCATTTAGGGCTCTTCACAATTGACTAGGTGGTCACTTGAATAATGATTTAAATGTAGCTTCAAAAACATGATCTTCAAAATCATAACGCTGGTTTTTCGCTTCAAGCTTACATATGCGTTTTATTTCATTTTTTAGATACCCTAGTATATCTTGTGCTTCATCAGTATCCCACTGTTTGAGCGGTATTAACGGTGGCCTGTTGTTCAGTGGCGTGTATGTGTATTCATTTGGGATTTTAGTCGATAGGTATCTACGTATGTCATGAATCACGTTTGAAGCCCAATCATCACTCTCCAGTAGAATACGCGACTTGGTAGATTCTGAGTTCATTAATCGAAAATATTGGTAATTACCCAAGTACGCTTTTCGGTCTTCTTTCGTTATGTGGCCTTGCGCGATAAAGAAACGTCTCATTGCTGCAATGAGGTAGCCGAATGTTGAGACTGAACTGTCAATTGTATTTTTACCCCGCTGGCAGAAAAATCTAACTTGTTTTTCAAAGAACTTGTTTGGCATAAGAGAGCTTTCTTTAGCCCAAAGAAGCTTCTGTGGACAGAAAATAACATCTGGAGCGTAGTCAGAAAAATACTCTTCATTTTCGGTTCCCTCGAAATAATGTGCTTTTTTAAGGTAGCGTTCTGCATGGTTTTCACCAGAAATGAGTAGTTCTGCCGCGTCATTATCTACATCAAGAGAAAGAATACCAAAGAAGATTTTTCCGCGTAGTAGTTGATATGGAGTCAATGAAGGATCCAAGCTTCGGACATGAGGCATAGATCCCTGTTTCAAAGCCATACATCGATCATCAATTATTTCTTTAGCTTTGTCATGTCCAAGCTCTACATGCTGCTTTTTTAGGGTTCGTTTCACTTCAAAAGCAGCTACTACTTGGTCTATAGGTATATAGTCAACGTAAGGTAGGCTACTATGTGAGAAATCCTTACGGGCTATTACTATATCGAACTCAGGTAGTTGTTTGGCATCACCGTGTCCTAGATGTATAGGTTTGTTTGCATGGATATCAAACTGCTCTCCAAAATACTCTGTTATTACTTTTTCAAATCTACACTGCGCTAGCTCTCCTGAGTCCCATTTACCTTTGTTTATGGTTTTTATTTTCCTTTCGCCTGAATGATAGGCGTTATCTAGATCGTTATAGTCTCGCACGAACCTTGTCTCTTCTAGAGAGCAACGAGCCGCTCTGGCAAGCCTTGAGTGAAAATTATCTGTTGGGAAATATTGGTTAACGAAGCGATGTAGTCGAAGATCATGCAACAATCTCTTTCCATCCTTTTGTTCTCTGTTAATTGAGAAAAGAGAAACGAACTCATCTAAGACTGAATTTGTGAAGTCTTTCTTATCGATGTCCTCATCTGCTGCGATTTTTTCGGTTAAGCGCTTACTTACAATGTTATCGAAGGACCCACCCACTGGAGGTCGAATATACTCAATAGCAATGCCCTTTGGTAAACCAAATCTGTTTGAAAACTCACTAAATATATTTTCTAAATATTCAGGTTCTGATGAGTTTTCATGCGAAGACTTCAAACGTTCTGTTGCAAATGAACGTAGAAGAGAAGAAATTGTTTTGTTGGAAGTAATAAGAAGGATATTGCGATCGTTAAACAGATCAACAGAGGCACCGCTTTCAATGATCTCAGCTACCCTCTCGATGTAGGCTTGGTCGTTAGTCATAATATAATCTCTAGTTTGTCTGTGTTTATGCTAAGCGTTGCTTATCCATAAAACAGTTAGTTACTCTTACTTATTATTTAAAAGGTTCGATATTAGGCTAAGGGCAAATTAGCAAAACGTCAAAGATTTTTTATGCATACTGCTTTGTATGTGACCGATAGTTATTGTTGAAATGATTTCGACAGTAAACATAGATCGCGCATCCAGTTCTGGGTTGTTACTTGGCTTATATCTAATGTTTATTTAATTTACTTGTAGGTATTGAAGTCTGAAAAAGCACAATTAGCGTGTTTGAATGGGGTTTCGGATAAAACGATGGACGCCTTTATGTTTGGCTTGTAACGCATTTAAAATGTCATTAGAAGCGTAATTCACACGGCGACCATCGTTGGTGTTATTAGTTTAGATTGCTATTTTTAGAACTTGTAATCAGCAACGATACCAAAGGTACGCGGGCCACCCATTTCAACCAGGTCATGCTTGTAACGGACCACGTAGTCGGAGTCGGTAACGTTTTTGACATAAGCGCGAATGGTCAAATTATCGGTTTCATAACCAGCGTTCAGGTTAAGAATAGTATAGTCCCCTGCTGCTGTACTTTCTGTATTTGGCAAATCTGTATAGTAGTCTGAAGTATGGTTTACGCGAGCACCAAAGAACATTCCTGAATCAAACTGCTGGTTAAACCCAAGCCCCGCAGACAATGATGGTGCGTAGCTAAACTCTTTGCCTTGCAGGTCTGTTTTTGTTCCTTTGGGTGCTTCTGTGATTTCTGTTTTCAGTAAACCGACAAAGGCAAACAGATCTAAGCCATTGTCCATCCAATATTTAGCTTCTACCTCAGTACCGTAGGTCTTTCCTTCAGGAATATTGGTGATATAGCTATCGCGGTGCGAGCCACTGTCTCCTTTCACTGCGGTCTGGAAGTTCTCATAATCGTTGTAGAACAAGTTAGCAGTTAGCCCTAATTTTTTATCTAGCAGTGTTGAACGAGCACTTAGCTCATACGTCCAAACTTCTTCTTGCTCGTAGATAAACACTGACTTTTTGTACTCATTGTATCCCATACTTCCTGCGTTATAACCCTTGCGCACCGTTAAACCCAAAGTAGAGTTGTCAGTAGTTGTGTACGTCAGGCCTACTTTAGGAAGCAGAATTGAGTTAGTTTCGTCTTCTTTGAAATCGATTGGCAAACGCGCATGATCAAAATCGCGTTCTAGTTTATCCCTCTCGTAACGAGCTCCTAGCAGTATGCCCCAAGTTTCATTTAGGTTGATTTTTGAATCAAAATAGATGGCGTTAGTTACAACTTCATCATCTCGTTTCAAAGAATCAGTTTGAGTGTATTGATCTTTTAAGAAGCTACTCGCGCCAAATACTAGGTTGTACTTGTCATCAAGAGAGTTGTAAGAAAGCTTAGCTTCAGTAGAGAAGTTTTTTTCGTCTACATCACCCCACCAATCCACTGTTGGGTAGGCCTTGAATTTCGTGGTGTAGTTACGCTGCGAAAATAGAACGTCTAATACCAGTTCGTTATTGAGTTCAAAAGCCAAGTCTAGGTTGGCGTTCCAGCTCTTAGTGTCTTGATGTCGTGTACCGTTTTCGTCAGTGTAGATGTACTCACCTTTTACATTAGAAAAGTTGGTGTACTGCCCTTCTTCATTGCGGCTTGCCAACGTTAGTTTGGCAGTAAACTTGTCGTTTGCCATAGGTTTAAACAGAAGCTTACCACGCACGTTGTATGACTCTACCTCAGAAGGATCCCAAGGGTATTGGTCATTCTCAAGGGAATAGTCGATCGGAGTGTTGCCCTGTGCCCCCTCAACAGCGATGCGATAAGCCAGTTTGTCTTCTACAATCGGAGCGGAAATAACACCAGCCAAATGATATTTACCATCTTCGTTTTCATAACCGGCGCGAACCTTAGATTCCAATTCGAAGCTTGGATCTTTTGTTTTGATAACGACGGCACCGCCAATACTGTTTCTTCCTTGGTTGGTAGATTGTGGGCCTTTATACACCTCTACTTGCTCTACATCCCAAAGACCTGCCTTACCAAATGCTTCACCAGTCCATGATTCTGACACACCATCCACGGTGGTATTTACACGTGGTGTCGCACCTGTCATATATGATAAGAAGCCATTTGCTGGCCCGCGGCCGTCAATACCGCGAATATGAGCGACGCCTGAAGGGGCGTTCAAAACGTTAGGCACGCGATCAAGCAGCTCGTAGTAAGTACGGTCTTCACCGTTGTCAGTTTGTTCATCAAAAATGGTAACCGAGCTTGTATTTTCAGCGAGTGTGCCCCCCAGCTTCTCACCAATAACAACCACCGTATCAAAGTGTTGCGCTTTTTCATCGCTACTCTCTTGTGCTATGCCAAAGGGACTGGCACACATTGCTCCAATTAAAATAGCGAGTTTAGTCTTCGTTACATGAGATATACTGCATTTATAATCCATGATTTTCATGACTGTAAAAATCCTTTCGAATGATAGGTAAATAGATTATTTTAGGTTTGCAACAAAATGTAATTACTTGCTGCGGCTCACAATATTAGTGATAATGATTATCATTTACAATGATTAAGTGAAATATATTTTATTCAGCAACTGAATTGAAGATTGAAGCAAAAGTAATAATGTAAGCCGGAAAGAGAATGACAGAAGTTGTAAATCAAGCTCATGAGAGCAAGAGTGTTTTTGATATAACCGCCCTTCTAGAAAGGCCTGCCTGTTTAATTGGTGACGATCAATGGTGGGAGTGTATCAAGCGCGAGGGGCTACCCCTGATTGCGTCAAAGTGGGAGGACCATTGCGAGGTCATTTTCCTATGGAGGGGGGATACAGCGCGAAGTGACTCACTGACCAAACAGGTATACATCGACATTATTGGGATTACTGATCATCACAGCTTTGATATGAAAAAGCTTAAGCGCATAGAAGATACAGATGTTTGGTGGTACAAGGTAAATGTGAAAAACGCTTGGCGTTGTGGGTATGCGTTCATCCCCGTACAACAAGATATGGTGCAACCACAGTATTTGGGTTCTTATTCAGAGAAAAAAGAGATGCATCGCCGTTGGCTTAGAAGCATTTTTCCACTTAGTTGCAGCGATCCTTTAAACCCTCTTAGCCTATCAAAATGCCAGTGGAGCGAAACCAAGTCCCCTTTGCATATGCCGGACGCCCTGCCTCAAAAGGAGTGGCAATGTTTTGACGAAGGTTCTGAATCTAGTCATCACACCTTTGATCGTGTATACACATGGGAGAGTGATATTCTTGGACGTTCAAGAAGCGTTTGGCTATATTCGACTTCCTCTTCCCAACAGCAAGCCGAGATACCAACGGTTTTGATACTTGACGGTGGTTTTTGGTGTCAAGAGATGCCATTGTTTGATGCTCTACAAAAAGCAACAGACAGTGGTGTGTTGCCCGCGTCAAATTACGTGTTTATTGATGAAGTAAATTTAGAGCAGAGGAAGCTTGATCTCGGTTGTAGTGCCGATTTTTGGCAAGCAATTAGTCAGGAGTTACTCCCTACCCTAGCCCGTCAGTTCAAATTCAGTCTTGAACCAGCCCATACTGCGGTAGTGGGCCAAAGCTTAGGTGGATTGTCAGCAATGTATGCTGTACTCAATTGGCCAGAGAATTTTGGTGCTGCAGTGTGTCAATCTGGCTCATTTTGGTGGCCCGACTTTTCAATTGTTAAGCCACCAAGCGAGTATTCACCACCTAAGTGTAAAACACTGTTAAGTGAAATGAGTAAAGATTTAGCTTCTGGCCTCGGTTCTAACGTAAGCTTAAATTTGTTTATGGAAGTTGGCAGCGGCGAAGATATTATGATTGATCTGAGTAATGATATCGCAATGCAACTATCGCAACAGCAGAACCACAACCTGCAGTACAGAATTTTCGATGGTGGCCATGATAGGTTGTGTTGGCGAGGAGGCATCATTGATGGCTTATCGCATGTGTTAAAGCGTTAATGGAGAATACAATCGAATATTTAACATCAGGCTTAGTGTATCACTAAGCCTGTTTACATCAGTGTGATCAAATTCTGACGAACCTACTCGGACTGAGGTTCGGGCACTATCATGGGCGTTTTAGTCAAAGGATCATCAACAACAATGCAATCTAATCCGTAAACCTCTTTAATGAGAGACTTCGATACCGTGTTCTTTGGAGTCCCTTCTGCAATAACCTTTCCGGACTTCATAACCACTAAGTGATCGGCGTAGCGACAGGCATGATTTAAGTCATGCAATACTGCAACAACAGTCCGCGCTTCTTTTTGATTGAGTCGTTTAAACAGTTCTAATAGTTCGATTTGGTGAGAAATGTCCAAATACGTCGTTGGTTCATCGAGTAACAGATAAGGTGTTTCCTGAGCCAAAACCATTGCTACCCACACGCGCTGCCTTTGCCCACCAGACAAAGATTCAACCGTCTTGTCTAACAGAGGTTCAATTTGAGTCGCACTAACGGCGTTCGATACTGCTGTTTCGTCTTGCTGAGTCCACCTACGTAAAAACGTTTGATGAGGGAATCGGCCTCTCGCAACAAGGTCGTAAACCGTAATACCACTGGGTGCAATAGCCGATTGAGGTAAGAGGCCAAGCTGCTTAGCTAACGATCTTCTGGAATAGGATTCGAGATCTTTATCATCAAAAGTGATACAGCCTTCACTTGGCGTTAGCAGTCTACTCAATCCCCTCAATAGAGTTGATTTTCCACACCCGTTTGGACCGATAATCACGGTAAACTTTGCATCAGGGATATCGATTGATAGCGACTGAGTGATTAACGTGCCTTGGTAGCCGAGCGTGATATTCTTGGCTTTTAAACGGCTAACGTTGTTGGTTGTTTTTAGGTGTATAGATTCGTTCAAAGCACTATCTTCCGGATTGTCTGATCAAAAGGTAAATAAGATAAACGCCGCCAATACTTATGGTAACAATACCAACTGGGAGTTGGTTAGGTGCAAACAGGTTTGCTGCCGTAAAGTCTGCCAAGATCAACAAAGTAGCGCCCATTAAGGCAGAAGGAACAAGGGCGACGCCCCCCTCTTTAGTTACTGCTTTTGCTAATTGAGGGGCGACAAGAGCGATAAAGGATATTGGACCAGCTGTTGCTGTGACGGCGGCCGTTAGGACGACGCCACAAAACATGGCCAATTGACGTGTTCTTTCACTATCAATCCCCAACACATTGGCACTATCGTCCCCCATTTCGAGAATGTTCATGTTTCTGGTTAAATATGCGGTCGCAATTAGCGCGAAGAAAATGAAGGAAAACGATGGTATGACTTTATCCCAGCTCATACCATTGAGAGAGCCGGAGCCCCATACTGCTGCAGTCATTGCACTCTCAAGGCTGCTGGTGATCATAAGCCAAGTATTAAATGCACTTAACATAGCACTAATACCAATACCAATGATGATCAGCCTAAAGCCTTTCACACCTTGCTTAAATGCCAGAAGATAAACAGCGGCCGCGCTTATAATGCCACCAGCTATCGCTCCAAGTGCGATTTGGATGTAGTTCCCGCCAAGCACAATTATCACAAGTAGCGCACCAGTGTAAGCGCCCGTATTAAAGCCAATAATGTCTGGGCTACCCAACGGATTTCTAATTAGGGACTGAAACAGGGCTCCACTTACCCCGAGAGCGGCGCCAAACACGAGAGAGGCAGTTAACCTTGGCAACCTCCATTCGACAACAACGGCTCTAATAAACTTATCCCCACCACCAAATACGATCTCATGCAATTCAGAAAAAGAGGTTTTAAGTTGTCCCGTCACAAGCGCGAACGTGGCGATAACGAACGCCGTTAACGTCAAAAGCAAACACCACTTAAGGCTGCGTTTGGGAACAAGTATGTTTAGCCGTCCACTTTGTTGGCCTAGTAAGTAATAATTAGAGGGTTTCATTATAGCTTGCCAAAAGAAGTCACTTTTCGAGCTAGGAAAATAAGAACAGGTGCGCCCACGAATGCTGTTACCACCGATACGCGTACTTCATTAGTTGCGATAACTCTGCCCAACATATCGGCACTTACTAATAGTAAGGGCCCCAATACTATTGAGTAAGCAGTAAGCCAAAACTGATTGGGGCCGGAAAGACGTCGAGCGACATGAGGAATCATCAATCCAACAAATCCAATTGGGCCAGCTATTGCAGTTGCGCTACCACATAATAAAGCAATGGTAATCAGCGCCAAGGTTTGGATGAGCGTTACATTTGTGCCTAAGCCTTGAGCAATCTCGTCACCGAAAGAAAGGTTGTCTATTGCAGGAGCGATGAAAACAGCGAGCGTCAAGCTTATTGCTATAGGGAGCAGTGCTGCTACTGGTAGTGACAAATCACGCACGTCTAACGAACCAGCATCCCAAAATCGCATTTGGTCGAAGGCCGCCGAGCTGGTTAGAGTGATCGCAGAAGAGATTCCGGCCAAAAGTGCCCCCAAAGCGACGCCTGCTAAAGTAATCTTAAGTGGGTTTACTTTTACTTCGCGATAAGTGCCGACGAAGTAAACAAAGAGACTTGTTAACAACGCTCCACCAAATGCAAACCACAAATGATCCCCCATAGTTTGATTGCTAAATAGGACCACACCAAGTAATACAAAAAAACTGGCGCCGGAATTGACACCAAGTATGCCCGGATCCGCTAATGGGTTGCGAGTTAAGGCTTGGATAAGAGTCCCGGCAACCGCTAACGAAGCCCCTGCTAAAATCCCTGTAATTGTCCTTGGTAGGCGGCTTTGCCATATGATCATACTGTCAGTGCTTTGAGTCTCGCCAGCAAGGATCTGGATAACCGCAGTTGGAGAAATAGGTTTTGCGCCCACAAATAGGCTCATTGCAGATATCAGTAATAGAGCGACTACCAAAGCAAAGAGAATAGCAAGTCGCTGGTGAAATCGCGCAGAACTCCTAAACTGAATGGTTGTCTGCCTATTTACTGAGTCCACATACTGGTCTTTCATCTAGTCACGTTTTCCAAAGGTTGAATCCAGTGTGTCTAGCAGGTTCATGGAGCTATAATAATCGAGTCTGAACGTGTCGTTACCCATTGCAAAAACCTGGTTCCCTTTCACTGGGTCTAAATGGGAGATAAACTTATTTTTTTTAACTTGCTCTACACTTTGTTCGTTTGCGGCAAACAGCAAAATACTTTGACCTGTAATAGCGTCGGCAAATCGTTCGCCGTTGACTGGAAAAATATCTTTTCTTTGGCCCATTATCGGGTTGTCTTTAAGATCTTCTGGAAGTTCACTCAACTCAAAGCCGAGAGAAGTTAATATCTTGCCTTGTGCTGACTCATTGGTCCAAAAGTTGCCCCCCCGCCCGTCTCCGTAATACGCCAAAGCTGACGTAGGCTGCGGTGGCAATTCTATTTGCTCTTTGACAAGGGAGAGGCGGTGTTCGAAATCTTCTATCACCTCATTGGCACGATCTTCACGGCCAGTAATTTGGGCTAGTACACCAGCCAACTCTTGCCAACTTTTGTCGTCATAGTTGATAACGATCGTTGGGGCGATGGTTGAGAACTGTTTATACAGTTTTAATGCTGAGTCGCCACCAGTAGCGGAAACGAGGATAAGATCTGGCTTTTGCTTGGCTACAGTTTCTGCATTAGCTTCACCTTGATAAAGGGATATCACGTTTCTTTCGGACGCTATATCACTCCACTGACGGAAAAAGCCAATATCATCAGCCACTTTGGTGTTGGTACGAGCGGCACCGGAAGCGATCAGTGGTGCGTCAATTGCGAGCAGAGTGCCTGTCAGGGTAACACTGGTCGATACAATTCGAGTTGGCGGTTGATCAAGGGTGGTTTCACCGTAGCTATCAACGATGTACTTTGGCCATCCATCTGATATGGTCAATTGGTTTTCGGTTTTATTTGGCGGCGATTCCTCACTACAGCCAATAAGTAGAATTAAACAGGCCAATCCCAAAATTTTGTTCAGTTTAGAAAGACTTAGCATAGGTTACTCCTCCACCGATGAAAGCGAGAGGATACCTTAAATGATAATGGTTATCATTATAAAATGGTGGATATCTTTCAAAACAATCGTGACACGATAAGATCTTTTGTGGCATCCCTTTTTCAGTCGGTTGGCTGCGCGAAGTTGATTCAAACCCATTCGACTTATGACCTGTGATTTATAGTTGCAGTGTTAAACGCCCATCAAGTAACTGGTATTCCGTGTTTGTTAGTGTTTTTCGTAAATGAACATCGTGACTCACTAAAATTAATGGCAAATTTAATGCGCTAATAATATCGATAAAACGTTGGTAATTTTTGTTGTCTAGTCCATTAGTCGGTTCGTCGAGAAGCAATACGTCAGGCTTCATAACCAGTATTGTGGCAAGAGAAACCAGCTTTTTCTCACCCCCAGATAACCGATAGCTCGTTTGATTGGCAAGATGTTTTATACCCAGTTGTTGCAAGGTATCTAAAGCCAAATTTTCTGCTTCTGTTTGCGAATACCCCTGATTAATTGGCCCAAAGCAAATGTCTTCAATAACGGTAGGACAAAACAGTTGGTCGTCAGAATCTTGGAAAAGATAGCCAATACGCGGTCTAAACTCCGAGAACTCCTTTTCAGACATGCAGGAATTGCCAAACAGTTTAATCTCACCAGTCACACCTTCTAACAATCCAAGGATCATTTGCAACAGCGTGCTTTTACCGGAACCGTTGCTTCCAGTAATCGCAATTCTTTGCTGGTCTGATAAGGAAAAATTCAGCTGCTGTGCGCAAATTAACCCATTCGGTCTGTGAAAAGAAACACCATTAAGTTCGATAAGGTAATTCATAGGTTGTTCCACGTTTAAAATCTAAATCCCGGAAGTAAATAAAAGACATCAGCAATGACGATCAGTAGTGAAGTGGCAATCACAATTTTAGAGCGCCTATCAAGAAGCTTGCTATGGTCTTGTTTTACTTGTGAAAATTTTCCTTGAAAACCTCGACACTTCATCGCCAGCCAAATTTGGTCTGCTCGTGCCAATGCTCTTACAAACAGTGTCCCAAACAGGTAGCCATAACTTTTCCAAGTATGTAGCGTTGGCCCTTTGCCAAAACCTATGGCTCTCAAAGCCAATTTAAGTCTGAACAGCTCTTGCTGCATAACCGAGATGTAGCGAACCGTAAACTGTAGTAAAACAATAAAACGACTTGAAAACTTTAGTCGCTGTAAGGCTCGCGCTAGCTGAATATCATTCATACCCGCTAACAGAGTTAATGTGATAGAAACCGATAACGTGGACTTAATCAGCACTTCAAGCGCTTTTATTAGCCCTTCTTGTGAAAGCTCAAACCAACCAACTATCAGCGTAGCACCACCAGTGAAAGAAAATGGCAAAGGCAATATGGTTAAAATGATTAAGCTGTCGATTAAAAGAAGTCTACGAATGCCCTCTTTTACACTCACATCGCTCAATTGCCATAGCAGTATCACTATCAAGCCAAAACCTGCGAAGGCGTACAAAGACTTTGAAACGATAAGACAAAGTATTATTGCTAGTGCCAATAGTATTCGTGTGTGGGGAGGTATTGCTGCCCTATTCACGTGTTCGCTTAAGACGGCTTGCAAGCTGATTTCCTTTGTCTGTAAAGGACAAACAAGCCAAAAACGCCAAACACATACCCTATTCCACCAAGAATATCGTGCATTCTCGTCTTGGATTCGTAACGTTCAATTTGCTCCCGCAGTGGTCGTATTGCTTTGGCAATTTCGGTTCGCATTTGCTGTAGGTTGACATCGTTGCTGAGAGGCTGCGCTGTATGGGTGGGTTTTGAGGTCAGCTCACCTTCGGTAGTATCGGGTTGTGCTTGTGGGAACTCATGCCTTTTCAAATCGTACGTCGCGACGTGGCCCTGTCCGGCATCTGCTCTCACTAAATAATCTGAAGGCTTAACAGATTGAAAAATAAAAATCCCCTCCTCGTCTGATTTCGCGGTAGCGATGACTTCCCCATCAAAATAAAGTTCAACGGAGGCATTTTTTGCTGCGGGATTACCACCACCGACAAAATAGAGTTCACCCTCTAGCCCATCCCCCTCAACATATACAGACATGCGCAAGTTGTGGGCATTGACAGAAAAACTTGATAACAGCGTAATAAGCAGCAGCGACAAGAGTTTAACTAAGTATATTGGTTTCATTTTTTATGTTCCTATTGTGCTTGCGGAGCCAAGGCTTCAGGTCGAAGTTTGATTAACAGGCTGAAAAGATAGGCACATATAAAGCCTTCAACCAATGCCAAAGGTAAGTGGGCAGCAATGACCAGTGATGCGCTGTTAATAAACACATCACCAGACAGTGTAAGTGATATAGCAACGAGTAAACTGGTTAAGAAGACCGCGCTAAACCCACTGAGAAAGCCAACTACCTTCGGAGACCATTTATTCATATAGGGTTTCAAAACAACACCGACTAAAACCGCTGGCAGAGCAATATTGACCGCGTTGACACCTAGAACGATGATTCCTCCAAACCCGAAGAAAACGGCTTGTAAAATAAGCCCTATTAAGACGATTGGAAACGTACTCCGACCGAGTAATAAGCCAATCAGTCCGTTAAAGATCAAATGCACACTCGATGGACCAATGGGCACGTGAATCAAAGACGCGACAAAAAAGCACGACGCTAATACGGCGGCCTGAGGGATTTTACTATCACTTAACTGTTTTAATCCTAAGTAGCAACCCACGACAGCAATACTGGCATTGACTGCTAAAACGGGAAGACTTAGTACCCCATCAACTATATGCATGTTATCTACTCATATTTTGGAATTTTACGCGCTGTAACCATGGTGTTTCCTTGACAAAATGACTTGCTAATTAGCTAAGTTCGCCCTTGAAAATCTTGTTGACTAATTCAGGGTTAAACGGGAAGTACCAATGCACATAAGAAGCCACTACTTTGTTTTTTACCCACACCGGATCCATCTCTTTCCCTCGTTGAGACAAGGGACGGTTAAACTCGAACTCTTTAGAATCGGTACTTGAATAATGAAACGTGTGACCGCGTAACGTAGAGTGTGTTAAAAGTTGGCTTTCAACCAACCCCAGTGCTTTTAATCGCGGTTCCATTTTAGAAACGCCACCGAGCACCGAGCAGAGTTGTACCGTTTTGCCATTGAGGTCGGTGAGGCTTTGGTTTAAATAGAGCATGCCTCCACATTCGGCGAGGATCGGTTTATCTCCCAGAGCGTGCTCCCGAATTTGCGCCATTAAAGAGTGGTTTTGTTCTAGCTCATCAAGATAAAGCTCGGGATAGCCACCAGGAAGGTACAATGCATCACAAGCGGGTAAGCTATCTCCGGCAATGGGAGAGAAAAATTCGATTTGCGCACCAAGACTTTCAAGGAGTTCAATATTGGCCTGATAGATAAAGCTAAATGCTTTATCTTTGGCGACGGCAATTCGATGGCCTTTTAGCCCTTTCTCAAAATGAGTTTGCTCAACAAATTCAAAAGTAACTGGTGGCGGTAGTTGAATATCACTATGGCTAGCTAATAAACTCGCGGCTTGATCTAATCTTTGCTCAATATCCTCTAACTCTTGGGCTTGCACTAAACCTAGATGCCTTTCCGGTAGCGACATATCCATATCTTTTGGCAGATAACCAAAGTACTTTAGTGTATTGGGCAAAGACGTTTCTAGCATTGCAGAGTGCCCAGTGGAAGCAACGTAATTAGCGAAGACACCATACATCTGGATGTCGTCTCTGTAGGTTGCGAGTCCATGAGCCAAAGCGCCAAATGTTTGCGCCATCTTTCCAGCGTCGATGACTGCCAAAACTGGAATTCCAAGTGTGGCAGCGATATCAGCGCTAGAGCACTGACCATCAAACATTCCCATTACCCCTTCAATTAGGATCAGATCCGCGTCTTGAGCGGCCTCCCAAATCAAGCGTTTACAGTGCTGTTCTCCACACATCCAAAAATCAATTTGATAGACGGGCTCCTTCGACGCCATAGCCAAAAACGACGGGTCGATAAAATCAGGGCCTGTTTTAAACACCCGCACCTTCTTACCAAGATTAGTGAAGTGGCGAGCAATCGCTGCGACGACTGTCGTTTTACCACTACCTGAGCTCGGTGCTGCAACGACGAGCGCGGGGCAACTTATCGGTTCCATTTCAGTTCCTTACTTTGTATGCGCACAGCTATCAGCACCTCATCCAAACCTTGTTTGAGCTGCTATTTTTAATCACTTGAGTCGACGACCTTGGCTTTCCTACACGCGTGAGAAAACGTTGGGTCGTATAGTTTTGAATCGACAAAATCGTCTATCGCAAAAACTTTGCTGACAATAATCATTGCTGTAGAGCGGATGTTGGCCTTGTGCATCTCGTGGGCAATGTTTTCAAGGGTACTTCGAATGATGCGCTGTTCGGGATGAGAAGCCTTTTCCACCACACATACCGGCCAATGAGGTGGGTATACTTCACTCAGTTCTCTCACTACTTTCCTAATCAAAGTAGCGCTAAGAAACAGACAAAGGGTGGCCTCGTGCTGCGCTAATGATTTTAGATTTTCCTTCTCGGGCACGGGCGTTCGCCCTGAAGCCCTTGAAAGAATAATGGTCTGACACTCTTCCGGTAGTGTTAGCTCTTGACCTAATGCAGCGGCAGAAGCTTGAAAAGAAGAGACGCCAGGGATCACTTTCCAGTCGATTCCCAACTCATTTAATCTTCTGGTTTGCTCGGCTAACGAGGAATAAATAGATAAGTCACCAGTTTGAACCCGAGCGACATCCTGCCCTTTTTTATGAGCATCGGTGTAGACCTTGGTGATTTCGTCCAGATCCATACTAGCGGAGTCGAATACTTGCGCGTCTGGGTGGGCGCGTTCAATCACAGCTTTTGGAACCAAACTACCGGCGTATAATACTACGGGACACGACTCTACCAATTTAGCTCCCTTTACGGTGATCAGATCAGGATCACCCGGTCCTGCCCCTATAAAATAAACGGTCACACGCTCTCCTTGCTCAAATCGTTGTGAGCTTGTGTGTTAAGTGAACGCCCCGGAATCTGCCCTTCTTTGGTCGTGCCATCTTCTAGAGAGTACTTATTTTTGTAGCCTCGCGGTGTCACTATCCAATCATTAAATCGGTAGCTACTTTCGTTACCAACAATTACCGCCGAGTTCATGCCAAACTCAAGAGAGGTAAATTCTTCCAAAGTAGACAGCTCAACCCGTTGCTCGTCGCGATATGCTGCGTTAACGACAGCAACTGGAGTGTCTTTCGGTCGATGCTTTAGCAAGATTTTCTGAGCATCTAAAATATGGCTCTGTCTTTTCTTTGAGCGAGGGTTGTAGAAGGTAATAGCGAAATCAGCCGCGGCGGCGGCTTCGATGCGGCGAACAATAACTTCCCAAGGTGTTAACAAATCAGAGAGAGAAATCGTACAGCTATCATGGCCCAAAGGTGCACCAACGAGTGATGCACAAGAGTTAGCCGCAGTAATGCCCGGAACAATTTCTACTTCAATTTGGTGTTGGCTGGTCGCTAACAGTTCAAAGATCAGAGGCGCCATGGCATAGACACCAGCATCACCAGAACAGACTAAAGCGACGTTCTTTCCTTCTTGTACGTGTTTGATTGCCGAATCTGCTTTGCCATTCCTTGGTCATTCCAGTTCTTACTAGAGTCTGACTGTGAATTAGAGATTCTATGAGCTTTACGTACGGTCCGTAGCCCACCACGATATCAACGTTTTGAATGACCTGTTGAGAGCGCACTGACATCAAGTCAAGACTACCCGGCCCCAATCCAACGAGGTATAGCTTAGCCATTGTGATGGTCCTGTTCTGGCGCGCGCAAACGAATCAGACCTTCATCGATTTGCTTAAAGATAATGTCTGTCACTTCTGGTAGCGACAACAAGTTAAACGATGTTCCATCTTCGGCATGAGCCAATTCGACATCACACAGAGCATCGAGCTGGGATTTGATATCGTTCATATCTTTCACAAAGTGGTTGCCTGAGACCAACAGCAGAGGAATAACGCGCAGTTTCGGTAAACTACCAGAGTCTTTAAGCGTTCTTTGCAACGAAGCTTTAATCGTGTGGAACGGCATAGCACCTTCTAAAGAACAAGAAACGTTTTTCTCAGAAAGCTGAGAAAGGAACGTATCGCAGTAAGTCACTGCTTGGTGACCCGGATTGTCCAAATAAGGGGCGCATGATGCACGAATAGATTTAGGTCGCTGCCATGACTAAAGCGCTCATTTATGGCGCTTAGTAAATCTGTTGCACAGTGCGTGTGATGGATAATCGCTGGTGTATGGTCAATGGCAGAGAGTGAAAAGTTTTTAAACCCTTGCGTAATGAGTTCGACTTGCTTGTGTTCATCAGTTGGGAACAAGTAACAAGAAGCCACCAGTATGCGTTGATAACCTTCTAGATCTAAGCTCGCCAACACCGAAGGAAGATGCTGATAATCTTTACCTTCCGATGCTAGCTTTTTGATTACCATACGGGAACTTGTGGCGACCCTTACTTCGCAGTTTGGATAGCGCGCTTGTACTTTTTCTTTCAGTTCTAGGTAGCGCTTTTGTTCTACTACCGAGCCAAAGCAACTTAGTACAATTGCGGTCCCTTTGGTGTAATGTCTTAATCTTTTCATTCCTTTGATTCCTCAAACGGTGCAAAAAATCGAGGCTCAATGACCTCTGAAATTGGTTGATTTTTGGCAAGAGCGATAAATAGCTCTCGCCATGTCGATTCTGAAAATTCTTCAATACCGCGCAGCCAAATACCGTGGTTGGTTAATGGTTTGTCGCAGTTAGGTATAAGTCGTTGATAAATGGCCAATGCAGAACGATTTCTACAAGCTCCAACACACATGCTACGGCTGATTTTGATCCTTTTACGCCCCGATGCTAGGCCTACCTCTTTTAATACGGTGCGCAGGTCATGGGCGAGATTTTTAGCCCCTGCTTTGGCACAGCGCGTGCCTTCACATAACAACAGGTGGTGAGTGTGAAATAGCATGGGACGGTTTAAATCAACGTGCTTGGGCTTACACTGATAACCTTCGACAACTTCGTTGCCATAGAGGTTACGTTTTACGGGTTTTTTAGTTACGTTGTCACTATCTTTCTTGCCGTGACGCTTTTCTCCAAGCCAATTTTTACGCTTGTGCTTGACGAGAGATTCGCTGAACTCAAGGCGACAGCACGCAATGGTCATATTGTAACCATCTTTCTTGAATGCCCACTTTGGAACAACTAAACGCTCACTAGAACCCAGCTTTAAGGCAGCCGCTTCGGCTACTGAGTTACTACCAGTGACTTTCTTTACGTATTCAGAAGGGTTTTCAATACCCTTAATGTCATCTAATTCTTCGGCGGCATACGTCGTAAATGGCCATTGTCTTTGCTCAGATAGCTGATTGAGCGCTACCTCATTGGCTTTTAGATCGATACTGGCAAAACTGGCTACAGACTCCAGAGACAAGTTGAATTTTTCACTAAATGTCTTGAGTCCAGCGAGAATCGTGGAAATTGGCGTGTTCCTGTCACAACCTAAGCTAATACTAGTGATTTAGGACGCCAAACTACCAACTTCCCTTGCCAAGGCTCTAGGTCTATCTCTTGCTGATCAGTCACCAAAATTGCGGCGTCAAACGCTTGGTTATCAATACCTTCAAGCGTGTCGTGACACAAAATATTGGCCGGCATACGCTTGTCATACTGCCACCAGTTTTTATCGCCCGCTTGTTGTGCAATCAGAACCGACTCGTCATTAACTATGGCTGCCGATACTGAAGTAATTGAAGGCTCGGAGATTGGGTCGAGATGCCAACCAAATCGAGCGCCCAACATATCTGCTGATACGTTTTCCGATACATCTGACGCAGTGGTCACTACAGGAGTTGCATGGACTATATGGGCAACCCTATGGGTCAGCTCGTTTGCACCTCCGCGATGACCTGATAGCATTGAAATGGCAAATGTGGCTTGTTCATCGAGACAGACCACCGCAGGGTCTGATCTTTTGTCTTCTATAAGCGGAGCCAACATCCGCATGACAATACCCGTAGCGCAGATAAAAATATGCGCGTCGTAATCGGTAAACTGGCGTGATACAAAAGAAGAAAGTGGTAGATCAAGTTGTTTTGCGCCTATAGTCAGCTCATAGGCGACCGGCGCAACATACAAGTCAGCAAATGGCAGCCCTCTTTTGAGCTTTTCACCCTGTTTGGCTCCGTGTTTGGTAATAGCGTAGATCGCGATTCTATTCATGTTACGACAAACCCCACGACTAATTTACAGCGCGACTAGAGGAGAAACTTGCCTCTACCGTGATGGGTTGCTGTCCTCTTAGAACCCCTTTTCGAGTGCGGATTGAGAGCTGAACCATGGAGAAATATCGATTTGAATTGGGGACGTCATCAAGGTCGTCGTATATTTCCTCTTGCTCGCTGCTGGCATGGGAAACATAAGTTGCAACATCGTGTATGCCGAGCTTTTTCAACTTTTCCGAAAGCGCTGGGATCATGCGACCTGCTTTGATTAACATGATGGTATCAAACTCTTTTACCAAGTTTTCCAAACACTCAATGCCATAGGTAGCAGGTACGACACAAAACTTCTCTTTTCCCTCAGCTAACGGAATTTTGGTTGCTGCAGGTACGGCGGTAATAGAGGTGATCCCCGGCACTATTACTGGCTTGAGCTCAGGAATTAGTTCGGAAAGCTCATCTTGAACATAGGACCAAGTGCTAAAAACAGAAGGATCCCCTTCGGTGATAAAGACGACGTTTTTACCTGCTTGTAGTCTCTGCAAAATGGTGTGTGCGGCGGTTTGCCATGCCGGTATGTTTACCGACGGATCTCTGGTCATCGGAAAGTGTAAGTAACACGATTCTGCTGAGATTTCTGCCTCTGGCACGGCACCAGTTACGATTTGCCAAGCAAACGAGTCGGCTTTTCCTTTGTTTTTCTCTGGAATTGCGATTACGTCAGCTTCTTTGATAAGTCGAACCGCTTTAAGTGTGAGCAGTTCACTGTCTCCGGTTCCGACGCCAACCGCATAAAGTTTGCCTAGTGATGAAATGGTCATATCGGATCCTCTGAGATTTCTGACGTTAAAGGTATGGATTGTTGTTTGGTAAAAGTGAACAGGTGAATTGGATTATCTCCCTGATATCTTTGGTAATGTGCTAGCGGTTGTAAATGGGATACGTTGATGAGTTTGGCATCAAACTCAAGACTGTTTTGCTTAGCCCATTGGTATATCTCTCCTACGGTATCGACTGTGACCGCAGAGACGACAAGACGTCCGTCATTTAATAGTTGCAGCCACGCTTGATCTAAAATTCCGTCCATTTGACCGCGAGAGCCACCGATAAACACGGCATTTGGGCTCGGTAACTGGTCGAGTCCTTCTGGTGCTTTAATCTTTACAAGTGTTACGTTGTCGGTGCTGTGCGCCTTGATATTCTCTTCAATAACGTCAAAGCAATCGACGTTGCATTCAACTGCGAAAACGCTGCCTCTTACGGCAAATTTTGCCGCTTCAATAGCTATAGAACCAGAGCCTGCGCCGATATCCCATACAGTGTCTAGCGGTGATAGTTTCAACTGAGTGAGTGCGAGGTTTCTCACCGCTTCTTTGGTGATAAGACCGTTTATTGGCTTGCGCTTGCTAAAGCTACTGTCTTGGGCAAACTGCCTGTGGCCGCCCCAATGCAATTGAGAGGCCGCCTCTTTTCTTTTAGCGACCACAATATTGAGTTTGTCGAAAGTGTCGCTAGTTTCTGATAGCTCAGCAACGGAGTATGACCGGACTCTTTCTTCTAACCCACCTAACTGTTCACAAACGTAGAGTGTCCAGTGATGGTTGTTAAACTGCAAAAGGTGCGACGCTATTTTTTGTGGTGTGTTTTGGTAATCGGTTAAGATTGCGAATAGATCGCCCACTTGCATCTGGCTGATATACCCGCTAGTGCTCTGCCGTGTACTGATAAAAATTGTGCTTGGTGCCAAGCAGCCCTACGCGGCAAAGGCCAATTGTGCAGAGCTTTGAGTGGGGATAAACGCTAGCTCTTTAGCGGGAAACTTTTTGAGTAATGTCGTGCCAATGCCAAAAAAGAGCGGATCTCCAGATGCTAAAATCGCAACATCGCCCTCTTCGCTCTCTTCAATCACTTGGTTTAACCAAGTCGAAAATCCTTGTTCCATAGATAGAAAGGTCCCCTGAAACTGCGGGAACCACTCTAGATGACGAGGATGTCCTGCAACGACTCTAGACTCAGTAACAAGGCTCACGGCCTTGCTTGTTAGGCTTATACAACCGTCTTCGGGAATGCCAACTACGCTAATTCTTGCCATCGCCATTACACCGTCTGATACAAAAGTGCGTGAACTGTGGAGACCACAAGCGGGCTTCCCCCTTTGCGACCTACACTGGCAATGTACTCAACGCGATTTTGTTCAACCAAAGCTTGCTTAGACTCTAGGGCTTTTACAAAACCGACTGGAATACCAATGATTAAGGCTGGCTTTGCTTCACCTGCTTCTACCATTCTCAGTACCTCGTATAACGCGGTTGGCGCGTTTCCGATAGCGACAATAGATCCATCGAGAAGACCTAAGTCTCTCGCTTTTTTCATCCCCCATACAGCTCGTGTATCACCGGCAGCTTGGCGTTTTCAATTACGTCGGCGTCACTGATAAAGCAATGGGTCGCATTACCGTGGATTTTTGTACGAACTGGACTTATCCCACTTTTGATCATGGTAACATCACTGACTATCGGGCAGCCGTTGATAAGTGCTTTGATACCTGTATCAACGGCATTTTCGCTGAAGCGGTACAAGTCTGAAAACTCGAAGTCTCCGGTAGTGTGAATAGCTCTGCGAACCACTTGCCATTGCTGCTTATTGTGAGAATGTCCCCCGTGAATCTCATCTATTTCGCGATCAATAATCGAAAAAGAGTCTTCTTCAATCTGATGACCTTTTTGTGTCATTTGCTGCATGCTCTTCGGCGCAACAAACTCGCTGTGGTGATCCTTCATTCTATTCCTTGTCAGTTTATTCACTTCGACTCTTGCCAATGGGTTCACCATTGAAGTCGATCAATATAACCTCGACATCAAGCGCATTACTGACGTACTTAGCAGCGTGTTGCTGCGCTTCTTTACACAGTCGGTTATAAAAATTAGTTGGTTTGCTATCGCGAACAAGGTCAAGTACATGCCGACCTGAGTTGGCGCTGGCAATATGTTCACAGAGCGTTGACTCGATACCTTCTTGATGAGCCAATCTACTTAGGTAACTGAAATCAATGCCATAACCTGACACATGGGTCATCATTCGACCAGAGATAAGCTTACCTAGCTTGCCTATCATACAAACGACAGTGATCTGTTTAACCTTGTAGCGCTTTGCCGAACGCAGGCCTACCCCAATAAAGTCGCCCGCTTGTATAAAAGCCATCTCATTTAATGTCGGTATAATTTTTTTGGCCGCGATTTCTGAACGGCTCCCTGTTGTGAGTACTACGTGTTGCTCACCATTGGTTTTCGCTATCTGTATCGCTTGTCTTACTGAAGCGGCAAATGCAGAGGTCGAATACGGTCTAACGGTGCCGCGGGTACCTAAAATAGAGATGCCGCCAACGAGTCCCAGACGTTCATTAATTGTTTCCGTTGCCGCTTTCTCGCCATCCGGAACTATGATGGTCAGTTCAAGACCAAATGTATCTTGAAGGGTTTTTGAAGCGTTCAACCACTCCAAGGAGGCCATTTCAATAATATTCGCTTTGGGAACAGGGTTGATGGCGGGTTCTCCCACACTAAGCTCTAAACCGGGTTTAGTGACAACGGCTACACCGAGACCACCGAGAACTTTTATCCCTTTATCATTGACGAGTCTGGCTTTGCACTGAATTTCTAAACCATGAGTACAGTCTGGATCATCACCCGCATCTTTAATCACACCACAAAGAACCGTATCCGATTGTTCAAGACGGTTTATCGGGAAGGTAACCCACTCTCGATTGGGGATTTGTATCGTTATTTCGTCAACCGATTGCTTTTCGATCAGGGCTCTTACCGATGCTCTCGCAGCGGCTGCGGCACAAGCTCCGGTGGTATAACCACCGCGAAGATCTTGGTTTGATTTGGAACGTTTGAGTTTGCCCACGTCACTTCTCAAAAAGGTTTAGATACAATGGGGGCATGTGTCGATATCGAAGTGATATATGACTCTGAGTGCTCCCGCCCAGTTGGATATATTTTTTATTTAGTGGGATCTGACTTACGAAAAAATATCGAACACAGTTGCGGGTACAGTTCAGGATTGCCACCTGATTCACCGTAAGCGATTTTTGTAAACCGCTTCTAAATAATTTAGCAAAACACAATTGTTTAACTTTTTAAAATATACCCAAGTTTTAAATAAATAGAAATGTAAATTAATGGAAAGACGGTTTTTTTTGATTTCACCCCTGAGTTAAAGCGGCTAGTACTAGCAAACGGTTCACTCATAAAATCTGTCGCTGTCATCAGATAAATATCGTTAAGATTTTGATTTAAATGGATTTGTGGGATTTTTGTTTCTGGGTTAAAGGTTTTGTTAATACCAGATGCAGCTCCAAGTAAATCAATAATTAATAAACATTATTGGAACATGGCGTTATAAATATTAACAAATGTGAATTTTAGTATTAAATCGATACTAGTATAAATTGGTAATCTCAATTACTTAGCAATCCGTTTTTATATGAAGTTAAATAAATCGAATCATTAATATTTTTCATATAGACGCGCTTTTACATTGTATGCTAACTCTGGATATATTTTTATTATTAACAGTGTCAATACTAGAAACCTGAAATAGATTTTAGGAAGACAAATGTTTTTCTCTCAGTTTTAACAGTTACCTGTCTGATAAAAGTGTCCGGTTTTGCTTAAGAGTTGTTTGTGTAAATTAGTGCAAACTGTGAAGGTTAAAAACGCAAAAAGTGTGGTTGTGCAAGTTGCCTTTGGCTAACGTTTCACCACTTATATACCTAAGGAGTCATGTATGAGTGCATTGATTGAACGGCTGTTTTCACTTCCATTTAAGATGTATGCCAAAACCATTATTGCTGTTGGTATGATTGTCCCTTCCCTAGCGGCATGTACTAGCTGGCTTAACCCCAGTAGACCGCAAACCCCAAAAGAGCGCCCTTACCACGTCGAATCTGTTGTGATTAAAGGTGCTGAAGAAGGCGTAGAAATTCGCGGAGAGTTCACAGCTCCTAGAAAGTTAGGCAGTTATCCGGCTGTCATTTTGATTGCGGGCTCTGGTCCAATGGACAGAGATGAACATTTTTACGGGCATAGGCCTTTTATGGTTTTGGCTGACGAGCTGACCAAAGCGGGTTACGCCGTTCTGCGATATGACAAACGCGGTGTTGGTAAAAGCATAGGGAACTACCAAACGGCGACTATGGATGACTTTGCCAATGATGCCGTTAAAGCTATTGTTTGGCTTGAAAAACAACCCAAAGTTGACGCCAATAAGATTGGTTTAATTGGCCATTCATCCGGAAGTATGGTCGCCACAATGGCCGCAACCAAAAGTGACAAGGTTAAGCATATCGTCCACTTAGCTGGGCCGTTCGACGATATTGAAAACATACTACAAAATCAGAGTCGAGATATCGCTATCTTATCTGGAAAAGATACTGCTTGGATTGAGACTGAAAACGCTTGGTTGCAGCGCTTCTTTCACTTAGTTGAACACACTCCTAGTACCCAAGGGTATCAAGATTTGTTCGATGCTGAGTTCAAGCCGTACGCAAAAGAACTGGGCTTAAGCCCCCGCCATATGCGTGATGTTTTCCAGTCCCTACCACTTGCCTGGTTTAAGCACGCACTTAACTACGATCCAGAGCAGACACTGCAAACACTTAATATTCCTATGTACGCAATATTCGGTGGCAAAGATATACAGGTTGACGCTAAACGTAACTTTGCCAATGCCAAACACGCATTGACGCATGAACACTCACGCGTTGAAACGTTTGAGGATCTGAATCACATGTTCCAACCGGCAGATAAAGGTTTACCTGAGGAGTACGTGGAAATTGACACGACTTTTGACCAGCAAGTCTCTCATTCTATAGTCGCTTGGCTAGATGCGGTTAACCGTCAGTGAGGTGTGCTTAGTTAAGGGTAAAAGAAGACTTATATAAAGCTATATAAAAGAAGGCAGTTTTTACTGCCTTTATATCTTATCGATATTGCTATCTATTAACGCTTCTACTTTACAAGGATCTTTGCTTTGATCTTTTGACCCTTGCTTATCAATGAAACAGAGTTTTCCTCGCGTTTCATTTTTTCTACAAGCTGCCAGCTCATTTCTGAACTTTGCTCCACGTGATAAGTGGAAGAATCTATGATTATGTCCACCCTTTATTTGTAGTCGTGAGCTGGAGAGAACCGTCTTCGTTGTTGGTTATTTCGAATGACGAACTGTTAACATCAAAAGTACAGTTTGGTTTCAATTCACATTGGACCATTTCTTCGGATGTATGAGTCATTGTTCGCCATGTAAAAGCGATAATCAGCAGCGTTAAGGTGATGATTATTTGAGCAAAACGTCCACGTGTCAGCTTTTGTGCGGGCATGGTCGGGTCTTCTCCGTGTAACAAACTTCAAAGTTTTGACATAAAAAATCAAATCCAGATCAAGTGTAAGGTTACTTACCTGTCATTGATATGTTAATTGCAGTATAGTTGGACGCTGAAAATGCCACTTTTTTTTAAAGTCGGCAAGGAAAATAAATTGCTGATAACAGAAATAATTTTCCCAACGATTTGGGTGGCATTACGACTACTGTCGTGTTGGAAGTGAAGTGTAGTTAATTAGAAATTGGAAGCATGCAATGAGCCAAGAAAAGCAGCTTGAACAAAACTACAACTATACGGTCGTTCGTCAATTTACCTTAGTGACCATACTATGGGGAATTGTCGGTATGGCTGTTGGTGTTTTGATCGCCGCTCAGTTAGTGTGGCCAGCGTTGAATTTTGATACGCCATGGCTGACGTATAGCCGATTACGTCCTCTGCATACTAATGCGGTTATTTTTGCGTTTGGTACTAGTGCACTGTTCGCAACATCTTATTATGTTGTGCAGCGTACTTGTCAAACACGTCTATTTGGAGGCCCTCTTGTCCCATTCACCTTTTGGGGATGGCAAGCAATCATTTTAGCCGCTGCTATTACTCTGCCTTTGGGTTATACCTCAGGTAAAGAGTACGCAGAACTAGAATGGCCTATCGATATCGCTATCGCGGTTGTTTGGGTAGCCTACGCGGTTGTGTTCTTTGGAACACTGATTAAGCGTAATACCTCTCACATCTACGTAGCTAACTGGTTCTTCGGTGCCTTTATTATCACTGTTGCGGTGTTGCACATCGTAAACAGCATGGCGATCCCTGTTGGCCTTGGTAAATCTTACTCGATTTACTCTGGTGCAGTGGACGCAATGGTACAGTGGTGGTATGGACACAACGCAGTAGGTTTCCTACTGACAGCCGGTTTCCTAGGTATGATGTACTACTTTGTACCTAAGCAAGCTGAACGTCCGGTTTACTCATACCGTCTGTCTATCGTTCACTTTTGGGCACTAGTGTCTTTGTATATTTGGGCTGGTCCTCACCACCTACACTATACAGCGCTGCCAGACTGGACTCAGTCGCTAGGTATGGTGATGTCCTTGGTTCTATTCGCTCCGTCTTGGGGGGGATGATCAACGGTATCATGACACTATCTGGTGCGTGGCATAAACTTCGCTACGACCCAATCTTAAGATTCCTGATCGTATCTCTGTCTTTCTACGGTATGTCTACCTTCGAAGGGCCTATGATGTCGATCAAAACCGTTAACGCCCTATCCCACTATACCGACTGGACGATTGGTCACGTTCACTCTGGTGCTCTTGGTTGGGTTGCAATGGTATCCATCGGTTCTGTATACCACCTAATCCCACGCCTATTTGGTCAGGAGCGCATGTACTCAGTGAGTATGATTAACGCGCACTTCTGGCTGGCAACTATCGGTACGGTTCTGTACATCGTTGCTATGTGGATTTCAGGTGTTATGCAAGGTCTGATGTGGCGTGCAGTTAACTCTGACGGTACTTTGACTTACAGCTTTGTAGAGTCAGTACAAGCGTCTTACCCGTACTATACCGTTCGTTTCATCGGTGGCTTCATATTCCTAGTGGGTATGTTCCTGATGGCTTACAACGCGTATAAGACAATTGCAGCACCTAAAAATAGCCTAAAAGCTATTCAACAACCGGCATAAGGAGATTAGATAATGAGTTCTAATTCTAACAATCGCCATGAAATTGTTGAACGCAATGTTGGCTTACTAGCGATTTGTATTGTATTCGCGATCAGTTTAGGTGCCTTGGTTGAAATCACTCCGTTGATTTTCCAAAAGCAAACTACTGAAGCTGTGGACAACCTACGTCCATATACAGCGCTTGAAATGGAAGGTCGTGACGTTTACATCCGCGAAGGTTGTAACGTATGTCACAGCCAGATGATCCGTCCTTTCCGTTCTGAAACAGAACGTTACGGTCACTACTCTGTTGCTGGTGAAAGTGTGTACGAGCATCCATTCCTATGGGGCTCAAAACGTACTGGACCGGATTTGGCACGTGTAGGCGGACGTTACTCTGACGAGTGGCACCGCGTTCACTTGATCGATCCGCGTGAATTGGTTCCTGAGTCAAACATGCCTGCATTCCCATGGCTTGCAGACAATGTACTCGACGGCAAAGATACTCAAAGAAAACTTGAGATCTTCCGCAACCAGTTTGGTGTTCCATACACTGATGAACAAATAGCAAACGCGGCTAAAGATGTCGAAGGAAAAACCGAGATGGATGCCATCATCGCTTACCTTCAATCTCTGGGTCACGCAATGAAGTAAGGGTGAAATTATGGATATAGGTACTATTCACAGTATTTGGACCATAGTGTTGTTTGCAAGCTTTATTGGCGTCGTTTGGTGGGCTTACGGCAAGAGTCGTAAAGCGCGTTTCGACGAAGCTGCGAACCTTGTTTTTGCTGATGAAGAACAAGACGCACCCTCTAAAGAACAAGGAGTGACTAAGAAATGACTACATTTTGGAGTCTTTGGATCATCGTTATTACCGTTGGTACGCTATTAGGCTGTGCTGCTCTACTTGTTTGGTGCCTGAAAGACAAAATGGGCGTCGAAGATGGTGCAGACATGGGCCATGAGTACGATGGTATTCGCGAGTTAAACAATCCACTTCCTAAGTGGTGGACGTACTTGTTTGTAGGTACGTTCGTATTTGCCGCAATATATTTAGCGCTTTACCCTGGTTTGGGTAACTTTCAAGGCCTTTTAGGCTGGACAAGTTCAGACCAAACTGTAACAACTGTTGCACAATCTAAAGCGTCTATTTCGGCTTCTCAAGACAACAAGCAACTGGACCAGTATGCCAAAGAGCTGGACGACGCTGAAACCTACTTCGGTGAAGCATTTAAGCGCTTGGCATATGTCGAAAACAGTGATGAGCTTCGCTCTATCCCTGATATCGCTGGTGACAGTGAAGCAGTAAAAGTTGGGCAGCGTTTGTTCCTTCAGAACTGTTCTCAGTGTCACGGTTCAGACGCACGTGGTATGAAAGGCTTCCCTAACCTTGCAGACGATGCTTGGTTATACGGTGGCGAACCACAAGCAATCGTCAATACAATCATGCACGGCCGTATCGGTCAAATGCCTGGTTGGAAAGACGCGCTTGGTGAGCAAGGTGTAAAAGAAGTTGTAACTTACACTCTTAGCCTTTCTGGACGTTCTGTAAATGCTCGCGAAGCAGAGGCTGGTAAAGCTAAATTCGCAGTATGTGCAGCCTGTCACGGTACAGATGGTAAAGGTAACCCACTAGTGGGTGCCCCAGACCTAACGGACCAGTACTGGTTGTTCGGCGGTAGCCGTGCAGACGTTACAGAGACTGTTATGAACGGTCGCTCTGGTGTGATGCCAGCTTGGAAAGACATTATCGGTGAAGATAAAGTCCAGCTAGTTTCGGCATATGTTTGGAGTTTATCTAACTCAGATAATAAGTAACATTTCAATAACGGCCTCTTTCTAAGAGGCCGTCATTTCTATAAATTTTTAGCCTAATTTCATTTCGTTGTTGAGAACTTTTTTATGGTAAAGCCTTGGTATAAACAATTCTGGCCGTGGTTCCTAATCATTTTGCCGCTTACGGTAGTGGTGTGGACGGTGATTACGGTGATCGTTTTTGCAAACAATTCTGTTTCACTGGTGACTGAGGATTACTATAAAAAAGGTAAAGGGATAAACATTGACCTATCAAAAATCAATGTAGGTAAAGAGTTAGCGCTTGGTGCGACTATCTATTCTGATGGCAACTCAATCGTGGTTGAACTTGATAAAGGGAAACTAGAGCACTATCCGGCATTAAACGTTATGTTTGCTCATCGCACCCTACCGGATCGCGATTTTAGTCGCCTGCTGACGTCGGATGCGAACGGAAATTACCGATTTACTTTAGAACAAGAACTACAAGGTCCATGGTTTGTTGAGCTCACTCCTCATAACTCAGAGTGGTTGATTCAAGGCCGAGTGACTTTCCCTTCATCGTCTCCAACAAAATTGACCGATTAAGCCTATGTGTAAGTCCTGTTATCACTGTGGTGAAGAAGTACCAGCGGACACGGATTTTAAAGTAGAAATACTCGGTGAAGTTCGTGAAATGTGTTGTCCCGGTTGCGAAACGGTCGCACAAACTATTGTGGAAAGCGGTCTGGTATCTTACTACCAATATCGTACTGCACCTGCCGAAAAAGCCGATTTAGTTCCCGAACAGCTTCAAGCGCTTATTCATTATGACAATGAAGAAGTACAATCAGAATTCGTACGAAACAGCGAGAATCTATCTGAGGTGACGTTGTCACTAGAGGGTGTATCTTGCGCTGCCTGTGCATGGCTTATTGAAAAGCAGGTCGCTGCTGAATCCGGTGTGGTTACGATTCGAGTCAATACTACGACCAACCGCGCCCTATTAAAGTGGGACAAAACGAAAGTTCGGCTAAGTGAACTGCTCTCTTCAATTCACAAGCTCGGTTATAAAGCCGCGCCATTTGAGGCGGACAAACAGGAAGCCTCTTATCATCGCCAAATGAAGCAGTACCTATATCGTTTGGGAATTGCTGGTCTTGCGACCATGCAGGTAATGATGCTGGCCGTCGCTCTGTACCTTGAAGTGTTTGGTGACCTAGACGCAGAGTTTAAAAACTATTTCCGTTGGGTAAGTTTGATCTTCGCCACGCCGGTAATGCTCTACTCTGCTCTGCCTTTTTACATAAACGCATGGCGCAGTATTCGAAGCCGTACTTTGGGTATGGATGTCCCAGTTTCAATTGCAATGATATTTGCCTATATAGCGAGTATGGTTGCCACCATTACTGAGCAAGGCGAAGTTTTCTTTGAGTCTATTTCAATGTTCGCGTTCTTCCTACTTGTAGGACGCTTTTTGGAAATGCGCGCTCGAAGAAAAGCAGCTGCGGCCAGTGGCAACCTGCTGAAACTAATCCCTGCGATAGCTACCAAACTCGACGGTGATCAAGTCCCTGTAAAAACCTTAAACATAGGCGATAAAATACGAGTTTTACCCGGTGAGCACATTCCTGCTGATGGCAAGATTATTAAAGGTCGCGTTCATATCGATGAATCGATGTTAACGGGTGAATCGGTTCCTGTTGTAAAAAGTGTCGATGATTATGTTTACGCGGGAACGCTAAACGGAGAAGAGGCGTTTGAACTAGAGGTAACGAGCTCTAAAGCGGACTCAATGATTTCTAATATAGTCCGTCTACAAGATGAAGCTCAGCTTTCAAAACCAAAAATTGCCGAGATAGCAGACATAGTGGCGCGTTACTTTGTGGGTATTATATTGCTGATTGCAGCGGGCACATGGTTTTTTTGGCACCAGACCCAACCTGAAGACGCGTTTTGGATCATGTTAGCTGTATTGGTGGCCACCTGCCTTGTGCATTGTCTTTGGCGACTCCTACTGCACTAACTTGTGCCACTTCTCGCATGGGTAACTACGGTATTCTTCTTCGCAAAGGCCACGTATTTGAAACTCTGTGTAAAGTAAATCACTTAGTGGTTGATAAAACAGGTACGCTGACTCATGGTGACATTGAGATCTCGGATGTAATTCTGCATTCGGATTTAGATAAAGCACACTCTTTAGCTATCGCGGCTTCGTTGGAAAGCCATGCTAACCATCCTATTGCTAAGGCGTTTAGAGCCTTTGCAAAAGATGACGTTGTGGTTGACGAAATCGAGAATATAATCGGCTCTGGTATCAAAGGCCTATATCGAGGCTCTGAAGTCAAGATTGGTAGTGCGGCTTATATTGAGGTCACTAGCGATCGAGTAAAAGCCAATGCGGTTTACTTATCTCTAGAGGGTCAACACATTGCCACTTTTGTTTACCAAGACCCAATCCGTGAAGAAGCTAAGGGACTTATTGAACAGTTCCAAAATGCCGGAATCCACATTACTTTGTTGACGGGTGATTCAGAAGCGAATGCCCTACCCGTGGCAAAAGAAATGGGTATCGACAAAGTGATAGCCAGTGCTAAGCCACAAGACAAACTAGCCTATTTAAAAAGCCTAGATGAGAACGAAATTACCATGATGATCGGGGACGGTATTAATGATGCCCCAACTCTAGCTGGCGCTCATTTGTCTGTCGCTATGGGCGGAGGTGCCGACGTGGCCAAAGCTTCTGCTGATATGGTACTACTTGGCGATCAGTTAGATAGAATTCTCAAAGCAAGGGAGCTAGCGATTAAAACGCGCAAAATCATTCGCGAAAACTTAGCTTGGTCTTTGGGATACAACTTATTGATTTTACCACTCGCTGTGGCCGGTCTAGTTGCACCATATTTTGCGGTTGTAGGTATGTCAGGTAGCTCAATTATTGTAGTATCGAACTCTCTGCGCTTACTAAAGGAAGAGAATAAGTAATGGAAAGCCTCTATATCCTTATCCCTATTGCGATCGTACTCGTCTGTGTTGCGGTAGGTATCTTTTTATGGGCGGTAAAAAGTGAACAGTTCGAAGACCTTGAGCGCCAAGGTCACAACATCTTGTTTGACGAAGACGATAAAGAGAAGCGCGACAAATCATGAACCCGGATTGGTTAGGAGCCTTTTTAATTGGAGTTGTCGGTGCTGGTCACTGCATGGGGATGTGCGGCGGTATTGCAGGCATGCTCACCATGGGCTCTTCGCCAAATAAACCGTTTGTGGTGTTGTTTTACAATATCGGCCGTTTGATCAGTTACTCTGTTATGGGGGCGATTATCGGTGGCGCTATTGCTGGTTTGGCTGATGTTAGCCAAGCCAACCACGCTTTAGTTTGGCTTCGTTTGGCTGCGGCACTGTTTATGGTGTTACTTGCTTTATACATAGGTCGCTGGTGGACTGGTCTACTTGCAGTAGAAAAGCTTGGCCAAAAGCTCTGGAAGGTGATCTCACCCGCAGGTAAATCTTTCCTCCCTTTAAAAAGTTCTCTTCATGCCCTACCTTTTGGCTTCATTTGGGGCTGGTTACCCTGTGGGTTAGTCTATTCGACCCTAACGTGGGCCGCAGTATCGGGTAGTGCGATTAATGGTGCAGGTATTATGTTGGCATTTGGTTTAGGAACTTTGCCTGCAATGCTATTGATCGGCTACGGCGCTCGATTTTTACACACTCTGCAACAGTCTGTAAGTTTTAGAAATATCGCAGCGATTTTGCTGCTCGCTTATGGACTCTATACTGCCTACGATGCATTGATTCTCTTGTCATTAAATTAGTATAAGACTGTTTTAGAAGGCCTTTTTTCACTACCCTTTGTGATTTAGGAGTGCTAAAATATTGATGTATATCAAATAGTGAAAGATTGTTATGATTTCTGAAAAGCCTGCAACTAAACGAGTTCAATCCGGTGGTTGTGCAATTCACTGCCAAGATTGCAGTATTAGTCAATTGTGTATTCCCTTCACTCTTAACGAGTCCGAGTTAGATCAGCTAGACCAGATCATCGAACGTAAAAAGCCAATACAGAAAGGCCAAGAGCTGTTTAAAGCAGGTGACGATTTAAAGTCTCTTTACGCTATTCGTTCAGGAACGATAAAAAGCTACACCATTACCGAACAAGGTGACGAGCAGATTACGGCATTCCACCTAGAGGGTGACTTGGTTGGTTTTGATGCCATCACTGGTGATTGCCACCCAAGTTTTGCACAAGCACTTGAAACTTCAATGGTTTGTGAAATCCCATACGAAATTCTAGATGATCTTTCGGGCAAAATGCCTAAGCTACGTCAGCAAATTATGCGTTTGATGAGTAGTGAAATCAAAGGCGACCAAGAAATGATTCTTCTGCTTTCCAAGAAAAACGCTGAGGAGCGTCTCGCTGCATTTTTATACAATCTTTCTACCCGTTTTTCGCAGCGTGGCTTTAGCCCAAGAGAATTTCGTCTCACCATGACCCGTGGTGACATTGGTAACTATTTGGGGCTCACTGTAGAAACGATTAGTCGTCTTTTAGGCCGTTTCCAAAAAGCGGACATCCTTAGCGTTAAGGGTAAATACATCACCATCCTAGACCACGATTCCCTGATGGAACTGGCTGGCGTTTCAACGGAATCCTAATTAACTTATTGATGTAGCTCTAAAATGAGCTACATCATACTTCTCCTATAATTCCTTCTGTTTTTCTAAAATTCTTACCGCAACTAGGCTACATTAATCATATGAGTCTCCTCTTTTACTAGGAGTTTAGTATGAGTATCTATAATAAGATTTTGGTTGTTGCTGACATCAATCACGACGAACAACACGCTCTGGCTCGCGCCATGCAATTGGCAAAAAAGAGTCGTTCCCCTAGTCAAGTCACCTTCTTTTTGTCCATTTATGACTTTTCCTATGACATGACTTCAATGCTTTCTGTTGATGAGAGAGATGCAATGCGCCGAGGTGTGATTCATCAACGGGAACAGTGGATGAAGAAAGTCGCTAAGCCCTACTTAGAAGAGAACGTAGAGTTCAACGTGGTGGTGGTTTGGCATAATCGCCCTTATGAGGCCATCATCGCCGAAGTCTATTCCGGTGAGCACGACATCGTTATAAAAGGCACTAGAAAGCACGATGTATTAGAGTCGGTCATTTTCACTCCCACTGACTGGCATTTACTGCGAAAATGCCCCAAACCTGTCCTTCTTGTTAAAAACGCAGAATGGCCCGAAGAAGCTAGTATTCTCGCCTCTGTACACGTCGGTTCTGAAAACCCTACCCATCAAGATCTCAATGATTGCATGGTTAGACAGATGCAAAACCTGTGTGAGCGGTTGGAAGCTAAACCCTATTTGGTCAACGCCTATCCAGTTACGCCTGCCAATATTACGATTGAGCTACCAGAGTTTGACCCAACGACATATACCGATGCAGTGAGAGGTCATCACCTCACGTCAATGAAGGCCCTTCGCCAAGCACACGGTATCGATGAAGAGCAAACCATAGTTGAGCAAGGTTTACCTGAAGATATCATTCCTCAGCACGCCGCCGAGTTAAACGCCGCTATGGTTATTATTGGTACCACTGGGCGAACTGGCTTGTCCGCGGTCTTTATCGGCAATACCGCTGAACACGTTATTGATAAAATCAACTGCGACGTATTGGCTCTCAAACCAAATGGTTATATCAGCCCACTAGATCCTCAAACCGCCATCTAAACGATGTTCCCCTCGCCAGTGCGAGGGGATTTTTTTCTTGCTTGTCGAATATCTCTGGAATCTGCCGCTATTATCCGTATCATACGCACTTCATTTTGTGTTGAAGAAAGACTGCAAGCAGATGACTGAGCAAACTCAAGACCGAACTAAAGCGCAACAATACAACTTTAATAAATTACAAAAGCGCATTCGCCGAAATACTGGTCAGGCGATCCAAGACTTTAATATGATTGAAGAAGGCGATCGTATTATGGTGTGTTTATCCGGTGGTAAAGACAGTTTTACCATGTTGGATATTCTTATGAGTCTTCAAAAAAGCGCACCAGTTAACTTTTCGCTTGTCGCCGTCAATCTCGATCAAAAACAGCCGGGGTTCCCTGGACATATTCTTCCAGAATATCTCGATAGTTTGGGCGTTGAGTACAAGATCATTGAAGAAGATACTTACTCCATTGTTCAAGATAAGATCCCAGAAGGCAAAACAACCTGTTCACTTTGTTCGCGCTTGCGTCGTGGTATTTTGTATCGTACGGCAAAAGAGATCGGTGCCACCAAAATAGCCCTAGGACATCACCGCGATGACATTTTAGAGACACTGTTCCTGAACATGTTCCACGGTGGGAAAATGAAAGGTATGCCGCCTAAACTAGTTTCTGACAATGGTGAACACGTGGTCATTCGTCCCCTTGCCTACTGTCGTGAAAAAGACATTATTAAATTCTCTGAGATGCGCGAATATCCAATTATTCCATGTAACCTATGTGGTTCGCAGCCAAACCTGCAAAGACAAAACATCAAACAGATGCTTAACGATTGGGACAAGCGTTTTCCGGGCCGCATCGAAACCATGTTTAGAGCCATGCAGAACGTAGTGCCAAGCCATCTCGCGGATTTTGAACTATTTGATTTTAAATCAATCGATAAAGATTCAGGTGTGATCAATGGTGGTGATATAGGTTTTGATAAGGAAGAGATGCCCCAGCAGCAGCCTATAGATGAAGATCTCGTGCAAGAGTTTGACCCAACTCTTCAGTTAAAAGTCACCAACTTATCGTAAATCTCTCAATGTTAAAAAGGGTCGCATTGCGACCCTTTGTTCTATTTGCTACTTACTCGCTTTAGGCAGGTAGGGAAGTACGCGAGCTGTTTCGCTTGGAAGAGTAATAGAGCCGCCCTCACCTATTTCACTTAACGAGATCTGAACCTTGTTGTTAACCAGTGCCTTCTCTTTGCCATTTGAAAAACGAACTACGCCTTCAGTTCCTGCGACAAATTCCAGAGTGACGCCTTCCACATCCGGTGTAAACCAACTTGCAAACATACCGCCGAGATCTTCAAGCATTGCCTGCATTTGCGGCATGAGTACTTCAATGTTTTGGTAATCGACAGTGCCCGACATAGGTTGTTTGGTCATCACCACCATTGAAAAATCACAACGCTGGTCCATAGGAGTTCGAACAAAAACCAAAGGATTGGCTTCACGAAGGTTACTATCTAGTGGGACAAGCAACTCTTTATGCGGAGAAACTTGCAAGATTTCATAGTGTTCTTCTTTTTCCATCCATGCTTTTTCAATATTACAAAGCTGTTTAGTCGCCGCGTTGGTAAAGAAGAAACCGATTTTTACATCGTCATGCCCTTCTTTAGCATTTTGCTTCATTTGAGTGAACAGTTTTGAGTAAGTGAACATGTATTCTTGAGCGATGGTTGGTGCGCTAAGGCTCAGTGACAAAGCACCAACAAGTAGGCTTAAAGGGAGTTTTTTCATAGTTATAATTAAAAAGATTATTGCCAGTAGGTTTGATTGTGACGGATCATCGTCTGTAAGTCTTTGACGTATGCCTCACCGCGCTCAGAGTATCTAAGAAGTCCCTCAGATAATGCAACAGCCGCCTCGGGTGAAGTCATCGCCAATTGTTCCATATCTCGAATCGATCGAATGTCTCTTAACTCTCGATAGGCTCTGTTGCGATTAACGTTCATAAAGTATCGGTGAATCGACTCTTGAACCGATGAAAACTTAGCGACTTCATGGGTCATCCCCTCACTGCGTTTAAGGGGAACAAGTCCACATCCTTTGGTGTAACACCATTGGCCAAAGTAGTTATTAGCTTCACGTGCAAATCTAGACGTTCCCCACGCCGATTCATTGGCAGCTTGAGTTAACACAAGAGATTCGGGAAGAACGTTGACGCTTTTTAACATACTGGTGAGCCAGCGTTCATCGATGCCAGTAGCAGGAATCGGATTCGAGTACAGTTTTCCAAGTCGTTGGGCGTAAGCCATATCTTCGCTGGAAACATAATTGGCTTCGAAATGTTGCTGAATGGCCAACAAGCGTTTGCGCTCTTTGTTAATTCGAGAATTTTCTATCGCTATTCCCGGTCTGAGAAAGTCGAAGAAGGCTTGCTTTTTTTCTTTGGTATTATCGATGGCAGCAAAATCAGGCGCATTACCTACAGGTAGAATCACTAACTCAGATTTATCACTTTCTGTTTTTGGAGCCGGGTGTTGGTAAGTGGTAAAGCCGTAGATTGCTACTGCTACGGCTAACCCAAGCGTTACAACTTCAAATTTACGCATTGAATACCTGAGAATCATCATCGTTGTCGTCGTCTTTTGGTTCTTCCGCCGCGACGATTTTCAACTTGATACCAAACATGTTTCGATAGAGAACGCCTTTTACATGGAAGAAAAATGGCACGACAAAAACCAACCCAATGCCATACATCATAGCGCCAGCTAACAACATAAGAGCGAGAACAATGTAGATGCCAGTGATCGCAATGATTTTCTTGTTTACTGCTCGTAGTGACAGCAACAAGGCTTGCATTGGCGGAACCTGTTTTTCACAGATGAGAAGAATTGACTGGCTAAACGCTAAAGAGAGATACATGGAGACAAATGGCAGAAACATACTTGCCGTGGTTTGTAGGGTAAGGCTTACCAATGTCGCGATAATAACGGGAATAGTGAACTGCAGCCCTTTCGTGATGTGTCGAGGTTTTGTCGCTAATCCGGCAGCGTGGCTCATTGCCATTAAACTAATACCAGCGTATATAGGGGCACTAATTACTTCGTAGCTAAACTGCGCCACCATAATGGCCTGAACGATACCTTGGTTAAACTGGTCAGGGTTTAACACCGCATCTAATATGATTCCTGGATTACCAAGCTGTAATTTTAGAGCAATATAAAAAATGATGAGCTGTAGGGCGACAAGCGTGACGATGGCTGGCGAAAATGGCACAAAATGCTTAACAGTGTGCCCCCACGCTTCTTTCAGCACGTCCCCAGCGTTGAGTTTATAGTCGCCAGATAGCGCTTTTTCTATACTGCCACCTAAATTGAAATCTCTTTCTATATCGTTATTCATTTAGTGAATCCAAGCCTGATGTTAAATTTGTCAGGCTAACTTGTTGATAAAAATTGTGCTTATTATACTTCAATTAACACAACACTAAAATTGTTGAATCAGCATGTAAAAAAGTGACTTATAATTAGCCACCTAAAGCCTATTTTGAGTATGGTAAAAAATGTTTACTTTTACCTGTAAAATTTTTTGCGTAATACGATTAAAAAATGCTTTGAATTCACACTATTGGTGATTATGATTCGCGCCTAATTTTTTTATATCTCTACCTAAGCTTCAAACGGTCATTAAGTGGGAGAAAAACAGACGTTGAATAGCACGCAGCAAGCAGAAAAACCGGTGATTCAGCTGACCGGTATCAGCAAAAGTTTCGATGACAAAGAGATCATTGGACATTTTAACCTCGATGTAAATCACGGCGAATTCCTAACTATTCTAGGCCCTTCCGGCTGTGGAAAGACCACGGTTTTGCGGATGATCGCAGGCTTTGAAAATGCGGATAAAGGAAAGATCCTGCTTGATGGTCAAGACGTCACTGACACTCCTGCTGAGCAGCGACATGTAAATACCGTGTTCCAGAGTTATGCACTGTTTCCCCATATGACGGTATTTGATAACGTCGCGTTTGGCTTGCGGATGCAAAAAGTACCTGCCGTTGAAATTGAACCTCGCGTAACAGAAGCCCTTAAAATGGTTCGGCTTGAACAAATGGCCGGTAGAAAGCCCCATCAGCTTTCTGGCGGACAACAGCAGAGAATTGCAATTGCGCGAGCGGTAGTAAACAAACCGAAAGTATTACTTCTTGACGAGTCGCTCTCGGCGCTCGATTACAAGTTGCGAAAACAGATGCAGATCGAACTAAAACAACTGCAACGTCAACTAGGCATAACCTTTATTTTTGTCACCCATGATCAGGAAGAAGCCCTTTCAATGTCTGATCGCATTATTGTTATGCGCGAAGGTGTTATAGAGCAAGATGGCTCGCCGCGAGAGATCTACGAAGAGCCTAAAAACCTCTTCGTCGCGCGCTTTATCGGAGAAATAAACGTCTTTTCCGCGACAATGTTAGAACGAATAGACGACAAACGAATAAAGGCGATGATTGAAGGCGTTGAGTCAGTGGTGTACTACCAAGGAAATGCCGAGCAAGGTGCTCAGTTGCAGGTTTTACTTCGACCTGAGGATCTCCGTATCGAAGAGATAAAGGAGAGCGAAGAAAAAGGCATTGTAGGCCATGTTAAAGAACGCACCTATAAAGGTATGACGCTAGATTCTGTCATCGAACTTGAATCAGGTCTCAAGGTTATGGTTAGTGAATTCTTTAACGAAGACGATCCCGACGTTGACCACTCTTTGGAGCAGAAAGTGGCTATCACATGGGTTGAAAGCTGGGAGGTGGTACTCGATGAAGAGCAGCAAGATTAGTCTGCAAAACGCCATCATAGCTCTTATCGTAGGCTGGCTTGGCTTATTTGTATTGGTACCAAATCTGATGATCGTTGGTACCAGTTTCTTGACTCGACACGAATCAAACTTAATTGAACTGTCCTTTACCTTCGACAACTACGTAAGATTATTGGACCCCTTGTATGCCAAGGTGCTGCTCCACTCTTTTTACATGGCGATTGTCGCGACGTTGATCTGTTTGATGGTTGGCTATCCATTTGCTTACACGATTGCCAAGATGCCATCCAAATGGCGACCGTTTATGCTGTTTTTAGTCATTGTCCCCTTTTGGACAAACTCGCTGATCCGCACTTACGGCTTAAAGATTGTTTTGGGTACTCAAGGCGTACTCAATAAAGGCCTGTTGGCACTAGATATCATTGATAAACCGCTGCGAATCATGTACACCGAAACAGCGGTAATGATTGGTTTGGTATACATCCTACTGCCCTTTATGATCCTACCGCTCTACTCTGCAATCGAAAAACTGGATCACACCTATATTGAAGCGGCAAAAGACTTGGGTGCGAGTAAGATTCAGACATTTACTAAGGTGATATTACCTCTGACAATGCCGGGAATTATTGGCGGTTGCCTTCTTGTTCTATTGCCCGCATTAGGTATGTTCTATATCGCCGACCTTCTGGGCGGCGCGAAAAACTTATTGATCGGTAATGTTATTAAGAGTCAGGTGCTCAATGCTCGTGATTGGCCGTTTGGTGCTGCCACCAGTATCGCGTTAACCACTGCAATGGCAGTGATGTTATACGCTTATTACCGGGCCGGTAAGCTGCTTAACAAAAAAGTGGAGCTTGAATAATGGGGCGTAGCGCGAAGTATAGTTTTATGGCTTTGGTGTATGCGTTTTTGTATTTGCCAATTGTTGTTCTTATCGTTAACTCATTTAATGCCAACAAGTTTGGGATGAAATGGGGAGGACTCACAACCAAATGGTACGAAGCATTAGTTAACAATGACAGCCTAATGCAAGCAGCGTGGCATTCATTAAATGTTGCGGTATTCTCTGCGACGGCGGCCACCATCATAGGCAGCCTGACTGCTGTAGCCCTATTCCGTTATAGATTTAAAGGCAAGGCAGCAGTCAATGGCATGTTGTTTGTTGTTATGATGTCTCCGGATATTGTCATGGCCATTTCTCTTCTTGCACTGTTTTTGGTTTTGGGTGCTCAGTTGGGTTTTTTCACATTGCTAGTGGCGCATATCACGTTCTGTCTGCCGTTTGTTGTGGTAACCGTATATAGCCGACTTAATGGATTTGATGTGAAAATGCTTGAAGCGGCAAAAGATTTGGGCGCAAGTGAATGGGTGATCCTCAAGCAGATTATCTTACCCTTGGCCAAACCAGCAGTTGCAGCCGGTTGGTTACTCAGTTTCACACTATCTTTAGACGATGTAATTATTAGCTCATTTGTTACTGGACCTACCTATGAGATCTTGCCTTTAAAAGTGTACTCAATGGTTAAGGTGGGTATCTCACCAGAAGTGAACGCGTTGGCTACGGTTATGCTGATAGTCTCTTTAGTCTTGGTTGTGCTTTCTCAACTTATCGCACGGGAAAAAGCCTAAAGTTATACTCGCCTTATAACTCACTATAATAGAGATAAACTCCGGTGGATGAATAGACACTTTATATTAGACAGAGTTATCAACTAGCTAGATAGATAGAAATATGAAATACTGATTAAACTATCATCAAGCACGTAAAAACACACGAAAATAGGTGGCATTTGCTGCCTATTTTTCTATTCGGCTGATATACTGATGGAGTACAGGTTACAAATACCAATAACAAATTTTGTTTTCAACGCCTGACTGAGTGCACAAGATGTCTCACAGGCTTAGTGATTACTGGATTAATAATGAAAAAAATCTACGCGAGTGCGCTTTGCGCAGCCACGCTTATTGCCTCCCCTGCAATGGCTGACGATCAGGAACTGTACTTCTACAACTGGTCTGAATACATACCGAATGAAGTTTTAGAAGACTTTACCAAAGAGACTGGAATAAAAGTTATCTACTCGACATATGAGTCTAACGAAAGCATGTACGCTAAGTTAAAAACTCAAGGCTCGGGCTATGACTTGGTTGTTCCTTCTACCTACTTTGTATCTAAAATGCGCAAAGAAGGCATGTTACAAAAAATCGACAAGTCCAAGCTTTCACACTTCGCCGATCTGGATACTAACTTTTTAGACAAACCTTTTGACCCAGACAACAGTTACTCAATCCCATACATTTGGGGAGCGACCGGAATTGGCATAAATTCCGATATGCTGGACAAGGGCTCTATCACAAAGTGGGATGATTTTTGGGATAGCAAGTGGGAAGGTCAACTAATGTTGATGGACGATTCCCGCGAAGTTTTCCATATTGCTTTAACTAAACTTGGCTATTCGCCAAACACAACTGACCCAGCAGAGATTGAAGCGGCTTATAACGAGTTGAAAAAGCTGATGCCAAACGTGTTGGTGTTTAACTCGGACTTTCCCGCAAACCCATACCTAGCAGGAGAAGTTTCACTTGGCATGCTTTGGAATGGTTCTGCTTACATGGCCCGCCAAGAAGGTGCTTCAATCGATATTATTTGGCCTGAAAAAGGCGCGATCTTCTGGATGGATAGCCTAGCAATACCAACAGAAGCTACAAATGTCGACGCGGCACATAAGATGATTAATTTCCTGCTTCGCCCTGAAAACGCAGCAAAAATAGCGCAAGAGATTGGTTACCCTACTCCAGTTAAGACTGCTCACGAGTTACTACCTGAAGAGTTTGCTAACGATCCAAGCATTTTCCCTCCGCAAGAAGTTATGGAAAGTGGCGTATGGCAAGATGAAGTTGGCGAAGCTAGCGTGATGTATGATGAGTACTTCCAAAAGCTAAAAGTGAGTAACTAACTGTTTTGCTAAATATCTATTAAGATTAATAGAGCGGCTTATGCCGCTCTATTTCATTATGAGCCACACGAGTGTTTAGCGTTTGATGAAGAATAAAAAGCAACCAACACTTTTCACATTGCCCTTGGCAATTTTTACTACCTTGTGCGCCGTCCCATTCATTATGTTGATGCTGGCGTATTACATCGAGGTAGACTCTAAGTACGATCTGCTTTTTGAAACCACAACCTTGATGGTGCTGATTTATATATTTCACATCTCTCGTCAGATACGTTCATCGAATCGCCTGATTATCACGGGCTTGAGTTTATTGTTGTTTAATGCGGCCTATGACTTGATTACAGAGATAGCCTACCTTGACCGATTAGCGGACCAGCATGAACTTATTGACGTATTTATCGAAGATGGAACGCTACAGGTCGCCTATCTGTTTATCGCCTTTGGTCTAACCTCGATGCTGCACAAAGTAAGGGAAAACGCGGCCAGAGATGAACTCACTGGCTTGTACAACCGCAAAAAACTCAATGCTATTCGCCTGGAAGACTTTGACTTAGTGTATATCGATATTGATGGCCTCAAGGCTATCAATGACCTGCAAGGTCATGCAAAAGGCGATTTGATGCTAATAGAATTTGCAAACGCCCTCAATGAGTTTACCGAATCTCCAGAACAAGCGTTTAGAATTGGTGGGGATGAGTTTGTTGTACTGCTCCATCCCAAACGAGGAAAAGTGTTTGTTGAAAAAGTGAAATACGGTCTTAAAGATAGCGCTATTTCTTTTTCCTACGGTATTGAACGCTCAACTCGCTCGCGATTCTTTGAAGCGTTAGAAAAAACAGATAAGGCCATGTATCAAATGAAACACGGCCAAAAAAAGTCTAGGCCTGCTGCTGATTAGGTTGCTGTAGTGCGAGGATCTCTTCAACTAACTTGGGTACTTCGATGCTCGCTTTCCCATATCTTTTTTCCTCAAACTCACTTTCAACAGCACTTGGCTCCAAGTTTATTTCTATAGTGTGTGCCCCGTGCATCCGGGCGTCGTGCACAAATCCCGCCGCTGGGTATACAACACCAGAAGTACCGATGGAGACGAACAAATCAGCCTCTTCCAATGAGGCATAAATATCGCCCATGCGCAGAGGCATCTCACCAAACCAAACCACATGGGGACGCATCTGTGACGGTAATTGACAGCAGTGACAAAGGTCTCCCGTCAAAATGTCCCCTTTCTCTTCGATCACTTGATTAGACTCACTACAACGCGCCTTTAGCAGCTCGCCGTGCATGTGGATCACGTTTGAACTCCCCCCGCGCTCGTGTAAGTTATCAATGTTTTGCGTGATGATCGTCACTGTACCATCCAGCGCTGCTTCCAGTTTGCCCAAGGCGCTATGCGCTGCGTTAGGCTCGATACTTGAGTCTTGAAGTTTTTTGCGTCTCTGATTGTAGAAATCTTGTACTAAATCAGGATCTCTGGCAAAGCCCTCTGGTGTTGCGACATCTTCTATTCGGTGATTTTCCCAAAGCCCATCCTGAGCTCGGAAAGTTTGTATCCCCGATTCTGCTGATATACCTGCGCCAGTTAAAACGACCACATTTCGATAAGGAAAACTCATACTACTTCCCTGTTTGAGTAACATAAGACCAGCATAGCACCGTTAGAAAAACAACAGTAGCAGCAGGGATTAGACCATGGTCGCATGAAGCCCATCCTGAGTTTGAATTTGTGAGGTGTAACCAAACTTAAGGGCAAAAAAAACGCCACAAATTGGTGGCGTTAAATCGGGGGTAACCCTTGTGTTACTGCTGATCTTTAACTCGGTCGAACCAAAGGTTGTGATGCTGTTTGGCCCAAGTTTCGTCGACATAGCCCGTTTTCATTCCTTCTAAGGCACCTTCGGTACCAATGGTGCCAATGTAAATGTGCCCAAAGGAAGCGGCGATCAAACCGAGAGATGCGACGGCGTGCAAAATGTTTGCAATCTGCATATCTTGTCGAAGTTGACCAAACATTGGGAAATCCATTATTAGCCCAGTTATACAAACGGTGAGCCCTGCAGTCGCTAACAGCCAAAACCATATCTTCTCTCCGCCGTTGCAAAAGTCCGCTGACGGGTGGTTACCATTGGGGATGATCCCTCCTCCCTGCTTAAACCATTCCAAGTCAACTTTTGTGAAGAAGTTGTTTTTCAGCCACTTGACAAGCATTAGTACAATACCGATTACAAACAGTGGTCCAAGATAGTTGTGTGACACCTTGGCTGCCATGATTAAGTTTGCCCATACCCCATCGGTCATGACAGGCTTTAGCACGTACTTGCCGTACATCAGAGTTAATCCCGATATCGCTAAAATGATAAAGAGCAATGCCGTGTACCAGTGAAGTGCGCGTTCAAATGGCGTCCACCTGAGGATTTTCTTACCGCTCCTAGGTTTGTCCAACTTGATTTGGCCTGCCCAAAAATAGAACAAGGCTAGCGAACCAAATGACACAGCGATCATGGCAACGCCTATCGGGGTAATCCACTTGTTTCGAATTTCGCGCCACAACTGTCCGGTAGTGTTAATGAGAACGCCAGCTTCATCGCCTTGAGCTGTTGTATAGCCTTCCGTCCCGTCTTTTACCTGACGCCAGTAATCGGCGCCAGCGAGTTGGGCAATCTCTTGCTTGGCACTAGCTGTTTGGTTGTCATCAGCTATGGCCGAGTTGATCAGGCAGAAACTAAAAGCCATGGTTAACAAGACACGAATCAAACTCATTGTTTACTCCCTAACTTTTTGTGGCATCGTAAGAAAGATCTTCACCGTTAGTCCAACCAGCACCTTTAGCTCCTCGCTCCACCACCCGTTGACGGAAAATCTCGGAAATCTTGTCTGCATCTCCAGCTAGAAGCGCTTTGGTTGAGCAAAGTGAGGCACACATAGGGACTTTGCCTTCTGATATGCGATTGGCACCGTACTTTTGGCGCTCTTCGACAGAACCGTCTTCCGTTTCTGGTCCGCCAGCGCAGAATGTACATTTGTCCATTTTCCCGCGCTCACCAAACGCAGACTGCTTTGGAAACTGTGGTGCACCAAATGGGCACGCAAATAGACAGTATCCGCAGCCTATACAAAGGTCTTTATTGTGTAGAACAATTCCGTCGTCCGTTTGCTTAAAACAATCGGTAGGACAAACCGCCATACAAGGAGCGTCGGTACAATGCATACAAGCTACAGAAATGGAGTTCTCGCCGGGTTCACCGTCGTTTAGTGTGACCACGCGACGTCTTTGTATTCCCCACTCCAGCGCATCATCGTTTTCGTTTTTACACGCAGTGACACACCCGTTACATTCAATGCAGCGCTTGGTATCACATAGAAATTTCATTTTAGCCATTTTGATCATCCTTACGCTTTGCGAATGTTACATAGAGTGACTTTGGTTTCCTGCATTTGGGTCACAGGGTCATAGCCGTACGTGGTTGCGATGTTTGCCGCTTCGCCAATGACATAAGGATCAGAACCTTCTGGGTAACGCTCTCGTAGGTCTTCGCCTTGGAACTTACCGCCAAAGTGGAATGGAATGAAAGCCATTCCCGCTTTTACTCGTCTGGTGACCAATGCTTTGACCTTAATTCGTCCTTTCTCTGCTCCTTCCACCCACACTTCTTCGCCATCTCTAAAGCCTAAGTCGTTTGCGTCTTTTGGGTTAACCTCAACAAACATCTCTTGTTGAAGTTCTGCTAACCAAGGGTTTGAGCGTGTCTCTTCTCCTCCCCCTTCATACTCGACCAATCGGCCAGACGTTAAGATAATGGGATACTCTTTTGATTTATCTTGCGCTTGAATCGATTTGTACATGGTTGGCAGGCGATAAATGGACGCCTTGTCATCCCATGTCGGATAATCGGCAACTAAGTCCCTGCGTGGCGTATAGAGAGGCTCACGGTGCAATGGCACGCGATCGGGGAACGTCCAGACCACCGCACGAGCTTTCGCGTTGCCAAAAGGCATACATCCGTGCTTAATTGCCACGCGTTGGATCCCACCTGAAAGGTCGGTTTTCCAGTTTTTACCCTCTGCGGCGGCTTTTTCACTTTCAGTGAGGTCGTCCCACCATCCCAAATGTTTGAGAAGTTTGTCGTTAAACTCTGGGTAGCCATCTTGGATCTCACTCCCTTTGGAGTAGCTATCCTCTGCTAACAAGTTGTTGCCTTCGAACTGAACGCCAAATCTCGCACGGAAGTTTCCTCCACCTTGGGCCACTGGCTTAGACGTATCGTAGAGAATATGAGTGCCAGGATGCTTCATCTCTGGTGTACCCCAGCACGGCCACGGCAGCCCGTATGTTTCACCGTGAGCTGGCCCTCCTTCCGCTTCCAAAGAGGTTTTGTGGAAGGTGTGCCAATTCTGTTGATGCGCTTTTAAACGCTCTGGACTTTGCCCCGTATAGCCAATGGTCCACATTCCTTTATTGAACTCACGTGTAATATCTTCGATTCTGGGCTGATTGTTTTCGATTCTCACCCCTTTGAAAAGTTTGTCGGAATAACCTAACTTTTTCGTCAGTAAGTACATGATTTCGTGGTCAGGTTTTGATTCAAACAGAGGGTCTACAACTTTATCTCTCCACTGTATGGAGCGGTTCGAAGCGGTTACACTGCCGTAGGTTTCAAACTGTGTCGTTGCAGGTAAGAGATAGACGTTATCAGTGCGATCATTCATTACCGCCGCAACGGTTGGATATGGGTCGACAATAACCATCATATCGAGCTTTTTCATCGCCTGGCGCATTTCCACACCACGAGTCTGTGAGTTGACTGCGTGGCCCCAATAAAACATGGCGCGAATGTTGTCTTTCTGTTCGATATTGTCTTTGTCTTCTAATACGCCATCGATCCAACGTGATACCGGAATACCCATATTGTTCATTGGCTTCTTGCGTGATATTTGTTTTGGTCAAATCGGCCTTGCACCCAATCAAAGTCAAGTTGCCAAACCTTTGACCAGTGTTTCCAAGCACCATCTGACAAACCGTAATAACCCGGTAAGGTATGTGAAAGAACGCCTAAGTCTGTCGCGCCTTGTACATTGTCGTGGCCACGGAAGATGTTAGCACCACCGCCAGATTTACCCATGTTGCCAAGGGCAAGCTCTAGGACACAGTACGCGCGCGTATTGTTATTTCCCGTCGTGTGTTGAGTCCCCCCCATACACCAGACAACGCAACCGGGACGATTTTCAGACAGCATTTTTGCCGTTTTATAGACGTCTTCTTCTGATACACCAGTTACGCGTTCGACTTCTTTTGGTGTCCACTTTGCAACTTCTAAACGGATTTCGTCCATTCCGAAAACGCGTTGTCGAATAAATTCTTTATCTTCCCATTTGTTTTTGAACACGTGCCAAAGAATGCCCCAAATAAACGCTACATCAGATCCTGGCCTCAATGAAACGTAGTGATCTGACTTTGCAGCAGTGCGGGTTCGGCGAGGATCGGCAACGACGATCTTACAGTTGTTCTTCTCTTTAGCGATCAATATATGCTGCATTGCTACTGGGTGCGCTTCGGCGGGGTTTGACCCAATAAACAACATAGATTTGCAGTTGTGCATATCGTTAAAAGAGTTAGTCATAGCACCGTAGCCCCAAGTATTAGCGACACCTGCAACCGTAGTTGAATGGCAGATTCGCGCTTGGTGATCCACATTGTTTGTGCCCCATAAAGATGCCATTTTTCGGAACATGTAAGCTTGTTCATTGCTGTGCTTAGCACTGCCAAGCCAGTAGACGGAATCGGGGCCAGATTGCTGGCGAATATCTAAAATTTTGTCGCCAATCTCATCTATCGCTTGTTCCCATGAAAGTTTTTTCCACTTGCCGTTTTCGAGCTTCATCGGATATTTGAGGCGGCGCTCTCCATGGCCGTGTTCACGAAGCGCCGCACCTTTAGCACAATGTCCTCCGGCGTTGAACGGATGGTCGAACGCAGGTTCTTGACCTGTCCAAACGCCGTTTTGTACTTCGGCGTAGATACCACAACCTACCGAGCAGTGGGAACAAATCGTTCGCTTGATGGAAACTTCTGCATTTGGGTCCACTGACTTAGCTTCAGCTTTCTTAATCATCGCGGGGCTGAGTAGATAGGCCCCAGCAGCGCCACCAGCCGCTAAGCTAGAATTCTTTATAAAGCTGCGTCGAGATAGACCTAATGTTGAATGAGTTTTGCTCACTGAGTCGGAGCGTTTTACCAGTTTCATACACTACTCCTTTATAAAGTGTCGTAGTAGTCTTTGACGTGCTGAGTTTCTCTATAGCCCGTTGACTCTTTGCCAGTATCTTCAATTGGTTTGGTATTTTCTGACGTTGCTTGTACTGTTCCCGCCATTGCGCCAGCAGCAGCGGCTCCCGCAATACCCTTGAGGAGGTTTCTTCGTGTACTATCTGGTTTCTGTTGTTTAGTCATTGCTTCCTTCCTTACTCGGTTAGAGTGAGCTGGGGGCTTATGCCCCTCTTATCCCCTAATCAATATTTGCTTCTTCAATGTAATTGTTGTTTTTGGTTACTTTTGAGTTGCTCGCATTGTGATGCACTTGGACTTGTGAATATTTCACTTTCTCTATGGTTAAAAATGCATCAGTAAGCTCTGCAACGGCTAAGTAGAAATCGCTGTTTTGCGCGCTTCGAATTTGTTTGGTAAACGATGGAAACCAAGTTTCGATATGCTGATTGAAAAATGCTTGGCTCTCAGGTTCTGAGTATTCAACTAACTGGGACATCACTTCGCATAGTGCGCTAATGTGATCTTCTGGCTCTTTGACGTGCTCTTGTCTTTCAAATCCAAGCAGAACTAGGGATTCGCGAATGTTTGCCAATGGTTTTTCCATCAGTGAGCCAGTTAGGTGCCATGAAGCAAATGGCATGACCTCGCCTCGACCTATTCCTATAAAAAGGTCTTGATGCTCATCGTGTACATTACTATTTAAGGCTTTTGCCGATGCGTGTTTTAACTCAGTCCACGCTTTGTCTATTTGGCTACCACCATCAATAGGGTCTAACTGACTTAAATGAGCAAGCAGGTCGTTTTCCGGTGCCGCGCGATAAAGAGTCGCGAGCAAAAGGTATATTTCTGAAACTAGTGAGTCGTTATTCATAAAATTTTCCCTATACCTTGAGCTGTTTAGTGGGGTCTTGGTCAAACGCTTCAAACATGTCTACTACGCGGCAGTCTTCGCACATTTCAAGGCGGCTAAACGCTGCTTGATCACTAAAATGAGAGTGACCGCGTAACTTATTTTGAAGCATTGTAATCATTGACTTAGGCGCAAAGGGCTTGTGGCAGCGTATACATTTAGCCGCCTCTTCTTGATGCAATGTTTTGGGTGTCGAACGCTCTTCGTGGTTCCAGTTAAAGCGTGAAGTAGTGCTTAGCGCGTTCTCTGGGCAGGCCTTTTCACACATACCACATTGAATGCAGTCTTGTTCGGTAAACATCAAACTCGGCGACTCACCATCACTGTGAAGTGCGCTAGTTGGACACACTGCCACACAGCTCATACATAATGTGCAATCCTGAGAAGCGCAACTCACGCTCCCGTATGGGGCTCCTTCCGGTAGCGCTACAACTCTGGTGGGTGCTTCAAAAACTGTGGTAAGGTGTTCTAACGCCGCAAAGGCTCGCTGTCTTTTGTTACCCTGTAACTCCCCGTATGTCATTGAATTATCAAAGCATTGCACCTTGGGCTGGGTGTGTTTAAGTTCTTCAAAATAGATAATTTCAATGATGTTGGCATTGATATTTAACTGGCCAAGCAGTGTCCTTAACATTTCTACTTCACCGTTAAGGACCCGCAAAATCGTTTCAGGCATGTGCCTGCTCGCGGCGAACCATATCTGATTTGCTCCGTTAACCAGCGCGGCTAACCAAGTATCTATTCCCACTGAGGTCAGTTCTTCTAGTGCTACTGGAATAACGTTATCTGGTAGTTGCGACAATAGCGCTGCGTTGTATTTCTCGTGCCGGCTACTGCAAAACATAACAATGGGATGGGTTCCGCCCTTTGATCGATAGTTATTCAGTAGTTTTTCGACAAAGGTCTGAGTTTGTTTGGGTTCTGGCAACGCGTAGCTAATAGCTTCTGTCGGACATGCTGTAGCACATGTTCCTATCCCCTGACACAGATATGGATTGATTGCGATCTGATAACCAGTGTCATCACTACCCTCGCTTGAAAGTGCTCCAGCTGGACAAGAAGAGACACAACGGTCACACCCTTTAACGCCACGTGAGCTATGAGCACATAAATCGCTATCCAATCGGAAGAACTTGGGTTTATCAAAGGTACCCATAAGGTTTGGTATGGCTTGCAAAGCATCTGCCAGTTTGGGCTGGCCCCTTCCGACGGGATAATATCCGGGAGCAGGGATTTCTTCGCTCATACAGCTATCTAAGCAGAGGTCTAAAACAATATCGAAGCAATCACTATTGATGGCGATCTTTGCGAGATTATGCTGTACACCGTCTTGAGTCACATTTACGGAGAATGCGCCCAAGAAGCCGGAAACGGAAACCGCTTCTGCAAAATATAACTGCCTAGAGTCACTACTTGCGCCATCGGTAGATAGTAAGGTAACGCTATTAAGCGTCGACAACTGTTGAGCAGTGCTTTCTACAATTGCAGTGGGGCCGATGATAAGTGTGTGCCCCCCACTTTCGTAGCTGACGGTCGGGGGAATTAAATTGGTTAATTCAACGGTATTTTCTAAAGCGTATTGTCGAGCTAACCCGTTTGTTGAGTCGATTATCTGATTTAGCATTGTTATTATTGTCCATTGCTTGCAGTGCTTATACAGAGACAATAGCAATTGCTATACCATAAAAATAATCACATAAATTCAATTGGTTAAGTCATTTCAAAAGCTTGTTGGTCGTGACCTGGACAAATTGTCTAAGGACAAAAATAACAAGTGGGACAAAATGTCCCTAATTTTATTCTGGGTTATCGTCGATGTTTTTATTGGTTTCCAAATCAAGATGTTCTGTTTGGCTGTTTTGTTCTTCAAATTCGGGTTTTTGCGCTTGTTGTGGTGAACGATCTTCGACGCTCTCTTTTACCCAATCGCGCAGTGTTTCACTAATGGCCTGAGGCAGAGAAGCGACTTTATCGAAGTCGTGATCATAGTCATTCAGCTTGTCTACAACTTGAAATTCTGGACTCTGGAATAGATTGCGCAACGCCTGTTTTTTAACGGCTTCGCTTGCTTCACTTACCAACAAAGAGCCGAGAGAGCCTTCCTGTTGAACTTCTTCCTCATTGATTTTTAGCTCTTCATTAATTGAATCGACGTTTGAATCGCGCTCTTCACTGTCGAGCTTTCGTTTCGACCAACGGGAGAAAAAACTATTTTCCACTAGACCTCCCCGCACCTTTTCGCTTCTTTCTTCTCTGTTCTAGTAGCTCGCCATTGCGACCTATAAATGCCTCAACCCATGCTTGGATTGCGAGGGGCATCTCTTTCGATAGTACTAGGTAGTCTCCATCCAGATAGTGGCCAGCGACACTTTGTGAAACCGTCACATCGTGGATAGAAATAGTAGCTTGTCCTGTGGTTTCTAGAACAACAAATAGTTTGGGATTTACAGAGCTTAGGTTAAACCTGTAATCCGTCCTTTCATCGCGGTGAAGATGGAGAGTCGCTTTACAGATGGTTCCCTCTACGTCTTTTTCACTAAGCAGAATGTCTTGTAATAACCACTGACTTGTCTGCCACATACCCGTGGTTATTTGTTCTTCTTGCAGAACGAATGACAAAGGCCATTGCACTTGATTTTTCTTTGGTTCGTTAGACGACATGACTCACTACCTTATACTGTTTTGAGTATTGCAAAAAAACATAGCAAGGACTGTACCGTATTAAGACCATTTTATTGGGTACGCAACTTGCAACGATGCGTCAAATACCTATATTTTGAGTCGTCTGCTTTTATAAGGATAAGAACTTGTCTGTACCAAAACTGATTAAAACGAGCGAAAACCCACTCCAAACAATGCAGGTAACCGTCGTAGATGAGTATGGCGAACCTCTGAGCAAAGAAATTGCCTGCGAGCGCCCTTTGACCGTGATGCTGAATTGGAAAGAGATAGTGACGTTAATGACGCTGGGCTCTAGGCCAGAGCATCTAGTGCTAGGCTATTTAAAGAATCAAGGATTTATTTCGGACTCCTCGCTGTTGGAGTCGATAATAATTGATTGGGAAACCAGCTCCGCCGCCGTTATCACAAAAGAAAAAATTGAAGGTGTTGATAAGGCGTTAGAAAAGAAGACCGTTACTTCTGGGTGTGGTCAGGGCACCATGTACGGCAACGTCATGAAGCAACTTGAGGGGTACCAAGTACCTCAAGTAAAGATAAAGCAATCAGAAATCTATTCTGCGCTTGAGGCACTTACCCACTATAACGACACCTATAAAAAAGCGGGTGCGGTCCATGGCTGTGCTGTATGTCTTAACAACAAGGTTCTCTCTTTTGTCGAGGATGTAGGTCGCCACAATGCGGTAGATACGCTTGCAGGCGAAATGTGGCTTGATGAACAATTGGGTAAGGACAAAATTTTTTATACAACAGGTCGCCTAACATCTGAAATGGTTATCAAGGTTGCACAAATGGGAATACCCGTCTTATTGTCGAGATCGGGCGTCACTCAGATGGGTTTGGATCTGGCTGCACAATTTGGCATAACCACTATCGCAAGAGCAAAAGGATTGCGTTTTCAAGTCTTTACCGGGTCAGAGAAGATTGACTTCGATGTTAAGGGAAAAACTAATTAGTGAGATGAGTCGAATCTAACTTGCAAATAGCGTCCCTAGTGCTATTAGTTTTATAACTACGCGTCACATAAATTTAATTAATATTTAACATTGCGTGGATTATGTCAGACTAGCTAGGGAGGTGCCCATGACAGGGACACCAGCAAAAATGGGGTTGCTCTCATCGCTATCCATTAAAGCAAAACTATGGATCATTACTGCAGTGTTGGCGCTAGGCATTGTTACTTACGCTCTATATGAGCAGTACAGCTTAAAGCAGCTTAATCAACTTCAACACATCTCTTCATTAAACCTGCAAAGTGCCAATGACTTACTTATGTTAAGGCGGCACGAGAAAGATTTCCTCGCTCGTAAACAACTCAAATACATAGATAAGTTTGATAAAAGCTATCAAACTATCTCTACTCGGGTTGGCGCGCTGAGCAATTTTTTCGCAACACTCTCTCCTGAGACAAAACGCAAAGCGGAACAGCTTTCGGAAACGCTGGCACTATATCAAGGTCAGTTTCACCAACTCGCTGGGCAAGTAGAGCGAATTGGGTTGGATTCTGAATCTGGTTTATTGGCTCAAGTAATTGTCGAAAAACAGTCGTTAACCAAGGTGGTTAAGCAACTCAATGTTAGGCCAGTGTCTGAGAGTTTTTTTGCGCTTTCAGAGAGTTTGTCGAGTTATTTGATCGCTCCTTCGTCCGCGAAACAGCAAGAGTTTGAAGCCGCATATTCGCAGCTATATGCGCTATCTCCTGTTTCCATTCACCCCCAACTAGAGTCTACCCAAAAAGTGGTCAACGAGCTGTTTGTTTCAAACCAAGAACTCGGCTTATCTGCCAATGAGGGAATGAAAGGTGCATTGAGGAGCAATGTACACCAGACAGAGCAGAGCTTTGAAGCGCTACAAGCTGATATTGATAGCTTCATCGTTGAGCAAGCGGCGAAGGTAGAAACTAAACTTCACGCGCTAGGGATTGTGTGTGCCTTAATTGTTTCTGTACTACTACTACTGGTGGGAAAAAGCATTACTCAGCGAATCATGTCTATTAATGTGCTGATGAAGGACATCGCCGAAGGAAACGGCGACTTGACTGTCAGAATTGATGCTAAAGGTAACGATGAGCTCGCTCAGTTGGCAAACTCATTTGATAAGTTCGTAAGTAAACTGCACGGCAACATCAAAGATGTCGCGAATGTGATGAGTGTGCTCGGCGAATCCTCCTGTAGTTCAGAATCGGCAGCTCAAAAGAGCATGGATAACGCTAAACAGCAAAAAGCCGAATCTGAGTCTGTTGCCACAGCGGTAAATGAATTAGTGATGACCAGTAATGAGATCACTGCAAATATTGAACATGCCGCTGAAACCGCGAACCGAGTTAAAACTGAAGCTGAAAAAGGTTTACAGCTCACCAATAGTGCCGGAGAAAGCCTGCATAGTTTGACGGAAAATATCCTTGGTTCACAAGACTTGGTGCGCAAGCTGGAAGAGCAAAGTCGAGAGATAAACAGTATTATCGTTACTATCCAAGGAATTGCAGAACAGACCAACCTATTGGCACTAAATGCTGCGATTGAAGCTGCTCGTGCTGGTGATAGCGGTCGTGGTTTTGCGGTTGTTGCAGATGAAGTGAGACAGCTCTCTTTAATGACAAACAACTCTACCCACCAAATTGAATCTACCATCACAACGTTAACGGATGGGATCGATAAGACAGTTCGGTTGATGACCAGTAGTTTGGAACAAGCGAACGATACGGATCAACTGACTAAGCAAGCTCTTGATGCGATCGGCGGTATTGTTGATCAAGTTTCTGAAATGTTTGATATGAATAGTCAAATCGCAACGGCTTCGGAAGAGCAGTCAATGGTTTCTGCGGAAATAGACCGAAATATTACTCAAATAGCTGAGTTGGCTGGCGACACTCATGAAGTTGTATCAACGTCAGTGCGTTGCAGCGAGCAAGTGGCTGATGTCAGCCACAAACTCGAAACCATAGTGGCTCAATTTAAATACTGATCCTTAAGTGTGACATTGTCACAAGTTCCACCTTTGCCAGCGTCTGCGCTGGCTTTTTTCTATTAACTATGTTGTAGCTAGCAGCTTAATCTGTGCTTTTTTAGGCAAATAGATACTGAATTTACTACCTACCCCCCATTGGGATGCGACTTTTAATTCTCCACCAGTTTGGCTAAGTATACTTTGTGAAACTGAAAGACCGAGCCCGGTTCCATTGCGTTTAGTAGTAAAGAATGGCGAAAAGATGCGTTTTAATTGCTCTTCTTTGATACCGCACCCCTGATCTTCTATATGGATTAACGCACCAATGCTCTCGCCATTTTCAATCCAATCTTCACTACTAATGGTCAAGGTGCCCTGCTCTTTCATCGCATGGATTCCATTCATTTGAAGATTGACGAGTATTTGCAGGAGCTGATGTCGGTTTATCTCGACACTCGTCTGCGCATTTAAATGGACTTCAAACTCGATTTTGCGCTTTTTAGCCCCTGTCTTTACTAAGGTCACACTCTCCTCAATGATCGGGTTGATATGTTGCCATGTGATCTCATCTTGAATACCGCCTTGTCGGCTGTATTGCAATAAACTCCTTGTGATGTTCCTGATTCGGTCGATTTGCGCGAGGATCGCTTTGATCTCTTCGTCGACGCGTTCACATTCCGAGCCTAACTCAAACTGTATCAATTCCACATTGCCGAGAATCACCGCCGTCGGGTTATTTATCTCATGGGCAATTCCGGCAGTGAGCTCGCCTAGGGCTGCCAGCTTTTCATTAACAATCAGTTTGTCACGAGTGTCATTAAGTAGTTCAATGTGGTGCTCTAATTGTTGCGTTTTGTCTTTAAGGCTAGCGGTTCGTTTTTCCACTTTGCCTTCTAATTCTATCGCCGACTTTTCCAGCTCTGTTTTTTGCTGATTTAGCAGATCTAACATATTGTCAAATTGCTTAGCCAGTTGCGCCAACTCATGTTGCTCATCAAGTCCCAACTGACCAATCCTTTGATCTTTGCCCAGTTGAACCATCTTAACAACACGGTGGATCCGTTCAATCGGCCTAAAAAGGTCTCTTGAGCCTCGATACACTGCGATTCCCGATAAAATTAGCAGTGCAATAGTAAAGACGCTGATTTCAACGATATTAGTGAGGTAAGCAGAGATAAAAGGCCAAACGAGGTAGCCGGTGTACAGCATGCCAATAACGTTCTTTTCATGGTCGACCAGAGGTTGGTATGCTGTGATGTACCATGCGTCATAGACAAAAGCTCGATTAATCCATGATTTTCCCTGACCGAGAACAGTGCGATTAACTTCACTAGATACTCTGGTTCCTATCGCTCGACCAACGCGTTCGTTACTGTCGAGTGGAACGTTTGTGCTAACGCGCAAGTCGTCCAAAAATACCGTTACCGTGCCAACCGGCCTTAGTGAGTCTTGAGAGCTGGGGTAAATCAAATCTCTTAATCGATCGACTAGCACCGTGCTGTTGTTGAGTATTAGCCCCCCGTCTAAGTAGCCAATAGTGTTGTTGTATTCATCGATAACAGGGAGTACCGTGCGACTGACCAATCCGCGATCTTCTATGCTTTGGCTATTTAAAATAGGAATTTGCGCTCTAACCGTGAGGTCTTTATCGAGTTGTCGCAACTCTTGGGGAGAAAGAACATCGAAAAAGGAGGGTTGCTTGGCGAGCTTTTCTAAACGCTCAGGATCATTGATCGCGTTAATAGGCCTATAGGTAAGGAAGTCGAGTTCATATCGCTCTTTTTGATTCTTTACCCAGGTTTGTATCTTGTGTGCTTCTTGTCGTTGCATCTGAAATTGATAGGACTCGGACAGGGAACGAATACTGCTCACTTGCTTTTCTTGGATCAGGTCAATACTGTTGTTTGCGACTTCCAAGCGCTCAGATACATCGATAAGAGCACTTTGCCATGTATAGTGAATCGACCAGTAAATTGTAATCGCAATCAGTGCCAACAAGGTGAGAAGAATGGGAGCCGAAGTCAGAAATAGAAGTCGATAGCGCACCATGGTTTTAAATCTATGGTGCCATAGACCAAGGAACGATCGATTGTTATGCATAATCGTCTTCCTCTAATTCCCACTCTTTAAATTTGCGCTCGAGTGTTTTTCTTGCAACGCCGAGATCGCGAGCAGCCGCAGACTTATTGCCGTCGTGCAGAGACACAACCTGCTGTATGTGGGATTTTTCTACTTGCTTGAGCGTCCAACTGTCGGGATAGCCCGCCTGAGGGTTACTTAGTCTTTCGGGTATTTCTGGAATTTCGGTACTGTGAGATACCGTCATAGAAATATGTGCCGGAGGCTGAGCGCCCAGCGATTCGCGCCAATAATGCGCTGGCGGTTGGCGCAGCAATAAACAACGTTCTATCAGGTTTTTAAGTTCTCGGATATTTCCCGGCCAGTCATAGTCATGCATTGCCTGAATGTCTTCGTGTGCCCATTTGGGATCTTCAATACCCAGCTCTTTCGATAGGATACGAGTAAAGTGTGGCACAAGCTCAATAAGATCTGACTTGCGCTCATTTAAAGGAGCAACATCAATTTTGAGCACATTTAATCGATAATAGAGGTCGGCTCTAAAGTTGCCTTCCTTCACTTCTTCTTGCAAGTTCCGGTTGGTTGCTGCGACTACACGTACATCGATTTGAATCTCTTTTTCTCCACCGACAGGTCGTATCGCTCTTTGCTCCAAAACCCTAAGCAGAGACGCTTGCATAGCAAGGGGCATTTCACCTATTTCATCGAGGAAAAGGGTTCCGCCGCTTGCTACGCGAAAGAGCCCTTCTCTCCCTTTCTTCGCACCAGTAAACGCCCCTGAAATATGACCAAACAGTTCGCTTTCTAAAAGTTCAGCGGCGATTGCACCGCAGTTAATCGCAACAAATGGGCCATTGCGCAAGCTAGCGTCGTGGATGCCGCGAGCAACTAGCTCTTTACCTGTACCTGATTCTCCTTCAATCAGTACCGCAGCTCGCGATGGTGCGAACTGGCTTATAAGCTGCTTAAGTTGTCTTGTTTTATCCGAGCCGCCGATAATTTCGGTAGCGACGTGGCGTTGGAACTCGTGTTGTAGGGCTTGGTAATTTCGTTCGGTCAGCTTTTTGTCCATGCAGTTGCTGACAGCCTGAAGCATTTGGTCGAGATTAAACGGTTTGAGAATAAAGTCGTTAGCACCCAGTTTAAGAGCACTGATAGCGGTTTCCAAGTCGGCATAACCCGTCATAAAAATGATATCCGGTTTGCGCTCTGGATCGTTAAAGGCTTCTTCCCACTCAATACCTGAACGGCCGGGTAAGTTGATATCAAGAATAATGAGATCGTAGTGGACCGTAACCCTAAGTTCTTCCGCTTTTTCTACGCTCTCTGCGCAGTCTACTCTTCCAAACCACTTGCTAAGGGCTTTGTTTAATATGGCCTGCATCCCCACTTCGTCGTCAACTACTAAAACAGAAAACGCTTTGTATTGTGAGGTTTTTACTGGATCAAACAATTGAGGCATGGACTTTTTCTCGTGCTAGGTGACTGGGACAGAGTGTACCAAGAAATCAAAAAGTCCCTAGTGTTTATGTGAGACATTTTGTCCTAGTTCAAATTTCGGGATTGTAACGCCATGATTTTTATATCGATTTCGATGGCATTTTTTTGGCATCGTGCTTGCTATATGCCTGTTGGAACGTATAAATGTAGTCATTCCCCTACGGTGTACGGGATGTCTAACCTAACAATAAAAAATGGACTATCTAAATGAAAAACCTAACCACTTCATTAGTGATTGCCTCTCTTTCAATCGTCAGTTATTCAGCGACGAGTGCTGAAGAAAATATGCAAGTACGCTTAGCCACTACTACTAGTACTTATCACTCCGGCTTACTCGATTACCTTTTACCTGAGTTTGAAAAAGACACTGGGTACAAAGTAAATGTGATTGCTGCAGGTACGGGTAAGTCACTCAAAATGGGTCAAAACGGCGATGTTGACTTGGTAATGACACACGCTCCAAAGGCCGAAGCGACTTTTGTCGACAAAGGCTACGGCGTACTACCGCGCAAGCTGATGTACAACGATTTTGTTATCGTTGGACCGAGCGACGATCCTGCAAAAGTAGGGCAAGAGAAAAGCGTTGCTCAAGTTTTTAAAAACATCGCAAATGCCAACGCGACTTTTGTTTCTCGTGGAGATGACTCTGGCACCCATAAAAAAGAAAAAGGTCTGTGGGCTCAAACAGAGATTGAACCTAATTTCGGCGGTTACCGATCCGTTGGACAAGGTATGGGGCCCACCCTAAACATGGCGTCAGAAATGCAGGGATATACCATGACAGATCGCGGCACTTGGTTGGCTTACCACAATAAACTATCGCTCACGGTGCTGTTCCAAGGTGACAAAAGCTTGTTTAACCCCTACCAAGTGATTCTAGTCAATCCAGAACGTTATCCGGGCATTAATTATCAAGGTGCAAAAGTATTTAGCGATTGGTTAGTGAACTCTCGCGGCCAGCAGTTAATCAACGATTTCAAGCTAAACGGCAAGCAACTGTTCGTTGCTAACGCGAACGAGAAATAGTCTATGGATCTATGGCAAACAAGCTCCGATGCTTTAGCTTTGCTAATTAGTTTTGATAGAGAGCTGTGGGAGATCGTTGCGGTCTCCTTCAGCGTTTCTTTGACGGCTATCTCCTTGGTTTTACTCCCAGCGATACTACTCTCTTTTGTCTTGGCCTATTGCGACTTTCGGGGTAAGTGGCTCTTTCTCTCTATTATTAATACCCTTCAAGCGATCCCAACCGTTGTTATCGGATTATTGCTTTACATGCTCCTATCAAGAGCTGGTCCTTTAGGTGATTGGCAAATGCTATTTACGCAAAAAGCGATGATCTTCGGACAAATGCTGATCAGTTTCCCACTACTTGTTTCCATGATGCATGGAGCATTGCAATCCAGTGACAGACGCGCGTTAGAAACTTCTATCACTCTTGGGGTTTCGATTCCGCGAGTTGCCGCCACTATGGTTTGGGAGATGCGGTTTCCACTTGTTGCAGCTGCCATTGCTGCCTTCTCACGAATCGTGACGGAAGTCGGTTGCTCAATGATGGTGGGCGGTAACATTATGGGCGTAACTCGCAATATCCCTACCGCAATTGCAATGGAAAGTCATAAAGGCGCTTTTGCTCAAGGTGTTGCGTTGGGATTCGTATTACTCTCGTTAGCCCTGTTACTCAACTTTTTGCTGACTAGCGTGCGCGGTAGAGGCTATCTGAGGACCTAATTATGACGATCCAAATTACTGCTCAGCAGCTTTCGATGCGATACAAAGAACGGGTTCTGTTTCACATTCCCAATTTGAGCATTGGACCAAACGACGCGATTTATCTCAGCGGTGATAATGGTGTAGGTAAAACTACACTACTTAAGATATTGGCAGGCCTTATTAAACCATCAACGGGTAAAGTGAATGCGAGTCACGACTCATGGCTACAAACACTCTGGGCGCGTAGAGGCCGCACAGACGTCGTCTATCTGCATCAATCGCCATACCTGTTTGATGGTTCCGTATACGACAATGTGGTTTATGGCATTAAATACGATAGTAACGATTCCAAACTACAAAGAAATAGTGTAATAACAGCGCTTAGAATGGTTGGATTAGAAACGTTAGCTGACGAACACATTTCGGTTTTATCCGGTGGAGAACGCCAGCGAGTTGCAATGGCACGAGCGTGGGTGATCAAACCTTCGATACTTCTAATGGATGAACCTAGTGCCTCTCTAGATATAGAGTCCATCAAGCGAATTGTAGTGATGGCCAAAGACTTACTCGATCGCGGCGCCAGTATCGTTATTACAAGCCATCAAAAAAATGAGTTAACTAACTTATGTCATAAACGTTGGTTAATTGAAAATGCCACACTTGTGGAATCACCACTTTTACAAGTGATTCCAGAAACAGCACATGAGCAAGAATATGTTACTTCCAACGCAAATTAGTTGGGTGATTTTAGCTGGCGGCAGAGCCAGTAGAATGAACGGTATTGATAAGGGCTTGGTCGAACTAAACGGCAAGCCTCTAATCGAACACGTATTGAGTCGGTTGGCTACGCAAACCGACCGCATTTTTATCAACGCTAATCGAAATGCAGATATCTACGGTCAATACGGTGAGGTGTTCGCGGACAACATCTCGGATTATCCCGGGCCATTAGGCGGAATTCACGCAGCCTTAAATTATTGCGATAGTGATTGGGTCGGGTTTGTTCCCTGTGATAGTCCTTTTATTTCTCTAGATCTGGTTCAACGCTTTAGCCAACAGGCAACGGACGAGTTGGATATCCTAGTTGCCCACGATGGAGAGTATCAGCAACCGGTTTTTACCCTCTACCACAAACGGGTACTTGCAAAACTTACCGCGTTTCTAGAGCGAGGCGACAGAAAGATCATCCTACTCTACAAAGAGTGCCGAACCCACTACGTCGATTTTAGTGATGACAAACCCTGTTTTATCAATCTCAATACTTTGCAAGAGCTAGAAGAATACGGAAACATCAGTTCATGAAACAGAGACTCGAAATCCCACTACTCGGTTTTGCTGCCTATTCTGGTACAGGAAAAACCACCCTACTCGAAAAACTCTTGCCCAAGCTCACTGATATGGGGCTAAGAGTTGGGGTACTTAAACACGCACATCACAACTTCGACGTCGATAAGCCCGGCAAGGACAGTTACCGTTTGAGAAAAGCCGGTGCGAGTCAAATGTTGATTTCATCAAGAAATCGTTTTGCTTTAATGACAGAAACTCCCGATAGAGAATCTGAATTTGATTATCTATTAAGTCGCTTTGACACTACACAGCTCGATATTGTGTTGGTTGAAGGATGTAAAAACATCTGCTTTCCAAAAATCGAATTGCATCGTGAAGTGGTTGGTAAACCTTGGTTGTATGCCAATGATTCAAACATCATTGCGATCGCTGCCGATTCTCGACCAGAAGGCGCCAATTGTCCGTTTATGGACATCAATAATTTGGATGCGATTGCAGCCTTTGTTCAACAATACGTGGATAAGTTTAATAACAAACCGAGCGTAACACCGACTAGCTGCGATGCACTTTCTCCTGCGTTCCTATCAGTTGCAGAAGGTGTGGAAAAAATCCTAGCTAGGATTCAGCCGATCGATGATTCGAGGACAGAAGACGTTGCATCAGCGCATAAAAAAGTATTGTTTAACGATGTAATCTCACCCATCAACGTGCCTGCATACACTAATTCAGCAATGGATGGTTACGCTATTCGCGGTGACGACATTGGCAGAGATTGCTATCAGGTAATGGCTGAGGTTAAAGCGGGATACCATTACGCTAAGCCTTTATTAAAAGGAGAAGCCGTTAAAATTATGACAGGCGCTCCGCTACCCGAGCACGCTGACACGGTAGTTATGCGTGAAGAATCGAAAAGAAATGGTGACATTGTAACGTTTTCTGGAGCAAAAATTAGATCTGGCAGAACGTCCGTAGTGCCGGAGAAGATTTGAAAAATGGTCAACTGGTGTTCGCCAAGGGAACCCGTATTGAGTCTTCTCAAATGGGTATGTTAGCCTCATTAGGACTAAAACAATGTCAAACCTATCGCAGGGTTAAAGTTGCTATTTTCTCTACCGGAGATGAAGTTCAACTACCCGGTACGACATTGAAAGAAGACTCTATATACGATTCAAATCGCTATACCCTTCACGGTATGCTCAAACAACTCGGATGCGAAATTGTCGATCTTGGGATCCTAGACGACAATGAAAAAAGCATGACTCAAGCACTTGAGAAATCCGCTAGTGATTGTGACCTTGTCATCACCTCTGGTGGTGTATCCGTTGGTGATGCCGACTTTATCAAACAAGCAATGGAGACACTTGGAAAAATTGATTTCTGGAGAATCAACATGCGTCCGGGCCGCCCTCTTGCATTCGGTCAAATTGGTTCGGTGCCATTTTTTGGATTACCCGGCAATCCCGTTGCGTCATGGTCTCCTTTATCAATTTTGTCGAGCCAGCTATTCGAAAGCTCCAAGGAGAACAAGGATGGGAAAGCACAAAAATAACCGCGGTTGCTACAGAGGATATGCGCTCTAGGCAAGGACGAACAGAATTTACACGGGGTGTGTTTACAATCGCCAATGACGGTAAATTGGTGGTAACAACGACGGGCAAGCAAGGTTCTGGAATTTTACGCTCAATGAGTGAGGCCAACTGCTTAATAGAAATACCGCCCCACATAGATACTCTAAAAGAAGGAGAAACCGTGACAATTATCCCATTACAAGGCAGAATCTAGCCAGATTTGATGACCACTAGGTTCTACAGAGAGAGTTATGGCTCGCACAATTATTTACACCTATAAGGGTGAAGAAAAAACACTGACATTTTCATACCAAGAGTTTCGATCCATTCACGAAGCGGTTGCCGATGCCGAAGGCATCGATATTTCAGATTACTTGAAAATGGAGCAGCAGATTGAAGCGGTTTCAGATACCAAAGCAGTAAGAAATTATCGCGACAACCACTTTAGAAAGCTCGGGTTTGAAAAAATAACCATGAAGCAAAAAGAAAACCGAGGCGTCGGCAAAAAATAGCACATAAAAAAGCTTGCCCTGAGCAAGCCTTTTTTGAATCTGAGGTATATCAGTCTTTGATATTCAAGAACGCTGCACCTCTTACACCACCTGAGTCGCCGTGTTTAGCCTTAACAATCTTAGGGCACTTAGCAACAGATAGTAGATGTTTAGGTACGCGTTTTGGCATCTCTTGGTAAATCAGCTCGAAGTTAGACAACCCACCACCCAAAACTACCACATGAGGGTCGTTGGCAGTGAATAGGTTTGCAAAACAGATGGCAAGTAGCTCCATAAAGCGTTCTACATGTTCAACGGCTTGAGCTTCTCCTTCGTTATACGCTCCGATGATATCAATGGCTTTCTTTTTCTCGCCAAAGTAGTGAGCGTACAGAAGTTCGAAACCGCGGCCTGACAAATAGTTGTCGATACACCCTTTGTTACCGCATCCGCAGTCCAGCATTGGTGCGTTTTCTCCTAAGTGGAGCCAAGCATCAAGTGGTAAACGCATGTGCCCCATTTCACCGGCAACGTTGTTGCGACCAGAGAACACTTTTCCTTCGTAAATAAGACCGCCGCCAAAGCCAGTACCTAAGATCAAACCCATCACGGATTCTTCGTCTTTCAGTTCGTCATCCCAAGCTTCTGACAGCGCAAAACAGTTAGCGTCGTTTTCAACTTTTACTCTTCGCCCAATGCGCGCTTCAAGATCGTGGCGCAACGGCTTACCTTTTGCCGCAGGGATGTTTACCGTAAGTACAGTGTCGTCGTCAGCGTCTTCCATACCGGGTAGACCAAGACCAATTTTACCCTCGCACCCCAGCTCTTGGTCGTATTTTGCAACTAAGCCTGCGATTGTTTCGACTAAGAGTGAATAGTCGTCTGTAGGGGTTGGTACGCGCTCTGTCGCTACGCGTTCTAACTTTTCGTTAAATGCACCAAATTCAATCTTAGTGCCACCGACATCAAAGCCGTAATACATGTGTTCTCTCCCAGATATAAAATAAGGCGGACCTTTGTACTTTCATGGCTAATCTTGCCCCCTAACCCTACTTGCAGTTCCCCTAAACAGGCAAAAGGATAAGGAACGAATAAAAATCGAGTTCGATATGTTGACGATAAGTCTTGGCGCTCCTGCAAACCCAAGCTTTCGCTTTTATTTTAGCCTCGACTTTTACCTAGAAAACGCTAGACAAGAAGTACAGTAATCCTGATCTCAAAACTCCTCGCATTATCCACATAGCCAAGCCTACGTTCCGTGACCTAGAACAGATTTATTATGGAATCGGGTGATACTTGATTAAGACGTCATCAATGAAGGGAAAATTTTTAGAGGCACTTCAAGGTTTTACCGTTCGAGTTCCAGGTAACGATGTAACGCAGGGCGCGTGTAGTCGGGCTTGATTCGTGTTTTGCTTAGCAAGTATGCCTCTCTAAACACCTCAAACCATAGGGATAACTCTTTAGAGACCGCGCTTTTGCCAAATTGCTCGAATACCATGGTGGCCACTTCTGCAGTCGCGAGATGGTTCTCACCTTCTGATTTCCTCATTATGTATTCGGACACGCGTTCAGCCGCGACTGACACGACAGGCAGTGACTGCAAATAAGGCGATTTATTGTAGATTTTTCTCGCTTCTCTCCAACTGCCATCGATCAGTACAAAAAGCGGCTTTTTGTCTGCTAACGGTAAATCAGATGGATGAGTCACGATGCGGTCTTTGTTTTCTATGTACTGCTCTGGAAAAACCAGTATAGGGCACATATTCTCATCATTGAGTAAGTCGAGCATACTCGGTTGTGGTTCTGTACGATGCCATTGGTAGACGTGAGTATCTTCCACTATGTCGGCGATTAGTCGTCCGGTGTTACTCGGCTTTAAAACTTCATTACCAGATACGATTAGCAAAACAGAAAAGTCAGACTGAGAGGGTTTCAAAAATTCGCATATACAGTGTGAAAGGCTCACACAACACAACTGACAACGCTCAACTTTACTTCCTCTTGCATTGAAAGGTTTGGTTGAAATAGCCTGTCTATGTTGAATAAGCTTGTGAAACTGGTGAATGCGCATCGTTTGTGTTTCTCAGTTAACTGGGGCCACGATTTTACTGGGCTGGAGTCTTTTATCAATTATTATTTCGCATACGCTTTTGGCAAAAGTAAGGTAGTCAGTTATGGACCCTAATTCTGCACGTTTGAGTATTTTTATCTCAGTCTTGGTCCTTTGTGCGCTCTGGGAGTGGGCTACGCCCCGCAAGCGGCTAACACAAAATAAGGTTTATCGCTGGTTAAATAACTTAGGTTTGGTTGCTTTTAACTCGGTGTTGCTTACATTGGCAATGCCTGTTTTAGCTTTTGAAACTGCTTATTGGGCGATGCAAAATCATATTGGGATTTTTTATTGGCTTGCTCTTCCGACTTGGGTAGAAGTAGTGCTGGGTGTCGTATTACTCGATTTAGCGATATATATTCAACACCTTATTTTTCATAGGCTTCCTTGGCTTTGGCGATTACACCGTATGCATCACGCCGACCAAGATATTGATGTGACCACTGGCGCTCGTTTTCACCCAATTGAAATCCTTATTTCTATGTGGATTAAGATAGGTGTCGTGATAGCGCTCGGTGTCTCACCACTGACTGTATTACTTTTTGAAATACTACTAAACGCCAGCGCCATGTTTAATCACAGTAACGCTTATCTGTCCTTGAACCTTGATAAATGGCTGCGAAAAATCGTTGTAACTCCAGATATGCATCGCGTTCATCACTCTCAGATAACGCGAGAAACCCATTCAAATTTCGGTTTCTGTTTATCGGTCTGGGATCGCTGGTTTGGTACTTACATTGCCCAACCGGAAAAGGGACACGACAAAGTAAAAATTGGCATTGATCGGTTTAAGGGAAGAAAGGAACAGAGGCTGGACCAAATGATGACCCAGCCATTCAGAGAGAAATAATTAGACTTGGTTGAGACGGTATTTTTGTAACATACCATTTTGCTCTAACGCGATCTGCGCGACTTCTTCTGAAGTATCGACTAATGCATTTAGTTGAGTTCGCGTTTGCTGACTTTGCTCTTGAACTTTGGTGATCGCCTGAGTGAAGTCTGCAGTAGAAGTTTCCTGCTGTTCCGTTGCTACGGAAATTTCGCCAATCCGCTCACCTATCTCATTGACCGCTTTTTCGATAGCGTGGAAGGTGGCTTTAACATCATTACTCGATTGGATCGCCATATCCATCTCTTTACGCGTTTCAACAACCGCTTCTCTAGATTGTTCCGCTGCGGATATCAAACCTTGCATGCGTTCGCGTATTTGATTGGTTTGATCTGAGGTATCACTGGCTAATTTGCGGACTTCATCTGCAACCACTGCAAAACCTCTACCCTGTTCACCTGCTCTTGCTGCTTCAATCGCCGCGTTAAGTGCGAGTAGATTGGTATTATCAGCGATACCTGCAATCAAATCGACCATTTGGCTAATCTGCCCTACGCGTTCATCAAGTTCGCTCATTGTTTTTTCGTTAAGATCGAGCGTTTGTTGTAGAGACATTAAAGTGGTTTGGTTTTCATCTATGGCGCCCACCCCGTGGCTACACCTCTCAATCGCATTGTTTGAATCATTAAAAGAGTCGTAGGTAATCTTAGAGATTTCACCGATCGATTCTTCTAATTCTCTAACCGTGGTAACCATTTTGGTTAAAGCGTTGTGTTGTTCATTGATACCATGGTGTGAAAGATTGGCTGCTCTTGACCCTTTCTGGGCCACTTTGTTTAAGCTTTCGCTGTTGTCTCGCACGACAATGAGTGAATTTCTGGTCGAAACGATCACCTGATTAATGAGTGACGCGACATCTTTTAACTCATTTGGCCCACGTAAAGTCATATAAGATGCGAAGTTGTGTTCGGTAAGTCGATTTAGGTGCTTAGATACGTTTGATAGTCCGCGATTAACCCAAGCGCGCATGGAAATCCAAAACGCGACGATCAAAACAACCAGACTTACACTACCGATAATCTGGTAGGATCGTATATCACTGATGGTATGGTTGACGACTGATTTTCGGTCTTGAACCATTTCGTGCGAATGTTCGGCCAGTACGTTTAGTAGCTCTATGGTATTGTTTGCTTCTACACCAGTTGACGTTACAAGGTCACGTTGCTGCTCGTATAGAGCGAGCTTAGCAAGAATTTGCTGAACAACACCGTCTTTTTTGAACCCTTCTCTAACCATATCATAGGGTGCGATAAGGCTAGAAAACTCGATGACGTCAGGATGCCATTCTTTAAAATCGTCAAAGGCGAGTTCTATGCCTGCAATACGATTTCTCATTTCGCGATATTCATTTTTGGCTTTCTCAATGTCGTTTTGCATCATCAACATCAAAAATGTGCTTTCCATCGAACTAGCACTAGCGATAAATCGGTTGGCGGCATCAGAGGATTCAGGGTTGTCCACGGCTAAGAATGAGCTGATGCGATTCATTTCCGGCCCTATGGAACTCAAACCGTATCTAAATCCTGTAATTTCGGTATCAATGCGCGACTGCATTTCGATCAATTGTCTCTGATTATTCAATACCGACAAGCTATCTTGGCGAAGTTTTTCTACATGTGAACGAAGTAATTTCGCCTCTTGTTCATTTATGGCGCTGTCGAACTGTCCACTTAACGCGAAGGCCTGTTCCATTAGATGAGTAGACTGTTTGAGATTAGTTTCAATTTGGTGGCTATAAATGTCGAGATCATCCAACGATTTGGTTTGTGCAGCGTAGCTAATCTGCTTTACTTGCGACAAAATCGATTGGGTTAAGTCCGCATTGTTCATCGCCAGTGGGAGCGCCCTTTCAGAAAGGTCTTCAAACTCTTGACCAATCTGTGCTAGCCCTCGTAAGCTGGTAAAGGAAAGAAGCGTGACTAAAACAGTAATGGTGATAAACACGGCACTAATCGACTGTATTAGCGATAAACTGGGCTTGAGCTTCGGCGTCATGACAACCTACATCTAGTAAAAAAGTTTAATTTGAGGAAAAGTTTATGTACGGAGTGTTACAGCAAAATGTCAGTTAGAACCAAGTTCACGTATCCAGCAAAAAGTTCGGCGAGATTAACAATTTTGTTGTTAGTGCTTGTTTTTACAGGATGTAGTCATAATTCTGAAACAAACAGCGGGCACTACGCTTCTTTAGCCCAATCCCTTAGGCTTAACTCGGATTCTCACGTGACTGACAAGTTTCTAGACGTATTTGATGACTGGAAAGGCGCGCCTTATCGCTTAGGTGGAAATGATAGAAATGGCGTAGATTGCTCCGCCTTTGTACAAATTGCTTATCGCGATGCGGTTAGAATTGATTTACCCCGAACCACATTACACCAAGTAAAACGCGGTCAGGAAGTGAGCTACAGTGAGGCAAGCGCTGGTGATTTGGTATTTTTTAAAACGTCACCAAAAGTACGCCATGTAGGAGTTTATTTGGGTGATAAGCAGTTTATGCATGCTTCCACTTCAAAAGGCGTCATTATCTCGCGGATAGACAATCCTTATTGGGCGAGCAAATTTTGGCAGTTTAGGCGGGTAGCGAGTACCCACCATTATCGTATTAGTCGTACTTCGCAACGGCAGTATCAAAAAGATTTTTTACCAAGGCGATATATTCATCAAGGAAGATAATTTGGTCATTTGTTGCTGGGTGGGCCCAAACACCGGCCAACACCTCCCCTAAGTCTTCCACCACTGAATCCGCTTCTTTCAGTAATTGAAAACGCACACTAGAGTGTAGTTCTGGGTTTTGCTCGAATATCGCCATGATATTACTCGCCACCATATCAGTAACTACGTCTTCGACACTTTCTTTACCCGTGTCTCCACTACTTGCAGTGAAAACGTCAAGGTTAAAGGCTAAGTGTTCTATTAAAGCAAGATAACCATCGGTTTCAACAACCACAGTCACTCCCCATATTTATACAAGCAAAAAGAATACACCATTAATACTAAGACATATCAAGAACATTACACAACTTATCTATGTTCAATCGGTGAAATTTTCTGCGTAATCATCACACTACTGAACTATATGTCAGTAAATAATCGATTGCGGCATAGTTTTCGCGTTGCGCGCCAATGGGCTACGCTGTGTACTTTAACGATAGAGATCACAAATTCCTTTGTATCAAACTCATTTCTGATACAAATCGTTGAATTCTTTGCGTTCTAGTCCAGAAAACAATCAAGTTCTGACCTAGACTAACTATGTGTGAAAGTTGATAGGTGAGAAAACTATGTGGCAGTCAATCGCGAAACAACTCTCAGAGACATTGCTTTTTAACTTTGAAATAAAGGAAAAACTCCGGGTTTCCGGGGGTGATATTAATGAATGTTATATGATCAGTGATGGAGAGCAGCGCTATTTTGTAAAGACGAATGACCGCACATTCTTACCTAAGTTTGAACTAGAAGGCGAGAGCATTAAGGCGTTGCGACAAAGTTCCACTGTTTTCGTCCCAGAGCTTGTACACGTCGGTCAAACAAAAGAAGCCTCTTTTCTCATCCTCAATTATTTACCGACTAAACCCCTTGATGATGCCAAAAATAGTTTTGAGTTTGGCAAGCAGCTCGCACAACTACACAACTGGGGCGAGCAAAAAGAGTACGGTTTCGATCAGGACAATTATATTGGAGAAACGCTTCAACCCAACCCTTGGCACAAAAAATGGGGACGTTTTTTCTCTGAGCAAAGGATCGGTTGGCAGTTACAGCTGGTTAGAGAAAAAGGCGTAGACTTGGTCGACATCGCTGATTTTACTCGGTTAGTTCACGACCGTCTTGCGCATCACAACCCCTCTCCTTCATTGTTACACGGCGATCTATGGCACGGAAATGTGGCTAACAGTGCATTTGGGCCTATTTGCTACGATCCTGCCAGTTATTGGGGTGATCGAGAATGTGATATTGCAATGACCGAACTTTTCGGAGGTTTTCAACCAGAGTTTTACCAAGGTTATGAAAGTGTATCTCCTTTGAGCTTCTCGTACGGTGAACGAAAGGATATCTACAATCTCTACCACATTCTAAATCACTACAATCAGTTTGGCGGCCACTACCTAGACGAAGCCCAGTCGCTAATAAACAAAATCCTCTCTTATTGATAACCTTGCGTGAGAAGCATTGGCATTTCTGATGTTTCTCACCGCTTTATACCCTCGCCCATATTGAATTCAAGGTAATATCAGGCAACCGTCAAAGTTTGCACTTAATTTCCGTCTATTAGTAACTTCACAGCATATTATTTACTTAACTCGTCGAAGAAGTAAGGAAGGAAATATGCGAGAATATACCGAAAAAACAGTTGGTTGCCCGCATTGCGGTCATTCCATTCGCATCACTTTAGATGCGTCTAACGGTAGCCAAGAGTTTTATGATGATTGTCCCGCTTGCTGCCACGCTATTCACCTCAATATGATGGTGGACGAACAAGCCGACAAAATAGAACTGGTGGTCGACGCCGACGATGAGCAAATATTTTGAACCGAAAAGCGTCCTAAAGGACGCTTTTTAGTTTTTGCTTGTTTTATTGATTGGCAAGAACTCTTTCTACCGTATCGACAATAGTTTGGGTCTGTGGATCGTATTCAATATTAACCCACTCTCCTTCTTTTCTCTTACCAAACAAGGTTCGCGTAAGGGTCTCAGGAATAAGGTGTACTGCGAACGAATTTCCTTCGATATCACCGATAGTCAAAGAGCAGCCATCAATTCCAATGTACCCCTTGTCCAAAACGTATTTCATTTTATCTTCAGGTATTTCAAACCAAACACTTCGGTTATTTTCTGAATCGACTACTTTGCTTATCTTGGCTTGGTGGCTGATATGGCCAGACATACTATGGCCACCAATTTCATCGCCAAATTTAGCTGCTCTCTCTACATTGACCCTATCTCCTACCTTCAACGCACCCAAATTGGTTCGTTTTAGGGTTGCCTGCATCAAATCAAACTTAACCTCATTCCCTTCGATTTTAGTGACCGTAAGACAACAGCCGTTGTGAGCAACGGAAGCTCCAATATTAAGTCCTTCAATCAGTGAACTGTCTAACTCAAGTGTATGAGTCTGAAATTCTTCTTTTGAGTCTATGGCAACAACTTGTGCTGTCCCTTGAACAATACCTGTGAACATCATCAAATCCAATTTTGTATGGTGAAAACAGCGAGATCCCTTTATCATATGGAACCGCTCGCCTAAGACTAGCGTCTATTTAAATCGCGCAATTATGGAGTTCTTATTGTGCATCGTTACAAAAAAGAAGCAAACCAATTAATTAAACTCGCAACGCCTGTACTTATTGCATCTGTAGCTCAAACAGGTATGGGATTTGTCGATACTGTAATGGCAGGTGGAGTCAGTGCCACCGATATGGCTGCAGTCTCAATAGCATCGAGCATTTGGCTACCAACAATACTGTTTGGCATCGGACTTTTAATGGCTTTAGTCCCTGTCGTGGCGCAGCTTAACGGCGCAGGTAGACAACACAAAATACCCTTTGAAATTCACCAAGGAATTGCGCTGGCATTGCTGGTTTCCGTTCCTACGATTGCGGTGTTGATGCAAACTCAACACATTTTAAATCTATTGTCCGTCGAAGCTTTGATGGCTGAAAAAACCAATGGTTATATGCATGCAGTGATGTTTGCAGTACCAGCATTTCTGCTTTTTCAAGCATTGAGAAGTTTTACTGATGGTATGTCGCTGACTAAACCAGCGATGGTAATTGGCTTTATTGGATTGCTATTTAATATACCTCTCAACTGGATTTTTGTTTACGGTAAGTTTGGGGCACCTGCATTAGGTGGCGTTGGGTGTGGTGTGGCAACTACAATAGTGTATTGGTTGATGTTCGCCTTTCTTTTCGCTTACGTTCTCACCTCCCCTAGGCTGGCGCATATAGCACTGTTTAAACAATTTCATAAACCAGAGCTCAAAGCGCTGGTTCGCCTGTTTAAACTCGGCTTTCCCGTCGCCGCTGCACTATTTTTTGAAGTAACACTGTTTGCTGTTGTCGCTCTTCTTGTCGCACCACTTGGACCAATTATTGTCGCTGCGCATCAAGTCGCCATCAACTTCTCCAGTTTGGTTTTCATGTTGCCGATGAGTATTGGTGCAGCGGTCAGTATTCGCGTTGGACACAAACTTGGCGAAAACCAAGTCGAAGGTGCGGCGATTGCCTCACGTGTTGGTCTTATCGTGGCACTTTTGATGTCTGTTTTCACTGCAACATTAACCTTGTTGTTTAGAGAACAAGTTGCCTTGCTGTATACCGATAATAAAGCGGTAATTGAAATCGCGTTACAGCTGCTTCTCCTAGCGGCGGTTTACCAGTTTACCGACGCAATTCAAGTGGTTGCGGCCGGAGCATTAAGAGGTTACAAAGACATGTCTTCAATCTTTAATAGAACCTTTATCGCATACTGGATACTGGGCCTACCGACTGGTTATATCTTGGGAATGACAAATTGGATTGTTGAACCAATGGGCGCTCACGGTTTCTGGATAGGTTTCATTGTTGGTCTTTCCTCTGCAGCGTTACTACTTGGACAGCGCCTACACTGGATGCACAAGCAGTCTGATCAAGTACAACTTGAATTTGCAAGCCGATAAAAAGATTGTTTCACTGAGCTAATCTTAAATATCTGCGTATAATTTCTTTATGAAAATTGCGCTTTTCCCCTCTCTATTTGTTTTGTTACAAGCAGCCTTACTACAAGGCTGCTTCTCCCCTAGTGAGTCGACACAATTTCAATCTTATCTAGACCGAGTTTCTCGTGTACTAGAGATCCCTTCTGTTGATATAGGGGATGGTTCTGAAATCGTTCTCCCGAGCAAACGAGAGCTCACTATCGAACCTGAGACTATAACTCTTGGTCTACTTGAAAGTTATGAACTGCGCAAATGCGGTTTGTTTAATCTGATTGCGGAAAGAAATTCGATTTTAGGAAAAGTACAAGACCCATTTAGAGAACTCGATTTTCAAGTGGCTTTGTTGAACGGCTTGAATCGCTGTAAAACATCCCATGAAATCTCTGAAATGCTCTCTAAAAAGCTTACAGAAATAGAGTCCATCAAGTATCAGCAGTTACCTATCTATGTTAGTAACACTATTTTTTCTAGTGATGCATTTCGCTCTCAACTCGGCACTCAAACGTGGATTTCTCCAAACATTACTTCACTCGATAGTGAGCTCACTGCAAGCCTAGCGACGCTTCAATCCGTTCTTTCTGGGCAAATGGAAAGCATAACGCCCTATCAGGAAGTCATAGAAAAAAAAGTAGTGCTGGGGCCTCTGCTCTTTTCGATGAGAAGCGCTTCAGAGAGTTTGGCAACCGTAACCGCAGCATTAAAGTTTGCCGATGGAAAAGTAGTGTGTGAAAAAGGCCGCGATAAAACGCAGTTCAACTACTTAAAGAATATCTTTCAGAGCCAGTATGTTGAAAAAATCCAACCTTATTTAGCAAACCTAGACGGTCTCTACTTACAAGTTGCCCCTTATACACAGCTCTTCCACCTTGCTAACGATAAGTACACTTATCCGCTTGCCAATGTTCACGGCGAGTTTCGCGCTTCGATCAAGGAGCACGTGGAGTATTGGCAAGCATTGTTTAAACGTTGCGGGCACTCTCCTAGCCGCTAGCCTTCGATGTTAACCTAACAAATAGAGGTGTACCGTCGGCGCTTTTGCCATTAAATCGGTAAGTTATTGCGTCGCCAAGTTTGGGCGGATTCACTTTTTGCTCCTCAGAGAGCCCTGCGCCAATGTAAAAATGGTGGCCACCAAGTGTTTCAACAAGCAAAGCGAGTAAAGAGCCTTTGTCGTCTGAGGTATCGACTTTATAACCGACAACTATGGCTCTCGCCTCTGTGCAGGCATCGATGTCGAGATAACTACCACCACTTCCTGCTTGATAACGCAGTGTTACCTTGCGCAAACCTTTTTTAGTTACCTTGTTTGGGTCTACTTTGTCTAAATAGTTGAGTAGCTCTTGTTCGCTTTTTAAAGGCCAATGATATAAATAGCTGATGTGGTCCTTGCGCAACCCACGAACCAAATAGACCAAGTTAAAATAGCGCTTTTCAAATGTACCTGCGTTATCAGGGAGATCAAACGCAAAAATTTTGCTTTCATGCCAATCTATCTCTGTGTCATCAACCTGCTGATATTTAACTTTCAAAATGGCAGAAATCGGCGTTTTGGGTAGCCCCTCTGTAAACCACTTTGGAGCTGCGATAATTCGCCCATCTGATTTAATTAACCTTTCTCCATTCCAAAGAACGCGTTTGCCTTTGATTTTTTCACTAATCCAATAGTGGCGAAAATCTAGGGGCTCGTAACTCAAATTAGGCGTCGCTAAATCAGACTTACTTGGATCGTGATGCGCAATAATTGGCAAAGCCAATAGCGCTAACAGTAATGGAATAAGAGTTTTGTACATTTTGCATCCACTTTTTCAATCAGTTTTCAGTATTCAATACGCATAACTAATAGTTCAAAGCGAAGAGTGTAACAATTAGAGATGGATCATCCTTCGTCTCTTAAAAAAGAGAAATCCCTTGCATAATCAATATAAAAATCTGTCATTCATTACGATTCTCAAAATGAGAAATGTAACTAGTGGTTTCCATATGTTGTTGAATTTTAACAGTTAAATATTGGCACATATTGTGCGTTATAGCTGTAAACGCAAACAGGAGAACGCATATGGAACTTAGAAAAATCGAAACTTCAAAAGAAACCATGACCATTGTAATCAACGGTAACTTGGATGCTCAAGGCAGTCGCCTTGCTCAAACAGATATTGACAGCATCATCTCTGACCCGTCCCATACTGAAGTTGAGTTAGATTTTAGCAAAGTCAGCTTTCTCGACTCTTCAGGTGTTGGCGCATTGGTTTATCTGTTTAAACGATTAGTGGAACGTCAGCGCCAAATGCGTATTGAAAACGTATCTGGGCAGCCACTACAGATCATTAACCTTCTTCGAATCGAACAAGCTATTCCCGTCAATTCGAAGAACACACACTAACATTTTCCGTAATTAAGGGGTTGATTATGGGTGTTATAGGGCAAAAGTTTTTGGGGCTTTTATGTCTGCTGTCTGTCGTAGGCTGTACAAGCTATCCGCAAGAAGGCACTGGTGGTTTAGGTGAGAACTACATTCAGTCTAACTTTACACCAGTCATGCCTGACGAGCCGTTGGGTCCTGAGCACGGTCTGAGATTCGATTGGAAGTTGAGTAAACTTCACCTTGATTCTCTGATACGCGAAGGCGCCCGTTGGTGCTTTCCAGCAGCAGTAGTACAAGCGTTAGAAAAGCAAAATCGTATCGCACGTGAATTGGAAGGCGGCTTAATGGTCGACGCGGCCAATGATTTGATCATTCAACGAAAACGTCTCAATGAATTGGAGCTGCGTTTAGACTACGTAAAATCACAAACGCGTTGTGTACCGCCGGAAGAGCAGGATCACTTTGTCAGTTCAATCGACGTGATCAATGAACTGTTCGAACTTCTTAATGTCGACAACCAGTTTGCTTTAAACTCGGCTGAAATAAACCCTAAATATATGGGGCATCTAGCCAATCTGCCGACACTCTAAAAGAATTCCCTAACTTAAAACTATCAGTCACAGGTCACGCTGACGCTTCAGGTAATGAAGATTACAATCAAACTCTCGCCCTAAAGCGCGCTGAACAAGTGAAACGCTACTTGATTATCTTTGGCTTGGAGCCATCAAGAATCACAACAAATTCACTTGGTGAGTCGCTACCTCTGTTTGAAGGGGATAGTCCAGCGGTAAAACTTACCAATCGTCGTGTAAGCGTTGAAATACTGTCTGACAAAGAACGTTCTCAAGCGGAACGATAGGGAGTGATTATGACTAAGCTTATCTCTTTTGCCATTTTGGTTATTGCGGTTTCGTTTCCCTGTCTTGCCGATACGGATACCGTTCAAGTGGGCGATCAAATTCAGATCAACTTGCCCGGTGAAGATTCATTAAACAAGGCATTTGACGTAAACAAAAAAGGAAGAATTACCTTGCCTGAAATCGGCCAAGTTTACGTCGCCGGTTACGATGCTAAGCAGCTTGAAAAAGCGGTTTTAGATAGACTTTCCGACGTGTATCGCGATTTGAGTTCCGCTTCTGTTTTTGTAGCAAAACGTCAGGTTCTGGTTTCTATTCAAGGTTACGTCAATGCTCCGGGAGAATACAAGCTTGATGATCAAGCAGATATTCAAACGGCACTGCACGCGGCTGGCGGATTGCGCTCTGGCGCCCAGTTGAACAATATGTTTATCCGCCGCAACGGCGAAAAGATCACCTTCAATTACAAACAGTTCCTCGATACTGGCGATGAGAGTAAGTTGCCCAAGTTGCAATCTATGGACTCTCTCTTTGTGGCAGCGTCACCCCTTGTCGGTAATATCGAACAGGAGTTTGATGCCAGCAAACAAGCAAACTCTGGTGATAGTGCGGACAGCCGTACAGCAATAAAAGTCTTTGGTGAAGTGAATTCACCGGGTTCATTCACCTACAAACCCAATACCAATCTTGTCGACATTCTTATGCGTTCTGGTGGCGTGACTCGCTATGCCACTGTAGAAAAAATCCGCGTTATCAGCGATAACTCGCCAAAAGTGTTCAATTTGAAGCGATATCTAGATACTGGTAACGAATCGCTATTGCCGAGAATCACTCCCGGGTCAACCATTTTTGTTCCAAAACAGGAAGAAGAAATTAAGTCGGGTGCTAATGTGGTTTATATCATGGGTGAAGTAGCACAACCCGGTGCTTACGAGAGCAAGCAAGGCGCTACCTTTATGGACATTCTCGCGAATGCAGGTGGTCCTACCCGATTTGCTGAATCTCGTCAGATCCGAGTTCTCAAGCCCAGCGGTAAGGTCTATCGTTTTGACTTAACTGCATACACCGAAGGGTTAAGCAGCATTCAGCCACCAGTAGTTTCTGCTGGCGACGCCATTTTCGTACCGGAAAAGACCGATATGAACGAAAAGTCTTGGCTCAAGGTTTCGCCTGATCGCGCGGTGAGTGTCATTGGTGAGGTCGTTCGCCCTGGCCGTATTGAGTGGTCAAATGAAATGGATATGATGGACCTACTCGCTCATGTTGGCGGTCCTACCCTACGTGCAGATACGTCCAAAATTGAAGTCGTTACCAGCAGTGGTCAACTTGAAGTTTTCGACCTAGACGCGTTTATCCTATCAGGGGGAGCGAGAGAAAACCTACCTGTGATTTATGCAGGCTCCATTGTTCGCGTCCACGACTTACCACAAGACCCTTCGGATAATAAATCTCAGTGGGTAAGACAAAGCTCAGACGCATCAATCTATGTGTTTGGCCAAGTGAATGCTCCGGGCCGATACCGATTTACAAAAGATATGCACTTCTTAGATATTTTATCCGCGGCTGATGGACCTACTAAGGATGCAGATTTACACAATATTCGCGTTACTCATCGCGATAAAACTTACGCCAAAGTCAGTGAGTTAAATCTATCCTTGTACTTCGAAACGGGAGATGAAAGCTTGTTGCCAAACGTCACCATGGGCGACACCATTTACATTCCAGAAAAAGACAAAATCTGGTTAGACCGAAGCAAAGAGTCAACGATCAGAGTTCTTGGAGCGGTGAACAAACCGGGACGATATGTTTTTGATGACAACATGACGATTCTCGACATTCTCGCAGAAGCTGGCGGTCCGAGTGATAATGCCTACTTGGAAAAGATTTCCGTTGTCAATATGTCCTGCTGTCAGGGACAAGCTCGAACCTTTGACCTTGTTAAGTTTAGTAAAACCGCCAACGTCTTTCAGTTGCCAGTAATTAGAGCCGGTGACACTATCTTTATTCCCGACCAGAAAGATAGCTTTATTGAAAAAGCTCGTGTGGGCTTAGAAGATATTCTGCGTCTAGCGACCACCATTGTCTTAATAGGAGCGTTGTAATGAGTATTCAAGGAACCTTGTGCGAAATCGAGCAGCTCTACTTAAATGCCGAAAACAATAGTGCTAAGACAGTATGCGTTACTGCGTGTCAAAGTGATGAAGGCGTTACCTCTTTAGCGACTGCCTTAGTCGAACGATATCTTTTTGCCGGACATAGGACCTTACTGGTTGACCTCAATACTTTTCACCCAAACTTTGCGCCGATAGAGCCCGTAGAGACGACAGACTCATTAACATGGATTGAACACACACAGACTAAACAGCTTTTTACGGGCGTAGTGGCGCCAACAGACGAATTTAACCAATTGAAATTAAAAAGCCCGATAGTTAATGAAACAGGTTGAAACATGGCTAAACACATTTGACCGTATCGTTTTCGATACTTCGCCTGTCTTACATATCAACCGTTCTAACATACCAGTAACCGTGATTGCTAATGTTTGCGACCAAACACTGCTAGTCGTCATGGCAGGAAAAACCAGTCAGCAACAAGTAAAGAAGGGTATTGCGCTACTCCAAGGCAATGGTCAATCAAAAATTGCTACAGTCTTGAACACACGTGACCAACCTACTAGCGCAGGAAATAGCACGGGAAATTGAGCGGCTTAAATTTCTTCCCGCCAGTTGGAGAGCGAAATGGCAAAAGGGCCTGTTGAAATCCGATTTTTTAAATCAGTGTGCATAACGACAGCTACACAACAGATGAGTGCTTCTAGGCCCTTTTCCGTTTGGGAGTGCTTGTTTATACATCGCTGTTTACACTCAGAAAAACACCAAAGCTGTTAACTGATTAACAAAATCATTACAGAGCGCACAACTAGTTGAAAAAATTGATCTATTCTTAATTTAAATAGCGCCCAGTTTCATACTGGTTATACCTAGTATTGAATGAGAAAGAGATAGCAGCCGTGGAAGAAAAGCAAACTACCGAAATTATCGACGAGCGCCTTGTCGACGAAAGCGTCATCCAGCAAGTGATTGAAGATACATGTGCCGAAGTCTTACCTGAACTTATCGACCATTACCTCAGTGAATCAGCGCTGCGCATAGATAAAATCATTCATGCCATTGACCAAAAAGATGCCCCAACACTTGAGTTTGAGACTCATACTTTGGGGAGCTCGGCTCTTGCCCTAGGAAATCGACCTCTTTCTAATCTCGCTAGAAAAATTGAGCACTTATGTCTTGATGGTATGAATGACGAAGCGTACGCGCTGCGTGACGACTTGATTGAACTCGCTAAAGCCTCACTTGCTGCTATCAAAATGAGAAAACAGCAAGGCTTCCAATAATGACAAATACAAAGGAGGAATAACATGAGAGCAAAGGTACTCTTAATCGAAGACTCTAGTTCGCTTGCCGTTCTATACAAGCAGTATGTAAAAGATGAACCTTACGACCTTTTTCACGTTGAAACAGGGCGTGACGCTATCGACTTTATTGAACGAAATGTCCCCCAACTCGTCATATTGGATCTCAAACTTCCAGATATGTCAGGTGAGGAAATCTTAGATTGGATTAATGAAAGTGAAGTGCCGACGTCGGTAATCGTCGCGACGGCTCATGGCTCTGTTGATATTGCGGTATCGCTTTTACAAAAAGGAGCCAAAGATTTTCTCGAAAAGCCGATTCAAGCGAACCGCCTAAAAACCTCTATCGAACTGCACTTAAAGCGCGTCAAACTGGAGCATTTAGTAGAAGACTTTGAGACTAAGTTTGATCGACAAAGGTTCCACGGTTTTATTGGTAGCAGTTTGCTTATGCAAGGTGTTTATAAGACTATCGACGCGGTTTCACCAACCAATGCGAGCGTATTTATCGTCGGCGAAAGTGGAACCGGTAAAGAGGTTTGTGCAGAAGCCATTCACGCAGAAAGCCAACGCAGAGATAAGCCATTTGTCGCCATTAACTGCGGCGCAATACCTAAAGATCTGATGGAAAGCGAAATTTTCGGACATCTCAAAGGCGCTTTCACTGGTGCAACTAGTGATCGCCAAGGCGCGGCATCTCAGGCAAATGGTGGAACTCTTTTCTTAGATGAGCTGTGCGAGATGGACCTAGAGATGCAAAAGAAGCTTCTGAGATTTTTACAGACCGGAACCTTTACCCCACTAGGTGGTTCAAAAGAGCTTAAAGTAGATGTTCGGATTATTTGTGCAACTAACCGAGATCCTCTCCAAGAAGTTGAAGAAGGTAGGTTTAGAGAAGACTTGTACTATCGTGTTCACGTGGTGCCCATCGAAATGCCTCCGTTGCGAGAACGCGGCACTGATATAACCACTTTGGCTACGCATTTCTTAAAACAGTATGCCAGAGAAGATAGCAAGACGTTTTCATCAATAAGTAAAGATGCTGGCGCTCTACTAAAGCGTTATCATTGGCCCGGAAATGTTCGTCAATTACAAAATGTATTGAGAAATATTGTCGTGCTTAACGATGATAACCAGCTTGATATCAGTCACTTGCCCGCTGAAGTTACAAGGGGAAAACCAGCGAAAACACCAAGACCAGTTGCGCCTTCTGCTCCGGCTATGGAGACTAATAGTGACGGCGTCACATTGGTTTCAGCCGAACCTACCCCCGCTCAGTCTCAGTCACTTCCCACGGATTCTAAAATTAGACCAATGTGGCAAGTAGAGCGCGAAACCATTCAGCGAGCTATAGATTTATGTAACGGAAATGTACTCAATGCCGCTGTGTTACTCGAACTCAGTCCCTCAACGGTATATAGGAAAAAACAAGCTTGGGAAGAGGAAGAAGCAGGTAACTATGCGGAATGAGGTAATGCGGAATGAGGTGTGGATTGTTGCTGATTGTAAGACGTATGGTGGCATCGAAAGCCACCTACTCCAACTCATGCTAGGTTTGAAAGCGTTAAAGATATCAGTTCGTTTAGTTTTAGTCGCAGAGTACAGTCCACCTTCCCCACTGGTAGAAAAAGTAAAACGTCATCAACTTGAATACAGTTATATTAGTCAACTTGCTAGTGGAAATATCGGCCTACAAGGTCTTCGATATGCCGTGACTAAATACCAGCCTATCCTGTTACATTCCCACGGTTATAAAGCGAGTATTCTTTGCAAACTGACACGCTTGTTGACAGGCTTACCTCAAATTTCCACCTATCACGCTGGAGAAACACCTAAGGGTAAGGTTTGGATCTACGACTTTATTGATCGATTCTCTACTTTTCTCTCTTCACGTAGCTTTGCGGTGAGCAAACCTATCCAAGATAAGCTTTGGGGCAAGTCGATCCGGTTTAACAACTTTGTCTCTTGTGTAGACTTGGAAGTTGGCAACACCAATCGCATCGCCTTCGTCGGTCGTTTAAGCGAAGAAAAAGCGCCAGAGCGTTTTTTAGCGCTTGCTAACCAGTTTCCGAGTCAAGAGTTTGATTGCTTCGGCGCTGGTCCTTTACTAGATAAATTAAAATCCCTAAAACCGAGCAACCTTTCGCTGCATGGCCATGTATCCGATCCAGAAAGGATATGGAACAAGACCAAAATTGTGGTGATCTGCTCTAAATTTGAAGGCCTTCCTATGGTCGCTTTGGAAGCCATGAGTAAAAAATGCATTGTGGTTTGTACCGCTGTCGGCGATTTGCCCAGCCTTATTGAAAATGGAGAAAATGGCTTTATTGGCAATAGTAAAGCTCTACCTCAGCTATTAAATCAAGCGCTGGAACTAAACGAAGAAGAACTTAAAACACTACAGAACAAAGCATTCAATACCGTTTTTAAACACTATTCTCCCCATGTCATCGTCCCTAAAGTCGTTCAGCAATATCAAAAAGCTATTGGTCAAGGTGATTCTCAATTTGAGAATCTCTAATTATCACTATAATAAATCAATAAATTCAATCAGATAGAATCTTTTATTTTTGGCACCTCCTTTGCAGTCGTCTTCATATCCCTTAAAGAAAGAGGATTTGAAAATGGAGAGTCGCAAAAATATTTTGTACGTACACTACGGTGATGATTGGATTAGAGGCAGTGAACGTTGCTACTAGACCTGGTTCGTGGTCTTGATACTCTTCGTTATAATCCGTATGTATGGACCAATTGTGAATCACTGCACAAGGAAGTGTTACGCAGCGGTGTACACAGCGAATTAAGCGAGTTTAATCGACTCTTCGTAACCAAAGGCAGTCGTTTTAATCTCTCGGCTTGGCTGAAACAAGTTCGCCAAGCCCGTAACATGATTGATGAATTCGAGATCGATCTAATCCATGCAAATAGTGCTGCGCCCTGCCAATGGATGACGGTTGCTTCACGCCTTTCTGGGGTCCCGTTAGTAACTCAACTTCACTCTGATTACCCTTCTTTTGAACGTATGATCTATGGACTTCACATGTCACCGCGTGTGATTGCAGTTAGTGAGGCGATTACAAAGTACCTAAGCAAAGATGGCTATCCCAACGACAATATTTCGGTTATTCACAACGGATTAGATATTGAACGCTTTAACCACAAAGAGTATCTAAACGTAAAACATGAGTTAGGTATTCCTAAAAACTCCTATCTATTTGTTACGGTTGGCTCGCTCATACATAGAAAAGGGATTGATCGTGTCATTACGGCTCTGAGGTTTGTACTTCTTGAATATCCTGATACACATCTACTGGTAATTGGACAAGGGCCACTAAAACAAAAGCTGGAGCAACATGCAGAGTGTGTTCACGTTGAAAAGAACGTTCACTTTGTCGGCGAGCAGACCAATGTACTGACATGGCTTAAGGGCTGCGATGGCTACGTTAGTGGAGCAAGACAAGAAGCCTTTGGCCTTGTTTTCAATGAAGCTGCACTAGCAGAGTTGCCCATCATTGCTCCAGAGGAAGGTGGCATTCCGGAAATTATCACCCATAAAAAGAATGGCTTATTGTATAAAAACAAAGGGATTGGGCCTCTTGTAAACACCATGCGCGCGGTAATTAAAAATCGCAAACCTGCCAAAGCTCTGGGTGTGCGAGCAAAAGCTAATGTAATCAAAAACCATAGTTGCGAAGAAAACGTCAAACGTATTCAGGCGGTTTACGACGCCTCAATTCGAGAGAAGAGTACAACAAAAATCAGACTTTGGAGAACGCTAAGCCCTATTCGCACCTATATCAGCAATCGCTTTGCTGTTGGGAGGTAATATGGGTATTGCTGCGAAAAACCACATACTGCTCTTCGATCCTGTCCCTTTCAAAGGTGGGTCTAAGATTGCAACAGATGCCGCCTTGTCACTCACCAAAGGGGGGAAGGTAAAGTACACCGTTCTCACCGCAGACGTTAGTTTTTGGCAAGAGAGTGACCTAGCCAAAGAGTGTAACACTGACATTGTACGGTTCCCAATGGCCAACACTTTGATGTCTTGCAATCAAGGTTTGTTATTTTGGGTTAAACAGTTTTACCTACTTTTGGTGCTCTCTATAACAAGACTAAAACAGGGAAAATTCCATTGTCTGCTCGGTGCATCTGGACCCGGGAATGATATGGCTTTATACCTGTTTAACCAGTTGCTTGGAGCGACCTTGATTCAACTCATTCATGGCCCTGTCTCCCCTTCTCGTTCTATTGGTTGGTGCCTGATGAAGGTGCACAAGGTTCATTACCTTCACTCTTCTCGAACCCAGTTGCAAGCAGCGTTGAGTCGTCATTACGAAAGAACGCACAGCCGCGCGAATGCTCAAGAACTGGCGAAATTGGAGTTAAACGGACCTCGTTTTTGCTCATTCGTAAATGGTATAAAACGTCAACACTGGCCAAGCCAATGCAATAAAGCTGAGCCAGTTCTATTTTGGGCTGCTTCCTTGCTTAAATGGAAAGGTTTAGACTTGATGTGTGATGGCATCCAAGTTGTCCATCGACAAAAACCTATCGCAGCGAACATTTGCTTTATCCGCCCACAAAACATATCAGTACCAACGAGCGATGCGCCAAAACCTTTGCCATACGTTCTTTGGTATCAGGAGCCTCGCTGTATAGATGAGATACGTAAGCAAAGTAACATTTTCATTTCAACGAGCAAAAATGAGCCTTTCGGCCTATCAATTTTAGAAGCCATGGCTGCCGGTATGTGCATTGTGATACCGAGAGATGGTGCATATTGGGACAAGCGCCTCTCTTCTTATCAAAACTGCCTCAAGTACCAACCGGACAATGCGGATTCACTGGCTCAGGCCATTTTGAGTCTGACAGAAGATAAAATGTTAGCTACTCGGATTTCAAAAGCCAGTAAGCAAATTGCCGAACAGTATAGAGCAGAAGAAGTTTATGCTGGCATAGTTCATGACGTGTTGTGTACTGAATCTTGCCTTGAAATCCCTTCAGGCGCACATAACTCCTTAGAGGTGCGTTAAAATGGTAGTACTAAGCAAAGCAATGCAAGATATGGCGATCTACGGTGCATCCCTACTCTTTACCAAGGGTTTTGCGCTGATCACCTTACCCATAATGACCTATTTTCTATCCGCCCAACAAATCGGCCGCTTGGATCTCATTGCGACGTCAGCAGCGTTAATGAGTCTGCTAGTTGGAGTCGCGTTGCACGAAAGCTTGTACCGATACATAGCCAAATTTAAGCGCTTTGATGATCAGAAAAGGCTAGTTTCCGTCGTTTTTACGTTAAGTTTTACCATTTCAATGTTGGCTTCTGGTCTTTGGATGGTTTCGCTTAGTGCTGGTTTATTAGAAAACCCATGGATAGATACGAAACAACTCTTTTTGATTGGTCTGATTGTCGCATTTGAGGGGCCACTTACCATATGTACTGCTTGGATTAGAATCCAAAACCGAGCAGTGCTTTTCTTTAAAATGAGTATGATACTGCTGGTTAGTCAATTTGTGCTGCTGATCGCCGTCCTGATTTACATCCCTTCTGAAACCAGCGTACTTTCGATCGGCGTTTTGTGTACTAGCTTTCAGTTCATATTCCTGTGGCACTATCTCGATATTCCGCTAACTGTCCCTAGAGTTAGGCGTATTACTGCTCTATTAAAGTACGCTGCTCCCCTTATGTTATCTGCACTTGTGCTCTTTGGGTTGAGTGGTGGTGAAAGATGGATTATTGGAGTTAACGCCAGTTTAGAAAGTCTTGGGCATTATGCCGTAGCAATGAAATTTGCTATCGCAACGGGTGTACTCATGCAACCTTTTGGCATGTGGTGGATGCCAAAACGTTTTCAATACTTTAATCAATTTGGTAATGAAACCGTTGCTCGATACTCGCAATACGGCTTGGTTTACTTAGCACTTCTTTGCGTACTTGTTGCGTGGACCGCTAAAGCCGTCATCTCTCTATTTCTCGACCCGCAATATCAAATCAGTATCTTTTATTGCATTGGCGCTATCGCGGTTGTGATGCTCAAAGAGTCGACAGAAATCGTTAATTTCGGCATTCTCAAATCGAAGCAGAATCACTGGATCTTAGTGAATAACCTCGTTTGGACAACCATAGGGCTATCATTGTGCTGGGTGTTAATCGACTACGGCGTGTTAGCCTTAATCTTCGCAATCTGGTTATCTCAGTTGGGCAGGCTTTTCAGTATCTACATCAAAAGTCAGTCCCTGACACCTATGCCTTACAAAGGACACTCATGCGCCTTATTACTGTCAGTATCTTTATTATCTATTCTGACGATAGCACTTGACCTTGATCCTATAAGCTCGGTTTTATTCGCTTTCACTCAGATCACCGCCATTGTATGGTTAGCCAATAAATTAGAGTTAGCCCCGAGTCTCTTTAGTAAAGTTAGACTTCTTAGACCCTTGGTAGGTCGATATGATTAGTCGCAGCAGTCAAGCAATGTGGGCCAGTCTATTGATACTCGTTCCCAGCCTTTTATGGCTGCTGATCCCACGTCCAGAAGTCATTCTCGTGTTAGCCGTTCTTCCACTTGGCGCGCTTTTTGTTATTCACGGCACTTTCTGGTTTGTTTGCTTGTTTGTATTATTTTCTTTTTTCCGACTACACGAAGCGTTTCCTCTGATTTACAACTTTAAGATCCCTTTGCTGCTTTCTCTTGGTGCCCTAAGTGGTCTTCTCTGGCACACCTTAATCAGCATGACACTAAAGCCCTATTGGCATAAGTGTTTAACTCTACTTTGCATTTTTTGGATGTTAGTCATTTTAGGCATAGTTACTTCCTCTAACCCCGGTTTGGCCATAGAGTATTTTAAAAACATCTATTGGAAGATCAAGGTGATGACTTTGGCCATCACTTGGCTGATCAATGACGAATTCAAACTCAACAAAATGGCGGTGCTCATTGTTGTTTGTGGACTATTAGTTTCTTCAGTTGCACTTTTTAACTCTGCAAACGGCATCGGTTTAGTAGAAGGAAGCCGCGTTACAATCGGAAGAAACCTAGGTTCTATGCTTGGCGACCCCAATGATTTATCCCTTGTACTCATGTTTCCTTTGGCCTTTGCATTAGGTTTTGCTATGACCAAAGAGATGCCCACATCGTATCGAATACTCGGTTTAGTTGTTTCTGTACTAACGATATTCGCCGTATTAGCAACGCAAAGTCGAGGTGGGCTGCTAGGTTCCTTAGCGGTGTTTGGTATTTTTGCACTTAAAAGAATAAAGTCTAAAACCTTGCTAGTACTTCTGTGTGGAATAGTGGCGATGGTTTTGTTTGTCGCTGCTGGTATTTCAGGTCGCAAATCTGGAGGAGCCGCAGAAGCAGGTATAGATGAATCAGCGATGGGGCGACTCTACGCATGGGAAGCGGCTTTTAAAATGGCCTTGGACAATCCAATAACCGGAGTTGGACTGCAAAACTTTTACGCCAACTATTTCTTTTACAGCTCCCATTGGGACGGGCTAAATCACGCGGTTCATAGTACTTGGTTTGGTATATTGGCCGAGACTGGCTTTTTAGGACTAGGCATTTTTATTGCCTTAATCGTCGTATTAATCAAATGCGCAAAGCGAAATCAAAACCAAATTGGGAAATTTAGTTCGCCCCACCCTATCTTAATTTCCTCTAGCGAAGCCATCTATGCGGGACTCGTTGGTACAATTGTGTCTGGAACCTTTTTAACCCAAGGATTTACATGGCCCATCTATATCCTTGCCTCTCTTAATATTTGTGTATCGCATATCGTGCAAAAAAATCTTCAAAAACAGAATCAAAATGAGAATTCTTAAATTCACAAACATAAGCTTCTGAATTTAAACAATATAACTTTTGGCACGTAAGTTGTTCCTTTTCTATCACTATACCCAGAAAAAGAGACACGCTTATGGTTGCTAGTAACGTAGAAAGAGCAAAAAGTTGGTTGAAAAATCATCCTAACGCCAAGTATCGCCGTATGTTTGACTTAATCAAAACGATTGTCAGAATGCAATTTAGCACGCCAAAAGTATACAATTTCATCGCCTATTCAATTTATCGTTTATACCGGTTGTTTAGCACAACCTTATGCGACGCTTTTATCTGCGCACCTGCCTTCAAGCAACAACTAAAAAAACATGGTAAGGACTTATATGTGTTTGGTGGGGTTCCCTTTGTGTCTGGGAATTTGCAAATCGAAATAGCAGACTCCTGCCGAATCTCTGGACAAACGACCTTTAGCGGATGCACGCAAACCGAAAGTCCACTGCTCAAAATCGGTAGCAATGTGGATATTGGTTGGCAGACAACCATAGCGGTAGGAAGCAAAGTGTTAATTGGCGACAATGTTCGCATTGCCGGTAAGGGGTTTCTCTTTGGTTATTCGGGGCATCCTGTAGACCCCAAAAGACGCGCTCGCGGTGATGGAGACGATCCTTCAACGATTGGTGACATCATACTTGAGAATGACGTCTGGCTAGGAACTAATGTGACGGTTAAAAATGGTGTCACTATTGGTAAAGGTGCAATTATTGCTGCGGGCAGCGTCGTGGTTTCGGACATACCGGCAGGTGCCATTGCTGCTGGAAATCCAGCCAAAGTAGTAAGAACACAAAGTGGTGACTACTATGCGTGATATTATTGTGTTTGGCGAAGACTTTGGCGGTTTACCATCTAGTACTCAGCATCTAATTACTGGTCTATGCAAAAACTACCGTGTGTTATGGGTAAACTCAATTGGGCTTAGACAGCCTCGCTTATGCAAAAAAGACCTTGCCAGAGTTTTTAGAAAACTATTTGGCAGTAAAGGGACAGTCAAATTTAGCGACGATGCCTTCTCGTCCAATATAATTACCGTTAATCTGCGAACTATACCAGCCCCGCAATCTGTGGTGGTGCGATGGTTTGCTAAGACGCTTATGGTATGGCAGCTAAAGTTGCTATTTAGACACCATAAGATTTCCAACCCGATTTTGTGGACTTCGCTACCTACCGCCGCTGACCTTTGCGGCAGCCTAGGAGAGCGCTCTGTCGTTTACTACTGTGGCGATGATTTTTCCTCTCTCGCGGGGGTCGACCATAAAGTAGTTGAGCAACACGAACGTAAGCTGGTCGAAAAGTCGGATGTAATCTTCGCTGCTAGCGACAAACTATTGCAAAAATTCCCTTCGCACAAAACTTATCTAATGCCACATGGGGTCGATTACGATCTTTTTGCAACTCCTACTTATAGGGCAACGGATTTGCCAAATAATGCTCGTCCCACTGCCGGTTTTTACGGCAGTCTATCTGAGTGGTTGGATTACGATCTATTAAAGTCGTTGTGCTTGGCGAAACCAGAATGGAACTTCGTGTTTGTGGGGCCATTAGAGTTGTCCTCATTCCCTCTGGACGACCTACCTAATGTGTATCGCCTTGGGCCGAAACCGCATTCCACCTTACCAAGTTATATCCAGCATTGGGACATATCGCTTCTGCCCTTTATTAATAATGAGCAGATCAAGAATTGCAGCCCGTTAAAGCTGATGGAATACCTGAGCTCAGGAACACCTGTCTTGGCTTCGAGGTTTAACGCAGTAGAACCTTTAAGTCACGTCATCAATATTTATGACAACGCGGATGAAGCGATTACCGTTTTTGAAACCCTGTCCAACAAAAAAGAACAGCAACAGGCGGTCGCAAAACAGCATCGCTGGAGTTCTAGAGTTAACCTGTTAAGAGGTTATTTGGAGGCGTTATGAACGAGCTTAAATTGCGCTTTATTACACTTTTTTGCGGTGCATGGAGGCGAAGATACATCATTGTTCTTCCAATGCTCCTTATGCCAATTGTGGGCTTTTTTGTTGGTAACATCGCGCCCACAACTTATAAAGCACATACCAGTCTGTTGATTCAAGAAACGGCGAAAATGAACCCTTTTCTAGAAGATCTTGCAGTTTCAACCATGTTAAAAGAGCGATTACATGCCCTTAGAACGCTCCTCAAAAGTCGCCACGTGCTAACGTCTGTTGCGACAGAGCAAAACCTGATCAGTGAAAACATGAGTGATAAAGAAAAGGAAGCCGTCATTACTCGTTTGTCACACGCACTCAACATCACACAGTTGGGTAAAGATTTTCTAAAAATTGAGCTCTCTGCACGTAACCCTAATGGCATGAAAGATCTATTAGAGTCCATTAGCCACCATTTTATCGAACAGTTATTGGCTCCAGAGCGCTCATCTATTGAGCATTCCAGCGAGTTTCTGCAAATCCACATCACACAACGTAAACTGGATTTGGAAAGCGCAGAAAACGCCCTCGCTGATTATCAAAATAGATTTTCTGGTGTCACGCCAGAGCTGCAGGCTCAATCCTTAATTAGGTTAGCCAGTCTTAAGCAAACACTTGCGGAAAAAAAAGCAGAACTTTCTGGGGTCAGAAAAAGCTTAGGCTCACTTGATCAACAGCTATCTAAAACCAACCCAGTTATAGGTAAGTTAGAAGAGCAAATCATCGATATTCGAAGCGAGCTTTCGCTATTGCAAGCTCGATACACCGATAACCACAGCGCTGTTCAAGGCAAAAAAAGGGAGTTGAGGAGGTTGGAAGAAGAACGTGCAACCTTGCTTAGCGTCGAACAGCAAGACATTTCTAGTGAGCAACTTTGGGATATGGCAAGTAGCCAAGAGTTCGCTAACCTGAGTGAAATGACGCCGCTACTCGTTACGCAACTCCACAACCTTCAACTCGTGAGGGCAAAGTTTGAATCTCTCAATGAAGAGACCAAAAGCCTAGATAAAATGGTCAAAGATCTTGAAGAAAAGGCTCTCGGATTTGGCGACTACTCGAAAGAGCTGTTGCGTTTACAACGCGAAGTGACGATAAAACGTCAACTTTACGAACAACTGTTAGAGCGTAATGAAATGGCTAAACTCACGGGCTCACTTGGGTTATTCGAACAAAACAAGCGCGTAAAAATCATAGACTTGCCTTTTACACCTAGTGTTCCATCTAACATACCCGCTTGGGTGTTTACCCTTGCTGGTTGGTTTGCAGGTATAGCATTAGGGATTGGTACTGCGATTATACTTGAGCTACTTGATACCAGCATAAGAAGAGTTGATGAGTTAGAGGCCTTATCTGGCACAAGCGTCATTGCCCTTATTCCTAGAATTAGGCTTCACAATTTTAAATTCACTCTAGATATTTACTTTAGGGCTGCCTTATAGGTAGCCCATTTTTTTGTTACCTAGTGCTTAAAAAGTTTCCGTTTGAAGTGGCGATGAATTTTATTATTTGCCAAAGCGTTCTTTTATTAATTCTCAAAATAGGAATATCTTGAGTTTAATTTTATGTTGTTGATTTAACTAATGTTTTTATTGGCACATTCCCTGCTATTTCCTTTGTAAACAAGAGGATTTGCGTATGGAAATTAGCAAAACAGATGTCATTAGAGATAAACCCGTAATTGTTCATATCATCCAGCGAGCGTCGCCGGGTGGCATCGAACAGCTTGCCCTTGAGCTTTATCGCTTAACCTCCCATACACATAAGCTTTGGATTGTGAGTCTCGAAGGCTCAAAGCAGGAACTTTTAGATCGTTGGCCAAGGCTGGCGGAATGCGAAAACCAGTTGATCTGTCTGGAAAAACCAAGTGGGGTTAGTCTTGATACGATACGCAAGATATCCGCAGTGCTTAAAGCGTTAAAACCTCAAATCGTTCACACACATCATATCGGCCCCTTAGTATATGCAGGTTTAGCGACGCTCTTAAACAAAGACGTGAGACTGGTACATACTGAACACGATGCATGGCACCTAAACTGCCTTAAGCATCGTATTTATCAGCGCTTGTTGTTCAAGGTATCTGAACCTCGTCTTATCGCTGACGCCGATTTTGTTGCGAAACGTTTAACTCGTTGGTTTTCAAACTACCCAGTAGAAGTGATTAAAAACGGTATTGACACAGATATATTTACTTTGGGATCTAAAGACCGAAGTCGTATCCGTTTAGAGTTGTCTCAGTATGATATTTGGCTTGGTTGCGCTGGTCGTTTAGAGCACGTAAAAGGACAAGATGTACTAATTTATGCACTAAAACAGCTACCCAAAAACTATAAACTGGTTATCGCAGGGGCCGGTAGTCAACGAGATAAACTTGAAAAGCTTGTCCGTGATTTAGAGCTCTCAGAACGCGTAAAATTTCTTGGTCTGGTTGACGATATGCCCACGTTTTATCAAGCGCTCGACCTCTTTGTTCTACCGTCTAGAAAAGAAGGTTTTCCCCTTTCCACTCTAGAGGCTCAGTCTTGTGGAATCAATGTCGTTGCTACCAATGTAGGGGGAACAAAAGAGACAGTGTGTTCCAATACAGGAATGACCTGCTCAGCCGATAATCCTAACGAGCTCGCAACAGCCATTGTCAAATCCCTATCCTCGAGTCAGCAATGCCCTAGAAGTTTCGTTGTTAAAAACAACGATATCCAATCCATGGTTCTCCAGTACGCAAATGTTTGGACGAAGGAGTATTCTTTATGACCCATGCTCTTATTGTTAGTGCAAGCCTAATATATTTCCTAATTGTTTATCATCATTTGGGGTATCCGTTATTGCTAAGAACACTCGGAAGACGAACCCTTAAAAAAGTTCTAAAAGTGCCTGTTCGCAATTACGTGAACCGAGACAAAGATGACTTGTATCCCTCAGTGACGATTGTTGTACCCGCATTTAATGAACAAGTGTGGATCGAATCTAAAATTCATAATTTGGCTGCGTTGGACTACCCACACGATAAACTCAATATCATAATTGCTTGCGATGGATGCAGCGATAAAACGGCGCTATCGCCAGAGATGTGATTCAGGATGCCACATGTGAAGACACATACTTTCAAGTTCTTGAGTTTGAGGAAAATAGAGGGAAAGTCGCCGTACTTAATGACGTACTTAAACACGTTAATACCGATCTAGTCGCTCTTAGTGACGTCTCTTCTCTCGTTTCCGTTGACGCCTTACTAATCGCCAGTCGCCATTTTTCAAACAGCAGAGTTGGCGTTGTGAACAGCAGTTACAGTTACCTAAATGCCAGTAGTAGTGAATCGAGATATTGGGATTATCAAACCAAGATTAAAAGTTATGAATCTAGTGTAGGTTCTACACTAGGTGCACATGGAGCCTTTTACTTGTTTAGAAAGTCTCTATTCCGTCCTTTGCCCAAAAACGTCATCAACGACGACTTTTATCTACCGATGGATATTGTAAAGCAGGGATTCAAAGCCGTTCACGAACCTAAGATTCACGCTATTGAAATGGAAAATAGCAGTCGTTCCAATGATTTTTATCGCAGACTGCGAATTTCTGCTGGGAACATGCAGCAACTACTGTATTTAAAGTCATTACTTTTACCTCGCCATGGTTCCGTCGCATTTTTATTTGCGTCAGGCAAAGGGCTACGAGTACTCATGCCCTACTTGATGATCATTGGCTTTATAAACACCGCAGTGTTAGTAGAGCTCCCATTTTTCTATCTAGCGTTATGTGGCCAAATCGCTATCTACGCAATAGCCCTATTTAATCACCTTTTCCCATGGCTCTTTTCGCACAAGTATTGTACTGCCATCCGTTATTTAGTCGTCGGCCATGTCGCTAACTTCATTGGCGGTATGCGTTATTTACTTGGATTTGAGTCTGGTCAGTGGAAAAAACTTCGTCAATAAGGAGAGCACCTATGTTAACTACACAAAACAATCTAACAACGGTAGATAGCAGCAAGAGAATATTTGACTTGGTTGGCGCATTGTTCGGCCTGCTGTTACTTTCACCTTTACTGCCACTTATCGCAATTGCCATAAAACTAGAGTCTCCGGGAACGATTTTCTACAAACAACTTCGAGTCGGCAAATCTACTCCTGATCACATGGCCTTGTTTGAGATTATTAAATTTCGCACCATGTACCAAGATGCAGAAAAAGCGACAGGTGCCGTTTGGGCCACCGAGAAAGACCCGAGAATTACTCGTGTTGGGCTCTTTTTAAGAAAAACTCGACTTGATGAAATTCCTCAGTTAATCAATGTGTTAAAAGGACAAATGTCGTTAATTGGCCCAAGACCAGAAAGACCGAGCTTTTATCCAAAACTAGAAGAAGCAATCCCGTATTTTTCAGATCGTACTTATGGTGTAATGCCGGGTATCACTGGTCTAGCGCAGGTTAATCAAGGCTATGATACATCGATCGAAGACGTGCGAAGAAAAGTTGCTTTTGACCATAGTTACGCACTCGCCCTAACTTCTTGGAGAGCTTGGTTTGCAATGGATATGATTATCTTGTTCAAAACCATAGCGGTGATGGTTGACGGCCGAGGCCGATAGCTTTTAACTTTCAAAAAAAGGGCTTCTAACATATAGAAGCCCTTGTTCAATTCTTGTTAATGCTTAAATATAACACTTTCGGTTGGCACGCGATGCCTTTGGGAATAAACGCCATCATCAGCACTTTTGCCGCACGCGATGATCATGCTTATTTGGTCACTACGTCTCAGGCCTAGCAATCTCTTGGCCCTTACCGAGTCAAATCCCTCCATGGGACAAGTATCATAGCCTTTATCCTTCATCGCATACATAAACGTCATTGCGGCTAGAGAAACGCTCTTGTGTAGACACACTCTTAGATCTTCTCGGCTTACCTCCCTGATCATTGGTTCTTTCATCCCCAGAAAGATAGAAAGTGCTTTTCGCATTAGACCCAATACCCCAAAGCGATCATTTTTGTAAGCGAAAGGAATGATTTTATCGTAGTATCGCAACGCTTTTTGGGCTGTCGTGTCGTCTCTTCCTTTAAAAGCCTCTCTAACAATCTTGCTATTCAGTTTGGCTCTGCTCTCCCAGTTATGCGAAGTTGCGACAAAAACCACCAGTTCATTGGCCGTTTTAGCCGCGTTTTGGTTCATGCAAATTTGAGCAAGTTCGTTTCGCTTTTCTTCACTAACAACACGGTGAAACTCCCACATCTGCATGTTGCTGCTATTTGGAGACAGAGTCGCTAGTTCAAGCGCTTCGCCTACTTCTTCATGATCGAATGCGGCGTCAGAGTCGTACTTGCGAACGGAGCGTCTTGAGTGAACAAGATTAGAAAATTTACTGTTTGTCATCGGATACACCGAACTAAGTGGTTTAAGGCCTAAAAATAAAAATGAGCCCCGGCCCATTCTATCACTGATTCGCAGGGGTTACTCTACTTGCTTATTGTACTCTGCAATTATCGTCGTCGATTTGACTGAGCGGGTAAAAAACTCTGATTTAATCTCTAAATACTCCGGTAAGGTGAAAAACGCCTCTTTGACCTCCTTGTTTGGAAAGCCAATGGTGAACACTCGGTTAATATTGTCATGAGTGCGCGAGATTAAGGTTTCACTCACTTTAAAATCGTAACCAAAATATCCGCCAACTTGCGCTAACAATGGGCGCATCGCCAAACGATAATCGTGATAAATTTCATCATTGGTTACATCTAAGCCAACTAATAGTTCATAAGCCACGGTCGTTTCCTTTTATTAATTACTTACCTAACCATAGCTTATCGAAATCGAACTTAAAGCGACATAGGCTTATCAATCTGCGTTCGATTTCTAGCTAATGCCCTGTAATGCCATTTCAACCCTTTTAACGGGGTGTTGCAATGTGAACTGTTCTATAAACTGGTCAGCGGGTAAGTCTCGGCTAAAGTGCCATCCTTGCCCAAAGTATATGCCATGCTCAATCAGCCACTCTTTTTGTTCTTGGGTCTCTACCCCTTCTGCGATGATAGTGACGTTGAGGTTATGAAAAAGCGATACTATTGACTTAAGGATGATAAAGTTAACGGTATCTGTATTAATCGCTTGAATATAACGTCTATCTATCTTGATCTTATTGATTGGCAGTTCGCTTAAATAAGTTAAGCCTGTTTTTCCGGTACCGAAGTCATCTAACGAAATCTGATAACCTTTGTGTTCAATAACCTCTAGGCTATTTCTAAGTTGTGAGATATCCAGATCTGAGAAACAACGTTCAGTGATCTCTATTTCGAATCTACTGCCCGCACAATCGACAGGGCGAATCGCTTCGCAAAACTCCTTGGTTAAATGTTCAGGTGAAGCGTTTATTGCAAAAAAGAGGTCGCTGTCTTCTAGTTCAACATGCGATGTTAGTTTCCTTACTTGCTCCAAACACAAGTGCTGAAACTGGATAACCAATCCTGTTTTTTCTGCCAACGGTATAAATTGATCCGGCGATAGGTAGATACTTCTCCCTTTATACCATCTGATAAGAGCTTCTGCACCAAGCCATTGACCAGTTCTCATGTCCACTACTGGTTGATAATGAAAGCGAAACTCCCCTTTTTCGATGCCGCGTTTCATTTCATTATTAAGCGATGAACGGCTCATCGTTAAAAACGCAATGACTAACATACCGCTGAAAAGCAGAGTCGTGAAGAGTACAAACAGGTTCAGTTCTTTAATTACCAGCGCGTAAAGTCCGGGATACGCCAAAGTTGCAGACATGCGCTCATCATAGCTATGTGTGAGTAAAATGCTTGCTTCCATCTCTCCCTTAGGCACCGAGCTATCGCGTGTACCATAACTGAACAACTCGGTGTCACCATAGCGCCTGATTATTTGATAAGGCAAAGGTGTGTCTAAACGACTCATCGCTGCAATATAGTTTGTAGATACAATCCAAGCCACATAAATGTCGCGATTTTCGTAGTAATGAGCAACTAGAATCAAGTTGTCATCAGTTAGCATGTGAGTGACCGACTGGAGCTCTTTTGGATCGACGCCTCCTTGTAAGGCATTAACAATGTCGTTACTGCAGATCACCTTGCCAGTCTTGTCGATAATATAAGCTTTGGCGATTGCCGCCATTGAATATTCGATTTTCAGTAACTGCTTGCGAGCTTCTATCGTGCATGTGTCAAACTCTTGTGCTACCAGGCTAAAGCGTTCATCAATAGACTTGAACCAAGCTTCTTCCGCTTTCATCATGGAAAGAAACGCCGCTTCAAGCTTTTGAATGTTTTTGTTTTGTTGGTAAACGCTATTAGATAAAACGAAGATGATAGGAAAAACAGCAATCGCTAACACAATTACTGGAGTTTTCGCAGTGCTTTTAAACCATGCCGATATATTCATCGTCTATTGATTTCGCTACTAATTGATTCATCCATAATAGGTAGCGACTAGTTTCGAATCTATAAGCTAAGCAAATAATTATGCAGTGCCTCCCAAATAAGCCTATCCGTTATTGATTAGTGTATGAATAATAAGGGTAATTTCGACAAACTCATATGCAACTGATTTTCCACTTTCTGATTTTTGCTATTTACTGAGCTTCAATTTTCACTTGTATTTAATCAGCAGTAGCAAAAATAACCCTTTTATTGTCGATCAGTCTGGGTGCTCGAAACACAATGCCAACTTTGATTAAGCAGAGTAGTACTGAGATGATAAACCACATAAATAAGTCGGGAGCTAAATTCCACAGCCATACATAGCCCGGAACTCTACCCATCGCAAATGCGATGATCACAGGCAGTGTGCATACAAAGGATAGATTGATAAGAGCCCCAACTTTTTGTTTGGTATCGACACCCATTTTTCGCAGTTTCTTTTTTAGCTTAACTAGGCCAAAAACTGATATTAGGATCTCTAAAAAAATCACCACGGGGTAATACTTTGCTAATAGGTGAAGATAACTAAAAGGCTGCGTATATTGACTGCCAACGTGGTCAACAATGTCGGTGACAAGATTGGGGATCCCGACTGTCAACAAGGGAATGCTCACTTTATTTGCAACAAGCGAAACCGCAATACCACTATTTGGGTCAACCCAAGCTGCGCTGCTATGGGTGAACAACGAGCCATAGTGACCGATCATGTCTCTTTCTGCGAACTCTCTATGCTGTAGGCCTAATCCATAGTTTTGCTCTTCGTCTAAGGAGTGCCACAAGCCTAAGTTATCAAGGTCGATTAGTTGCGCACCAGTTTGGCTCTTACCTGTTCTGACAAACTCCATAAACTTGGCTACATCTGCCGCGCTACTAATAACAAAACCCGAAGGCGACTCTATTGCATTTATTTTTTCTTCCCTTTGCCAGTGGTAACCAAAAAAATTGTTGTAACCGGGCACAGTTACGTCGCCACTAGCCACTGTTGAAGAGTAATTCATCCCAACCGGTACAAAAATGTTTTCGCTAATAAAGCGGCTAAATGTTTGTCCAGTTACACGCTCAATGATCAAGCCCAAAAGGTCATAATTCGTATTATTATAAAAGAATTCTTTATTTGGCTCACTTTCTGGTTGATAGCCTGATAATTGTTCGATGGCCTCTTTACGGCTTATTCTTCCGTTAAAGTCATACTTGTAACTAAAATTCCGTATTCCTGAGGTGTGTTCGAGTAAGTTTTTAATCGTAACTGTTGAAGAGAACGCTATTTCGGGTATGTATTGAGATACCGGATCATTAATGTCGATTTTCTTTTTCTGCTTTAACAAAAATATCGCGGCAGATGTCACTGACTTTGAAATAGAGGCGACATAGGTCGGGGTGTTTGGCGACAACAGCCCTTCTCTGCCATAGCTTTGCGCAACAACAGGTTTTCCTACCCTCGTTACTACAACAGATAGAGAAGGAACGTCATAGGCTGCTACATATCTATTTACTATTTTATCTAGGCTGTCTTCAGCCAAACATTGGGAAGAAACAAAGGTTAATGCGTAAAAAAAAGTAATTAATGCCAACGACTTTGTATTGCTTCTTAAAACCTGCACCTTAAAACTTCCATGTTTATTAATAGACAGGTCAATATTAATGCAGCTTAAAAATGGATAAACTCTGGGCGTATAATAATGGGGGTTGCTTCAAGTTATTTATTCAGTTCGTTATACCTTAAAACTCCACACTTATATCCAAGGCTGATTTTCTGACGCTACTGTTATTTCTTTTTCTTGGTTTCCTGTATGTTTTGTAGCCGCTGGCTCAATCATCATAAAATGCGTTTCTTGCTCAGCTACAGGACAATGTTCAACGCCTTTGGGTACTACATACATCTCTCCGGGTTCTAGCTCGATTTCTCTATCTCTAAGCTTAAGCGTTAATTTACCTTTAAATACAATAAATAGTTCGTCTTCGTTCTCGTGACTATGCCAGACTAACTCACCCTCTCCTTTAGCTATCTTTACTAACTGCCCATTCGATTCTGCGATAATATGGGGGAACCACAGTGATGTAACTTTTTGAAATTTTTCTTTAATATTAATTTTGCTCACAATTAGTCCTGTTTCCTTAGTGAATGGAATAGCACTTGTTCATTTTTTTCTCTTCTTAAAAGACACTCTTCAAACAAATCCTGTTGTTCTTTTTCGCTCATGCTCTTCCAGTTCAAAATCTCTTCTAACTTTCTAAAGCAACCCAAACAGACGTCATTGTCATCTAAACAACAATGTCTGGTACAAGGGTTTTGCGCGTTAGGGGAGTGAATCACTTTAATATCGCTGTAGACAAGTTTGCCTTAAGCATAGTAGAAGGATTACTCACGTGAAATTTTCGAGTTATCGCCGTTAAGCAACAGTGCTGTAGCACTGTTGTTCTAAAACCGATTTGAAAAGAGACTCGGAGTAAATTGATGTCTTCTCATAGAGGCGGTTCCCCATACTCAGCCTTCTCACTCCCATTTCTTGCAACTCATTGACGCTACACATTTCTTTGTGGCTTAACAAATTGAGCGGTAACTTGGTATGTGACAACACTTTTGAAACTTCATTGGGACACACAAGATAAGGTACAAACACCCCTTCGGCTCCCGCCATTTCATATTGACTAATGCGTTCTAATGTTTGTTGCAAAGGGGCTTCTTCGCTCAAGAGATAAGTATCGATTCTGACATTTATAAACACATCGACATTTAGCTTAATCAGTTCGTTGTTGATCTGCTGAAGTTTGTCCTTGAATTTATCAGCAGCCACTAGCTGGCGTTGACCTTCTAATACAACACTATCTTCAATATTTACGCCGCTCACACCCAAATCAGAAAGAAGCTTAATATTTTTAGCAATTTCTACAGGTGTGTCTCCATAACCCCATTCGATATCAACCGTCAAAGGTTTACTTGTACACTCACGAATGCGTTTTACTAACGTGAGTGTAAGCTCAAAAGGCAGATCTTCACCGTCTTTGTAACCAAAAGATCTAGCAATTGCGGCGCTCGAAGTGCCAATTGCATCATAAGCCAGCTCTTCTACAAGAGTTGCACTATTTACATCCCAAACATTACCGATTAAAACCAATTTACTCGATTGTAACTCCCTTAAATCCATGTTTATCTCCTCATCCCTTCAAAAACAATATAGATGCATTGAAAAACTCTCAGATGGTTTGGATCAACAAATTGTTAAGTTACCGATACTTTGTCGAGCTTTTACGCAGATTTAAGGGGGGGAGATGAGCTTGGTATGACATACCCTTTATAAAGGTATAACCTTTTGATTACATTAACTTTTGCCACTCATCACAATTTAATATAGCTAAGTTGAAATTATGCATACTGTCAATATAAAGTCCGATGCAGTTGTTATATAAGAGGTTAACATGAAAAAAGCACTAGCGTTATTAACGTCAATTATTCTTACAGCATGCGGTGGTGGTGGCGACGATGCACCTGCGACAGCGACTATTACTGCTTCCAGCCTAAACGGTGTTTATATGTCAGGTGATGATGCAGCCCTCGTATCCACTATCGGCAATCAGACCCAGTTCATTACCATTAATGGCTCAGATCCTAACAACGTTGACGTCCTGTTTGCGAGCAGCTTAACTGTATCAGGCAATAACTTTACGCTTAAAGGCATAGTTGATACTACAGCAGCGAGTGCTACTGCAACTCTATCTGGTTCAATTTCAGGCAACGAACTAAGCCTTATGGGCTCGTTTAATAACAAGAGTGTTGCAGGCACATTCACTAAACAATCAACAGCCATAAACCTTGACGGAATCAAGGGAACCACATACACCGATTCCCTTGGTAACAACCTTCGCATCGAAAACGACCTATCGCTTTCAGGTACTATACTTGACACTTGTGCAATATCCGGTGATATCGCTTCTCGCGGTCATTACTACGCAGCGTCCGTGAATCTTACTGGCTGTGAGGCAGCGACAACCGAGCCTGCCCTCATCTATATGTACACGGGTAAAAAAGGCTCTACAACGAATCTATATCTCTTTGTTGTTGGAGAAAATGGGGCTGCGGGTGGCGTATTCCCGATTACGACAAGCTAGAAAATTGGTTTAGATTACATTTATAGCCAGTGCATCGCGTGCTGGCTTTTTTCTTGTCGATAAGAAACGTTCTGGCAATACACTTCTTTACCAACAATTATTTCACAAGCAATTAGATCACTCTAGTCTTATGCACATTTTCTTTGGATAACTCTTGGGATAAGCCCTTTAACACCCCGATTTATGGGCCTTAAACTAAGTACATTACTCAATTAAAGTTTCTCAATCTACTGCATACGAAAGCAAGTTAAAACGTTAAAATTACCCCAGCTGATATCGCCACGGCTTCAGACCGATAATCACCAAGTGAATCTCGGTAGTTTCGCTTATTAAGATCTTTATCGAAGACGCCTAGAACATTGTATAGGTCTAAGGAGAACACGGCATTCGGCGTAGCTTGGTGTTTTAGCCCCAAATTCATATAAACCTGTTCCTGATAAGCTTTCTCCCAGCCTTGAGTTACAAAGCATTCGTTTGGAGATATGCAGTCATCTAATTGTTTATCGCGAAAATCGCGAGAACCATCAAAACCCCAAAAGGCTCGCAAAGAACTGATAAAGTTTGTTTTCTCAGTTAACTCATAGCGATATCTAATCTTGGTCGAAAACGTAGCCCAATCGGCTAAATCGTTGCCATATCCAAAGGGGTGGGCTGTGATAAAGGTGTTTTGACCGTACAAGTCAAAGTCAATTAGTTTGCTGTAAGCGAACGATAAGTTTAACTGGTGCGAGCCTGTGAACAGGGTGTACTCAGATTCTAACCCCCATTGTGTTTGCTTGCCAATAGTAATTGAGTTTCTCGCTGACTCATCCCAACCTAGAGCGTCGAGGTTAATGTAGAAAAGACTAACTCCAGCTATGCTGTTGCCTTTGGCTCGTTCATAGCGAACTTCGATGCTGTTAAGCGCCTCAGTATCGCCTACACTATTGCCTTCTCTTTCTGAACGCCGATTACGCTGGGCAACATTCATCCGACGAGATTGCGTAAGCAACAGTTTGTATGTATTCATATCATCAGAGGAATAAACTGCTGAAAGTCTCGGTGAGAACAAGGTATTAGTATAGGTGTTTTTGTCAATACGACTGCCTGCAAAAATAGTTAAGTCGTTGTCATAACGCCACTGCCATTCCCCTAGAAGGGAAACAGTGTAGGTATTCCAGCGGCCGTTTGCACTTTGCTCATTGTTGAGTCCAAACTCTTCATGACCATATTCCAGTCCTAGTGCAATATCACTATTGTCTGTAGCAGCCCAGTTCGCCATCATTCGTGCAAAAATTTCTGCTTCACCATAAGAGTTAAGGTCTTTAACAAATGGCTCTTGCTTTTCAATATTTGTTCGGTCGTAACTTAGCATCCAACTTAGTGCGACGGCATCAATGTTGTTCTCATGTTCATAGGTTGCAGTGAACTGTTCATAACCAATCTTTGAGAGCAGCTCTTCATTGACACTGTTTAAACCCAGTGGCGGTTCTACTTGCCCTTTGAGCATAGTAGCAATGTTACGGCCTGCTTTTGTGTAGCGTAACCACAGATGGCTATTATTATAATCTATCCCTAGATGAAGTTTGGTAAACGGCTCTTCGTTATAGCCTTGCCAATCTCGGCTAATTGTAGGCATTGGTTCGCCGCGACGAATTAGTTCACCAGTATTAAGACTTACACCTTCGTTACCATAAATGAGCGGAGCATCTTGACCATTCGCACCATTGACATCGGCAATTTCAGAATGAAAGTAGAGCCCCAAGCCATTGTCAAATTGATTGCTGAAATTCAATCCTAAAGCTTTGTATTGCATGCCTGCACCGCCACGAACATGAATCGAATCTTCTATCAAACTTTCGGCGTCAAATGTTTGTATATCAATAACCATGCTCACCGCACCTAATCCATACAATGATGATCCGGCTCCACGTATAACATTAATGTGCTTAATATCTCCCATCAGTGGGAAATCTCTCTCAGTAATTGCACCCCGAGCGCTACGCTCATTCATCACACGTCCATTAACTCGAATCATCACTTTATCTTCACGATCGCTGGTTATCCCTCTGATACCCATATGCGGCAATTCGTAATGATGCCGAATCATTTGTAGACCCGGTACCATAATCTCTAATAGCTCCATCATAGAGCGTGCGCCCAGAGCTTGGATATCTGCTTGACTTATGTAGGTAACCGCTGCTGGCGCTCTTGATTTACTCGTTTTGGTCAAAGAACCAACATCACTGATTTCGACTTGCATCAACTCCGAGAGCGACATATTGAGTAGAGAGGCAACTTCGATCTCGTACTGCTCATTAGCTTTTGCCAAAGGTATGGTGAACACCACAAGAAATGTTAAAAAGTATATAGGTCCCTTCCACATAGTGCCCTGCTTTATATGTTAATAGATCCGTCTGGTCATTATAGTTGCTAATCTAGTGACTTACGGTGCGCGACATTAATGCGGTACTACCTCTCCATGCAAGGGAACGCTTATAAAGAAAGCATTGAGGAGCATTTTTCAGTGCTATCACACTCTTCATTGGATTGACATTTCAACAAAACATTATTAAATTCAACGACCTAAACGGATTGTAAGTTACTGAGAGGAGGCCATTATGATCTATACCGTAAAATGGAATTTTCATATTTTTGCCTCAGCGGATAGAATCCGCCGCTCAGCGAAACAAAAAGATGTAGCCATCATAGCTAGGTCTTCGCTAGGCGGCGCCTGTAACTAACGTATCCGTGCCTCTTGTCGGCCGCGGAACAATGCGGCTAGTGCTGGGAGCGCGTCATACATAACCCTTCCCCTCAATGCTAGCCTCCATCTTTACATGGAGACATACACTCGTGTGTATGTAAATTCGTTGAAAAACTCTCGATCACTTTCAAAGCAGGTTTTAACCATTGCTATCCCTGTCTCTTTGAAATTATTCCTTGATATGGCAATGGTACTTATCGATCTATTTATGATTGGGCGACTTGGCACTGCCGAGCTTACCGCCGTTGGTATGGGGCTAGTTTTGCTTTCTAGCTCTATAGGTGCCCTAGATAACCTGTTTGCAACTGGTGGTGGCATACTCATCGCTCGCCTTACCGGTGCTAAAAAGCATCAAGCCGCCAAAAACGTTATTGTCGCAATGATTATTGGTGCACTACCAATCTACTGTTTGGGCACGCTCGCAATTCCTTTTGTCAGAGATTTGTATCTGTTTTTCCAAACTACCTACGAAGTTGCCACGCTTGGCTCAATGTATCTAGGTACTTTGCTAGCAGGCTCTATTTTTATATACCTCGATGTAATCCTGTTTACTTACTTTGTTTCCACAGGGAACAGCACTCTGCCAATGAATATCAAAATCGTCAGTGTAGGATTTAACATTGCCTTCAATTACCTATTCATTTTTGGCAACTTCGGATTACCTGCTTTGGGGATTCAAGGGGCGGCCATTGGGACCATCATTGCGACGTCTTGCAGTGTTGCTATGTATCTCTTTATGCTCAACAAGACTTCGCACATCTCTATGCAGTTTGTGGGGATTCTCCAACACATTAAAGAAATACTTAAACTCGGCATTCCTTCAGTAGTCGAAAACTTCACCTTTTTGATGAGTTGGTTATTTGTCATTTCTCTAATAAATAGTTATGCCGCCTCTGTCGCAGCCGGTTTTCAAATTGGCTACAGAGTTGAGAGTATTGCATTTCTACCTGGCCTTGGAACGGCGGCGGCTGCGACTACTCTGGTTAGTCGATTTATCGGAGCAAATAAGCCTCAGGATGTAGATAGCATTGTGGTGGTCACTGCCAAGCTAGCCTGTTTATTCATGGGCTCAATAGGCCTGATAATGGCCATAATTCCTCAACCGTTTGCCAGTCTCTTTACTGACAATATCAATGTAATCAATGATGCTTCAGTCTACATACGCATAATTGGTTTAGCTCAAGTTCCTTTAGGGCTTCAATTTGTATATACCGCAGCATTAAGAGGTCTTGGGGATGTCACCAAAACTGCTTTGATAAAGGTCTGGTTACTTTGGCTGAACATTGTGATACCAAGCTTGGTTATTGTTCACTTTAAACTAGACGTTGTTTGGTTGTTTACCGCAATCGCACTAGCAAACGTAGTAGACGCTCTGGTGTTTATACATCGCTATAAGCAGCTACGCAGCCAAACCAACGTACTAGCCAAAAGCTATTAACAAACAGCAGATAAAGAAAAACCCGCCACTGAGTGACGGGTTTTCTAGGAATTGGTGGGCGTGACTGGAGTCGAACCAGCGACCTCTACCATGTCAAGGTAGCGCTCTAACCAACTGAGCTACACTCCCAAATTGTGGTTCCAGTGCATGATTATGCAGCAAGGGATGGTGGGTCCGGGCGAACTCGAATCGCCGACCCCTACCATGTCAAGGTAGTACTCTAACCAACTGAGCTACGGACCCATTCCTTGGAACGAGGAGGATATTAGCGAGACTCAGGAACAGACGCAAGTGTTAACAACGCATTTTTTGACTGTTTGGTTTAGATATAGTCTAAGTGACCATTTTTTATTCACAGTAGAGTGACAAACCAGCAATTTTTCTAATGTTTCTCAATTGAGTAGAAGAGAGAGATTGTTCTTTAGATCGACAACTTGAGACTCGGATTGGTCTTCCAACTGTTCCACTGCGTTAAGTGAATCCACATAGTCTCCAGTTCGGTAGTAAGTTAATGCCAAGTCCCAATAGTAGCGGTTATCCATTTCAGCCATTTTTTCGAGTACCGTTGAGGCCTTCCCCCACTCTCGTGCTGCTTGCCAATAGTAAGCTTCCATTTTTAACGCCGGTAAGGTGTTTGCTCGACTTTCTTCGCTTAACCGTCCTGCTGCAAAAGGTAAATCTAACTCTTGATAGAGCTGCACGATCAACTTAAGGTCACTTTCCAGTAGATTGAGCCCAACTCCATAGGCCGTGACTAATGTATCAAGCGCAGGATAATACTGCTTTGTCTCGACGTAGAGGTTTACCACGTTTCGTATCCACATAATATCGCGAGGTTTATGGCCGATAATCCTTTTTGCTGTTTCAATTGCTCCGGTTAACTCTTTTGCATTTATTTGTGCGTTAAACATTAGGGATAGTGGCGTAACGTCTTGTGCCCCCTGTTGGTAGGGAAACATTTGCAGTGTATCAATAACTTGTTGCCAATTACCTAGTTGATACATGGAGCTGGCTAACATCATTTGCAGCTCCCTATTCTCTTCATCATTAAAACCGAGTTGAATTAACCGCTTGTAGTGCTTTATCGATAGTTCGAATTGGGAGTTGTGGTAATAAAGGTCTGCCAACATACGTTCTGTCCCGTATGTTCGTTCATCAAGCACTTCTCCTTGCACCGCTTGATGTAGATGTTGAATGGCCGACTCTATATTGTTTGACTGCCAATACACTATACCCAGCATACGACTCACCATAGCCTGTCCTTCTCGGCGAGTTGGATTTGCCGACTCTAGAACTTGTATCGCTTTGACATAGTTCTTTTGTTCTACAAGCTTGATAGCGTAGTTGAGTTTGTTCGCTGTACTCGTGCTTACACTCACCGCATATAACGGGAAAGAAAAGAGAATGGTAAAGCAGAAAAGCCTTAATCCTTTCATTGTAAGTTAAACTCCACGATTACGATTTGCGGATCCTGTTCAACTGGCACACCATTAATCTGCAATGGCTGGTAGCGCCACTTTCTTACTGCTTGTATTGCTGAACGTTCAAACGTGCGTGGCGGCTGAGCGTCTATTACCTTGATGTGTCGAGTATGCCCTTTGCCATCTATTGAAAAGCTTACTTTTACAAATCCTTCAACTTTGCGGCGTTTGGCTTCTACTGGATATATTGGCTTAGGTTTACTGATCGGCAAAAGTGGTTGGTTATTACTTATTTTGGAAATGTTGGCTATGTCAGTTTCGATTGGCTCGGATTGCCATTGTCCAAAATCAGGCGTCGATACAGCAATTTTGCTAGGCGGAATTACAAAAGCACTCAAACTAATTTCTTTTGTCTGCCCAACATTGTTTGCTAACGAGCTAGCCCTTATGGAAGGGTTAGAAACTTTTTTGAGCGATTCTAGTGGTGGTCGCTCTGGGAGTTGTCTTGTTCTCGTTTCAGGTTCAGAGTCAATCTCATTAAGTACAAGGTTATAACCCAGCGTTTTCTGCTGATCAGTACTGTCACTCTGGCCTACTAAAGAGGCCATGACCTGCAATACCGTGCCTGTCATTATGAAGGTTAGCGTTAAGACAATGACTAGCCTTCTCATCGTTTAAGCTCCGTACCCAAAGAAATTTGTGTGACACCAGCCGACTTCGCTTTGTCCATGATTGATACTACTGTCCCGTTGTAGGCTAAGCGATCCGCATTGATTAAAAGGGAAACGTCGCGATTTGATGTTTGCAAAAGCCTTGGAATCGATTCCACGTCGATAATCTGGTTGTTAAAATAGACAAGATTGTTTTTGTCGACGCTAATGGTCAAAACTTCTTGTTGTACGGCAGCCGCTTGGCTGGTTTGCGGTTTATTAACCTCTATCGCCGACTCTTTGGTAAACGTCGTGGTAACAATAAAGAAAATCAGCATGATGAAAACAATATCCAACATTGGAGTAAGCTCTATTTGAACTTCCTGATCCTTCCTTTCTCTGCGCCCTAGCCTCATGCTTCACCTCGGAATCGTCTTTCAAAGTTGAGATGCTTTACCGAAGCCAAACGCTTTAGCCTTGCGTAAATAAACATACCAAGCAGCGCGCAAACCATGCCGGCCATTGTTGGTATGGTTGCCATTGAAATGCCCTGTACAAGTTGCGTATGACTGGTGGTGTAAGCCAGTGTTTCAAAGACGCTAATCATTCCCGTGACCGTTCCCAGTAAACCAATCATCGGAAAGAGTGCTACCAGTGATTTGATAATAGAAAATCCATGATTGAGCTTAAGTTCGGCTTCGCAAATCCATCCTTCCTTTGCCGCTTTTGCTGCCCAACTGGTTTTATCTTCCCGCACATTCCATTTGGATAGCCATTCAATTTTTAACTTAGGAAATACAAACGCCATAAAATAGAGCTTGTCGAAAACTAACCACCAAAAGATAAACAGAGCGCCACTAAGCACCCACAACACTATGCCACCTTGCGTAAGCCAGTTGTGTACGAGTTGATAGTTTAACGAAAATTGAAGATCAAGCATGGCGTTTACCCTGCTCCTGCTGAGCAACGTCTGCGACCATGGCTAATCCTTGTTTCTCAAGGATCTGTCTTATTGATTCAGATTGAGAAGAAAGATAGTTGTGGGCTAACAACAAGGGCATAGCGGCAATTAGACCTAAAACGGTCGTTGTCAACGCTGTTGAGATGCCGCTCGCCATCATAGCTGAGCTTTGCTCGCTTGTTATAGTCATCGCTTGGAAGGTTTCAATCATTCCCAAGACGGTACCCAGTAATCCAAGCATGGGGGCAAGTGCTGCTAAAAGCTTTAGCATAGATAAGCCTTTTTCTAGCTTAGATTGCTGGTCAACCACCAGTTCTAAAAGCCGCAGTTCCAATACTTCTGGCTGCCATTGGTTTTCCGAACGAAAGGCGATAAGTAGCTCACCGAGCCCACTTTGGTTTTCTGTATCGGGATTTTGCAATTGCCGATTAATTGCACGCTGCTCTTTAGCTAGGCCAACACCGCGATAAACAGAGATGATTGATCCGACAACAAATAGCAGAGCGATAACTTTGCCTATTACTCCAGCCTTTTCAAAACGTTCACTCAGAGTCAGTTTGCCAATGTCGTGTAGATATAGCTCGCCCTTGGTAGGATCAAAGGGGAAAACAACCGTCGAGCCGACATCAGATAGTGACAAGTTTTCGTAGTTGACAGAAAAATTAGCCTCAAATGGACGAGTAACGGCCTCACCACTTCGAAAGTCGAGTATTCCCTCTGGGGCGACTAAAGCGAATGCACCTATAGCGAAGGCTTGATCAGTTTGAATGGCTCCCGCGCGATCAATGGTGTTAATTGGACCACTTCGCCATTGTTTAGTCGCTTTGATCAGATCAATGTAAGCTAAATGAAGCGATTCGAGCTCTTGGTAGGACATAACACCGTTACTTTTGCTGATACCTATCAGTAAGTTGTCTATGTTATCTTTGTTCCAAGCTAATGGTTTGTCCCTCAGATCATCATAGACGGTCAATGCGCTGCTCTTTGCCGTTGCAAATACATCCCCCAAACTGCCACTTTCTAAGCTAAGTTTTTTTTCAAGTTCTGCAATGTCGACTTCATTACTGGTAAAGGTTTCACTCATTGACTTTGTGCGCGCCTCTAATTCCGCGTATTGCTGCTCAAGTGCGCGTAACTCAGCCTGCAGTGATTCTGCTGAAGTTTGATGTTTATCGAGTCTCTTCTGCTCCGCTATAAACACCTCTTGTGCGAAGTTTTGTGCGCTTTCCTGTATGCCTTGAGCAAAGCAAATTTGCGGGAGTAGAAGCACCAGTGAAAACAGGCGAAACGTCATTGTGACACCTCCGTTTTTACAACGGGAAGGAGAAGGAGTTCTGGCGGACTACCCAATGCTATGTCATAGGCCTTATCGATCGAATTGTGATGCTCCGTTGCTACGTCTTGCCAATTTTTAACTACGGGGTTCCAATGCCAATATTCTTCGTTGTTAGGTGAACGAGCATACAATGCAGTATTCCCAAACGAGAGTAGTTCCAAGTGACGTTCTTTTTCGCTGACTAAAATGGTTTGATAATTCGTATCGAGTTTCAAGCCGTAATCAAGTTCGATGCGAAAAGTTTCTAAGATCCTACGATACTTCTCTTCATCACTGACGTCGGCGCGAACCATCATATTGTTAAGGGTTTTGAGGCGTTGAGTTTTTAGCTCTCTTTTGAAGGGACTATCGTTTGAAAACGCCTCCAATTGGCTAAGCATGGAGTACATCAAGGGAATCAAGCCCGCACGAGTATCACGGATACCCTCTATTTGCTTAGACTTGTCACTGAGTTCCTTAGTTTGATTCTCTATCAAAGCTGCAAGGTGCTTTTCGTATACCTGCATTTGTCGGATCTTGAGCTTTAGGTTTTCAATTTCCAGTTGAAGTCGATGGTTAGCATCGTCTAGTTGCTCAATATTTTTTTGATTCGAAGCCTGTATAGCGTGAAGTTCTGCGACTGCACTCTTCGCTTTCTCAAATTCACCATCATTTGCCAAACTCGACATGGTGACCGATAGCCCCAAACCCACAACTAGGTGTTTTCCAATAGTCAACAATCCATTCCTTTTAGATAAAGTGACACTGTAGCAAATATTTATTTTAGAACATGGCATTTTCTACGTTTAGCCTAAAGGCATCAAGCGTCAAATAGAAAAATGGTAGGCCTAGGCCTACCATTTTTCTTTAATCGCCTTACGAATAGCATTAAACGATACACATTAGTCGTTAAAGACTAAGCCATCCATCATTGTGACTAATTTGCCAATCTCTGGCTTAGTAATTGTGTCATTTGCACCAAGAGCTAACGCTTTTGCGCGATTGTCTTCACTCATTAGTGATGAGAACATCACAATCGGTGTCGTTTTGTAGTCTTCACTGTCTCGTAAACGCTTAACCAAATGCATGCCATCCATGCGTGGCATCTCCACATCGGTGACAATGGCATTGACTAAATCTGCCACCGGCATTTTTTCGGTTTTAGCTACTTCGGCAATTTCTTGTAGCTTCTCATGCGCTTCGCCGCCATCTTTACACGCGATAACGTTGTAGCCAGCCGAACTCAATGTATCTTGAATTAAGCTACGAATAAACGCCGAATCATCCACTACCAATACTGTCTTCGCATTGCGCTTAGTTACCATGGTTTGATTTAGGTCTACCGAGCGGTCAACCTTAACGTCGTATTTCTCCATACTCAGCTCTGGGTTGATATCGGCAATGATCTTTTCAAAGTCCAAAATCATAATCAGATTGCCATCTTTTCGCACGACAGCGACCACACAATCTTGTTCACCCGCTTCCAAAAATTGGCTAGGTGATTCCACATCGTTCCACGAAATTCGGTGTATACGGCTAATGCTATCGATCAAAAAACCATTAGTCATACGGTTGAAGTCCGTAACGATAACAAAGTTCTTTTCTTTGTTTGGATTTGTCGGGATACCTAGCCAGCCAGCAAGATCAACGAGTGGAGTCAAAATATCACGAGAAGAAAAAACCCCAACCATATGTGGCTGAGCGTTTGGGTAATCTGTTGTTTCAGGGACTTGTATAACCTCGCGAACTTTGGCGACGTTAATGCCGTAGTAACAGGTCTTACTACCACCTCCAGGAAGCTGCTTTTCTAGGTGAAACTCGATAATCTCAAGTTCATTGGTGCCGCTTTCGGTTAAAATTGTACTTGTAGAATTGCTCATACATCTCACTACTAATCAGTTTACCTGTAACGAAAAGCACTAAGAGCTTTTCCCCGCAAACTATTGTTGAACACATAGGCATATAGTATCAATAATTTAACTAAGGTTCTTTGCCTTGGATTAGAGAAAATCTCAACCGTTTCATTCTAGAAGATGGGCTTTTGTGCCTTATCCCAAATTCCCATGTTCTAACTTTAGGTTTAAACCCCTGCACCGTCTAGGCTTCAAAGGGACGATTTAGCAAAAACTACGCGATTAACCAATCAATAAGATAAATCGAATTTGTGATCAAGCTAGATATATGAGTTCAAACAAAGGTTTATATTAGATCGCAAAATTTTGATATTGGTTCAAGTTTCCTGTTGATCAAAAACATTAAATAGCGAATCATTCCAAATAGACAATAAGTGGCATAGGTTAAAAGGCTTAAGATGGAGTTGGATTTATTTAATCCTTCAAAACAGTTGCGCCGCTCTGCGTTGATATCGCTGAGCAGCCTACTCGGCTGCATATCGGCCTTGTTTGCCATCACTAATTTTCTCGTTCACGACTTTCACTTGTTGGCTTACGTTGAAGGTTCCTTTGCCGTCTTATCGCTGTTTATATACAAACGCGCGGTTCGCGGTCGTTACTCCCGCACCATTACCAATATCTACATTTACCACATCATTTTGTTGGTATCGCTAGCAACCTTAACTCATCCTCTCGACTATGGGATTTATATATGGGGGTGCCTGACCCCTATCATGTTTTATCTGATTTTGGGTAAGCGAAACGGTCTGTTTTCTACCGTGTTTATGTATGTCCTTCTCTTGTCTATTGTCGGTGTAAAAGCCCTTTACTTAGAACCTTCTCCAATCGTATTACCGATAAACTTTGCTCTCTGCTTTGGTTTTATATGGGTCATCACACACGTCTATGAGGTCAAACGTCGCACCTCCGAGGCATCGTTAGGCCAACTTGCGTCTAGAGATGCGTTAACGGGTGTCTATAATCGCCACGCTTTGATTCACAACTTCGAAAGCTATAGAAAAGAGAGTCAGCAAGTTCCTTTATCCCTTTTAATACTCGACTTGGACCATTTTAAACAGGTCAACGATCAATTTGGTCACGACACTGGTGACAAGGTTTTGATTCAAGCGGCAGCCCTGCTCGATGCGCATTCTGATGAGCACCTTGTCTATCGAATTGGTGGTGAAGAATTTTGCATTGCCTTACACAATACGACGCAAAAAGCGGCCAAGCAAAAAGCTGAGCAAATCCGATACGCCATTGAGCATTACCGGTTTTATGAAGATGAGACGCTATTTCACTCACCGCAAGTATAGGCGTATATCAGTGTGATCAGTTTGATGATTTGGACGGCGTTTTAAAGATCGCCGACCAAGAACTTTATAAAGCGAAAAAGAACGGTCGTAACCAAGTCAAAGTCTACCAAGCTGAGGAACAAGCTTTTTAAATTCCGCCACTAGGCTCAACGTCGTCCTCATCTCCAAACACGACATTGTAGTTTTCCGTGTACGTACAAGTCGGTTGACGGCTACAAGTAAAGAACCTTCGACCTTTGTAGTCACCCTGCGTCGCAATCTTAACCACCATAGGACTACCGCACTTTTTGCAGAACCTGACTTCTTTGTCCACTTCAATTAAATCGATGTGGGTCGCAAGAAGGCGTTTTAGCTTACTCACTTGGTAACTGAGTTTGACATTAGCACCGATGAGTGGGACTCCCGCACTTTTACACACGTGCAGCACCAATTTTTGTCTATCAATCTTGCCTTTGTTTAGTGGCTTTCCGTCGTCCATTTCTAGAACGACTCTAGGCTCCAGTGTACGTGAGTCACAGATAACAAAATCGAAATAACTCTTGTTAATACGATTGTTGGCTATAAACCATTTCTTCTTATTGGTCGATACTGGCGCCAGTACGTTTGACATGTTCACCTTACATAGCACTACACCATTTTGACCTAAGGCCGAGAGCAGTGCTTGATAGAAAATACTCTCTTGAGCATTTAGAAGCGCGCCCTTCTTTTTGTAATCGCTGTCTTTAAGTACTTCTTGTTGACCATAGCGCTGATGCACCACAAAGAAAAAACCTATCAACAACAGTAGGACTATGATTACGCTTTCCATTGAGAACCTGTTCCATTATGTTTGATCACTAAATTATACTGAGTTTAGCTGCCAACAAAAATCACTAATTCAGTATGTTGCGCTTATTTTGGAGTATGAACAGCCCTTTGCTAGTTTCAAGAACTATCCATGGATAAAGGTTCAATGCGTGACTAGTGTCCATTGTCAGGGAGTTTTAAGCGAATCACGGTGCGATTTTCAGGCTGAATAGTGTTAAAAGTGTGCTGCCAATACTTCTTAATTATTGAGTCCATCAAACCACTTTTACGCGCATCGCGAAGTGCATTCTCCAGTAATTCTCTGTGTTCTACTGCACTCGGCCCAAGGTAAAACTTAAAATCCTTTTCGTAGACAAGTAGTAAGTTTTTCTCTATTGCAAGGTGTGGATTTAGCCTACTTTCTTGCACGACCTCAGTCATACCTCTTGGAAAGTAGTTTAGATCTCCATTGGCCGTTAACATGTCGTATATCGCGCGCCACTCACCATCAACACCGTAGAACTTTAAGTGATTGCTTTTCCATACGTTCACGTCAAACCAATTTAGGCCCAAACCTGCAGCTAAGCCCGAATCCTGCAACTGTTTTAATGATCTGATAGCATCAAAGCGCGTTTGTAGTTCAGGCGGGATCAAGAGTATGCGTTTTCCAATTAACCCATTGGTAAGTGGAATGTCTATTGGATTGTATTTACGGTCTCTTTCTGGCGTAGATATCATCCACGTTAACGAAAGTGACCCGTTTTGAACCATTTTCTGTACACGTTTTTGAGGCGTGTGCTCTGCGGGGATTTGAATGTTGAGTTTGACCCCTTTTGCTTTTAATGCCGCTTTTAGGATTTCGTGATAGTAACGATGCCCATTGTCCAGTTGGGAGGGTAAAGTCAACGTTATAGAAGATTCGGCATGAGCTGAAATGGAAACACTCGCTATGAAAAATAGTATCAGACAACCCAAACAACGAATCAATGCACTAATATTCGCCAAGTATTTGCTCATAGTATGTTACACCGTCACTATTAACTTCGTATTTTAACTCATCAATCGCTTTCTGAAGCGCTGCTACTAACTCTTTATTGGCATTAATGTTGAACGCGTAGTAAAGCTCTCCCTGCTCTAAAACATAAACAGCTTCATAGTCGTCCGGATTATACCCTGCCTCTTTGATCCACCAGCGCGCGACCCTCTCTTCATACGCCCACAAATCAATGCGCCCTTTTTGAATTTGCTTTGCTAACGTTTTTGCGTGTGAACTCTCTTGCAACGAGTTCCTCGGTACACCTAGCTGACTAAGAATCTGCTCGCCCACATCATCGCGAATCACGCCGATGCGATACTGAGCCAGCTCCATTGGTGAACTGATTACTATATGCGACGTGCGTTTAGCCAAGATCACGACTCGCGTCTCAATGATTGGTCCAACCCATTGAAACAAGTGCTCCCTGAGATCGGTTCGCGTCGTGGAAAACAAAACCGTGTCCTCTCTGACTAGTGCTGAACGATAGGCCCTCGCCCAAGGTTGGAATCGAATATCAGACAGTTCTATTGGAGAGTTTGCTAACTCAGTCGCGGCCACTAATAGCTTAACGGAAATGCCGGACGGCTTTGATTCAAGCGTATAGTTATAGGGAGGATATTCTTCGGTAAGATAGTTTAAAGAGTTCAGTTGTGTGGCGTGCAAAGAAGAAGCCATTAACATCAGTGCAAAATTGAACAGATGCATACTCCCCCCTACAGTTTATTCACAATTTTATGATTAAACTGTAGGCAGTGTCTGCTTGTTCGTCTAGTTTAGTTAGCGGGTTACTCGCTTGTAACAGCGCTCTGGCCTCCCCACCGTACCGTAATTCAGATCCGCTTCTAATTCTCCAGTAGTGATTAGGTACTCTAGATAGCGTCGCGCAGTCGTTCGACTTGCTCCTATTCGCTCTCCGGCATCGTCAGCACTCAAACTGATTTCCTGCTCAAATAGCGCTCGTATTTTGTCTAGTGTGACCGCATCGATTCCCTTCGGTAAGCGCGAAACCTTGTTTTCATTGGCGTTGGATAACAACATTTTATCGACTAAGTTTTGATCCAAATCTTGCGCAACGATCAGTTGTTGTTTTTGTTGTACATATTTTTTTAGCGACGCTTCTAGTCTTGGAAAAACGATTGGTTTGAGTAGGTAATCGACTACCCCTCCCCGCATTGCTTGCTGTAACGTATCAACATCTCTATCCGCTGTGATCAAGATAACATCACTACTGAGGTTGTTAACACGCATTTGTTGGAGTATTTCTAGCCCAGTACCATCGGGAAGGTATACATCAAGAAGCACTAGATCTGGATGAAAAATCTCTAGTTGAAGTTCTGCTTCAGCTTTTGTCGTTGCTATCGCGACGACTTCAAAATTTTCCAACTGTTCTAAGTATTTTTGATGTAGTTGAGCGATGCCAATGTCATCTTCAATAATCATCACTCTTGTAACCACTTTCATTATTGCTCTTCCTTGGGTAGATACACTGTCGTTCTGACTCCATGTGTTTTATTGTTTACGATTTCGAAACTGCCTTGGTAGCGGGTCGCTAACTCGTTAACCAAATACAACCCTACTCCGCGTGTCTCACTGTCCTTGCTTGAGACGCCCCTTAGGGTTAACTCTGAGGCTGAAAACTGCTGCGGTAAACCACAACCTTGGTCAACCACTTCTAGTATCAGTTCATTGCCATAATCCGTAAGCGACACTTCAATGATTTTTCGTTCACTGGATAATCCTCTCTCATGGTCCATGGCTGATCGCGTCGCGTCAAAGGCGTTGTCAATTAAGTTACCCAGTATGGTGACTATGTCTTCACCGTTTATTCGATTTGGTAATGGCAGCAGTCGCGAACCTTCTTCTACTACGATTTGTAAACCGAGCTCACGAGCGCGCTCTGTTTTACCAAGTAGCATTCCCGCAACCAATGGTTCTTTTACTGTTTCTCTCAAAAACTCGATGAGAGACTGATAATGTGCCGTTTCTTGGCCAATCAAATGTTGAACCGCATCCACTTCACCCATTTGCAACATACCGCTGATCGTATTGAGTTTGTTCCGATGTTCATGAGTTTGAGAGCGCAACATTTCCGCATATTCACGAGTCTTTGCAAGCTGCTCAGTGAGTTCGTTCAACTCATCTCTCAATCGAAAACTCGATACCGCTCCAACTACTTTTCCTTCCAACACAATTGGACTTCGGTTTGCTATCAATCTTTGTCCGTTTAAATAGAGGTTGATATCGTGGTCTGTTCTACCCGTTTGCAACACTGTTTGCAGATCGCTTTCAGGTAGAACTTTGTTTAATGGCTGATTAATGCAGCTTTGCTTGTCTAAACCCAAAATAGTGCATGCACTTTTGTTTATCGATCTTAACCTTCCAGTCCCGTCGATACTTAAAATGCCCTCTTTTAAGGTTTCTAGAGTGACATCCATTTCAACATAGAGACGACCAATCTCTTCGGGCTCAAATCCTAGTATCGCTTTTTGGAACCTTCTCGATGCATAGCTGGAAACAACAGCGTTTGCCACCACAACGAGTAGTGCCATTGCAATTAAGTAAGCGAGAAATGGCTCGACCCTATCTTGCAGTCGATCAATTAAATAACCTACGGAAACAACGCCAATGATGTTCCCATTCGCATCAAATATCGCCGTTTTACCGCGTACAGATGGCCCTAATGAACCTTTTGCAAATGAGATATACGCTTCACCGTCTATCAGCGCTCGATCATTGTCCCCACCTTCCATAGGCTTACCAATGCGCTCATCCACTGGGTGCACCAATCTAATGCCATCTTTGTCACCGATAACGATAAAAGCCGCACCAATCATTTCAGTTAGGTTGCGAAAACGCTCTTGATAGACACCAGTGCCATTTTCTTCGACAAGCCTAATAACCGAAGGGCTTTGTGAAAGAAAAGTCGCAACACCAAGCGCTTTTTGTCCCATCTCTTTTTCTTGAGCGTCTTTTACGTATAAAAAACCAGCCAAAACTAGTATTAACAACTCAATCAGACCCGATAAGGTCATTATGATCAGCATTCGTTTGCGAAAGCTGATACTCGTCCATGTCATATTTATATCCTCTACCGTATAGAGGCTAACACTGAATGTTCTCTGGTACGACTTCACGGTACACAAACTGTGAAAGCCGTTAATGGCTAACGTAACGTTTGGTTATCAAATCATCATTGTTAATTACTTTTCGTTTTAACATTGCGTAATTGTTATACATGTCAACATTTGCATTTGATTTGATGAGATTACTCACAAGACTTTTAGGTTGTTTTTTGCGCTATAAATGCAGAATGGCTGTATAATTATTAGGCACACAGAGAGAATGTGGAATTAGAACAAGGACACAAATAACAAATATTACACGGTGTCTGTTTCTACTTAAGGGATTAACAATGAAAAGAGACGTCTTTGGCATTTGCCTTTCTAAATCTATGCTGTCAAATAACTTGAAGAGTACTTTCACTCACGTTCGCGCTTATGAGATGGACAAAACTCATGAAGGTGCGGTTGTAAAACACGCCTTCCCACAGTTGTCGGGTGAGGAAGTGTTAGAAAGCATGCAAACTAAAAAGCGCTTAGTCTGGCGTGCTGGATTTTGCTGCCACGCATGTGAATCAAACTTAAACAGATATTAAGTCTTAACTTCAAAGGGGTCGCTTGTTTCCAGCAAGCGACCCCTTTGTTATGTAAAAAGGCCGCTGATCCCACCCCGCACTTAACGATTGTTAATGCAGTCTTAATTCGCCACTGATAGTCTGAGTTTATTCGTTAAATTACGTTTTGCTGAACTATGATATTGCCAATAACGCCAGCCTATTTTGAACAGTTCTGGCCTACTTTCCAAAAAACAGTTGAATTACAACAAACCTTTGCATTCGATTGTGCTCTAGATAAACAAGGTGCTTACAATATTTGGGTTAAAAACAGTTTAGAGTGCTATGTCTATATTGAACACGATGAGGTGTTAGGCAGTTACTACCTAAAACCAAATGCTATGGGCCCAGGGAACCACATCGGAAACTGCGGTTACATGGTTACTGAGAGGGCACGCGGTCGAGGGATTGCAAAAGCCTTTGTGAACATTCCCAACAGCGGGCAATACAACTCGGGTTTAAAGCCATCCAGTTTAATTCCGTAGTATCGACAAATGAAATTGCCATCAAACTTTGGCAAAAGATGGGGTTCAGCACAACGGGAAGGACTCCGAACGGATACTGTCTTAAAGATGGTCAATACGTCGATACACTTATTATGTATAAGGCGTTATAGCATTAGTCTAGATTGCTTATCACCAGCAATCTAGCGGCTTAATTTAAAATTAAACACAACTCCGCCCTCCAAATCTCCTTGCCTTACCGCCGAAGCCATACGATAAGCATATAGTTTGTCACAAACTGTCCAACTTTGTGTATAGATGGTCACGCCGTTACTCACTATTCTAACAGCTATTCAATCAGAGACGATAAATATAGACGGCAATCGAACACCGTTTCTATAAAAGGCATGTACGTAGGGAGCGTTATGAATCTTAATCAAGTTTCAATACCCGTTAAAGATATGGAAGAAGCCTGCGAGTTTTACTTAACGCTTGGTTTTATACAAATCGTCGAAACCGCACATTATGCGCGTTTTGCATGCCCACAAGGTGATGCCACTTTCTGTTTAGTTTTAGAGCCCGCTAAAGCGGCCAATGCATCCACCCTATATTTTGAGCACGAGCATCTAGACGCTTGGGTAACACGATTAAAAAAAGTCGGTATTCAGTTCGAACAGGATCCTACTGATCACCCTTACCTTTGGCGTGAAGCAAAATTAACTGACCCGTCTGGTAACAACATTAAGTTGTACTGGGCAGGAAAAAATCGCTTGGAACCACCGTGGAAAGTGGATATTCGAGTGTAGATTTAGATATGGCCATCTGTTACTACCGACCTTCCCCAATAGGTGGCCATATCGCCTTTTCTTCTCCACTATGAACTTGGTGAAAATCACCGCTACATTTTCAAAAAAGACACTCATTCTTTTCTAGCAGACGCTCAGTTTGCTCACATTTTAACATCACCTGTAAGGTAAGAATTACATTGTAATTACAAATAGTTACCTAATTGGTCTTTCTAATTTGATAGATTGGTTTTGCCTTTTGAATCCGCGTTTTTTACTAAACTATGGACGTAACAATGGAAAATCTATCAGCAACAAACCGAACTAAAAAGCTAGCGTTAGTTGTGAGTCTTATTGCGACCTCACCTTTCACGCTTGCAAATGACTCAAATCTATCTACTGAAATAGAACGGTTATCTGAAACGTTCCTCAACTCGGACCCTAGTCCGGGTGTTGCAGTTACAGTAGTAAAGGATTTTAACGTTATAGTGAATAAGGGATTTGGTCTGGCTGAAGTTGAACATAACGTAAAAACTACGAATAAAACTATATTTAGAGTTGGTTCTCTTACCAAACAGTTTACCGCTGCTGGCATCCTTAAGTTAGCTGAAGAAGGAAAAATCGACCTTGATTCGCCAATCAAAACCTATCTTAAAGATTACCCTTCTACAAGTTCACTGGTAACGGTAAAACATCTTCTAAACCATACGTCTGGGATCCCGAGTTATACCGATTTAGGGGATACTTTTTGGAAGCACTTAAGAAAAGATCACTCCCACCAAGAAATGCTTGACTACTTTAAAGACAAAGAACTTGATTTTACCCCAGGACAGGAGTTCGCTTATAACAACTCTGGTTACTATTTACTTGGAATGATTATCGAATCAGTATCGGGTAAAAGCTATGCTCAATATATTCAAGAGGAATTTTCTGAACCTCTTGGTTTGGTGAATACTGCACTGTGTAACGACAGCAAAATCGTCAACAATCGCGCATCAGGGTACACGTTAAAAGATGAGAAATTACACAACGCTGACCTTGCTAGCATGACCCAACCCTTTTCTGCAGGAGCACTGTGCTCTACTGCCGAAGATATCATTAATTGGACAATGGATCTTACACACGGAGAAGTTGTGTCCAAGTCGTCATACAATCTAATGACGCAAAATACGGTTTTAAATGACCAATCAATTGAGACATACGGCTATGGGCTGAACTTAACACCATACAATGATGAAGATATGATTTCACACAGTGGCGGCATGATCGGTTTTAATGCCTTTGCTCTATACCTTCCAAAGCATGATTCCTATATTTCGGTGTTGACCAACAGCGATCATGGCGATTCAAGAAAATTGGCATTGCAAATTGTAGATTTGATAGTGAAGGATTAGGGCGACGAATTTGATAGCCCGAGAACTTAAGAGCATCATCGGGCTTTCAAAACATGTTGTAATTTAGTATTTAAGACCTGTCGCCTTACCCACACTTTTAACTACCTTACTGACCTCATTTGCGATCTCTTTGAGTTGCGCAAGTTCTTGTTCTGTAAATGGGTGGTTCAGAACTTCCTCTGCACCGTGCTTACCAACAATAGTCGGCAGGCTCATAACCACGTCAGAGAGCCCGTAGTGACCATCAATTAGAGTGGCGATTGGTAACACCGACCGCTCGTTTATTGCAATTGACTGAATAATTCGAAATACACTTGCTGAGATACCGTGAGTGGTGTTTTGCTTGCGCTTAAAGATTTCAAAGCCCGCCTGCTTGACTGACTCCAACAGCTCATCGGCATTAATTCTTTCTATATGGTGATTATCACAATAGTAGTCCGCAGGTTGACCAGCTATCGAGATGAGGCTCTTTGGTGTAAAGCAGTGGCTACCGTGCTCGCCAAGTACATACCCGAAAATATTTTTTGGGTCTAAGTTTACTCTGTTAGCGACAATCGACATTAGACGAGCGGTGTCTATTACACATCCGCTACTGATAACTCGTTTTGCAGGAAATTGGGTATTTTTCACAATAAAGTGCGAGACTAAATCACATGGGTTACTCACCACAATCAAAATCGCATTGGGTGCTACTCGCTCAATATTTTTGGCTATCTCGACACCGATTTTGCTGTTTATTTCTGCGAGATCGGTTCTAGATTGCCCCTGTTTAATCTGCGCACCAGCAGTGATCACGACAATATTTGCTTCGATGAGAGAAAGGTAATCATCAGTTGGCACTAGGCGGGTGTTCTTAGAAAAAGTCAGAGAAGCTGTATGTCTGAAGTCGAACATCTCACCTTCGGCTCGCTCTAGATTTTGATCTAATAAAACGAGTTCACTTACACTTCCCATTGTTAGAAGGTAGTTGCAAACGCCTACGCCAACAGCGCCAGCTCCAATAACACCAATCTTCATTTTATTCTTCCTGAAACATTCTTTCTTTAATCACTACAATTGTACTCAATACAATCCGCTTTTGGCTAATATCATATCGCGTTGACAATGTAATTTAGTGATAACAACTAGTTCAGTTAAGATTAACGAGATGTAACTCTTCTCATTGACTATTCTTTGTTCGTTAGTCTGGCAAGTTTCCCGTTCGTTCTGTACAAGATAAGAGAGAACAAAATAAGAGAACAACCGACAACTTTATTTGTGGTAAGCGCCTCGGCGTACCATATGATGCTCAAAAAAACTGTCCATACCGGCTCTAGGATCATAATCAATGCCGCGTTACCCGGTGTTAACCCTTTTTGACCTGTCGTTTGCATAACATAGCGAAGCGCAGTGGCTAAAACGGTACTAGCGGCAAACCACCCCCATATATTCAACTCTACCTGTTGAGGAAATGTTTCAAATAGTAAAGAGGCCACAAGGGACAACAATCCGGTCACCATTAACTGCACACAAGTCAGTAACAGAACAGGTAATTTTTTAGCGTAGATACTATTAACATTAAAGTGCAACGCCAATATCAACGCATTTAACAAAAAGATAAGTTGGGAGCTAGATTGTGACCAACCACTCCCCAAAGATAAGAAGGCTAAACCAGATACAGCAATAGGTAGGGCAAACCAAAAAATCCTCTGCGGTCTTTGCTTAAACAACGCCCACGCAATGAGCGGCACCATCAACATAGACAAGCTAAGAATAAACGCCCCTTCCCCTAATGTGTCACTGATGGAGATGGCATAGATCCAACTCATCAAGGCTAACGCTAACAAACAACCAACGAGGGAAGCACCTTTAAGATCCTGCCAACTAGCCACTTTTAGCGCTTTATAGCAGAAGGGTAAGAGAAATATCGAGGCTAAAACGAAACGCAGACCAACAAATGCAAAAGGTGGCAAACCTGCAATCGTTTCTTTAGAAAAAATCCATCCTAACGACGCCAGCACCGTGCCAAATATAAGGATTAAAGCCGCTTGTCTTTCCGTGTTCACTAAAGGCATGGTTACTCAATTGTCGTTTTTACTGGGTATATAGGACGTAAAACTCAGCTGGGATGAATAGCCTGTGGGTGGCCTTCAACGCCCAATAATTTGATAAGGATACTAATCAAAAAAATCTGTTACTGGTAGCTTTTTGTAAAGCTATTTTTTTAACCATCAAGTTTTCTTATTGAGTAAACAAAAGCTTAATTTTTCTGACATTGATTAAACACCTGAATGAAACATAAGCGTTCCAAGATAAACGAAACAAACGAACACTCGTTCGAAACCAACAAAGGAACGTAATAATGAACAAGCTAGTGATAGCTGGAATGCTTTCAGCAACAATGTCAAATGGCGCACTTGCTGCCACTGAAATCACTTGGTGGCATGCAATGGGTGGTCAATTGGGCGAAACCGTAAACCAAATTGCTGCTGATTTCAACGCTTCGCAAAACGACTACAAGATAACCCCAGTATACAAGGTTCTTATACTGAAACACTTACGGCTGGTATCGCAGCGTACCGAGCGGGTGAGGCTCCAAACATCTTACAAGTATTTGACGCAGGGGCGGCAACCATTATGAACGCGCCGGGAGTGGCTAAGCCAGTACAAGATATTATGGTTGATGCTGCTACTCATTTAACGCCAACGACTATTTAGCGGGTGTGCGCAATTTTTACGCGGACAGTAAGGGCAAAATGGTTGGTATGCCATTTAACAGTTCTACCCCCGTGCTCTACTTCAACAAAGACATTCTCAACAAAGCTGGTGTATCGGCTCCTAAAACCTACGAGCAACTAGAGAAGGTCGCAGAAAAGCTAAAAGGAAAAGGCTACGTTACTTTTTCTCAGTCGCACACGCCTTGGATAATGTTTGAGAACTTTAAATCACGCCACAACCTGCCGCTCTCTAACAGCAGTAACGGCTACGAAGATCTCTCATCTAAGCTAATGTTCAATACCAAAGACATGGTGATGCACTTTAACAAGATGAAAGAGTGGGCGGATAAAGGTTACTACAAGTACTACGGTAGCGACTGGGACGCAAACCAAACGCCTTTTGAACGTCAAGAAGTCGCGATGTGGATGGGCTCTTCCGGTTCCTTTGGTGGTCTACGCAATCGCGTTAAGTTTGAACTTGGAACCACTTACCTACCCTATTGGGAATCTGTTAACGCCACACCAACTCATACCTTTATCGGGGGCGCAGCTCTATTCGCATTAAGCGGGCACGGGACATCTGAAGACAAAGCAGTTGCTTCATTTTTCCAATACCTGACTAAAGCGGAAACGCAAATGTATTGGCACAAGACTACTGGTTACGTTCCTGTCACCAACGCGGCTTATGAGCTCACTAAAGATTCGGGTTACTACCAGCAAAGTCCTGATGCGGAAGTCGGCGTAAAACAGCTCAGCCTGACAGATGGCCAGTGGACCAAAGGCTATAGACTAGGTTTCTACCCGCAAATCCGTGAAGTAATGCACCGAGAGTTCGACAATATCTTTGCTGGTAGCAGTAGCGTAGAAAAAAGCTTAGATAAAGTTGAAGTAGAAAGTGAAAAACTACTAAAACGCTTTGCTCGCACGGTTAAGTAACCTCTCTATTAGCGCTGTTCTCTTTGGGGCAGCGCTTATTGATTTTTGGATAGATCTCGTGGAACGTCGTCAACAATTTTTACACACTCCCCTGCCGTATTTATTACTTGCGCCTCAGCTAGTGATTATCGCAGTGTTCTTTTTCTACCCAGCAGCGGAAGCAATTTATCTTTCGTTTATGCTTGAAGATCCTTGGGGCACGTCTTCAACTTTTGTTTGGTTTGAAAACTATCAGATGCTTTTTGAATCGACAGAGTATTTGGAATCTGTCGCCTTCACAATACTGTTTTCATTGGTTGTCTCTTTTTTATCACTCGCCTTTGCTTTATTGCTTGCCGTAAAAGCAGATAGCATCATTCGAGGTCAAAGCGCCTATAAGGTTACTTTGACATGGGTATATGCTGTTGCGCCAGCCGTTGCTGGCATCATTGGTGGATTTATGTTTAATCCCCATATCGGTGTGGTTAGCGAAATGTTTGCAACTTTGGGTTGGCAGTTTAGTTTTCAAACCGATCCCCTAGATGCCGTTTTTGCCATTACTTTAGTTTCGGTATGGAAGCAGATCTCGGTCAACTTTGTCTATTTTCTCGCTGGGCTTCAATCAATTTCTCATTCTGTAAAAGAAGCAGCCATGCTGGATTGTGTTAGTGACCGACGTCGTTTCTGGACTATCACCTTTCCTTTGTTAGCCCCTACCGGATTTTTCTTGCTCGTCATAAATCTAACCTACGCCTTCTTTGAAACCTTTGGCGTGATAGACACTATGACTTCTGGAGGCCCCGGTGGGAGCACTACCTCAATGGTTTACAAGGTGTTTCGCGACGGCTTTGTCGGAGCGGATTTAGGCGGTAGCTCGGCCCAATCAGTCATATTGCTTTTGTTGGTTTTGCTGCTGACGTTTGTTCAATTTCGTTTTGTTGAAAAGCGCGTCCATTACTAGGAATGACCATGAAATCTAATCGAATCACCGACCATCTCATCTTGATTATTGGTGCTCTGTTTATGTTGGTACCAATTTGGCTGATATTTGCCAGTTCAACTCATACTCCAAACACCTTAGTCAGTAACGGATTACAGTGGTTACCTAGTGCGAATATCACCGATATCTACGTAGAAGCTTGGAATAAATCCCAAGGCTTTATCGGAGATGTGACCGCAAGAACCATGATAGTGAACTCATTAATTATGGGGTTTGGCTTTTCAATAGGCAAAATTGTTATTTCGCTAATGGCGGCTTACGCCTTAGTTTTTTTTCGTCTACCTTACGCGAGTGTTTGGTTTTGGCTTATATTTGTCACCCTACTATTGCCGCTCGAAGTAAGGATTATTCCCTCTTATGAAGTTGTATCCGGATTTGGATTGCTGAACAGTTATACAGGCTCATCTTGCCACTAATCGCCTCGGCAACCGCCACCTTTTTTTTCCGTCAGTTTTTTAAAACCATCCCCGACGAACTGTTAGAAGCAGCCCAGCTAGATAACGCCGGTCCAGTTCGATTCTTTATCGACATTTTGGTGCCACTATCTAAAACCATGATGGCAGCGATATTTATTATTATGTTTGTTGTCGGATGGAACCAATACCTATGGCCAATCATGATGACCACTGATGAGAGTTACAACACCATAGTTATGGGCATCAAACAGATCCTTAACAATATTAATGAAAGTGCGAGTCCCCGTTATGACTATGCATTTGCCATGGTGATTCTTGCCATGCTTCCCCCCGTTCTCGTTGTAGTCCTATTTCAACGCTGGTTTGTAAAAGGTTTAGTAGAAAGTGAAAAGTAAATTAGCCCTATTTAATAGTGATATCCAAAACTCATCTAAAAAGGAAGGCGTTATGTTGTCCCTCAAACAAGTGGTGAAAACTTACGAAAATGGTCATCAAGCGGTAAAGGGAGTCGACCTTGAAATCGACAAAGGTGAGTTCGTTGTATTAGTGGGCCCTTCTGGATGTGGGAAGTCGTCTATTCTAAGAAGTATTGCTGGTTTAGAAACCATCACTCAAGGAGAAATACATTTAGGCGCGCGACGCGTCGATAAAGTAAAACCAGCTCAAAGAGACATCGCTATGGTGTTCCAAAACTACGCTTTGTATCCACATATGTCGGTTTATGACAACTTGGCATACGGTCTCAAGAACCGTGGCATCGATAAAAAACTCATACAGGAACGCATTGAAAGCGTCGCTAAAACACTAAAGATCGAAGAGTATCTTGAACGCAAACCAGCCAAACTCTCGGGCGGGCAGCGTCAGCGTGTCGCCATGGGGCGCGCCATTGTTAGAGAACCTCAACTATTCCTTTTTGACGAACCCTTATCCAATTTGGATGCCGCGTTACGCGCTCATATGCGCTTAGAAATTAAAAAGTTACAACGAGAGTTAGGTGTAACCAGCATCTATGTTACTCACGACCAAGTAGAAGCCATGACTCTAGCAGATAGAATAGTGGTATTGAATCAAGGTGTAATTGAACAAGTTGGTTCTCCCTCTCAGGTATACCACCAGCCAGCAAGTACTTTTGTTGCAAGCTTTATTGGTAGCCCTGCTATGAATTTTATTCCAGCGACGATTGACGAGGGTTACGTTGAATTTGGTTCTCAGCAGATTTATCTAGCCGAATTTAGCCATTTGAAATCGAGTAAAGTAACTCTAGGAGTTAGACCAGAGCACGCTGAAGTTAAAAGAGATGATTGCAACCTGTGTGTCGAGTTAACACTTTCAGTTATTGAAACTCTGGGCGCTAATCAACTGGTGCACGGTAGAGTCGCGGGCGAACAATTTATTGCGGTCACTCCAGAGATGGGATTTGATGATAAAGATAAGATCCATCTGTATATCAATAGGCAAAACTTCCACTTGTTTGATGAACAGGGTAATCGAATTGCCCCTCAACCTTTTCAGCAACAAGCAGAAATCGCATAGGAAATATTGTGCCCTTATCTACTCGCCAAAAAGAAATATACGGTTACTTGCAACAGTTCCAGGGGGTTCTATCTAGCTCACTGCTTTCCGAAAAGTTTCAGGTTTCGGTGCAAACCATTCGAAAAGATATGAATGAGCTAAGTGATAGAGGAATTGTAAAGCGCGTTCATGGTGGCATTTGCCTACCTAGTGCTAACGACAACGTTTCGTTTTCAAATAGAGACGTTCAAAACATTTCCGCTAAACGAAGCATTGCTAAGAAAGTCGTTGAGAACTTGCAAGAAGGGACTAGTGTGTTTCTCGGCATTGGCACCACGCCTAAACAGGTGGCGCAAGCACTGTTAGACCATCCCGGTTTGACTGTCGTCACTAACAACATTAACGCTGCCCTGACTTTAAGCCGCAATCCTAACATTTCCATACACCTTGCTGGTGGGGCTGTTCGTTCCTCCGATGAAGATACGGTTGGCGAATCCGCGACTCAGTTTTATCGTCAATTTAACATCAAGATTGGCATCTTTGGCGTTGGGGGGTTAGGTTCTCAAGGTCAACTTCTCGATTTTACCCCAGAGGAATCCAGTTTGACCCGTGCAATTATCGAACAGAGTGAACAGTGTTGGCTGGTGGCAGACAAAAGCAAACTGGGTCGCTATGCCCCTGTTGTTAGTGGCAAATTGTCGGAAGTATCTCGGCTATTCGTCGATCAAACCACTGAAAAAATCTCCGATTTAGCTATGATTAGTCACGTGCTATTAACTGAGTGTAAGTAGTAAATAACAACCGTCAAGGAACGAATATGAAGCCAGTAGTCGTCGGTCATCGCGGTGTCGCGGGACATTATCCAGAAAACACCAAAAGCAGCGTATTGGCTGCCATTGAGCTTGGGCTCCAATGGATCGAAGTAGATGTTCAACCAACCAAAGACGATGTATTGGTTGTCTGTCACGACCATACCATCAACCGTTGTAGCAATGGTAAAGGACGAGTGGACAACCACACTCTCACTGAGCTGAGGCAATTTGATTTTGGTCACTGGTTTGACTCCCAATTCCAAGGCGAGTCAATTATGACACTAGAAGAACTCCTTGTTATTGCAGAGCAACACAACTTGTCTATCAATATAGAAGTAAAGCTCGACTCCCAAGATGTCACCAAGGTAGTGCAGACATTAAAGGATTTACTAGAGCGTTCTTCTTTGAGCAAAGATGCCATTTTACTGTCCAGTTTTAACCAAGATACCATGCGTGAACTCCACCTTCACTGTAAAGGCTACAAACTTGGCGTGTTGTGTGAAAGCTTGACTAAAAAGGCTTGGCAACTTTTAGCAGATATTGACGCCTTTAGCTGTAATCTCAATGCTAGATTCACCACCCAAAACGATATTAAAGCGTTGCAGTCTGCTGGCTATCAAGTGTGGTGCTATACGGTCAACGACCCCAACATGCTCCTTACTCTTAAAGGTATCGATGGTGTTTTTAGTGACTTTCCAGAACGGTTTCTAGACTTAAACTAAACTCTAAAACCAATATTTATGCTTAGCCCAAGATACTGCTAAGGTTGAACTATACTGCTATAAGGAAATGTTAAAACCGAGGGAAAGGTAACCATGCCGCAAGATCTCCACAAGGTGAGAAAACTTAAGGTCTATATCATCACCTTGATATGCATTTTGGGCTTTTCTGTTATCAGTTTGATACCCTTTCTCGTTAATAATCTGCACAAGCGCAACGTTATAGATAAACACCTTCAGCAAGTTAAGCAAGTGACACAAGAGATCATTTACTTCGATGAAGTTCTAACCATGACCGCACGCATGTATGCGTTTACAAGAGATGTCTCTTGGGAAAAGCGATACCTATCCACGGCAAAACAATTGGAGCAATCCCTAGCAAACGCGCAATTACTCGAACCCAATGTAGCACAAGCGATTCAAGCAACTTCTATGGTTAATGACCAACTTGTTGCCATTGAAGTTAATGCCATAGAGTTCGTTAAAAAAGATATGCCGGTCGATGCACAATTATTACTTCTTAACGATCACTACTATCGGCTCAAATCGGAATACGAAAGAAATGTGCTCAGCGCGTTGGAAGAGGCAATACATCACAACGAAGGGGTATTGCTCAACAGGATCACGCGAACAAAACACTGGTTATTCGCCTCTGCTTTTGTCCTCTCTATTTTGTTTTTATCACTAGTTATCTACTTCTATGCCTATAACAAAAAAACTGAATCGCTCATACTGGCAAAAATAAGCTTGCTAAATTCAAAAGTACAAGAGCTAGAAGAGTTAGCGATAGAGTTAGATTCAGCCAATAGCGCAAAATCAGAGCTACTCGCAAAGGTATCACATGAATTAAAAACGCCTCTTAACGGTATACATGGCAGCTTACAACTCATACAAAGTCAGCCAACTTCTAACGATAACCTAGAGCTTGCTAATCAGGCGTTATCTTGTAGTGAAATGTTGATAAAGTTAGTTAACGAGTTGCTTGATTTTTCAACGCTAAAAACTGGCAACTACGAACTTCACACGGAGGAATTTAACTTACTCTACTTAATCAACACGGTTAGGCAGGTTTATACCAAGCAGTGTCACGATAAAAACATCGATTTTCACTTTACTCATCAAGTACAGCATCTTCATCGGCTTGGCGATTACCCAAGGCTTAAGCAAGTTATCTTTAACGTACTAAACAACGCGGTACAGTATACCCATAGCGGCAGCGTGAGTTTTGTTTTGAAAGAGCAAGAATCTCCTGATGTCATTTTGATTGAGGTAACCGATACAGGTATCGGTATGGACCAAAACACATTAGATAACCTCTATAGTGAGTTTGAACAAGCCGATAACTCTATAACTCGATTACACGGTGGTAGCGGATTAGGAATGCCCCTCGTAAAGTCCTTAGTCGAGCTAATGGACGGCAAAATTCACGTATCCAGTACTGTCAATGTTGGAAGCAAAGTAACCATACAGGTAAGAGTTCCCATCAAAGGGAACGTGACTCCGCGAGAGAAAATCAGTAGAGATCTCAACTATCTCGAAGGGCTCCAAAATCTTAATGTACTGATAGTTGAAGATAATAAGGTAAACCAAATCATACTTAGCAAGCTACTAGAACGAATAGGTATCAACGCCAAATTAACCAATAATGGTCAAGAAGCACTTGATGCCGTAACCACTGCTACACAACTCGTATTAATGGACATCCAAATGCCGGTTATGGATGGTATAACTGCCTGCCAATATCTAAAGCAAAGCCACCCAACTCTGCCAATTGTCGCGGTAACTGCAAATGTCCAACCCAGTGAAATCGAGCTCTATTTACGCACTGGATTTGATGACGTAGTGTCGAAACCTATTAACATGGATCCGCTATTCGATGTTATTTATCGAGTGTTGGAGACAAGCCAAACACGCTACTCTGCATCAGGTTGATTTTCAGGTTTTGCAACTTCAAAGGCTGACAAGCGGTTTAGATTGTTGACTATCCTATCAAGATTCGCGAATTGGCTTATTTCCACGCCAAATCGCTTTGCATTGTAGACCTGCGGCACTAAGCAAACATCCGCCATAGTGACACTGTCACCATAACAGTAGTCCGTCGGTTGTTTCATCTGGTGCTGCGATATTCTGTTCTCTACAGCAGTTAAACCTTTTTCTATCCAGTGCTCTATCCAAGCTAACCGAGTCTCCTCTGTAATAGTTAAATGGTCAGTTAAATACTGTAAAACTCTTAAGTTGTTTAGAGGGTGTAAGTCAGCGGCAATATCTAAAGATAAAGCGCGGACGACACTGCGGTGTTTGATACCTATTGGAAGAAGACTCGGCTCAGGATTTCTCTCCTCTAGATATTCTATAATGGCCAGCGACTGATTTAGGTAAAGGTCGTCAATATTTAAAACTGGCACCAGTTCATTGGGGTTGATCGCTTTGAACTCAATAGTGTGTTGTTCACCGCCATTTTTTAACAGGTGTACGCTCTTGTGCCTATACTCAATCCCTTTTAGATTAAGAGCGATCCGCACTCGATACGCAGCAGACGAACGCCAATATCCATATAAGGTTGTCTCACTCATACTTAACAACCTTCTGATCGATGGCGCCGAACACACTTTTGCCCCTCGCATCAAACATTTCAATCCTAATGCGATCGCCAAATCGCATAAAAGAAGTCGATGGTTTTCCGTCTCTTATGGTTTCTATCATTCGGACCTCAGCGATACAGGAGTATCCGACACCACCCTCTGATATTGAGGTTCCAAAGTCTGTACCCTGTTTGTTTGAGACGGTGCCGGACCCAATAATACAGCCTGCTGAGAGTGGTCGAGTTTTCGCAGCATGGGAAATCAAACTAGGGAAGTCGAAGGTCATATCTACTCCTGCATTTGGACAGCCAAAATGAGCATTGTTGTAGTATGAGTTGAGTTCTAAATGTAACTTCTTACCATCCCATTCGTTTGCAAGCTCATCTGGTGTAACAGCAACTGGGGAAAATGCTGAAGAAGGCTTTGATTGGTAAAACCCAAAACCTTTAGCAAGTTCATTTGGTATCAAAGCACGCAAGGAAACATCGTTTACTAACATGACTAATCGTATCGATTTTTCACACTCAGTTGGTGATGCCCCCATGGGCACATCATCCGTGACAACAGCGACTTCAGCTTCAAAATCAATGCCCCACTCTTCGCTGCCTAAGGGGATATCATCTTTCGGCCCTATAAATGAATCGGATCCCCCCTGATACATGAGAGGGTCTGTCCAGAAACTCTGCGGCATCTCCGCCCCTCTTGCTTTTCTAACAAGTTCCACATGATTTACGTAAGCGGAGCCATCAGCCCATTGGTAAGCGCGAGGAAGAGGAGACTCACACCGAAACTGTTCAAATGGCATTTCAAGAGGTAAACAACCTGAGTTTAAAGCTTGGTAGATTTCTTCTAATGGCTTGTTGACCTTCTGCCAGTTATCGAGTGCCTCTTGTAGAGTGCCAGCAATGTTACCAGCTCGATGCACTTAGTTAGATCTCGGTTTACCACCACTAAAACCCCGTCTCTAGTGCCGTTTTTTAACGTTGCTAATTTCATCGCTTAACCTCTCTGAGTTCTGGATCCAACCAACTATAAACGTAGTTTCATTTTCTACCGATGTCGCAGCTTTGGTAAAAGAAAGGGCGTGGCGTGTATCAATCATTACAGCCACTTCATCAGTAAACGTTTTTTGATGTGCTCGCCCTGCTGCAAATGCTTTGGGGTGCGGACCATGTGTAAATCCGGCAGGATGAAATGTGACCATGCCAGCCTCGATATTGTCGCGGCTAAAGAAGTCACCTGCGTGGTAAAACAGTACTTCATCATAATCGTCGTTGTTGTGATAAAACGGCACCTTTAGGGCGTCTGGGTCACTTTCAATTGGACGTGGTACAAAGGTACACACTACAAAACCTTGTCCAACAAACGTGGTATGAGCAGACGGAGGTAAATGGTATCGATGAGACATTAACGGTCGTATGTCACGCCAATTCAGTTTTACTACCGCAAGATCACCGTGCCAACCAACAGCATCAAGTGGATTGAATGGATAGGTAATGGTACTGACTTGGTTGTGGCGTTTAACTTCAACCTGGGTCTTTTTCTCAGAATATTGCGCTTTGAACTTTCCGTTAATAGAAGGCGTTTCTAAAACGGCAGGGTCAAACACTGCATGTTGCCCCACCACACCTTTATCTGGCAACGAGTACGACGCGTCGCTGTTTTGAATCATCAAAACAAACAGTGGCTGATTCACCTCAATACGCCAATTGGTCGAACGCGGGATCATTACATAGTCCCCTTCCGAAAACGACAAGTGCCCATAGTCCGAAAAAAGTTCACCGCTTCCTTGGTGTACAAATAGCAGTTCATCACCGTCGGCATTGCGCACTAGGTTGACCATATTCTCCTTTAACTGCCAGACCCTCACTTGACAGTTTTGGTTGTGAAGCAAGACCTCAACATCCCACGGTGAAGCTTGAGACGAACGTTCAACCTCATTAAAGTCAAACAATCGTGGGCGTAAATCGCCTTCCCATTCTACCCACCCAGTCGGAGCGTGGGTGTGATGGAAGTGCGTAGCGGGACCAAAAAAACCTGAACGACCAGCTTCGCGTTCGAATATTGCTTCTTTGGGAAAACCCGCGTGAGCCTGACGCGAGCAAACACCTTCACTTTTCGGGAAACTGATTCTTTTATGCATCATCCAATACTCCCCTGCGAATTTGATCTTCTTCTATCGATTCAAATAGAGCCTTAAAATTGCCCTCACCAAAACCTTGATTTCCCTTGCGCTGAATAATTTCAAAGAACACTGGCCCAATCACCGTTTGGGTAAAGATCTGTAACAGGATCCCATCTTTTGTAGGCGCACCATCAATGAGTATGCGCAACGCTTTTAACTGCTCAACATCCTCATTGTGCCCTTCTACTCGACTATCAACCTTTTCGTAATACGTGTCTGGTGTTGGCATGAAGTCCATACCTCGGTTGCGCAAGGTTTTTACTGTTTGATAAATATCATCGGTACTCAGGGCAATATGCTGGATGCCTTCTCCTTTGTACTCGCGGATAAACTCTTCAATTTGAGACTTATCATCAGATGATTCATTGATAGGGATTCGTATTTTTCCACATGGCGCTGTCATGGCTTTACTGACTAATCCAGTTAGCTTGCCTTCGATATCAAAGTAACGGATTTCACGAAAGTTACCTATCCGTTCGTAAAACCCCGCCCAAACAGCCATATTGCCTTGCTTGACATTGTGGGTTAGATGATCGATTTCAAACAGACCCACACTTTGCAGTGTCAACTTGTCCTTAGCATCGGAATAAAAAACAAAGTCCACATCGTAGATAGAAGACTTGCCATAGCGGTCAACGAAGTAAATCAAACTATCACCTATACCGTAGATAGCTGGGATGCTTAACTCCATTGGCCCAATTTCAGTCACATACTGCTTTGCACCATTTGCTAAAGCTTGCTTCATTGCTACCGCAGAATCGTGAACTCTGAATGCCATTCCACACACCGAAGGACCGTGAACAGAAGCAAATTTTTCTGCCTGACTGTGAGGTTGAGCATTGACGATAAAGTTAATGTCGCCTTGGCGATACAACCATGCTTCTTTCGACCTGTGCTTAGCCACTTCTGCAAAGCCAAGTGATAAAAACAGTTGCTTGAGATCTTCAATCCCTTCCGAGTTTGAAGCAGTGTATTCCACAAATTCAAATCCATCTGTTCCCAATGGGTTGTGCTCTTCTGACATGCCGCGCTCCTTGTACTTTTAATAAGCCCCCTACTTATTAAGTTGAAACAATTTGCGCAATAAGGAAACTTGCAGTAAAAAATCCACCACAACGCTAAGCGCTGTACATGTGTAACACATTCATTACATTTACAAACCGCGCTCATAAAAATGGAATATAAGGTACTAATTTTAATAGCAATACAAAGAAACCACCCTTTATCCACTACCGCCTTTTTCCAAACAAAATCGCCAAAATTAACATACGCGTTACATTTGTACCAAGTTTGAGTGTGCATGAATCTCCAGTAGGTAATAGCAGAACTTTGAGTTCCCACACCATTCACCCTGCCTTTATTTGACAGTAATCTAACCATCGACAGCGATATTATTGATTTAACGCAGAGAATGATTTTCATTAACCGGATTAAGGTATTGCCTCTGTTCCTTTAGAAGGTATTTCCCATGTCTAAAATCAACCAACAAAGACTTGTTGACCATTTCTTCTCACTAGTAAAAATCGACAGCGAGTCCTGTGATGAAAAGCAAATCGCAGAAAGTTTAGCGGAGCAACTTGGTGAACTCGGTTTTACAGTACACAAACTTCCTGTCCCAAAAGAGATTTCAAACGGTTTTAATATCTACGCCCGTTTAGATGGCGACTTAGATGACAGCGTTGTATTTAGCTGTCATATGGATACGGTTACTCCCGGCATTGGCATCGAACCTGTACTAGAAGACGGAGTCATTCGCTCAAAAGGCAATACCATTTTAGGTGGCGATGACAAGTCAGGTATTGCTGCAATAATGGAAGCAATCAGGTCTGTTAAAGAAGATGGCAAATCCCATAAAACTATCGAACTCGCCTTCACAGTGCACGAAGAAGGCGGCCTATTTGGTTCCTTCCATTATGATATGTCTTACATTCAATCAAACAAGGCCATTGTATTAGATACCGGCGGTCCAATCGGTACTATCGTGAACGCCGCCCCCGGCCAACAAAAAATCATCGCCAAGATTACTGGACGCCCCGCTCACGCTGGATTAGCACCAGAAGAAGGAATTAGTGCCGGACAAGTGGCCGCTGATGCGATAAGCAAAATGAATCTACTGCGCATCGATGAAGAAACCACTGCGAACATCGGTATTATCGAAGGCGGACAGGCAACGAATATAGTAATGCCTGAGATCAGAGTGGTCGCAGAGGCTCGTTCACTAAATGCGCAGAAGCTTGATAACCAAGTCGCCCATATGATTGAAACATTTGAAAACTCGGCCAACGCTTTTGGCGCTCAAGTAGAAATCAAGTCTACAAGAGCGTATGACGCCTTTGTGATTTCAGATACCCATCCGCATATCCTCGAAGTAAAACAGTCATTCGAAGCCATTGGTGTAGCGCCTTTCACCAAAGGTACTGGCGGTGGTAGTGATGCAAACAATTTTAATGCTAAAGGACTAGTTACCGTTAACTTATCGACGGGGATGGCTAAAGTCCACACCACTGAAGAGTATATTTCTGTACAAGATATGGTCGATATTACTCGCTTTGTCGAACATTATATTACTCAATAATTATCTCTTTTTTTTGGCCATCTTTTTTAATAAAGGTGGCCAAAACTCACTATTATTTTCACACCCTCGTGCTGTAAAGCTTGAAACAGCTTTTTATTAATTAGGTGATTTTGATCTCTTGACTAATTTATCACCAGAGACTTGTTTCAAAGTGTGACAAGCGCTGTGTATTTAATTAATAACCTGTTTTATATGAAAAAATTTGTGGCATTCCTCTTGACCTACCCTAGGGAATAAAGCGTATAGTGCACGGCGATTCATTAAAGGCACGTTATGCGCTATTCTTCTCGGTGCATTTTCGAGTACCTATTTTTGCTGCTATGAAGAGAATTTTTATTCGGCGTGCCTTTAATGTTTTTTTTAGTCAGTCTTATACTGTTCAACTGCTTTTATAGCCCCTCCGAATATAAACTTTAGTACTACTCACTATGTTTCTTCTTAATTGCGCTCTAAATTCATAGCCTATTTTTGTATTCATCATCAAAATAGCAAGATCTGAAAATAATCACTCAGCAAATCTCTTTAAGATAAATGGGCTTAAGGAGAGAAGAAAATGAAGACTCAACAACCACAAAATTCAACCGCAGTTCTAGGACAAGAGAATATTGGTAAATTGTTTCTGCAAACCGCAATCCCGATTTCTATTGGCCTACTGGTGGTAGGTTTCTACAACCTCGTAGATGGAATATTCATAGCGCGATACGTAGGAGAAGACGCTGTTGGCTCGGTTTCCTTAGTGTTTCCTATACAGATTGCTATTTCTGCTATTGGCGCCATGATCTCAGCTGGGACCGCATCTATCATCACCCGACACATTGGTTGTTCCGAAATGCACAAAGCTGGGACAGTTGCAGGACATGCTCTTCAGATTGCCGCAATCGGTTCTGTACTCTGTGTGTTTGTTGGCTGGTATTACATCGAACCAATTCTTGAGCTACTCTCGGTAGACGCGGAATTTTACAAAAATGCCAGACTTTACCTACAGCCCATAGTGCTGACGGCGGGCGTTTCACTGTTTTTGCCAGTGGCAGCGGACTTTTTCAGAGCAGAAGGCAAAGCAAACGCTATGATGAGCCTGCTACTCACGTCTTCAATACTAAATATCGTGTTCGATTACCTGTTAATTGCTCAATTTGATATGGGTGTTGTAGGAGCCGCATACGCAACCATCATAGCTCAGTTTGTCGCAATACTCTTCGCTGTAGTGCTCTACAAAAGAAACAAACTCGATATACGAATTACTTGGGAGTTATCTTTGGCAAAGTGGGGGCCTATCTTTGCTCTTGGATTTCCTATTCTAATTGCTCAAGGCTCAATGGGACTTCACTCAGCACTGGTTAATTATAAGTTCTCTATATACGGCACTGCGGATTGGATTATCGCCTACGGAATGATAGGTCGTGTAGCGGGCTTTACATTTTTACCTTTGATCGCAATGTTGATCGCATTCCAAACCATATGTGGCTTTAATCTTGGCGCTTTAAAACTCGACCGCGTTAAGCAAAGCATTAAAGTCGCTACTAAATACATGACGGCTTATGCATGCGTTATAACACTCCTGTTACTTCTTTTTCCTCGTATTGCTATGAGTTTGTTTACTCAGGATCCAACCTTCATTATGACGGGTGAGTCTCTAATCTACAGCACCATATGGGGGCTACCTTTGGCAGGGATTTCTATGATTGCCACTGGTTTCTATCAGGCAAAAGGGCATGCTATGCAAGCTGCATTTTACAGTGGCCTTAGGGTACTTATCATATTACCACCACTGCTGTGGTTACTTCCCAGTATGCTGGGTTTATCGGGGATCTTCATCGCGATTGTCGCTGCGGATTTGCTAAATTCGTTAATTACTCTGTTACTATGTCTCACCCCTTATAATCGGCTAAACGTTAAAGAGGAGTTTTCCGTTGCTTAGTTCAGTTTCACATCACGCCAGCAGTATAGATGTTTATAAGCAGCGATTGATTCCTGTGTTGAATCACGTGCACACCCATCCTGATCAGCCGCTTAGCTTGGCACAAGCGGCTGAGTTGAGCCATTTTTCGAAATTTCACTTTCAGAGAATTTTTAGTGCGATTATGGGCGAAAGTCTAACCAGTTACGCCAATCGCGCCCGCTTAGAAATGGCCGCTAACTGTCTTTTGTTTTCGACAAACACTTCCGTTACCGACGTTGCTATGCAATACGGATTTTCAAGTAGCGCAAATTTTACCCGTTCCTTTAAAGAGCACTTTGGTGTTACTCCTGCAGGGATACGCAGCAGCAAAAAGTTTGACGTCGCACTCAATCAAGATCCATTAAAGGTTAGCTTAGATACACAAGCGCTTCAGCATGTTCACCGTTTACAAGCGGAAGTAATAAACCCAAGTACTCTTGCTCAGCCGATAAAAATTGTTCAAGTAGAAGAAAAAACACTTTGTACGCTTAGATCGACAGGCGGCTACGACCTACCTGCCATCTATCGGAGTTGGGAAGATATGATCAATTGGGGTTATCGCAATAATATCACCAACATTTTGGACGTAAGATACGGTCTCGGTTTCGACAATCCTGTATTTACACCTAGAGAAAAGTGCCGCTATGAAGCGGCATTAGAAATTCCCGAGAGTTTGACGGGGGCCGTCTCGCCACCATTTAAGTTAGGAAAGATCCAAGGCGGCGAATACGCAATATTTGAATACAAAGGCACTCAGAAGCAAATCCTTAAGTTCCAAATTGCGCTATATACCCAATGGATGCCCTACAGTGGCTATGAGCCTGATAACGTGCCTCTGATTGAACATTACACACTGCCTATAAAGCCTCTTGACGAGTGCGGTTGCCAAACGAATATTATTGAAATGCAGATTTGGCTCAAACTTAGAAAGTTGAGACAGCCAACCGACTTCTCTTACTAAGTCGTTTGTTGGCTGCTGTCTTGTAATAGGAGGGTAAACTCCGTCACTGACAGGGGCTTTGCGAATAAGTAGCCTTGGTATTCATGACAACCTTCACGACCGATAAGGGCTAATTGCTCATCGGTTTCCACGCCTTCTGCAATGACCTTTTTATCTAAGTTTTGGCCCATTTGAATAATGGTTCGCACCAGCATTTGGTCTGTCTTTTCGGTAACGCAATCGTCGATAAAGGACTTATCAATTTTCAAAACATCGATAGGCAACTTTTTAAGGTAGTTGAGGGATGAATACGCAACGCCGAAATCATCTACTGCGATAGTCACACCAAGTTCGCGCAACTTTTCGCAAGTACTGACCACTTTATCTCGTTGACGCATTAAAGTCGTTTCGGTGATTTCTATTTGTAGTAGATGTGCGGGAAGACCCGTCTCAATTAGAGCGCTACCGGTACACTGCAAAATGTCATCATGGGCAAACTGAACTGTGGAAACGTTCACCGACACACAAATGGGGTGTCCCATGTCGAACCATTTTTTCGCTTGTATACAAGCGTCTCTTATAACCCATTGACCAATTGGGATGATTTGCGCGGTTTTTTCTGCGATATCGATAAACTCATAAGGAGCAATCATACCCAAGTTTGGATGTGGCCAGCGTATGAGCGCCTCTGCACCAACAATTTTCTGAGTATCCACACACACTTTAGGTTGGTAAACCAGCATAAACTGCTGTTTTTCAATAGCTCGTTTTAGCTCTGTTTCAATTTGGTGCTGCCTTATGGTCTCGTCGAGTAACTCGTCATCGTACCATTGAACCTTACCTGCCCCTTTCATTCTGGCTTTATAAAGAGCAATATCGGCATTTTTTCCCCACAGAGAGACATTATTATCCGCATCAGAAAGCAGTGCCACACCACAACTGAAGCTGATCGAATAAGAGGTGTTGTCCACTTTGTATCTAGGGCTGTATTGCTTGCTTAGGTCTTCAAGCAAGCTCCTAATCTTCTGCTCAACATTTAAATCACTTTTTACTAGTACAATAAATTCATCGCCACCCAAGCGATACAGTTTTCCTTTTGTACCAACGATACTTGCTAACCTTTTTGATAATGCGACCAAAACTAAGTCGCCATTGCTGTACCCCAAACTGTCATTTACGTTCTTAAAATCATTAACCCCAATTTGAATCACCCCTAGCCCATGCACATCTTCTTTTAGATAGAAGTCGACATCCAACATCATTTCTTTGCGGTTGGGCAATTGAGTTAAGTAATCGGTAAGACTATCCTTGCGGTACTCTTGCGCTTGTCTATCGGACTTTTGTTGAAAGTAGGTCATCACGGTTGCAAAGACCGTAATGGCAACCAATTCTATGGCGTCTTCAATAAACTCATCAAACTCTTCTGCCGGCAGCTCATACAGATAACTTACGACAATGAGAACGGCGACAAACATTGGCCACAATGAACCGGGAAAAATCACTACGTAACACAGAGGAAGGAGTATGAAGGTCTCTTCTACCGCATCAAGTTCAAGAGGCTCTAAGATACCACCAAGTACAATAACCGCCATTGAAAGGACTGCCGTCCACTTTTTTGTCTTGGCGTTTTTTACCAGTGCAGACGTGCCGATAAGGATCGGAAATGCGAAATATAGCCAGCTAAGTTGCTCATGTTCAACAACAAGCGTTTGTGTAATTAGCGCTATTGAAATAGCGAGGCCAACATAGACTATGATCTTTAAACGAGATCGCATTCTATCTCTTTCTATTTCCATTCATCTCCCCTTTAAAACTAAGCTGAGCAATATGCCATACCTTAAAAGAATTATGCACGGTAAAAATGCTTATATTAGTATAAGTCACGAAATGTAATAATTTATTAACCCTGTAATATTAGTAGCTTAGTTGAGAACTAATGCACACAAAAAACCCCGCAAACGCGGGGTCTATCACTTTTGACACATAAATCAATACCAGAACTGTGCGCTATCAAAGGCCCAATTGATCGGCAAGCGATTGAATCTGTTCTAAATCCATCTGGTGCACTCTGATCATCTGATTAACTTGGCTCAGTCGGGAGTTCGCTTCATCTTGTCTATCGCAAGAGTCTGACGTAGCTTCCCAAGAGGTTCCGTCCAAATAGGCGTCACAGGTTTTTTTAAGCTCTTCGATTCGAGGCTGCAAATCATCTTTCTCTTTTTGCAGCGCCTCTAACTGTTGCTTTACTTTTAACTCGCGCTGAAATATCTCTCTAGAACGTTCAAACATCGACGCTTGCATATCCGCTTGTCGATTAAGGGATTCATTCTTCTCGCTTGTTTCTACAACAAGCGCTTTTTGCTCGGAAAGTTCAGATTCCAAATTCAAGTTTAACTTTTCAAGCTCCGAAATCTGCTGCTGAAGCGTCTCAATCTCAATTTGATGTGTCTGTTTTTGCTGCTCTATTGCTTGTTTAAGTTGCTTTTCAACTTGATCATCAACTTTGGCTACCCGTTCTTCTACTTTGTGTACAAGCGTCTTTTTGTCTTCTAATAATCCGATGTATTTCTTTTCTAACGCTTGGTAGCCACTCTCCCACTTACTACTTGTCAAGCTTGAACCAACAATCCCGCCAAGGCCAAGCCCAATACGCCAGCCACTACAATAAAGAAATAAGTTCTCTTATCTCTTTGTTCGATGACAACAACATCTTCATCTGGTAACTCTTTATGGTCACTCACTCAAATGTACCTCTTTGATTCAACGCATTAACTCCGTCAACATTAATGACGCGGTGTAAACAATGAAACCTGACACCAAACCGATGACTACCCACTTTTGCAACTTTTCGTTTGTCCGGTATCGGATAAGCAAAAAGGCGATAACAACTAATGCAGCAATAGCAATAAGTCTGGTCATAGGCACTCCTTTGTCCTACAAGGTTAAACGATTGAACACATTAAACAGTTTACTCTAGGTTTTATACCACTAAATGATAAAAAAAGGTCAGAGGAACGTCGTTTTCCTCGCTTAACACAACAAATTAAGCAATTTGCTTGCCAGTACAAACTATTGTTAATAGCCACACCTCATAATTAACACGAGACGACAATTCTTAACATATATATCCAAGAAGATTCTAACTGGCGAATTTATGAGCTAAATAGCCAATAAATTACAGACTTATTATCTTGTTTTATGCATCATTTGTGATAGATTACGCAACTTGATCTTAGAGATCATAACGACATTTATGTCGTGTTCCGTTGAAGACTCACAGGAGAGTGGCATTTTAATGCCCGCCGAAGAATTAACTATTTCAGGCAAAAGGACTGTAGTTGGAGGAACCTCTGGAGAGAACCGTTAAATCGGTCGCCGAAGGAGCAAGCTTCATCAAGTGAAGTGAAACTCTCAGGCAAAAGGACAGAGGAGAGAAAAACTTAGTAATACCTTCACTTTGCTTAGGTACGCTCTTTGGGGCTACCTGTATTTCTCTCTTCTCCTTAGTAAGCTTTATTAATTAAGGGGAATTCATGGATAACCTACTTCCAATTCTAAAAACCATCGACAGTTTCGTTTGGGGACCACCACTACTTATTCTTTTGGTTGGAACCGGTATTTATTTTACTTTTAGACTGGGACTTCTTCAGTTTCGCTACTTACCTTATGCGCTCAAAATGGTGTTCGCTAAACCTGACAACAGCAAGCAAGGCGATATTTCTAGCTTCGCTGCTTTGTGTACCGCACTATCTGCAACCATAGGTACGGGTAACATTGTGGGTGTTGCGACTGCCATTAAACTTGGCGGTCCAGGCGCACTCTTTTGGATGTGGTTAGCTGCACTGTTTGGAATGGCAACAAAATACGCGGAGTGTTTACTTGCCGTTAAATACAGAAAAGTCGACGACAAAGGTCAAATGGTTGGCGGCCCGATGTACTACCTGCGCGATGGAGTTGGCTCAAAAGCTCTCGCTATTATGTTTGCCGTTTTTGCGTTAGGCGTCGCTTGTTTTGGTATTGGCACCTTTCCACAAGTTAACGCTATATTAGATGCAACCCAAATCTCCTTTGGGGTTGAACGCGAATACTCAGCCATTGTGCTCACCTTGTTAGTTGCGTTTGTTACACTGGGCGGCATTCAATCTATCGCTAAAGTTGCTGGCAAAGTCGTCCCGTTTATGGCGATCTTTTATGTGTTGGGTTGTTTGACCGTAATCATTTCCAACTCTGATCAGTTATTTTATGCCGTCGAACTCGTTTTAGTCTCTGCCTTCACTCAAACCGCAGCGACTGGTGGTTTCTTGGGTGCGAGTATTATGCTTGCGATCCAGTCTGGTATCGCTCGTGGTGTTTTCTCTAATGAGTCCGGTTTAGGTAGTGCACCAATGGCGGCGGCAGCGGCCAAAACCGATTCATGTGTGAAGCAAGGCTTGATCTCGATGACGGGTACCTTCTTCGACACCATCATTATTTGTACCATGACAGGTCTAGCATTAATCTTGACCGGAGCTTGGCAAAGTGAGTTTGCTGGCGCAGCCATGACAACACACGCTTTTGCTGTTGGCCTTAGTGCTGACACTTTGGGTCCATTACTGGTCTCAGTTGGTCTTATCTTTTTTGCTTTTACGACTATCCTTGGTTGGAACTATTACGGTGAGCGATGCATTGTCTTCCTTATGGGAACAAAAGCTGTATTACCTTATAAGATAGTTTTCCTCGTGCTTGTAGCATCCGGCGCCTTCCTCAAGCTCGATATGATTTGGGTTATTGCTGATATCGTAAACGGACTAATGGCAGTGCCAAACTTAATAGGCCTTATAGCGCTTCGACAAGTAGTTATAGAGGAGACAAAAAACTACTTCTATACCGCTACAAGAGCTGTTCAAGCCTAAAACACCTAGCCCATCCTAAGGATGGGCTTTTTTAATTGCTCAACGCCATCAAAATCATTTCGACTTAAGTAAGTTATTAGTAATCCGATTTTTAGGACCATGGAATCAGATTACGCCCTTCTACTTATCAACTATTCATTGCTAGTTATTGGAGAATAATTTACCGTATTACAATTATTTAGCAGATTGTAGAAAACCGATGACCAACAGTAAAAATATTGCTTTTGAACCACTTGTCGAACTTAACTTTGACTTAGCTGAGTGCCCTCGTTGGGACTGGCGTGGCCAGTTTTGGATGTGGGTAAACATTTGTGAGGGTGAACTTTGGCGAATGCAAGGAGACAATGCCGAATGCATCGAACTCGGAGAACCAATTGGGTGCTTCGCCCTCCACGGGAAAAGTGGCTACATCTTAGGGCTAAAATCAGGAATCTATCATTTAGAGAGTTGGGAAAGCTTTCCAACGCTCGTTTCTCCTCTAATATCTGAGTTTCCACGCATGCGCCACAACGATGGGCGAGTCGCCCCAGGAGGAAGGTTTATCGTTGGCACTCGCAATGGCGCAAAAGAGGGAGATAAAGGCCAGTTCTATCAACTACACGATGATGGTTCAACCGATTCACTACCCTTTTACGCATGGACCTGTAACGGTCTTGCTTTTTCCAACGATGGACAATGGCTTTACTGGGCAGACACAGGCTCAAGTAAAATCTACAAACACAGTTATGATTCAATTTCCGGTGTTTGTGGACCACAGCAACTGTTTTGTGATTTAGAAGGCTTTGAAGGCCGTCCTGATGGCGCAAGTATCGACGCGGAAGGCAACTATTGGGTCGCCATGTACGCTGGCCGTTCAATCATAAAAATCTCCCCAGATGGCGAAGTACTCAACCTTATCCCTGTAGAAGTGGAAAATCCGACAATGGTTGGCTTTGGAGGAAAAGGGCTTACTGACTTAGTACTAACCTCTGCTAAAAGCGAAGATTCCAAGGGCAAAGTGCTTATTGCTAAACACGTGGTAAGAGCTTACAAAGAGCCGCTTTCCACTTATAAAGTGTAAAGCTGTAAAAGGTGGCTCTTTTAGAGCCACTTAACTGACAAAAATCGGTTCACCAACATCAATATAAGACCCTGAATAGTGCAAGTACGTATTTCAATTTGTCGGTGCATCTTCTAACAAGAGCTTTCCACCTAGTAAGATGAGTACCGCTCCCGTTGTTCCTTCCATCCAATTCATAAAACGACTACTCTGCAAAAGTGATTTGGCTTTGTTGAGTGCGCCAGCCAAACCACATTGCCATATCATTGCTATAACAAAGTGAATTGCAGCCATTAGCATCGATTGGGCCAAAGGCGAATATTCTGGGTTGATAAACTGAGGTAAAAAAGCCAAATAAAAAACTGCTGTTTTGGGGTTTAAAACGTTAGAAAGGAAACCTTCCTTTAGCGAGCGTTTTGCGCTAACTGTATTCACTTTGGCAGAATCGATAGCCAACACACCACCGCCTAGTAAAACGCCCTTTAGACTCGTTATCCCCAACCAGATCAAATATACTGCACCTACTGTTTTCATCATTGTAAAGAGTTCTGCGGATTGAGATAGAACTGCCGAGATGCCAAATGCAGAAAACAAGGCGTGGACAAAAAGACCAAAACAGATCCCCAAGCTGGTAATCGCACCGTCGTTCATCCCCCCGCGTGAGGTATTGCGAATAACGAGTGCCGTATCAAGCCCCGGTGTGAGTGTAAGTATTGTAATGGCGATAATAAACGCCTGAAAATTGTCTATCCACATGTCTAAACTGCTGTAACTCTTTGTTTGGTTTATTGATTTAAACTACCTGTTTTGCTGTAAAACACCAAGGAAAAACAGATGAGTAAACCATTTTACCCTGCTACACTGCCCTTTTCATACTATTAACGTCAAGGGTGGCACAATATGAGCGCCTTCAAAAAACTCGTAGAACATTCTCAAACCATCGACCGTTTCAATCACCTAGCCGCCATATGTGGCTGGGACCAAGCTGCAATGATGCCAGCCGGAGGCAATCAGGCTCGCTCTGAAGCCATGGCACAACTTTCGGTTCACATACATGCACTTCAGACTCAGCCACAACTAGCAGACTGGTTTAGTGACGCTGAAACAGAATCCCTAACACAAGAACAAACCGCGTCACTAAGAGAACTAAAACGACAATGGCAACAAGCAAATGTGCTGCCCGAAGATCTGGTTCAGGCGAAATCGTTGGCTGGTTCAAAATGCGAGCACGCATGGCGAACACAACGAGGTGAAAACGACTGGAAAGGCTTTGAAAAGAATTGGGCCGAGGTTGTAAAGCTTTCACAAGAAGAAGCGCAAATTCGCGCCAACGCCACGGGCTTAACACCTTATGATGCCATGCTAGACATCTACGAGCCGGGGACAAATTCCGCCTCTCTAGACACCTTGTTTAACGATGTAAAAACTTGGTTGCCGAATTTAATCAACCAAGCTATTGATAAGCAGAACAGCGAAACCTTTGTTGAACCCAGCGGAACGTTTTCCCCAGCTAAGCAAAAAGAGCTAGGACTAGAAGTGATGAAACTATTGCAGTTCGACTTCAATCACGGCCGTTTAGACGAAAGCGTTCATCCGTTTTGTGGAGGGGTTCCTCAGGACATCCGTCTAACCACAAGGTATGAAGAGAGTGAGTTTGTACAATCACTTATGGGGATCGTGCACGAAACAGGACACGGTCGTTATGAACAAGGCTTGCCAAAACACCTAGCTGGCACACCGGCAGGTCATGCTCGCTCTATGGGTATCCACGAATCACAGTCGCTATTTTTTGAGATGCAGGTTGGCCGTAGTGACGAGTTTATCTCACACCTTGCTAGACTCTCAGGTAAACATTTTACCGATAGCAACCCCGCTATTTTTGAAACGAGTAATTTTCAGAAGTTGTACACAAGAGTTAAAAAAGACTTTATTCGCGTTGATGCCGACGAGCTCACCTACCCTGCACACGTTATATTGCGCTACGAAATCGAGCGCGATTTGATCAACGGTAATATCAGGCACACCGACGTACCCGAGTTATGGGACAACAAGATGCAAGCCTATCTCGGGTTATCGACAAAAGGTAACTACACCAATGGCTGTATGCAGGACATCCACTGGACGGACGGCGCTTTTGGCTACTTCCCAAGCTATACGCTAGGAGCCATGTACGCAGCTCAATTTATGGCGGCTATGAAAAAGACTGTTGACGTAGAATCAGCGATTCGCAGCCAAGACCTTACACCAATATTTACTTGGCTATCTGACCATATCTGGAGTAAAGGAAGTTTGCTCACTACCGATGAATTGGTAAAGCAAGCGACTGGAGAAACGCTCAATGCTTCTTTCTTTAAAGATCATTTGAGAAGTCGTTACCTTTAACAACCTCTTGAGAGGACGGTCTGATAGACTGTTCTCTCACTAACTAATAACTCTAGTTAAGATCCTTGATGATCTGGTGCCGATATAAAGTGCTAATCAGATCTTGCTTAGTATGCAAGATAAGCATCACATAAGCTCTATCATCGACGATCTCATATAAACATCGATATGAACTATCTAACCTTTCTCGAAACTTGATGCCAAAATCTAACAGTGTTGCGTTAAATCTGTAACGTTCAGGGTTCTTAGAGATAGCATCATAATTGCGATTGATTAAACCGTCGGTAAATGCTGCCACTTGTTCTTCGGAATGATTTTCAACGGCAATAGATTCAATTTCCAATAAACAGTTAACCGCCATTTCCGTAAAGACAATTTCCAAGCGTTAGCTCCTTGCCACACGGAGGCGTTCTAACACCTGCTCTTTTGTATGAACACGATCAGCCGCAACATCTTCTTTTGCCATCATTGCCAATTTTAATAACGCATTTGCTTGTCGATCAGCTTGTATAGCTCTTTCTTCTTGCTCTCTTTCTTCCGCTGTTTGAATGTACAACTGAGCCGTGCCATTTTTAGTTATAACACACCCGCCCTTAAATTCATCAGGGCTACCAAGGCAGTCTTTTGCTGCACGTTGAGACATAGTACGCGTCTTATCCATAGTGACCTCACAGAAGTTATACAGAAATTTTATTCCATGCTTATATTGAGGTCAAATTAGGTCTCAATTTAACCTCACACTACACTTATCACCGTCCACCAGCCAGTGGCGCTTTAGACTGGCCCCCGGTCACACACAAACTAACCTTAATCCACTGTAAGCGTGAACACGATCACTCAAGAACAACATTAACTTTACACTCCAAATCCATTAATTACGTCATTTTTGGAATAAGTGATTTTAATTTAGTCCAAATAACACAAAATCAAAAGAAGCTAACCAACTGTAAATAAAGAACTTTATATATTAACCCTCCTCACCAATACTATTAAAGTTTGCGACTACGTATTTTTGCCTATAGCCCCTCACACACTTCAGCCGTAAAATAAACACAACTCTACATTAACAACATAATTACAATAGGCATCCGCACTTATGACTGCACAGGCTTTAATTAATCGCTTTATCGAGATCGTTGGACGAGAACATGTGTTGACTCAGGAAAAGGAGACCGAATACTACCGTTCAGGCTTTCGTTCCGGTAAGGGTCAAGCACTCGCGGTATTGTTCCCTGCCACTCTTGTCGAGCAATGGCGATTACTAGAAGCTGCTGTAGAAGCAAACTGTATTGTCATTATGCAAGCCGCGAAAACGGGCCTGACGGAGGGTTCCGCGCCAAGTGGTAATGATTACGACCGAGAGGTCGTTGTCATCAATATCATGCGTATTAACACTCTGCACCTGATTGAGAACGGCGAACAAATTATTAGTCTACCCGGTGTTAGCCTGCATCAGGTCGGCAAAAAACTCGATTCTGTTAATCGAGCGCCACACTCTGTTATAGGCTCTTCTTCAATCGGTGCAACCGTAGTTGGCGGAATCGCCAACAATTCCGGTGGTGCATTAGTCAAACGCGGCCCAGCCTACACTGAATTGGCCCTATTTGGACAAGTCACCAAAGAAGGAAAACTAGTACTCGTCAACCACCTAGGTATTGATGGATTGGGCGACACTCCCGAAGAAATTTTAAAAAACGTAGAACAAGGTAACTTTGATCCGAGCAAAGTCATTCACAGCGATGCGATGGCTTCTGACCGCGAATACGACGAGAGAGTTCGCGATGTCGATGCAGATACACCATCGCGTTTCAATGCCGATTCACGCCGATTGTTTGAGGCCAGTGGTTGCGCAGGAAAACTAGCGGTATTTGCAGTACGTGTTGACACCTACCCTGTACCCGAGAAGGAGCAGCTGTTTTATATTGGTTGTAATTCCCAAGAGCAGTTGACTAAGCTTCGTCGCGATATGCTCCAAAGGTTCGAAAACCTGCCTGAAATGGGCGAATATATGCATCGCGATATTTTCAATTTGGCGGAGACCTATGGAAAAGATGTCTTTTTGTCAATTAACCACCTTGGCACAGACAAACTACCAAAGTTCTTCGCTTTTAAAGCAAAAGTTGAAACGATTTTAAAACGCGTTCCTTTTGTTTCAAAAGATCTTCCCGATATCATGTTGTATTGGTTCAGCAAACTATTCCCACAACACTTACCTAAGCGCATGCTTGAGTATAGAGATAGATTTGAACATCACCTCATTCTCAAAATGAGCAATGGTGGCATTGAGGAAGCGAAACAATACCTTGCTGAGGATTGGTCTTTGCAACACGACTGTGACTATTTTGAATGCACACCCGACGAGGGCAAAAAGGCGCTACTTCACCGCTTCGCAGCTGCTGGTGCAGCGATCCGTTATGAAACCATTCACAACAAAGAAGTTGAAGATATTTTAGCCCTGGATATCGCCCTTCGTCGAAATGATATCGACTGGGTAGAACAACTGCCTGAAGAAATCACCAAAGATATGGTGATGGCACTCTATTATGGTCACTTTATGTGTCACGTATTCCACCAAGACTATATTTTCAAGAAGGGTGCAGACACCAAAAAGATCAAAAAGAAAATGCTGGAACTACTTACTCAAAAAGGCGCCAAATACCCTGCAGAGCACAATGTCGGTCATTTGTACGAAGCAGAAAAGCAGTTACAGGCTTTCTACCACTCACTTGACCCAACAAATACCTTTAACCCGGGTATCGGAAAAATGAGCAAATACAAAAGAAATTGCAGTTGCTGCGGTTCTTAAAAAGTTAATGACATTTGTTTTTGCAAATGCTGTCTGCCCCCTTAAATGGGGGCTTTTTTTATTCGTCCTCAAAAAGCGCTTCTAACATTGGCTTAGGGTTATTGAGAAAAGCCTTAGTCACTTCGTCATGCATTACAATCTTAAATGCTGTAAATAATGAAATTATCAAGATAATATTTGCTTTCGATAACAAATTTAGCAATCAAATTTGCATACAAAAGACAAGGTTATTAATCTTCTTGCGACTTATTATCATTAACAAACAGGTCATATTATGATTAAACGCATTTCTACACTTTTCAGCCTCGCTCTTTTTGCATCATTTTCTTCACACGCCGCGCCAGAATGTAGTGTTTCTGTCGACGCAGGGGACATGATGAAGTTTTCTGAACAGACACTAAGCGTACCAGCTTCGTGTGGTGAAGTGACCGTCACTCTAAACCACACTGGTAAGCTTGCCGCTAAATCAATGGGCCACAACATCGTCTTCGCTGACACTGCAAACGTAGCAGCAGTTGCGACTGAAGGTATGGCTGCTGGATTTGATGCAAGCTACGTCAAACCGGGCGACGAGCGCGTATACGGCTTTAGTAAAGTAATCGGTGGTGGTGAATCAACGACATTTACCTTCTCTACAGAAAAAATGAGTGCTGGCGGTGACTACACCTTCTTCTGCTCTTTCCCTGGCCATTGGGCGATTATGAAAGGCAAATTTGAAATCAAATAAGCTCTACTAATTTTCAAAGGCCGCTTAACTGCGGCCTTTTTGATCTGATACGCTTTTGGCTTTGTGATAGACTCGCCGTAATTCCTCTTCTATAGCTGTTTTTTATGTCCACAAAGATTGATGAGATGTTCCTCTAGGGGTTCGTTTTATGCTGTTGTCAGCACTCGGTTTTGCTCTAATGTCAGCCAGTGTTAAGTACGTTAGCATTTATGGTATTCCTGTATTCGAGATAGTAGCTGCAAGAGCGATTGTTTCTCTGGCGATCAGCTACGCTGACATAAAACGCAAAAAGATCTCAGTGTGGGGAAACAACAAACCGCTGCTGGCCTTAAGAGGGGTTTTAGGTACGATCGGTTTGATGTGCGTCTACTACTCCGTTACGACTCTGCCACTAGCCGAAGCGACAATATTGCAGTATGTACATCCTGTATTTACCGCGCTTTTGGGCCTGCTTTTTCTAAAGGAGCGAATTCAGCTCTCCACACTCGTCTGTATCATCTTGAGTTTGCTTGGACTTTTTGCAATGGTTCACCCGAGTATTGCAACTGATGCGATCAACTCATTGCCAATGTTTAGTGTAGGTATTGCGCTAGCAGGTGCACTGTTTAGCTCCCTTGCATACGTGGTGGTAAGAAAGCTCAGTCAAACAGAAGACAGCTCCGTCATCATATTCTACTTCCCACTTATTGCCACTCCTGTATCCGTCTTCTTAATGAAAGACAGTTTCGTTATGCCCGATTTTTCATTGGCCATAACACTGGTTTTTGTCGGTATATTTACTCAAGTTGGCCAGTATGGCCTAACCAAAGCAATGCAAACACAGGCGGCGGGTAAGGCCTCTGCGTACTCTTATGTACAGATCTTGTTTTCTGCCTTACTGGGTGTAATTGTGTTTAATGAAGTCCCTTCCCTATGGACGTATATCGGTGGTAGCCTTATTGTTGCAGGTGCGCTATTTAACGTATTCGGCCATAGGCTCAAGCGCGGATAACCAAACTAGGCTCTTGGTCATCAATGACTTAGAGCCTTAAAAATAGTTACGCCGTCACTATTGGCGCATTCTATAATCCCTTATCGCGTTCAATTTCTTCCTCTACCCAGCGTGAAAACGCTTGATACTTCATCCGATTTTCCATTCCTCTGGGACAAACCAGATCGTAACCTTTACCAGAATCAATTTGCTCAAATGGTGCGACCAATTCACCACTATCAATAACCGGTTTAAGAAATTCCATCCTTCCTAAAGCCACTCCCATTGACTCACTTGCCGCCATCAAAGCCAGTTGGTTATCGCTGTAAAAATCACACCGAGTTAAACAATCGATCGAAACGCCACTACTTTTCACCCACTGCTCCCATGCCGCCATAGATCCACTGTGAATAAAGTTCGCATTGGCAAGGTTTTGAACGCCCTTTTCGAAGTCCATTTTCTTAGCATACTCAGGTGTACATACGGGGGTTCGGATCCCTTTCATTAACCTTTCACTATGGTGGTTTGGATACTTACCATCGCTGTAAAAGATAGCAACGTCATAAGGATCAAATTGAAATTCACTTTGATTCTGTTTGGTGTGCAGTTTTACACTAAGATTTGGGTATCGACTTCTAAATCTAGCCAACCGCGGCATTAGCCACATAGAAGCAAAAAACGGCGAAGTAGCGATGTATAACTCACCGGATAACCCACCCGTTTGAATATCTTCCAACTCCATGAAAATTGAGTCAAACGAAGTGTTTAGCATGGCTAAAATACGTGAACCTTCAGGGGTTAATTCTAACTTCCGTGTTTTTCGCACAAACAAGTTAAACCTGAGTGCGTGTTCAAGCTTCTTAATTCGATGGCTTACCCCGCCCTGAGTTAGGTGCAACTCATCTGCGGCTAATGTAAAGCTCAAGTACTTCGCCGCAACACTAAAAGTGTGTAATAGAGAAAGCAATTGCTGATGTTTTGAAGCAGACCCCATAAATTACTCCAGCTAATGTATAAAAGCATATTATTGGTTTGTGTAGCGTCATTCCTTTAATTTAAATTAATCAGTGTAATCTTTCAATCAAAGGCATATGGCATGGCGTTACAAAACAAAACACTTAAAGTCACAGTGATCGGAAGCGGTTCTAGTTACACACCAGAACTGATCGAGGGCCTGTTAAATCGACAACACGAATTCCCTATTTCCCAGCTCTGGTTAGTGGATATACCAGAAGGTATGGAAAAAGCAGAAATCATAGCTGACCTTACTCGCCGTATGATTGCCAAGCAGGTGCCGATATTAATGTCCACTTGACTACCGATCGTAGGCTCGCGTTAAAAGACGCGGATTTTGTCTGCTCCCAGTTTAGAGCTGGACGTATTGAAGCGCGATTGAGAGACGAAAAAATCGCAATGAAGTACGGGATGATAGGCCAAGAAACCAATGGACTAGGCGGTTTTTCAAACGCTTGCAGAACCATACCTATCGCTTTGCAAATTGCTTCAGAAATGGAACAACTTTGTCCAGATGCATGGTTGCTAAACTTTACCAATCCATCAGGCATGGTCACGGAAGCATTATTAAAACACTCCAAAATCAAAACTGTCGGTTTGTGTAATATTCCAGTTAATATGGAACGTGGTGCCGCAGAAGTTTTAGGAGTCGAGAAAAACGAAATCACAATGCAAATCGCAGGTTTAAACCACTTGGTGTGGGCGCGAAAAGTTTTACACGACAACAAAGACAAGTTACCAGAACTCGTAGAAGCGTTGGCTGAGGGCAATGATTTTATGACACCAAAAAACATCCCTCCTTTCCAGTGGGATGGTGACTTAATTAGAAGCTTAGGTATGTTGCCTTGTGCTTATCTGCGTTATTACTATCAATCACGTGATATGTTCGATGAAGAGATCGCCGCGGCCAAAGAAAACAACCATCGCGCAGAGCAAGTCGCCAAAGTAGAGGCCGAGTTATTAGAGGTGTACAAGGATCCAGAACTCAACGTCAAGCCCAAGCAATTGGAGCTTCGAGGAGGCGCATACTACTCTGAAGCCGCATGTGAACTGATGAGCAGTATATACAACAACAAACGTTCAATTATGCATGTAAACACGCGTAATAATGGCGCAATTAAAGGGCTACCTGACGACTGCGCTGTAGAGGTAAGCTCGGTAATTACCAGCAGTGCAATCCTTCCGTTAAACGTTGAACCATTTGAGCCAGATACCCTTCGCTTGATTCAACTTATGAAAGAGTTTGAGTCATTAACGGTGCACGCCGCAATTACCGGTGATATCCAAGCGGCCAAACGCGCTTTGATACTCAACCCGATTGTCGATACCGGAAAGCACCTTAACGAAGCTCTAATTGAAACCGTGCGCGAGAACCTAGATTTTATGCCAGCATTCTCGCACATACTCAATCAACAGTGAGACGAGTAGAATGAAGTTAATTTTAAACGCAGATGACTTTGGATTAACCGAAGCTGCAAACTTCGGTATTATTGACTGCATGCGCGCCGGCACGGTTAAATCAACCACCATAATGATGAACCAGCCGGGCACTAAACACGCCGTTGAACTTTATCATCAAGGTTTAGTACCAGAAGTCGGATTACACTTTACCGTGACATCAGGAAAACCACTATCCGACTCGGCAGACGTTTCCAGCTTAGTAGACGACAAAGGATACTTCTTTGACAAAGATGTATTGTTTAACAGAGACGATGTTTATATTGAGCATGTAGAGAAAGAGTTTTACGCTCAATACAATGCAGCCATCGAAGCAGGGATTGATATAACACACCTAGATAGCCATCATTTCGCGGGGGTTTATCGCCCTCTTAAACAGGCTTTTATCAATGTCTCCAATGAGTTAGGACTGCCGGTTCGTCGTGTTGACAACATACTACCTGGTCAAACCAGACTGTGTGTAAAAACGCCAGATATCTTTGAGGAAGGTTTCTTTGCTAAAGGGGCTAATATTGAACACTTGAAGGCCCTTCTCTTGTCATACAAAGAGACTCACCCAAACAGCACTATTGAGTTTATGTGTCATCCCGCCAACGAGAATACGGAAGGACTAAAGCAACTCTCTAGTTACAATGCCAAACGCGTGGAAGAGTGGCAGATACTTACCAGTCCAAGTTTTATTGATTGGCTACAAACCCACGACATTGAATGTGTCGGTTTTAAGTCTCTGTAAACAGCAATTATCCCGTTCAATACTCAAATCAACGAACAAACCGCTGATCGCTCAGCGGTTTTTATATAAACGATTTTACAAACTCTGTTTGGCCAATTTCGATTGTGAACCTTTAGAGGCGTTGACGAGTAAAATACCGACACTTAACACAATAGAACCGCATAGTAAGAACAATAACCTGCCCGTTGGCTCATTCGGAATAAGAGCCATCGCCAAAATACCAAACCCTGCAGTGCTAATGAGTTTACCAAGCATTGAGCGCTGTTTGGTATCGAGATTTTTCTGCTCCTCCCCTTCGGCTACGATAGGAGTGTTCCAGTTTTTAAATAGTTGATCCACTTCCTTTTCACGCTCAGGCGTTAGACCCCTATAGAAACGCGTTGAAAGTAAGAAGAAACCGCCAGTGAATACCACATGGGCCGCCAAGCTAAGCCCTACTTTCAAGTCAGCCCACTCTCGGCCCGTGAGAGCTTGGTCAAGGCCGAATAGACCTTCGACGTGATGGGCTTTTAGCGTAATACCAAAAATGTATGACACGACACCACCAACGGCTAAAGTACCCCAACCCGCCCAATCTGGTGTTTTTCGGATCCACATACCAAGCAGAACAGGGATCAGCATTGGGAAACCAATCAACGCGCCTACATTAAGTACGATGTCGAACAGGCTTAAATGACGTAGGGAGTTAATAAACAAACCTATAGCGATAATGATCAATCCCATCATAATCGTAGTTAGCTTACTAACTATAACCAATTCACGTTGAGCTGCATTCGGACGTAACACTGGAGTATAGAAGTTACATACAAAGATACCAGCATTGCGATTTAGGCCAGAATCCATAGACGACATTGTTGCAGCAAACATGGCTGACATTAATAGTCCTACCATACCCGCTGGCATAACGTTTTGAACGAAGGCTAGGTACGCAGCATCTCCTGCTTTATCGCCCATCGATGCGTATTGCAGCGCAAACTCAGGCATAAATGCACTTACATACCAAGGCGGCAAGAACCAGATTAGTGGGCCAACTACCATTAGCACGCATGCCAGTCCTGCGGCTTTACGGGCGTTTTCACTATCTTTTGCACACAAGTAGCGGTAGGCGTTAATACTATTGTTCATAACGCCAAACTGCTTAACAAAAATAAACACTACCCAAAGAACGAAAATGCTAACGTAGTTCAGGTTGTTACCTAGCATAAAATCGCCGTGGAAGTTTTCCACAATATTACCTAAACCACCACCGTGGAAGTAAGCCGCGATGGCACAAGTGATCGTCACAGCCATTATGACCAACATCTGCATAAAATCTGAGGCAACGACAGCCCATGAGCCACCCGTTACCGCCATAAGCATTAACACAAGGCCAGTAACGATAATCGTCGCTTCCATAGGTATATTGAACACGGCAGCAACAAAAATCGCTAAACCATTCAACCAGATTCCCGCAGAAATGAGGCTGTCAGGCATGCCTGCCCAGGTAAATACCTGTCTGAGGATTTTCCAAATCGCTGGCGAATCGCTTCAATTGCCGTCACTACACGTAACTGACGAAACTTAGGTGCAAAGTATAAATAGTTAAGAAAGTAGCCAAATGCATTGGCCAAGAATAGGATAACAACGACAAAACCATCGTTGAATGCGCGTCCTGCAGCCCCAGTAAACGTCCATGCTGAAAATTGCGTCATGAAGGCGGTAGCACCTACCATCCACCACAACATCTTGCCGCCCCCTCGGAAGTAGTCACTGGTAGATGTCGTAAATTTTCGGAACATCCAACCGATTGCTACTAAGAAGAAAAAGTAGGCAAGAACAACAAGAGTATCAATAGTCATTTTTTCAGCCTTATCAGTGTGATCATCTATGACTCCTAGATTACTCTTTATTAGTTTTTATTTGTACTACAATATGCATTATGTGTGATCTAAAACATACCTACATTTAGGTTAAAGAAAGTGCTTATACAGCAAAAGCCCCCTAAAATTAACGCCAAAGTATACAAGCAAGAATGAATCTTGTTTTTCACGGCATTTATTTGTATTACATAAAAGTTAGTTGATTAACGATTTAATGACTAATTTTTAGTCTTATAAACCTAATATACAAAAAAACGAGCCGCAATGGCTCGTTTTCATTATTTGCAAAATAACTTACAGACTGCTAACAGCCTCTTTAACTAAGGCACCCAGTTCGTCCCATTTTCCTTCGTCAATTAACCCTGTTGGAACCATCCAAGTGCCACCACAAGCCAATACAGATGGAATTGACAGGTAAGAATCAACATTTGCGAGGCTAACTCCTCCCGTCGGCATAAAACTCACCGGATAAACGGCAGTTAACGCTTTTAACATTCCTACCCCACCAGATGGCTCAGCAGGAAAGAATTTCAACGTTGTAAGGCCCATTTCCATTGCCTGTTCAACAAGGCTAGGATTATTTACGCCTGGAACAATTGGAACGTTCTTATCTAAACAGTATTGAACGGTACGTGGATTGAAGCCGGGACTAACAATAAAATCCACCCCTGCCTCTACCGCTTGATCAACTTGTTCATTCGTTAAAATGGTTCCTGCCCCAATCAGCATATCGGGAAATTCTTCTCTCATTAATCGTATTGCTTCTGCCGCACAGGAGGTCCTAAAGGTAATTTCAGCACAGGGCATACCATTATCAACCAGAGTTTTTCCAAGTGGGATCGCGTCCTCTGCTCTGTTAATGGCAATGACTGGGATTATTTTAAGTTGTGAAAGTTGCTGGTCGAGTGTCGTCATCATAATTCTCACTGTTAAACACAAACGGTTGATAATTCGAGTTGTGGCATATTTTCTCGGGGAATAATTGCCCCTTGGTGTTGGATTACATTTCCCGCCATTTGGTGACCAAATGCCGCCGACTCGTTGGGTTCACCTCCTGCTAACCGGTTTGCAAGGTAGCCAGAACTGAATGAGTCACCAGCAGCAGTGGTATCAATAATACAATCAATTTTTTGGGGCTTGATAAACGACGCTTGCTCATTGCTCACCACTAAGCAATCTTCGCCACCGCGTTTAATGATGATCTCTCTAACCCCAGCATCACTTGTTCTGGAAATACATTCTTCTAAAACCCTATCTCCAAAGAGTTCTTGTTCGTCTTCAAAAGTGAGTAGTGCAATATCAGTCAACTTCAAAATTTGCTTGTAGTAGGTTTGAGCTGTCTCTTTACTACTCCATAGCTTTGCTCGGAAGTTGTTATCAAAATAAACCTTTCCGCCCTTACGTTTGAACTGTGCAAGGAAATCAAATAGAACTTTTCTTCCCTTGTCAGTAAGAATCGCCAAGGTAATTCCGCTGAGGTAGACAGCATCGTAATTCTGTAAGCGTTCAAGCACTGTTTTTGTTTCAATTTGCTCAAACATAAACTTAGCCGCCGAGTCATTTCTCCAATAGAAAAAACGACGTTCACCCTTTGCGTCGGTCTCGATATGATAGATGCCTGGTTGCTTATCCTCTAAAGTTACAACCAAGCTAGTATCAATGCCTTCACTCTGCCATGCTGATAACATTTGCTCACTAAATGGGTCCTTACCCAGTGCTGTTACGTAGCTAACCACCATCCCTGTTGGCTCAGTTAAACGCGTTAGGTAGAGTGCAGTGTTTAGCGTATCGCCCCCAAAAGATTGAGAAATAACACCGTTTACTTTTTGCAGTTCCACCATACATTCGCCAATTACAGCAATTTTTTGATTTTTCATAAAGCTACCTTAGCAACTCAAGTTGCACCCCTTATTTTAGAAAGTCTTCTCTCGCTGGGTTAAAGATGTCTAAAAGCACACTATTGTCCTCTAAAGCAATTGCACCGTGCATTAAGTGCTTACGCGCAATAAAGGCATCGCCTTGTTTTAGTATCTGCTTATTACCATCAACTTCTGCTTCGAAACTGCCACTGACCACATAACCAATCTGATCGTGTATCTCATGTGTATGTGCAGTACCCACTGCCCCTTTGTCAAAACAGACATGGACCGCCATTAGGTCATCGGTATAGCCAACAATCTTGCGCTTGATTCCTCCCCCTAGTTCTTCCCATTCGTGCTCTTGAGTTTTAAAAAACAGATTCATAATGTTCTCCACCCGTCGTTTATCTCTGTGTGAATAAATCATACATATAAGAACCTAATTGTCATACAATATATCAACAAATGTGTGATTTCGATCATAAAGCGTACAATTATAGCAAGCTGACAAGTTCAAGAAATCACTAACAATCGCTTATAAACAAGGTGTTAACCTGCCTCACGTGACCTATCTCATTATTTTCGTATTTAGTACTGTCAAAGTAAGCTTATTTGTATTACTTTATATTTCTAATTTGAAAATTGACGTTTGCATTAGGGGTAACAAAACGATGAATACACAGGCAATTTTGTTGTCAGATACGGAAATCGAGTTACTGCAAAAGGAAGTGGGTAAAAAAAGCTTAATGGGGCAAACCATTGAATCCAGTTGCAATGAGCTTGATAGATTTATCGAGCTCCCCCTTGAAGTACCCGGTCATGGTGAAGCCGGTGGCTATGAACACAATCGCCATAAGCAGAATTACACCTATATGAACCTCGCAGGTCGACTTTTCCTTGTAACAGGAAACCAAGTGTACGGACAATTTGTTCGTGACTTGTTGAAGCTCTACGCTGACAAATACCTCGGATTTGACTTTCACGTTCAAAAGAACACCAATCCTACTGGTCGACTCTTTCATCAAATCTTAAATGAACACTGCTGGCTCATGTTTACTAGCCTCGCATATTCCTGTGTCGCTCATACGATGACGGAAGAAGAGCAAGAACACATAAAAACACTGCTCTTTGAGCCAATGCTAAACATGTTCACTGTTAAGTATGCTCACGATTTTGATCGCATACACAACCACGGTATCTGGGCGGTCGCCGCTGTCGGAATCTGTGGTCTTGCGATTGGTAAGCGCGAATATTTAGATATGTCAGTCTATGGATTAGACAACAACAACACTGGCGGATTTTTAGCCCAGATATCCCAGTTGTTTGCTCCATCTGGCTATTATATGGAAGGCCCTTATTATCATCGCTATGCTATTCGTCCAACATGCGTGTTTGCAGAAGTGATTCATCGTCATATGCCAGAAATTGACATCTACAACTACAAAGACAAAGTGATTGGAAACACGATTCAGGCCATGCTTGCTACTGCATACCCCAACGGAGAGTTTCCCGCTCTTAATGATGCCTCTAGAACGATGAGCATTACCGATATGGGAGTACAAGTTGCTGTCAGTGTTTATTCAAAACACTATGGACTTGACGATAATATTCTTGGAATGGCAAAAATCCAAGATGCGGTTTGGATCAATGCTTGCGGCTTAGAACTGTCAAATGCGTATGAAAATGCGGTTAAGCAACGTGATATTGGTTTGCCGTTTTGGCCAAGTGTTGAGTTAAACGAAGGTCCTCAAGGGCAAAATGGCGCTCAAGGCTTTCTGCGCATGCAAGATAAAAGTGGAGATGTCAGTCAACTTGTTATGAACTATGGCCAGCACGGTATGGGGCATGGCAACTTCGATACACTTGGCATTACCTTTTTTAATCGAGGGCAGGAAGTTTTACGTGAGTACGGTTTCTGTCGTTGGGTTAACGTTGAGCCCAAATTTGGCGGCCGCTATCTCGACGAAAACAAATCTTATGCTCGCCAAACCATTGCTCACAATATCGTCACTGTCGACGAAAAGTGTCAAAATGATTTCAATGTAGAACGCGCTGATTCGGTACACGGCCTGCCGCATTTCTTTTCCGGCGACGATAGCCAACTGATTGGAATGAGCGCATTTGCACTGGACCACTACCCAGACTGCGACATGCAAAGAAGTGTCTTCATGTTAAAGCTTAGCGACTTTGATACGCCGTTAATGGTTGACCTTTATCGCATCCAAAGTGAATCAGAGCACCTGTACGATTATTCGCACCAGTATGAAGGCCAGCTTGTAAGAACAAACTTTAGCTATAGCACCTTTAGTGAATTAGAACCTCTTGGCCGTGAAAATGGCTACCAACATTTGTGGAAAGTTGCACAAGGTGCATTGGGAAACAGCGCGTTAGTGAGTTGGCTTCAGAACAACACTTATTACACATGGGTTGGAACCAGTTCAAACAAAAACGATGACATCATTTTCACCAGAACAGGCGCAAATGATCCGTCGTTCAACTTGCGAAGTGAACCGGCGTTTACACTTAGAAGCGTGGAAAGTCTAGCCTGTTTGCGTCAGTGTTAGAAACGCATGGCTACTTTAACGAAGAGTTTGAACAATCTGTTGATGCAAGAGGAAGCGTTAGTGATATCAACATTCTCTCTCACGACGCCACGGCAAGCATTATCCAAATAAAAACTCGTCAGGCGTGCGTTACGCTGATGGTTAGCAACTTGATAAATTGCAAAGAAAATACCGACCATACAATTGAGTGTCATGGTAAAACTTTCAGTTGGAAAGGATTCTATTCCCACGAAATTACTTTCTCTGAGCTGGAGACTAAATAATGAGCTATCAACCACTATTACTTAACTTTGAAGAAGCAGCAGAGCTGCGCAAAGCGATTGGCACGGATAGCCTTTTGGGCAAAGCCCTTGCACGAGACATTGCTCAGACGCAAAAATACATGACATCTGTAGGAATCGAAGTCCCAGGACACGGAGAGGCTGGGGGCTACGAGCACAACCGTCACAAGCAGAATTATATTCATATGGATTTAGCTGGGCGTCTCTACTTGATTACTGAAGAGACTGTGTATCGCGACTATATTCTCAATATGCTCACCGCGTATGCTGAAGTCTACCCAACGCTTGAAAGCAATGTCAGTCGCGATACAAATCCACCAGGTCGGTTATTTCACCAAACTCTTAACGAAAACATGTGGATGCTTTACGCGTCTTGTGCGTACAGCTGCATTTACCACACGCTAAGTGAGCAACAGAAGCGTCTGATAGAGGATGACCTGTTTAAACAGATGATCGAAATGTTCGTTGTCACTTATGCTCATGACTTTGACATTGTGCATAATCATGGTCTCTGGGCCGTTGCCGCTGTCGGAATTTGTGGCTACGCCATTAACGATCAAAATTCTGTAGACAAAGCGTTGTATGGACTAAAACTAGACAAAGTAAGCGGCGGTTTTCTCGCCCAGTTAGACCAACTGTTTTCTCCAGATGGTTATTATATGGAAGGTCCATACTATCACCGCTTCTCTCTTCGACCCATTTACCTGTTTGCAGAAGCGATACAACGTCGCCAGCCGGATCTAAACATCTATGAGTTCAATAACAGTGTTATAAAGACAACGTCATACGCGGTGTTCTCAACAGCATTCCCAGATGGCACCCTCCCCGCTTTGAATGATTCGTCTAAAACGATCAGTATCAATGACGAAGGTGTGATAATGGCCACCAGCGTTTGCTTTCAACGATACGAACAAAACGATACGCTTCTCGCGATGGCCGAACACCAGCAAGATGTATGGGTACACGCCTCTGGTAAGACTCTTTCAGACGCTGTAGCGATTGCAACAGATATCAAACCGTTTAACTGGGGTAGCCTATTCGTAACGGACGGGCCTGAAGGCGAAAAAGGCGGTGTTGGCATTCTTCGCCATCGCGACAAGCTTAACGACGATACGATGGCACTGTTGTGGTTTGGCCAACATGGCAGCGATCACCAATATCATTCCGCACTCGATCATGGTCATTATGATGGATTGCATTTGAGCGTCTTTAACCGTGGGCAGGAAGTGCTTCACGACTATGGATTTGGACGCTGGGTAAATGTAGAACCAAAGTTCGGTGGCCGCTACATTCCAGAGAACAAAACATACTGTAAGCAAACCGTCGCTCACAATACCGTAACGGTTGATCAAAAGACTCAAAACAACTTTGACACGACATTAGCGGAGTCAAAGTTTGGCAGCAAACATTTTTTTGAGACTGAAGATAAAGCACTACAGGGCATGAGTGGTCGTATTTCTGGCTACTACTCTGGTGTAGACATGCAAAGAAGTATTCTACTCGCCGACCTAGAGGAACTCGAAAAGCCATTAGTTGTTGATATTTATAGAATCGAATCGCAAGAAGAACACCAATATGACTTGCCCGTTCACTATTGTGGACAAATTATTCGCACGGATTTTGAATATGAAGTAGCCGACACTTTACGACCATTGGGCACAGACAATGGCTATCAACACCTGTGGAACGTAGCACAAGGCAAGGTTGCGACTAGCAGTTTGGTCAGTTGGCTGCAGGGTAACAGCTACTACAGCTTGGTTTCTAGCGCGGTTAAAGACAGCCAAGTTATCTTTGCACGTACAGGAGCCAATGACCCTGATTTTAACTTGCGCAGCGAACCAGCTTTGATTCTTCGTCAGTCAGGTCGAAATCATGTTTTTGCATCCGTACTTGAAACTCACGGATACTTTAATGAGTCGATAGAAGCCTCTACTGGAGCGAGAGGTCTGGTCAAGTCTGTAGCGGTTAGCGCTAACAACGAAGAAGCAACGATCATTCAAATTGAGCTTGTGACTGGAAAACAATACCATTTTGCGGTCTCTAATCGAATGGAAAGCGAACAGCACAAAGAACACAATGTTGTTTGCAGCGGTCAACGATATAGCTGGAGAGGAGCATTCGCTAAGTTCTAGCGTAATACTTGGCCATACAGATAATGAGTAAAGTCGGACTGATGTCCGGCTTTTATTTATTTGGCCACTATTTTAAATTTTTCTACTCGCTTCTCACCAATTATTAATATGATTTATATCCTTAATAATTAGTTAATCAATCTAATAAGTAAGATAGTCACTTCACCATACCACTTGCAAACTCGACGATTAGGCAGCTTTTACGACCCGTTATCTTCAATGCTTTTCCAATTCTCCGATAGATTTATTGTAATACAAATATTGTATTTTTTATCAAACTGGATAGTCCATGAGAGATCATCGCTCAATTGCCTCCGATGCAGTCAAACTCGTCAGACCGTCGATAGATCAACTGTTTACAATAACCAATCGACAGCAGCTTCACATTGTCATCATGAATCCTTGTCTAAAGCCTTGGGAAGCGTCATTCGAACAAGCAGTTCTCTATCAAACCTCGATTGGTAACCCATCGGAGTGGACGATTCCATTTGACGAATATGCGTTAGAAAAAGCAAAACAAGCATGGCGAGACAATAAGCCGAACATAGTTAAGCAAGTAATCCATCCCTCTTCTCTCTGCCAATCAGACCTGTTGTTTTATGGCTCCTTTGTTTATGGGGACATTGTGGTCGCTTGTAGTGGTGTCGAACAGTGGTTCGATATGTTAATCAGCGGATGGATTGCCGTCGCTTTCGAGCAACTTTCCATACACGAATACCAACATCAAAAAAAACAATCCCCTACACTGACACATCGATAAAACAGAAGGTAATACCATGATAAAACAAGTAAAAGCCATACTAGTTACATGCGGTATCTTGCTGTCTACCGCCGCCTCGTCTGCAGACTACCCGAGTAAAAACATTCGTCTTATTGTGCCATTTGGCGCTGGTGGAGGCACCGACGCAGTGGGTAGAACACTTGCAAATTCAGCCAAAGAAATCTTAGGACAAAATATAACGGTGATGAACCGGACTGGTGGTGCAGGTGCTGTTGGAATGAGCTTTGGTGCTGAGCAACGCCCTGACGGCTATACGTTGACTGTCGTTACACGTGAAATAGCATCTTTGCCGCAAATGGGACTGATGCAACACGATGCGAGTGATTTCAAATTGATCCGTATGGTTAACCTCGACCCAGCAGTTGTATTAGTCCACAAAGAGAGTTCGTTTAATACGATTAACGATTTAATCGAAGCCGCTAAAGAAAATCCGGCGACAATAAAATTTGCCTCAACTGCGGCGCCAAATTTTTACCTTATGGCCCTAGAGAAAGATCAGAACATCAAATTAAATGCTATCCCATACAATGGTGCATCAGAAGCTATTCCCTCAGTACTTGGAAAGCACGCTCAAGTCACCATGGTCACACCCGGTGAAGCGATAGCGCAAATTAAAGCGGGTCAACTAAAAGCATTGGGCGTTATGTCTGAAAATCGTGTCGATTACTTCCCAGAAGTACCCACCCTTAAAGAACAAGGGGTGGACGTTGTAACAGGTACATGGCGAGGCATAGGTGCTCCGAAAGACACACCGGATGAGATCATAAACATTCTCGGACAAGCTTTTGATACCGCAATGGCGACAGACGAGTTTAAAGGCTTTATGAAAATGGGAGCTATGACTATTCACAACATGGACGCAGCCGCATTTACCAAGTTTGTCGAACAAGACACCAAAGCGCTTGGCGAACTGATTCAATAGTCATTCATATGAGTGCGTCAAATGGCGCGCTTATTTTCTAGGGGTTTAATATGAAACAGCGACATCTTTTGTTCCCAACCCTAATGATCGCATTAAGCGGTATTGTCATCTACCTCACTTCCTCGTTTCCGGTCGCTAGGTTTCAACAAGACGCCAGTGTCGATGCTGCTTTTTTTCCCATAATAATTGCAGCTATACAAATCATCTTGTGTGTCTTACTTATTGCGCAAAAACAAATACCCACACAAGCCCATAAAACCAACCAACGGATAAGCACTTTCGCGGCAGTTTTATAGTCAGCTACGCGCTGCTTATCCATACGTTGGGGTATGTAATTGCTAGCTTAATCGCCTTTACAACGTATTTCCTTTGTTTACGAGTTAAGCGGTTAGGGTATTACTTGTTTGCGTGGTTCTTTGTCTTTGCCCTTAACTATCTTTTTTCAGACATTTTTTTGATTTCTTTACCACAAAGCTTCATTGAGTAATAAGGACAACACTATGTTAGACCACTTATATCAAGGGCTTTTAACCGCTTTGAGTCCAGCGGTCTTTCCTGTCCTGCTTTTTGGAGTGACTGGTGGAATCATTTTAGGCGCACTTCCCGGGCTTACCGCAACAATGGGAGTCGCGATTTTATTGCCTTTTACTTTCTCGATGGATTCCACGCCCGCTTTAGTTATGTTGATTGGTGTTTACATAGGTGGGATCTACGGAGGTTCCATCGCTGCGATACTCCTAAAAACGCCGGGGACTCCAGCTTCCGCGGCAAGCGTACTAGACGGTTACTTTCTGGCTAGCAATGGACAAGCGGCCAAAGCATTGAGCGTTTCTGCTATTTCCTCCTTCACTGGAGGGCTCCTTAGTACTATTGTCTTGATTGCAATAGCACCACAACTTGCCACCTTCGCCCTGAGATTTAACGCACCAGAATATTTTGCGTTAGCGCTATTTGGCTTAACGATTATCGCCAGTGTTTCCGGTACTAACCTTATTAAGGGCCTGCTTGCTGGTACTATAGGCCTTTTAGTTTCTACTATTGGCCTTGACCCCATCAGCAGCGTCCCTAGATTTACTTTTGGTATCATGGATTTGTATAGCGGCGTCAATATTATTCCCGTGCTTATTGGCTTGTTTGCTCTCTCTGAGGCCATAATGCAAGCAGAAGGCCTGCTAGCCGGTATTAAAGAGCGAATGAATAGGACTTCGAAGACTCAAAGCCTGACTCGTTCAGAACTCAAAGCCATACTCCCTACCGCTATTAAAAGTGGGCTAATAGGGACGACCATTGGCTCAGTTCCCGGTGCGGGAGCCGATGTATCAGCATTTGCTTGTTACAACGAAGCCAAAAGAGTGGACAAAAACCCGCAAGAGTTTGGCAACGGATCAATAAGAGGGTTAGCGGCCGCAGAAGCTGGCAATAATGGTGTGACAGGTGGTGCACTTGTACCACTGCTTACCCTTGGCGTTCCCGGAGATGCCGTGGCCGCTGTTTTGCTAGGGGCACTAACCATACAGGGCTTAACGCCGGGACCATTGCTTTTCGAGCACAACCCGCAAGTTGTCTATGGCGTCTTCAGTTCTATGCTCATCGCCAATATCGTTATGCTCATCGTTGGGTTAGTAGGCATACGATTTTTTTGTCGAATTATCGACGTGCCCAAAGTCGTGTTAATACCCATCATTGTTTTATTGTCCGTCATCGGTGCTTATGCCATTAACAACTCGATGTTTGACGTTTACGTAGCGATATTTTTTGGCATTGTTGGGTTTCTCCTCAGTCGACTTGATGTGCCTACCTCCCCTATTTTACTGGCGCTGATCTTGGGGCCGATGGCTGAAATAAACCTAAGAAAAGCTCTTCTTATGTATGACAACTCATGGTCGTTTATTTACCAAAGACCTATAGCGCTTGCCTTTTTGTTGTTAACCGTGTTTTCCGTCTACTCAACCTTAAAAATAAAACGCAAAATCAAACAATTGAGTTAGTCATACATCAAGGCGCTCGCCTTTTTCTGATTAAACTCTTGTATCGATTTACGGGCAAGGTAGCGAAAAGGCAGCGCTTTTACTATCTCTTCAAAAGGCATTACGGCAAAAGCCCAGAAAAAAGAGAGCTCAAGATAAAAAACAACGAGCATACACAGAGGCAATGAAATAACCCATTGCCCTGAAAAGTTGACCAAAAACACGGATTTTGTTTTGCCCAACGCTCGCAACACATGGCCGTGCACCGTGTTGTAGCCTCTAACAATAGGCAATAGTATGTAAAGCGGCGAGATAAGGGTCAGAGCGTGATAAGTTTCTTTATCTAAATCAGGGTAAAAATCTGGTAACACCAAACTCAAAAGCAAAAAAAACAAAGCCGTAGCGATAGAGAGCCACACTGAAATGTCGATACTGACATCGATATCCTTTTCCAATGATTTTAATTGGCCGGCTCCCAGCGCTTGACTGATGCTTATCGCTGAAGAGTGTGCCCACGCAGTGATAAACTGAGTCCCAGAGCGAATCCAAGGCATTACTAACGTAATCGCTACATAAGCATTAATGTCGAGTTGGGAGTAGAGCAACATGTAAATGGTTGCCCCAACCTGGAGAATAGTGATGTTTACCGCTACTGGAAACACTTCCTGAAAGTGTAATCTTACGCTGTTGATAAACGCGCCATTGACAATTGGTGCGTTCAATCGCCCTTCTCCTTGCTCCTTTAGGCAAGCAAATAGGTATAAAAATCGCAGGCATATCGCAATCAAACTCCCAACCGCGGCTCCTTGTACACCCATCCCTTGTAAAGTATGTGCGCCATGAATAAGCAAGTATGAACTCGCTGCATTAACAGGTAGCTCAATCAGATACCCTATAAATGGGACTTTGGTTCTTCCAAGGGCATTAAACAGAGCGATAAATACTTGAGTTAGCCCGTTTACAAGGATCAAATATTTTGCAATAGACAAGTATTGGTTGATCTCGTCAGCCAGTACCTTCTCACTTGTCAATAAACTAACCAACTGCTCTTTTGCAAATACAATTACAAGCCAACCGATACACGCCGAACACGTATTAATTACCAAGGCAGACCAAAAACCCTTCGCTAATTTGCTGCTTTGTCCAGAGCCTACGGCGCGACTAAGCACCAACTGGCTGCCGTTGGCCAGTGCCATTTGAATACCAAGTAAGAAAGCAATAATGGTGGAAGAAATCCCCAAAGCTGCCAATGAAACCTCGCCTAATGGGGATACTAAAAAAGTATCTATCATCAACATTGATTGCATCAAAAGCGCGTTCAAAGCTAGCGGCCATGCAATGGCAACATTTTTTCTTATGTAGGCGTTTTTAAACATACCGCACCAAGCACGTCGTTATCGTTGGGTAAAAAACATTGGGAAATGTTTTAAAAAGTATCAACTCTGATTCGCAAGCCGTTGGTTACTGTCATGTAATAACCGTTGTGAGGCGAGCTTTGCCTGTCTCGGATTGCCTGACATAATACCGTCGTAGATGGCTCTGTGTTCTTCAATGCAAAACCGCCCACCTTCTGCCGATTGATCAATAAATTGGCGAAAAATCGTAGTGAGAATATTGGCAAATGGAATGTAAAACTGGTTGCCAGTTGACAGAAAGATAACTTGGTGGAACAAGTGATCGTTTGTTGTCCAAGCGGGATAGTCAAATCGATTGGCTGCTTTTGTCATCGCTTGAAAAGCAATAGAGAGTTCTTTGCGCTGTTCAATAGTTGCATTTAATGCTGCCAAAGCACAAGCTTCAGGTTCAATGGCTTTTCTCAAGCCTAAGAACTGAGCGAGAAAAGGTTTTGTGTCCTCAAGATCTTGAATCCATTCTAGGAGCTGAGGATCGAGAAAGTGCCAGTGCCTACGCTGACGCACACGAGTACCGACTTTGGGTTTTGAAGTAATCAGCCCCTTAGCACTAAGCAACTTTGTTGATTCTCTTAGTGCGGTACGGCTAATACCAAACATCTGACAGAGCTCTAATTCGCTCGGTAGTTTTTCACCTTCTTGCAGATTACTAGACAAGATATCTCTTGCCAACTTTCTAGCAACCTGAACATGTATCTTTTTACCTTCGCCATCGATAACTGAAAAAGCAACCATACGTTCTCCTCGATCCGTAAGGGCCAGATAACTCAGGCCCTTACGTTTACTATCGCGTGTTAAGGCGCCATTTGGCCACCGTTAACGTCTAGGATTTGCCCAGTTACATATCCTGAACAAGCGTGAGACGCAAAGAATGCAAACGTTGGGGCTACTTCTTCAATACGCCCAAAACGTCCCATTGGTATGGTGCCTGCAATGGCCGCTCTCAGCTCGTCTGACTTTCCATCGTGAAATGCGGTGTCAATAGTACCGGGAGAGACAATATTGAATCGGATGTTATCTTTAGTGAACTCTTTAACCCAATTGCGGTGAATATCGTGCAACCACGCTTTAGAGGCAGCGTAAATACCAGCACCAACACCACCGCCCTCTCTGGCCGCGATAGAACCCGTACTTATCACGCAGGAAGTTTCTCCTGACTCTAGCGCAGAGGCTCTCAGATGCGGAATCGAGAATTTCGTGGTCATTAAGGCAGATCGAGCATTGAGATTCATCACCCGCTCGTAAAATTCATCATCTATATTCTCTAAATTTTCTCGACCACCTAAACCACCAGCATTATTGATCAGCACATCCATGCCGCCGAAGTGAGCGGTAAACTCTGCGACCAACTTTTCACACTCTGCAGTTTGCATTAAGTTGGCTTGGAAAAATGCAACCTCCCCTCCCAACGCTTCTAACTCGGCAATTGCGCTTTCGACTTCAGGACCTTTCTGATGACTGTTTAAACCCACTTTAGCGCCAAACTTGGCAAAAACTTTTGCTGTTGCCAAACCCATGCCTGCTGTCGAACCAGTGATTAGTACTCGCTTGCCTTTTAAATCATTAAACATTGAACTTTACCTCAGAAAACTTTCGAACCCATTTATCATACAATAAGAATATTTATTTTCAAACGTGCAGTAGCCAAATTTCGTCAAATTATGGATATTTGGCTGCTTTCCGCTGCCATATGTGAAGAAAGTCATATTAACCTCAAATAGATCAGGGTAATTTGTATGATGTATGCATTGTTGGAATGTATAATTAGCAAACATTGAATCAGTATTACTTTGCTAATATTTATTAATAAAGCGAGATTACGCGCATAGCTTTAGACAAGCTGGCTTGGTAGCAAGCTATAACGGTGCTATAGTTCGACTTAAATAATACATATGGCAGTCGCAATAACATGAGTAATGCATTCAGTTCTATCTCGGGTTCTAAAAGGAGCCTGCATGTACAAGTCGCTAGAGAGATCGCTCGCGGAATCTTGTCGGGAAGATTGGCTCAGGGTTCCATACTTCCTGGTGAGATGGAACTATGTGAGCAGTTTGGTGTTAGCCGTACGGCCCTGCGTGAAGCCGTTAAACTCCTTACCTCAAAAGGATTGTTAGAATCACGCCCTAAGGTCGGTACAAAAGTCGTTGATCGTGCTTTTTGGAACTTCTTAGATCCTCAACTCATAGAATGGATGGACGGTTTGGCTGATACTGATCAGTTCTGCCATCAGTTTTTGGGATTGAGAAGAGCCATAGAACCCGAAGCTTGCGCCCTTGCGGCGACACACGCTACTGCCGAACAAAGAATCGAACTGTCTGAAACCTTCCAACAAATGGTTGAAATATCTGATGCGGCGGAATTTGACCAAAACCGCTGGATGGAAGTCGATACCAAATTTCACAGCCTAATATTTAACGCGACAGGCAATGATTTCTACCTGCCGTTTGGCAACATTCTTACCACTATGTTTATAAATTTCATCTCGCATTCTTCGGAAGAAGGCAGCACCTGTATAAAAGAACACCGACAGATTTACGATGCTATTATGGCTGGTAATAGTGAAAAAGCGAGAGCTGCCTCAATCAATCACCTTCAAGATTCTAAGCACCGCTTAACGGCTTAGTACATCCCCCATTTAAACAAAGTGCTGGTGCATAAACACTTAGCGCTTTGTTTTCCAATTGTCCTACAGAAAATTACTAGACACCTATCTACCACCAGTGCATTTGTAGTATTATATAATATATTTTATATCAGGTGGCCCTATGAACGATCCATTGCTTCCCAATATTGTCCAGTTTATCAGCCAAATCGACCCCTTTGACCGGATACCTATTGACCTACTTAAGGAGCTCGCTAATCAGGTAAAGATTTCCTATTTTAGCAAAGGTGAAGAGATCTGCTTGTGTAATGAAGATAAGCAAAAATCCTTGTATATCGTGCGTACAGGAGCGATGGAGCAGCGGAAACCAGATGGTGTATTAAGGGCAAAACTAGGACCAGAAGATACGTTTGGCTACACCCTTTTAAGTAAAAATAGCCAAAATCAGGTGGGATACAAAGCGATAGCAATTGAGAATACCTTGCTCTATATACTGCCTTCTGAGGCTTTAGAAGGGCTTTTTAAGGCTTTCCCAGAATGCGCGGAGCTCTTTGCGTCACAAGCCCAAGTGCGGCTTAAGTCAGCGCTAAATGTAGTTTGGTCAAACAAAGACAAAGGCATTTTTATCAAACGAGTATCGGACGTTGCTAGCGGACGGGTGGCCGTTGTACAGTCTACGCAATCAATTCAATCCGTCGCTTACGAAATGCGATGTGTCCATCGTTCTTCTTGCGCCGTTATCTATTCCGATACTAAGTTGGTTGGGTTGATTACCGACCGTGATATGACCAAACGCGTCATTGCCAATGGAATATCCCCAGAACGACCAATTAGTGAGGTGATGACTCATTCGCCCAAAACCATTGGTCCAAACGATCTCGTACTCCACGCCGCCTCTCTCATGATGCAATTCAATGTTAGGAATTTACCCGTCATCGACAGGGGTAAAGTTGTAGGACTTCTAACCACAACCCATCTGGTTCAAAACCACCGAGTTCAAGCAATATTTCTTATCGAAAAGATAAAATACGCTACAAGTGTAAAAGCATTAGCGAGTTTTACTCATGAACGTCAGGCCATATTCGAAGCACTTGTAGAAGGAAAAGTGGCACCAGAAGTGATCGGCAAAGTAATGACCATGATTATGGACGCCTACACAAGGCGTTTAATCCAAATTGCCATTGATAAACTCGGTCAACCTCCGGTTGATTTCTCTTGGATCGTAGCGGGGTCACATGCGCGAAACGAAGTCCATATGCTGTCAGATCAAGATAGCGCAATTGTTTTTGCCGACAGTGACAGCAAAAGTAACAAAATCTATTTTAAACATCTCGCCATGATAGTGACTAATGGTTTGACATCCTGTGGTTATCCTCAATGCCCAGGCAAGTATATGGCTGCAACACCAAAGTGGTGCCAACCTGTTTCTGTATGGAAGGAGTACTACAAAAAATGGGTCGCTAACCCAGAATACGAAAAATTACTCAACATTAGCGTATTTCTTGAGATACGCTCAGTCTATGGGAATTCCGATTACGAACACACGTTAAGAGATTCGCTTCATCACCATATTAAGAATAGTCGTGAGTTTCTTGGCCGCTTGGTTAGTGACGCTGTCACGACCCAACCACCACTTGGGATTTTTAATAACTTGGTGTTGGAAAAAGATGGAGATAATAAAAAGTCACTAAACATTAAGCGGTATGCCATCAACCTTATCATCGACCTTGCCCGTATTTACGGCCTAGCTGTAGAAAGTGATAAGTCTTCAACAGACGAAAGATTCCAAAACGCATTTGAACGCGGTCTCATCAGTGAAGATGCATTCAAAAACATTATCGGCGCGTATAGGTTTATTTTGTCTTTTCGCTTCAGAAACCAGTTAGAAGCACTTAAAAATGGAGAAAAGCCAAACAATCACATCAATCCAGATCACTTTGGTAGTTTTGAGCGCAACCATTTAAAAGACGCATTTCGAATCATAGCCGATTTACAAGAAGCAGCAAAAGTAAGGTTCGCACATCGATGATTGCCCAGCTATTTAACTATGTTCATCCACTTAGTCGCATGCTTCGACGTAGAAAGCGCTATTATCGACAGCAAGCTCTACCCTCTAAAATTGGCCATTTGGTTTCCTTACCAAACATAACTCACAGCACACTAGTAAGTGAGGTCGAATATTTGGTATTAGACATTGAGACAACCGGGCTCGATCCCAATCAAGACAATATACTATCTATTGGTTGGGTGGTGGTTGCCAAAGGATGTATAGAAGTAAATTCAAGCTATCACTGCTACATAAAAGATAACGTGCAGGTAAAACCAGAGACCGCCGTCATCAATCACATAACCCCCAACATGTTAGCAAAAGGGATTTCAATTCAATCTGCAATGAACCAACTTTTTAGAGCCGCTCGTAACCGCGTATTAGTTGCTCATTGCTCGGCAATCGAATCCGCGTTCATTCTGCGTTATTTAACTAAATTTTATGGTTTATCTTCATTGCCTCTGCTTTGGCTGGACACGCTTCAAATAGAAAAGAACCTTGCAACCGCAATCAATCGACATCAAAAAATCGACGTAGAACTTACGGCTACAAGATCTCGCTACTGTTTGCCGGAATATGTGAGTCACAACGCCCTCACCGACGCGCTTTCAACAGCAGAACTTTTACTAGCACAAATTAGACGTGTGCAAGGCAATAAGCCAGTCGCCTTAGGGATGTTGTATTCATTGAGTGAAGTGAAGTAAGGTCCGGCTTTCGCCAAACCTCACTCTATTTGATTTGTGTTATTGGTAGATTTTAAACAATACAGAGGTATCCATTCTACCTAAACCCTGCTTTTGCAGTTTTTGGTACTCGTTATCCACTTGCTTGGTTAATGGTAATTCAACCCCCAAACTTTTCGCTTCGTTTAAGCAGATATCTAAGTCCTTGTGCATCCAGTCAATTGCAAACCCAAAATCAAACTTGTCTTGAGCCATAGTGACCGCACGGTTTTCCATCTGCCAAGAACCGGCAGCGCCGTGCTTTAACACATCAACCAGTTGCTCGATATCGAGGTCAGCTTGCTGGGCGAGGAGCAAACCTTCACTAAGGCCTTTTAGAATACCGGCGATACATATTTGGTTTACCATCTTAGTGCGTTGCCCTTGGCCATTTTTGCCCATCAATACCGATTGTTTTCCATAGCATTCCATAATTGGAGCCACTTTTTCATACGCTTGGCTTTCGCCACCGCACATGATGGTTAAAGCACCATTTTCCGCGCCTGCCTGACCGCCAGACACTGGTGCATCAACAAACTGGATAGATTGCTTTTCACAAGCTTGGGCTAACTCCTCTGCCAGTTCAGCTGAAGTTGTCGTGTGATCGACCAAAACGCTGCCCTCTTGCATGCTGGCAAGAACACCATCTTCTCCGTACACCACACTACGTACATCATCATCATTGCCTACACAAAGGAAAACAAAATCGCAATCTTGTGCGGCTTGCTGTGGCGTTAAAAAGTGTGCGCCCTTGAAAGTATCACACCACTTTTGTGCCTTTTGCGCTGTGCGATTATACACCCGAGTGTCATAGCCAGCTTTGCTCAGATACCCCGCCATAGGAAAACCCATCACTCCCAGCCCGATAAACGCCACTTTTGTTGAGTCCATTACTTACTCCCTGAATAGTTGTTTTTGTATTTAAGGTTAGATTTTAACGTACGAACTGGGTTTGATAGCCGTGCCTCTGACTATTTTTCCATGCGCATGTGAATAAGGACAACAGGTTCGCCTTTGTGGTTTGCTCGTTGCTCTACATCGTAAGGTTTAAAACCGAGTTTCGTATATAAAAGCATTGCACGCGTATTGTAATTGAATACAGAAAGGTGTGGTACGGCATTGTGGCCTTCACGGCACTCATTAATCATAAATTCTAATAGACGCTTACCAATCCCCTTCCCTTTGTACTCATCGGAGACGATGATGTTACCGACAAACGCACTTTCATTGGCAACCACATTGTAAAGATTGCCAAAGGCAACCACCTTATCGTTGTCTTTAACTACGGTAAGGTTCGACCTTTGCTGCGCGATTTCTGCAATCTGTTCTACGTCCCACGGGAAACGACCATTCGGGCATACAGAATATAATTCGTCTGGTGTGGTAATTAATTTAGCAATTTGACCAAAGTGATTTTCTTGAACAGCAGTAAATTCCATTTTGTAAATATAAGTCCTTGTCTTAAAAGACTATATTGTCACAATGGTTATTCAATTACATTCACTTTCCACCACTTTTTTATCGCACGGCTCTACTTCGCCAATTTAGCTAAGCTTTTTGTATACTTCTCTAACGTAACCATCTTCCTCTGCAAAACCTAACTCTTTGAGTGGATAGTCACCTTGTTGAATCAGTGTGTCCCCTTCTAAAGTCAGATCGAAAGTTATCGATTTGCCTTCGTAGTTGGGGTAGCTGCAATACACTACATTTTCGGTGTATCGATTTTCTTCCAGTTTGTAGGTGCCTCCCCCTACATCTAACGTCTTACTGGCTTGTAAACGCTCTTCATCTGTCACTTCTGCGCTAAATGGTGGTCTATCCTCTGTTTTTGAATAGAAGGAGAAGTGGCTTTCAGTAAACAGTTTGACCATTTTCCTAGTGCTGTCGAACGTTTTACTGGTGTTTCCGCTGACTGTCATTTCAGCATCAATTAGACGCCATTCTCCTAACAGCTGTTGTTTCGTGATCATTAGGACCCCTTTATCGATAAGTCGTTTCAACATGACCAACGTTAACGCAATTAGTCATTTAAAATAGAAGCAATGAGTAAACTCAACGAGTAGCTCGCAGAATGGCGAAAATCGGAAATACCTGTTGCATTCAATTTGCATCAAGTATCCTTAACTCATATAGCGTGATAGCAATTTAAGTAGTAGGCGATATGAAAAACCTGATTGTGTTGGATGGTGGAATGGGAAGAGAGCTAAAAACCATGGGCGCTCCATTCTCTCAGCCCCTTTGGAGTGCTCAAGCTTTGATAGAGTCCCCTATTCACGTTGGCCTTGCTCATGACAGGTTTATTAACGCTGGCGCAGAGATCATCATTACCAATGCTTATGCATGCGTCCCTTTTCATCTAGACTCAACGCCTTACCAAAACGATGGTGCCAAACTCGCGCGAATCGCAGCCAAAATCGCCCGCAACTCAGTGGACAAGAGTGGTAAACCCGTCAAGGTCGCTGGTGCGATACCACCAGCGTTTGGTAGCTACCGCCCCGATCTATTTAGAACAAAAGAAGCCAAACGCATATTTGCCGACCTTTATAACGCGCAAGCACCGTTTGTCGACTTATGGATTGCCGAAACAATAGCAAGTCTGGAAGAACTCTCGGTTATTCATTCCGTGTTAAAAGAAGCGAAATGCCCTTGTCACTACTCCTTCACATTAAGTGATTGTAACGAAGGTCCTTCAACTCTGCGATCGGGTGAGTCTGTTTTCCAAGCAACCCAAAGTGTTATCGATGCTGGTGGCGAAGCATTCTATTTAACTGCTCAACACCAGAAGTGATGGCAAGCGCTATTGAACAAGCTACTGCGGTGAAATCGTCTCTAAAGAGTGATATCAAGATTGGTGTATACGCCAACAACTTTACCCCTATAGAGCCAGACCACGAAGCCAACGCCAGCTTAATTGAAATAAGGGAACTAACACCCGAAGATTACCTTCACTTTGCCAAAAATTGGTTTGATTTAGGCGCTGATATCATCGGAGGATGCTGCGGCATCGGCCCCGAGCACATAGCAAGTATTAGTAAGTGGAAAATGCAGGAGTAATAATAAATAGATCGATTTAGCGGAATTAAAGTAGAGGTATATGGATAACATGTTTTGGGCAGAGATGTGCTAGGTGACATCCTCGAAACCGTCTTGTGAAAACGCGATAACTAATTGACACTAATGTTATTTGTTATAATGCACCTTCAACTGAAACCAACCATTTAGTAATGTTAGCCCTATACCAGTTTAGATACTTGCCTTTATCTGGATTGTTTCGGCTAATTAAAATGTTTACGACTTCTATGATTATCCAACACTTAGCAATAATCAGATGCTCTAGTAACTCGGTTTCGGAAAGGACTGGGTTGTACTTGATATATTGAGTAGCAATTTCCCTGTACTCTCCGATGTTGCCAAGCCCCCTAACTAAAGGTGCCAAATCAATAGCAGGGCTACCTTGACCAAAACGTTCCCAATCGAACAACACTAGATCTCCGTTTTTTCGTTTACCCCAGTTGCTGTCATTGGTGTCACCAGAAATCAGTATTTTGCATTCAAAGATACAATCGGAGAGCGACGCTATCCGTCTTATTGAGTACTCCACACCATCAGGGAGATTTAGTACTTTAAGGGCTTGGTCTGTGGCGAACGCTGTCCATTCATGCTTCTTGGCAGCAAAAGTAGGAATATATTGAGAACAATGAAGGGCTGCCAGTTGAGAAAATAAATCTGGCTCAGTTCGTAACTCCATGAGCGATAAACTATTTGGAATATGCTCTATGTACAGATGGTCTTTGTCTATTTTTAATAATTTTGGGGTGTTTATCCCCATTAAGTTTGGTGCAGCTGATTGGTAAAAGTTTATCTCCACTTCTGATGCACCTTGCTTAAGCACACAGTTAACCCCGCCTAATGTTTCTACAGATACTCTCGCAGAGCCCATCTTTGATAAATCTTGTCTACTCATAGCTCACCTGCGTTGCAACACCTTGTTAAAGCGCCAAAAGCTAGTGTGCCATAGTGGTGAGCTATGCGAAAATGGCACGCTAGTTTTGAAAGGAAAGTCGCTTTATTCTCTTTAACTTTAATGCATGTGCAAGATACATCTCAATCTGAGTATCACCGACTAACTTAATCATTGTTGACCTCCATTTATTTTTGACGCCCAATTATTGCCAGCAGCGAAAAATCAGCATTATTCGCGATTGAGTTTAGTACTTGTGCCATATTTTTTATCAAGGATAACTATTTTTCGTAAACACTGACCTCAATTAAGTTTGAATCAGGATCGAGAAAATAGACTGATTGAATTGAACCATTTGCTCCAGATTTTTGAACGGGACCTTCAATGACTTCAACACCTGATTCGCACAAATGGAGTAATATCTTATCTATCGGCCAAGTAGATATTAAACATAAATCTCCAGAGCCAACACTTGCCATGTTTCTCGGTTCTTGCCCTAAAAGCTGAAAGTTAATCTTCTGATTCCCAAATTTGACAGCTTTCCGGTTGTTTGCGAACAAATGTTCTTCCATGTTTAAAACTCGTTTGTAAAACTGAACCGAACGTTCTATGTCCGCTACCGTCAGAACAACATGATCAATATGACTAATCAAAATGCACCTCCTTGCACCCGAATTTATATTAAGCAACGCTTCAAATTTTAAAACAAAATAGCGAGAGCTGGTGTTACCATGGACAATCACTAATTTTCGTATGACATAATTAACTGAAAACCTATGTCTGTACTATGGCATTAAAGACCTTTTTGGGGCTTCTAAATTAAGGAGTGTCAACTGCAAGATTTTCGGGCTAAACTGCATCAGTTAGATTGCTAGATTTGGATGCAACACATTAGCTCAAACATAAAAAAATAATGGTCAATTAAACAGGGGAGAAATACTAAAAAAACGAGACGTCGTAAAAACTAAGACCCAAAAAACAGGACGCGTTATGAACCCATTTTTGAACTTTCTGTCATAGCACACTGTTACACGTCATCTGCCGAAAGTATTTGACGACAATTGCGAACGGTTAGCACACGTATTTCATGACTTATGCTGTAGATGATTCGATAGTTGCCAAAGATGATTTCACGATAGCTCATATTAGGTATTTCGGGAACAAAGCGCCCCATTTCGGGCATACTTCCAAGTAGTTTAGTTATATCAAAAACCTCATTTACCCATTTTTCTGCCGCAGATGGATTATCCAAAGAAATGAACTCCGCTAAGTCACCTAACTTCTGAAGTGCTAATGGAGACCAAACTACCTTCATTTTTTAATGCGCCCCAGTACTTGAGTACGCGCATCATCGTTGGAAACACCTTGGCCTGACGCTAATTGAGTTTCAGCCGTGTGCAACTCTTCCAGTAATTCTATTTTTTCTTGCATTGCTTCATACTCAGCAACATCGAGAACTACGGCGACGCCTTTACCACGTTGCGTAATTACCAAAGGACGGCGAGTCTCATTGATTTGCTTGATATAAGAAGCAACACCCGCACGAAACTCAGACAACGGCTGAATGTCTTTATCGAGATGAATACGACCCATACTTAACTCCAAACTGTACAAAAAATCGTACAAATTATAGTTAAACTAATTGTTGTGAGCAAGAAATTGATACTGCGTTTAAAACAACGGTCGCTTTTTTTTGATTTTTGTTTTTGTCCGTTTGTACAGCAATCTCTACCTTTTAGTGCCCGCCATTTGACCTTGATATGCTTGATAGGAAGCAACGCCATCATCCGCCAATCCAATCAACTTGCTAAAAATATGGCATCGATCACCATTTTATATGCAATTGGTATACTATGCTTCTCTTGGTTTAATATTCTAACCAAGGACGAAATTATGACAAATACAACTAATTCATGTGGCGGTTACCAGCCTCTTATTCTAGCTAAAGATTTTGACGACCAAATAATAAGTGCTTTCGAAGTAGTTAACACTTTGGTTGGCGTGGATTATCAACCACTAGCAGTGCAATACCAAGTCGTTGCTGGTATGAATTACACATTTTTCTGTAGAGCTTCCGTAGTTATCCCTGAAGATAACGCATACCTAGCAAAAGTATCCGTATTTGCATCCTTGCCGGATAAAGAAGGCAACATAACCTACGTAATTAGAGACATTGTAACTATTAATCCATAACTTATATTCGAAATAGAGGACATATCATGAACAATGAAAAAAACATGATAGATGCTGCCAAAAACATGGGATTACACACTGAGTTTGAAGGACTAGTAAAAAAAGAAGGTCGCCTTAATACTCAATTGGCTTCGAACCCAGAGGACGTTGTAGGGTTTGACTATATTGTTCAGTGGGAAGGTAACTGTTATGAATTTTACAGCGCAAACCCTCCTTTAATCGGTTGTACTCAAGCCAAACCTATTCCCTACCCACTAGGGGTTGCAGTGTTTAATGAGTACAATGTTGACTATAAAAGAGCAATCGAACTTTTCCACACTGGTGATTGGGGCGGACGTTTCACCGCAATAGCTCTCTTCAAACCTCTTCACCCTGAAATTAAAGAGCCTTATTGGTATTTCATCTCGGACCTTGGCGTGAAAGTTGTTATTGGAGCAAACACCGGAGATTTTGTTAACTTATAAATACAGCTATGTGATGGCCAAGCAAAATGGCCATCACATTCAATTGCGAAAACAATAAAATGTGTCGCAGAAAGCCCACAAGCTCATATAACCTGTTTGAAGATAGTCGCTTTATTATAGAGTTTTCATATCAGTCAAAACTGCCCCACAAGCTTTTTTAAATGATTTTTTGCCAACTCATGATTACCTCGACTTATCCACTTAATACAATCAAATAGCTCCCAAGTTAGACCTTCATCACCATAGGTATATGCTGGAAAATTCTCGTGCTTTGGTGCGGGTTCATCAGTTAACCTTTGCTCTACAACACCATTTTTATCAAATAAAACTTTGAAAGGCTTTGAGATACCGAAAGATTCACTTAAATCCAAAAAATGGATTTCAGCGCTAGTTAGATCATTAAAAATGTATTTCTTAAAGTAAGCATTATCGCTGTGAAAACCATTGAGTTGATAAAATATCTCTTTACCATATTCAAAAGCTGAAAAACATTTTTCCGCTGACTTATGAAAGCCATTCTTGGTAAAGACAATAATGTCAGCGTCAGAAACACGGTCACCACCGCCAGCCGCCAATGAGCCTAACAAAACAGCCGCGACAACATCTTCTTCAGTAACAAAAGCGGCACACGCTGATCTGACTAATTTACTTTGGAGTGGTAGATGCTCCAAATCTAGCTCTTTTGAATTCAAAATCACCTCCGTTTGATTAACGCTACATTCCAGTGTAAGCGACGCGACTTCTATACCTAAATCAACCGATATCATGTAGCTGAGTGTCCATACGCACTAAAGCGCACTCACCTCAAAAAATTTACCGTTCAGCCTAGTCGCTAGCTTTGCTCTTCCCACTCAGAGCGCAGGATTCCATATTTAACAGAATCGTAGTATTCGCCTTGGTAGAAACGAACCTTTCTCAACCTTGCTTCTTGCTGAAAACCTAACTTCATAGCCAAAGACATCATTCGAGGGTTACCAGACCACGTTGTTAAACCAACCCGTTCGATTTCCCTGTTTTTAAACAAGAATGATACCCATAAACGCAAAGCTGCCGATGCGATACCCTTCCCCCAATACTGTTCGTCGTAAATCACTATGCCTGCTTCGAGCCAACGAGTTTCTTCGCATTCCCAATAGCAACTCACAGTACCAACGGGAATATCGTTAACAGTCACCAACTGTAGGTCATTGCCAAGCAACAAACGTTGAAATGAACAACGCTTAAACTGTTCTAACGAAGGGTGAGCGTAGGGAAAATAAGGGCCATTGAATTTCGTCCATTCATCATGTGAAGTAACTAACTCGTGGAGAAGATCCAGTTCGTTTTCCTTGGCGTGTCTTATATCTATTTTAGTGTTTTCCACGCTGCCTCCTTACGTTAAGCATTACCCCAACGTCCGTTTAAGTCGTAAGTGGCACTACTATGTGGCTCTAATAACATCTTGTAAAGCCGTGTTATATCGTTTTTGCCCGAACCATCTGTGGGAATCCACTTTCGTGTATTTCATACTCTCGAAAACCAAACTTTTCGTACAACTTTCTTGCTGCGACATTTTGAGGGTGTACACCAAGCCTTAGACCTGTGGCAGAGTGTTCAATAAGGTGCTGCATAAGTGCCGAAGCCACCCCCGTACCGCGATACTCTGAAAATACCGCAATTGCGATTTCTGGGTAGTCCGAGTATTTTTTTGTTAGGCTAGATTTAAAGCGCGACTGAATTAAACCCATAGGTTTGTTATCTGGTGAAAATGCAATAAACCCAACATCTCCTTCCCTGCCCCAATCTTCGTAGAACTCCTTAACACGCGGAGCTTCTAATACTTCAGGCTTGTGATCTGGCTCGTTGTCTGGCGTCCAAAGTGCAATTAATAAAAACTGTTTCTGTAACTCTACATCCGATTCTTTAACTACTTGAAATCGCATAACATCCCTTTACTTAACGTTTAATTAAGGTGCAAAACTTTGCACCGTTACTTTTACCTAAAAGTCAGTGCCGTTTTCGCCCGCTTTGATCTCACTCACTAATCGATTTGGCTAGTTTCCTATCAACAATATCTGCTGCTTAGATGTAACGCTTTGCTCTGTATTCGCCTTAGTCCCCCCCGCAGATAGCCAAAGGTAACTTCAAGGGTTCTTGTTTAATTCTCTTCACTTTTTGCATACACAACCAAACGCAAATGGCGATCTGCATCAATGGTTAATGAAGTGTGTTCAAAGGTGAAGATTTCGCCATCTAAGGTAAATTCCCTACGACCGTTACAGGGTTCATGTACATCGTGTTCTCTCCAAAACTGCTGAAACTCTGGAGACACTTTTTTCATTTCATCCACCAACGCCTTGATATCAGTTTCTTGACTCGCATTGGCATAGTCACGACGAAAACTTGATAGTATGCGTGGTGCTTCCTCTTCCCATTGAGAATAAAGCTGCCGCATAACCGGATCGGTAAACAGCATCCATAAAAGATTACGCCTTTCGGGAGGGTGTTGATCGAAACAAAAAAGTTGGTTCGCAGCATCGTTGTATGCCAGCACATCCCAGCGTAAGTTGAGTACATAGGCGGGATGTTGAGCAAGATCGTCCATGAGCCGACGAATCAAAGCAGGCACTATACACCAAGTTTTTCCAGGATCAATCGGTGGACGTTGATGAGCCAACAAAAAAAGATGACGTCGCTCAGAGGCATCGAGTTTCAAAACTCTAGAAATGTTGTCTAAAAAGGTCGTAGACACTCCAATTTCACGGCCTTGTTCTAGCCATGTATACCAAGTTAACCCTACACCGGCCAAAGCTGCCACTTCCTCTCGGCGTAGCCCTGGAGTACGCCTTCTACCACCGCTAGGTAGCCCTACATCATTAGGGGAAAGACGTTCACGACGAGAACGTAAAAAAGTAGCCAGCTCCTCGCGAGTTCGTTTCATGGTTCGCATGTTTATCCTCATTAACGCTGTTACATTTAGTAATAGTATAAAGTGTTAAATTGTAACGGTCTAACAAAGCTATAGAATCGTTTTTTTATCTTTAGAGACGCGTTATGAATTCACCATTTCATCTTGTTACCAACTGCAGTACTCCCACTCCTACGCGGCCGTGGCTCGGTTTATATGTATTGCTGACAGCAGGTTTCGTTACTATTTTTGATCTTTTTGTAGTCAACGTTGCTATCCCGAGTATGCAGGCTGGATTGAATGCCAGCTTTTCACAGATAGGCTTTATTATCGCCGGTTATGAACTCGCGTTTGGCGTATTACTAATCACTGGCGGACGATTGGGCGATATGTTTGGCCGACGCCGGTTGTTTATCGTCGGCATGATCGGGTTTACTCTCGCTTCGGCTTTTTGTGCGTTGGCCTTAAATGCCAATGTTCTGATTGGGGCGAGAATATTGCAGGGGCTCGCAGCCGCCCTCTTATTCCCTCAAGTTTACGCTTCGATTCGGGTTAATTTCACTGGCGATGATAGCCGAAAAGCGTTTGGCTTATTGGGTATGACACTTGGTCTTTCGGCAATAGCTGCTCAAGTATTAGGAGGATGGATTGTACATGGCGATTTCTTTGGTCTAAGTTGGCGAAGTCTTTTTTTAATAAACATCCCTATCGGACTTTTCGCTATTTTTAGTGCCCGTTTGATTCCTGAATCTAAAGCCGAACAGCGACCTACACTCGATTGGACAGGGGTGTTTTTAATCACTCTTGGTTTATCTCTACTACTACTGCCTTTACTAAAAGGGCCTGAAGACGGATGGCCTTTATGGACCTATTGGCTATGGTCGGGGCTGTCGTTTTACTAATACTATTTTACCAACAACAAGAACGCAGCAGGCTCTCTGGCAAGCTACCACTGGTAGACATGGCGCTTTTATCTGAAAAGCGTTTCGCTATAGGAGCGATTTTGGTGTTTCTTGTTTATTCCACATCGAGCTCATTTTTCTTAAGCTTTGCTTTATTGATACAAACAGGTATGCAGATAAATCCCTTTGTAGCGGGGAGTATTTTTGCTCCCTGTAGCATTGGGTTTGTCGTGGCATCCTTAGTTACCCCAAAATTCATTGCTCGGTGGGGAGAAAAGGTGATTGTAATTGGAGCCTTTATCTACGCTTTATCAATTGGCCTATTGATCTTACAAGTCTATGAGTCAGGTGCTGAGCTAATCGCGGTACTATTAATTCCCTTGTTATCATTTATCGGTTTTGGACAAGGTACCATCATGACTCCCCTACTCAATTTGGTATTGGGTTTTGTCGATAAAAAACAAGCAGGGATGGCTTCAGGTGTAGTGTCGACTGTCCAACAGGTTGGAGCAGCGTTTGGCGTGGCTGTTATCGGTATTTTGTTTAGCACAGCATTGAGTAACGGTGGTGAGTCTGTAGATTTGGCGATTCAGTACTCTTGTGCCTTTGTAGTCGGAATGCTCTACAACTTCTTCGCATCCATTATTGTCTGTTTTCTGCTGTTTAAGTTGGTGTCGAAACGCAAAGATATTGTCTAAAGTCGCAACAAGAAAAAAGAAGAGTCAGCACAAAATCAGTACACGTATCGACAGAGCCAAAACAGACCTATTTTGGCTCTTGTTTATCTACGATTTCTTCTGTTGCACGACCTAATTCTTCTATATGCTTGCACTAAATCTAAATGGCAATAAGTATGCAAAGGGTGGATTTAATTGGTAATGGATAAGTTCGATTAAAATAACTACCCAACTTATCCCTTTATTTTGGAAGCTTGTCGCCAAGCTAATGAAACTCTCGTGCTCCATACTCTAGTGTATGAAAGTGAACTTCGCTTTGGCCGTTTTCAAACTGGTTGTAAACACCCGCTTTGAAATAACTCAAAAGGTGCTTCCAATAAGAAATGTCATGATTGACTTTCGTCGTCCCATTCACCTTTATGATCAAAGTTTGGTCACCCACTAAAACATCAAATCGCACTGGAACTCCAGAGCTTGCTGGTCCTAGAGCCACCCGTTTGTACGCCTTTTTACATACTGGCAGTTCTCGGTTCCCGCTGTCACTTCCGCAGTTAACCGCGTTGTTTTTGATAACTGCCCAATAATGGTTTTGCACGCCTCGTCGCTCGGCCTCCCAAACAACGCGTACCAGAGGATGAGGTATATAACCCACTCCGTGTAAGCCATCATCAAATGTTCCTTTATTGTGGACTTGAAGAAGCGTCATTTCATCGCGGTTGTGAGGGCTTTTTTCTATCGACTTCATCGGGTTTATAAGCATCAAATTAGCGCTTAATCGATAATACTCCGGAGTGTCAGATTTAAAATTTTCTAGTACTCTAAGTTCGTTTCTGAGCTTGTAACCCTCCATCTTGAACACAAACGAACTTGAACCTTTATCGACATAAAAATAGTCATTCACAATCCCAGAAAAGTCACTATCTAACGCTAACTCATATTTAGATCCCGCCTGCGAATTTGGTTTAGAAATCTGTAATTTTGATGCGTTAAGTATGGAATGGAACTTAGCGTATTTTGCTGGTTCCACCCTCTCGCCCGTCGCTGGCTCTATTGCCACTTGGTTGTAACTTGGATCTGCGCATCCGAACAGAGACAATAAAACTGACATGCTAACGATTACAGTAAACTTCATTGATCCTCCTTAAAGGGTTTCACACGTTAAGTTTTTTAGCTGCTTAACATTGATGTTTTACTATTTAGTAAGGGCTACATTGAGTTCAAATAGCCCTTCTAGCTAAGTTAGAAACGGTACTTGTACCCAAACTCAATCGCATTATCTCGATTACCATGCCAATCGTATCCGTTTGGATTACTACTAGCCCCCGATAACACACTGTCTTTGAGGAGCTTTTGCTTCAGTTTGAACTTGCCATAGAAAGCGTGTGCGCGGGCATTGGGCAAACGGTACTCGGCGCTTAATTCGTTTTCTATCGCCGATGTTTTGTTGTTGTCAAACACATTGCCTTCATAATCTGATAGTTTACGTAGGTAGACAAAATCCCAAACAAACGTCCATTCGTCCCAACGATAGGTTAACCAATGGTCAATCCTCAGCTCTTGGTTGTACTGATCAGACCCCCTATATTCACCACTTTTCATCTTTTTGATGTTTCGAGAGATACGGGCTCTTATCTTCGATTGCAAGTTTGGGGTATATCGATATCCAGCATAGACACCATATCGAACGCTCTTTGTTTCCGCTTTTAGCTGGTAATCAAAAACTCCCCCAGCTTGCCATTCTCGGTTTTCTCCCCAGCGGTATTGATAGTCCGATTTGAAGGTCATCTCATATTGATCTGGTGCGAAGCCTGCGTCTCGATCCAGTTCCTTTTCTGACCTATCAATTTGCCAAGCGTTTTCAAAGCCAAACTGAAGGCCATTATCTAATCGATGGCTAAGTTCCAACTTTGGTCTGTCAGTCCGTCCATCAAGCAGCTTGTGTTCCCATTTCAACGTCATTGTAGCTGCAACCGCCTGACTAGAATGAAAAATGAGAAAAATCGCCATTACAAAATACTTATTCATAGTCGTACCCAAAGTAAATCTGTTTGAACACAACCATCCACCAACTTATTACCATGGAGGATGGCGCTTTGTTGGTGAGTTATTGATTTGTAGCATTTAATCCCACGTCTGATACGGTTAGCAGGATCAAACCTGAGGCACCCTTGCCTTCAACGTTACCACCCACTGTTGGCATGTAGAGGCCATCGCTGTTAGGTTCAACCTCTGCGCCGTTATCGCCTAACAGTGTTGCTCCTGTTCCGACCAAAGCGTCTAGAGTGCCGTTTGAACTTAGCGTTGATACTCCATAAGATTCACCTGTCCATGTAGACGCGCTATTTAGTCCACAGTCATCGCGATAAGCGTTTTGCCCGCTTAGTTGAACGTTAGCAATTAGGTTGTTTTCAAAATGGACTATCGATTCCTCACTACCTGCAATACATTCGCCTGTTTTAGCGATAAGAAACGATTGCTTTGAATCTACAATCGTATTGTTTCTCACCAAAGCCGCCGACCGCTCCGTAAAATCATCGGTGCTCTCTAGCCCTGCTTCCCAAATCGCAATCGCACCCGCTTCGTTGCCCGTGGCTGAAAAAGTGACTTTTTCGAAGTAATTGTTTTCAATTACATCTCCTTTACCGATAAACCTTAATTGCGATTCGTATTTTCCGTTGTGGGTTGAAGTGGCTCCATTGGCGACTACCAAGTTATTGGTAAACTGGTTGTTTTCGCCTCCTCCAAATGATATCCAACCATAGGAGTTTTTAATGGTATTACTATGTATAATATTCTCTGAAGAACGTACTCTAATTAACCTTCTCGGTGCATAGTTACTCTCAAATAGATTATTTTCGATCTGAGTTTTTGTTGCGTATTCTTGTTTGGTCGATGAGGTTCCAACTTGGATAGCAAATATATCAAAAGCTCCAGTTTCAGAACTTGGCTGAATCGTACTATCTGATAACGATGCTATATAGTTTACGCCATCATTGAGGTTGTAGAATAAGTTGTACATTATTCTTGTATCAGTGTGAGAGGAACTATCGTTTCTTATATTTACAAAAGTACCTAGCTCTTGTGCGGGTTTATTTAAAAACTCACTAGCAATAATATCGGCAGAGCCTCTAACAATAATATGGTGATACGGAGCAACAATTGCACTTCGACTACTATCGTCAATAACCACTTTATTTAAAACAATTCCTGTGGGCTTTATATCTCCGGGACTGTTTCCACTACCATCTTGTGTACTAGTACCGGACCCAATGTTAATAAGCGAAGTATCTTTAGTAGGGTCGCCAGAATCTAAGCAGGTACCTTGGACGTTATTGAAAGCTATGTTTTGGATCTCTATGTTATTCGTCGCAATAAGAATGCAGGATTGACCACCTTCGACTATCGCTTGGGTAAACAAACCATCTGCTTCTGTCGCACCGACAAACTTAACGCTTTCAGTTAAAACCAGACTGCCGAAGTCATCACCACTAAAGTGACCATCAAGCCCTATAACATCACCACTGATTGCAGTATCGACGACACTTTGCAGAGTAACTGAAGTTGCGTACTTATTTGGAGTTGGAAATGTAGGTATTAATTGATCATTAGGAGGGGATACTAAAGAGTCGTTAAAAGCAAAAGTATTTCCATTAAGGCTAATGTCATCGCTCGCTCCATCAACAATCGCAGCAGATTCAAAAGTGATGGCGTCTTGACCTTCTGTTGTGAGATCTTTTGCAAAATTTTCGAACGTGTTGTTTGAGACCAAAACGTTACATTGTTTACCATCAAACTGGCCGGCAACAACTCCATTTACGCTGTCTGATGGCGAGATAAGTGAGAACACATTTCCATCTATAGTCGGTTTTGATTCTCTGTTACTACCACCGTTAATTCTATTACTGCCACAGTTCAAATAAACGATGCTATTCGCGGCATTAGTCACCTGTTTATTAAAGAAGCGACTATCACTGATATGAACTAAGCCTCTAGAATATACCCATGCTGTTGGTAAGGAGGTGGGTTCATTAAAGTTCACGCCGTCAAAAACCAGATTATCCAGATATACAGGAGTGTCCCCGTCACCAACTTTACCAATATTGATTATCGAACGTGAGTTGCTGGTTGAACCACATGTATCTATTTCAACCTGTTCAAACCTTAGGTTGGTTATTCTAATGTTTGCCGTACCGTCTACGCTGTCTGGTATGTCGATACAAACGCTGCCCGATAGTACCGCTTGATTTTCACCATAACTACTGACTGTGCCTTCTTTGTTTGATGACGTCAAAACGACACTTTTACTAATCACAACCGCGCCATTTAAAGGAGAATCAAGTTGAAACTCGTTGTAATTTAAACCAATCACATCACCGTCTTTCGCTTGTTCGATCAACGTGTTTAGCTCACTTAGAGACGAAGCTACATGGTCGGCAACCGTCGAAACGACTGGCTCATCGCTACTTTGCTGCTGATCGGTGTTAATATTCGATATTGGGGGTTCATCATATAGGTCTCGACAACCTGTAACGAATAAGACGACAAGGGATAGTACAATTGGTAGCGTTAGACTTTTCATAATATGTCCTTAGTTTTGTCACCGTTACACTTAAAAGCTCTGATGTACAAAACACTGAATACTTAGAATTTATCCATTGCTCTCCCTATGTTATGCAGCAATACCCATCAAACACGCATCGTTTAATAAACCCATTAAACATATTTCACATGTCATTTTTGACTATTACAGTTGTCAACAAATATATTTATCGACAACTCCCCCAATTTTAAATTTTCACTACATATCAATTTTTCAGCATTATATTTATTGGTTCCATCAAACAATTATGATTAATGGTTAAAGCGGTAAAGTGTCATTTGGCCAAGGCCGACACTGAAAAAAAAGTCAAACTTGTGTCGAGCCAAGGCAAATAGCTCATTTTTTAAAAACTATAAGTAATACCGATTCGACTTCTTAACTGGCGGGTATCATCATCACACGAAGAACTTGTACACTGAACATTACCCAGTTCAATGTATGGTCGCCATTTCCAGCCGGACTCCTTGTAACCTATCTTGAGGTTGTAGTCCCACTCATATTTACCGTTGTTACCCATTTTCCAATCCTTACTAATTACGTCTTGTGCGTAATTGGCTTCAAAGCCAAATTGCCAATTATCCCAGTTGTAATCGAGGTTACCGGTAATTTTACTGCGATTAACAGAATCGTGTTTTTCCCCATCTCTCCCTGTTGTGTAGAGCCATCTGCGTAATTTCTGAATTCGTGGCGATACCGAAGTTTGGTCACTAGACCACTGTCAAACTTGTATTGCACCCGTACTTGTGGTTTGTAAGTGACTGACGTACTGCCGAATGTTATTGGCATCGCGGTTTGAATTCGCCACTTGTCGGCTGGATACCAGTTGTATCCATATTCAAACTCATTGTCGGCCCTTTTTAACTCTCCAAGGTGCCCACTGTGTTTCGCTTCAACGCCAAAGTAGTGATTTTCAAAACTACCACCGATTTTTACTCTTCCGGCAAAATCTTCCTGTCCGTGTTTATACTCTTCCCTAAAATCTAACGAGGCAGCGGAAAGCCCACCAGCAAATAGAGTCGTCGCCAAAGCTAAAGAAATTCTGTTTTTTACTTTCATTTAAATTTCCACTATCAGATTGTTAATTAAGAAGAGAGATATGTGGGCTCTCTCTGGGGGTTCTATTTTTGTTGCGCATACAGCAGTTCTACATCGCGTTGTGCCCAAACCTCTGCAAGATTTTTCTCTACAGTAAATGGACTAAAATCCGTTTGGGTGGCCAGCGCTACCCATTCCGGTTTATTCAGCGCAAGTCCTGCTTTCAAATAGATTGGAGTCATACGCTCTACCCTTCTGCGCTTATCCTTTGCGGTATACGGCCAATCGGCATTCGGATCGTGGTAGTCCGCCATAAGCTGTATGCCCTTTTCCAACGAACCGCCTTTGTCGTTTTCATATCTCCACAAGTCCATTGCTAATTTGTCACCAATAACGGCGATACCCACCAATGGATCAAGGCTAAAGTAGTGATAGTGATAAGCGCGAGTACGGGATATTTCATGTGGCTGGGAACCATCACCTTCAAACTGCTCATCAACGCGCGTTTTCGCTTTTTGTACCATCTGTTTTGCCAATGGCTCATTTCCCAGAAAATATGAAATGCTTGCGATTTGCAGGTCGTACCATGTTCCGTGATTGTTCTTGGCTGCCGTTTCTCCCTTTGGACCACCAGACAGGTCATCGATAATGAGCCAATCTAAATATTCCGAATACCATTGGTTTATCTGGTTTTCGTCGTTTTCAGTCCAATTTGAAGAGCGGGATAATATGGCGAAGGAGTCGAGAAGACGATCAGCGAGCGTGCGTGTGTCAATGATTCCACCTCGCCTTCCTTCAGCACGCCCCGGAACACCTTGCCCATAATTAACATTGGGGTTCATTTTAGTTTCGCTGTTCACAAACCAGGTACGAAGGTATTCAATCGCGCGTAATGCATATTTTTCGTCTTCACTAAAATAGTATGCCAGCGCTAATGCTCTTACCGATCGCGTAAAGTGACCGATTCTTCTCGAATCTGTTTCGTTGGTTTTTGATGCGGGGTTGGTCTTACCATCATGGCGAATCCATGGTAGGCCATCTTCTTTGCTTTCATCAGGCCACCAATACGGGCTTATGCTCATATAGTCATTTTTACTCCCACTTGGCGGCAGCATACCTTTGTCTGTCACGCTAAATGGGCCGTCCACCATTGCAAGCTCAGCCTCTTCAATCAATCGTTTATAGGCTAATTTCATTGAATCCGTTGCTTGGTTTGAGTGCAACTCGTTTCGATTTTTCCTAAGTGTATCTTCAGCTAAAAACACAAACTCAGCCGACAATCCTGGTGACGCTATCACCCCCATGATCAAGGCCATAGCTATGTTTAATGCATTTTTCGTTTTCACAATCACACCTCATAATGAGTTATTATACTACATATAACGTATGAAATTTCAGACGAAAAATCTGTGAATTTGATTCAACTGTATAAATATTAGCCTTTAACCCTCAAGCTCTATGATTTTGCAAAAACCACCTCAAGCCCACAAAACAAAAGGGATTTAATTAAAAATCACTATACTGAGCCATTATGGAGTTTTGTGCACTATTTCACTTTTTTCTAACCAGGTTACTTTACTTATTTGTAATACAATATAGTATATAATTTAATTTCATCGGTTTGGAACCGAACGTTTCTTTCACTCGTCAGGCGTAACATTAGTCTGATATGGCATTCAGTGAACACAAGCAGTAAGCAGGGAAAAGTAGATTTCATTGGTGCAATAATATTAGGAGTTATCAAATGCAAGATTTTGCATGGAATTTCCCAACTAAGCTCGTCTATGGTCCCGGTAAGTTAACCGAGGTTGGCTCAGTAGCAAAGACTCTGGGGAAAAAGCTTTTTTAGCTACTTATGAAGCCAATGAAACCTTCGCTCCCATCATTGATAAGGTGGTTACTTCCCTAAATGCTGAAGGCATCGAGGTTGTTACGTTTACTGAAATCGAGCCTAATCCAAGAGCCCACACAATTGACAAAGCGATAGAGTTATTCAATCAAAATGAATGCGATCTTGTTGTTGCATTAGGTGGCGGCAGTGTTATCGATGGCTCTAAATACATTGCTGCCACCTCGTACAGTGGCGGTAGCTGTTGGGATTATGTTGTATTAGGCGACCGTACTCCAAGAGAATACACTGGCGCGTTCCCGATTATTTCAATCCCAACCGTTGCGGCTTCTGGTTCAGAATGTAATGCGGGTGGAGTTTTAACAAACTGGGAAACGAAAGAGAAAAGTTTTAGCCGCTCCGAGTATCGAATTCCAAAAGTCGCGATTCTTGATCCTGAACTACATGCTAGCCTTCCGGACTTTATCACTGCCGAAAGCTGCGTGGATATCTTTTCGCATCTTATAGAACACTATCTCTCTAGCGACGCTGATTCACCTTTCGCTGACCGCATGACGGAAGGCATGATTCTCAACCTTATTGATAACTTCGATAAAGTTATTGCTGACCCTAATGACCTCGATGTTCGTGGTCAGTTGGCTTTGTGCTCCATCTTTGGCTGGTCAGGTTTTCAGGCGCTGGGTCGTTTGGGCTCAATCCCGATGCACTCAATTGAGATGCCGTTAAGTGCGCACTATGACATGCGACATGCTCGTGGTATGGCTGTCGTTATTCCACCGTATCTTGAGTTTTTCTCTGACGTTAGACCAGATCGCTGGGCGCAACTGGCAAGAAGATGTTTCGGCGTAGTCGAAGAAAATGATCTCAAAGCGGCTAAGTTGCTTTCAGTAAAAGTCAAAGAATGGTTACAACGTACTGGAATGGCGATTACTTTGTCTGACGACGGTATAGGTGACGACAAGTTCGAAGAGATGGCTGAAGACGTTATTCGCATGTTTGCCATCCCCGGTACTGAAACCATCGCTGGCGTAAAACCTATTAACAAACAAGAAATTATCGAAGTGTTTAAGCTTGCAAAATAGCTTTGATAGTTCGTTGCTCCTATAACAATAACGACTAAGCCTAGCTTAGAAGATAGAACAACCTTTTTGCGCATCAATGTCCAGGCTCATTGATGCGCCTTTTTAATTGTAATACATATATCCTCGTATCGGTAAAGCTTATTTATCTACAACCAACACTCTCAACCACCAACAGTCACCTCATAGACTCTGTAAAATCGTATTCTAGGGTTATTTTTCAATCATTTTTACTTTTAGATCCCGATCACTTGTATGATTTAATCTTTATTAAAAGCGCGATCATTAATCACACTAACGACATATAATACTACAATATAAAATTGTGATTGTTACTATCTGGTCGATTAATAAGCAACTATCAAAAGGTCAAAAGATGGAACTCAATACCCTTATTGTTGGCATCTATTTCCTATTTCTTATTGCAATAGGATGGATGTTTCGTACTTTTACCAGCACAACTAGTGACTACTTTCGCGGTGGTGGCAGTATGCTTTGGTGGATGGTTGGCGCTACCGCTTTTATGACACAGTTTAGTGCGTGGACCTTCACAGGAGCTGCTGGTAAAGCTTATGCAGACGGCTTTGCAGTCGCTTTTATCTTCCTTGCCAATGCATTTGGCTACTTGATGAACTACCTCTACTTCGCTCCAAAGTTTCGACAATTGCGCGTCATTACTGTTATCGAAGCGATACGCATGAGGTTTGGCAACCTCAATGAGCAGGTCTTTACTTGGTCAGGTATGCCTAACAGTGTCATTTCGGCGGGAATATGGCTAAACGGGCTCGCGATTATCGCTTCGGGTATCTTCGGATTTGATATGACAACAACCATAATTATTACTGGTCTTGTCGTACTTATCATGTCGGTGACGGGAGGTTCTTGGGCCGTTATTGCGTCTGACTTTATGCAAATGGTTATCATCATGGCTGTCACTATGACTTGCGCTATTGTGGCTATTATCCAAGGTGGTGGCGTGTCAGAGATCGTGAATAATTTCCCTGTACAGGAAGGTGCTTCTTTTGTCTCAGGTAACAATCTTAACTACCTAAGCATATTTGGTTTATGGGCTTTCTTTATTTTCTTTAAGCAGTTCAGCATCACAAACAACATGCTTAACTCTTATCGCTATCTCGCGGCTAAGGATTCAAAGAACGCCAAGAAGGCTGCTTTGCTCGCTTGTATTTTGATGACAATGGGTCCTTTAATTTGGTTTATGCCCTCTTGGTTTATTGCCGGACAGGGTGTGGACCTCGCAACTCAGTACCCGGATGCGGGCTCAAAAGCTGGCGATTTCGCTACCTATACTTCGTTCAAGATATATGCCAGCAGGCATGGTTGGTCTTTTAATTGCCGCAATGTTTGCCGCAACTATGTCCTCCATGGACTCTGGGCTGAACCGAAACTCGGGAATCTTTGTCAAAAATTTCTATCAGCCAATTCTTCGCCCTAATTCAACTGAAAAGGAATTGGTGGTAGTTTCCAAAATCACCTCAACCTGTTTTGGTATTGCTATTATCCTCGTCGCCTTGTTTATCAATTCACTTAAAGGCTTGAGTTTGTTCGATACCATGATGTACGTCGGTGCCTTGATTGGTTTCCCTATGACAATTCCAGCCTTCTGCGGCTTCTTTATCAAAAAAACGCCTGATTGGGCTGGTTGGGGAACTCTAGTTGTCGGTGGCTTTGTCTCTTACATTGTTGGGTTTGTCATCAACGCAGAGATGGTGCAAAACTGGTTTGGTTTAGAACCATTAACAGGTCGAGAATGGTCTGATCTAAAGGTTGCGATTGGCTTAATGAGTCACTTGGTCTTTACCGCTGGTTTCTTTGTACTAACGACTCTGTTCTACAAACCACTTCCAGAAGAACGCCAACGAAGCGTAGACCAATTTTTTGAAAACCTCGCGACTCCGCTGGTTTCGGAATCAATGGAACAGCAAAAGCTCGACAATAAGCAGCGCCGTATGTTGGGCTCACTTATTGCTATAGCGGGAGTCGGTGTAATGGCAATGTTCGTTCTACCCAACCCACTATGGGGAAGATTTGTCTTTATCGGTTGTGGCGCCATCGTGCTGACAGTAGGTTTGTTACTCGTCAAGGCCGTCGACGAGAAACTTGAACAATCTCCAACGGCTACTCATAGCTAATTCTAATTCAACGCAGGGCAACAGTGATTGCTGTTGCTCTTTCTTTAACCTGACAAAGGCGAACTCATGCGTAATTCTATCTTAGCTGTCACTATTCTGTCTGTATTACCTTATTCCGCTACTGCTGAAGATTCTCCCTTCAAGCAATCCCTGATCGACAAGCTTGATCCACAAAATGCTCCAGCTGAAAACTTCGATATGCGTAAATGGAAAATTAACTTGCCCATTGAAGATAAAACGCCAGAACGCAAAGGGAAAACAATGGAGATTACTGCCGCGCATCTAACTACGTTAACTACCCCTATGTTCATCCAGACTACTTTTATACCGATGCTGATACAGGTGCAGTTGTATTTGTCGCGCCTAATGCGGGTTCTACGACTCCCAATAGTAGAAACACTCGCAGTGAACTGCGCGCTATGCTTGATGAGACACAAGCTTATCAATACAAAGCACCAGCGACTAACTTTGCAGTTGAGAGTCATCCCAATGCTAAAGACTTTGGTGCCATTGGCGGTCGCTTATCTGCCGTTCTTACTGTGGATGCGGTAAGTACAAGCGGAGACGACAAAAAAATGGGCGCTCACTCTGTGGTTATTGGGCAGATACACGGTTCAAACAATGAACCATTAAAAATTTACTATCGAAAAATGCCAAACCATCAATACGGCAGTGTCTTTTGGAACTACGAGATTAATCCCAAAGACAAAAAAGACAGATTCGACATTTCTCACGATGTTTTCGGTCACAAAAAGCTTACCAAGCAAAGCCCTGACCCAACGGATGGTATTAAGCTTGGCGAACTGTTTGCTTACGATGTCGAGATTGTCGGTACAGTGATGAATCTGACGTTCACTCGAAATCTAGGTAGCCAAGATGAAAAGCGCGTGGAGTTCTCTGTTGATCTAGCCAAACCCTATCCCGGTGAAGAACAACTCGACACCAGTTATGGGCAAGATTGGATGTACTTTAAAGCAGGAGCATATAATCAATGTAATACGCAAAGCTCTGGGTGTGAAGATAGAGGTATGGAAGCCGGAGATTACACTCAAGCCTCATTTTACAAGTTAGTGCTGGATCAGTAACCGCCGTTGAATAATGAGGATACGCCGACAGTGTATCCTCCATTAATTTTTTACTCTTCCACTCTTTTGGCGCCACAAGTTTCACAAATTATGTGGCGCTCAAAATCGTCCATTGAAGATAAGAAAGCACCAAACGACCAACTTTTTATCATCGCGGTAATAAATTGTTTAATGCTTTGGTGTTGCTCACCTTCAAAGCCTGCTGATTTTCTTACCAGAACAACAATGTGTTGTTTGGTATCTGCACATTCGGAGCAATATTGGTTTTCTTTTGTACTAATCATCTCGACTACCTACTACAACTTGGCTCAATCTATGTATCTCGTTTACCTGTAAGCGAGAGTGATACATTATAGGGTATAGCGTATCACTCAAAGATTGAGATGTATTCCAGAGTGTAAATAAGTCGATGACGCTTAGTGATATTTATCGCAATAACAACAGTTGTTAGACCGTTAAAAAGTAGCTGTAATACTCTGTCTCGCGCTCATAACCCAGCGATTCGTATAATTTTTGCGCGTTGTGATTATCGACCGCTGTTTCTAAAGCCAGTCCTTTTGCGCCCACTTGTTGGCATATTCTTTTGCTGCAATTAACAGCGCTTTACCTATCCCTTTCCCGCGCTGTTCTTGTTCTACATAGAGATCGTTAAGGATCAAACTCGGCTTAGCGGAAACAGAAGAAAAAGTAGGATAAAGCTGAGTAAAACCAACGGTATTCCCAGCGTCGTCTTTTGCAAAAAGAATTACCGACTGATTGTTGCTAAGTCGCTCAACAATAAATTGGGTAGCCAGTTCCACATCGCTCTGTTGTTGGTAAAACACTCGGTAGCGATCGAATAGTGGTGCAATTTGTGCAACATCTTTTATCGTTGCTTGTGAAATTTCCATTGTTATCATCCTTAATAAGCTGAACTTTGTTGTTGAGCGTTTGCTCTTATTATTGGATGACTAGTTTATCAGTAAGTTTTTAAATAAGAAGGGAAAGTTACTAGCGATTACCAACTTTGGTTACGTATCTCTTCTCTCACTCGTTAAGCACCAATACGAGATTTTTGTGCTGCTCATTGTCGAGCTCAAAATAGGTTTCACCTTCGATTGTCATACCAATATGTTGATAGAACGCCAACGCTGACTCATTTCCAATCCACACCGATAACCAGAATGGTAATCCGAGGTCAGTCTGTACCTGTTTGAGCAACGACCGGCCCACTCCCTTTCCTTGGAAATGGCGCGATACATACAATGTCGTTACTTCAAAGCCTTTGCCGTTAACAGATTTTTCTTTAGATACATCGATTGCGATATAGCCAACAATATGTTCTTCGACCACGTAAACCCATATCTGGATGTTGCTATCTGCTAGTAAATGGTCGAAGTACGCTTTATGGAACGTCGAAAGTGTATAGTTGGCTAACGCGCTATTCACACCGTAAATCGCGTACGTGTCTAGCCAAACCTGTATAGATAAAGCGGCCAAAATGCTACTGTCGGAGTACTTCGCTTTCCTTATCACTTAACTCTTCCTTATCACTTAAAGTGTTGCCATCCGGTTTGACCTCAATTTGTTCCCGTACATTTATGCTCCCAAAGTGCGTTGTTGGTACTTGGCTCTTAGCTCATCAAACGCGTTAAATCGATTGCCCTCTTCTATGTAACTTAGTATGCGTTCTACGTTTTCCTCAAGCGTGTGTGAAGCGGTGTCAATCTCTATGTCATATTTATCATGGGCATGGACGCGATCGAACTGAAAACGCGCTCCGCAACATGGCGATCTCCGCGCTCTTTTTCCCGTTGCTCTAAAATTTCTAGTGGGCAGTGGACACCGACAAATAGGACATCTAACCCTTTAAAGGCGTTGACACAATCCTCTAACCAAACCTGATCTTGCAGCACATAGTCCACAACTAACTTGTTACCGGCTCTTGCCGTAGCCGCTGCCGAAGCGTGAAAACCTTTGACAATATTAGGAAAGGCCTCTGCCATTAACGCTTGGTTACCCATGTCTTTTTCTGATATTTGCGACAGAAAGTTGTCAACTGACACGTGAAGCAAAAACTCAGATGACGCATTTTGCAGTGCTTTACTCAAACTTGTCTTTCCACTGCTCGTTGTACCATTTAGAAAGATCACCATAGTGGACTGTTCCTTTGTAATAATTATGTTTTCTTAGAAGATGTTAAGAACGGGAGGCGTTACTTTGAGTCGCAATGACTAACGTAGGTCATGTAGAAAAAGTGTTGGTCTTTGCTTACTTCTTGAAAGCCATATCTCCTGTATAACGCACCAACTTTGTTGTTCACCAAATAGCACAGCTTTATCGGTTTTTTCTTACCATTAGCGATAGCGATGCATTGCTTTAGTATACGGCTGCCCAGCCCCTTATTTTGAAATTCCGGAAGTATATAAAATCGACCCAAGTAAAAATGGTCACTTTCTTCATTGAGCCAATAGCTTCCAGCGCGAACACCATCGATTTCTATGACGGTGGGTTTTCCCTCTTGCCACTCTTTTGCATGTATATCCTGCTGGATATGATCATACCAACCAAACACCTGTTCTATCACGTCGTATTCAGTTTTTTTCTTCAACTGAAATAGAAATATATAGTCAGCTTGAGTTGCGGTACGTTCCGTATAGTTAAGACAAGAGGGCTCCACTTAAACTTCACCTCTGCTTTGATTCGATGGATATTACGGCTTTGCTCAATAGCAATTGCTTCGTGTTAAAACCGTATTTTTCATAGAAGCCAATTGCCTGTTCGTTGTTCGCCCAGACATGCAGATCTATATGTGTTGCCTGATGTTCTAAAGCCCATTTAGAAAAAGCATCGACCAATAATTTAGCAATCCCTTTTCGCCTAGCTTTTGGATGTACAACGAGTTCTTGAACATAGCCAAAGCATCGTTTTTGTGTCCAACGATGACGATTGACTCGAACCAGATTCCCCAATAGGGCGCCGTGTATTGTATTGACACTTTCCCACACAAATAGCTGTTGACTGCTATCCGCCAAAATCTCTTCTAGCTCTTGATGAGTTAGTACATCAACGGTTTCGCAAATGGTATCCGAAGCCAAACTCGCATTGTGCTGATTCTCAATGCAAAGTAGTTCAATGAGTGGTTCTAGGTCGCTGACGGTTGCGGTTCTGATCATGCTTATGCCTTCGAGTTAGCTAACTCATCAAACATCTGTTTATATGATTTAGTTTGAAGCGCACTGTCGGTTAAGCCGAACTTTTCTGCAAGGCCGAGTAATTCAGATTTGTACTGAGACAATTTAGTTTCGTCATCGGTCATAATCGCAAACTCAGCAAAATCGCCGATACCAGCTAAAGAGTCGACCGTAATATGGAACTTACCTAAGAAGTAGATACTGCGGGTTTTCATCGCCTTCAACGATACCTCAAACCCCATGGTTTGGAGCATGCTCCGCGCGTTTTTGTCATCAGTTATATCCGTGGCTTCGCATTTATCTTTTTCTGGGCCTTTCACTATCCAAAGTTTAATTCCAGAAGGCTCCATAGTTCGAATACTGATACTTTTGTTTTCGGAGTGTAGTTTTCTATCTGGAGTGTCGAAATACCAATCGGTTTCCGTATTGTCTTCTACCATCACTTCATGGGGTAACTGGCTCAGTGTCTCTAAAAACGCTGACTTGGACTCCAGTCGGTACTTTAGTTCGACTTCAAACTTTCCTTTAAAGTGTTCATGGCTCATGATCTCTTCCTTACCGATACAGCGGGTAACTACAACGAGAGTGTTGATTAATTGTGATTAGGGGACTTGTTGAATAGGCGATACTATCATATCTGTGAATTCTGCAGTAGGAATGCCAGTAAAATCTTAGTATCAAGAAATCATGAGTTCAGCCAAGGTTACTAGCACTAATCTATTTACTCGATACACTAGAAAAAACTTATAGCGCTAGATTTAACACTGGAATCACCCTCCCCTTCGGAACGGAAGGTTTCATTCTTATCAACTCAGCTCCCATATGCTCATAAAACCCCCGCGCACTCGGATCAGACACTATAGTCAGGTTTTTTGCATTGCGATTTTGCAGCCAGTTAACCACATGAGCAAATAAGTGTTTTCCAGCACCTGTTCCTATTTGCGATGGTAAGACCCAGCAATCTTCAAGCTCGTACTCTTCTTCCGTTTGCTGAGAGACTGAACTCACTCCGATGATAGCGCTATTATCGACCAACAACCAAAACTGCCTTTCTTTTAATGTATTCTCGTTGACCAAGAGATCAGGTAGCCATAATGCCAGTTGGTCTTGTGAATAACCCCAGTGCTTTTTTGCAGCAACTATTACTTCATTCATATCTGAGATGTCGGTAACGTTTGCTTCGATAATCTTCATATTTTATCTGTCTTTGACGTTCAGTTTATTTTGCTTTTATTAGGTAATAAAAATTATTCACTGACGCCGTAGGCCTACTCCAACAAGTTTATGTATTCTTCTAGCGGTGATGTTCTCAGGTCTTTGCGCCTGATATACACTAATAAAGAATTTTCAATACGGTCTATAACTAGGCGTCCATCAACCAGCTTCCCTTGCGTACCATAGACTTGTAGTTTGCTTTGATCGATCAACAACTGGTCGGTTAGCAAGGCGACTTGCTGACCTGTCACTCCCTCGCCTTATAAATTATTCAAACACCACGCTGTCTAACTTTTCGTAATTTTTGCTAAACCTAACCGCGTTATAGTGCACTCCATCGTTGAATCGAACCACGTAGTTAACTGGATCAGCAAGCAGTTGGAATGACATAGTTTTGTGATTAAAGCCTTCTAAATCCAGCGGAATGAACTGATAATTCGGGTAAGAAATCAAATACACCTTACTGCGACTGTTAATTGCGTAGCCATAGAACTTTTTGTGGCGATTTTCTGCGACTTGAACGTATTCTATATCTCCGACATCTTCAGGCGTTTTTACTGGTTTTAAATACAATTTGTTATCTGCGCGACCGAAGTTAAACAGCCTGCCATTGGCATCTTGAACAAAGTACCCCCAATCGAACGGTTTCATGTTGGTCGTCTTTCCCCACACATTGCGAACGGGAAACGCCACTGAGTAGTAAGCGGCAAGTTGATTGGCGACAAAGCTCAATGCCTCGTCTTCTCGCGCTGTTTCAGCAGCCAAAATAGCAAGTCGATCATTTTCAAACGCTACCGCCATTTCGGGAAAACGAATACTGCCTTTTGAGCTTATTGGATTAAACAGGGGGTAGAGTTTTACTTCGCTGGAATGCAACTTATCTGCACTGTATTGCAGGCTCATTCTTGCCGCGCGTATGGTGCGTTTATCAAAGGTCACATCACCGATAGTAATAGGTAACTTGCCTTGAATATCTAGATTTTTCCAGTATACAAAAGGCAACGCACTTTCAAACTCAGCCTTGCTGATTGCGCTATCTTGAGTACCGTAATGAAATGTGTGATTAGCGCCATTTTCTTGGTACACAAAATCGTTGAGTACATCGGAGTAAAACACGTAATACTTTTGATGCGGCGTATGGTAACGCTGCTCTAATTGCCAGCCTGTTACCAAGCACAAAGCAATCACAATCGGCGCTATGATTAGACGATAGGCAAAATAATTTAAGCGACGTGTTTTAACACTTAAAAAACTGTCTTTAACTGGCAGTGCTAACCATGCAACGAGCAGTAAGGCCCACAGATCTTTTGTGTGATAAAGCTCTTTGGTAATCGCAAACACCGCAGAAAATGTCAGCAATAGCTTTAATGCTTGATAGCGACGTTGACTCTCTATGATCACAGAAGAAAGACCCATATACATAACCAGTGCTGGCAGTTGGGCGAAAGCCAAGTCTTTTACTACTTCCCACAGGATATGTGTGGGGTAATACTGTTTCATTGTCGCCATAACGGCCAAAGACAAGGTTCCATTCAGTACAATTAGCAAAGCGAATCCGGCGATTAGGTGTTGCCTAATCACCTGATTTAATGGAATGGGCAAATGAGTCAGTATTCTAACGGTTCGCTTGAGCACTTCTGGTACGTACTGACAAACGGCCACCAAGAAACCATTGGCTAAAAAGAAATAGGTGATCCAAGCGTAAGGTTTGTCCCTTAGGTGAACAAAGCGATACCACATCATGGATTCGGGTTCGATGTTGGCAAACTGATTAACCAAGTCTGCGGCAAAGTACGCACTTGAGACCAATGCGACAGCCCACAACGCCAAAGCAAACCAACGCAGTTTTAACCACTCTTTAAGATAGATTGGAGCGATGTTCATCAATATTTCCCCACATAGCCTAAAAAGCGATCTTCAAAGCTCTGGTTCAACGGGCGTAATGTCACACCCAACTCAAACTCTAACTCATCTTGAGAGGCGAACGAATACACGTGTTGTTTTTGTCGGTGTTGCTCTAATCTATGAACGTAACGTGCATTTTTTGAAACTTGACCTTCTTCCACCGTATAGCACTGAAACGCTTGATTAAAATCTGACATACTGCTTTGATACACCGAGGTAGTTCGGTCAACAATCGCGATTTGGTCAACTAATGACTCTAGATCACTCATTACATGGGTCGTTATCAATACGGTTTTTTGCGTACCTTCTAAATATTCGCTTAGATAGTCGATAAAAAGGCGGCGATAACCGGCATCTAACCCCATGGAGTAATCATCTAGGATTAATAGATCCGCATTCTGGGCCATTAAAAGCCCCAAAATAACTTGTGACTTTTGGCCAAATGAAAGAGAGGAAAGCGTCTGGTTAAAGTCGACGTCCATTAGGTCCATCAACTCATCAAAATGTTTTGTTTGCCAAAGAGGATAAAAGGATGAGAAAAACTGTTCTGCTTGGCGAATCGTCATAGAATCATAGCTAATAAACCCCTCATACAACAGCGCAATACGAGCTCTTGTTTTTGGGTTTAGCCGGTTGGCATGTTCGCCAAATACGAGGCAGTCACCACTCTCTGGTTTTAAATACCCCATTAACAAGTTAATCAGCGTCGATTTGCCGACACCGTTTTTTCCTAACAATCCAAATATGGTGCCTTTATTAATACTTAGATTGAGGTCCTTGTAAATCGCCTTACTCCCATAGCTATGGCAGAGGTTATTGATTTCAATAACCCTTTTATCACAAATCTCCATTTCTACTCCGATATATCCTGTCCATCGATATACACAACGTGTCCTTCACCGGCATTGAGTACTACGGTGAAGTCTCCTTTTGGCTTTTCAAAATAGACCTCGCCAAACTCATCTAACTTAGTTTGCAAAATAGCATTGCCATTCTGTTCTATTCGAAATTCAACACCTTCTGCACTTGCACCGTCGCTAAAGCCACCTTCACAAATAAGGTAGCCATTTCCCTCGTCGTAGCAGGACATCAAAGCAGTATGTGCCATAGTGCTGAAAGGCATCAGTGTCGCAAGCAATGTAGCTATCGATAACTTAGTCATCTTCTTCCCTTTTTCTTCACACTTTTACTTTTAAGCGTCTTTATGGTCTTGTTGTACGGTTAGCTTAGATGTTACTAAACTTGTCAATATTAATTTGGATCAAGTAAATAACAATCGTTATCATTTATTTACATAAAACTTATTAACGTGATTGTTCTACTCGCTTCCAAACCCAGAACTTAAACTCTTAATGTCATTTTTAGGGCTGTTTAGGCGGGATTGATACTAGCCCTCCACTCTTTTACTACTCTTTCACCTTACTTAAAAATTAACCATATAAATCAGACCATTAGAATAATCCACTCTCTTAACGTTAATTTTAAATTGATACTATATTGTCATTAATTGGCATTTTGTTGTCATCCCTGACAAAAGAGAGACATTTTTAAAGTACACTGAGTTTCATAAAGGTTGAGTGGTACTTGCGATGAAGATAACTCATGAGAAAACGTTAATACGACCTGGCTATTCTTGGCGTCACTATATGCCTGACTTTTCTGACTATAAAGCCAGCTATCATTATCACAACGAGCACGAGTTTATCCTCAGTGCCAACTATCGCGGTATGGTCAATATTGCGGGAACCAGCGTTGAGCTCACGCCTTTTTCATTGATCATGATCCCATCAGGAACCCCTCACCAGTTGATTTTGGAATCTCAAAACAACCCAAATGGCGAGTTGCACCTTATGTGGGTTGACAAAACTTGGCTCAATCAAGCATTTCAGTACTGCATTGAAATGAAACCCTTGGGCAAGATGATTTCGCACTCCCCAAGAGTTATTCGCTTTTCTAGTGATACGGCTCGTTCCGCGCTAAGAGCGATCAACGAAATCAATTACACGGACAGTACCTTAATTCAGCTCACTGTTTTGCTTAAGTGCCTGTCTCATATTGCTTCTGATCAGAACGCAAAAACGCTGACATTAGGTAAAGACGACCTGCCTAACCCCATTCAAAAGCGCGACAAAATACAGTTTATCGCCGACTATTTGGAAGATAACTACAACAAAGAGATCACTTTAGAGTCGCTGTCAGAACAGATTCACTGCAGCAAAAGTACATTGCATCGATTGTTTAAGAAAAGCTTTGGCGAGAGTTTTAGCGAGCGTCTGACAAAGATCCGTTTGAGCAAGGCCGCCTACCTGTTAGAGACCACGGATTTAAGCATCAGCTACATCTGTCAATCTGTTGGATACCAAAATGCTTCCAATTTTAATCGCTTGTTTAAGTCCTACAAGCAATTGTCTCCAAGGGCTTATCGCAAAAAGCAGCCTCAATCGAGATTGGCGGGATAGTGCGTTATCGGCCCTACAGTTCCTTGGTGGTTCAAACGGCGTTTTGGTAATGAAATTTTCAATCAAAAGCGCATCGATGAATAGGAACAACCCGATTTAAATATTAAAAGCTCGATTAAGCAAAAACCTTTAAAACGACTTCAAAATTTCTGAGCGATATTGAGTGATGTCTAACTGTACATTGTACTTTTCAGTTAGCTCATCGAGTTTTGCTTGAGCGGTATTTAGACTGTTCATCGTAATTGTGTTGTCATCGAGTTGCCAAAGCTGTCGCGAACCTTGATAGCTAAATCCAAGCGCCAGCATTGCATCGGCATTACCTTCTTCAGCTGCCGCTTGAAGCGCTCTGTTTTTGCGATAAATAAGGTTTAACGAGTGTTTTAAATCCCACACATACGCCACTTCGAACATCTTTGGATGAGTTTTCAGTTTGATTAATGATGCCACGACACCTGCTGCACTCGCCGCAACGCCAAGTAAGTTCCAGTGAAAATGAGAGCCAGAGTCGGACGGAAACAAGTAAATCAATGTTTGAGAGATAACTAAGCTAAACACGGCGAGAACGGCTATACAGGCGACGATCACCATATTCAAACGCGAACGGTACAGCTGTTTATCTATTTTTTGTAATTGCATCCTAATTCCACTCTTGTTAGCAACTCAACAGACAGAGGAGATTTGATCCTAGCCATTGATTATACACTCTGACCGAATTCGATAGGGAGATAGATTGTTGCAAATCATTTGCTCCCTTACAGCCACTACAGCGTACGTTATCTCGCATTAACTCTATTTTCTACACGGGCTTGGATTAAGATGTACACCGCAACGGTGACGTCGAAGGAAATGCACATAATGGCGTACCACTGTGGTGCAAACTCATGACCAGCGCCGTAAAGGTGTAAAACAAAATCCCAAACCGGATGAAGTATCCAACCTATTGCTAGATAAATAAGCCCTTTTTGCTTAGCAACAGCAAAAAAGCAGCCGTAAATGAAAACGCCAACAAGCTCAATACCAACCCACTTGAGGTTAATCGCGTAAGCTGCGAAAGCTACGTAAATTAGCGCCGCTATAATGAGCGCGCACCCAAGGATATTAAGGCGTGTCTTTGGCGACTTTCGGTGAACGTATTGAAGTAAGACTGCACTACCGATTACACCGACCACAAGCCAAACAATCACTGTAAACATACTTTTTTGTCCCCCTATTGTATCCGTTCGATAACAGTTAACGGGTATCTAAGGTGCACATCATCGTTGTTTTCGTTTATTTAATCAATGTAACACGCTAACTGCGCGGCACTGTTATTTTTGACTATTAGCGATAGTTCCCTGTCAATTTGGCTAAATCACACCCGATTTTAGGTTGATTCCTACCGCTCTCAACTGTGGTTTTAGATCGAGCAATTGTATGTGGCTCAATACTAAGTCCAACAGACTCTGTACTGCGATGAAAAAGAATAACCCCGCTAGATAGCCAGTCCATATTGACTCACTAGGCTGATAGAGGGTGTTAAAGGCTAGAGTAAAGAACACTAATCCACTTAGAACCGCACCAATCTCGCCGCAACTGTATAGATAAGAGTTCGTATCCGAACGATACTTTATCTTTACCCTACCGCCGATTGCACCTCCCCACTTTATCGTCATTGCGTTGCCTGCAGTTTTGTATTTTAGATCATTAGCTTGTGCGATCTGCTCTACTCTTTCTAACATAGGTTTCTGTCTTCCTTTTACATGCGAAATCCGAGGTTAGCACTTGCAAAAATGCAAGTTGTTGCGTCCTATCAATAAACAAAACTCATCTATCAAGCTATATGCTTGAATTGCAGTTCAACTAACCTTTGGTATAGCTCGCAGCTTTGTAGCAAACTCTGGTGCGATCCAATATCGACCAACTGTCCTTGATCTAATACCGCAATCTTGTCGGCGTGCTGAATGGTGGATAGTCGGTGTGCAATAATTATCGTCGTTCTTCCTTTCATCAACTCATCAAGCTCTTGTTGCACGTGGTGTTCACTTTCGCTATCTAAAGCACTGGTCGCTTCATCCAACAATAGAATTTTAGGGTCTTTTAAAATGGCTCGAGCGATGGCGATGCGCTGTTTTTGCCCACCAGATAGTCTTACTCCTTTTTCACCTAAAAAGCTTTTGTAGCCCTCTGGCAAGTTAGTAATAAAGTCGTGGGCATGGGCCTTCTTAGCCGCTGCTATTACATCTTCGTCCGTGGCATCTGGACTGCCATAGCGAATATTGTGAAATACATCATTACTAAACAGCGCTGGCTGTTGTGGGACTAATGCCATCTCTTTGCGAAGTTCGCTCGGTTCAAAGTCTCTAATATCAATGTTGCCAAGGGTTACTGCGCCTTCTCTAGGGTCGTAAAAACGCTGTAAAAGCTCAAATAAGGTCGTTTTACCCGCGCCAGAGGGGCCGACTAATGCGAGGATCTTTCCCTCTTCTGCGACGAGATTTAAACCTGCAATCGCCGCTTGATTCGGACGAGATGGGTAGTAGAAATCAATATTGTTAAACGCTACTTTACCTGAATTCAAATCAACCGATTTTGAATTAGATGGGGCTAGGATATCACTTTTAACTTGGAGAATTTCAATTAGACGTTCAGTGGCACCAGCGGCTCTTTGCAGCTCTCCAAAAACTTCTGAAATGTTAGCAATAGAAGACGCCACCATAATGGAATAAAACACAAAGGCCCCGAGGTCCCCTGCCGACATGACACCGTTTATCACATCGCTACCTCCGACCCAAAGCATCCCCGCGATAGCACCAAATACAATTGCTATGACCGCTGAGATTAAAATGGCGCGTTGTGTAACACGTCGTCGGCCAAGCTCATAGGCGCGTTCTACCTCTGTAGCAAACGAAGCTTGCTCTTGCGGCTCATAACTGTAACTTTGGACGGTTTTAATGTGCTCTATCGCTTCGCCGGCGTAGCTACCAACGTCAGCCATTGAGTCCTGACTATGTCGCGATAGTGCTCTTACTCGGCGACCAAAGAAAAGGATCGGAAGCAAAATAAAGGGTACTGATATTAAAACGATAAGTGTTAGTTTTACGTTGGTGGCAAAAAGCATAACCATGCCACCGAAGCACAACAAGGCACTTCTCATTGCCATCGAAAAGGAAGACCCGATGATAGTTTGCAACAATGACGTATCGGTCGTTAAGCGAGACATAATGTCCCCGCTTCCGTTGAGTTCAAAATAGCTCGGATGGAGTTTAATTACGTGGTTAAACACGGCCAACCGAATGTCCGCACTGACTCTTTCGCCAACGGAAGAAACCAAGTAAAACCGAAAGAAAGTGCCCGAAGAAATAAGTACGGTCACAACTAAAATGAACTGTATCGCACTAGAGAGTTCATTCAGAGACTGCTCTGCAAAACCATTATCGATTAGAAGGCGAACACCATGACCAACCGAGAGGGTAAGTGCGGCGGTGAACACCAAAGCGACTAAAGCAGCCGCTACTTTTAGTTTGTATGGAAGAACAAACTTAACCAACTCCAACAGAATTTTGAGGCTTTTTTTGTTGCTCGCTGAGCCTTGTCTTCCGCGACGTCTGGATACTGTTTCGCTTGTATTATCGCCCATTCTTGGCCCTTTAAATACTGGATATGGGGCTAAAAAACCCTGTGAAATAACGGCTGACTCATTTGTGCCCATTAAGCATTACACTGTGACGCCGTCACCTAAAAACAATCCATTGCTCTAGTAATAATTGGTTTGTATGCGTTTACAATAATTTACGAGATTGTCCTGCTTTTGCAGGTGATCCTTTACTTTGCCTTCAAAAGGGCTAAACAACACTCTAGACAGGAATCCATATACCGTCGCATCTATAGTGGTAGGTTTCTCTCCGTGGATAAACGATTTGTTAGCCAAAATTGAAGCGATTAGTGATAGAATCTCACACGCTTCTTCTTCAACCTCTTCCCGATTTTTTCTTCCGGTTCCCTGAGCATGCAAAACTTTGAGAAACTTGCGGCGAACTGCTTTTTTAACAAACGGAAGCAGCCAAGGCCTTACACCTATTTCGCAGCAATAGCGCTTTAGCTCCGGCCAATAAATCTCGAATCCTTGTTCGTCTTGGTAATAATGCCACATCATTAAAAAATAGAAGTCTTGTTCGATCGCAGAGCGCAAAAGTCGCCCAGTGATTCTTTGCGATTCATTAAGCGATGCATCCAAGCTTGATTGAGATTGACGCTCTAAGCGAGCAATAATTTGATTGGAATCACTTACGTACTCATCATCAATTTGCAGTACGGGTAACTTACTGGTTTGGCTTCGTCGGTTATTGGTGGTTCTCAGCTCAAACTTAACATCGATAAATCTGAGGTACGTTTCTACTTTAATGCAAAATGGACTAATGTCCGCCACGTCCCAAGCAGAAACAAATTTGTGTAGTACGAGCATTTGCGCACCCTAACAAGGTCGAGAGTTCATGGGAAAGAGTTTAATTCCTTCCTAAGCCGTATGCTCACTTTACGTTCATCACGCTGTAATACAAGTAGTTTTAATGAATATCCGTTGATAGCTGATAACATTCCTGCATGTGTGAATGTAAACAGTCATAAACTAATGGGTCTAATTGACCTTCATTGACCATTTCTACCATTATCTCGTGTATCTGATCAGCATCCAACCGGCCTCGGTAAGGCCTGTCTTGTGACAGGGCTTGAAACACATCCACAACCGCTAATATTCGTGAAGGCATATCAAGTTCACCCGCTTTTTTGTTAAATGGATAACCTTTACCGTTCAACCTTTCATGATGATTTGAGGCCCAAAGACCGATTTGAGAATGTGGGAAAACCATTTGCAGTGCAATACTTGTATCTATGGTGTGCCTTTTGATTCTTGTGTATTCCTCTGGTGTCAATTTACCCTCTTTATGCAAAATGTGGTCAGGGGTTCTTAATTTGCCTATGTCGTGTACCAGCCCCGCAACATACAGCATACTGAGTTCTGGTTTTGGCAAACCGAGTTTTTCTCCAACATATTCCGCCAACTCTGCAACTTTAATGGAATGCTGATAAGTAAAAGGACTTTTTGCGTCGACAATTCCTGCGATAAAAGTACCTAGTTGAAGAATGGAGTCGAGGGATAAACCGTCCATTAGCCAATCTAAATGCGTAAAACTTTGCGGGATCCTTTCTATGTGTTCTGGCTCCATTGAAAACCAAAACCCATCTTTGCTAACCAGTTTTAACATAGCATCAACGAGATCCGGCCTAAACACGCTACCCCGATTTGCTATCAACTTATCGGTGATTTCATCTGCGTACAAGGTGACTAAGTCTTCATGCTGACCTTGAATGGCTGAAACGCGCATAATATCAACTCTATCCGCCAAGAAAATTAAGGCTGCAACGTCTTTTTCGTAAGGGGTTAAGGGAACACATTCCAACTCTCGCCACAAAGTGTGGTGATGCAAAATAATGTTGGAAAACTGACTCAGCAGCTTACAGTTTTGCAGCGCATGGTAGCCTTGAACACAGTGTTTTTCGACACTAGGAGGCAATAACTCACTGGTCAAATGCTGATGTTCAGCCGTTTCTGAAACACCGCAATCATGGATAAGCCCAGCCATAAAACAGAATTCGCTTTTCTTGGCATCCCAGCCTAATACTTTTGAACACTCGTATGCAATATACGCAACGCGATGATTGTGGTGTATGTCATCAACACCCACATAATCCAAAGCTCGTGCCACCCACACCAAGGCGTGTTTTAAATCAACGGATAGGGTACGAGCCAACTCCTTTTCTGCCAAACTCACGATAGCCAACCTCGTTTTATTATTAGTATCTCTCTATTACAAAGAATAGTTGAGATTGACCGATTTTCATTACAACTTAGTGCGTTAGTGAAAAGCCTACCAACTCGACTCTGTGCGCTATTTTAACGACAAAGTTTGGCTGATTTGCTCTACTCGATTAAACAGATAGTGTTTAAAGCAATTGCACCTCTCTGGCATTGGGCTTCGCGGTCGGTAAAAGAGGTCGATATCAAAGCTTGAGCACCGATAATCTGCCATCACATGTACTAGGTGTCCTTGGGATATGTGTCTATCAACCAAAGAGTGTGGCAAATAAGCTACGCCTGCACTTTCTAAGGCCAGATCCAATAACATTTCACTATTGTCGCATTCCAAAGAGTCTTTAATAGTCACCGCTTCCGTTTTTTCTCCCAGACGAAACCCCCAGCGATGGCCGCCTAACAGCTTCTTGCGTAAAGGCACATATGGTTGTTTAGATCAGCGGGAGTGTGGGGAGTCCCGTGCTTCGCGATGTAATCTGGCGATGCGCATAAATAAAGGGGTTCACTCAAGAGTCGTTTTCGAACCAGTAGAGAATCCGGTGTCGGCTCTCCTTCAAAGGTTGCACTTGCTCGAAATGCAAAGTCGATATTAAGGGGATCAAACTCTCCTGCTTCAATAAAAATGCGAAAGTTCACTTTCGGATGCATCTTCATATATTCTGCGACAATTTTGCTTAAGTACTGTCTTGCGAAAAGCGGAGTCGAAGAAATTCGAATTTCACCTTGCTGTTGCTCGGCGAGGTTTTGTACTTCTTCACACAGGCTATCGATATCTGGTATTAGTGGAGAAAACTTTTCATAAAGTAACTGGCCAGCTTGGGTGGCAACCAGTTGTCTAGTACTGCGTTTAATCAGTTCCACTGACATTGTTTCTTCCAGCTCTTTTACCCAACGACTGCCCGCAGCTGGCGATATGCCTTGCTGCAAAGACGCCTCCCGAAAGGACCCCGTTCGCAGTACCGCGCAAAAAAAGACTATTTTGTCTAAGATAGGTTGACGGCTCGATAGTAAACTTCCAGACATTAGTGCACCAACCCCTTATCCAACGCGAGCTTAACCAGCATTGCCGTCGAAGTTGCACCCAATTTCTTTTTAATTCTTAATCGGTGGGTTTCAACCGTTCTGACACTGATGTGTAAAGTGTCAGCGATTTCTCTATTACAAGCACCGCTCACGATCGCCTTGAGTACATCACATTCGCGTTTTGAAAGGTTGTCATCTCTTGGTTGGTCCGGAACATCATTAATTTGCTCAAGCAGGCGGTCAGAAGCTTGCGGGCACAAATAGGAGCGCCCTTGTGCCACTTGGTTGATCGCCATCACCAGTTCTTCAGAACCAACGTCTTTCAACACATAACCTTTCGCTCCTGCTTTCACAGAACGAACAACGTAATCTCTGCTGTCGTGCATCGATAACATGATTACTGCGGTATCACTTTTTGAGCCCGAGAGCTTTTCTAACACTTCAATGCCATTTAGATTAGGCATATTGATATCGAGCAGTAGTACATCGGGTTTGAGCGCCAGCGTGGACTCAAAAGCCTCGTTCCCCGTACCGACACAAGCGAGAATATTGAGGTTGTCTTCGCGCTCTAGTCGAGATTTAAGCCCGTCTTGCATCAATCTATGGTCGTCTGCCAACACTAGTTTTATCATACATACTCCATATTTAAGATAATGCGAACCTCTGTTCCATCTCCGGCGTCACTGGTGATCTTAAAGCTGCCACCAATGGCTTGGATTCGCTCTCGCATATTTTGGATACCCATATGTTTCATTGAAGCTCTGGTTCCCGTTCCTAGTTGTAAGTCGCGGCTTTTCATCCCTACTCCGTCATCACTGACTGTTAAGATCAAACTCCTGCCTTCCCTTTGCATCACGATATCAACCCCTTGCGCCGATGCGTGCTTTTCAACATTGTGCAGTGCTTCTTGAACCACTCGGTATAGCGTCGTTTCGACTTCAGGAAGCATTTCAACACCTTCAATATCATGTTCAAAAATGATTTCTAATTGAGTGCGGTGGCCAAGTTCATTGATATAGGCCTCAATCCCTGCCACAAGACCTAGATCATCCAGCTGTGGTGGTCTGAGATCTCGGGATATACGACGCAGCTCTACAATGGCTTGTTCCATTGCTTTTTTACTAGCGTCCAGCTCTTCGTCTTTAACAGTTTGATTGCTTTCGTGTGCGACGTTGTCAAGACGATACTTGGCGGCGACCAAAAGCTGGTTCACACCGTCGTGAAGCTCTCGCGAAACCCGCTGTCTTTCTGTTTCTTGCGAGTCGATAATCTGCTGATTTAAAACGCCAAGCTGCTCATTGGCCAATCGGCGAACATTTAGGTTGAGTGATGCACCAAGGCCTGCAATAACTGATACTGCGATAAACATCACCCCAAACAATGCAGTGCTTGTTTTCCCTACGTTTTGGTCAAAACCACTTTCCATGTGCGTCACTTGATCTTCGATATCATCAAGGTAGACACCGGTACCAACCATCCATTGCCACTTATCAAGCGATATAGCGTAACTCAGTTTTGGCAATGGCTCTTTGGCTGATGGTTTGTGCCACAAATAGTCAACAAATCCGCCCCCTTGCTTTGCAACATATATCAGCTCTTGGAGTAACTTCTTACCCCTAACATCTTCGACTTCCCACCAGTTTTTTCCGATTCGCTCTTTTTGGTAAGGAAGGACCAACGCGTCACCATTCCATGTATAGGCAAAGAAGTATCCATCGCTGCCGTACGTGAGCTGGCTCAACTTTTCTGTAACAATTCGCTGCGCGACTATGGGGTCTAACTCTTCATTTAGGTAGTAAGGCTCAATACTTTTGACTGCCATTTCTACGTACTGTTTAAGTTCTTGCTTTTTGACGGACAGAACATTGTTACGAGTGAGCGCCACCTGTTCTTCAACCAGTTGTTTTGCTTGACTAAACAGTATGCCAGCCACAATAACAACCACCAAAATTAACGGTACGACCGAGAGTAAAATAATATTAATAGTGAGTCTTCGATTGCTGACAAAGCCCATTTATCACTCCGAAAAAGTACGTAGTATTACGCAATACTTAACGTATTTTTTGCACAAACTACCGACTAAATTTGCGCAATTCCCCCAATAGTGCTGAAAAAACAACCTCTCTACACTTGACTACAAATGTAACATTGTATTAACACCAATTACTCAACAATGTTCACATTTCTCAACCTTTTAAGGAACAAGCCTCTCAGGGAGAAAAGTATGAACTTTAAGAAAGTTGCCTTAACAACCGCCATCGCTTTAGCTGCTACTGGAATGTCTGTTGTTACTCATGCCGCAGAGAAAAAAATCTTGCTTAAAACACCGATCGCGTTTGGTAGTCATCTACCCGCATTAGGTACGCCCATCCAATGGTATGCGGACCATATCACTCAAACCTCGGGCGGCACTATTAAGATGAAAATCTACGAGCCGGGTAAACTGGTTAACCCAGCGGAAATCTTAGATGCCGTATCAACTGGCAAAGTGAATTCCGGTTATTCAACCGCAGGTTACTGGCAGGGTAAACTACCTGCGTCAGCGCTTTTCTCCGCGGTGCCTTTTGGTCCAGAAGCGGGGGAATACATGGCATGGCTATTTTTTGGAAACGGTTTATCACTTTACCAAGAGATGTATGACCAAGGGGGATACAACGTAAAGGTCGTTCCTTGCGCCATCATCTCACCTGAAACTTCAGGCTGGTTTAGAAAGCCTATTGAAAAGCCAGAAGATCTCAAAGGTCTGAATATGCGCTTCTTCGGTCTTGGTGCTTCTGTTATGGAAAAACTGGGGGTGGGTACCGTTCAACTCCCCGGCGGTGAAATCTTCGGAGCCCTTGAGAAAGGCGCCATCGATGCTTCTGAATTTTCACAGCCAGCGATTGACGAGCGCTTAGGTTTCCACAAAGTCGCCAAATACAATTACTTCCCGGGTTGGCACCAACAATCCACGGTTTTTGAACTGCTGATCAATAAAGATACGTGGAACAAAATGAGCCCCGTTCAGCAATCTGCGGTTGAAACTACTTGTATGGCAACCATGACTTACTCCATTGCAGAAGGTGAAGCAATGCAGTACTCCGCGATGCAGAAAGCGAAAGAGAATGGCGTTGAAATCCGTTACTGGAACAAAGAAATGCTCAACCTGTTTGAAACAACATGGATGGAAGTGGTTGAAGAGAAGAAAACGGCCGACCCATTCTTTGACAAAGTATGGAAAGACCTAAGTGAGTTCCGACGCGGCTATGCGCTTTGGGAGTCAAATGGTTTCCTACCTCGCGAAACTCAAAGTCAATAAGTGACATTGTGCGCGGCTCCCGTCGAGTCGCGCCATTTGCATTCTATTAAAAAGTAGTCCGTTAGATGGCTACCACTTAAAGGAGTTTGTGATGAGTAAGGTGTTAACATCCTCACCCTCTTTCCCTGTCTACTACCATATCGAGCGTGCCATAACGTCGGCCAGTAAAGCGCTAGCATGGATCAATCTGGCTCTTGTCGCCGTAATTATTGTCCAAGTTGTTCTGCGCAAAGTTTTCGCCAATGGCCAAATTGCTTTAGAAGAGCTTCAATGGCATCTCTATGCTACTGCCGTTATGTTCGGTACGGCTTACGCCCAAATTTCAAACTTACACGTTCGCGTTGACCTTTTTTATCACAAGTTTAGCGAACGAAAACAAGCTTTGGTCGACATCTTTGGATTGCTGTTTCTCGCCATCCCATTTGTGCTTATTGTTATTCTCCACTCCTACGATTTTGCCTATGAGTCATGGCGAGTAAATGAAAGCTCTGCCTCTCCGTCTGGCTTGCCATATCGATGGTTAATCAAAGGTGTCATTCCAATTAGCTTTGCCATGTTACTGATGTCTATGGTCGCAAGAATTTTGCGCAATATTGAAACGCTGACAAAAGGAGCAAGTCATGGAAGCAAATGAATGGATTGTCATTGCCATGTTTGGCTCTTTTATTCTACTGCTTTTCACTGGTATTCCCGTCGCCTATGTCCTTGGTGGAATTGGGGTCGTGTTTGCCGCAGTGGGCTATTTTGCTGACATCTATCTAGATACCTTCACCGGATTGGATTACACCACTCTGGGTTTGGTGGTAAATCGCATCTACAAAATCATGGATAACTGGATTTTGGTCGCGCTTCCCATGTTTATCTTTATGGGTAATATGCTTGATAAATCGGGGATTGCAGAAAAGCTTATGGGCTCAATGCAGGCACTGTTTGGCAAGGTGCACGGTGGCCTCGCCATTACTGTTATGGCGATTGGCATTATACTGGCCGCTTCAACAGGTATCATTGGGGCCTCAGTAGTCTTACTCACGGTAATGTCACTCCCAAGTATGATGCGACAAGGCTATCACCTACCCTTGGCCTTAGGCACGGTTGCCTCAGCCGGTACTCTCGGCATCTTGTTACCGCCTTCTATCATGCTGGTAATTATGGCTGACCAGCTTGGATTATCGGTCGGTGATCTATTTATGGGGGCGATTATGCCGGGGCTTCTTCTGGGTGCTCTGTACATCTCCTACATATTAATCGTTGGTAAACTATCCCCTAGCCATGCTCCGATACCAGAAGACGTTCAACCTGTTGAATGGGACCTGATTTGGCAGGTGTTCAAAGACATTACTCCGACTGTTATTCTCATTTTTGTTGTATTGGGTTCCATCTTTGCTGGCGTTGCGACGCCAACCGAAGCCTCTGGTATTGGCGCGTTTGGAGCGACCATGCTTGCCGCCTACAACAAAAAGCTTAACCTGAAAGTGTTAAAAGAAGTGCTATTGGCCTCTTATGGCACTACTGCCTACATCTTTATGATCTTTCTTGGGGCGTCTTGTTTTGCGCTAGTACTTCGCGAGCTTGGTGGTGATGAGTTGATTGAGTCCTTTTTAAGCGGCCTTCCGTTTGGCCCTTACGGGATCATTGCCTTTATTCTACTTATCGTGTTCTTACTCGGCTTCTTCCTAGATTGGATTGAAATAACGCTCATTGCCCTGCCCTTACTTGCACCTGTCATTGCCAGTTTGGGGATTGAGCTCGATGGACACGGCGTAGTCGATAATCCAAGTTTGGTTTGGTTCGTAATGTTGGTAGCCATGGCTTTACAAACCAGCTTTTTAACACCGCCTGTTGGCTTTGCGCTTTTCTATCTCAAAGGGGTGTGTCCAGATGGCGTCGCTCTAAAAGATATCTATCGCGGAGTTATTCCTTTTATTGTTATCCAGCTTGTCGCACTAATATGCCTTGTAGTTTGGCCTCAACTGGTACTTTGGTTCCCAAGCGTCGCCTACGGATGATCCGTACAAAATGTGAACACTGAGCCAGTCATTGAGACTGGCTTTTTTCTATCTGATTGATCATTTTTCTAGTGATAGGGATAAAGTTACGTTTATGAATAACTTTGAAAGTTATCTTTTTATGCGCAAAATAGCACCCGTTGATATACAAAAGGACTTACCATGATTTTAATCTATGGAATCAAAGAACAGCTAAACCCTATCAAAGCTGAGCTTTCGAAGGTAATACAAGAGTCGATGACCCAAGCGATTGGACTACCTGAAGGCAAACGCGCTCATCGATTTATACCAATGGAAAAATCTGACTTTTATTATCCAGAAGGCAGAAGCGATGCGTATACCGTTATTGAGATCAACATGATGGAAGGTAGGCAACAAGAGACCAAAAAGCACCTTATCCACTGCCTATTTAAAAACATTGAGCAAAAAGTTGGTATCACGGCTAACGATATTGAGATCACCATTAAAGAACAACCTGCTCATTGCTGGGGGTTTCGCGGCATGACTGGCGACGAAGTGAATGACCTCAAGTACAAGGTTAATGTCTAAATAACAGAGTTAGCATCGATTACATCCGCTTCGCTTTTGCTGATAGTCACTAACGCGACCTTGCGAATCATGTGAGAACTCGCAGCATTCATTAAACAGGGTCAGCAGTTTAACTCGACTTGATTTTACACGGGACTTTAAAGTGGTGTACGGCAGATTGAGATCTTGCGCTACCTGTTTCTGTGAGACTCCATCTATGTCAACGGCAGTCAGCAACTCTGCTTCTTGCTTTGGCAATGCTTGTATAAAAGGCGCGACACAGTCTGATAGTTGGTCAATAACTTCCGGTAACCCATCATCTAGTTCTAACCCTTTTACATGGCTTTCATATCGGCCCCGCTTTCGATAAAAGTCTATCACCGTTGTTTTTGCTATTTGAAACAACCAGCTCTTGAGTTTGCCACTCTCTTTTAACGTTGTTAGCTGTTGATGAACTTTTATCATCACTTCTTGAAACAGATCCTCCACATCATCAGGATCGGTAATGTGTTTGTGAAGATATGCTTTTAATAGGTTTTCAAAGTCACGCCATACGGTTTCGATTTGCATATTGCTCAGTTGCACCAATTTATCTGTTAGCCAAGAGGTAGCGCTATGACTACCTCTTTTCACTAAGGCTCTGTTAACAACAAGAACTACACTTTTGCATGTCACTAATAATATCTTGGTTTTGAGCTAAAAACGTATTAGTTAGGTAAAAACGTTTAAATTTCTCGTCAAAATTTTCGGCAACACTGGCGTTTGCGATGCCCGTTTCTAACAAGCGCGTTTGCCACGCTTTGAGCTTGGGCAAACCACATAGAAAGTCGTAACCAGAATGCTCTTCGACAATCGATGCCCGATGCAGAAGCGGTAACCAAGCAACATCCACATTCCCTATTTTGTTCCCAGAAAAAAAATGGCTGTCTTCCGTTAGCTGCTTTTCCACCTTCTCGAATGCTTGACGAAGCTTGGCGCTGCGACTCTCTAAAGTCTCACCATCTTTACTGCTCATTGCTCCGCACTGCGTGAGGTAGTGTTTTGTACCCAGATAGCCCCACGCCCGCTCTAAGGCTTTTGACTCGTTTGACTGTTCTTTTGTAAGTGCGCCGTACTCATCCTCGATGTATTCGCAAATCGCGTCGGATTCAAACAAGGCAGTACCACTTTCCGTTATCATCACCGGCACTTGGCCATTAGGCGATATCGATTTAAACCAATCCGGTTTATTGGACAGCTCGATAAATTCTATTTCGTAGGGAATTTTTCTCGCTTCTAACGCTGCGGTTACTCTCTGTACAAACGGGCAAATAGTGAAGCTAATTACTTTTAACATATGTTCCTCTTTTAGGTCGGTTTGGGCTTCTACTACTAAGACGACGCCTATCTAAAAAAGACGAACAATTTTTGAAAATATTCTTTTTGGCAACAAAAAAGCCAGCCCAAATAAGCATTCGGCTGGCTGATTCCTTTTTTCTTTAAGCGTTACAAGACTAGACCGCCATCAATCTTTAATACTTGTCCCGTTATAAACTTACTTTTGTCAGACGCTAAGAAAGCAACACCGTCAGCGATCTCACTCGCTTTACCCATCCGGGACAGTGGCGTTTTGCCTTTCATATAGTCTATTACTTTTTCTGGTAGATCTTTGGTCATATCCGTTTCAATAAAGCCCGGAGCAACACAGTTCACTCTAATTTGAGCCCCTTTGCGCGCGAGTTCTTTCGCCCAGCCTTTGCTCATCGTGATCACGCCGCCTTTGCTCGCACCATAATTACTTTGTCCTATATTGCCATCGGTACCAACGATAGAGGAGATATTGACTATGCTGCCTTCATTTTGCTCAAGCATGGTTTTTGCAACCTGTTGAGTGAGTATAAATACCGCTTTTAGATTGATATCGATTACGCTGTCCCAGTCGCCCTCAATCATGTCCGTTAGCATTGAGTCTCTAGTAATACCTGCGTTATTGACTAGAACATCGATTCTTCCCTGTTTGGAAACAATGTCAGTCACGACCTTCTCCACTGCGGGTTTATCACATAAATTCACTTCATAGCTGCTCAGTTGGCTTGATTCAGACCAATCGACAGGAGAAATATCGAGTCCGACAACGCTAAAGCCATCTGCCAGTAACTGTTCGCAGATAGCACGGCCAATACCGCGAGCTGCCCCAGTTACTACCGCCACTCTGTTTAGGTTAGTCATAGTTTATCCTTAAATAATAGGTTGAAAAATTGGGCTATCCATAAAGGTGAGCGAATCGCTAATCATTGGCTTAAAGGCCATTTGTTCTAATATGTCTTTTTGTAAATCGACCCCTGGGGCGATTTCTATCAACTCCAGCCCTTTATCAGTCAGCTGGAATACGGCTCGCTCGGTAATGTACATAACAGGTGTTTTTGTCTTCAACGCTTGCTTGGCTGAAAATGTAATTTGCTCCACCTGCTGAATAAACTTGCTCTGTTTTCCTTCTTGAAGGATAGACAACTTTCCTTCTTTCACTTCGGTTTTTAAGCCTGCTGCGGTAAAAGTACCGCAAAAGTAGACCGACTTAGCATTTTGGGTAATGTTAATAAAACCGCCACATCCAGCAATCTTGCTTCCAAACCGTGAGACGTTGATATCCCCTGCCTCATCGCATTGCGCAAGCCCTAAAAATGCTTGGTCTATACCCCCGCCATCATAAAAATCAAACATTTGATCTTGGCTGATTATCGCTTCAGGAAAGCGAGACGCACCAAAATCAAGACCACCAGCTGGTGCGCCACCTACAGCTCCTGGTTCGACCGTTAAGGTATATTGATCTAACGTACCCGCTTCTTCAGCAACTTGGGCAATGTATTCGGGAACGCCAATACCCAGATTCAATATCGCCCCTTTTCTTAGTTCCATAGCCGCTCTTCGCGCTATGATTGTTTTGGCATTGAGGGGCAAAGGTTCACTCGGCTTTTGTCTTGTCTTTTTTTCTCCTCGGCCGACAAATTCAGGATTCATTTGTGAAGCAAAGGTCTGCATGTGTTCAGCTTCGTCTTCGCACACCACTACTGCGTCTACAAAAATCCCTGGGATCTTAACTGCGTGAGGGTCTAACTCTCCCGCGGGTACTACGCGTTTCACTTGTACGATCACCTTGCCATTTTGATTTTTAGCGGCTTGTGCCGCTGCTAAGCTTTCCACGATAAGGCATTCATCTTCCATTGTGATATTGCCATTTTCATCAGCAGTAGTACCTCTTAACAGGGCAAGGTTGACGGGTAACTTATGGTAAAAAAGATACTCTTCTCCTCTAAAGTCCATCAGTTCAACCCAATCCTCTTTTGTTGCTGAGTTGATTTTGCCCCCCTCTTCTCTGGGATCGACAAAAGTACCCAGTCCCACTTTACTGAGTGTCCCCGGTTTCCCAGCAGCCGTATCTCTCAGCAAATGAGAAATAACGCCCTGTGGTAAGTTATATCCTTGTATCATGTTTGAGTTTGCTAGCGCCTGTAGCTTGGGAACTAAGCCCCAATGACCGCCTATCACGTGTGAAACCAAACCTTGTTCTGCAAGATGATTTACGCTCGCCCATTGCCATCGCCTTGACCGGCCGCAAAAATCAAAGTGAGATCTCTTGGAAATCCTGTCTTTCTATACCTTTCGCCGATAGCTCTTTCCAGAGATTCGGGAACAACACTTCCAATAAATCCACCTAGCATCACGCATCGCCGTCATTCACCCACTTTGCCGCGTCGCACGCTGTTATCCTTGTCACCACTGTTCACCTTCCTTAGTTGCTATAGCCAGCATAGTGGTCACATTTCATATTGTTAATTGCAATATTAGAGAGTTTGAATTGCATATAAGAAACAATAGTCCAAGCTATTCATTTTGTTGTGCTTATTTTTATTTATGCAAACAACGCCACAATTTCCATCCACTAGAATGTGTGTTCTATCTATATCCTTTAACTGAATATTGCTTAGGTGGATCAGGCTCAATAACTGCATTTTGCCACTTAGCACTTTAGGACCATTTTTTGTTTTTAGATCACATTCTATTCAGTGTTATTGGCCACGAACATTGTATTGTTTATCGACACCTCACATCGATAATCAATATTTTGTAGGGTGTATTTACCATATTTATCATCTAAACAGCACATATAACTAACACAACTATCAATTAAGCCAAATAGTTCAATTACCTCTTAATCACCAAACCGTATGACCAACCATTACACCAATTGCATAGCAAACCACTGTCACATTGCGAAATTCAATAGCTTGGAATACTTTTAAAAAGGGTTAGTGTTAATTTAGGGGGAGATCTATGCGCGCACTTATTATGGTGTTTATGCTGCTATTTTGCGTTTCAGCGAAATCTAATTCTTTATTATCTGTCCCAACGCCGATTTTATTGCCTGAAATAGAAAATAAAACGCCTATAACTTTGGTAGCAGAAAAGGGTTTTTGGACGGATTACCTCAACGAGAACATTATTGCCGAATTTACTAAAGCGACCGGAGTAGAAGTGGTTGTTCATTCCGCTTCATTAGGCGATATGTACCAGTTGCAAACCAATTCTATGCAAAATGGCAACGGGAAATTTGATGTTGTCACCATAGAAGCTGGTTGGGCAAAGGAATGGGCTGCCAACGGTTATACGGTTCCGGTTGTCGAACTTATTCGAGAGTTTGATCCGCAAGCCGCCAGTGACATTGGGACTTTTTCGAGCAACTATTACCCTGCACTACTTAGCCTACTTTCATATGAAGGCGAACTGCATAGTCTTCCATACAACTCTTATGTGATGGGAAATCACTATCGGAAAGATCTGTTTGAACACGAAGGTGAGCGAGAAAAATTTTTTGAACAATACGGTTATCCTCTTCAAGCCCCAGTGACTTTCGAACAACTTATGGATGTGGCTAAATTCTTTACCCGCAAACAGGGAGAATCACTTGCAGGCCGAACCCTACAAGAGAACTTTTACGGCGTGTCATTGATGTCGGGAAACCGTCCACACATTAACGATGAACTCTCTTCTATATTGTGGGGAATGGGAGGAAAATGGTTTCTCCCCGAGTTTAGTGCCCCGAAATTATCGGGTTTCACGTACGTTCAGATTCCGATACTGCCATAGCCGCCGCCAAGTATTACATCGATTTAATGCAATATGCGCTACCCGCCGATGATCAGTACGCTTTCTTAGAGTCTGCTAACGCACTGAACAGTGGTAAAGTTGCCATGAGCCCGTTCCTTTATAACAACCTGTGGTCTGTCAGCGGACAAATCAGCCAGAACGTACCGGATGCGGAACTTGGGATCTCTCCAGTAGCAGGTGGTCGCCCATACCACGGAGCTTACTCTTTTGCCGTAAGCTACGACAGCAAAAACCCTCAGGCGGCCTATTGGCTTATGCGATATGTGACCAGTTTTGAAAACCAATTGGCTTATGCCCAAGGCGGAGGAAATCCCTGCAGACTCGATGTGGTTCATTATTTGATAGATACACTACCCGCCGGTTCTCCACAGCGCCAAGCCTTAGAATCAAGCTTTCAGTCCGATTCGAACTGGAAACGAGATATTCATTTATACGGACACTACACAAGTACGGCAATGGGCAGTATTTACCCTAAACTGATGAAGGCGGCCTATCGAATCGCTATTGGAGGGGATATAGAAACCACGTTAAAAGCGCTTTCCGTCCAGATAATTACATTACAAAACCTATATGGTGAAGAGGCGATGTTGGCAGAGTGAAGCAACTAGAATATCGTTCGATTAAAAAACAGCTTTATGCCGCACTCGCCATCATTGCCACATTGACGATAGCGACGGTACTGGTGGCTAATTTGACCGCCAAGCAACTCAGCAACTCTTACCAAAGAGCGGCCGTTGAGTTCGTTCCTCTTATGCAGAGTATTAGTAACTTGCAGTCTATCAGTGCCAACCTAAAGTCTGAGTTATTTGCACTAAAGTCTAAGCAAGACAGCGGCAATACCCTTCTGCACATTGACCGTGTTAAATCTCATTGGAAAAAGATAGAGGACATCGACCGCGAACTTGCGCAATCTCCCCTACTTGAAGTACAGCGTATCGATTTAAAGAGTCGGAATCAGCGCATTGAGCAATACATCGTCCATACCGACCATCTAGCTCAACTTTTTATTTCTCGTTCCCAAGTGATCAACCACAAAAAGTTGATTACTCCACAAGCCATTGCGCTGCTTCGCAACACCGAAGTTCAACTGCTTCCCCAAATGGGTATTCTCACCGACCGACTTGAAAAAATGATCAGTAGCAAGGATCACGGAAATTCGGACCAGCATTACCATAGCCATAAAAGTGCAGAAACCGCTCTAAACGATGTTCGCAACTTTTTTAATATATACAAGCGAGCGCTTTTACTCGCTGAATTACTTGTCGAAGCAAGCACCTTAGAAGACGTGAGGGAGCTCAATCGCATCAAGAGGCAAGTTCACAACTTAGCCAACGGCATTGAAAGATACAGCAATAGCGAAGCTGGCCAAAAAGCCAATTTGGCGGCTTTGGCGTGGCTTGAACAAGCTAAAAGTCTCTATACCGGAACAGTCTCTGTCTTTAACATCCAATTAGCTTATATTCGCACTGAAAAGGTTATCGATTCTCTGATTTCCCAACAAGTAGAGACCGCAGACGAACTACTCGTCAGCTCCGAGCAAGTCAGGGGATATTTGCAAGATATGCTTTCGTTTGAAGCGAACTCTTCGGAAAGCAATTTAGAGCAAAAGCAGGTAATATTATGGATTATCGCCGCTTTTGGCGTCGTTTTTAGTGGACTTATTGGATGGATATTTTTACATCGCCAAGTCGTTAATCGCATTACTGACATAAGAACTAATATGATTGAGCTCTCCTACGGGAATACCGATTTGGCAGTAAAACGCAGATATCGGGATGAACTAGGAGATATGGAAGATGCACTCCAGTTGCTACAAGGTTATGTGGAACAAGTGCAAACGATGGCGACCACTGACCCGCTAACAAAACTAAACAATCGACACCTTTTCGATAGTACATTGGCGCTTGAGCTAAAGCGCAGCCAAAGAAAAAAGCAGCCTTTGGCACTTTTGATTTTAGATATCGATTACTTTAAACAATACAACGACTTGTATGGTCACCCTGAGGGTGATGATGCCATTGTAGACATCGCTCAGATACTCTCTGCTAGCTGTAATGGCGAGCGCGACTTTGTCGCTCGAATCGGTGGTGAGGAGTTTGCCGCGTTATTACCAAATACCAGCGCTTCTCAAGCCCAATCAATTGCAAGGCAAATCCAACATTCGGTAGCCGATCTTAGACGAAAGCATCAAGGCTCCGATCTTTCCCCTTATCTCACTGTATCTATTGGTATACGCATTTCTCACCCGGACTCCAACTTGTCTTCAGACCAATTGTATTCCCAAGCGGATAGCGCACTCTACAAGGCTAAAGAGACGCGCAACTCGGTGGTTATCGACTGACTTTTAGCACCCTAGTAGCGAGAGATGCCTAACTTGCTTGTATTGCAAGGCTAATGAGGCACAATTTAAGCACACCACAGTATCCTCGACTACCCGAACACACTTCGATTGCGCCCTTGCCGTTTTGCTTCGTATAGCCTGTGGTCGGTTTCTGCAAAATAGTCGGTGTTATGTCTTAACTCATCAGGAGAACAAGAATCCCCGACACCAATAGAAACCGTAACCTTTATCTCTCCATTGTCCGTCTCGTAAGGCATTTGATTAACGATTAACAAAAGCCCTTTTATCCTGTCTCTCAGTTCATCGTTGTCTTTTATCAAGCACAAAAACTCTTCGCCGCCCCATCGAACAAACAGCTCTTCTGGTTGTAACTCTTCACTAATTCGCGCGGCAGTTTCTACTAACACTTGATCACCAACATCGTGCCCGTAGGTATCATTAATCGACTTGAAATAGTCAATATCTATTAACACAAGGCGATAGTAGGCCTTGAGATCAATCTGGCGCGCTTGCTTTAACTCTTGGTGGTAGTAACGTCGGTTGTTTAATCCAGTTAATGGATCAACATTAGAAAGGTGCTCAAGCTGTAGGTTTCTAGACTTAACAGCGAACGCACGGTGAAGAGCAAACCCCAAGGCAAACAATACTAATAAAATCCATATTGTCGCTATCTTAAGGCGTAACTGTCCACGTTCAAGCTGTAAGGCGTTAAGTTGGTTTTGAACATCAAGCAAGTCTCGCTCTTGTTCAACCTCTCTTAATTCAAACGAGTGTTCAAGTGCATAAACCTGAACAGACAACTGCTCTTTCTCTCTTTGGTAGAACTGCTTATATACCTCTAAAGCCTCATCTAGGCGGCCCAGTTTTTCAAAGTTCTCCGCTTGTAAAAGATAGGTTTTTAACAACATCCTACTGTGTTTAACCTGATCAAACATATTCAAGCTCTCTTTTATGGTTGCCAAGCTTTGAACATACTTCCCCTGCTCCGCTTCTATATTCGCACGCACAAGGAGACATTGACCTTTTTGCTTTGCATAAAAATCTGCTTTAGGGTGTGAAAGGCATTTATTTACCGCCTCCAAGGCATCTTCATTTCGGCTTTCCAGCCACAAAATTCGCGCTCGTGCTTTGTACTCCAATAAATATGGATATTCTCCTATCTCACCAGATACGTATTTTTGTGACCTCTGGTAGGCATCTTTTGCTTTTGGTTTATCTCCCTTCATCTGGTAGGAGTAAGACAAGTTCAGCAAGATGGTTTGCATGGTAATGCTGTCAATTTTGTCGGAAGTTAAATAGAGATCCAGGGCAATATTCATATGGTTGATCGCTGATTGCCATTGCTCTAAATGAACATAGAGCTGCGCCATATTGTTGTACAACTTACTGCTATATGGGTTTCCAGGATAACGCTTACCCAACTCGATTCCCTGATAGAAATACCATTGTGACTGGTTTAACTGGTTTGCTGAATTGTGCAAAACCCCTGCGGTATTATATGCTCGCAGCAACTGCATATCCGCGCCATGCTTTTCTCCTAAAGCGATAGCTTTTGCGATTATCTGGATCCCTTTTTCATTTTCGCTCATTCGGGCGAGCTTGATCGCCTGCTCCAGTAAAAGAGCCATTTCGAAGTTCGCTTTGTCTTGTTCTGGAACGTACTCCAGCATTAACATTCGCTGCTTATTTGCTTCGATTTTATCATCTCGATACAAGGCCATAGTGTAGAGGGTCAAGTGACTATAAGCCTTGATTTGCCACGATTTATCTTGGGTGGCTTTTTCTATTAATTTTTTGTGCTCTTCAGTTGCAGAGTTAGGAGAACGGTATGAAGAGTTTTGTATTTGAATGAGTTTTTGCCCAATAGAGATTTGCTGCACCCTTTCAAAGGGTGCAAGAGAGGTGGTGTGCTCATCCTGCTTTGGAGTATCGCTGGAGAAAGCCACTTCCAAAGAAAGAATTATCAACGCTAAAAACGAAACAAATAGCGCAGCTGCGGTCGCCTTGTTAAACACCCGTAATCACCAAATTTATCAAAAAGATACGATATTATCTTCTCTGATTAATATCGTCATGTGAAACTTGATATTAATCGTCTAGAGAACAGTGCGTACCTATTAGTTTAGGTGATTTTGGACTATTTCCGACTCACATGTATCAAAGGCATTAGTAGCAAGGTTTCCTTAATGACTAAATCAACTCTCACTCTGTTTAAAGAAACAGTAGGCTTTAACTGCAACGATCGCGATTCCTACCCCCCATGCAATGGGGGCGAGCATTGTTTCGTAACGGCCATCATCCAAGAACTTTGATATCAGCATCAATACAATTAAAACCGCCAAATAGACCCAAAACAGTCGTTGTGAAGAGATCAAATTAGGATTTTGAGTTTTGGAATGTTCTGGTTCCATGAATGTTCCTCAGCCGATATAGAACTGTAGATTAAGCGGCTAAGACCATATCCAACCGTTATGAGTCAGGCTAATTACACGAATAGCAATTTAGAAGCACTTCAAATAATTACAATTTATCACTGACTTACAATGATAGACCGAATAATAGGCCGTACTTACTAGGTGTATAAAAGGAAAAATAAGTGTATACGCGCGCACGTAAAACTAGTGAGTCTTAACACTGGTGTACAGTCATACTATGCTCTGCCTTACGAACTACTGGCCACTAAAACCTAGCCACCCATGCTCATCTGCTAAACTTTTTAGTTTTTTTACCTGTTGTTCCGAATGAAAAGCCAACCAATCGTAAACCTCTATCGCTATTTGAGAATTTTTAGGGCAATGGCAATAGTAACGCCAAGCACTGCTTTGAATAGGAGTATCCGTCGCACAACGCAAAAAACCTTGTTCCAATTCTGGGAGCACTAAAAGTAAGTCGGTTACCGTTATACCTTGCCCCGTTAAACACGCACTCATGGCCAAGTCTAGGCTCATAAAGGTACTGTTTCTCACTTTTGGCGCATTTCGCACACCTGCTTGCTTAATCCACAGTTTCCAATCAAGGTGATCTAAACTTGGATGAAGTCTAGGTTGTTTAAGTATGCTCGCAAGGTCCATGTCCTGACTCGCAAATCTTTGCGCATAAACTGGCGCCATATACTCATCGCGAAGTTTGAAAATACCTGGCTGATTTTCATACTTTTCCCAGTTGCAAGAGTTGATAATCAAGATGTCATAATCGGTATCAGACAGCTCCGGATCGCCTTCGATAAGCGGTATTACAACAATCTCATGATTTGGGTATTTGTCGTTGAGTTTATGTAAATTGGGGATCAAAACTCGCGTTGCAAAACTGTTTGCCGTTTTAATAACAAGCCTTTCTTTGCGCGATTCATTCCAAGAGGCAATAAGAGAATCCACCGAAGAATAGTGCTCCTGCAAAGCTTTAAACAGAGCTAACCCCTCTTGCGTAACTTCTATCGAGCGGTGCTTTCTAAGTATCAGGTTGATACCGATCTCTTCTTCCAGTTTCTTCACCTGACGACTGACAGCACTTTGAGTGACATGAAGCTCTTGTGCCGCGCGCGTAAAGCTAGACAGCCTAACCACTGACTCAAAAACTTTAAGCAAATTATGAGAATGAGGAAGGTGTTTGTACGGATTCATAATATTTTCACATTACATAAGGGAATGCCAGATTGACATAAATGTCATTTGAATTGCAAGACGTAAAACCTTTAAATTTAGGGCAATTGATTTAGAGGTCTTTATGAAAAACATACTTAAGCTAGCATTCCCACTCATCATATCTCAGTTGATCGCTGTCGCATTAGTGCTGACTGACGTGTGGATGATGTCTAGGCTAAGTCTCGAAGACCTTGCCGCTGGTGGCTTAGGTGCATCTGTCTATTCCTTTGTGTTTATTGTGACAAGCAGCGTCGTTGGTTGCGTTGCTAACTTAATTGCCATCGCTTATGGTCAGCGAGTTTCTAGACCGGAATTTGGTAATCAGCAAATCAGGCTAGCAGTCAAAGGAGCCGTAATGCTATCGGTTATCCTTACATTTGTGCTTACTCTGTTTCTTCAATACACACCGGAGATTTTGATTGCAGCCAAGCAACCTCAACACGTTGTTGATTTAGCAATGACTTACGTAAACACATTGCAATGGGCAATGCTCCCCACTTTATTGCTATTGGTGTTAAGAGGCTTAACCAGCACTCTAGGACATGCTAACTCAATCATGTTCATGTCGGTCCTCACCGTTATTGTGAACATTCCAATTAGTTATCTATTCGCATTTCCTATGGGGTACGGTCTATCTGGACTTGGTGCGGGAACGGCATTATCGACGTTGTTGGTAATGATTGGATACGGGTATTGGGTGTTTAGTCATTCGACTTATCAACCTTTTGCACCGTGGCTCAATGTCGACGAATACTCCATGCGCTTAATGAAACCATTATTGGCCATGGGCGTTCCAATTGCGGTTGCCGCACTACTAGAGCATGGATTGATCTATGGAGGTACTTTGATGGCAGGCACTATTAGTGTCGCAGCCCTAGCGCTTCACCAAATACTCTTACAGTGTTTAAGTTTTACATGGAACATCAATTTTGGCTTTTGCCAAGCGTCGGCAATCATCGTCGGAAAGCATTACGGCGCAAATGACTATCAAAGCATAAGAAAAGTGTCACTTCAAAGCTTTACGCTTGTGACTATATTAAGCGCAGTGATTGCCGCTATTTTCATTGCCTGGCCAGAACTGATCAGTGGTTTCTTTCAACTCGATAGTAGCGATACCACCACTCTAGCTATTTTGTATTCTGCGCTATGGGTTGTCGCACTCTCATTTATTGTTGATGCATGGCAACTACTCGCGATTAACTTGCTTCGCGGCATGAAAATCGTCGTTGGGCCAACCGTTATTACCGCCATCGGTTATTGGTTGTTTGGCCTACCAGCTGCATGGTGGTTAATGGAAACGCATCAACTGACTGGAATATGGGCAGGTATCGGAATTGGCCTTGGAGCCACGGGTGCAATGCTTTTACTCCAGCTTGTAAAAATATTAAATCAAAAAAACCAACTCACACTACAAAACGCCTGAAAAGCGTTCATTTCACTAACTTTGGTCAGCTCTTAGAGCTGGCCTTTTTTTGCTCAAAACATCCGCCTTTTTGTTGTTTTACCGTACAGACTCTGAGCGAAAATCAAACAATGAAACTTACGACATATACCAAAATCACACTATCTTTTTATTTATGATGGAGATCTGGTTTTTTATTTTTAAAACATCGTTTCTATTTATTTATTTCAGGAAATCCATATTATCAAAACAGGAAATCAATCCTAACTTACAAATTAATAAATGGAATATTGGATATGAAACATAGAATAACTCTGTCCCTGCTTTCGGCATCTGTGCTTGCTGCCCTAGCATCTGGCCATGCAGTGGCCGACAACCTAGATCCTAACGACGTTCTCAACGAAAGTGTGGCTGCGGTTGATCTGGCAACTGAAGCGAAGCAAGCGTTCTACGATAGCTCGTCTTCAAAGATTCACTCCTTCTTGTACATTCGCGACCGCGAAGAGAAAGACGCGAATGGCACATGGGGTCCACAAATTGAAAACCAAACCCTACAACTGGCGTGGGACTACAAGTCTGGTTACTTCAGAGACACGGTAGGTTTAGATATCTGGGCCAACACAAACATCCAACTAGGTTCAACTACTGGTATGTCTGAAATTCTTTATTATGACCACAGCTGTGAAAACAACCCAGCGTACGATGGTAAAGGATGTGAAAAGTCATACGCTGCTGTGCCAATTATGGCACTGAAGACGAAGTTCGGTGATGACGAAGCGGGTTTAGCTGTTCGCGCTGGTCACACTCGTATTAACATCGGTACGATTCGCTCAGGTTGGGGCTTAAACCCTCACGCCTATCAAGGTTTAGAAGCCAAAGCTCACTATGGTGATTTTGTATTCGGATACGCTGTTGCCAACAAGTTTAAAAACGACTGGCGCAAAGAGTTCTTGCCGATGACTACTAAGTGGCACCAAAACCAAAAGTCTGGCGTTGATACAACAAACACCCAGATTGATTACATCCATACTCTTGGTGCAATTTACAAATTTGACAACGGCCAAATTGATCTAGGTTATGGTGAAGGTAAAGATTACCGCACTAACTGGCAAGCACTTGGTAAGTACGGTTTCAACCTTGGTGACGCAAAAGTAAACCTAACAGCCTTTTACCACGGTTCAAAAGCAGAAGAAACTGAGTTGACAGAAGTGACCAACGCTAAGAAGCAGCGCTACTTGGCTCTGGGTGCAAACATCAAACACGGTGGCTTTACTTGGACTGCTGGCCTAAGTGATACCGATACTGGTGGTCAGGAGCTAAACTACAATTTCCGTCTAACCCCTTGGGCTAACTCTGACAACCGTCACTTCCAGCAAACCACATCTGGTCTAGACGACTACAACACAGATGGTACTCGTGCATTTAAACTAGGTATGAAGTACAACTTTGCGAGCTGGGAACTGCCTGAGCTAACTGTTGGTGTTGGTGGTAACTACGGTACAAACGTACGCTCCGATAAAAAAGAACGTGAGTACGATGGTGAAATGCACTCTTTTGATTGGAACGTTGGTTACAAATTCTTAGATGGCGCTCTTGAAGGCCTGAACGCACGAGTATACCGCGCGAAATTCCGCGGTGACAACATCGTACACAAGAAAGACCGCAACGATACTAAAGTGCTGATTTCTTACAGCATCCCTCTAAAATAAACTGCTGTTGAAACTGTCGTTTTATTGCCCAGCGTTATCGCTGGGCTTTTTTGTATCTGCTCATTCCCTTCTCCCACTACTAAAAAAAGCACTTATCAAATTGGATAAGTGCTTTATGCAAAAGGCAGTGGATTGCACAAACTATAGGAATTAACCTAAGGTATATGATTATATTTCGCTAATTTAGAATTCAGCAGTCAAGCCAACGCCATAACCTAGCTCGCTGTCGTCTACATCGTTTCCGCCAATTTCAAAGTAGACTTTTGTATTTGGGGCAAAGCTGTAAGAAGTATTTGCAAACCAGCTCACTGCGTCGTCACCGCTTTCATAGTCGGAAAGGCTCACACCACCAGCAAGATTGACGTTGTTAGCTAGCGTGTAATCTGCCGCTAGTGCAAAGGTGCCAGTTTCTACATCATCCAGATCAACCATGTAATAGGCTGCACCCAAATTAAGATTTTCAACACCTGCATAGCGAATCTCTAAAGCGAAAAGTGAACCATCACTGTCTAGAGCTTGGCCATCACCGTTTACGCCCTTTTCTTCAACAGAACCAAAGAAACCAGTAAAGTCGAAGTCCTCTACGCGATAACCAATTTTGCCATCAAAGTAACTTCCGTCTTCACCAATGCGTTGTGCATTGTGTTTATCTTGGTTTAAAGCAACGCCTGCATAGAACTGACCGTTGTCAAATTCATAACGCACCACTTCTTCACCACTGAAGTCGACATCGGACACGAATGATGAAATTCCGAACAGGTAGTCATTCGATATACCTGCATCATCTAAAATCGTCGCAGTTTTACCGACTTTCAATGTGTGTTCGGCAGAGTACAGTGCGACGTAAACATCACCAACCGAGGTATTGTCTTTTGCTCGGTCATCGTTGTCGCCAGAAAACTCAAGGTACGCTCCCACTTGCAGATCTTTATTACCATTGATTGCATAGCGGGCATCAAAGCCAAAATCCGCATCATCAATTTCTTGCTTTAGCTCAGACCCTTCGTCTATGCTTTTAACATATCGAACTTCGACATCACCTTTTAGGTCTACCGAAACTCCATCAGTATTGTAGAGTTCAATTGCATTAGCAGAGCCAATTGTAAAAACTGAACCCGCTGCGAACAGACCTAGAGTAATTAGATTTTTTTTCATATTAACCACCGCTTTTCTTTATTCCATTTAATTGGTTAGTGTTACCGCGGTGAATAATTACAATTGGTTGGGGATATCTCTATGGCGCTATATTTTTTTATGAATAGAAAATGCTAAATAATTATATTTTATTAATGGATAAGGAATATTTATTCAGTCATATCCGAACAATTATTCTCTATCACCACTTCATTTCTCGCTCGTTAAGAGACACACTGTTGTGAAAGATTTGGTTTTCACTGGGCACAAAAAAAGCCAGCCGAAGCTGACTTTTTCTCATTGATCGTGACTACTGGTAAGGGTACTCTTCACAACCTAGCTTGGCAGAAACTTTCGCTGCTGCAAGCTGAAGTTCATTAATGTATTCGGTTTTCTTTTCTTCAGTGAAACGTATCGTAGGTAAAGAGATACTCATACCGGCGATGACTCGTTTAAAGCGATCATACACTGGCACTGCTATGCAGCGAAGGCCTACCTCTTGCTCCTCGTTGTCTTCTCCATAGCCATGCTCACGAACGTTATTGAGTTCATCTAACAACGAATCAATGTTTTCGTGCGTGCGCTCTGTAGACTTGGTAAATTCTACTTCTGCTAAAATGTCACGCACTTCTTTTTCTTCTCGATCTGCTAGCAGTACTTTACCTATGGCAGTTGAATACAGTGGGTTGCGTCTGCCAATTCGAGATTGCATTCTCAAATTGTACTTAGAGTCAATTTTGTGAATATAGATGATGCTTTCACCATCTAAAGCGCCCAAGTGCAGGGCTTCCATAGTGAGATCGGAAATTTTGCGCATTTCGATATCAGCTAGGTCCACTAAATCCACGTATTCCAATGCCGTTGAACCCAACTCGAAAAGCTTCAGCGTTAGTGAATAGTTTTCACTTTCACCTTCTTGAGCGACATACCCCAAGGTTTTCATTGTTTGTAGAAAGCGGTACACGGTGCTTTTCGACATCATGAGTCGTTGAGCAAGTTCGCTGATACCTATATCTTTTTGTGTACTTAAAGCCTGCAGGATTCCAAAAGTTTTTAGTACTGATGAGACCGATTCAGGCTGTTTATCGTTTGACATTAATCTACCTTATTGCTTTTTGCCTGTTAAACGGTGATGGCGCCAACAAATGGCATTCCATTGCTTTGCTGTTCGCCTTTTTGCAAAGGTGCTATACCGTCGTCCAAACGCTTACCGCGCGATTTAACTAATTTAAAATAATGTTCTAGTAAAAAAAGCGTTTAACCGCCTTTTTTTAGACCTATTGTGCAATATATATTGAAAATTGTTCTGACTAAATAGTAATTATCTGAATTTTCTCATTAATGCTACAACTACATGGATATTTGAGGCATATGATAGTTTTTTTTGCGTCGGTTATAAAGTTGTTGCATAGAAACACTTGGTTACATAACGGAAACGATTGCATCGCATTATTCCCCTCCAAGCTTTAATTGGCCTAAATCCTTTTTACCTTCTACCACTCATATTGAGCCAAAATAACTTTTTGTTGCTGAGCTATTTTTTGTAGTGTCTCTGCATTCTCTGCCACTAGTGTTGCGCCCTCCAAGTTAGCTGACGCTACGTTAGATATATCGACGATACTTTCAGCAATCGCCATACTGACTTTTTCCTGTTGCTCGGATGCGACGGCAACCTGCGCGCTCTGCTCGGTAATTTCCACTATGCTTTGTTGAATCGCATTCATACTGTTTTTTGTATCATCGGATATCACTAATACGGTTTGCATGCCTTTGCGACACTGCTCCGCAATATTTACCGCATCCTTTGCTGATATACCTAGAGTTTTAATCATCTGCTGAATCTTGCTAGTTGAACTGGCAGTGCGCGAGGCTAGTTCACGAACCTCATCGGCAACCACGGCAAATCCACGACCTTGCTGACCCGCTCGTGCAGACTCTATGGCCGCATTCAATGCCAGCAAGTTGGTTTGCTCTGCAATGTTTTCAATGACTTCAACAATCTGTCCGATATCTTTACAATCGGAGTTCAGCTTTGCTATTACCTCTCTGCACTCATCCAGCCGTTCCGCCAATTCATTTGTCTGCACCTGACTATCTTGCATCAAATTCATACCGTTGCGCGCAGAACGCTCTACATCGAGCAAGTATTCACTGCTTAGCTTAGTTGCTTGAGCTACTTCTCCAATCGACAACTCCATCTGCTGCATCGCGCCCGCCACTGTTGTTGTTTGTTCGTTTTGCTTATTGAGTTCTATTTTGGATTTTTCTGCGGAAGCGCGGTTGTCTTGAGACAATGTATACAACTGGTCAGTAACGTCATCAACCTTAGTAAGCAAGAGTCTTAGCTTATCAATAGCACTATCAAAATCTTTACCAAGTTGTCCGAATTCATCATTGCGCTTGAATGACAAAGTATCCGTTAATCGTCCATTGGCAAGGTCACTAAGTAAAACGACTAATCGTTTTAGGGGTATCCGTATTTGTCGACTTATTGAAAATGCAATGAGCAACGTGGCAACAATTGCTGAGGATACCAGTGCTATTGTGTTAATAATGTTGAGCGTTTGCCCCCGCTTTGCTGCAGTAACGAAATGGTCTGCGTCACTCTGTGAGCGTTCATTCAGTGCCAACAAACCATCAATACTGACAGCAATACTGGCTAGGCTTTCAGTGATCTCTAACTCTAGTTCTTGCCGTTCCTCCATCGCTTGTAAATGGAGCCAAAGTAGACCGTTTTCACGACTTGCCTGAGTAATAACGGATTCAAACTGTCGTTGCATCGTCCTATTGTATTTTCGTGTGACTTTTACCAACTCTTTACTGGTTTTGACCAGATTTTTTGCCAGGTTTTGGTTGTTCTTATAAAGTTTTGAAATCTGACTAGCAGAACGTGTGTTGAGTGCTTGCTCTGTATTAAAAGTAATGGAGTCTAGGCCGCTAGACAGCGTATTAGCCATAAATCCGGCGTTCATATTGTCGGATTTCCCTGCTAATCCGTAAATGGACCGTTCTAGTTTTCTGCTATCTAACGAAAACTGAGCATTTTTCTTATTCACTTCTTGTTGAGTTACAAGGATCTCTTCTAGATCGCTGTGCCATCTCCCTACCTTGTTAAAAGAAGTATTAAAAGAAAATACCTCGTTGTCTGCCGCTGAACTATTTTCCAACAAGCGTGTGAGTTCTTGAGTAATTTTGACGTAACTTTGGTGGTGTACTTGAATCGCTCTTTGGTTTTTCTGTATCTCTTCTGGCGATGAGGTATGTAACAGTTGACCAAGTTCGACTTTCACATTCAGCAAGACGGCCACAAGCTTACTGACTTCTAACATTTGCGGGCTCGTTTTCTGGGTGAAATGATCTAAATACTCAGCCTGTTTTTCACCTTGATAGACTCCGAGCCAACCAACCGATATCAGGAGTAACACCAGCATCGAAAAGCTGATATTTACTCTTCGAACAATTGACATATTCTTCCACAGTTTCATAGCTTTACCTTCTGACACTGGTGACAAGCACCAAATAAAAGAGCCACCTAGGTGGCTCTGGATTTGCAAACAAGTATTCGATGCAACAAACTTACGCGACTTCTGCCGGTAGCTCAGCTACTGGAACCGCCGAAATCAAGCGTTGAGTGTACGGATCTTGAGGGTTGTGAATAACCTCGTCGACACTGCCCTGCTCCATGATCTTGCCGTGTTGCAAAACAATCACGCGGTCACAAAAATATTTAACCGTCGCAATATCATGAGTGATTAAAACGAAAGCGGTTCCGAACTCATTTTGGAACTCGATCAGCAGATCGAGAACCTGAGCACGCAGTGACACATCCAGCGCCGCTGTCGCTTCATCTGCAATAATCAACTTAGGAATAGTCACCAAAGCGCGAGCAATAACGATGCGTTGTCTTTGTCCACCAGAGAACGCGTGAGGATAACGGCTAGCAAACTCCGCAGGTAAACCCACTCTTCGCATCATGTCTTTCACACGCTCTTTTCTCTGCTCTGAGCTAAGTTCGGTACGCAGTAGTCGCAATGGTTCTTCAATAATGTCGGCTACCGTCATTCTCGGGTTTAATGAGGACCAAGGGTCTTGGAAAATAAGGCGCAAATCTGCAAACAATGGATCGCGTTTAACGCTTTATAGTCCGCTAGTTCTAGGTTTACATCTTGAGTGTCATCCACATAGCGAATGTTACCGGACGTTGCAGGTGACATCCCTAAAATAGCTCGACCCAAGGTACTTTTACCTGAACCAGATTCGCCAACGATACCCAGCGACTCTCCCGGATGCAGCACTAAATTAGCATTATCAACCGCTGTCATATATTCCTTTTTCTGGAACAATTTTGTCGGTTTTTCAAACACTTTAGTTACTTGGTCCACTTTGAGCAGTGGTGTTTGTGCTTTGCGCTGTGCATCCGTAAAAGGACGTTTGATCTGAGAAGGTTTTTCTAACGCTCGCGTCGAATTCATCAACTTGACGGTGTACGGATGCTCTGGCGATTCAAAAATTTGGCGAACCTCACCAGTCTCTACCACGACACCCTTCTCCATCACCACAACGCGGTCCGAAATTTGCGCAACTACGCCCAAGTCGTGAGTGATAAACAGTATCGCCATACCCACTTCTTTTTGTAACTTTGCAAACAGCTCCAATATCTCTGCCTGAGTTGTTACGTCTAGCGCTGTGGTCGGTTCATCGGCAATGAGAACGTCAGGTTTACTGGCAATCGCCATCGCAATAACAACGCGCTGACGCTGACCACCAGATAACTGGAAAGAGTACTTGTTTATCAAGCTCTCTGGCTCAGGCATTTGTACCTGGTAGAGAAGCTCCAAAGCTCGTGTATGGGCCGCTTCTTTGGTTATCCCCGGTTCAACAAGACAAAGTACCTCTTTGATCTGATCACCAACGGTGTGAACTGGACTAAGAGCCGCCATCGGTTCTTGAGACACAAGGGAGAAGTTAAAGCGACGAAGGTTACGCATATACTCACCACGCGGGTCCAAAGTGGTAATGTCCACCTTTGAACCGTCGTGATGAAAGAGGATTTCACCCGAGTCGATTCGACCCGGCCTGTCTAACAATTGAAGCACCGCACTCGTGGTAACCGACTTACCTGAGCCGGATTCACCAATTACCGATAGTGTTTCGCCACGGAAAAGGTCAAATGACACATCTTTTACCGCATGAAAGGTTTCCATAGTAGTTGGAAAGCTTACATTCAACGATTTGATTTCTAGAATTTTCTCAGCCATTTTCAATTCCTTACTTCGCGCCTTGCTCGTGGTATGGGTCACATGCATCACGTAGACCGTCACCTACAAAGTTCATTGCCAAAATTGCGATTACTACACTCGCTGCTGGGATAAGAAGCCATACTGCCTCTGCTAAAGCTCGAATGTTTTGAGCTTCTTGAAGTAATACACCCCAGCTCACCATTGGTGGTTGCAAGCCTAGGCCTAAGAAACTCAGAGCCGTTTCACCTAAGATCATGCCAGGTATCGCCAAGGTGACTACCGCAATAATATGACTTAAGAAGTTTGGCACCATGTAGCGTCGAATAATTTCAAATGGACTGTTGCCATCAAGCCAAGCTGCTGCCACGTACTCTTCGTTTCGCAAAGACATAAATCGGCTTCGCACCACTCGTGCCATATCTGGCCACGCAACTAAGCCAAGAATTACCGTGATCAACATGTATCTGTGCAGTGAACTCCAGTCGCTTGGTAACGAAGCCCCTAGCGCCATCCACAATGGTAAGGTTGGTATGGATTTAACGATCTCCATCAAGCGCTGGATAACATTGTCGATATGACCACCGAAGTAACCAGAGATACCGCCGATAAAGATACCGATGACCAAGGTACAAAACACACCAATCAAGCCGACAGACAGTGAAATGCGTGCGCCGTGAATCAGTCGAGACAACATATCTCTACCCATTCGGTCTGATCCTAGAATAAAGAAAGGATCTCGCTTGCTGTGTGGTACAAGCAGCTTGTATTGCATAGGAATAAAGCCCGCGAGTGTATAGCTCTCTGTTTTTCCAAAGAACGAGAAGTACACTTTCTTGTTTGGATTTTCTTCATAATGGCGTTTAAGCGTGCGTTTGTCCGTAGTTACCTTGTAACCCACTAAGTGCGGAGCCCATTGCCAGCCATCTTCTGTCTTTTCAAACAAGTTCACTTCTTGTGGCGGAGCGTAAGTGTAACGACGCCAGTTATCACTGGGGTCAAACGGGGCAAAGAACTCAGCAAACGCCGCGACAAAATACAAGAGTACGAGGAACCAAATACTGTACCAAGCCAGCTTGTGGCGACGAAGTTTGATACCTATCAGTTGCCACGCCGTCGCTTCGGCTAAATCGATCTCTTTCTTTTTACGCGAGAATAACTTGTTAAATAGCCCTTTCGAAGGAGCAGTCGTAGTGTGATTAGTCATAATTGTGCTCCTTTCTTACAATCCAGCGCGAACGCGTGGGTCAACCCAATACATCACTAGGTCAGAAATCATAGTACCTACGATGGTCAGCATGGACATAAACAATAGAATGTCGCCCGCCAGGTACATATCTTGGTTGCGCAGTGCATTTAGCATGGTTGGACCATAGTGGGGATGTTCAATACTTGGCTGACAATAACGTCGGCACTGATCAATAGTGGTAGTTGCCAACCAATGGTTGCTGCTAGCGGTAGACAGGCAACGCGGATTGGATACTTGACCAACAACGTGAACTCTTTCTGACCTTTTGCACGTGCGGTTTTAACGTATGGCTTTGACAGTTCATCTAATAGGTTTGCACGCATTATGCGAATAATACCAGCCATGCCCGCTGTGCCTGCGACCAAAATGTATAACCAACTGCGGCTTACACCGTTCATAAACTTGTCAAAAGACATTGGCTGACTGATAAATTCTGGTGAGTACAGCCCCGACAGCATCACATCAAAGGCGTGATAACCGACCAACAAGGCAACAATAGCGATAACAAAGTTAGGGGTCGCCATACCGATGAAACCAAAGATAGTTGCGATATAGTCGCCAATCGAATAAGGGCGAAGCGCTGAATAGACACCGATTGGAACTGCCAAAAGGAATTTGAATAACAGGACTGCCATTGCAAGAAGAATCGTTGGCAGTAAGGTAGGTTGAATGTTGTCCCACACTGGTTTGTTGTTTACCAATGACAGACCCAAATCACCTGTTAATAGTCCACCCATCCAACTTAGGTAACGTTCGTACAATGGCTTATCTAAACCAAACATTTCGCGAAGTACCAAGATTTGCTCAGGGTCAACCTCTTGGCCCATCGCGGCCATTTCACCGATCTTTGCCGATGCAAAGTCACCCGGTGGTAAATCAATAACGACAAATACCAAAATCGACACAACCAATAGCGTGGTAGCAACTGCGGCTAAGCGGCGTGCGATATACAGAAAAAAACTGCTCATACATCTTCCTACATTTGCGAACTCGCAAACTTTAAAAAACTTTAAATTCGCCTTAACCACCTATCCATTTGCGGTTAAGACAGGCCCGAATTTCTTCGGGCCTTTTCCCGTTAGTGGGTTATTTTGCTTCTTTCCAAATCTGAGAAGTACGCATTGGACCAGGAGAAGCAATGCTGTATGCATTTGGTACTTCTGTATCCGCGTTTCTCACGCCGTTCTTGATGATGACACCTTCATCAAGCGCAGCGACGGTACCGATTACGTAGAAGTTCTCCTTAGCGATCTCAATGATTTCTGACATCAGCTTAGTTTGTTCTTCTTGCGAAGCGGTTTGACCCATTTGACGGTAAAGCTCGATTTGACGTTTTACATGTGCTGGCGGCTCAACCGCATTCGCATGTGATGGATCCGTCATCCAGTAATAGTAGCCCAGACCCCACGTAGACTCAGGGTTTTGAGGAGCATAGCTTCGGAACACATCCAGTACACCGATACCACCATCACCTAGTGCTGGAAGAAGGTCGTAATCGTTAGCAAGACGCTGAGTCTGTAAGAAAGACACTTCAACAATACGAATGTCTAGGAAGATACCCACTTCTTTCCAGTCATTCTTAACCAGTTCTAGAATATCGGTCGCTTCACCAACTTTACGCTGATCAAATAGCGCTTGAATACGCAGTCTCTCACCCGTTTTATCGAGTCGGTAGCCTTCGCTATCACGCTTATCTAAACCGATAGAGTCAAGAAGCTGATTCGCTTTCTCTTGGTTGAACTCCGTGTATTGCGTTGCAAACTCTTCATCGTAAAACGCGCTGCCTTCCGAAGGAGCGGCTTGGAACGGTTCAACAACACCTGCGTATACGGTTTCACTAATACCATCGCGGTCGATAGCGTGAGAAAGCGCGACACGGAAGTCTTTGTTTGCAAACAGTTCGCGTTTTACCGGATCTTTGTGTGTTTGGTTAAAGCCAAGGATAACCGCGTTCATGCTGGTACTAGGACGAGTCGCGTAGGTGTAACCGCCCTTCGTTTCGTTCTCAATCAGCATTGGACGGTATTGAGCTTTGCCCACGTGACGAGTTTGGAAGTCGGTTTTACCCGCCGAAGCTCGTAGAACCATCTCTTCTTTGTTTTCAGAGTAAGAGAAGTAAACTTGGTCTAGATACGGAAGTTGATTACCTGCTGTATCAACCATCCAGTAGTAAGGGTTTCGCTCCCACGTAGCGTACTGTGTCGCAGGTCCAGGGATCACTTTTACTTTCCAAGCGTTTACTGTTGGGCGATCGACGTTCTGATAGTGCTCTTGGAAGTAGATTGCGCGACACTTAGTCTGGAAGTATTGCTGCCAGCTATCAAATCCAGCGGCCTTTGCATTTTCCAAAGCGTTTGCATTGAACTCTGGAAGATACTGTTCACAGTAGTGCTTAGGGAACTGAACAATGTTTGAGCCGTCTGTATTCGCCAGCTTACGAATAAACATGCCATCTGGCTTCGCCAAAGTGATCTTGATTGTGTTTTCGTCGATCACTGTACCCACTGCATCACCAGAAGCGCGTGCATAAAGGGGTTTGTTACCTGACCAATCTTCTCGATTGATTAGGTCTAAGTAAAACTTGATGTCTTCTGCTGTGAATGGGTGGCCATCTGACCATTTAACGCCTTTGCGCAAGCTGATGGTGTACTCGGTAAGATCTTCGTTTACCGTATAACTAGTCGCTAGGTTAGGCTCAATACCAGTGTAGTGGCGATTGAAGTTGAATAGGTTGTCGTATTTAAGCATACGCATGCGGTGTCCACGGTCTGTTTTTAGACCCAGTAGACGAAGTTCACCACCGTACTGACCAATAGATTCAATTGGTTCAACTACCAATGGGTTTTCAGGAAGGCGTTGTTCCACTGAAGGCAATTTACCTTCTTTTACTAGCTCGGCTAGTTGTGGCGCTTCGTTATAGGTATTGGCAGAAGCTGAGAAGGAAAGCGCTGCCGTGATGGCAAGGCCTACTTTCCCATGTAGGGTAATGTTTTTTTAGTATTCATCAGTCACTCCCTGATGTGATTTATTAGAGGTAATAGAATGATTTGCCTTGTTGGCATAAGAGTTTAACCGACCCGCAGTGACCATAATCGATAGCTCGTTGTGACCCACTTTAAGGTCACCGCGAATCGCTGGAACACTTGCGCGTTGGTAAAGTAAATTCGTATTTGGTGCACATGGATAGATAGCACTTTCTCCGCTACCTGTTATGAGTTCTAGTTCGCTGTATAACGTGTCTGATTGAACGCGTGCGTTATTGGTCTCTAGGTGGCTGAACCACGCTGACCACTTGTCTACCGCATAGCCGCTCATAATAAATGGCAAGGTTTTGTCGCACTCAACGTGGAATGTTCTGCGCTCAACGCCATCATTTAACTGTTGAGTTAGCACAATGTCGCAACCAGCAAACGGTTGCCAATGAGTCACAAGCGCGTCCCCTACTCGTTTAAACGTTCTTTTTGAGCTTTGGCCAATCCATTCGTTTGTTTCTGGATGCTTAACAGCAAAGATATTATCGCCAAGCCAACCCTGCTCTATCCACTTTGTGGCTTCGACGCAAATACCGTGATCTGAGCTGTATGCACACTTGGTGTATTTATCGCTAGAATTTCGAAGCTCAGCGGCTGACGGAGCATTGGTTAGCATGTAGCTACCGCCGTTGCGCCATACTAAATGACGGTCGGCAATCCAAAGTGGCGATACGGCTGTTGCTAACGGACGAACGGGGGCGTTCCAAAAAGAATGCTCACTAGTTAACGAAAGCGCATTAAACGCTTTTAATGCCAACATTGGGGATACTGAGCTTGTATAAAACTCACTGCTAAGCAAATTTGGATAAGCAAAACCCGGTAAGATTTGACCATTGGTGTCCCAAATCGGCTGATTAGACCACCAGCTCATGGTTTCGGTCCAAATACTGCGACACAATGCGACGTCTACCGTCGATTTGGGTACTCTGGACAACTCGACCCAAAATCCTGCTGATGCGAAACGATAGTTTAGCGAGCGGCCATAAGCGAGCTGTTTACCATCATCACCAAACCAGATTTGATAGGTATCAGCGAACTCAACGGCCCTTGCAATCATCTTTTCGCAAAGTGGGCCTTGGTAGTGGTTCCAACGACAATACATCAAAGCATAAAGCTGGAATGCAAAAGGATTGTAGTAATCAAGTACACCATTGCTGCCGTCTTGATACCAACCTTGGTTTAAATACAGTTCATCAATAAAAGCCAGATCAGAAGATAAAACATCGCGGTCGATGGTTTGACCTAGGTGATCCAGTGCCGTAAGAATGAGAATGCGGAACCAGCGCCAGTTGTTTGGTGGGATCTGCAGCGCAGATACACTAGAAAGCCACTCGACTAAGTTTACTTTCTCCGACTCACTCAGTTCGTACCAATAATATTGAGGCAATTCAAAGAGGCCGACGGCAATGGCAGACATTTCAACTACTCTTTGGTCGTAGTTCTTTGGCATTTGCCAATAACCAGGGTCCTCAGGCGTGGTACCTTTGACAATTTGTCTCACCAAGAAACGATGGTGGTTTATGCCTTCATCACCCATAGGGATAACGCCCCACAATAGACGGCAGACATGTTCGATTTTAGTGGTATCAAGGTCGTAATGAGCAGCGCTGTACTGGTAACTCGTTGCAGTATCACTGGCACCAATTTGCGAAGTCTGCAGGCTAGCGACTTTGTGCATAACAGCCAAAACTTCATCTCTACCTTGGAAGCTTAACTCTTTCATCATTAGCTGATTCAAACTGATTGCCACAAACGTGCTCACTTAGTGTTAACTCTGTCAATGCCAGAATTAAAACCCATTCGATTAATTTATTGAAACGCTTTTTTATATTTATGATAGACAGATCAAACTACGTTTCATTTTTATGCCTACACAAGCACACAAATCACATTTTTAAAATGTATGACTCAATATAATTAAAACATCATTTCATTTTACTTGGAGATATAATGAATCTAGCCATACTTCTTATGGATCAAACTCGCGCAGACATGCTTGGCGCATACGGGCACAAGGTGGTTAAGACCCCAAACATGGATCGCTTAGCAATGCAGGGGACCAGATTTGATAATGCTTTTTGTGCATCATCGGTCTGTACCCCTTCACGTACTTCACTTTTTACGGGCAAAATGCCCTCTAACCACGGTGTGATGTGTAACTCTGATAAAGAAGGGGATAAATGTGATGTACCATTAGAAGACGAAAACCTGATTTCTTCGCTTACCGACCACACCCACCTCTATATCGGAAAATGGCATATTGGTCATAAAAAACTCCCAAGTGAATATGGCTATGTGGGACATGATTTTGATGGTTATGCTTATCCAGGTAGCGGTGTGTACCAAGGTTTGGCCTTTGATAGTAACCCCCTTAATGGCAACCGCTACCAAGATTGGCTAATAGAAAAAGGGTTTGAACTGCCTAAGGTGTCTGATTGTACTTTTGGTAACAACCCCAACCTACAGATTCAAGAGTTTTACGGACTATTAGACGCTCCGGTAGAAGCTTCTATCCCCTACTTTTTGGTAGACGAAGCCATCAAACACATTCAAGTCTGTATTGATGAAAACAAGCCGTTTACGCTGTGGATGAATTTCTGGGGGCCACATACTCCTTGTATTATTCCTGAACCTTATTACTCCATGTACAAACCAGAGCAAGTGACATTAGACGAAAGCTTCTACCAACCGCTGCAAGGTAAACCTGAGCACTACACCAACATTGCTAAGATGTGGGGTGTATGGTCGCTTGATGAAGCGAAGTGGAAGGAGATCATTTGCAAGTACTGGGGTTACATCACCTTAATTGATGATGCTATTGGACTACTGATGGACTACCTTGAGCAAAGTAACTTATACCAAGAGATGTTTATGGTGGTTTCCGCCGACCACGGAGATGCGATGGGTGCTCACCGCATGATAGAAAAGGGCGAGTTTATGTTCGACCAAACCTATAAAGTCCCTTTAATCATCAAAGATCCTAAAAGCCAAGCCCATGGTGAAGTTAACCACTCCTTAGTCTATCTACACGATGTCACTGCAACCTTTGCCGACATTGGCAAAGGCGTCATTCCCGATAGCTTTGACGGTCAATCTTTATTGCCGCTGCTTCGTCAACAACCTTATCAAGAGCGCGTTGGAATACTGGCTCAACAAAGCGGACACTTTACCCCCTACCCCCAAAGAATGTGGCGAACAAGGGACTATAAGCTGGTGTTCAATGCCAGTGGTAAAAGCGAACTTTATCACATCACTCAAGATCCTAAAGAGATGGTTAATCTCATCGACAATCCTCAGTATGCATCGATCAAGTCAGTGCTATTGGATGAGATGTACGCTGAAATGAAGAAGTACCAAGACCCACTCTGTACTTGGTTTTATCGGATGAAGGCCGTGATTTAAAAATAATAGGGCTCGCCATTCTTCGAGCCCTAGTTTTTTACTCACATAAATTTATGGTAGTAAACCGCAGGTATATTTCGCCGAACACATTCTCCCATCGCCCGTAAATAAGGGCGAATATGGGAAAAGAAACCGTAATAACCCGCGCATAAAACATGCTTAGCATCTATCGCTAGCTCGCCATTGTCATTTATTCGTTGCGCAGGACAAGCGCCATTGCACAAGTCTCTTTGATTACAGCTCATACAGTGAAGTCGACTTCCGGTGGGTTTTCGAGTCGAAAAGGATTGTTGAATAGGAGTTTCGATTAAGTCGGGATAATCTTTTTGCTTTAAGTTGCCCAGTTTAAACTCTGGATAAACAAAATGGTCACAACTGTATACGTCACCATTGTGCTCCATCACTATGTTATCCCCGCACTGAGGGGCGTGAACGCAAATGTTTGAAGGCATGCCAAGCGACATTCCCAAAGCGTTGTCGAAATGACTGATAAAGACTTTTCCTATGTCTTCTTTGCGCCATTGCTCAAACACATCAATCATAAATTGACCAAACTGCACATCAGAGACACTTCTCTCTGATAAGCCTTTTCCCTTTACTGCTTCGACGATTGGGATGAACTGAATAAACTGCGCACCTAACGCTTTTAGGTGTTTGTACACTCTAGCGCCGTGGTCCCCGTTGTGATTCTGAATCACCGTCAGTACGTTAGTCTCAACTCGATGTGCTAACAGGGTTTTCAGACCTTTGACAACTTGTTGGTAACTACCCTTTCCGCTTCGGGTCTTTCGATAGTGATCGTGTAACTCCTCATCGCCGTCGATGCTAATACCAACTAAAAAGCTGTTCTCTTTTAAGAAACGTCCCCACTCATCATTAATTAGAACCCCGTTGGTTTGCAGAGTGTTCTGAACACGCATTCCTCTGCGCGCATAACGCTTTTGCAGCTTAACCACCTTGCGATAGAAATCGATGCCTAACAGAGTCGGTTCGCCGCCTTGCCAACCAAAAGTCACTTCTCGACAACCGTGCGGCTGGCTTTCAATATAGTTCTTGATGTGTGCTTCTAGCGCAGTGTCCGACATATCAAACCGTCGGGTTTCTGGGTAATACTCAGTTTTGTCCAAATAAAAACAGTAATCACAATCTAGGTTACAGATCGGCCCTATTGGCTTTGCCAAGACATGAAACGGGCGCTTCGCGGTCACTTTGGACGTAGGGATAATTACTGGTTGCATCGAGTCTTCCTAATGAATTTCTAAAAACATGATAACATTTAATTTAAAACAGCTTTTCATATTTTCATGTTTTGTGAAGATCGTCAGAAATCAAAACAATGTTTCAATATATTATATAGTCACCCTTTCCCATCAAGATTGTTTATGAAACGTCCGAACTTGCTCTACGTATTTCCCGACCAGTACCGTCTTATGTCCCTCGGCGTTTGGCAACGCCCTGAATACCGTCCGCACTTATCTGGAACCCCAGATCCAGTGCTCACACCTTGCTTAGATGAACTCGCTGACTCTTCCAGCGTATTTACTAATGCGGTCAGCAACTGCCCGGTCTGCAGCCCCCACCGAGGGAGTTTAATGACGGGAATGTATCCAAACAAAAGTGGCGTTCCCCTTAATTGTCATTCGTTGCGGGTTTGTTCGGATCTTCCTCAGGAAAGCTTTTGCTTAACCGATGCTCTCTCTGTCGCTGGTTATCACGTCGGTTACATTGGCAAATGGCATCTGGACTTCCCTACACCTAACGACCCGCAAAATCCGGGCAGTTATGTCGACTGTAAAACACCTGCTTGGGATTCGTACACTGAACCTTGCCGACGTCACGGCATCGATTACTGGTATGGCTATGGAACGTTCGATCAACACACCAATCCGCACTATTACGACAATGACGGAGAGAGACACGAACCCAAAATGTGGTCAGCTGAACACGAAGCAGATAAAGCCATTGAGTTTATTCACAGTCGTTGTAGCAAAGAGAATATCGATACGCCTTTTGCACTCTTTGTATCCATGAATCCACCCCATAGCCCATACAACAGTTTAGATGACTGTAGAGAATCAGATCTCGACATCTATAGCCAGCAAACCACTGAGGCGCTTTTGGTACGTGACAATGCCGATGTTCATATGGCGAAAGCGGCCAGTGCACCCTATTACTTCGCTAATGTCAGTGGCGTGGACAAAGAACTGGGACGAATTATCGATGCCCTCAAAGAGAACGGTGAATGGGATAATACCTTGGTTGTTTTTACCAGTGACCACGGAGAAACATTGTGCAGCCACGGAATAGAAGACGCTAAAAACTGCATTTACAACGAGTCTTTTCAGGTGCCTTTTATCTTAAAACAGCCTTTTCAAACTCGGGGCAACGTACACACCGAGTTTTTAAACAGTCCCGATATAATGCCAACCCTTTTGAACCTATTAGACATTCCGCTACCACCTGACGTTTCTCTGCAAGGGAAAGATGTGTTGAACCAAGATCAACACACCTCATGTGCACTCTATATCCGAAACATCGATGGCGAAGTAGATGAGAATGGCGACATCAAGAGCTACTTCCCCGTTAGCCGAGGGATCAAAACCCGCGACTACAGCCTTGCATTAACCATAAACAAAGAAAACCAATTGGTTGACACCCTGCTGTTCAACAACCAAGAAGACCCGCACCAACTAAACAACCTAGAGTTCGACGTTAATCAACCGGAAATCAAAGCGCTTTTAAGCTTGTTGGCAAACGAACTCACACGAATCGAAGATCCGTGGCATGAAAGCAAAGTGCTAGCGGAGTTCATTCCTTATCAAGAAAGTAAATAAACAGGTATTGCAATGAAGCAAGACAATCAACCAAATGTAATCATCATCTATGCTGACGACCTCGGCTTTGGTGATCTCGCCTGTTACGGCGCAAACGAAATACCAACACCAAACCTAGACCGCTTAGCTAAGCAGGGCATTAAGTTTCATCAAGGATACGCAACGGCCGCCACTTGTACCCCATCCCGATATAGTTTGCTTACCGGCAGCTATCCGTGGAGAAATCCCGACGCTGCCGTACTACCCGGTGATGCGCCTCAGATTATCGGAATTCATGACAACACCTTACCTAAAATGTTACAAAAGGTCGGATATACGACGGCCATCGTTGGTAAGTGGCACTTGGGTCTTGGAGATGGAAACCTAGACTTCAACAGCGAAATTCAGGGTACACCAAACGACGTTGGCTTTGACGAGTCTTATATCATGGCCGCAACTAATGATCGCGTTCCATGTGTTTACATTGATAATCGTCATGTCGACAATCTCGACCCAAGTGATCCTATTGAAGTGACCTACGACTGGGATCAAGCCTACCCAGACGTTCCGAACGGTCGAAGTCACCCCGAATTACTCGACGTTATGTATGACCATGGTCACGACGGTACTATCATAAACGGTGTCAGTCGTATTGGTCACATGCGAGGCGGTAAACTGGCAGTTTGGGATGACGAAACCATGGGAGAAGTGTTTGCCGACAAAGCGATAGATTTTATCGAGCAAAACCAAAACAAACCTTTCTTCTTGTACTACGCTCTGCACCAACCTCATGTACCTAGAATCCCTAATCCAAGATTTCGCGGGACGACACCTCTAGGTGTCCGTGGCGATGTAATTGCAGAGATGGATTGGTGTATTGGTAATGTGCTCGATTCATTAGACAACTTGGGCATAGCAGACAACACCATTGTTATCTTCTCTAGCGACAATGGTCCGGTGCTAAACGACGGTTACAAAGACGAAGCAGTAGAGCGAAATGGCGACCACCGTATGGCTGGCCCTCTTAGAGGGGGAAAATACAGCCTATTTGAAGGGGGAACAAGGGTACCGTTTATTGTTCGCTGGCCTGACCAAATTAAACCGGGTGAATCTGATGCATTGATTAACCAAGTTGATTTTTACCACACTTTTGCGCAATTAACTGGCTACCAACTTTCTGATAGCGAAGCGCCGGATAGTGAAAACATGCTAGATGCACTTATAGGCCATGACCCACTTGGTCGAGAGTCAATGGTCCTTGAAGGAATGCAGTACAAAAAAGTCTACCGCAATCGAGAGTTTGCCTATATTCCTCCTCATGATGACGACTTTATCTGTCAGTACACCGGAAATGAAAAAGGCTGCATGTCGGCTCCACAGCTCTATGACCTTAAAGACGACCAAGGACAGTTGCACAACTTGGCAGATGAGAAACCAGATCTGGTTGCCGAACTCGCCACTCAACTAGACCAAAGCGTCAATAGAAAGCGCACTCGTTAACGACAAGGGTCGGCCGATGCGGTCGACCCTTTTCTCTTCCCCCAAGCTATCTGGCAGTTTTTTGAATCGACCATACGTCAATACAGAACTTTCCCATTGATTCTGCCTTTGTTGACTGCAAGGAAGCTCCAATTAGGCGGTAAAAAAAACGCCAAGTGGGCGCTCTGAAAATTATTTTTTTGGTTGCGGCGAAGAGCCTCCGCAGCCGCCACATCCCCCTCCACAAGGGGACTTTTTCCGTGCAAATCGTCGATAGAGATAAAATGCCGCGACAGCTATAATCAAGCCAGTCACACCGATATCGATAAAACTAAGTTCCTGCTCGACCATTATTTACTCCTCACAGGTTTTTAACTGGGATCATTTCGGGTTTATTTCGAGTCAACATCCAGTGACGCAAACCCAGTACTAGTAGCAGACCCAATGCGATGAAATAGGTCCAAGTCATCATTCCAATCGCTGAGATGGCAAAGAAACTACCAAGACTAAACACGGCCGTTGCTACTGCAAAACCAAGTACCGTTGGCAAGAAGATTGAAAGCAGCATCCAACGGTATTCTCCCGTTTGTACTTTGATCATCATTACTGTCGCCAAACATGGTGGATACAATATAAAGAACAGTATCAACGCAACGGCAGCTAGTGCACCATGGGAATTAAAGTCCGTAGAACCTTGCATGCGCTCTTCGAGTTTCGCATTGCTGTCATCATCCTGCTGGAACAAGACTCCAAGTGTTGCCACACTACTTTCACGTGCAGCAAATGAAGAGAACAAAGCGATGTTGATCTTCCAGTCAAACCCAGCGTATTTCGTGACTGGTTCTAAAGCTTTACCCGCCTGACCTAACAATGAAGCTTCCAATCGTGCGTCATTCATTTTACGACGTACTTTTTTGCGATCGGATGAGAGCTTTCTCAAGGCTTTGTTTACTTTTCTCGCCTCTTTATCACCCTTGGTTGGCACCACAACTGAGAAGAAATCCTCGTTGCGGAGCTTAAACTTTTCGTTTACCGCTTTTGAAGCTTCACGACCTTTGGCGTTTAACTTCGCGCGTTTGTAATCCGCGTAGTAGTTAACCAGTGCTGGCAAACTTTTCTCATCAAACTTTCCGGCATAGGAAGTCGTTTTAATTTTGCCTTCAAACTTACTTACCGCCTGCTGTGCTTGATCTTCAAATCCCTGCTTGGCATGGTCTGGAACACCTGGGAACTGAAGTAAAACAAAGATAACCGTTGAAACGGCTAGTACAATGGTGCCCACCTTTCGGACATAAATCCAAGTTCTCTCCACGGAGCGAGTGAGCACACTGCGCAACGTTGGCATGTGGTAGCGAGGCAGTTCCATCACGAAAGGCGCGGTTTCCGTACGCTGTAAAACCGTCTTAGTCAGCAGCTTGGCGACTAGAAGTGCAGCGATAATAGAAAACGTCGAGATGTAAAACATCATCAAGGCTTTGTCTTCGACAAAAAATACGCCCAGCAATAGTGTGTAAAGCGGTACTTTAGCCAAACAGTTCATAAACGGCACTGTCATTATGGTTGCAAGGCGAGCCCGATTATCAGGTATCCCTTTGGTCGCCATTACGCCGGGTACGGCACAACCACCAGCAAATACACCCGCTAGTATCAAAGGCAAGGTGCTTTGCCCGTGAAGGCCAAAGGCACTAAGCACTCTATCGGACACAAACGCGATGCGCGCCATATACCCCGAATCTTCCAAAATAGCGATCATAGCGAAAAGGATGAGAAAGATAGGAATATAGTTGAGCAGGGTGTTGGCTGAATCGATCACCCACAAACCCAGTGAACGGGTATACGGGTCGTATAGGAATCCAGCGTCAGGAAGAATTCCCGCTACCAACTCACGCATCGATGCGAGATACGGCCACCAGTAATTCGTAAGTTCGTATCCATATACAATCGAGCATTGATAGATGATAAATACCGTCGCCAATAGAAATATCGGTGCACCAAATCGGTTTAAAACAAATTTATCAATTTTATCAGAGATATGACGGTAGCCTTTGCCTTCTTCACCTTCCGTCGTGACACAAGTATCTACCAACTCTCTTACTTTTACGTGTCTCTGAGAAATAATGTAGTCTTTTACTGGCTGACCAATTCTTTGATTAGCACTTTCAGACAGGGACTCAGCCTGCTCGGTAACATCTCCCAGTTCTTGCTTGTTCAACGTAGACGCGAGCATTTCAATCACTTCTTTGTCCCCTTCGAGAAGACGCACTGAAATCCATCGCAGATTTGGCCAAGATTCGTTTTGGTGAGTTTGCAGTCGTTTTTCTAACTCGCGAATCTCCGGTTCTATCTCTGGGTACGAAAGTATATTTCTAGAGACTTGCTTTTTAGGCAGCGCTGCAAGAATCGCCTCCCTGCCTTGGCTCAATCGGCCGATACAATCAGTGACAGGTAAGTTAAGAGCGCTGGAAAGCTTTAAGGTATCAATGCTTATACCTTCTGCCTTAGCAACATCCATCATGTTTAAAACCACAACCATGGGGAGTTGAAGCTCTGCCAATTGCAATGTTAGATGGAGGGAACGCTCTAGGTTGGCTGCATCCATCACGTTCAATACGGCGTCTGCGTTCTCTTCGCGAAGTGCTTTTCGCGCAACCCTTTCTTCTAGGGAGAAACTCGTTAATGAGTATGTTCCCGGTAGATCAATAACTTGAAAGTTGTCTCCGTGAGCGGAAAAGTAACCCGATTTTTTATCGACAGTCACTCCGGGGTAATTAGCCACATGCTGTCGTGCGCCTGTTAGCATGTTGAAAATCGTTGATTTACCGGCGTTTTGTTGTCCTGCGAGTAATACTTTTTTAGCCATTATTTTATTCCTCTTACTACCACGGTATCCGCTTCTTTAAGACGGATAACTACATGAGTAAGCCCTACTTTGATCTCAATAGGGTCGCCGAGAGGTGCCGCTCTAACTAATTGAATTTCATTATTAATCATGAGGCCTAAGTCTAGAAGTCTCTGACGAACGGCCTCATCCGAATGATGCTCAGATACGATGGCTTTTTCTCCGGGTTTTAGCCGGGACAACAATTGCTTCATAGGAGTTTTGTTACGAATTGACACACATTTGAACTTTTTACTTTACACCAAAGTGAGAACACAAATGGGAATAATTATCACTTAATTGATTTAAATCAAAACTCCAATCGCGAATAAATATTATTTCTGTAACCACATTAGGTTGGCTGATGAAAATTGGCCGGCTCGACGTTATATGGGCGCTATTTGCTCAAATAAAGATGTTTCGGCTCTGAATTTCGGGCCCTAAGGAACCAAAATGAAAAAACTAGTTTTAGCTACTCTTGTTGCCTCTTGCTTCGCAGGTCAAGCTTTTGCACACACTCCTCTATGTTCATGTTACGACATGGGTGACGGCACCATTTTGTGTGAAGGCGGTTTCTCTGACGGTTCTTCTGCCTCTGGCGTTGAAATGAAAGTTCAAGACGCAAACGGCAATGATCTGATTAAGAGCGAGATCAATGAAGATGGCGAGTTTGAGTTCGAAAAACCATCTGTCGATTACAAAGTTGTTTTTAACGCCGGTCCTGGTCACGACATCACGATCGACGGCAAAGACATTGTTGAATAGTCACACTTAAGTAGGAAATACTAAAATGAAAAAGATCGCACTTGCAGTAGGCGCAGCCGCACTTTCTATGTCTGCCGCTTCTAATGCACACTTTGTTTTGATGCATACTCCAGACTCTCAACTAGAGCAGCCTGCAACTCTGGATATGAAACTAGTGTTCGGTCACCCAATGGATAACGGTCACGTAATGGACCTAGAAAAACCTGAACAGGTTTTCGTTCAGTTCAAAGACAAGAAAACTGACCTAACTGACAAAGTTAAAGAAGTAACTTGGACTGGTCCAGACAACACGGCTAAAGCGTTCACTGTTGACTACAAAATCCGTCGCAATGGCGACTACCTATTCGCAGCTGTACCTCAGCCTTACTACGAAGCTGGCGAGGAGATCTACATCCAACAGCTAACTAAACGCGTTATCAACAAAGGTGGTCTACCAACTGGTTGGAATGAGCCTCTAGGTCTTAAAACTGAAATCGTTCCTCTGAACAAGCCATACCAAGTACTTGCTGGTAGCACGTTCACTGGTCAACTTCTTTCTGAAGGCAAGCCTAAAGCTGGTATCGAGTGCGAAATCGAGTTCCTAAACACTGAAGTAGACGCTGCTGCAAACGCATTTGGCAAAGACACATTCCGTGAGCCGCCTGCATCTGCACTTGTTGCAATCACTGACGACAACGGTATGTTCACTTTCGGTATCCCGTTTGAAGGCAAGTGGGGCTTCGCATGTCTAGGTTCTGGTCCAGACACAGAATTTAAAGGCAAAGAACTGTCTCAAGACGCTGTTCTTTGGATTGAAGCACAAGCGCTTTAATCACTATATAGTGTAACTATTGTTAGCCCGGTTTAGACCGGGCTTTTTTTGTCCGCTCAATCAACAAGGTGACGGCGTCACTTATTATACTTCTCTCTACTGTTCCTAGCTGTCTAAAAAGGCTAACCTAACAGAAACTGAACGACCAACTGCATCCCTACCATCTGGAGTTTCAATGGATACGGACTGCGTTAGGTTACCGTTTCTCACTTGTATGTTCACCGTATGACTTTCTCCCGGTGTTGCCAGCGTAATATGCCAGTCTCTGCCATTTCTCTGCGCGAGTAAAACACACGGTTTATCCACGTCTAGTGTCCATCCTTCTTGCAGATCTATCTGGTTCGGTTGTTTAAACACAATGGCGTGAAGCGATTTATACTTAACCGCTTGTAGGTCCGGTCTGTTTATCCTAACCTCCGCTTTTGGCGCGGAAAGGTACTTTTCCGTTTTAACTAAATCTGAGTTAGGAAGAATCGAATATGCGTAGCTTGCATTGCTAGGCTTGACGCCGTGATTGATCGTCATGGTTAAAACATCATTAGATATAGGCTCATCGTTCAGGTGCTTGTTAATTGTTCTCCAGCTTGAACACCGCTCCTCACTCGTCACATTTATCGCCCCTAACTGATGACTGATATACCCACAGCGATTGTGATAAACCCAAGTCGCATTCCACTCGCCATTGACTGTCGTTTTTTCACCATCGAGGTAGAAATCATCGCACCTGTGGATTTGGTTAAGCGTGGTTACTAATGGTGAACGGCTGTCAGACTTCAACCCCGAACCAAGGGCAACAACAACACCATCAAAGAAGAACCACGATTTCACACCATGGCTCCCCTCGTAGTCCAACTCGTAGGTCATTAGCCCACATTGACCGTTACTTACGCCGCCTGCCCACAAGGTACTTTGTTCAACTTTACCCCACTCCGTTGGCTCGCGTACTTCACTAGGCGCGGTAACACCTGGGACAAATCGCCAGTCCCATACTGGGAAAACGTCTTGATACTCATCACCCGTCACACTGATATTCATACTGCCAAAGCCCAGCCATCCCCCTTTGAGGTTCTCTTGGTTCCCCTGCTCTATTGGCTCAGTTCGACAGGAGTTAGCCTTGACGTAAACCGCATAGTCCGGATTGACCAGCGCGGCATAATCCGATCGCCAAAAATACTTAAACCCTGCATATGGGTAGCTTTCTCTATGCTCAAAATAGTGCTTACACCGCGACAACCGGTATTGAAATTGCGGATACATTTCGATAAGTAACTCGGTGTGATTGGCTAAGGTGTGGTAATAATCTGGTTTTTCTAAACTTGGCTTGGCTACCGCTCGTCCACAAACGTTAAAATCAAACTGTCCCGAATAGGTCATCCACATGGTGCCTTGTTCAAAATAGTCGAGTAACCGCTGGTTGACGAGGGGTTCAAATTGAAAAAGGCTACCATGGCACGCATAAGCCCAAATTATTGCGATGTTGTAGAAGGACTCACCGTAACCACCGTTATAAATTTGTGCCCCGTGCTGTTGATATGAAAAATCAGCTTGAATACCTTCTTCACTTGTCTGTTCAAAGGTAGTGATTAAGGCTCTCATCGCTTCGATAAATCGACGTTCATTACACGTTAAAAGTGCTCCGATAGCGACGCCGTGGCAGAGATCAGAAAGGTTAGCCCCCGTCATCGACGGCTTCAGAGGCATATCGGCAGCAATAGCATCAATGATCTCTTCTTCACCCAAGGATTTCAAAAACAATGCTGTTGCACCCAAAAGCCGCTGTTTTCCAATGTCGTTCCACCACCAGTTCCAGTTAACTGGGTTTAAAGCGTACCAGTGCTTTAAACCCAACACTGCTGCTGCGCGATAGTTCGAATTATTAGAACGATATGCCTCGTAGCTCAAACTCAAGATTCGCGTCAGATATTCACGCATTATCTCACCTGATTTTTCTCCTTCAATCAGGTTAATATCCTCCCATCCGTTCTCCGTAATCGACTCGCTCCACAGTCGGTTTTGAGCTTCACTGAATCTTTGTCGCTCACTAAGACGCCCAATCGCCTTAGTTAGGTTCTTTTGAACAAGGAGTAAGTGCTGTGAGTTCATCATGTACCCTTTTAATAAAACAAAGGGTGCCGTAGCACCCTTTCATTAATGTTCGACGTTAAGCTGGAATCCAGCGCCACTCATATGGTGCCAACGTGATATCCAACTGTTCTCCGCGGCTATCCAACACGGTAAGAGTCTGCTCTTGGTCACTGTAGTTAACCGCTGTCGCCTTCTCTGTTTTTGGATAGTAAGCAACATCTACCTGAGGGTGGTTTGATACCCACTGATGAGCCTCTTTGTCATTGCCACCTAACCAAAGCAGTATATGTTGAAGAAGACGGGCGTTTTCCATACTAAATGGCAAGTTGCCTAGATAAACAGAGCGACCATTGCCGTACTCTTTCGCCGTCAAAGCTAAATGCTGACCTTGCGCGGCTAATACCGTTAAATCATCCGCTTGAGGATACACATAGCTTGCATTGCCAAAGTCTTCGTCGCCCGTTAGGAACTGGCTTAAATAGTGCTCTTTATCCAGTGATACTGGCATCGCCACACGACCCATGGTTAAGGAGGTCTCTTTTTCTAAGCCGAACACGTCACCCAATTGGAAGTAACGACCATTTTTTTGCCACGCAGATGGATCTGATACACCGAGTAAACCACCGCCATTGGCGACAAACTTACGCAGCTCAACTACCACGTCAGGATTGTCCCAACACTCTCCACCACTCCACGCTGAGTTGGCATCGCCGGTGTTTATAATCACCTTGATGTCTTGGTTAATCCCGTTTTTAGCGATGTCCTCAAAGCTAATAAACTCAACGTCAAATGGCAGGCCCGATAAGCACTCTAGCAAGTTGTTTCCCACTAACTCCATCACATCTGGGCGCGGTGGCACGTAAAAACGCTGGTCTCTCGCCTGATTCTGTAGCCAACTTCTCGCCTTGCCCCATGCACTTAGCACCGCCACTTTACCTGTAATTTTCTTAGACTCGCCGCGTTGGGTATTTTCTAAGTAGTCACCAAACTGCGCAGAGACTTCTGTAACGTGATCAATGAAATGAGGGAACTTGTTTGCTAGCGACAAGTAGCCGCCATAGCCAATGCGGTCGAGCGGTTTTTGAAGCATTGCGCGGCGAATTTTGGTCCAGTTAGACATTGACTCCACCACTGGGTCATTGCCTTCGCGGAACACATCTGGGAAAAAGTACGGATAAAATCTCGCTTCGCGTACTTGATCACCACCTGAATCCGTTAGGCGACGCAGTGCAACGCCGTCTTCAACCGCACCGATATTAATATCCAGTCCGATCTTTTGATAGCTCTCTAAGAATGGTTCGGTGCCAATCCAGTGATCGCCTTGGAACATCGCTGTTCTCTTTCCAGCTTTGTGCGCCATGGAAACGAGCTCAGCCGCAAACTCGACAACAAAATCTTGAACAAAGGTCATCCAGTCTTGATAACGCTTAGAAGGCACTTTGTAAGTACCGTTGTAATAACCGGCATCGACAAAGTCTTCTGGAGTTAGGTGATAACCAAATCGCTCGGCAAAGTCTTCCAACGCACGAGGGCTGACGGTTTCACCATACCCTGTCCAATCGCGGTAGATATCTTGGTTTTTTTCACCAGTATCAATAACAAAAAGGAATGCGAATGTTGTAAAACGAACCACGGTAGTATTCGGATGTTCATCCAACCACTTCTTGAAATGGTTTAACAGATGGGCGCGACACTCTGGGTGATATGGGTCAAGACTGCGAATGCGCGGCCCGTCCCAATCGTTGGTCAAAGCGTTGTACATCGATACGCTATCCCAAACCTGACGTGCTAAAAACGTCACAGTGTATTCGTGATAAGGTACAGCTTGGTAAACCGTCACTTCATTGGTTTCGGTACTTACTTCCCATTGCGATGGGTCGATCACTTGGTTCGTTGTGCGATTGCGTACTTCCCACCACTGTTTGGGCTTACTATCGTCATCCAGCTCGTACTTGTCTTTGCTGTACCCGTCCAATGGTGAGATTTTAACCGTCTCTCCCATGGCAGTAACAGGGAACGACATCAAGTACTTGCGGTGCAAATATTGTGGATTGTCATAGGCATACTGTTGGTCTGCTCTTACCAAACACATAACCGAATAGATATCGCTGTCTTGTTTAGCCAAGGTGTCTGGCATGCTTGTACCATCGCTATCACGCAGCGCATCTGCCTGCCATTTTTTGTATAGGTCTAGAACAACATCCTCTTGACCGACTTCCACTGGAAGCGTCATATGACCTTGGTTTTGGTTGATTTTAGACATAAAAACTCCCCGGGCAGTGAGCAACTAAGCTCACTTCCCAAAAAAATTAAAATAGAAATTTAATGAATTACCAGAAGAACTTTTGGTATCCGTTTGCGCGCATTAGTGCTTCGAGATAGTAGTAATCACCGTAAGGCAGCATATTGTCACATAGGCCTACTTTCACAAATGAAGCACCGTGTGCCAGCAGACCTAGAGCGCTCTCGTCATTGGTTAAATCGCAGGTATCCATCAAACCTTGCAGCAGGAATAGGCCCCAATCGCGATATTGCTTGGCTTCTTTCTCATCTTCAATGCACTGAGCGATTAATAGTAATCCAGCGGCAGTAATGGCTCCTGCTGAGCTATCCTTGTATTGAATTTCGTCGGCAGGTAGCGAGTAATCCCAAACCGGCACACCGTCATCAGTGATCTGTTCTACTGCATAACGGGCCAATTTCTTCGCCAGAGTTAAAAACTTCTCTTCGCCCGTATATAGGTATGTTTGAGCAAAGCCGTGCACTGCCCACGATTGACCGCGCGCCCAACACGAATCATCCGCATAACCTTGGAAGGTTTCACCTTTGATTGGCTCTTGCGTCACTGGATGGAAGTTAAACGAGTGGTAGGTCGAGTAGTCATCGCGAACAATGTGCTTTGCCAGCGTTTCACTATGGCGTTTTGCGGCGTCGGCGTACACTTTAGATCCAGTTACTTCAGATGCCCAAAAGAGAAGTGCCGTATTCTGCAACGAATCGATAATCGACTTGCCCTGAGTGATTTCTGGACCAAGTGGATGAGTATCATTCCACGCGACAATATAGCCACCAATTTTTCGGAAACGATGGATCAGATGATCCGCCGCGCGAATCCCCATCATCTTAGACTCTTCGTCACCCGTCAGTTTGTAGTCTGCAACGCAGCTTAAGCTGTATTGAAAGCCCAAGTCGTGATCCAACCAGAATGGGTCTAGCAACATATCGGAAAAATATGACTTTCTAAGTTTTGCGCTGTTTTTGAATGTTTGCTCAGCCGTCATTTGATAGCACAACCAAAGCTCACCAGTCCAAAAAGAAGAGACCCAATCAAATTGACCACAGTACTGCCACTGATTGTTTTCAGTACCAATTTTGGGGTTTCGCTCTCCAATCTTGGCAATATTCTTTTTAATTGCAGAAACCACCACCGGCAGATGTTCAATTACTCTTTTCTCATCCAGCTCGGCAGGCAATGGGCGCAACGTGATAGATTCCGTCATGAAACAATACTCTCTTAACAACATTTGTCGATATAGCGATATGCTTATCAATAATATAGATACATCATATCCAACTAACCAATATTAAACGCAAAGGTTGCTCACATTTTTTGAAACAGCTTTTCATTTAAATGGTTTAGATATTAAAAAAGGCTGCATCGCAGCCCTTATTTATCTTGCTAACCAGCCGCCATCTACGGCTATGGTGTAGCCGTTCACATAGTCGGAAGCATTCGAGGCAAGGAAAACTGTTGGTCCGGCCAAGTCTTGCGGCTCTCCCCAACGCTGAGCTGGAATTCGACTTAGTATTTCTTTATTGCGTTGCTCATCATCGCGCAGCGCTTGGGTGTTGTTTGTCTGCATATAACCGGGAGCAATGGCATTCACATTAATGCCTTTTCCAGCCCACTCGTTGGCGAGCAAACGGGTTAAACCCATCACGCCACTCTTAGACGCCGTGTAAGAAGGCACTTGAATACCCCCCTGAAACGATAACATAGACGCTATATTGATGATTTTCCCACCCGATTTTTGCTTTTCAAACTCACGGGCAACTAACTGAGAAAGGAAGAAAACACTTTTTAAATTGACGTTCATAACGTCATCCCAGTCTTGCTCTGTAAAGTCGATAGCATTTGTGCGGCGAATAATACCGGCATTGTTGACCAAAATGTCCAGTCTCCCTGCTGCCGATACTGCTTGCTCAACGATGTCGGAAAGTTCTGTTTGTTGACTCAAATCGGCAGTAAAACCGTAAAATTGTCGCCCCAAGCTCGCCACTTTTTCTGGCGTATCACCCGCATTAGAGTGATTTACACCAACAATATCACAGCCGGCTTCTGCCAGTGCTACTGCCATAGCTTGTCCTAGACCAGTGTTACACCCGGTAACCATTGCGACTTTACCGTGTAAGTTAAATAGTTGTTCTGTCATAGCGTTTCCTTTGAATGCTTTAAAACGACCTCTCGCTATCGCCAGAGGTCATTACTCATTGCTTTTTGCAAATCTGTTATTGTTGTTTGTAGTGGACTGGGCTTACGTCTCTAAGGCGCTGCGCCGCTTGTTCTGGTGTAAGATCACGTTGGCTTTCCGCCAACATTTCGTAACCAACCATAAACTTTCTAACCGTTGCACTGCGCAATAAAGGAGGATAGAAGGTAGCGTGAACTGTCCAGTGTTCGGCAGAATCATTGGTAAAAGGTGCGCCGTGCCAACCCATTGAGTAAGGGAATGAGCAATTAAAAAGGTTGTCATAACGACTGGTCAGTTCTTTGATTGCCAAAGCTAAGTCTTGTTTTTGCACTTCGCTAAGGGCTGTCAACCTTGCCACTGACTTCTTCGGCAATAGCATGGTTTCAAATGGCCACGCTGCCCAATAAGGCACTACCGCGATCCAATGTTCGGTTTCGACAACAACTCGTTCGCCATCCTTTAGCTCTCTTTCCACGTAATCTTGTAGTAAGGCACGCTCATTTTCTTGATAGTAGCTGGCTAGGTTTCGATCTTTTCTAGCTATCTCACTAGGAACAAAACCATTAGCCCAGATTTGACCATGCGGATGAGGTTGAGAGCACCCCATCGCTTCACCCTTGTTTTCAAACACTTGAACCCAAGGATACTGTTCACCGAGCTCCTTAGTTTGTTCTACCCAAGTAGCGATAACCTGTTCGATCGCTTTACTGGAAAGCTCTGGTAACGTTTTACTGTGATCTGGAGAGAAACAGATCACACGGCTTTCACCGCGCGCACTCTCCATTTTTAGCAATGGGTCATCAAGAGAGTCTGCTACAGGCGTATCAGTTTTTAACGCAGCAAAGTCATTTTTAAACACGTACGTGCCTTGGTAATCAGGGTTTACATCACCACTGATTCGCTTATTACTTGGGCATAAAAAGCACTCTTCGTCATAGCTTGGTAGTTGCTCATCAGAAACGCTTTCTTGTTGTCCTTGCCAAGGTCTTTTCGCGCGGTGCGGTGAAACTAAAACCCATTCCCCTGTCAAAGGGTTAAAGCGGCGGTGAGGGTGGTCTGTTACATCAAAATTAGACATGGAGTTTCCTATTGTTTTACTTACCGTAACCTTGGGGATTTTTGCTTTGCCAGTTCCAGCTATGGGCAGTCATTGCATCCAGATTGTGTTTGGCTTGCCAATTCAATTCGCGAGCTGCTTTAGACGCATCTGCATAACACTGGGCGATGTCACCGCTGCGGCGCGGCATTATTTGAGTCGGGATTGCTTTACCAACGGCTTTTTCCATCGCAGATACCATTTCGAGTACGCTGGTTCCCTGCCCCGTTCCTAAGTTGTAAACGTGTAAACCTGAGCGATCGGCCAGCGTTTTTAGTGCAGCGACATGGCCGTCAACAAGATCTTCAACGTGGATATAGTCTCTGACTCCGGTGCCATCTATAGTTGGGTAGTCATCACCAAATACAGAAAGTACCTCGCGTCTACCGATAGCAACTTGGGTAATAAATGGCATTAGGTTGTTTGGAATACCGCTGGGATCTTCACCTATCAATCCGGACGGATGAGCACCTACAGGGTTAAAGTAGCGCAACAAGCAAATACTCATTTCCGGATGAGCCTCTGCAATGTCTGTCAAACATCGTTCCACCATGTACTTACTCGTTCCATAAGGTTGGTGGTTCCACCAGTCGGCATCGACTCATCAATAGGAACCTTTGCAGGATCTCCATACACCGTTGCAGAGGAACTAAATATCATCTGGTTAACACCCGCTTCTTTCATAGCGGCGACGAGGTTCAAAGTACCATTGACATTATTGTCGTAGTATTCCAGAGGCTTCTCTGTTGACTCACCCACCGCTTTAAGCCCGGCAAAATGCATCACAGCTTGTATATCGTGGTCGGCAAAAATGGTTTTGAGTGTCTGCGAGTCTCGAATGTCTCCGTGATAACAGTGAGGACGTTCCTTGCATAGCGCTGACAAGGGTTCTAGGATCGCTTGGCTAGAATTGCAAAAGTTGTCTAAGATGATGGGGGTATACCCAGAATGACTCAGGCTACACAAGCGTGACTGCCAATGTAACCACAGCCGCCTGTCACTAAAACTTTCATACACTTACCTTTTAATTATTGAATCAAGTAGAGGAGTCAGCCGCTCGGAGAAATGCGTTTCGTGAATATGCTGACCTGACTTGAGTAATGCCGACTTTGGACCTCGTTTAAATCGACAAAAGTAGACTTCTTTTTGGCTGCTTTCGATAAAGTCATCAAGCATCTGCACACCTAAGTGGTCGATAAAATTGATGCCACGCCCGAGAATGATCAGACGCTTACCATTTAAGCTTTCTAGTTCTTGATGAAGGTGCTGAACGCAGCCATAAAAGATAGAACCATTCACGCGTACAATTTGAGTATCTCGGTCCAGACCTTCAATGAGATCACGGTGCTCAACCTGCTCAACAGCGGGTTTGGATGTTCTGCGCAGATAGAAAAACAGAGAGACAAAAACGCCTACGTAAATAGATAGCTCTAGGTGAAGAATTAAGGCCGCAAAGAAGGTAGAACCAAGCACAAACGCCTCTTTAAGGTCGTGGTTAAGCAGTTCCTTGATATGGTGTAAATCGACGAGGTTCCACGCAACAATTAACAGCAGCCCTGCCATTCCAGCATTGGGAATATACGAAGCGTATTGGCCACCGACCATCATAATAACCAGCAACAATACCGCCGCAAAAACAGCAGCGAGCGGCGTTTTCGCACCACTTGAGTAGTTGACTCCGCTGCGAGTGAACGAGCCAGAAGACATATAGCAGCTGAAAAATGCACCAATCACATTTGATAGCCCTTGTCCTACGAACTCTTGATTACTGTCTAGCCTTTGTCTCGACTTCAAAGCAACAGAACGACTGATAGAAATAGCTTCGACTAGACCCAAAATGGCAACGGCAAAAATTCCGGCTAGCATTGATTCAATTTCCGACATACCAAGGTGAGGAACAGACGCGCTAAGCATCACTTCGCCTACATCCCCAACCAAAGCGACCTCTTTACCTATGCTGGTAAACACGAAAGCGAAAGCCATTGCGATTAACATTGCGATTAGCATATGAGGTAGACGAGGTAAAAAACGCTTAACGGCAATACAAGTCACTATAGTGATGACGGCTATCATCAACTCGTTAAATTGAAACTCAGAAATATGAGAGAAGAACTGCTGTAAGTTAAGCCAAGCGGTTTGTTCTGATGGGTATGCCAGACCTAAAACGTGTTTTAGTTGACTAACACCGATAACTACTGCTGCACCAGCGGTAAACCCAAGTACCACTGAATGTGAAACGAAATTAACCAAAGCGCCAAAGCGCATTAGGCCAAACAGCACTTGCACAATACCGGCACAAAACGTCAGAGTAAGGCACAACTGAATATAAAGAGGGGTTCCCGGTGCCGCATATTGGCTGATGGTGGTAAATACAATCACCGACAACGCGGCTGTTGGTCCTGAGATTAAGTGATGAGAAGAACCAAACATTGCTGCGATGATCGCAGGAACGATTGCGGTATATAATCCGTATTGTGGAGGTAGGCCAGCGATCATTGCATAGGCAATACCTTGAGGAAGAACGATAATTGCACCCGTTAACCCAGCCCAAAAGTCAGCGGTTAAGGTGTTTTTGTTGCATTTTGGCAGCCACGCCATAAACGGAATCCACGTTTCCAATTGAGCTTTGCTCAACACACGCATACTACAACTCCTAGAATTTTTTAGGCTTAGCGAGAAATGATGACGCCTATTGAATGTCTTAGTAGCATAATTTTAGTTGAGCAAAACAAATAATGAAACATCATTTCATTTTAATATTCACAAAATACCAATTAGTGTGACAGGTGTAGTAAAACGCCGTTTCAAAAATAAGGTTTATTTGTGTTTTTTTTAAGCTGAGGGCAATATGGTGTGTAAATCAGCGATAGCGATCGAAAAAAATCGTATAACGAATGTAAGAAGCTCGCTACACTTAGCGAGAAACTAGACTTGCTACTATGGTTAATCTATGAGCAAATAGGAAGAGTTGCCTTTCAATTTCTCAAATGCTCCTAAAGCCTTTTTAGGGTTTGGCCACTGCCTTTGGCAGTTACTTTAAGAAGGATGGATATAGCTGCATTTTACTGATGTTGAAAGCAATAAGAGCGCCCATAGTGGCGCTCTTTTTTTATCGGGCAAAAAGAAAAAAAGCAGGCCAAAGCCTGCTTTTTCACTTAAATGACAATAACTTAGTCACGCAGTGTGGCGCCAAACTTGTCACCCACATGAGCAACAATGGCGTCTACCGCTCCAGCAATGTCCGCATCTTCAAGTGTTCGCTCTACAGATTGGAGGCTAAGGGCAATAGCAAGGCTCTTCTTACCTTCTTCAACTCCTTTTCCGATGTAAACATCAAAAAGCTGAGCGTCAGTTAAAAATTCTCCGCCCACTTCTAGACATGCACTAACCACTTCACCTGAGGCAACCGCTTCATCAACAACTAGAGCAATATCGCGACGGTTTGATGGGAACTTAGATACGGCTACCGCTTCTGGAATGATACGGGTGTTGATCGATGACCATTCGATTTCAAACACAATAGTACGGCCGTTAAGACCAAACTTGCGCTCTAGTTCAGGGTGAACAGTACCGATAACACCAATCTCTTTACCATCAACAAGGATAGCTGCTGATTGACCTGGGTGCAGCGCTGGATGCTTGGTCGCGGCAAAGCTAAACGCGCTCTCGTTGGAAGAGAGTTCTAGCACTGCTTCCAAATCACCTTTAAGGTCGAAGAAATCTACAGTGTTGGTGTCGATATCCCAATGCTCTTCGCTGCGAGTACCGGCAATAACACCTGCAAGCATAGGCTCTTGGCGCATGCCATTTTCCGCTGATTCACAAGGAATAAAACGAAGGCCGTACTCGAACAAACGCACTCTAGGCTGTTGACGTTTTTGGTTGTGAACAACAGTATTCAACAGACCTTGAATAAGGCCTAAACGCATCGCAGACATCTCTACCGAAATAGGGAACGGAAGTACCAATGGCTCAACATCTGGCACAATCAGTTTTTGCTGCTCTGGTTCAACAAAGCTGTAAGTGATGGCTTCGTGATAACCGCGGTCGACAAGAAGATCACGCACGCGTTTTAGTGGAAGGTTTGCTTCCTTGTGATCGTGCATCTTAAGTGCCGCTGCTGGAGATTGATTTGGGATATTGTCGTAACCGTAAATACGGCCAACTTCTTCGATCAAATCTTGCTCGATAGCGATGTCAAAACGCCAAGTCGGTGCAACTGCTGTCCAACCCTTATCGGTGGTTTCTACCGACATACCCAGACGCTCTAGGCTTTCAACCACATCGCTATCTGCAATGTGATGCCCCAGCAGATTGTCTAGTTTTTCACGGCGAAGGCTGACTTGATTCGCTTTTGGAAGCTCAGCTTGTGATTCGTTAGCAACAACTGGTGCTACGTCACCACCACAAATCTCAACTAACAGCTGAGTTGCACGTTCCATTGCGCTGGTTTGCAGTGCAAAATCCACACCGCGCTCAAAACGCATAGAAGAATCAGTGTGTAAGCCGTAGCTACGTGCACGGCCGCGAATGTGGTCAGGAGCGAAGAAAGCACACTCAAGCAGTACGTCTTTAGTCTCGGTGTTTACACCCGACTCTTCACCGCCAAAGATACCAGCAATCGCCAGCGCTTTGTTGTGGTCAGCAACGACTAATGTATCGTCATTAAGTTCGGCTTCTGTACCATCTAGAAGGGTTAACTTCTCGCCCTGCTCTGCCATACGAACCACAATACCACCTTCGATCTTAGCCAGATCAAAAGCGTGCATTGGTTGGCCTTGCTCTAGAAGAACATAGTTGGTGATATCGACAACAGGGTCGATAGAACGAATGCCACAGCGACGCAGTTTTTCCTGCATCCAAAGCGGTGTCTCTGCTTTTACATTTACATTCTTGACCACACGGCCAAGGTAACGCGGACAAGCAACAGGTGCTTTAACATCGATAGAAATGATGTCATCAATCGATGGAGCAACCGCTTCTACTTTAGGCTCGGTAACGTCAGCGCGATTTAGTACGCCAACTTCACGGGCCAGACCGCGAATGCTGAAACAGTCCGCGCGGTTTGCCGTTAGGTCAACGTCAACAGTCACGTCTTCAAGACCTAGGAACTCGCGGAAATCTGTACCAATAGCCGCGTCTTCTGCCAGTTCAAGAATACCGTCAGACTCAACATCGATACCTAGCTCTGAGAACGAGCAAAGCATACCGTGAGAAGGTTGGCCACGAAGTTTAGCTTTTTTGATTTTGAAATCGCCCGGAAGAACCGCCCCGACAGTCGCAACAGCCACTTTTAGGCCTTGACGACAGTTTGGTGCACCACAAACGATGTCTAATAGTTCTGCTTCACCAACGTCAACTTTCGTTACGCGCAGTTTGTCCGCGTCTGGGTGCTGACCGCACTCGACTACCTGACCTACTTTGACGCCAGTAAATGTGCCAGCAACAGGAAGAACGTCGTCTACCTCAAGGCCAGCCATTGTAATTTGATGAGTAAGTTCGTCAGTGCTAACCGCTGGGTTAACCCACTCACGAAGCCATGATTCGCTGAATTTCATAGTGTATTAACCTCTGGATTATTTGAACTGTTTAAGGAAACGCAGATCATTTTCAAAGAATGCACGTAGGTCGTTAACACCGTAACGAAGCATTGCAAGGCGCTCAATACCGATACCAAACGCGAAGCCTGAGTACTTCTCAGGGTCAATACCAACAGCGCGGAGAACATTCGGGTGAACCATGCCACAACCAAGAATCTCTAGCCATTTGCCGTCTTTACGCTTCACGTCCACTTCCATTGAAGGTTCAGTGAATGGGAAGTATGAAGGGCGGTAGCGAACTTCCAGATCTTCTTCGAAGAAGTTTGTTAGGAAATCGTGCAGGATGCCTTTGAGCTGAGCAAAGTTGACATTTTCGTCCACCAGCATACCTTCCACTTGATGGAACATTGGCGTATGCGTTTGGTCGTAATCATTGCGATAAACTCGACCCGGAGCGATAAAGCGGAAAGGAGGCTTGCCGTTTTCCATGGTACGGATCTGTACACCAGAAGTGTGCGTACGCAACATAAGATCTGGATTAAAGAAGAAGGTATCATGGTCAGTACGCGCAGGGTGATCTTCTGCGATATTAAGTGCATCAAAGTTGTGGAATGCATCTTCAATTTCAGGACCAGACTCAGTGCTAAAGCCTAGCTCACCAAAGAACTGTTCGATTCGCTCAACAGTGCGAGTAACAGGGTGCAGACCACCGTTTTCGATACGGCGACCAGGAAGGGTCACATCGATGGTTTCCGCAGCCAGTTTCGCTTCTAGCTCGGCGCGTTGCAAAGCTTCTTTACGCGCAGCAATCGCCTGCTGAACAACGCCTTTCGCTTTGTTGATCTCCTGACCAGCACTGCGGCGCTCTTCTGGTGGTAGTTTGCCTAGCTTTGAAGTTGAGCCGTTAACTCACCTTTCTTACCTAGATACTGAACTCGCACTTCGTCAAGTGCGACTAACGATTCCGCGGCTTCAATTGCAGCGTTTGCGTTAGCAATGATCTCTTCTAGATGTTGCATCGTTTCCTCATCTACCTATGCTCACACATAAGTGGTAGTTTCCATAAGGTTCCCGCATGGGATTCTTGGGTATTTTCAAATAGCTGTACATAGTAACGAATGCCGCTATCAAATCCAATCTCTAATCCACTCTGACTAGGCCTTTGAGCGATATTTCATCATTGCTTTTGCAGCACTCTAGATAAACGACGCCAAAAATAACTTTAAGTTATAAATAGCATTCCTATAAATGATTTTTTATCATTCAGTTAATCGACTAAATTAACCGCACTGCTGTACAACCACTTTTGGAGTCGACATGACCATAGAAATACGCCCTGTAACCGTTCAATACGACCGAGACATTCGACAAATTATCGAACAGGTTGGCAAAGAGTTTGGTGCATTTGGAGAAGGATTCGGCCCGTCAGATCCCGAAGTCCAAGCCATGAGCCAGCACTACTTACCTCAGCAAGGGGCTTTATACCTAGTCGCATTAAAAGATGACAAAGTGATTGGCGGTTGCGGTGTCGCCCCCTTTAGCAAAGAAAAAAACGTCTGTGAACTCAAGAAGTTGTTTCTATTACCCGAGTCTCGTGGCTTAGGTGCTGGTAAACAGCTAACCATTGAATGCTTAGCGTTTGCTCAACAGTTCGGATACGCCGCCTGTTATTTAGACACCTTGTCTAATATGACAACGGCAATTCACATGTATGAAGGCTTTGGGTTTGAGTATTTGGACAAACCCATGGAAGAAACTCTGCACGGAAAATGTGATGTTTGGATGTTAAAAAAACTATGAACAATTATAAGCTGTTACCCGCATTAAACGCCCTTTTGTTTACCCAAAACGTCACCGAGGCAGCCAAATTGCTCAACGTCTCTCAACCTGCAATGAGCAAAACGCTAAACCAAATACGAGAAGCGTTTGGTGACGATATTCTCGTTAAGCAGGGAAAAGGCTTTTGCCTTACTAAACGCGGCAAACAGCTTAAGCTCGCCCTCCCCTCATTACTGGAACAAGTGGATCAGCTTTATCAAACACCCGACTATCAACCACAAAACAGTCAGCGCCGTTTTCAGGTAGCGTTAGACAGTTTTGTTAAAGCCGACTCAATAGTACAACTGACCCATCAACTTTCTGATCTCGCTCCGAATTGCTCTTTGCATGTTACCCAGTGGCAAGAGAGTCGATTGGTTGATTTATCCAGTAGTGATTTGGACTTAGTTGCGGTCATGGCCAGAGAAATACCGGACTACCTTTACGGCCAGCATCTCGGTTCCGACCACTATGTTGTGGTGGGCGACTCTGAATATTGGAGCCGTTCACATACGTTAAAGCTAACCGAATACCTTGCCAGTGAACACCTATTAGTCAGTGGATTGACCAATGAAACGCGACAGGTGGACACGGTATTTAAACAACATGGAAAAAAGAGAAAAATCGCCGCATCAGTGCCTAACTTCGACATCGCTGCCGCTTGTATTATCGACAGCCAAAAGGTAATGACAGTGCTTCACACATTGCAGATAATCTACAAGCAAAATTCCCACTGACCGTGATGGAACTTCCTTTCGAACAAGAACCCCACGACTACTACCTGCTTTGGCATCAGAAACATCAAAACGACCCTGAACACCTTTGGTTCCGCGAGATCTACATCCAAGTGTTAAAGCCCAGTTACTCTTCATCACTTTCGTGCCACGGAAATTGACCTCCGAAGACTTGGTTGCGTCCATTGTCCTTCGCACGGTAAAGTGCGCGGTCGGCCAATTTCATTAAGTCACCATAGTCTTTCATGTCACAATGACGTTCAGCGACGCCCACACTAATACTACCTCGCCACGGTTCTAATCCAGTGGGAACCAGCATATTAGATATCGTCTTGCGGGTGAGCTCGGCAATGTGCAACCCACCATCCAAATCCGTTGACGGACAAATGACAAAAAACTCATCGCCGCCCAAACGACAAACGAGATCATCACTGCGAAATTCGTGCTTAAGCGTTAAAGCCAACTCCTTTAACACCCTGTCACCGGCGTCGTGACCAGCACTGTCGTTGACTTGCTTAAAGTAATCAGCATCAATCATGATGCAAACAAGGGGTTCGCCGCTCTCTACCGACTCTTGCCAGTAGGTTTTGAGTTTGCGCATTGCGCAACGGCGATTAGGCAGTTCAGTGAGAGAATCCGTCAACGATAAAGCTTCAAGTTGTTGATTGGCCGCAGTGAGCTGGCGAGTTCTCTCCTTCACCTTGTCTTCTAGGCATTGATTGAGTTCTAGCAATTGCTTGTTGCGCTCAGAGACTTGTTCAAAAAGACCGTTCAGCGCTTTTAATAGTGGTTCCATCGCACTGTCGACTTCTTTCTCCTCTATTTCAAACGCTCTTTCAGGAGAAACACCTTGATCAATTTGATTAATTTGACGGGCCATATTTTGGTCAATACCTAGAATATGGTACGCCAGCCAATGAATGAGAAAGTCGAGTAACTGCTCGGACGCTTTCAAATCTTCTTCAGAGATAAAGGCTTGCATGCTGATAATGTCATGCATAAAGGCGCGATGGATTTTGATGTGCTCTTCAGTATGGCGAGGATCCATACCTTTTTCTCGCATCAAGCTTCTTCTTCTTTGAAGTGAAACTCCGCATAACGAGATAACTCAAACAGCGCCATGCTGATATCTTGCAGTGAAATATTATTCTCCGCAATGAGATCACCATATCGGTTTATAAAACCAACCAAGTATTGATGCTGTTCATCGACATCATCCAAACCAGTTTCGTAGTTCTTATCCCAAACAAATGATCTCATAGATATCCAACCATACACACCATCTATAAATTCCTTATATTGTACAAGGTTTTGTATGGAATAATTGCTCAATAACGAAAAAAGGGAGCTCGATCAGCCCCCAATTTAATGGAATGAGAATCACATTGTGTTTTGCACTAAATTTTCGTGCGACATCCGCTAGAAATAATATTCCAATGACAGTTCTACGAAATCGTCTTTGCGCGCAAAATAGAGTAAATCATTCGGCGTCTCATTTTCAAAGAGGCTTGCGTCTATACGCCATTTCCAGTTGTTGTTAATACGGCTATAAGCTTCAACTTTGCCGTTATACACATCACTGTTATCGAGATCCTGTGTGACACCAAACAAAATCTCTGTACCGTCTTCGTCATTTAACACTACACGAGCACCAGCAAAAATATCGTTTTGCCCTATGGTCTGAGCGTTATTTCCACGACTGTCATACAGATATTCAGCGATAAAGCCAATATCCCAGTAGCTTCCAAATGCTCCTACCCAAGTGTACTCAAAGCCGGTTACTAACCCCGTGTGATGATCAAAACTGTCTCTATAGATACTTTCCAGTTTCCATAACCAGTCACCTAGAATCCCTTGAACATCAAGACCTACTTGACTCATTTGCGCGTAGTATGGTCTCAAATTACCTGAATCCAATCGATAGTAGGGATCGCGGTTTGTTCCTTGAAAGTAGCTCAATCCCATGTCCCAATCGCCAAATGTGTTGCTATAACGCAAAGCGCCATCTATGTGATTTTCTTCTCTGGAAGATTCGTAAAGCGCATTGCTGGAAACCGGCACTGTTGGCCTCAGTCGACCATCTTGCCCTGCAAATGTTCTTTCGCGAAAATAGGGAAGAATCATGGTATCTAAGGTTCCCCAGCTCTTCAGCATGGTAAAATGCACCATAGGTTGACCCAGCTTATCTTCGCCATCAACCGATTCGATAGCGTCCGTCTGGTTAACGACATCAACCAAATGTGAAGCTTCTGTCACCCCCCAAAACACTTTTCCAATCCCAGCTCTAAACTCGTAATCATCCCAATAAGTTAAATAGAGTGCCTCCCTAATATCACCGTGTGAACGTTCGTCGTCCATAGCGTCATAACGGTAGAAAGGAACAAATGTAAAGCTCGACGGCCCAGCTTCAGACTCCCAATATAGTTCAGGCTGAAGCACGATTGACGACTGACCTTTGTCTTGCCCTTGCAAACCTTCAGAAAAGTATTGGCGATGTTCAAAATTGACCTGCCCAGAGACTTCTATTGCGCTGGCCGTGCTAGCCACTGCGAATGCGCCAATACCGAAAGATAAAGCGAGCTTGGTTCCGGCCGAATAACGGCCGGATTTTTTGATGGATGTAGTCATACGCTTCTACTTCACTCGCTTTAGGACGTTTTTTTCAAAATCTCGATCACTCAGACCGGTCTGGAAAGCCATATCACTAGTGGTTAACGTCGTGCTTTTTCCGGTTTGGTGATTCACCATAGCCATAGTGTGTGCGCGCCAATACTTATCTAGGTACTGTTTGTAATCGTCAAATTTTAGCGTTTTCAGCAACGCCCCTTTACGGTCATAAAACTCTACTTGCAACGGACGGTAATGTAGCTGATCTAACCAAACAATCTGTTTGGTATAACCCGAGTTTTTGTCTTTTGGCGTTTGCTCAAGAACAAAGGTTTGCTCACCGTTGAGTTCTTCATTGCGCAAGTAATTAAAGCTGTATTTCTCTAGCTCAAATGAACTCAAATCTTCATAGGCAAACTCACTCCCCATAAATGGGCCTGACTTATTGCGAGAAGAGATGCGCTTTACTCGTTTTAATGCCGGTAGATATAGCCACTGATCATCTGGGTCAATGGTATGTGAATGGTTCAAGAAAGCAGTGCCTTTTACGTCTCTTGGCTCATCGAAGATGGTCAGCCCTTTATCACCATCGTTATCGACTTCCAATGACTTAGTGCGCATCAATCGAGTACTGCTCTCTCCTTGAGCATTTTTTAGCAACATCTGCATTGTAGAAACTGAGTCACCCCAACCGTGGTCACGAGCTTTGCGTTCTGTTGCGATTTCTAGACCTTAGTGGTATCTGCAAACGCTGTAGATACCACTGTACTTGAGATTAGCAGTGCCGCTGCCAACGATTTAACCATCTTGTTTACTTTAAAGTTTTTCATTTTTTGTTCCTTTTTATACGTTAGCTTGCGGTGCCGTTTGGGCATCGATTGACAGCGTTGATGAGTTCTCAGTTTCTTGTGGGTAATCTGCGGTATCAAACTTCATCAATAGTGTTGGTAAGAAGATGAAATCCACTACCAAGGCTAAGAAAATTACAATTGCACTCAGTTGGCCCATATCAGAGTTAAGTCGGAATGTAGACATCGCCAACACGCTGAACCCTGCGACGAGTACAACTGTAGTGATCCAGAGTGCGCGACCCACGGTGTGAAATGCATATCGAACTGCTTCTTCCGCTGACTGGCCTTGCTTACGTGCTCGTTGGTACTTTGATAAGAAGTGAACGGCATCATCAACCACCACACCCAATGTCAGCGTAACCACCACCGATAGACCTAGGTTTATTTCACCGGATAGTAGAGCCCATGCACCAAAACCGATAATGGCAGGCGCCATGTTAGGCACAATACTGATAACCCCAAGGCGCACAGAACGCAGAGAGAAAATCATTAAGCCGGAAATCAAGATTAAGGTGATTGGCAATGTCGACAACATGCTCGCCATGTTCGTCTCACCGATGTGGGCAAACATCAGAGTAGGACTCGAAGCGACCACCTCATATTGGCTGCCATTTGCGGCAAACCATGCATAGATGCGCTCTTCGATATCTACCATCTCAACACTGCCGACGTTTTGAGTGGTCAGAACCATTCTGATCGAAGATTTATCGACATTAACTTGGTTGTTAAGATCTAGGCCGTAAGGCAATGACATTTCGTAGAGAAGCAAGTACTGAGCAGCGAGTTCTCTATCTTGTGGCAAACGGTAGTAGCTCTCATCGTCACCGTGCATATTTTTGTTGAGACGTTTATAAACATCCGATAGAGACGCAACGTGGTCCGTTTCAGGCTGTGCGCGTAACCAATCCGTAAATACGCCTATTGTGTTTAAGAACTCTGGGTCAGCAATGCCTTGAGACTCACCTGACTTAACCACAATGCTAATGTTGTTCATACCGCTAATGCGTTCTTGCATAAAATCGGCAGCCTGACGAAACTCGTTGCGGGTATCAAAGTACTTTACTGAGTCATCGTTAACTTCATTGAGCGGAATTAACGATCCAGAGCCTAGAATAACGATGACAGATAGCGGCATGAGCAACTTACGGCGACGAACCACGAAGTCCCCTAACTTGTCCATAAAGTCCGAATTTGCTTCTTCCCCAGTGGCTTTGACCTTAACTTTAATTGGAAGCAGTTTGAGCAGCGCTGGCAGCAGAGACAGAGATAAGAAACAAGCAATCATCACACCCAGTGCTGCTAGATTTCCGAAATCACGTAACACTGGCGAGTCAGACATGTTCATCATCAAGAAGCCAATAGCCGTTGTCACTGACGTGATCAGAATTGGCATAAAGTTAAGCGCCATACTGTGGTCGATAGCGTAAACCTTGTCGTGACCGTTTTGCATTTGCTGACGCATTGAGGCGATAACGTGAACGCAGTCTGCTACGGCGAGTGTCATGACAAGTGTAGGAATGTTCACTGTCGCTGTACTCAGGAAGAGGCCCGCCCAACCAGATAGACCCATGGTTGCCAATACGGAAGTAATAATGACAACAAGCGTTGCAACCACACTGAGGAAAGATCGCAGCATAATCGTTAGGAATACCAATACCACTAACAGCATGCTAGGTACTAGCGTCGATGTATCTTGCTGCGCCGAGTCCATAAACGCACCGTTCATGGCGATAATACCCGCCTTGTGAAACTCTACATTCGGAAACTGGTGCTGGTACTTATCGACCATGGCATTGACAGCAGTGAGTACTTCGATGGTTTCAGCCGTTTGATCCAGCTCTGGCATCTGCACCGTTACATTAACAACGGTAACGTCACCTTTTTGCGAAATCATCGAGTTCACAACCGCTGGTTCACTAAGGGCAACTTGTTTAATTTTTTCGATGCGATCACTAGTAAACGCATAGTCTTCATAAAGAAGATCTTCGACCAAGAGGTCATCTTCAATCGCTTCGGTATGCTGGTAGTTCGCCAGTGAATCTACGCGACTAGAGTAAGGGACTTGCCACGCGTCCTTAGTAATGTCTTGTACAAGGGTTAATGTTTCAGGGGTGAAGACATTGCCATCGGCGGGCGCAATCACAATCGCTATACTGTCTGATTTTGCAAACGTCGTTTGAATCTCATCAAATGCGATAAGTTGTTTGTTTTGTCCGTCGAAGAAAATTTCGTAGTCTCCACGGAAATAGAGGTTTTTTGCACCTAGTGTCGAGAGAACAATCGCACCAATAGTGAAAAGTAGCACCAACCAAGTGAATCTGGTTGGTGCGGTCAGCAGTGGATGTAGCTGAGAAAAATTTGAGTTATCTGTTTTCATCACAGTCTCCGTTTGTGACGTTTCGTCAAATAGACTTCTAAAAAACTCCGAAATACGGAGTGATTAGCAATCTAACTAATTTTTGTTGTCCATTTAGACTTTTGCTAAATGTTTTTGACGAAACGTCACTAACGGTGACTTAAAAGCCCATACTTGTATGGGCTTTCGTACTAGCGTCCTACTGACTCTAAGTACTTAACTTCTTCACTAAACAGTTCACTTTCGATACGACGCCAACTTTTTCTATAGTCCCACTCGCTAGAGAGGGGTTTCCAGTTGATACCGTCAAGTAGCATATTCGCGTTGTGCAATATCGAGTAAGGGTCCTGTAGCCTTTGAATACAGCGGCTATTGGTCGCATTTTGGCTCAAAGCGTTAGAGCCAAATGCCATCGCCCAGTTTGCAAAAACAATGGCGTCGGAACCGATACCCGGAGAGAACTTAACATCACCTTGTTCTAATGCATACTCAATAAGTTTATCGGCTTGAGTAATGACATTCTCTTCGAGTTCGTTTAACGCTTTTACCCTTTCAGGTGAGGCTTTCTCAATAACCCAAGGGTTTTTCGCCATTAACGCACAATTCGAAAGAACAGGTTCTGTTCGGCTATAGATACGGTAGCCAACATGCAGTGCTAGAATGCGTTCTCGCGAGTTACCATCAAAGGCCAACGCTCTGGCAAACAAAGCTGCTTCGCGTTTCAGACTCAAATGACACAATGCGATAACCACATCTTCTTTACTACAGAAATGATTGTAGATAGTACCTTTCGAATAAGGCTAGCAGCCGTTAACTTGTCCATAGTCAGATAAATAAATCCTTCTTTTTGAACAATCGTCTTTGCTAACTCAATCAGCTCAACTTCGCGATCTGCGATGGCTTGCTGTTTCTTCGTCAGTCCGTTCTCATTTTCAGAGCTCGCTTTTTTACAAACAAATCCAAACATGGGCTTTTAAAGTCCGTATCCTATAACAGTCTCCAGTTTAATATTGTAACACGAATCGCCAATCAGTTCATGTTGCTGTTTGTGACGCTTCGTCATTTCTGACACACCGTCATAATAGTGCATTCATTGAGCAAATCAAGAGATATATTAAAAAACATTAAAATTGCTTATAAGCTAGGATGTATAAACCTATTGATTGTCGGAGATCCGAGACATGAAAGCGCTTGTTATCCTTATCACAATGTTCACTTGTCCCCTCTACGCTAGCGATTGGACGGTGAAAAAGGTCGCCTCTGGCTTTTCGGTCCCTTGGGGCCTAGCCTCCGTAGATACCCATCATTTGATTGTTACGGAAAAAAGCGGCGCAATATATAAACTCAATACCAATTCGGGGTCCAAAACTCTGCTTTATAAGCACCAAGAAGTAAAAATGACGGGACAAGGTGGCTTGATGGACGTTGCCCGCTCCCCCTTTCAAGATAACGCTTACTACTTTACCTACAGCAAAGTGACCACTAGTGGTATTGATACCGTGCTCGCCGTCGCCCAAATCAACAACGGTGCGCTAACAAACTGGCAAGATTTGGTCGTTACCGACTCTCAATCTGGTGGAGGTCGCCATTTTGGCAGTCGAATTACTTTCGACAGCGAGTCTGTCTATTTTTCTGTGGGTGATCGCGGAACAAGGAGCAATGGCCAAGATTTATCAACGCACTCAGGCTCAATCCTCAGAGTCGATGCGCAGGGAAACGCTTTTGGCAATAATCCGTTTATCAATCAGCAAAACGCAAAAGCGGAAATCTGGAGCTATGGGCACCGAAATCCACAAGGCTTAGTATTTGATGCTTTGACTCAACAACTTTGGTCTATCGAGCACGGTCCTCGCGGGGGCGATGAAATCAACTTAATCAAACGCAAAGCAAACTACGGCTGGCCGATAACGTCACATGGTAAAGAGTATTGGGGACCATTGGACGTTGGAGAAGCCAAGGAGAAGCCGGGGATAGAATCTCCTAAGTGGGTATACGTCCCTTCGATTGCACCGGGAAGTTTAATCATGTATCGCGGAGATAAGTACCCTACTTTAAAAGGCAAGCTAATCGCCGGATCCCTTAAACTCACTCATTTAAACGTGCTTACCATCGATAAGGACAAGGTTGTAAAAGAACAAAGACTGTTAGAAAGCTTTGGTGAGCGTATACGCGCTCTTGTGACTGCTGATGACGGGTATCTCTATTTTTCTACCGATAGGGGTAACGTCTATCGACTCACCAACTCTCAACCTTAATCTGGTTTCGTCCACTGCTTTTACAGTGGTAGAGCGAAAGGTCAGCTTGTTCGAATAAGAGCTCTAACAGCTCGTCACTCGGGTAATCGGCGTCGGTTTGTCGCAAATAACAAGTGGCGGCACCGACCGAAATGGTGATCTTATTGTAAGGAGGATTACCTCGGTGAGGCATGTCTAGTTTTTCAACCGACTGATGTATCACTTCGGTAGCGATATCTAACTCTTCAACCGTGCCTCTCGCCAAAAGTACCACAAACTCTTCTCCTCCGAAACGAAACGCTAGATCGTTAGCGTGGAGTTTACCCGCAATAGCATCGGCGACCATGGTCAAGGCGTTGTCGCCAGCGGTATGACCATAGCTATCATTGTAGGCTTTGAAGTTATCGATATCGCAAATCAACAAACCTAGGTATTTATCTTGCTGTCGATACTTATCGACAAAAGGCACCGACATACGCATGTACTTGTAGCGCGTTCCTAAGCCTGTCAACGAGTCCGTATCTGATTTTGCTTGAAGTATCGATAGCTGTTTTTCAATCTTAGTTAGCAGCCCTTTGTAGGAGCGGGCCAGCTCCCCTATTTCATCTTTTCTTTTCAGCTCCGGCATGCCTTCTAAAGACTCTGCGGCCACTTCTTGTCTCATCTTATCGGAGAGGTTTTTAATCGGAACCACAACCCAGCGAGACACCAGCGCAATCATCACCATCGACAACACCAGGGCTAAGATCCCTTCTCTTATGAGTTCTGAGGCAAGCTTGTTGTGAATAGTGCCAAGTTTGCTCGCATCGGCGACTAGCCACACGTAGCCCTGTGATAAACCTTGCAGAGGAACCTTGATATGAAGTGTTTCTAAAAGAGGGTTAAACCAGAATCCATCGGTTAAGTCTTTAGGTAACACCCAGCTCAACTCAAACTTGGATTTGTGGTTTAAACTCACTTTCGACAATTGATACAAAGTCGTTAAGTCATGCTGTAGTACAGAACCCACTATCGACTCTGTTGTATTCGACGACTGTTGCGATACAAACGCTAACCGCTGTTTGATCTTCTCTAATCTCTCGGATGATATATCCTCGCGCCAGAATAGATTTTTGTCTGCCAAATATCTTACGTGAAGAGGATTTTCAGATTCTGGTGTGCTCTGCTTTATCTCGACAAACTTGAGTTCAGGAATTGAGTTGAGCAAAAGCGGGATAGAAACGTCGCGAAGATCGACATAGTTGCCAAATGCAACTTTATTCGAAATATCTACAACTAAATTCTGTGTTCTTGTATGAATGGCTTGGGCGTTGTTTTCTACCTGATGTTGCCATTCACTGGAAAATCTTGAGTACGTCAGACCAACAATTACCGCCAGTACCAAAAAAAAATGGGTAACAAGTAGCAATTGAGTAATTGAAAGCCTGCGCAAGAATATCGGAAGACTCCGTGTCATAGCGGCTCCTTACGGGAACAGCTGGTAAGGTGATAACCACAAACAACAGGCACGACTCCGGTAGAGATGCTGTTAAACGACCTATCGCCGCATGGTTTAAAATCCGTTGTTATCACCTTTGACACCTTCCATTGGTCAAAAATCAATCTTTAAGCGCGCGAATAATAAGTCAATGGAAACAAAAAGGAAATAGATTTAATTAGTACAGAACAGCACATTATTTAACTTGTGATACTAGGTAGGATTTATGAAATTACGTGCTCATAAAAAAGTAAATAACACGGCGTTTTGTAACCTACTTCAAATTTCGTGGTAACTGCACCGTGTTAACTCTTTTATGAAGACGATTTTACGCTTGTCGAGGTTCGATCAAAAACACTTCTTCGGCAAACCTAGACAAATCATCTTTCGCTTTTTTGGGTTGATTCGCATCATCCTCATTGCGGTATAAAGAAGTGACAGAGAACCCTTCAAACAATTTCAGCAGTTCAGAATGAGGGACAGAAAATGGAGGACCACTCATCTCTTCCTGAGCGTAATCCAAGCTCACCAATAGAATTCGCCCATCGTTCGTCAATAGCTGTTTCAATCGCTCAGCATACTCTACTCGCATGTCGCTTGGTAAAGCGATTAACGCGGCTCTATCGTAAATGATATCCGCTTTATCTAATGGGGCTGTAAAAAAGTCTCCCGTATATATGGAGAGCTCGTCAAACTGGTACAGCTCGTGCTGCCCACTAACAGGGGTGACCATTGGCGTGTAAAAATGCTCAGAAAAGAACGCTCGTACAGCGATTTGACTCAGCTCCACTCCCTGTACCTGATCGTGTTTTGTCGCCAGCCAAACAAGATCTTCTGATTTTCCACACAGAGGCACGAGTACCTTGTCATTTCGCGAAGGCTTGGTTTGTTCCCAATACTTAATAAGTAACGGATTCACATCATCAAGGTGAAACCCTATCTGATTCGCTGCCCACTTGTTATGCCAAAACTCAGGATCTTTCATATTTCTTTTACCTATGTTAATTCGCGCTTAGGTTAGCAAACAAATGGATTTTGACACAACTCTGATACGGTTCATCCAAGGTTCATGTATAAACTCTTACTGTAAGTCAAAGCACAGTTATTCGTCTTATGGACGACGAAGATATCACCAAGTGGTATATCAGTGCGAAGTTGGGATTGACTTCAAAGTTAATGGATATTTAGGGTTGGAAAGACAATTTGTAGTCCCAATATCTATTGTGAGCTAAAACAAAATACTCAGATTTGTACGCAGAATCTCTTTTAAACACCCCATTTATGCGACCACAAATCTAAGGAGAGTAAATGAGCTTATTCTTGCGAACTACGGCGCTTATGCTTTTAATGTTGAGCCGCGCTCCTGCCTTCGCTTCGATTCCAACTGTCAACGACAGTGAAAATGAGTGTTCCACTAAGCAAAATCAGGTTTGCTCTAAAGCATTCCGTCATAATCTAAGTGGACTCTATGGTATTCAATCAACTCAATACTCCGCTATTCAACCGTACAATGATTTCGACGTTCTCTACTCTAAAGCCCATCAGGCACAGGCCGAGTTAGAGACGATCTGTAAAAGTGCCAGCATGCAAACCAATACCCAAGCACTATTTGCCGGCGTTAAGTCCAAACAAAGAGCCGAACAAAAAATTGCGCTAGAACTTGAAGGTAACGTCGATCGCATCACGGATCTCGCTCGTGCAACCTTAGTTGCCAACGACCTTGAGGGGCTTATGAGCGCCTACGAAGTATTAGAGCGTGAAACTCGGGTAGTTAAAGTTAAAAACCGTTTTAAAAAGCCTGCGGAATCAGGATACCGCGATCTCAAACTGCTCGTTCAGTTGCCCGCTACAGGACTTATTGCTGAGGTTCAACTTCACTTAAAAGCGATAGCCGATGTAAAAAGTGGTCCCGAACACAAGCTGTATGAGCAGATCCAACATATTGAACGCATCGCAATAAATGAAGGTCGTTCTATGACGGATTGGGAAGTAAGCCGAGTTAAATCCATGCGTCAACAGTCTCGACAGTTGTACCAAGATGCATGGCAGCCTTACATCACCACGCACCTACAAGCAGCATAGAGTTAACCACCTAACGGCTGGTTTTTTATTTACTTTTTTATTTTCTCGGTAACAGGAATAAACGGCGCCACAGCGATATAAGCTATAGTTGTATCAACAGCGATAGGATTTATGAGGCGTTTATTACTCGTGATTCATGGACTGAGGTACTTATGGGTTGTATTGTTTTTCGTTGCTTTTAACTCGGCAGCGAAAGACGACTACGGTCCATTGCAAGTCTACTCCCAGTCACCTTTTCAAACCAATAGTCTGACACCTCAACTCCGATCTGGCTTTAGCAATGATCCAGACACTCAAGAGTTCTACCTATCGGGAACCGCCGCAAGTATATGGGCGAATGCAGGAAATTATGAGCTCGACTACTATCAAAACCAAATTTCTACGGGCTGGAAATGGCAGTTTGAACAAGATTGGCAGCTAGCCCTTAGCTATCGCTGGAACTACGCGGGTAATAATCACCTTGATGGACCTACCCGATGGTTCCATGACCTTATAGGTATCGACCAGAATGGGCGTGAAGAAGTGGATGACCACCGATTCATTATTAGCATTCCCGATTATGACGTTAACTTAGAAGACTTCCGAGGCCGCACGTTAAGCAATGCATATACGGCTTATCTTCAATATCAACTATATAGTTCCGAACATCACGCTTGGTCTGTCGGAGGCTCTCTTTATTACAACGACATAAATAAAGGGATTTTTGCGTCTAGTCGATTTGAACAAGCGCTACAAGTCAACTACGGATATCAGCGGGGAAAGCATCAGGCTGATATTTCCGCAGGTTATACTAGTCGGCGCAATCAAGAGGCCTATCAAAATTTTCCACTGAAAAAGAGCGTTTTGTCTGTTTCGGCTGGCTACCGATACAAAATTGCAGAGCAGCACACTTTGATTGGTGAGATGTCAGTCTATGAAGGAGTATCAGAAGGAAAAGACGAGTTCTCCAAGGTTTCTACTGAGTTTACAGCCGGCTATCGCTATACCATGGAATCGAGCGCTCTCGAAATATCGGCAACAGAGAATCTATTTAATGCAGACAACAGTACCGACATCGCGTTTACCTTGGGATATCGATACCGCTTCTAAAACGATGCTATACAGAAAGTACGCGTTGAACTGCTTGAGCCACGTCTTGATCACTTGCACTTAACGGCAGAGTAAATGAGGTGTATTGGTCGCCGCGTAAACTCAATGAACGATCGACTTCTGCCAAACAGTGCAGTAACGTACCATCGAGCACAAACGATAGCTCTATCTCTTTCTTGTTAATCAAAGCGCCATTGCTAAACTCAATTTCCTGATAACACCCTGAGCGAGAGGAAAAATTCCCCCCGTTTAAAAAGCCTTTTTCTACATCTGCCTTAACCATTGTAAATCCGGCAGATTCTAAGGTTTGTATAACTTTTTGCGCGACGGGAAGTGCTCTACGTTCACCATATCTCTATCTTTAGGATCGATAGCAAAGTCTATATCTAAAGTGGTTTCAACCCACACATAGCTTTGGTTCATTTTTGCATTTAGAACCGTAATAGGTGTTTCATCATGCAATTTAAACTCGAAGGGAACCTGCTTGTTTTCACCGGGTTGGATAGTAAATGGTTGAACAGCTTCAAGTTGGCCAAGAACAAACGTCTCATGACTTGTACTATCGTCAACCTCTACTTTCATTTCAGTACAGAGCTTAAGCTTAATTGCATCGATATCTTGCGCGACATCACCACCTTGAATATGCACAACGCCTTTCAACATTTCCCCTTGAGCAACATTCATGCTCTGTAAAACGGTATCGACCTTTGCAGCACCAATCCCTAATGACGCTTTCAACTTATTAAACATGACTTTCCCTTTATTATTGGAATAACTAACTTTTTCGAGCGCCAGTAACATATAAAATCTTTGAATAACTCGCCCGGCTACACAGAGTGCATAGTTCATCGACATCTTGCAACTCTTTACAGGGTTTGTAGTGTGGTTAACCAAGACCTTTCTAATATGGCTCTGCTGCTATTCCTTCTTTACTCCCCAGATACAATACCCTGTCAGCAAACTCTAGGGTTTCTTTTCGAGAATAGTGGGATTGTGAGACAAATACAGTATCAATTGAAAAAAGCACAAATATTCAACAACCTAGATGCAGATTGAAAAAGAATTACTTCACCTGTTAACCGTGTTGTTTTGTTATCAGCGGACCACATCTCAACAAGTATGTTGTGCTCATACGGAGTCCTAACAATAGAAATGCAAACTATTCAGATTATAAAACAACATCTAGTTAATATTTTAAAAAACTAAATACATCACTTAGGAACAAAAAATCAATCATAAAACTGGATCTTGATTCATATATAAAATCAAAGAATAACATTATTTACATATAAGTTAATAAAACCACAGAACAAAAACAAAAAATATTTGAACGTCAGCTAAAATTACGATAGACAAGAAAAACGATTCAAACAAAAACTATAACGACCATAATGACAGCGTGACTAGAGAAATAACATATCTTATTGAAACAAGAAAGATAATAAAACAGTTGGTCTAAAGTTAACTAATGATCAAACCAAGCAAGTTCAAGGTGGATATCGACACCAAGAACATGCTAGACACTTACATGGCAGAATTAGCCATTTGAGAAGATAAATGTAAATTAATAGAAGCAGCGATGCTCCTTCTATTCTTGAGTATGATTACCATGAACACATTCTACATCTTAGCTTCAATGTTATATTTAAAAAATCCCATCTTCACTGGAAATTGTGAAATAATTGAAAAGATTGATACAAATATAACATTTATTATCCCAAAATCATTATATTCAACTTATGATCAAAATACTGTTGACGAGAAACTTAAACGATTTATTTTGTACAGCAACAAAGTCATGGATAACTCTTGTATTCCATTAATTAGGAAACTCTCCAAAATAGTAGTAGTTGATGATAAGAAGTATTGGCCAGAAGATGTATATGCCATGCGTTCATGCTCGATTACACTAGGCCATCTCTTATAGCAAAACAACCAAACGAGTATACGGCTGTGGTGTTTTCTTCTCTATCACTTAAATACAATCGTTTTTGTGGTGAAGCCGACCTTTATAATAACAACTTCGTCATAATTTCAATCGATTGCCCAGAGTTTACTTTAGAACATGAGTTAGGACACACTATGCTAGCTCAGCACCCCAAAGTCCAATTCTATAAAGAAAATAACTTAAGTGATTCATACAAAATCTCCGAAAGTTATAGTGATTATGCCTTTGGATACTATTGCGATAACCACGGTACTGTCATGACATATTCGCGTTTACAGATAGCTGCATACTCATCTCCATTTATAAAATTTGCAGCAAAACCATGTGGTAAATCGCATGAAGCAGATAATCGAAAACAAGTTTTGAATTGGATAGAAAAAAACTTATCAAAGTGATTGTTCTAATACAATTTTGAGGGGTCAAACACAAAGTGATAACTCTCTGACTAAGGTGTATTTATGAAAATGTCCACATCGATTAGATACCTTTTTCGTAGTGTTTAGATGTCTTTGTCATTTCAAAAATATTTTTAAAACAGCAATGACACATAATATTCAGCATGATGTGATTTTCATTCAAGCCTGAAAACAAAGCTAATCCTCACTAGGATTTATCTCGCTGAAAGCTATCTAATTAGTGGAATAAAACATAAATCTGAGGAGCTTTTATGAACGCTTTTCACGCCAGTAATATACTTATATTTGCTGTAGTTATGTGCTTCAGTTTGTCCGTTCAATCCGAAAACATTAATCCCGTCAATTGCCAATTCGATACTGCAGAAAAAACTGTCACTCCGATTACCTTTTTCCTTCTCTCAAAGCCAGACGAAACAAAGGCACTTAGAGACCGTATTCAAGACTGGGTGACGGAAGCCAACTATATTCTTGCCAACTCTTGTATCCCTGTAGAAAGACGTGTTGACAATATCATTGAAATTAATGATTCGTTTGAGCCCTTGTTTAGTTACTCTGCTATGGAAGTTTCCGAACGCATGTTGAGGTATTACTTTGCAGATAAGTTTGCAACCATTGATTCCAATCCATTTCACTATTACGGGATCGTTTATTCCGAAAGCGCCTCTACCGCTCTAGATAATTACTGTGGATCTACTTATGAGACAAAGTTGCCCAACTATTTTCAGATTCTAAGCCGCTGCCATAAATTTGGCCTCGAATACACTTTAGGACGACTAGCATGGGCACAGGGAAGTCGAGATGCGTTAGCAAATAGAATTGTCTCCAGCATTAACACCGACAAAACTTGGCTAAGTGAGTTAGTCAAGAACAACAGTAGCCAACAGATAGTTGCCGCTTATCAAAACTATTTAAAAAATAAATTACCTGTTTGGGAACAAAAATATTTGAAAGACTATGGGTTTGGTTACCATTGTGGCGGTTACGGGACACTAATGGCACCTATTTCAGAATTAGAAACAAAGGTGCTACCTCTGTATTCAACACCACTAGCCCAATTTAAGGGTGAAGCTTGTGGTGACAGCAGTTATGCCGATAACCGCCGCCTTATGATTGAATTCTATAAATCACGTTAAGGCTAACTCAACCATCTAGCGCTGACCAAGGTGAATCCGCTACGTTGAGCAGCGCTCGATTTACTTGAAAGTGTATAACAACCTCGTCTGGGGTGGGTTTAAAAAGTACTAAGCTAATTGAAAATCAACACGAGTTATCGCACAAATTTTATATCTGAACTTGCAATTTTTACTGCCAACTCGTTTAATTTGTATAGTCAATTAAACTCAGCGACTTGTTATGACTCAATCACCTCTATACCTTCAAATCAAAAAGTATATTCAGAAACACATCGACGACGGCCACTGGCCTGTCGGTCATCGCATTCCCACCGAACTTGAACTAACCAAACAGTTCAGCGTAAGTCGTATGACAGTCAACAAAGCGATAAGAGATTTGGTTGCCGAAGGACAACTACAAAGAAAACCGCGAGCGGGCACATTTGTCTGTGCGGCAAACGAAAAAGCGGAGTCACCACTGCTTGATATTCGAAACATAGCCCAAGAAGTCGCCTTGAGAGGCAAGTGCTACACCGCTAAAGTAGTCAAACAACAATCGGTACAAGCCGACGAAACCATCGCCGTTAAGCTTGGCGTTATGTTAGGTACCCAAACTTTTTTCTCTGAAATTGTACACTTCGAAGACAACCAACCGATTCAATTAGAACTGAGATGGGTTAACAGTGTTTGGGCACCTGATTATATCAACCAAGACTTTACTCATATAACACCCAACCAATATCTTTCAGAAAATTGTCCATTAAGTGCCATCGAACACACTGTTGAAGCGATTGTCGCAGACGACCACGTGAGAAGTGCTCTCAAACTTGGTGCAAACGAGCCCTGTTTGCTTCTTAACAGAAGAACGTGGAGCGAAGACAAACTAGTAAGTAGTGCCCTGCTCTACCACCCTGGTACGCGATACAAACTCAGCTCCAAGGTACTACTTTAAGTCCCAGCTTACTTTATCCATGTAACCCGTTAGTGACTAAGGGTATATTCTAATACCTTTAGTTTTTGCCAAAATTTATTCTGCTAGCCTTCATCTTTACGCGATTTAACATTACTTACCGATCACATTTTTGCAACATTCAACTTGATCAATTAGCTGTAATACACCAATAATTTGTATATACATATTATACAAAGGCTAAAGATGGTAACTAAAAGCAAATTAGTAATGCTAAACGCACGTTTAGTCACTATGACGAATGATGATAAGGGTTACGTCTGTTCAGACCCTACCACACTCATTATTGAGCATGGAAAAATCGTTAAAATCGGTGCCGAGTTACCAGACTCCGACGGCTACCAACTCCACGACTGTAAAGGAAAGCTTGTTACTCCGGGACTCTTAGACTGTCATACCCATCTGATTTACGCGGGATGCAGAGCCAACGAGTTCGAAATGCGACTCAATGGTGTTCCATATGAGGAAATAGCTCGGCAAGGAGGAGGCATCATTTCGACGGTTAACGCCACTCGTCAAGCGAGCGAACAACAACTTATCGAGCTCGCATTGCCCAGATTAGACGGCCTACTCCGTTCTGGCGTCACGACGGTCGAAGTAAAATCTGGATACGGTTTAACCATAGAAGACGAGCTAAAGATGCTTCGAGCGGCAAAGGCCTTAGAACAGCATCGAAAAGTTCGTATTGAAACTACCCTGCTAGCAGCTCATGCCGTTCCGCCAGAATACAAAGGCAGAGCAGACGACTATATCGATCTGGTCTGCAATCAGATCATTCCGCTGTGTGCTAAAGAACAACTCGCTGATTGCGTCGATGTTTTCTGCGAGGGAATTGGCTTTAATTTAGAACAGACTGAGCGCGTGTTTGTTGCCGCTCAAAAACACGGTTTACAAGTAAAAGGCCACACGGAACAACTTTCTAACCTAGGCGGTAGCGAACTAACCGCTCAATACAACGGTTTATCAGTGGATCATATAGAGTATCTCGACGAGTCAGGCGTAAGAGCTTTAGCTTCCTCTGGGACGATAGCGACTTTGCTACCTGGTGCATTCTATTTCTTGAGAGAAACCCAAAAGCCACCGATAGAACTTCTGCGTCAACATAACGTGCCAATGGCGATCGCTACCGATCTCAACCCCGGGACCTCACCCTTTGCAGACTTGACTATGATGATGAATATGAGCTGCACTTTGTTTGGTCTAACACCAGAAGAGGCATTGAGAGGCGTTACCTGTCACAGCGCCCAAGCATTAGGTTTGGGGAACTCTCGCGGGAAAATTGCCAAGGGATATGACGCTGATTTAGCCATTTGGAACCTGTCTCACCCCGCTCAGCTGAGCTATCAAGTCGGTGTAAGCCATCTAAGTGCCCGAATCGTTCAGGGGGAGCTTTGTCATGTCTAAAACATATCAAACCGAGCAAGATTTTCATTGGCAAGGTCGGCACGATGCCGAAGATGGCGAGCAAGGGAAACGCGTACATCATGTTATAAAGCAAATAGAGGCCAGCGATTTAGAACCCTATCACAATGCGGTAAGCCTTTTGGGTTTTGCTTGTGACGCCGGTGTTTCGCGAAACAAAGGTAGAATTGGCGCAAAAAAAGCCCCAGACCTTATCCGTAGAGCTTTGGCCAATATGGCTTGGCACAAAAAAACGACTCTACTCGACCTTGGAAACGTCGTTTGCGAAGACGATTTGCTAGAGAGCAGCCAAGAGCAGTGCGCCAACGTTATTGCTCAAGCTCTGCGTTCTACTCCTGTAATTACCCTTGGCGGAGGTCACGAAGTGGCTTGGGCGTCATTTTCCGGCTTGGCGAAATATTTTGATTATCTCAACCCCGCAAGCCCACCGAGAATTGGGATAATCAACTTTGATGCTCATTTTGATTTAAGGGCGTTTGAAAGCAGCATAGTGATGTCAAAGCCAGTTCTGGCACTCCTTTTAATCAAATTTACCACTACTGTCAGGATAAAGGCTGGCCTTTCCACTATGCCTGTTTGGGCGTAAGTAGAGCGAGCAATACCGAATCCCTTTTCAAACGAGCGGATGAACTCAATGTTTGGTATGTCGAAGATAAAGATCTCGCTCATATTAACCACATTTATCACCTTACTCAGCTTCAGCACTTTATTGATAACTGCGATTACCTCTATTTAACGATAGACCTCGACGTATTTCCTGCCGCGACTGCTCCCGGTGTCAGTGCACCGGCGGCTCGTGGAGTCTGCATGGATACTATAGCTCTGTTTCTCGACCGAATCCTTCACTACAAGGACAAGTTGGTCATTGCAGATATCGCTGAATACAACCCTACTTACGATGTCGATAGCCAAACGGCGCGCCTAGCGGCCCGCTTGTGCTGGGATATCGCTAATGCATTTGCCGACAAGCAAACGCAATAAAAACAACAAACGTGAAACACAAGGAGTCCTACAATGACAGAGCGCCAAGAACAAGATAAGCGTATCGATACTAGTCGCACGATTCGCGCGCCTCACGGAACGACACTAAGGGCAAAATCTTGGCTGACTGAAGCCCCACTGCGAATGCTGATGAACAACTTGCACCCCGACGTAGCGGAGCACCCTCATTCACTCGTGGTTTATGGGGGCATTGGGCGAGCGGCACGTAACTGGGAATGTTACGACAAAATTGTAGAAGTATTAGAACGCCTAGAAGATGACCAAACTTTACTGGTTCAATCAGGGAAGCCAGTTGGTGTGTTCCCTACTCATAAAAATGCACCAAGAGTACTGATTGCCAACTCTAACCTAGTTCCTCATTGGGCAAACTGGGAGCACTTTAATGAACTCGATAAAGAAGGCCTGATGATGTACGGCCAGATGACAGCTGGCTCTTGGATTTACATAGGCTCTCAAGGCATTGTTCAAGGCACATATGAAACCTTTGTTTCCGTGGCTAAGAAACACTTTGCAGGCGAAGCGAAAGGTCGTTGGATTCTCACTGGTGGTCTTGGTGGTATGGGCGGTGCTCAGCCTCTTGCGGGTACTATGGCAGGCTTTTCTATGATCGCTGTAGAGTGTGATGAGTCGCGTATCGACTACCGATTGCGAACCGGATATGTCGATCGCAAAGCGACGTCTTTAGAAGAAGCACTTTCGATAGTTGAAGAATCAGATGCACCCGTTTCTGTTGGCCTGTTGGCTAACGCTGCGGATGTGTTTGCTGAATTGGTGGAACGCGGTATTACTCCTGATGTGGTTACCGACCAAACTTCGGCTCACGACCCCCTTAACGGTTACCTTCCGCAAGGTTGGAGCATGGAACACGCTGCAGAAATGCGCACAAAAGATGAAGCTGCCGTGGTCAAAGCTGCCAAACAATCTATGGCAGTACAGGTTCAAGCCATGTTAGAACTTCAAGCACGTGGTGCTGCAACGCTAGACTACGGTAACAACATCCGCCAAATGGCTCTGGAAGAAGGTGTCGAAAACGCATTTGATTTCCCGGGTTTTGTTCCAGCTTATATCCGTCCTCTGTTCTGCGAAGGGGTTGGACCTTTCCGATGGGCGGCTCTGTCTGGCGATCCAGAAGATATTTATAAAACAGACCAAAAAGTCAAAGAACTGATCCCTGATAATCCTCATCTGCACAATTGGTTAGATATGGCTCGTGAGCGAATTCAGTTCCAAGGTCTACCTGCGCGCATCTGTTGGGTAGGACTAAAAGATCGCGAACGTTTAGGCCAAGCTTTCAATGAAATGGTTAAAAATGGCGAGCTAAAAGCACCTGTTGTAATCGGCCGAGATCACCTAGATTCCGGCTCGGTTGCTAGCCCTAACCGTGAGACAGAAGGCATGATGGATGGTTCAGATGCTGTATCAGATTGGCCGCTGCTCAACGCGCTGCTAAACACCGCCGGTGGTGCCACTTGGGTTTCACTGCATCACGGCGGTGGTGTTGGAATGGGCTTCTCTCAACACTCTGGAATGGTCATCTGTTGTGATGGTTCAGAGGATGCGTCGCAGCGAATCGCACGTGTTCTACACAACGATCCTGCAACCGGAGTTATGCGTCATGCTGATGCAGGGTACGACATTGCTAAGCAGTGCGCGGCCGAACAAGGCTTGGATTTACCTATGCTCAACGAAGAACTAAAAAAGCTGAAGTAAGGAAAAATGAAGATGTTAAACCTAACGCTTAAACCGGGTCAGTTAACCCTAAAACAATTACGTCAGGTCAGCCGTACGCCAGTCAACCTTACTTTGGATGAATCTTCATTCGCCGCCATTAATGAAAGCACACAAGTGTCGAGCAAGTGATTGCTGATGAACGCACCGTGTATGGTATTAATACTGGCTTTGGCTTACTTGCCAACACTAAGATAGCGCCCGAAGATTTGGAAACCCTGCAAAAGAGTATTGTACTCTCTCATGCGGCGGGCATCGGCGAGTTTATGTCCGATGAAACCGTTCGCCTGATGATGGTACTCAAAATCAACAGTCTTGCCCGCGGCTATTCTGGTATTCGCCTCAATGTCATTCAAGCGCTCATTGAACTGGTTAACGCCCAAGTTTACCCGTGTGTCCCGCAAAAAGGTTCTGTTGGTGCATCCGGTGACTTGGCCCCACTCGCCCACATGAGCACGGTGCTATTGGGAGAAGGACAAGCGCGCCACAACGGTAAAATCCTTTCCGGTGTCGAAGCGCTAAAAATCGCTGGTTTAGAACCAATCACATTAGCGCCAAAAGAGGGACTGGCCCTATTAAACGGTACTCAAGCTTCTACAGCGTTTGCCCTTGAAGGCTTGTTCGCTGCTGAAGACCTCTTTGCTTCAGCTACCGTTTGTGGCGCTATGTCGGTAGAAGCCGCATTGGGTAGCCGACGTCCATTCGACCCAAGAATTCATCGCGTTCGCGGACACAGAGGCCAAATGGATGCTGCGGCAGCTTATCGCCATCTATTGGATAGCAATAGTGAAGTTGGCGATTCTCACCAAGGCTGTGAAAAGGTTCAGGACCCATACTCCCTACGCTGTCAACCACAAGTCATGGGTGCGTGTTTACAGCAAATTCGCAATGCAGCTGATATCTTGCAAGTTGAGTCCAACTCAGTTTCCGACAACCCACTGGTGTTTGCAGAAGATGGTGACATTATCTCCGGTGGTAACTTCCATGCAGAACCAGTAGCAATGGCAGCGGATAACCTTGCTCTCGCGATTGCCGAAGTTGGTAGCTTGTCCGAACGACGAATGGCATTACTTATTGATAGTGCGTTGAGCAAACTTCCGCCATTCTTGGTTGACAATGGTGGTGTAAACTCCGGCTTTATGATAGCTCAGGTAACGTCAGCAGCTCTCGCTAGTGAAAACAAGACTCTAGCTCATCCTGCGTCGGTGGATAGCCTGCCGACGTCTGCCAACCAAGAAGACCATGTATCTATGGCGACCTTCGCTGGCCGTAGGCTACGTGATATGGCAGAGAACACGCGTGGTATCTTAGCTGTCGAGTACCTGTCTGCGGCTCAAGGTCTCGATTTTAGAACGCCACTGCGCTCTTCTGATCGCGTTGAGCAAGCTAAGCAAATGCTGCGTGAGAAAGTCTCGTTTTACGATAAGGATAGATATTTCGCTCCAGATATCGAGAAAGCCAACGACTTGCTAAAACTCGCCGTTCACAACCCACTCATGCCAGAAAATATTCTGCCTAGCGTATAAACATTTCAGATGTTCAAGCCCTGCCTATCAAGCAGGGCTTTTTTGTGCGCAACAACAAGTTCACGATATACGCGGTTCCCAACTCAAGGTCTAAGGCGTGACCTCAACCTTGGTAAGACTGCTAGGCTTAACGGGAGCCAGAATTCGGAATTTAGTGTCGGAAGTAAGTTGGACAGATGCAAAGTCGATACCCCAAACCTCGTTTTCGATGTACACGTTTCTAATTTACGTGGGTCCCTTCTCGCTCTAGCACCGCATATACACCTGCGGACATTTCAAATACCAGTATGAGCTAACCAACGATTCATTGCCTGACAGATTCTTGAGGTTCACTACGAAATCGGTAACGACAAGCTGTTCGGCTTAATCCCTACAATCTGCATGCTCTGCGTTCACTAACTTGAGAGTTCAACTTTTAGTCATCATGCGTCAATAGATTCAAACGTACTAAATTGTAATTTCCAACAGTTTCCTATTTTAATCCAACTTTCAATGAAATTAATATTCGATATGTCATCAATTTCATTTATTATTTTGGCCTTTCCTGTCACAGTTGCAATACCAACAAATATTTTGTATTCCACATCTGATTCAACTCTTTTCGTGAAAGCTAAACTTTGCGGATCGTCTTTCTTTAATAAAGATAGTTTCCGCAATTGATGCTTTTTGTAAATCATTTTTTGACCATTAGTAGAAAAAAACCAATCCGCCTCTAAATAATCCAACTGTTCAATATTCAAAGCAAAAAAAGCATTGTACCACTCTTTTCTCATCAGCAACAAATCTGAGGAAATTTTACTCATATATTTTTTCCATGTCCAACTCTTCCTTTATTGATTCACTTAATTTAGAAAAACGATAAATCGCTTGCTCGATGCCTTTATTAAAAAATTCTTTACCTAATTTATCAACGATAAAGTCAACAAGGAACTGTTGTTCAAACTGACCTAACTCCAAACCGTGATTTTCAAATAAATATTCAGCGACATCAGTACAAACTAAATCATATATTTTAGTATCTAACTTCAATTTATCTGTCATACTTCGTCCTGATACTTGGTAAATCAAAATGTACAAAGTTCTTGTTAATTGTATCTTCCAAAAGAGCTTCTTCCCAAAGTTTTAGGTCTATCTCAGTAGCACATACTAGGATTCAGGATCTTTCGACGGTACTCATCCACGGGTAAACCCGTGGTTTTCTGTACCCACAGAATAAAGTGTCAGTCTGGCTGGAGCAGATCATCTTCATAAATCATACTTATACCGAGCAATCATATCTTCTTGAGGCTCGGGAGTAGTATTTATCGAAAGTTGGTCGTTAATCATGGTTCCCATTGTAGGAAAACTTGAGCGATCAATTTTCGATTTAGGAGACCAAAGTTCTGAACGCATTAGTGCTTTGGCGCAATGTAAAAACACTTCCTTGATGGTTATTTCAATGCATGTTTTTGGAGGATTTCTATCATCAGCAAACAGTACTAAATGTTCGACTGACGTAGAAATTCGAGCAACCCCATTAACTCGGAGTGTCTCATCAATTCCAGGAATCAAAAACAAACAACCGATTTCACCAGTTTCAATTATATTAACAAGGCTATCTAGTCGATTATTTCCTTTGGCATCGGGTAAAACTATACAGTTCTCATTTATTATTTTTACAAAGCCTGGCTTTCCTCCACGAGGAGAACAGTCCACTGACCCCGACTTTGCATAGGTAGAGATTGTAACAAACGGGGAATGTTCGATGTAATTACGGGAATGGTACTCCAAGCAAGGTAATTGTTTATCTTTAGCCCGCCCCTTGGCGTAGCCGTAGATTTCTCTGAGCTTTTCTTCTGACTCTACGTACATAACTTTCCTTGATATTTAACATTAATCGGTATGAATTCGTAAATTATGAATATGGCGTAACTAACTGATTGGCATTTACTTTTATCATACGCACCTTTCAGTCAAATTTGAGACAATACTTTCTAGTTCAAAAACCAATACATCAGCGATTTTTTCTACCAAGATAACATCAACAGAGTAACAGTTATAACGGATATCAATCTTTAAGTGGTCTTCAAACGAGGAATAAAAAAAAGAGAGTGGATTCTTGGCAATTACTTGGGAATCTACTTGTAACTGCTTCACTCCTAGGGCAGGGTAATGATAGGGTTTTGGGGATTCCGCAATAATCAGACCTAAACCGTCTCGCTTAGTTAATTAGTTAAGGTGGCAACATCACTGCTTCTACCTCTGCGTCCGGACGGAGTGTCACAGTACCAATTGGCGATTGTATCGTCATCTATCCAGAAAGCCAGCGCCCCTCGGTTTACGAGCGCTTGGTTGTATTCTTTCCAGTTGGTGATTTTTCTCTTCGATTTACCCATCTGATTCTGCCTTTGCTCTCAAAGGATCACAAAGGATCAGATCGCTGGTTAACGGAAAGGTTCCATCGATTTGGTCAACAACGCCGCCCCAAATTAATATCACTGTTTACGATCTGTTGTAACATAGTCAATCTCCATTAATTAAAGTTTGTACACAAACAACACAAACAACACAAACAACAGATTTGTTACAATGCTACAACATGAATGTAACCAAAAAAATGGCATCTAGTATAATGGAAAAAAATTATCTGCACATGAGTTGCTTTAAGGTTAGTAAGCAAATATGTCGATAGTTATTCTATAGATTGATCTCTCGACTTCCTGTTAACCAGTTGCTTACACTGATAGTGACCTTGCTTGGACACCCTACCGTTAGTGACCGACTCCTAATAAATAACTCCATAAAGCCGATGAATTGGGGCATGATAATGACAATTAGAGGGACTTATCATGATATTCAAAGCGTTTTTCAGTAGAGCAGATAGTATCTACGATTAAGCACCAAGAAGCCGGACTCACCATTGCTAAAATTTCTCGCAAAATGGGAATTACTGAAGGTACTTTTTATCCTTGGAAGAAGAAATATGCGGGGCCTGAGTCCGACCAAGATCGTGAGTAGAAGCAACTTCAGGAAGAAAAGAAACTTAGACGTATTGTTTCTGATTTAAAACCCGACAAAGTGATGTTACAAGATCTAAACACAAAAGTGGTGAGCGTGTCGCAACGCCGCAAATTGGCACGCTATTTAATTACTCTTTATTATGTTAGTGAACAAAGGGCATGCAGATTGACGGGGTCAAGCCAAACGACTTGTCGTAACCAACCTCGTAAGGAGCCTAAAAAAGCTCTCAGGCGACGAATAGTTGAGTTAACCCATAGTCGGATTCAATATGGCTACAAACGCATTCATTACGACAACCGAAGTGAATTTTTAAGTTAGACGACAGATTCACCGGCTTATACAAACAAGGTAACATTGGCATTTTCTCCGCTAAGTAAACCGACTGATAACGCTTTTATTGAGTCTTTAAACGGAAGCTTTTAGGACGAATGCCTAAACAACCACTGTTCGAATCGTTGGCTGACGCTAAATTTAGAATCGAAGCTTGGCGAAATAACTATAACCAAAGTCGATCTCATAAAGCTTAAAATAACCTGTCGCCAATGCAATATGGGGCTTCCATTAGAAAATAATATGCTCAATTCATTGAGTTGGTCGCACTAATAATGGGGACCATTCAAACAAAAAGTTTCATCGAGACAGTGGTATTAATCACGGGTAAGCCCCCCCTTTCAATTCTTACTTAATTCTGCGGTTGCCAGAACACAAGGCGTTTTTATCAAACTGAAGGGTTATACAACTGATTTATAGCTGTAAGCTTTACGGAACTCTGGCCTAGTTGGGGGGAATATAAAAAAGCCCCGACATAAGTCGAGGCTTTCTA
>NZ_LJJE01000111.1 GCF_001854765.1 Vibrio sonorensis | reverse complement strand
TATGTACTTCAAAGAAGTGCATTTTCTAAAGACTTTCAGCGTCGATAAATGAACCACGCACGTTTTACTGAAGTGGTTTGGAGTATCAAATCCAAAAATACTTAGAGAATGGTGGGCGATACCGGGCTCGAACCAGTGACCCCCTGCTTGTAAGGCAGGTGCTCTCCCAACTGAGCTAATCGCCCACATAAGTTTTAATTCTTCGTGGAGAAG
>NZ_LJJE01000110.1 GCF_001854765.1 Vibrio sonorensis | reverse complement strand
GAAATCGGGCACGACTAACGCCATTGAATCTCTCAACAGCGTAATTAGAAAAACGATCAAGAAGCGTAAGCTCTTCCCAACGGATGAATCCGCTAGAAAGGTGGACGATGCCGATTTGAAACTGGCGACAAGCGCTAAACCGCTTTAATGATTATGTTCGAAGATCGACTCACTGAATACATGTAACCCGACAGTTACACAGAATTATATACAGGGTCCTAGAGGACTTTGAAAAAAGCAAAGCATAAATCTCCATCAGGACACCCCCATTAAAACCCCACACTAATTCATTAGTGAGGGGCTAGTTATCCGGCTATGAGCTAAAGAATGGCAACGGACGATGCGCAAAAGAGTGCGGTCAGAGACCCTACAGCTACACATATCCTATAAAAGATTTTTTAAGTGGAAGGTTTAGATTTAATAGAGATGCCAGAGAGGGCGTTCAGAATTCTGTGTCAGCGAATTTTTGTTAGAGATCTAAGGCATCAT
>NZ_LJJE01000109.1 GCF_001854765.1 Vibrio sonorensis | reverse complement strand
CCAGAGCAGCGGATTCCCCTGTATATCAAAAAGAAAGCGCGTGTTGGGGGTTCGAATCTCCGGAATGCCGGCCCAGTCCACCCCTGCCATCTTAAGTAGCCTCAGTCGAAAGACTGGGGCTTTTTTTATGGTTTTATGAGGGTAAATAGTAATTGGATCATAGTAGACCAATTACTATTTTGGACATTACAGGATGTTTTTGGGGACGACCCTTCTTACTTTTACTCTCAATTGTTTGGTCAATGTGACTTGGTCGTCCGGATTAAAGTCCTTAGTTACTCTCCAAGCATTTTCCGGTTCCATCTCTGCTAACATGCCCTCACGGACGTCTTTGGTAATCCCCTTGGATGGAATGATGGTAATACTCTCTGTATTAAGATTGGCACTTCTAGGGTCTAAATTGTAGGTACCTATAACAGTAATATCGTTATCGATCGTCATTGTTTTCGAGTGCAAACCGAAGATGGGAGTACTTGGTAAGCGCTTATACATTTGTTCGTTCATAACCCTCTGCCGTATTTTGGCGTTGGGGCGAAACTCGTAGATATCTACTCCTGTTGCCAACAGCGCTTTTCGGTCTCTCTGATAGCCACTAAAAGCCTCTAGGTTGTCATTAGAGGCAAGACTATTTGTTAATATTCTGATGTCGATTCCCTTGTTCACGAGAGCGGTGAGAAACTTCCTGTCCTCTTTTGTCGTGACTAGGTAAGGGGTTTGAATAATGATGCTTTTTTTAGCTTGGTTTGCTAGTTCTACTAAACGATCTTTAGTCACGCTTCCTCCCCCTAAGAAAGTGGTTTGATCGTTTTTACCTGGTTGGTCTGCGAGATATTCAACATCGTCAACAAAGTGAAGTTTGCCCTCTTTAATCAATTTATCGAACGTATGTGGTACTTGCTCTATTTCGTTTCTGATTTCTGGATGGAAGTTTTCTGGATCGCAGGCATATTGATGTAGGGGGGTGAAGTTAGGTTCTTTTTGATCTTTACCGGATTCGATCAGCTCTTCTACAGATACAGCGATCTCATGATTCCAGTATTCTTCAAACGATCTACTCATGCTGTCGATCACTTCCCCAGCTAAAAGTACATCTCTATCTCTAAAGTTATAAGTGTGGTCAAAGCCAAAATATTCGTCGGCGATGTTGCGTCCACCAGTGATGGCCACTTTGTTGTCGACTAAGAAAATTTTGTTGTGCATTCTTTGGTTTAAACCATGGAAGTCGGTGACTAAAGTAACGAGCTTTTGGGCAATGTTCTTTCCGACATTTGCATTGGGGTTGTACACCTTAATGTGTATGTTCTCATGAGAAGTAAGAGTGACTAACTCATCTCCACTGGCTTCTAACATGATGTCATCGACCAATACTCTTACTTGTACCCCGCGTTCAGCAGCTCTGACGAGGTAATCTGTTGCTATCAATCCGATGTTGTCGACAGAAAATATGAAGTATTGAATATCTATAGTTTTCTCAGCACGCTCTGTTAGCCATGCTCTTGACATCATTGCTTCTGTACCTTGCTCTAAAACGTATACTCCACTTTTCCCTTTGAGTTGCTCAGCATATGGAATAAGGTGCTTTGAGAGCGGTTGTCGGTCCAAAATGGGTACATCTGCGCAGTAGTCATGAGTAGGTAAAGGAACACTGTGTGATGTTGTTGCGCACCCTAATGACATAATGGGTAGTAGTAGCCATGAAAAATTGAGTTTCATTATTCAGTCCATATTTTTTATTAGCTATATCGTATTGACTTGTTTGCCTTTGGTGCAACTAGTGCCTTATATAGTTTTACTTTTCCATCTTTTTTCTTATGTTGTTGTGATCAGTATCTTTGCTGTTGTTAACAGGCTGCGTATTAGGTGGCTAACATGGTTTCTACTTCTTTCTGCATCTGATCTAGTCTTGGCTGTTGCATAGATTGACCAATGCGTATGTCTATCTTTGACCAAAATCTGCTTGGGAGTTTAAAGCCGAACTTCTTTTTTCTACTAAAAAACGAACCCCATAAGCCTTTCAGTACTACCGGATAGACAGGAACAGGTCTTTGGTTGAGTATTTTCATTACACCAGGCTTAAACTCGTTGAGCTCGCCGGTTTTAGTCAGTTTTCCTTCTGGAAAGATGCAAACGATCTCTTGTTTGAGCAATGCTTCATCAATTTTAACGAAGGCCTGTTTGTATGTGTCTGAGCAAATTTTTGGTGAGCAGATTGGTATCACGCCTACATGTCTAAACAGATGCTTAAGAAATGGAGTTTCACTAATCGCTTTGTCCATAACAAAACGAATTGGTCTAGGTGACGCACTCATCAGTAGGATTGCATCAACAAAGCTCACGTGATTAGCAATAACTAAGGCGCTTCCAGTTGTCGGCAAGTTGTCTTTCCCCTTTGTTTTTACTCGATACATGAGTTTGGCGAGTAAATGACAGATACAACGATGGGTGCTGCTTTTGGTCTTTTTATACACTAGATAGGCCATAACTAAGTTCATAATGGACACCCAAACAAACAGTTGAGTGACTGATAGGCTTATCACGTTTAGTACAACGATAGAAACGACGGCAGAAATTACCATAAAAAGTGCATTAACTATGTTGTTTGCTGCGACCATTTTTGCTCTATCGCCTTTGGGACTTTGGACTTGAAGGTAAGCATACAAAGGTACTATGTATAGCCCTCCACCAAAGCCAATCATGGTTAGATTGAGCATAAACCGGTAGTTGCTAGTATCAGAGAGGTAGTTCATCACATGGTTGAGCTGGTGTGAATCTATGGCAGATGCTGACCAAAGCATGTCTAAACCAAAATAGCTCATTACTAACAAAGCCAATGGCAGTGTGCCAAGTTCTACCCTCGAACCAGACAGCTTTTTTGACGCGATTGAACCCAACGCTATACCGATGGAAAACAAGGCCAGAAGAATGGATACAACACTAGGGTTAGCATTAAGAACGTTTTTAGTAAAATTCGGAAATTGAGTGAGATAGGTGGCGCCAACAAACCAAAACCAGCTAATTCCCAAAATGCTTAGCCATATACCTTTTTGCGATTTTGCTTGTTTTAGTATCGATGAAGTCGAGGTATAGGGTTCGTTCGATTGTTGAGCGGGCAATGAAGGGATAAGGGTGCTAGATAACCACCCTGTCAAAGCTATGATTACCAAGGTAGCAGCGGCCATGGATTCACTGTTTGGCAAGCTCACTATCAGGCCCGCAGAGAGTGTGCCGAGTAAAATGGAAAGAAAGGTGCCCATCTCTACCCAAGCATTTCCAGCTACCAGTTCCTTACTCTTGAGAGCTTGGGGTAGCAAAGCATACTTAACGGATCCAAAGTAGGCAGATTGTGTACCCATTAAAAATAGTAGAGCCAACATAGAAAGGTAACTTTGTGTAGTGATGGCGACCGCACCAGCCAGCATAATTACCATTTCACCTATTTTTAAGCGCCTGATAAGCACTGCCTTATCCATTCGATCGGCGATGTTACCCGCATGCGCTGAAAAGAGAAAAAACGGCAATATAAAAAGAGCGGCTGCGAGATTAATAAACAAGCTTTGCGAGACAGGCATAACGGAAGTCTGGCTGTAAGCCACCATCAGGATTAAAGCGTTTTTGTATAGGTTGTCATTCAGCGCTCCTAAACATTGAGTCGTAAAGTAAGGCAAAAAACGTCGGCTAAAAAACATGCTTATCTCCATATATCGCAATAGTAAGTAATGAGCCGATAATGCAAGTAAGCCCGTTAAAGTTCGATATGCAATGAATAAGTATCGTTTTATAAGACTTGAAGCGCTGTAGGATGAGACTTGTTGATGTGAGGAGAGCACTTGGAACAGTACCCTTACTTTCAAATTCTATTTTCCAACTAACGATGGCTCGTCTCGTGAAATACTGGTTTCTCCGCTATTCGTAAGGAGAGCTAGGTATGCATCAAACTTTCTATTTTGTCTGCGCTTGTTTCGCTTTGACTGCATGTCAATATGATGATAGTGAAGTGTCAAGTGATACGACAGGCAGCAATACCACCCCTGAATATAGCCAAAGTAATGTTATCGACGATTTACCGCCAGATCCCGGTTTAGAAGGGAAGTTAACCCTTGAAGGAATCGACTCAGATAATGACGGAGTTCGGGATGATATTCAGCGTTATATTGCCCAACAAGAGTACCCTTCTCAAGAATTCGAAAAGGCCGTCACAGCAGTGGCAAGGTCGATGCAATACGAAATCGTTAATTCTTTTGATAGAAACAAAATAGTTTCACAGGTGAAGGTTCAACCAACTCCAGTAGCCTGCCTCGTTTTCTATGATATAGGTAATCGCGCTTTTGTTGATCTGCAGCGCCTAAAGGCTCAGGTCTTTAATACCGAAGAAAGAATAAGGGCAAAACTTCGCTCAGACTCATATTTAGGCGGAATGACAATTTCGCTACCTAGTTTAGAAGTCAGACAAAAATATTGCTCTGAGCTGACTGCAGAATCCACATTCACTTACTAAAAGCCGGTTAGGAAAAAGGACGGGAACCATGAGGTATGTATTTATATTATTGCTCTGTAGTTTTGATGTTATAGGTAGCCAGTGTGACCCCCAATCAAATAAACAATCCATTTATTTTAGCAATGGTATGTTTAATGAAATAAATGACATTTCGATTTCTGTTTACCAACTGGAAAAAGAGCTTTCAGCCTTTATAAATCCATCTGCTATCAACTATGAAATTTCAGTTAACGATAGTGAGCAATGGTTACTACAGATTTTAGAAGTGGCCAAACAGAAACTAGGTGATGAACTTAGTATGTTTTTCATTTACTTAAGTAGCATTGATAAAGCTCCAGAATGGTTTTTGGAAGCGGTAGATGAAGTTGTTCGTAGTTCTTTTGGAAATGTTAATGACCAAGATCTTCGCCAACACGTAAGTGAATATCAGAGGGCGATAGATAATTGTAGTAAAGTGTTAGTGATTGCTCACTCTCAGGGGAACTTTTATGCAAATTCAGCATGGAGTCAAGTTTATAGTCGTAGTTTCGGTAATAGTATGTTTGAGCAAAGAAACTTTCGCTCTCTTGGTATACTTTCCGTTGCAACGCCTTCAAACTATGTAGGTCATCAACTTCTAGATGAAGGCGATCATTTAGACATTACGGATTATGTGACGCTTACAAACGATGCAATTATCAACATTGTACGTAACAGCTTTCCTGCTACATTAGCGGGAAATGTGACCAATAGTAACTCATCTCAAGATCCTCTTTATCACAACTTTGTGAGTGCTTATTTAGCAGGTGATGTATCAGGCTCAGTTATAGGTGTTAAAACACTGGCGATACTCGATGGATTAGAGCCAGGACCATTAAAAAGAGCACCAGTGGCTTCTAGTTCGTTAAAGTCTTTGGCTTATTTGCCAAACGAACAGATCCTTGAAGCTGAGTTCGTTAGTGATGGTAGTATTTATCGTTACTACGGTGTGCCCAAGTCAACATACGATGCTTTGATGACAGCAACTTCACTAGGTAGTTATTTTTACTTTAATGTTCGTTCATCATATAGGTACAAAAAAGTGTACGAGGGGAATCCTTGAGCTTTATTTGGAATTTTGGCGTTTCGCCCAATGAGTCGCGGTTATTACTTTCAAATAACAGAATTTGAATGGCATTTTTAATAAATACTTTAAACATTCCATTAAAAGTGACCCCTGTAACATTTTTAATTTCCTGTTATTCAAAGGCTTAGTACTTAACATTTTTTCTGTTTTTTTTGATGAAATCTCGACCTAATTCGTGTTCGAGTTACAATAACGATAAGAATTACTCGGAGGCGGATATGGGTCAGTTGTCCATTTTAGGTTTTATCGCACTAGGTGGTGCGTTTGGTGCGTGTTCTCGATACCTGATATCAGAACTGTGCGCCACTTTATTGGGGAGGGGATTTCCTTACGGAACGCTCACTGTTAACGTTGTTGGCTCGTTGGCGATGGGACTCTTAGTGGCGGCCTTCGAAAATGGTGCGCTTGCTACTGAGCCATGGCGGCAGATTATTGGGCTTGGTTTTCTTGGTGCCCTTACAACGTTCTCAACGTTTTCGATGGATAATGTTGTTCTTATGCAGCAGGGTGCGTTTGTAAAAATGGGCTTTAACGTTTTACTTAATGTGCTGCTGAGCATCTCAGCGTGTTGGGTTGGTTATCAATTGCTAATAAAAAGTTAACAAAATCCATCAGGTCGCTTGGTTTCACAATGCCGATTGCCTATAATCTAGTCCACTTGTCGGAGTGCCATTTGGCTGAGACCGTTAATTCGGGATCCGTTGAACCTGATCAGGTTAACACCTGCGAAGGGAACAAGAGAAAAGACCCTACACCTCATTCTGGTGATTGTCCTATTGCTGTTACTGTATCGCTCAACACAGTAGAAGCCCCTCTTGTAGCATAATTCCGTCAAGCATTTATCCAATAAATTATTTCTAAGGAAGAATGCTATGTCGAATCGTAAACAAGCCAGACTGGAAGCCAAGCAATTTATAGATACGCTTTCAGTACAACCATATCCAAACTCGCGTAAAGCATACATAGAGGGCTCTCGTCCTGATATTAAAGTGCCAGTACGTGAAATCGAGCTTTCAGACAGTTTAGTCGGCGGTACCAAAGAAGCGCCTATTTTTGAATCAAACGATCCTATTCACGTCTACGATACTTCAGGTCTATATACGGATCCTACTCACCAAATCGACCTTTACAACGGTCTACCAAAACTAAGAGAGCAATGGATTAGCGAACGAAGCGATACCGAAGTTCTTGATGATGTGAGTTCGGTCTACGCAAAAGAGAGACTAGAAGATGAAACATTAGATGAACTGAGTACGGAAACCTACCACGCATTAGACGTGCATCAGAAGGCAAATGTGTTACTCAATTGCACTATGCAAGAAAGGGAATCGTTACCCCTGAAATGGAATATATTGCGATTCGTGAAAACATGGGACGAGCTAAGTTTAAAGACGAAATGCTTAATCAACAGCACCCCGGCCAAAGCTTTGGCGCCAACTTACCAAAAGAAATTACACCTGAGTTCGTACGAAAAGAGGTCGCGGAGGGTCGCGCAATTATTCCTTCGAACATCAATCACCCTGAATCTGAACCTATGATTATCGGGCGAAATTTCCTAGTAAAAGTGAATGCTAACATAGGTAACTCTTCAGTAACGTCTTCTATTGAAGAAGAAGTAGAAAAGCTAGTGTGGTCTACTCGCTGGGGCGGGGATACCGTAATGGATCTATCGACGGGTCGAAACATTCACGAAACCCGTGAGTGGATACTTCGAAATAGTCCAGTGCCGATTGGTACGGTTCCTATGTATCAAGCGTTAGAGAAAGTAAACGGCATAGCGGAAAACCTTAACTGGGAAGTGATGCGTGATACGTTAATCGAACAAGCAGAGCAGGGTGTTGATTACTTTACCATTCACGCGGGCTTGTTGCTCCGTTACGTGCCTATGACGGCTAAACGCGTTACAGGCATTGTTTCTCGCGGTGGCTCGATTATCGCTAAATGGTGTCTTGCTCATCACCAAGAAAGTTTCTTGTATACACACTTCCGTGAGATCTGTGAAATCTGTGCAAAGTACGATGTTGCGCTTTCTCTCGGTGATGGCCTTCGCCCCGGTTCAATTGCCGATGCAAACGACGAAGCGCAGTTTGCGGAACTTCGTACCTTGGGCGAGCTTACCAAAATTGCTTGGGAGTACGATGTTCAAGTTATTATCGAAGGCCCGGGTCATGTTCCAATGCACATGATTAAAGAGAATATGGAAGAGCAGTTAGAGCATTGTCATGAAGCGCCTTTCTATACATTAGGCCCACTTACCACAGACATCGCTCCGGGTTATGACCATATAACTTCGGGTATTGGTGCCGCTATGATTGGTTGGTATGGGTGTGCGATGCTTTGTTACGTAACACCAAAAGAGCACCTAGGCCTTCCAAATAAAGAAGACGTTAAAACTGGCTTAATTACCTATAAGTTAGCTGCTCATGCCGCAGATTTAGCTAAGGGGCATCCAGGAGCTCAAGTTCGTGATAATGCTTTGTCAAAAGCACGATTTGAATTCCGTTGGGAAGATCAGTTTAACTTAGCATTAGACCCAGACACTGCACGTTCATTCCACGATGAGACACTTCCTCAGGAATCCGGAAAAGTCGCTCACTTTTGTTCTATGTGCGGGCCAAAATTCTGTTCTATGAAAATCTCTCAAGAGGTTAGAGAATACGCGAAAGACACTAAGCAAGTTGCCGCTGATCAGGCCATTCAAGTTAAAATGCTTGATGATCCATTAGAAGGGATGCGTCAGAAATCGAAAGAGTTTAGAGAAACTGGATCTGAACTCTATCACCCAGCTGTTGCAGCTGATGTGGAGGGTTAATGGCACAGTTATTAATACCTTCTTGCTTTGACGAGTTGCAACAACGAGTTGAACAAGTTCTAGAACTAGCAAAGAAGCACGGTTTTTCTGTAGATCATATAGAGTTGGGCGTAAGCCCAGCTCAAACAATTGTCTTACAGCAAGGTGAATCAAGCACATCTATTGCCATTAGTCGCTCAACTACTAGTATTGGTGATGTCGCTGCTGATATAGATGTCATTATTGGTTCGCTTGTTTCGATAGATGATATTGAGTTTAGCGAAGGCCAACTGTTCCTAAATGCTAGAGACGGGAATCATAGTGTTGATGTATGGCATGATGGGGAAATTAAAGCCATACGAAGTTCACGCGTTGATGACTACGATGAACTGACTCAGATTGGTACCATCGTTGCTTGATGGCTATAGATTTTCCTCTTGAAGATGCGGTTACCCTCTCAAGGGCTCTTGAAAATGTTTCACGTGAAACATGGCCGAGTGATTACACTTTATTCCCAATTCCAATTCTTGAAGATGAGCGTCTAGCTATCAAAGTCGGCTGGCATGTAGCGACAATGACATATCGTTTCCGGAAGTGGAAAACAAGTTTCTAGGGTTATATCCAGTTGTCCACTCTTCTGATTGGATCGAGAAAGTTCTCAAATCAGGTGTAAAAACTGTACAGTTACGAATCAAAGATACTACCGATCCTAACTTAGAGAATGAAGTCGCGCGATCCATCAAGCTGGGTCGCCAATATGATGCTCACGTTTATATTAATGACTATTGGCAACTTGCGATAAAACACGGTGCCTATGGTGTCCATTTGGGACAAGAAGATTTAGAAGAAAGTAACCTTATATCTTTGTCGCGTGCAGGCATTAAGTTGGGGCTATCTACTCATGGCTATTATGAGTTATTAAGAATCGTGCAAATTAACCCTAGTTACATAGCACTAGGACACATCTTCCCCACAACAACTAAAGATATGCCTTCTAAACCTCAAGGTTTGCTAAGACTAGAACTCTATCAAAACCTGATTAGTACTATTCCTTACGGTGACAGTTTGGGTGTCCCAACAGTTGCAATTGGCGGTATCGATTTAACCAACGCCGAACAAGTATGGGAGTGTGGCGTATCTAGCCTTGCCGTAGTTAGAGCTGTAACGCTTGCTACAGATCTGAACCGAGTGGTTTCTGAGTTCAACAAGATTATGTGTAAATAGATGATGTTAAGCGATAAAGATTTTTTGCGTTATCAACGTCAGGTAGCACTACCTGAGATTGCTGAACAAGGGCAAGAAAGGTTGTTGCGATCCACTGTTCTAATAATCGGCTGCGGCGGTCTTGGGAATATAGCTGCGCTTTATTTGGCCGCTAGTGGCGTAGGCAATTTGATTTTGGTTGATGATGACGTAGTTGAAGACTCTAACTTGCAACGACAAATCGCTTATCGAGAAACAGATTTGAACAAAACTAAGGTGTCTGCGCTTGCTGGTCAAATCGGAACTCTGAATAGTAGTATTCGTGTTCGGACTATAGGCAAACGTATTGGCGAGCAACAGCTTAGTATCGAGGTTATGTTGGCTGATGTTGTGCTCGATTGCACCGACAATTTTGAGTCACGACACCTAATAAACCGAATTTGCTTTGCGCAGAGCAAACCACTTATTTCTGGAGCTGCTGTTGGGTGGAGTGGCCAATTTGCTATTTACGACTATTCAGTTTCTGACAAAGAGAACTGCCCTTGTTATCAGTGTTTAGTACCTGAAGAAGAAAGCCCTAATGATAGAAACTGTTCAACATTAGGTGTGATGGGTCCGGTTGTCGGAACCATTGGTAACTATCAATCGATAGCGGCGATCCAGAAGTTAGCATTAGGTAAATTTTTGGCCTCGACCAATACGCTACATCTATTTGAAGCGAAAAATATGGTTTGGCAAACATTTGAGATTAACAAAGACAAGCAATGTCCAATCTGCTCGGGAGTAACCGAATGAGCAAAGTAACTATTTTACTGAATGACCTAGCACAGGAGGTTGATTCAGGGAGCACTCTACAAGGTATTATCGAAAAATTTGATTTACCAGAACTTGGTTGTGTTTTTTCAATAAATAATAGTGTTGTCCCAAAAAGCGAGTGGGGAAAAACAGTACTTTCAGATGGCGATAGCATTTCACTTTTCCAAGCTATTGCAGGAGGTTAACAGTGTTAAAAATAGCGAATAAAGAATTCAGTTCACGTTTGTTCACTGGTACTGGAAAGTTTTCTAATAGCGCAGTAATGGCAGATGCTATCAAAGCGTCTGGTTCGCAGTTAGCAACCATGGCTTTGAAGCGCGTAGATGTGAACGACAAGCAAGATGACATCCTTAAGCCAATTGTCGAAGCTGGTGTCGAGCTATTGCCCAATACGTCTGGTGCAAAGACTGCAAAAGACGCAATCTTTGCAGCACAACTGGCTCGTGAGGCTTTGGGAACAAATTGGCTAAAGCTAGAAATACATCCGGATCCAAAGTATTTAATGCCCGATCCTATCGAAACTCTTAAGGCTGCAGAAGAACTAGTAAGAGATGGTTTTATCGTTCTACCTTACTGCCATGCAGACCCAGTCCTTTGTAAGCATCTTGAAGAAGTTGGATGTGCGGCAGTAATGCCGTTAGCGCGCCGATTGGTTCAAACAAGGGGCTAGCGTCTAAGGATTTCTTAGAAATCATTATCGACCAAGCTAAAGTTCCCGTTGTTGTTGATGCGGGGATTGGCTCTCCGTCAGATGCGGCCCAAGCGCTGGAACTCGGAGCTGATGCGGTTTTGGTAAATACCGCAATAGCATCGGCTGCTGATCCTATTGCTATGGCTAAGGCATTCAAATATGCAGTTGATGCAGGTCGCCTCGCATACGAGGCTGGGCTGGCAGGGAAGGTTAACCACGCAGTTGCCTCAAGTCCGCTTACTAGTTTCCTTGATGATATGTAAGGGACGTGACGATGACATTTGCCAATGAGTATGAAAAGCTCGATTGGGACGATATATCTATGTCGATCTACTCAAAAACGTCCAAAGATGTTGAACGCGCGCTTTGCAAAGAAAAACGTAATTTGGAAGATTTTAAAGCTTTGATATCTCCAGCTGCTGAACCATACCTCGAAAAAATGGCTCAGATGTCGTACGCGTTGACGAGAAAACGATTTGGAAATACGGTCTCTTTATATATCCCACTTTACTTGTCTAACCTTTGCGCTAACGCGTGTACTTATTGTGGTTTTTCTATGGAAAATCGCATCAAAAGAAAAACACTTGATGTTAATGAAATCAAACTAGAAATTAAAGCGATCAAGGCGATGAAGTTCGACAGCGTTTTATTGGTTACGGGGGAGCACGAAACTAAAGTAGGGATGAAGTATTTTCGAGAGATGGTTCCAGTGATAAAAGAGCAGTTCAACTATCTTGCTATGGAAGTACAACCCTTAGATCAAGAGGAGTACGCTGAGCTCAAAACGCTAGGTTTAGATGCGGTTATGGTTTATCAAGAAACTTACCATCCTAAAACCTATGGGGAACATCATCTAAGAGGGAACAAAACCGATTTTCTATATCGATTGGAAACTCCAGATAGGTTAGCCTCCGCTGGTATCGATAAAATAGGTATTGGGGCTTTGATTGGTTTAGAAGAATGGAGAACAGACTGCTTTTACGTGGCTGCCCACCTTGATTATCTGGAACGCACCTATTGGAAAACACGATACTCGATTTCATTTCCAAGGTTAAGACCGTGTGAGGGAGCCCTTCAACCAAAATCAGTTATGACAGATAAACAGCTGGTTCAGCTAATTTGCGCCTATCGGTTATTGAATCCAGAGGTCGAACTGTCTCTTTCTACCAGAGAGTCAGAAAGTTTTAGGGACCATGTTTTTCCTATTGGAATTACGAGCATGTCGGCGGCTTCTAAAACACAGCCTGGTGGTTATGCAGAAGGTAAAGAAGAGCTAGAACAGTTTGAAATCAGCGATGAACGGAGCGCGCAATCCGTAGAGCAAATGATACGAAACCGTGGTTTTGACCCTGTTTGGCGCGATTGGCATAGTGCTTACTCAGGATAGAGAATGTTTCACGTGAAACATAAAAAAGGCTCCTTTTTGCAGGAGCCTTTTCTCTACCCGAAACTATCTATTTAGTGGGCTGGTGGCCTTCTGGAGCCAATCGAGAACTTCGCCTTCCAATGAAGGTTTAAGTTCATTGTAGACTTTTTCATGGTAGTCATTTAACCAAGCTAACTCGTTGTCTGTTAGCATGCCTACTTCAATAGCACGCTTGTCAATTGGGCAACGTGTCAGAGATTCGAAAGACAATAATGACAAATCCCCTTGAGATTTGGCTTCAACAACTAGTTCTAAGTTTTCAATGCGAATGCCAAATGCATTAGCACGGTAGTAGCCGGGTTCGTTGGACAACACCATTCCTTCTACCAAAGGAACATCAATTTGGCGTTTGGAAATGCTTTGCGGACCCTCGTGTACATTAAGGAAATGTCCAACTCCGTGGCCAGTTCCATGGTCATAATCGAAACCCTCTGCCCACAAGAATTGACGAGCAAGGGTGTCAATTTGGTAGCCTCTAGTACCTTTCGGGAATCGTGCTTGCGCAACGCTAATATGCCCTTTAAGTACCAGCGTAAACTGATGTTTCATTTCGTCTGTTGGATTTCCAACGGCGACGGTTCGTGTAATATCTGTTGTCCCATCCAGATATTGGCCGCCTGAATCTACTAAATAGAGGGAATTCATTGTTAGTTGGCCGGGTGTAGGCTCGTTTTCGTGATTGTAGTGACACATGGCCGCATTCCCACCGGCTGCTGAAATGGTATCGAAGCTCAAATCGCGTAGGCTAGGGTCGCGCTGACGAAAAGATTTAAGTTTGTCTGACAATACGGCTTCATTGTGGAGGTGACCAAGTTCGATCTCTTTGTCCAACCAATGAAGAAAGCTTGTCATAGCCAAGCCATCTCGAATATGGCATGCCTTCATTCCTTTAATTTCAGTTGCGTTCTTAGCAGCCTTTAACATTAAAGTCGGGTCATTCGAATTAACTACGTCAGCGCCTGTGTTTTGAAGCTGAAGTTTAAACCAAGCGTTACTGGTCGCTGGGTCAAGGGCTACACGTTTTGAGTTCAACGAACTGAGTGTGGATATTAGTTCGTTAGGGTGAAGTACTTTGATTCCTTCGCCAACGTGTTTATGGAAATCTGAAGGTAGAACAGCGGGATCTAAGAATAGGTCTAGGTTGCCTTCAGAATAAAGAATAGCGTGGCACAACACTACAGGTAGGCGAGCAATATCGCTTCCGCGAATATTGAGCAACCAGCAAACAGAATCTAAAGATGTAAGTAGTGCGCAATCTGTACGTGTATTGGTTAGCACCTGACTTGCCGCTAATCGCTTATCGGTACTCGACTGACCCGAATGTTCAAGTGGCATTAGATAGACATCTGAAGGTTTTGGTACTGGGCGATCTTCCCACAAGTTATCAATTGGTGTATCGATCATCACAAGCTGAAAGTCTGGGCTTAGCAAGGAAGTGGTAGATTCCAGCCAATTGGCACTGTGCATACGGGGATCAATTGCTATTTTACTGCCCTTGGGTAACGAGTTCGTTATCCAGCTTACTGGTGGCTCATCGATGAGGTGACGATACTCAAACAGCTCACTAGGCACCTGTTTAGTGACTTGCACTGTATATCTGCCATCGACAAACATCGCGGCGGTGTCTCGACACACTATTGCGGCTCCAGCTGAACCAGTAAATCCAGTTAACCACAGTAAACGTTCATTATGAGCGGGAACGTACTCGCCAAGAAACTCATCTTCGTGGGGTACTAATAATGCGTCGATGTCATTATTAGCAAGCCATTCTCTTACGGATTCGATTCGGCTAGCTACCGTCATAGTCATACTAATTTCCTTATTTTCGTTCTGGCGCATGGAATAATGATAGGAGATTAAACTACTCCTTTTACTCGATGCCTGCAATTATCTTAAAGATTCTGTTTTTTCTTGAATTATATTTTTTAGCCAAGTTAGGGCGGGATCACTAGCACGATTAGAGTGCCAAAACAGCGTATAAGCCATCTCAGGGAAGTGTAGCGGAAGATCTAAAACTACAAGATCCATTTGCTTAGCGGTTAAAGTGACAAAGTGGTTGGGCGCAGTAAAAACGAAGTCGGTATAAGTACAAAGACTTGCTGCGCTATTGAAGTCGGGAACGGAGATGGCGATATCTCTCTGTTTTCCAAGTTCAGCCAGTTTGTAATCGAGTAGCCATCTCTCATTACCATCACACCTTACCTGAACATGCCGCTGACGAAGGTAGGTATCTAAGCTCCAGTTTTCGCTTAGAACCGGGTGATCTCTGCGAACTAAACACATTTGTTTGTCTCGATAAATCTCTTGTTCGCAAATATCGGGGGGCGGAAGCATAGTCAATTTTGCATCGTTGATATCTATGTCCTTTCCGGTAATTCCTATGTCTATATCGCCAGATTGCATTTTCTTAAACGTATCTTCACTCCAAGCATGAGTAGATAAGGTTATCCCAGGAGCGTTAGAGAAAAGATGAGGCAAAAAGTGGGGAAGGATAAGTGGGTACACACTCTCTACCGCGGCGATATTAAAACGGTGCTGAGTCGTGGAAGGATCGAAGGTCTCAGGAAGGCTAAGTTGTTCAAGGTGATGGATTAACGAATCGAGTTTAGGACGTAAAAAAAGGGCTTTAGGTGTCGCTCTTAACCCGTGTGAGTGACGAACAAAAAGCCGGTCGTTGAACTGAACTCTAAGTTTCGCTAGGGATTTACTGACAGCAGATTGGCTCAAGCACAAGCGGTTGGCTGCTCTAGTCACATTGAGTTCCTCTAGCAATACACGCAGACAAATCAATTGGCTTAAATCGAGTCGAGCAAGATTCTCTATATTCATCTGTTTTTCCAATTTGGAATATCTTGAATGAGTATACATCATTAGCTCTCATATCGGGATTGTGTTTAGATATTGCTCAATAACACGATGTAGGACTGGAAACGTGATAAATAAAACGAGTAAGAATGAAGTGAGTATTCACAAACAACTGGTATTCTTATTGGTGTTGTTTAGTCCTCTCGCTATCGATATCTATCTACCGGCATTAACACAAATTGCGCACGCGTTTCACGTGGAACATGCTCTGGCACAAGATACTATCACTTGGTTTCTATTTTCTATGGGTGTCGGTCAGCTGTTTTCTGGACCATTAGCTGACCGTTATGGACGTCGAACTGTTGCATTGGTAGGGATTAGTATCTATTTAACGAGCTCTTTATTGGCGTGGAGTGCTCAGAACATTGAATGGATGTTGATTTCTCGTGTGCTACAAGGCTTAGGTGCTTGCGCAACATCTGTAGCAGCCTTTGCAACAGTTCGCGATATTTATGGACCAGAAAAAAGCGGCAAGATGATTAGCTACCTAAACGGAGCTATCTGTTTTATCCCAGCGTTAGCACCAATCTTAGGTAGCTGGTTAACCCAGCAGTTTGATTGGCGTGCTAACTTTAGTTTTATGGCTGCCTTTGCTTTTATTGTCGGTATACTTATGGTTTTTGGTTTTAAAGAAACCAACCCTAAACCTGAGACTAAAGCACTTTTTAAGCCCAGTCGTTATTGGGCGGTACTAAGCCACACTTCATTTCTATTTCACGCTTCACTTTGCATGATGGCAATGGCGGTGATCTTGGCTTATGTCACTTCTGCACCTGTTGTACTAATGGAAACAATGGGTCTTACCATGAATGAATTTACCTTTTGGTTTGCCATTAACGCAGTAGTTAACATTGTTGCATGTTTGAGCGCGCCAAAATGTATGGACCGATTGGGCACGCGATTAACATTAATCATTGGTATTTTTGTATTGTCATTGGGCGGAGTGATGATGCTCGTTAGTGAAAAGCAAGTACACGCCATTGAATTTATGTTGCCAATCTTCTTATCTTCTATCGGGTTTGCTTGGATCTTAGGGGCTGCTGCTGGGAAGGCATTGGCACCGTTCGGAGAAAAAGCAGGGACCGCGGCAGCCTTGCTAGGGTTGTTTCAAATGAGTGGTTCGGGCTTAGTCGTTGGAACTATGCAAAGATTACAGTGGGAGCCGCAGATGTTAATTGGTGTCCTTATGATTGCTTTGCTCCCCGGATTGATCGTTTTATTTAGCAAGATAGGAAAAGCGTGGCACGTCATGCCTCAAGAGGCTTAGAGGTGTTTACAAAAAGGCAAAAGGTTGTATATTCTACGCTTAATTAAAACCTGTAGCGGAATATACAATCAGAATGTCGATGACTACTTACGAAATGGCTCGTCTATTAGAGCAGTTGGACAAAGCACCTGAAAAGGTGATGTTTGGAAAAATTCTAATAGAGCTAGGCAGTCAAAGTGGTGAGCGAATTCGCAGTGCAGCAAAACAAGTTCCGCTAGATATGTTAAAGGATTTGATCTACCAGTTTCAGCAAGTGGCTGAATCTAGGAAAGATGAACAGGTTGAATCCTTAGCTCAGTTAGCAGCACAACAGGGCATCACAGCCGAAGAACTTAAGCAGTATCTTCTCGATCAAAAACAGAAATAAAAAAGGCTCCACTAGGAGCCTTTCTTATGGGTTTACATTCCTATTGATGGGGTTTTGAAGAGAAATCAGTGTTTCGGTTGATTGTACTTCGTCAATTGCCTGTAACTTGTCTATCAAAACATATTGCAGCTCTTCGATAGAGCGACACATAAGTTTTACAAAAATATTGTATGCCCCAGTGGTGTAATACGCTTCGACCACTTCTTCTAATGCGTTCAACTTTTCGAGTGCCGAATGGTAATCTCTCGCGGCGTTCAGGTTGATACCAATAAAACAACACACGTCATAGCCGAGCTTTTTGGTATCGACGATAACCTCAGTACGTTGAATCACCTCAGCGGCTTTCATTTTTTCTATGCGCACGTGAATGGTTGCGGGGCTGACGTCGAACTGTTTCGCCATTTCTGCATACGGCTTTCTCGCATCTTCCATCAGGGTTTTCAAAATAGCTCTGTCTAAGTCATCCAATTTAGCAGTTTGGGTATGCATCGCTTTACACTCATAGAGGTCGGTCTTTCTAGTAGTACAATTTAACATCAAGAGTGGTACTATTAATAGCACTAGTCGCTTAACTCTTCAGGACTTATATCAGTGCGCTTTTGTCTTGCTCTCCTTGCTGTATTTTGCAGTCTATTTGCGGTTGCAAAAGACCAAGATGTGCTCGTCGTTCACTCATATCATCAGGGTTTCTTTTGGACCGATGATTTTCAAACTGGGCTCGACCAAGTTTTAGATATAACCGACATTTCCTCGCGAGTCGTCTATTTGGATACCAAACGACTCCAGAGTGAAGACTATCTAAATCAGTTGTATTTACTGTATCAAACCAAATTCAGAGAAGAGCAATTTGGAGCCATTGTGGTCAGTGATAACAATGCGCTGCAGCTGATAGAGCAATTGGGAGATGTCATTGGAGACACTCCTGTCATCTTTGGCGGAATAAACGATTACACCCCCTCGCTACACAAAAATATCAAAGCGACAGGCGTCATTGAAGATATTGATCTTCTCAGTAATATTTCACTGATAGAGCGGCTGCAGCCCGACGTGAAAAAAATCGTCGTGGTCAGTGACTATTCTACGACAGGCGAGTCGGTTAGAAGACAAGTCGCTAAGTTTCTTGATAAGCATCCCGCTTACCGATCGTTAGTTACCAACCTCATCCCGAATAGCCACCAGCAGCTACTGCGTGAGGTGGCGTCATATGGTGCTGAAGAAGCCGTTTTGTTCTGGGTTTACTATCGCGATAAAGACGGAAAAGTAAATGGTCAAAAAGAGTGGATAGAGCTCAACCAAGTCGCGACGACACCCATCTACATGGTACATGACTTAGGGTTGGGCCACGGAGCGGTGGGAGGAGTGCTGCAAAGTGGGCAAGCTCAAGGAAAAGCGGCAGGTGAGTTACTTATCGAAGTCTTACAAAATCCACAATTAGCGCTACCCGAAGTCCAAATAGGTAGCTCAGAAGTGAAGCTCGATTACAAAGCGTTACTCAAATGGGGTTTGGGGGCAGAGAATGAACCTGCGTCGGTTTTTCTAAACAAACCAATGAGTTTTACTAGTCGTTACCAGAAAGAGCTGCAATGGCTTCTTGCCATTGCACTGAGCTTAGTTTCCGTCATTGTGTTTTTGGTTTACTACTTAAGCCGTTTGAAAAAGAGTGAACAAGTTGCGGTAGAAAGCCAAATGCTAACAGAAATGGTTTTCGACCAAAGCTATCACTTTATCGGCTTGTTGGACGAACACGGTTGCCTCGTCTCTAGCAACAATAAGCTTCAATCGCTTTTGCACTATCCAGAGATAAGTGAAGCACTACCCATTTGGAGTAACCAGCACTGGGAAAAAGAGACAGCATCAAACCTTAGAAAATATTTTGATAGTGATGACAAGCTGAAGACGGCTCATCTAGAAGCAGAAGTTTGGAGCCCAGAGCAAGGGTATATGCTTTTAGAAGTCTCGATAAAACCGTTGAGTATTGAGAGTGAGCGCTGGAAGTATTTGATTGAAGCAAGAGATATCACGCGGAGCAAAGAGACGGAAGAAAAGCTGTTCCAGCGAGAAGCTAACTTAAGTCACTATTACGATCAGCAGCCAGTGATGATGATTACATTAGATGATCAGAATCGAATCCAGCAAGTGAATGAGTTTGCGCAAATACAACTGGGCTACCAAACAGGAGAAATATTGGGGCATAAGATAAAAGATTATTATGTTCATCAAGATGCTCTTACACCCCGACAAGTTCTTTTACAGCCGGCCCAGTTAGCCAAAGGGGTATGGCAAAGAGAAGTAGAATATCGCCATGCAGATGGTGGCTATTTGTGGATTAGAGAGAACATTAGGCCCCTTGTCGAAACAGGGTATTTATTAGTGGTTGGTGAAGATATCACTGCCATGAAAACCCTATCTGCCCAGTTAGAGTTTCAGGCTAAACACGATTTGCTGACAGATACCTTTAACCGTAACCATTTTGAACTAGAGCTAGAGCGCGCACTAAAAGAAGTCGCAGGATATACACGAACTCATGCCATGTTGTACTTGGATATGGATCAGCTAAAAGTGCTCAATGATACGGCGGGTCACGAGGCAGGAGATGCGGCGATACAATTTTGTGCCAGCATGCTGCAAGATGTGTTGCCTTACAATACGACCTTAGCGCGTATGGGGGGCGATGAGTTTGCCATACTAGTACGCGACTGCACCGAGAGAGACGCCAAGTTAGTTGCAGAGGACATCTTACGTACGTTAGAAGAACACCCATTCATTTGGATGATATACGACTCCATCTTACCTGCTCTATTGGTATTAGGCTTATTGATCACACCGCGTCATCGCCCCAAATGGTGCATGCTCAAGCTGACACCGCTTGCCACGCAGCCAAGGAAGAGGGAAGAAACCGATTTAATCTCTACAGCTTGAATGACGAAGACTTGAAGCGCAGAGAGCAAGAAATGGAATCAGTGAACCTTGTTCACCATGCGCTGGCCAATGAAAGAGTAGAACTCTTTGCGCAAAGAATCGTATCTCTGCAATCGGACCGCAGAGAAATGTATTTTGAAATACTGGTAAGAATCAAAAATGCGCAAGGCCAATACATTTCGCCGGGTATTTTTATGCCAGCTTCGGAACGTTACAATATTGCACACTTGGTGGATAAGCGAGTGGTTTGTCAAACCCTTGACTGGTTAGAAGAGAATGAAGCGCACCTCACCAAGCTAGGCCGGTGCTCGATCAATCTGTCGGGCCATTCGATAGGGAATCCTGCTTTCTTTGATTTCTTACTTTCTAAGCTCGATAGCAGCCGAGTTCCTTGCAATAAAATTTGCTTTGAAATCACCGAAACTGCAGCGATACAAAACCTTTCACAAGCGATTGAAAAGTTTGAAAAGCTAAGATCACTGGGCTGTTTAATTGCTCTTGATGACTTTGGCTCCGGCTTGTCTTCGTTTGGGTATCTGAAAAAACTGCCTGTCGATATCGTCAAGATAGATGGACTCTTTGTTAAGGATATGAAAGACAATCCGGTGGATAAAGCCATGGTTAAAGCGATTAACGATTTAGCCAAGCAAATGGGCAAGGTAACAGTGGCCGAGTTTGTTGAAAATCATCAAATCATCGACCACTTAATCGACATGAACGTCGACTACGCGCAGGGCTATGCCATAGGAAAACCCAAACCTTTGGCTGAACTCGTTGAAGAGTTGGTAAATGAGCTGTAGTTTTTAGCAAAAAACATTACACTCGCAGCGTAAAAACGAAGACCAGAGGTTCATCAATGCAATTGCAACTATTGTGTGAAGATAATAATCAACAAGAAAAGCTCAATCAGTTAGCACAACGCTGGTCGTTGGATCACGATGACAAAAGTACTTTTGCTTTAGTCATGACAGCGCAAAGACTGGAACTGAGAAAGCTTGATGAGCCCAAGCTAGGGGCTATATTTGTAGACTTCGCTGGAGGTGCGGTCGCCCATCGCAGAAAGTTTGGTGGCGGTAAAGGGCAGGCAATAGCAAAGGCTGCTGGCCTTAATAAAGGGGCAGTACCAAGGGTGCTCGATGGCACGGCTGGTCTTGGTAGAGATGCATTTGTACTTGCCTCGCTGGGTTGCCACGTGCAAATGATAGAGCGAAATCCTGTCGTGGCGGCGCTGTTGGATGACGGTTTAGAGCGAGCGTACGCAGACATTGAAATTGGCGAGTGGATGAAAGAGAGGATGTCCCTTATCCACGCGTCTAGTCAAACCGCCCTAGAAGAGTTAGCGAACAACCCAGATTTCATCAAGCCCGATGTCGTTTATTTAGATCCTATGTATCCACATCCGACCAATAAAAAACAGACAGCACTGGTCAAAAAAGAGATGCGAGTGTTTCAGTCATTAGTTGGTGCTGATGATGACGCTGATCTTTTGTATCATCCAGCCATATCTCTGGCTAAGAAGCGCGTCGTCGTTAAAAGACCAGACTATGCAGAGTGGCTTTGCGGCGAAAAACCCTCCATGTCGATAGAGACGAAAAAAAATCGTTTTGACGTCTATGTAAAGGCATCAATGACTTAGCTTATGCGAACATTATGTGTTGCAAATTAGCACTTGCGAAAGCGCACAAGCGTAGGTATATCTAAGTAAGAATTATTGCCTTTTAGCTGGTGGAGCTGTTGCATGGCTAAGCGTTTTTGCAAACTAAATCGTAGAGATATCATCGCCAATCTTGGAGAAATCCATAGCTTGGTGACTGAGCCCAAATACTTATGCCGTTCATGCGCGCGCTCGTCATCATCAAAAAGCTCTCTTTGTAAACCCGCTGCTATTCCACCAGCATCTTGCCAGAACAAGCCTCTTGAACAGCAGAAAGAGTGTGGTTTGTTAGCCGAAGCGTTAGCGCTATCGGCGACCGAAAATCAGGTGAAAGAGGAGAGTATTGTTGTAGAGAGCTTGGCAGTCGATCCACAAGAGTCGCTAACTCAGCAAGCGGCACCAGTGAATAAAAAGGTACTGAAAAAAGCCAAGAAGACAGCGAAGAAGCAGAAGAAGCACCTTAAAAAACTCAATAAGGTATTTAAGAAGCAACGCAAACTACTGAACAAACAGAAAAAGCTCGAAGGTAAGTTTCAGGCCATCAATCAACGCATTGCCTTTCTACAACAGAATGGTGTTGATGTAAGCACTTCCCAACCTTCCGTTCATTAATTATTCTTGGTTCGTGGATAAGCGAGTCGAAAGATAAAAGTAGGGCGGTTCACCTTTCACTTTCGACAGACGCAAAGAAGCAGCACCATCTAAAGGCACTGTTTCTCTGTTGAGCTCTTCCCTAATCCGCCAAAGGAACAACGAGCATGTCGACCGGTGAGCAGTTAATTAACTGACGAGTCGAAGAAAGCAACTTGCTCCAAAAATCCTGATGATGACCACAAACCACCATGTCGATATTGTACTCAGCAATGGTTTCACAGAGTTCACTACTCAAATCACCCGCGCCAACTAAGGTGTGCTTAATCGGGTAGTTGGCGTGTTCGGCGTAGCTTTGCAACTGACGTTGAGAAGATTCGAGAGCCTGATGTTGGGTCTCTGCAAGATTAATATCGATTAAGCCTGTATAGAGTTCTGCGTAGTTAATATCGATATGAATGAAAGAGACTTCCGCACCAAGCGGTTTGGCTAAAGCAACGGCTTTATCGACCAATTGCTTACTGTCTTCAGACAAATCAACCGCCACCAGAATATGTTGATAACTCATAATGCTATCTCCTTTTTAACGGGCTACTTAAAGGTTAGCACTGCCCACAGAGTTTTTATGTTGTTGTGATCCCATATCCACATCCAGAGTACAAAGTGTTATGGTGTCTAAACGGATACAGTAGATTCAAATACATACAATAATTAGGAGTAGTAAATGTTGTCTCAAGCGATGATCGACCAACTGAATGAGCAAATTAATCTCGAATTCTTCTCATCCAATCTATACTTACAAATGAGTGCTTGGTGTGAAGATAAAGGTTTCGACGGTGCAGCCGAGTTTTTAAGAGCTCACGCAGTGGAAGAAATGGAACATATGCAACGCCTATTCACTTATGTGAGCGAGACAGGAGCAATGCCTATTTTGGGTGCGATTGATGCTCCGCAGCACCAGTATGAAAGCTTAGGTCACGTATTTCGCGAAACCTATGAGCACGAGCAGATGATCACGGAAAAGATCAACAAGCTGGCTCATGTAGCCTTCACTTCACAAGATTACTCAACGTTCAACTTCTTGCAGTGGTACGTGGCAGAACAGCACGAAGAAGAGAAGTTATTTAAAGGGATTTTGGACAAGCTAGAGTTGGTTGGTGAAGATGGTAAAGCACTATTCTTTATCGACAAGGACCTAGCAGTAATGGCAAAAGAAGGTTCATCTTCTATCATGGATGCCCCGGCTGAATAATTTTTAGCCACAAGACTTCATCGATCGTCTTTTCTTTCGGGCATGTTGGAAGATGTAGGGAGGAAAAGATGATCAATGCAGACACCATTCTTTTTGTGCTAATGCTGGTAACTGGCGTCAATATGCTACGTTATTTAACGGCACTTCGTTCTCTGATACACATCATGCGAGAAGCACATCCGTTGCTTTATCAACAAGTCGACGGCGGCGGTTTCTTTACCACCCACGGCAATGTCACCAAACAAGTTAGATTGTATTACTATCTGAAAAGCAAAGAGTATCATCACCACCACGACCCAGTGTTTACGGGGAAATGCGATCGAGTCAGAGAGCTCTTTATTCTGTGCACTTCGCTGCTTGGTGTTACCTTGTTTGCAGCCATCATCCTCTGATTGGCTTTAGCGGCAATAGTCGGTAAAATGTCGACCTGTTAGGTAAGGATGTGCATCGGCACATCCTTTTTTATTGCATTAGTTAGTGGTCGTCATGAAAGAAAAATTTGATGTAGTGATTATAGGTGCGGGTGCTGCTGGCTTAATGTGTGCAGCAGAGGCTGGACGCAGAAACCGGAAAGTCCTCGTACTCGATCACGCCAAAAAGCCCGGTAGAAAAATCCTGATTTCGGGAGGCGGCCGCTGCAATTTTACTAACTACGATGTTTCCGCGCATAACTATCTTTGCCAAAACCCCCATTTCGTTAAGTCGGCACTGTCTCAATACACAAACTGGGACTTTATCGCCTTAGTCAGTAAGTATCAGATTGAGTTTGAAGAGCGCAGTCACGGACAGTTATTCTGCTTAGATTCGGCAAAAGATATCGTCAATATGCTGCTATCTGAGTGCGACCAAAAAAACATCACTCAGCGCTATCAGCAAGATATTCACATTATCGAGAAGACAGACAGCGGCTTTACTTTGATGGCCAATACCACTGACATCGAGTGCGAATCCTTAGTGGTGGCAACGGGGGGGTTATCCATGCCTAAGCTAGGTGCGACACCGTTTGGCTACAAGGTTGCAGAACAGTTTGGCCTGCCTGTAATCACAACCACGGCGGGTTTGGTTCCCTTTACCCTTCACTCAGAAGACAAAAAAGATTTTGCTGAACTCTCGGGTATCGCTGTTCCCGCTGAAATTACCACGCAAGATGGCACAAGTTTTAAAGAAGCATTGCTGTTTACTCACCGAGGTCTATCAGGTCCTTCGGTTTTGCAAGTTTCTTCCTACTGGAAAGCGGGACAAACAGTGTCGGTGAACTTGGTCCCTGAAACTGACATTCAGACCTTGCTGGAAAGGTCGTTAGAAAAACACCCCAATCAGACTTTGAAGAATACACTGAGTAAAGTACTGCCAAAGCGTTTGATAGAAGTGCTCATAGAGCGCAAACTTATAGTCGATAAGCCGTTAAAACAGCTGACACCGAAAGAGCTTAAACAAGTCGAAGAAAATTTGGAAAACTGGCAAGTGTTGCCAAACGGAACCGAAGGATACCGAACGGCTGAGGTTACGCTGGGTGGCGTCGACACCGATACCTTGTCATCTAAAACTATGGAGTGCAAAACCGTATCAGGGCTGTACTTTGTGGGAGAGGTAATGGATGTAACAGGTTGGCTAGGCGGCTATAACTTCCAATGGGCTTGGAGTTCTGGTTACGTGGCTGGTCAATGGGTGTAGCTATACTCACTTTTCTCCTCTGTTAAACTCTTTATGGTTTTTACTGAAAACGTTTGAACAACTCGGTTTTGAACGTGAGAACAGGCGACACTAACCAAGTGTCGCCAAGTCGATAGTTAAAGTATTTTCTTTGCTGGTAATGCCCTAGTTGCTGAAGCATTCCAAATCAGCTCGGTGACGTCTCCCTTTTCATCTTTCACAAAGGTGAAGTAGTCATCGATATGTTTAAAGAAGAAGCGCTCTTCACCCTCGTAGTGCAGGTGGCTATTCTCCATTACTGGAATGACGTCCTTGGGAAATTCCATTTTTAAGCGTTCACCGTCCAACTTGACCTCGACATCATAGTTGGGAAACACATTGTACTTTCCTATGTAAGCCTGCAGTTGCTCTTGAGTGGCTGCTTGCTCTTTGCGCTCGGTGGGAATGGTAACAGGCTGGTCATAAATGAGCTTTTCGATACCTAGGCTGATCACACCAGAACTTCCGCCAAATACGTTACTCAGAATAATGATAGTGACATCGTCTTCAACCACTCGCGTCATATACGTTTGAAAGCCATTGACCATACCGTCATGCGCAATCATGGTTTTGTCGTAAGCTGGGAATAAAAACAACCCATAAGCATTGTTTTTATCCGCAGGAGTCTGCATTTTTTCTGTTAGTTCCTTAGGAATTAACACGCTGTCTTTGACAGCTCGATCCCATTTGTAGAGATCTGTGATGGTCGATACTAAAGAGCCGTCTGAGTAAAAACTTGAGGGGTGGATATAGTCATCATTGATTAAGCCTTCAGGTGTGGCAAGGTAGCCATCGGCTCGGTGTTTGATGATCTTGTTAAACGAATCTCTACCTGTCTGTTGCATATCGAGCTTATCAAAAATATTTTTTTGCAATACTTGTTCATAAGCCTCACCAGTAACAACTTCGATGATTTTCCCCAATAAAACATAACCAGAGTTACTGTAAGAAAAACCTTCACCGGGTTCAAAGAACAGCGGCATATCTTTAAACCGACTGATTTTTTCGTCGATAGACACCGGTATATGAACGGTCGATAGGTAGTTGGCTAAGCTTGGGTTTCTGAGGTAATCAGGAATACCAGAGGTATGATTTAAAAGCTGGTGGATGGTGATTTTATTTGCGTTGGGGTAATCGGGTAAGAATTTATCTATTGTGTCGTCAACGTGCAATTTTTGCTCGGCTTGTAGCTGCATTATCGCCATGGCAGTGAATTGTTTGGTCAATGATGCTAGGCGGAAAACAGTGTGATCACCGTTTTTTATATCTAGCTCTAGGTTGGCGTAACCATACCCTCGGCTTAATAATACCTTGCCTTTTTCAGCGACTAATACTGAGCCACTAAAATAATTAAGGTCGGTGTAACTTTGGATGTAGTGATCAACTTGTTCGATTTTATCTTCGGTTAGTAGGGCATTGGCTTGGGTAAAACAAGAGATAGGCCATGCGGCAAAAATCAAAAATTTGTTTAAGCATTTCATCTTAGTACTCCTTTTCAGCCTCTAATATTAACCGTTTGATAGCTATGAAAAGTTTCAAAGAGTAACCATATTGTAAGTAATGGCTTATGTGAGTGAACGCATATTAAAGCCCATCACCAATACTTTGCTGTTTTATCGCTAGGTGAATAAAAAATAAGGAAATCTAGAGAGAGAAAGCCCAATTGACGCGATTGAGCGATAAAAAAATAGCGCTTGTTTGCCTGCTCCTTCCCATTGAATCTGTCCTATATTAAATGAGAGCAAAGGTAGATTGGAGTAGTGGTATGAGTCATGAGTCCCTGATTTCCCGCATTAATGAACTTCCCCGAATAGAAAGTGTTCTGCAAGAGCTTCTCGAAATGGTCAACAGAGAAACCATAGATTTTAGTGAGCTGGCAAAAAAAATGTCTATGGATCAGGTGCTTTCTGCCAGGGTGCTGAGGATGGCAAATTCGGCTCAGTTCGGTGGTGTAAAAGGGGTGTCCAATATTAATGACGCCATAATTCGCGTTGGTGCAGGGGCCATTAGAACGCTGGTTTCGTCCTCCATTCTTGCCACGTCCTTTCCTCGGCTTCAGACATTAAACGTCAAAGATTACTGGGCGAACACCTTTGAAATCGCCACCATTGCCAGTTTGATAGCAAAGGAAGTTAAACTCGATCCCAACGAAACTTTCACAACAGGTGTGTTACACAATATTGGGGAGTTGATGATTCACTCTCTAGTACCAGATAAAGCACTGCTGATTGCGAGAAGAGTCGAAGAGGGAGAAGATCCAGTAAAAGTGCAACGAGATGTCTTATCGACTGACTCTCAGCAGTTAGGAGCCGTGCTGGCAGAGTCTTGGAAATTTCCTTCCGAGATGATCGATGCCATTGCCAATATCAACCATCCCGGAAAAGCAGTTGAGTCTAAAAAGCTTGCTTGCGTACTATTTCTAGCAAGGGATGTCCATCAAAGGTGGGACTACATGCTGGGTAGTGAAGAGAAGGCTGCCTTTATTGAATCCCATCCGGCAGCAAAAGCGATACGAGTTCCAAGTACCATTGTTTCAAAGGTCGATGGGGTTCGTGGGCAGGGCAGTGAACTGGCGTATCAACTGTTTTAAGTCGACGGTACTTTTTTGCCAATTTGGATTTGTTGAATGGCTAAGCCAGCGATAATCAGTACCAACCCAATCAGTGTTGATGGGTGTATTGCTTCACCAATGATGTTGGCAAGCAGAATGAGAGAGATAAACGGAGAAGCAAAGATCAAGTTGCTCACACGAGCGGTGTTGTTGGTTAGCTTTAACGCGGTTAGCCAAAGTACGAAAGTCACACCCATCTCAAATAAGCCAACATAGGTGACGGCAAGCCAACCTTTTACAGTGATGTCTTGCATGATGCCCCTTCAATTACACAAAGTGCTATTGCAAACGGTGTAGCAATCAAGAAACCTAATAGCACGCCTACAACAGGATCGGCCTTACTCTTGGTGTTCAGTATCCAGTACCCCGCCCAAAGTAGCGTAGAAAGCAACGCAAGCCCAACGCCTAAGGGGCTTTCAAATTCTAGCGCGAGCAAGTTCCCTCTGGTAGCGATGACAATGACACCAAAGTAGCTCAACGTACAGGCTAGCCAGTCTTGCTTACGGATTTTTTGTCCGAGAAATACGGCAGCCATCATAGTTAAGGTGATGGCCCAACTGTAATTAATGGCTTGAGCTTGTGAGGCGGGAAGCAGGTCATAAGCTTTAAACAAAATAACGTAATAGGCAAATGGATTAATCAGACCTAATAGAAAGAAATACCAAGGATTGGCCGTCAAGGTAGGAAGAATCGTGGCTAACTTTCCTTGGTAATAGCAGATCGCAATCAAAGCCAGTGTGGAAACGATGCTGGCAACGGTGAGCATTTGGATCGGAGTAAACTCAGCTAAGGTTAACTTGAATGCTGTCGCAACGGTGGACCACAGAAGTACAGCGCTGACAGCAAATCCTAACGCTCGACGTTCATTCATTATTTTACCTATCCATCACATTGCACAACTAGGCTGTCAAACGTAAACCATGTGTAAGAAATCATCAAGCTGATAATTTTACGGCGCTAGAGTGTCTTTATGGACTGGACATTTATCCAGTATGTAAATACCATAAATCTATCATTTCTTTCGAGTTTAGGCTGAGATTATGCAGTGGATTTTGGAACACCAATCCTATTTAATTATCGCGTTTGCGGGTTTGGGTACGGGTGTTATAGCAACTTCGCTATGGGCCAAGCAAAAACTGAGCTTGCATAGACAGTTGGCTGAGCAGCAGGCTGCGGCTCAAACCCAACTGAGTGACACGCAAATAAACCAAATGAAGCGACAACTCGACGAAGCCGAGTCTGAGCTGGAGCAGCTAGATCAAGACAAAGACAAAGCGGCGTATGAGTTGAAACAAGCGCACGGCAAGCTTATGGCAGTCATGGAAAAGCTGCGTTATTTCGAGGCGATTAAACAAGAAAGGCAACAGTATTTAGACGAACTCAATGCTTTGAGGGAAAGCAAATCTCAATTGGAAGCACAGATCCGAGAACAAGAAGCTAGGCATAGTGAAGAGAACCGAGCTAGTGAAGACAAACTCGCCTTGTTGGAAAATGCCGAGCAGCGGTTGAAAGAACAGTTTGAATACTTGGCCAACCAGCTATTTGAAGCTAAAACGGCCAAGGTAGATCAGCAAAACAAGCAAAGCTTAGAAGGTTTGCTGAACCCTCTTAAAGATCAGTTAGAAGGCTTTAAAAAGCAGGTCAATGATAGCTTTAGCGTTGAAGCTAAAGAGCGTCATACCTTAGTTCACGAGCTGAAAAACCTTCAGCGCTTGAATGAACAGATGGCAAAAGAAGCATTAAGCCTGACACAAGCATTAAAGGGAGATAATAAGCAGCAAGGCAACTGGGGAGAGGTAGTTCTGGCCAGAGTGCTTGCTGAGTCCGGTTTAAGAGAGGGGCATGAATACCATACACAAGTAAGCCTTCAAAATGAGGCCGGCAAACGCTTTCAACCAGATGTTGTCGTACACCTTCCCAACGATAAACAAGTGGTCGTCGATTCAAAAATGACCTTAGTGGCCTATGAAAAATACTTTAACGCTGAGACAGAGCAAGAAAAAGCTACGGCACTGAGTGAGCATTTACTTTCAGTGAAAAGTCATATTAAAGGTCTTAGCCAAAAGGATTATCAGCAGCTTAAAGGGATCCAGTCGCTCGATTACGTATTGATGTTTATTCCCGTAGAACCCGCTTTTCAGTTGGCAATTCAAGCCGATCCGTCATTGGTTAAAGAGGCATTAGAGCAAAATATAATTCTAGTGAGTCCCACAACGTTGCTGGTGGCGCTTAGAACGATAGATAACCTTTGGCGAAATGACCGACAAAATCAAAATGCTCAGATCATAGCGGATCGAGCCAGCAAGCTTTACGACAAACTGAGATTGTTTGTTGATGATATGCAAGGAGTAGGGGCGGCCTTAGATAAGGCTAACCAGAATTATCAAGGGGCGATGAATAAGCTTGCTACTGGGAGAGGCAACCTCATTCGCCAAGCGGAGAGCTTTAAACAGCTCGGAGTCGAAGTAAAGCGTCCAATTTCCCCGGAACTGACTGAAATAGCACTAAATGACGCTTTCTCAGAAAATGCTTCGTTAGTAGAAAGACATCTAGGTGAGGATAAAGTAAACTAATCGCCCGCGGAGCACATATTGCAATCAATAAATACAATGGAGTTGAGTGAAACCGATATCGGCCTCAGCCCTTGTGCCAGCGTTGTCCAAGAGGAAACAGAATGACGGATATCAGCGTGCAATCGACTACAGAAGTAGAATCATCGGAAACCACTCACTTTGGGTTTAGTACGGTGTCGACCGACCAAAAAGCAGAAAAGGTAGCAGAAGTATTCCATTCGGTTGCTACCAAATACGACATTATGAATGACCTACTATCTGGTGGTATTCATCGCTTGTGGAAACGATTCACCATAGATTGCAGTGGTGCTCGCCCGGGGCAAAAGGTTCTCGACCTTGGCGGTGGTACCGGCGACCTCGCCGCTAAGTTCTCACGTATAGTTGGTGACAAAGGTGAAGTGGTTCTCGCGGATATTAACAACTCAATGCTGAATGTTGGGCGAGATAAACTGCGCGATTCTGGAATTGTTGGCAATGTTCACTACGTACAAGCAAACGCAGAAGAACTGCCATTTCCCGACGACCATTTTGATGTGATCACCATTAGTTTCTGTCTGCGCAATGTGACCGATAAAGACAAAGCGCTGCGCTCAATGTTCCGAGTACTAAAGCCAGGTGGTCGTCTATTGGTTCTAGAGTTTTCAAAACCGCTACTCGCTCCCCTATCAAAGATCTACGATGCTTACTCATTCCACTTATTACCTAAGATTGGTGAACTAGTAGTAAATGATGGAGACAGCTATCGTTACTTGGCAGAGTCCATTCGCATGCATCCAGACCAAGATACATTGGAAGGCATGATGCAAGAGGCGGGATTTGAGCAGACCAAATACTATAATTTGACCGGCGGCATTGTTGCACTTCACCGCGGTTACAAGTTTTAGCCTTAGGGAAAACTATGCCGTTTGAACCATTAGTTACCGCAGTGATAGAAACATCGCTCAACACTTTGATTAAAGACAACCCAGACCTCCTTGCTCGCTTAATGCGTTTGAAAGGACAGTCTGTACAGGTTCACATCAAAGAGATAGATAAGACGCTTACCTTTATTTTTAGCCAGCAAGTTGATGTGTTGGCCAATTATGAAGGCAAGCCTGATTGTTATCTTTCCCTGAACTTATCGGTACTCCCAGAACTAAGAGAGCAAGCCAATATCACTCGCTTGATCAAGCAAGATAAGCTAGAGCTAGAGGGTGACATTCAACTGGCGCAACGCTTTGCGGCTTTGATGACTGACAGCAAGCCCGATATCGAAGAGTGGCTTTCTCGTTTAACCGGTGATGTTGTCGCTCACACGATAGTCAAAGGCGCAAGTAACCTTGGCGGTTTTGTAAAAGAAGAAGCTAAGCGTCACCAAGATCATCTAGGCCAAGTGCTTACCGAAGAGTGGAAAATAGCGCCAGCACCTTTGGAAATTGCCCATTTCTGCGATCAGGTGGATGATGTAAAAAGTCAGGCTTCCCGCATCGAAGTGAGATTAAATAAGTTACTGGAGAAAATATGACTCCAGCAGAAATTCGCCGACTATATCGAATTATCAAGGTCCAGTTAGAGTACGGCCTTGATGAACTGCTTCCAGAGCACGAACTCACCCGTGCTCCACTTTTGGCCCGCAAGTCACTGTTTTGGATTAAAAATAAACACCCAGAAAAACCTTTAGGTGAAAGACTAAGGCTGGCGCTGCAAACCCTTGGCCCAGTTTGGATTAAGTTTGGACAGATGATGTCCACGCGTCGCGACTTATTTCCTGATCATATCGCCGACCCTTTAGCTCTATTACAAGACCAAGTTTCACCATTTGATGGAAATCTTGCTAAACAGCAGATGGAAGAAGCGTTAGGTGTTCCACTAGAAGAGTGGTTTACCGATTTTGAGGTTGAGCCGCTAGCGTCAGCTTCTATCGCTCAAGTGCATACGGCGAAGTTAAAAGAGAGTGGGCAAGAAGTCGTATTAAAGGTGATTAGACCGGATATCCGACCGGTTATTGATGCAGATCTAAAACTCATGTACCGCATGGCGAATATAGTTGCCAAGGCACTTCCTGAAGCACGTCGTTTGAAACCCGTGGAAGTGGTGCGCGAGTATGAAAAAACCTTACTTGATGAGCTAGACCTCCGCCGTGAAGCGGCGAATGCCATTCAATTACGCCGAAACTTTGAAGGAAGTGAAGAACTTTATGTTCCTCAGGTATTTCCTGATCTTAGTAATGAAACTGTCATGGTTTCTGAGCGAATATACGGCATTCAAGTATCGGACATCGACGGGTTGAAAGCGAACGGCACCGATATGAAGTTGCTGTCTGAGCGCGCGGTAAACGTATTCTTTAAACAGGTTTTTAGGGATAGCTTCTTCCACGCAGATATGCATCCGGGCAATGTTTTTGTGAGCCCAGAGCACCCAGATAACCCTTTGTGGATAGGGTTAGACTGCGGCATAGTTGGTACACTAAACAGCGAAGATAAACGCTATTTGGCAGAAAACTTGCTCGCATTCTTTAACCGAGATTACCGAAGGGTCGCAGAACTGCATGTCGAGTCAGGCTGGGTTCCCCGCGATACCAATGTGGATGAGTTTGAGTTCGCGATTCGCATGGTGTGTGAGCCGATATTTGCCAAGCCCCTAGGTGAAATTTCATTTGGGCATGTACTGCTTAACCTGTTTAATACGGCGCGCGGTTTAATATGGAAGTGCAACCTCAACTAGTATTACTACAGAAGACGTTGCTCTATGTAGAAGGCTTGGGGCGTCAGTTGTATCCACAACTGGATCTTTGGCAAACAGCAAAACCATTCTTGGAAGAGTGGATGATGAACCAAGTTGGGCCAAAGGCACTGATTAATGCAGTGAAAGACCGAGCGCCTTTCTGGGCAGAAAAATTACCAGAGCTGCCTGAGTTGCTGTACGACAGCTTGCGCCAAGGTAAAGCGATGAATGAGAGAATGGATCAGCTTTATCAAGGTTATAGGTCGACCAAAAAGCAGCAAGCAACAGGACGTTTTTTATTTGGTGTTGGTGCCACTATGGTAGTTTGCTCTGCCATATTGTTCACCAGCAGCTATGAACAGCTAGCTTCGTTAAGTGCGTTTACCGGAGTCACATTTTGGCTGTTCAGTTGGCGAGCTTACCGTCAATAGACGTTAAACTCTTGTAACTATTGTGCAATAAGACCCGAGGTAAAAAGCATGGGTGGTATTAGTATTTGGCAACTGTTGATCATCGCAGTCATTGTTATTCTCCTATTTGGCACGAAGAAGCTTCGCAATTTAGGTGGCGATCTTGGTGGCGCTGTAAAAGGCTTCAAAAAGGCGATGAACGACGAAGATGCGAAGAAAGACGCAGACTTTGAGCAGGAGCCAAAAAACTTAGAGCAGCAGAAATCTGAAGCTGCAACTGAGAACAAAAAAGACAAAGAGCAGGCATAATCCGTGTTTGATATCGGTTTTTGGGAACTGGTATTGATCTCTGTCGTCGGGTTAGTAGTCCTTGGGCCAGAGCGTCTACCGCATGCCATTCGCAGCGTTTCACGCTTTGTCAGTGGTGCCAAGAAGATGGCCAACAGTGTGAAAGATGAGATTTCGCACGAGCTGAAGGTTCAGGAACTACAAGAGAACTTGCGAAAAGCTGAGCAGATGGGAATGGAAGATTTATCCCCAGAACTCAAAGCTTCAGTTGAAGAGCTCAAGCAAGCGGCGGCAGATGTTCAACATCCTTATTCTGAAGGAAAGCAGAGTAAAGCAGAGCCTGTCGCGGAAACAGAAACGCTTGAAACTGCGCCTATTTCTGATGAGAAATCAGAAAAGAAAACAGATTAAAGTGTCTAACTAGGAGTTGGCTTTGCGGCGGCTCCTTTTTGATCTATGTGTAATGAGGCTTCTTTATGTCTTCTGTTGAGCAGACACAACCACTGATTAGCCATTTGCTTGAGTTGCGCAATCGACTTTTAAGAGCGCTATTGGCGGTATTGGTCGTGTTTGTCGGGCTGATTTATTTCTCCAACGACATTTACGAGTTTATCTCGAAACCTTTGGTAGACCGTCTACCGGAAGGCGCAACCATGATCGCAACGGATGTGGCTTCACCTTTTTTCACCCCCCTTAAATTAACGTTGATCGCTTCGGTGTTTGTCGCCGTGCCTTTTATTCTTTATCAGGTATGGGCGTTTGTTGCGCCTGGGCTATACAAGCATGAGCGCCGTTTGATTATGCCGCTGTTGTTTTCAAGTTCACTGCTGTTTTACTGTGGTGTCGCTTTTGCTTATTTTGTGGTCTTTCCGTTAGTTTTTGGGTTTTTCACCGCGATTTCATTAGGCGGAGTGGAGTTTGCTACAGATATTTCTAGCTATCTCGATTTTGTCTTGGCGCTATTTTTGGCATTTGGTATCGCCTTTGAAGTGCCCGTCGCGATCATTTTGCTTTGTTGGACGGGGGCGACGGATCCAAAAACACTTTCTCAAAAGCGGCCGTATATTGTCGTGGCGGCTTTTGTTGTCGGCATGTTGCTTACACCACCTGATATGATTTCACAAACCCTATTAGCGATACCAATGTGTTTGCTGTTTGAAGTCGGTTTGTTCTTCGCGCGCTTTTACACCCGTAAAAAACCGGACGAAGAGATAGAAGAGTAGAAAAGTAAAAAGGTTGGCGTGTGCCAACCTTTTCTTTAGCTGCGAGCCAGTGGGTTAAAGTGCAAAAAGCGTCTTTGCGTTTTGAGTTGTGATAGCATCGATCTCTTCAATCGATTTCTCGGTTAATTCAGCAACGCGTTTTGCGACTAATTGAGTATAGGCGGGCTCATTGCGCTTACCGCGGTGAGGTACCGGAGCAAGGTAAGGGCAGTCGGTTTCTAGTAGGACCTTGCTTAGATCTAGATGTGGAATGACTTTGTCCATACCACCGTTTTTAAAAGTAGATACGCCACCTAAACCTAAGTGAAAACCAAGGTCATTAATGGCTTTTGCTTCTTCGACAGAACCACCAAAGCAGTGAAAAACACCACTTAAAGAGCCGTCTTGTTCCTGTTTTAGCAGCTTTAAAGTCTCTTCTATTGAATCTCTAGTGTGGATGACAACCGGAAGGTCAAGTTCCTTTGCCCAGTTGAGTTGAGTAACAAACGCCATTTCTTGCTCTGCGCGATAGGTTTTGTCCCAATACAGATCGATACCGACTTCGCCCACGGCAATAAAGGAATGTTTGCTAAACCATGAATAGATAGTATCGAGAACCTGATTTACGTCGTCCTTTACGTAACAAGGGTGCAAACCCATCATTGAGCGGCAAACGTCAGGAAACTGAGCCTCAGTTTTCAGCATGGGTTCAATCGACTCTAGGTCTATATTGGGCAGTAAAATAGTATTGATGCCTTGCTCTAGAGCACGAGCGACAACTTGCTCGCGATCTTGATTAAATTCTTCGGCATAGATATGGGCGTGGGTATCAATCATAGTTCAGCTCAGTCAGATTCGAATGGCGTGAGTATACGGCAGTGTGAGCGTCAGGTCATTTTTTCATATTTCTATACCGAGACTCAAAGCGAGAGTGATATGATTCTGGTCGATAATAATCCCAAAGAAGGAGAACAAGGTGTCAGTATCGATTCAAGGTCAGTTTCCAGAACGCCGCATGCGTCGTATGCGCAAGCATGATTTTAGTCGTCGCCTAATGGCAGAGAATCAATTGTCGGTAAACGACCTTATCTACCCTATGTTTATTCTTATGGGGAAAGACCGTCGTGAGCCTGTTGAATCAATGCCGGGTATTGAGCGTCTTTCAATAGACTTAATGCTAGAAGAAGCACTTTACTTAGCCAATCTTGGCGTCCCTGCGATCGCACTTTTCCCAGTGGTGAACCAAGACGCTAAAAGCCTATGTGCTACGGAGGCCTATAACTCGGAAGGCTTGGTCCAGCGAGCAGTTCGTGCTTTAAAGGAACACGTACCTCAAATTGGCGTGATTACCGATGTTGCACTGGATCCGTTCACTACACATGGTCAAGACGGAATCATCGATGAAGATGGTTACGTGATGAATGACGAAACGACAGAAGTACTAATCAAGCAAGCGATCTCACATGCCGAGGCTGGCGCTGATGTGGTTGCGCCATCGGATATGATGGACGGTCGTATTGGTAAGATCCGCGAAGCACTAGAAGAAGCAGGTCACATTCACACCCAAATAATGGCGTACTCTGCCAAATATGCATCTAGCTATTACGGACCATTCCGAGATGCGGTCGGAAGTGCATCAAACCTAAAAGGTGGTAACAAAAAGAACTACCAGATGGATCCTGCCAACAGCGATGAAGCGATCCAAGAAGTGGCGATGGATATTAATGAAGGCGCGGATATGGTGATGGTGAAACCAGGTATGCCTTATCTCGATATTGTGCGTCGAGTTAAAACGGAACTGGAAGTCCCCACGTTTGCTTATCAGGTCTCTGGTGAATACGCTATGCACAAAGCAGCGATCGAAAATGGCTGGTTAAGCGAGAAAGAGATCGTGCTGGAATCTTTGCTGTGTTTTAAACGAGCAGGCGCAGATGGCATTCTTACCTATTTTGCCAAAGATGTTGCTGAGTGGCTGGCGAAAGACAACGCAGAAGCGGCTCAATACTTACCAGAGTAATTGCAGCTTCTATCTATTTATAAGAGGTCAGCTTTACGCTGGCCTTTATTTTTTGGGAGGTTCGGGTGTTAACCATTCGCAAAGGTACTTTAGATGAAGCAGTGATCGCCGTCGATCAGATTGCGGAGTTTATCAACAAAGAGACGGTAGCAAGTTTATCCAAAAGAGTTGAAGGAAAGAAAAACCTTGTTCTGGTCGCCGAAGACAATGGAAAAATTCTAGGATTTAAAATTGGTTATCAACTGGATGAAAAAACGTTTTACAGTTGGTTTGGAGGCGTAGTTCCCAAAGGGAGACAACACGGGATCGCACAAAAATTATTGGATGCGCAAGAGAAGTGGATCTCAGAACAGGGCTATCAAGCGATTAGAGTTAAGTCTCGCAATCAGTTTCCGGCCATGGTGCGATTACTGTTTAGGAATGGCTATGTCATTGAAAAATTTGAAGAAAAAATCCCTTTGCTAGAATCTAGATTGCATTTCATTAAGCAAGTTTAAGTGGTCAAAAAAAATTAAATGAGATTTTTTCTCATTTAGGTGTTGACGAACTAAATGAGAATAATTATTATTAACCTCGTCTTAGGGAATGAAGGAAAGTTCACAGGGACGTTGAGTTACCAAGCATTACTTAGTGATGTGAAGTAATAAAGCCGAACAACACGAACTTGCACGAGTTCTTTTTGACACGACATTGCTCACATTGCTTCCAGTGTAATTTATAGCTTTATGGCAAAGCATCTATATTCACCTGAATGTGCTTTGACCCCTTTTATGCTAGGCGACATCATTAGATGTCGCTTTTTTTCTGCCTGAAATTTACCGGTAAAAAGAACAGTGCGCAAAAGGGCACCAATAGCCTTTTCCACAATGCACGATCGCTAAAAGATCGTGGTAAACCTAAACGATCATTAATATACTTCTTTATAAACAATATCTTATGTATTGATAATGGTATCTCTTAACACTTTTTTTGATTGGGTGTATAAAAATATAAACAGAGTTATCCACAGCTGTAAGGGTGGCAGTAGAGCAAAACCCCGCTATTGTGTGAAAACGAGCAAATCACAGGCATGGATCGACTAACTCAGTCGTGGCATTCTAGGCAGATAATTTTTCCTCTAGCTTGGATACACAATAACTATGGCTCAGATCCCAGATAATCCATTGATTCTGATCGATGGCTCTTCTTATCTTTACCGCGCATTCCATGCCTACCCAGGTACAATGAGCAACGGCACGATTCCTACCAATGCGGTATACGGTGTCGTCAATATGCTGCGCAGCATGATGCGTCAATTTGCGAGCGAGCGAATCGCGGTGGTTTTTGATGCCAAGGGCAAAACTTTTCGCGACGACATGTACCCAGAGTACAAAGCTAACCGCCCCCCAATGCCCGACGATTTGCGCTGTCAGATCGAACCATTGCATCAGGTTATTAAGGCGATGGGACTTCCTTTGATCTCAATTCCAGGAGTAGAGGCAGACGACGTAATAGGTACTTTAGCTCATCAGGCATCAAAGGCGGGAATGCCGGTATTGATCAGTACTGGTGATAAAGACATGGCGCAGTTGGTGGATGAAAATGTCACTTTGATCAACACCATGACCAACGTTGTTATGGATCGCGAAGGAGTGATTGAGAAGTTTGGTATTCCTCCAGAGCTAATCATCGATTACCTAGCATTGATGGGTGATAAGGTGGACAACATTCCTGGTGTTCCGGGAGTTGGTGATAAAACGGCGACGGCACTTTTACAAGGCATAGGCGGATTGAGCAGCTTTATGAAAAGCTTGATGAGATAGCGCCACTAGGGTTCCGCGGATCAAAAACCATGGCGAAAAAGCTAGAGGAAAACCGCGATAACGCTTACCTCTCTTACGAGTTAGCGACCATTAAGCTGGATGTAGAACTGGAAGAAACACCAGAGTCATTAGTTAAAGCCACCCCAGATAAAGATGCGCTCATTAAACTGTACGGCGAACTCGTGTTCAAATCGTGGCTAAATGAACTTCTCGATGGTGCGACAGGAGTGGTTGAGGCTGATGGTCAACGCGCAACAGGAGAATCTTCAAGCTCAGCAACAGCGTTAGAAACCTCGGCGGTTAATATCGATCGCAGCCAATATGAAACGATTCTTGATGAAACGTCATTTGCCAAGTGGTTAGAAAAAATCGAAGCCGCTAGCGTTGTCGCATTCGACACCGAAACTGACAGCTTGGACTATATGCAGGCAAATTTAGTTGGTATTTCATTTGCGGTAGATGCTGGCATAGCTGCTTATGTACCTGTTGCTCATGATTACCTAGACGCACCACAGCAGCTATCGCGCGATTGGGTATTAGACCAACTGAAACCTTGGCTAGAGAACCCAAATAAAGCGAAGGTAGGCCAGAACCTTAAGTATGACGCCAGTGTTCTAGCGCGATATGATATCGAAATGCAGGGTATAGAACACGATACCATGTTAGCGTCCTACGTGTTTAACAGTGTAGGTGGCAAACACGATATGGATAGTTTGGCCCTTCGCTTCCTGCAGCACAGCTGTATCTCTTTTGAACAAATTGCTGGCAAGGGTAAAAAACAGTTAACTTTTAACCAAATCGAATTAGGTGAAGCATCACCTTACGCTGCTGAGGATGCCGACGTGACTTTGCGTCTGCACGAGAGACTTTTCAGCAATATTGAACAAGATGAAAAGCTATTAAGCATCTATAAAGATATAGAGATGCCACTGGTTCCCGTGCTATCGCGAATCGAGCGCACGGGTGTTTTGATCGACGATATGAAGCTATCAGCGCAGTCTCAAGAAATAGCAGTGAGACTCGATGAGCTTGAGAAAAAAGCGTTTGAAATTGCCGAACAAGAATTCAATATGAATTCACCCAAGCAGCTACAAGCGTTGCTGTTTGAAAAGATGGGCTTGCCGGTTATTAAGAAAACCCCTTCAGGAACACCTTCTACCAATGAAGAAGTGTTGCAAGAACTGGCCCTTGATTACCCATTGCCGAAACTGATTTTGGAATATCGCGGTTTAGCCAAGCTGAAATCCACGTATACAGATAAACTGCCTAAGATGATTAACCCTCACACTGGTCGAGTACATACTTCGTATCATCAGGCTGTTACGGCAACTGGGCGTTTGTCGTCAACGGATCCAAACTTGCAAAACATCCCAATCCGAAATGAAGAAGGTCGCCGTATTCGACAGGCATTTGTCGCGCCATCTGGTTATAAAATTATGGCGGTGGATTACTCGCAAATTGAACTAAGAATTATGGCTCACCTCTCTGGCGATAAAGCGCTTTTAGAAGCTTTCCAACAAGGAAAAGACATTCACGCGGCAACGGCAGCGGAAATCATTGGTGTCGACATTGATCAGGTAACCAGCGAACAACGTCGCCGCGCTAAAGCGTGAACTTTGGTTTGATCTACGGAATGAGTGCATTTGGTCTTGCCAAGCAGTTAGGCATTCCAAGAGCGGAAGCGCAGCAATATATGGACAAGTATTTCGAGCGTTACCCTGGTGTCATGCAGTACATGGAAGACACGCGTAGCGCAGCGTCTGACCAAGGATACGTAGAGACCATTTTCGGTCGACGCTTACACTTGCCTGAAATCAAGTCGAGAAATGGCATGCGCAGAAAAGCGGCCGAACGTGCAGCCATCAATGCGCCGATGCAGGGAACAGCAGCTGATATCATCAAAAAAGCCATGCTGCTGGTGGCGAATTGGATAGAAGCGGAAGGAGATGGTCGAGTTAAACTGCTGATGCAAGTACACGATGAATTAGTGTTCGAAGTACAAGAGTCTTGTTTGGCCGAAATTGAAAGTAAAGTACAAGAATTGATGGAATCTGCAGCAGACCTAGATGTACCTCTCGTGGCCGATGCGGGCCATGGTGACAACTGGGATCAGGCACACTAGACAGTTTTTATTCAATAATGAGCTAAAATCATGAGCCAGTGCACAAACACTGGCTTTTTATCGATAAAAAAGATAGGAATTTGTAGGGCCTGTTGTAGTTAAATAAAAGTTTAATGAAAAAAAACTACAAAAATGGTTTCCATTTCTGACCAATTGTTGTACATTAAACGACGTAGGGTACAGAGGTAAGATGTTCTATCTTTCAGACCTTTTGTTTCACGTTATTGGATTAGGCTGATTCAGCCGCCCCAGTCAGCTTTTGACTGGGGCGTTTTTTATTGTGCGAAAGAAAACTTCTAAACTTAACATGTGGTTATGTGATGATTGACTCTTCGATTTCTCAACTTTTTTCTGCAAAGATAATCAAAACAATCATTTAAGTTGATTTTGTAACTAAAGTTAACTTTGTAAATAATCTCCAGTCACATTTTTGTTATTTCATCCCATAAATAAACCCTGTTTAAGAGTCTACGTACTTCGTTGTTATTTGGGTTAAGTGTTTGATTTTTAAGAGTTAGTTTCTTTTTGGTTAGGTGGGGTTTGAATAACTTGTGATATTTCAAGAGGTTGCAAAGTTTCGGAGAGTCAATAATGCTTATTGCATAATAACTACTAACTATGATTTCTCTCCCGTTGCCCCGTCTTGATGGCGGGGTTTTTATACCCGTTGTTTGGCCATTAACAGGCATAAAAAAGCCCGACCAGAGTCGAGCTAATTGAATGTTTGGGCGCTTAAACTTGCTCGTTTCCGCCTAGTGTTTCCTCGTCCTGTTGCTCAAAAGCAGGGGCAAACCACGAGTCCAGTTTGTTGCGCAGAGCATCAACCCCAAGTCCTTTTAAAGAAGAGAAAGCATCGACTTTGACGTCGCCGCCAAACGCAAGGGCTTCTTCCTTAATTTTTAATACTTGAGCTTTGCGTGCGCCGCTTTTCAGCTTATCTGCTTTTGTCAGTAACACCTGAACGGGGATACCGCTGTCGACAGCCCAGTAGATAAGCTGTTGGTCGAGATCTTTCATGGGGTGGCGGATATCCATAAGTACCACCAATCCTTTCAAACATTGACGCTTTTGAAGATACTCACCCAGCGACTTTTGCCATTTTTTCTTCATCTCTAAAGGAACTTGGGCAAAGCCGTATCCCGGCAAGTCGACGATATGGCATCCATCAGCTACCTTAAAAAGGTTAATAAGCTGAGTTCGGCCAGGGGTCTTACTGGTTTTTGCCAGACTCTTTTGGTTCGTGAGTCGGTTCAGCGAGCTCGATTTTCCGGCATTAGAACGGCCGGCGAACGCGATTTCTATCCCTTCGTCTTCCGGTAAATGGCGAATGTCGGGTGCGCTGGTGATGAAATGCGTGTTTTGATAACTAATTTTTACGCTCACTGTTAACTCCATCTCGACTTTGTGTAGTCGATTGATTACTTTTTCGTTAAATTGTGTAAAATAACCGTGCTCGGCATAAGGTCACCTATTGTACCAATTGTACCATGAGTGAAGCCACAAAGTGGTACTGGAAGCTTGATAATTATAATGGAATGTCATGAAGAAATTAGCGCTAATCTTGAGTCTTTTAGCCAGCTGTTCTGTGTGGGCCCAAGGCAGCATCGAAGCTGGTAAAGCAAAATCCGTAACATGTGCGGCCTGCCACGGTGCAGACGGCAATGCTGCACTACTTAACTATCCATCTTTAGCGGGTCAGCACGCTAAGTATATTGAAAAGCAGTTAAGAGATTTCAAACTGGCTGTCGATACAGGTAACAAGCAAGGTCGTGTTGATCCTGTAATGGCTGGTATGGTTCTTACACTCACTGAGCAAGATATGGCTGATCTAGCGGCGTATTATGCGTCATTGCCAATTGCACACAATACCACACCTGAAAACGTTGTAGAGCAAGGTAAAGTTCTCTATACCGCTGGTGATATGGAACGTGGTTTAACGGCTTGTATTGCGTGTCACGGCCCTCGTGGTAACGGCACTGAACTATCGGGGTTCCCGAAAATTTCGGGCCAACGAGCTGAATACATTAAATCGAGTCTAGAGAAGTTTCGCGACGGCTCACGTGGCAATGATATGAACGCCATGATGCGCGATATCGCCAAGAAGCTGACCGACGAAGACATCGAAGTGTTGTCAAAATACGTTGGCGGTTTGCATTAATCAAACCCTATAGCTCGAGCAACAATGTCTTTAAACACCTCGGTATTCCCGGGGTGTTTTTATTTGTGCAGCATCACATAGGATTTTTAGGTCTGTAGAGTAAAGTTGCTCGTTGTCTTGTGAGACATCTGCCATAGTGAAATTGGGTCGAATGAGGTAACTGGCTGATAGATAAAACTTTGCGACTTTTCTGATGATTTTTTCTTAAAATTTTGCTGTAGCACACTTGAGCAAAGTCGGTTTCAGGATACATTATCTGGGTTGGCACGAAGCAGCATGACATGGATGGTCGCTTGGTCTAAAGGTATAGACGCGGGGAAGGGACCCAGCTCAGGATGAGCAGTATGACATGGGTGTCGCAAGGAAAGTAAGAACTCATCAGGACGATGAAAAACGACACATTTTGCAGGGAAAGCGCAAAAAACAAATGGATTATTGATGCGCAATTTATTGTGCAACACAGTTTGCCCCTTAAAGGGGAATTAGAGAGCGATGAGAGATCATCGCTTTTTTATTATCTAGATTTTAGCTCCAACATCGAATATCCGAAGCACATTGAGTAATAAACATCTATTTGGCTATCATTTAAACAATAGTACTCCACTCCAAGGCAAGTTTCTGGTATGTTTCGCATCCCCGTAAGAGGAAGTCGAAATGCATACGTGCCCGCTATGCTCATCTGAGCACACACAAGACTATTTTTCTGATAAGCGTCGTGACTATTTGCAATGTCAACAATGCGAACTTGTCTTTGTTCCTGCGGAGCAAAGACTGGATGCAAAGTCAGAGAAAGCTCACTATGATCTACATGAAAATGATCCTAGTGACCAAGGGTATCGTAGATTTCTTTCTCGAATAGCGGATCCTGTTGTGGATCGCATTGAACCTGAATCAAATGGGCTTGATTTTGGCTGCGGGCCGGGGCCGACACTTTCACTGATGCTGGAAGAGCGTGGGCACCACATGTCGTTGTATGATATCTACTATCACCCAGATGAACGGGTACTAGACGCAACGTATGATTTTTTAACTGCCACTGAAGTGATAGAGCACTTATATGAGCCGAACAAAGTGTGGCAGCAATGGTTAAATTTGGTTAAGCCAAACGGCTGGATAGGCCTGATGACCAAAATGGTTATCGACGTGGAAGCGTTTGCAAATTGGCACTATAAAAACGACCAGACGCATGTGGTCTTTTTTAGCCGACAAACGTTTCGATATTTGGCAGAGCGGGACCAGCTCGAACTAGAATTTATTGGCAATGATGTAATTTTACTGAGGAAAACCCGGTAATGAGTCGTAGTAAAAAAAGCCGCTCTGGCGGTAATACCGACGTAATCGTAGTACGCAACCGAACTCAATCGGATGTAGAAGGCAGGTTGCGTAAAAAAGATAAAAAGCGCAAAGGTCTGAAAACCGGCACTAGAAACTCTGAAGCGAAAGAGCAAAAACTCAGAGCAGCGGGTGAAAAACGCGACCCGCGTATCGGTAGCAAAAAGAAAATTCCGCTTGTCGTTGAAACACCAAAGAAGGCAAGCAAACAAGAACGTCGTCTTTCTGCTGAAAAAGAGCTAGAAATACTGGAAAATGATGCTCAATTATTAGTGCTGTTAGAGCGTATCGAAAACGGTGAGAAGTTAGGTGCAGGCCTACAACGCACGGTAGATGAGAAGCTTGACCGCATTGAAGTGTTGATGAAGCAACTGGGCATCTACGAAGAGGAAGTCGAAGAAGAGCAGGAAGAAATTGAAGTTCAACCTGTAAAGAAAGCAAAAAAAGCACCAGCGAGTGAAGATGAGCTACTTTCTCAGTTTGAAAACCTAGATCTGAACGACTTTAAAGGGTAGGTGTTGATATGAATGTAACCTTATTGGCTATAGCAGGCGTAGTGATCATCGTTGCTCTGGCGAGTTATGCAGGTTACCTTCTGCTCAAGCTTAAGAAGCAAAAGGAGTTACTGCTCACCAATCAAAAGCGAGCAATAGATAAACGCAATGCGAATATCTATGAAAACGTAAGCGTGCTGTGTTTAGCGGGGATCCAAGGTCAGTGTGACCTTTCAGAAATCAGTATTCGCGTTTATTGCATTATGGATTATGTCCAAGGCGATGACCGCGTTGATTTCGACAAAGAGTATCCGGCGATATCTGAGCTTTATCATATCGTGAAAGATATGGCGCGTGGTGAAGAACGTCAGGAACTGGCGAAGAAAGAGCGCATGCAACAAAACCTAACTCGCCACAAGGCTGAGTCACGACTGCAAGATGCCGTTATTGAAGAGCTAAAAGCCCTTAGGCAGAAAGTCGAACCCCTCAACAGTCAAATCTCTATACAGATGGTTTAACCTTCCTATACTCACTAAGTGTGAGTGATCGAGTTATCAGTTCTGAACATTTGTAACTATTTTAACTTTTCGCTACCGACGGCTAAGGCCGTCGTGTGGCAAAATACTTGCTCTAAAGAGAAAGTAACCAGAGTCTTTGTACTTTTCGATTAAAAATAATCATAACGAAAAGATCATTGGCTTAACCGAAATTGGAATGAGCACCATGTCGCAGCAAGTCGTCGCCAGTCAACAGATCGAATGGGATCAGGCGGTTCTCGAAAAGTATAACTATTCGGGGCCAAGATATACCTCTTACCCAACCGCAGTCGAGTTTCACGAAGCTTTCACTGTAGCGGATTACGATATGGCCTGTACCGAATACCCTCAGCGCCCTCTATCTCTCTACATTCACATCCCGTTTTGTCATCAGCTCTGTTACTACTGTGGCTGTAATAAGGTGATCACTAGGCACGCTCACAAGGCCGATCATTACTTAGATGCGTTAGAGTTAGAGATCCGCACGCGAGCCAGCCTGTTGCAAGGTAGAAGGGTGACTCAACTGCACTTTGGTGGCGGTACTCCCACTTTCTTGTCGAATGATCAGATCTCTCGATTAATGGCGATTCTGCGTGGTGAATTTAACTTTGAACCAACGGCAGAAATCAGTATCGAGGTCGATCCGCGCGAGATTGAGCTCGACATGCTTGATCACTTGCGCTCAGAAGGCTTTAACCGCTTAAGTATCGGTGTTCAAGACTTTAACAAAGAAGTGCAAAAGCTGGTGAATCGCGAGCAAGACGAAGCGTTTATTGTCGATATGGTTAAGCGGGCTAAAGAGCTAGGTTTTCGCTCTACTAACCTAGATCTTATCTACGGCTTGCCTAAACAGACCAAAGATTCTTTCTCAGACACGTTAAAGCAAGTGCTGGAAATGCAACCGGGCAGACTATCGATATTTAACTACGCCCACATGCCACAGCTATTTGCCGCGCAGCGAAAGATTAAAGATGACGATTTGCCGCAAGCTGACGAAAAGATGGCCATCTTGCAAGATACCATTACAACGTTGACCGGTGCGGGATACCAGTTTATCGGTATGGATCACTTCGCTTTACCTGAAGACGAACTCGCTGTTGCTCAGCGAAATGAAGTGCTGCACCGAAATTTCCAAGGTTATACCACTCAAGGTGAATGTGACTTAGTCGGTTTTGGTGTCTCCGCCATTTCTATGATTGGAGACGCTTACGCACAAAACCAAAAAGAGCTCAAGAAGTACTACGCGCAAGTAGGGGAGCATCATCACGCGTTGTGGAAAGGTGTTTCCTTAGATAGTGATGACTTGCTGAGAAGAGAAGTTATCAAGCAACTGATTTGCAACTTTAAACTCGATAAGACTCGCATAGAAAAAGAGTTCAATGTGGTTTTCAACGACTATTTCAAACAAGATTTAGAGTTGCTGCAAACCTTCATTAATGACGAACTGGTGCAGGTGGATGACACACATATCAAAGTGACCTTGCGCGGTCGACTGCTGATTCGAAATATCTGTATGTGTTTTGACAAATACTTGCGAGAGAGAGCTCGTCAGCAACAGTTCTCAAGAGTTATTTAAACCAATAGACAGAGCCACTTTTAAAAAGTGGCTCTACTTTTTTTGCTAAAGAGTGAGGTAAGTTCCTTCTGCAACTTGCCAAAGCGCTTTGACAAGAGGGTTGTTTAACTGGGCGCGTTTACAGCAAACCCCTAGTTTGAAAGGCTTAATCGGGTCGACGTCTAAACGCTGAATCTTTTCTCGCACTGGGCTATTGTTTATCACCACATCTGGAGCAATACCCACTCCACACCCCAGGGCCACCATACTGACAATCGCTTCGTGACCAGATACCTGAGCATAGATATTGGGTTTGATTTTCATCGATTTAAACCAAGTATTGGCGCGATCTCTTGCCGTTCCGGCCTCTGGGACAATAAAAGGGATTTTAGACCAGTCTGGTTTTTCTAGTTGCAGCTCTTGGGCGAAACTACTTATACCCACAGGGGCAATAACTGAAAGTGGGATGTCACTAATGGTTTCAAACTCTATTCGCGCGGGCAGTTGGTCGGGCATCGCAGAGATAGCGATATCCACTTCATCGCTCATCACCTTATCAATGGCCTGAGCGGGGTCACCTGTCGACAGTTTAAATTCAATTAGAGGATGCTGAATCCTGAAGTCAGACAGTAGTTCAGGCAAGTGGCTGTAGCTTGCAGTCACGGAACAATACAGGCGAATTTCCCCTTGCAGTTCTTTTTCCTGTCCAGTGAGTTGTGCTTGATATTGCTGCCATTCGCTGACAATACCTATGGCGACGGGCAAAAGTTTTTTTCCGGCAGGTGTTAGATCGACACTGCGATTGTCACGAGCGAAAAGGCTCTGTCCAACGTCTTGTTCCAGCTTTTGTATCTGTCGGCTGAGTGCCGATGGACTTACGTGCATGGCAGAGGCGGTTTTACTGAAGTTTTTACTATCACACAAATGAATAAACATCTGCAGACTTTTAATATTCATCAATAGGTCACTTAATGTTGCATAAATTGCAATTACTAATTGTGAATATATCACTTTAAGCAACCTGATGTCTGCTTTAGTATGAAACTATTCAGCGAAAGAGCTGACCGATACGGAAGAATATTAAGGAGTGCCCAATGTCTAACTATTTCAATACTTTGAATTTGCGCGAGCAACTAGACCAACTAGGTCGTTGTCGTTTTATGGACCGTGAAGAGTTTGCAACAGAAGCAGACTTCCTGAAAGGTAAAAAAGTAGTGATCGTCGGTTGTGGTGCTCAAGGCCTTAACCAAGGTCTAAACATGCGTGATTCAGGTCTAGACGTTGCGTATGCTCTGCGTCAGGCAGCGATTGACGAGCAGCGTCAATCGTTCAAAAACGCAAAAGAAAACGGTTTTGAAGTAGGTAGCTATGAAACGCTTATCCCACAAGCAGATCTTGTGGTTAACCTCACTCCAGACAAACAGCACACTAACGTTGTAGAAACGGTAATGCCGCTAATGAAACAAGGTGCTGCGCTAGGTTACTCTCATGGCTTCAACGTGGTTGAAGAAGGTATGCAAATCCGTAAAGACATCACTGTTGTTATGGTGGCGCCTAAATGTCCAGGTACGGAAGTACGCGAAGAGTACAAACGTGGTTTTGGTGTACCAACACTAATTGCGGTTCACCCAGAAAACGACCCTAAAGGCGAAGGTTGGGACATCGCTAAAGCTTGGGCTGCTGCAACTGGTGGTCACCGTGCTGGCTGTCTAGAGTCCTCTTTCGTTGCAGAGGTAAAATCTGACCTTATGGGTGAACAAACCATCCTATGTGGCATGCTTCAAGCGGGTTCTATCGTTTGTTACGAAAAGATGGTTGCCGACGGCATCGACCCAGGTTACGCAGGTAAGCTACTTCAATACGGTTGGGAAACCGTAACTGAAGCACTTAAGTTTGGTGGTATCACACATATGATGGACCGCCTATCAAACCCAGCTAAAATTCGTGCTTTCGAGCTTTCTGAAGAGCTAAAAGATCTCATGCGTCCGCTATACAACAAGCACATGGATGACATTATCCAAGGCGAGTTCTCTAGCACCATGATGGCTGACTGGGCAAACAACGACAAAAATCTTCTAGGTTGGCGTGAAGAGACAGGTGAAACTGCTTTTGAGAACTACCCAGAAACTAACGTAGAGATCGACGAGCAAGAATACTTTGACAACGGTATCCTAATGGTTGCTATGGTTCGTGCCGGTGTTGAGCTAGCGTTCGAAGCAATGACAGCTTCTGGCATCATTGATGAATCAGCTTACTACGAGTCTTTGCACGAGTTACCGCTGATTGCAAACACCATCGCTCGTAAGCGTCTATACGAAATGAACGTGGTTATTTCAGACACAGCAGAATACGGTAACTACCTATTCGCGAACGTAGCGACGCCATTGCTACGTGAGAAGTTTATGCCTTCAGTATCGACTGATGTGATTGGTAAAGGCCTTGGTGAAACCTCTAACAAGGTTGATAACCAAACACTTATCGAAGTAAACGAAGCAATTCGCAATCACCCAGTTGAGTACATCGGTGAAGAGCTTCGTGGCTACATGACGGACATGAAGCACATCGCGGTAGGCGGCTAAGCAAGTTATAGAAAAAGCAGTGTGCCTGTACGACAGGCACCCATCCCAACGGAAGTTGGGGTGATACTGAACCTCACGACAAGATGAGGTCAAAAAAATAAAGCAAACACACAATAAGCAAAAAGGCAGAAACCTAGGTTTCTGCCTTTTTTATTAATACT
>NZ_LJJE01000108.1 GCF_001854765.1 Vibrio sonorensis | reverse complement strand
AAGACAAATAAAAAAGGCTGACCATGGGTCAGCCTTTTTAATCATTGTTTTCAAATTAGCAGTAACCGTAACTCATTAGGCGCTGGTAACGACGCTCTAACAAATCTTCTGCTTGGAACTGCTCTAGTTCTTGTAACTGACGAAGTAGCGTTTCTTTCATGTTAGCAGCCATTTGGATATGGTCTCGATGAGCACCACCCAGTGGCTCTGGAATAATTTCGTCAATAAGCTCTAGTTCTTTTAGACGCGGAGCAATCAAACCCATCGCTTCTGCTGCTTGTGGAGCTTTATCTGAATCGCGCCACAAAATAGAGGCACAACCTTCTGGCGAAATAACTGAATACGTCGAGTACTGAAGCATGTTTACGTAATCGCCAACACCAATCGCAAGCGCACCACCAGAACCACCTTCACCAACGACGTTACAGATAACAGGCACTTTAAGGCCAGCCATCACTTTTAGGTTTGTCGCAATAGCTTCAGATTGACCGCGTTCTTCTGCGCCAACACCTGGGTAAGCACCTGCTGTATCGATAAATGTGATGATCGGCATTTTGAAGCGCTCAGCCATTTCCATCAAACGCAGTGCTTTGCGATAACCTTCTGGTTTTGGCATACCGAAGTTGCGAATCACTTTTTCTTTCGTTTCACGGCCTTTCTGATGACCAATGATCATAACAGGACGACCTTCTAGGCGCGCGATACCACCAACAATGGCTTTATCATCGGCGTAGGCGCGATCACCAGCCAACTCTTCAAACTCTGTAAAAGCGTGCTCAATATAATCTAGGGTGTAAGGACGCAGTGGGTGACGAGCCATTTGAGCCGTTTCCCAAGCGCCTAAATCACTGAAAATTTTCTTCTTTAGTTCCAGACTTTTCTTTTCAAGCTGCGCAATTTCTTTATCTAGATCGATACCTGAGTCTCCGCCGTGACGAGATACATCACGCAAGGCTTCAATTTTCGCTTCAAGTTCAGCAATTGGCTTTTCAAATTCTAGAAAGTTTAGGCTCATCTACGGATCCTTTTTGACTCGGCAACATCGGTCACCGAATATTAATTAAATTCGAGTTCTACTTGGTTCTTTCCAAGCAGTTGTTTTAATTCGTCTAGCAGAGTATCGCTCGGCGTTACTCGCCATTCTGTGCCCAGCGTCAAACGCGCACGAGCATCGTCGCGCTGGTAATACACATTAACAGGGACACTACCAGCTCGATGAGGCTCCAGTACTTTACTGAAGCGCTCGAAAAATGATTCGTCTACTTGAGTCGCATCGATGGAAACCGACAGGCCACGCGCATATTTTTCGCGCGCCGTTCCGAGATCCATAACTTCTCGCGCGGACATTTTAAGACCACCATTGAAATCATCAAAGCTGACCTGTCCAGAAACCACCAAAATTTTATCTTTTTCTAGTAGTTCCGCATATCTATCTAACGCATCTGAGAACAACATCACCTCGATGCGCCCACTTCGGTCATCTAGAGTCATGATACCGATACGACTGCCGCGTTTAGTCGTCATAACCCTAGCGGCAATAACCAAACCGGAAAGTGTCACAGATTGATCGCGCCTTGTTGGTGTCGCATCTTTTAATCGACAACTCGTATACTTACCTAGTTCCTTGATATAGGCATTTATTGGGTGCCCGGTCAAATAAAGGCCAAGTGTATCCCGTTCTCCCTCTAACCATACTTTTTCTGGCCAAGGCGGTACTTTGGTATACTTACTCTCCACTTCTTCTGGGGATTCAGTCAGAACGCCAAACAGATCAGATTGACCAAATGCTTCAGCTTGGTGGTGTTGGCTAGCCGCTTTTACCGCATCGTCTAGCGATGCCATCATCGCAGCTCGGTGCGGCCCTAAGCGGTCTAACGCCCCTGCATAAATGAGCTTTTCGATAACGCGTTTATTGACTTTTTTCAGGTCAATACGGGCACAAAAATCAAATAGGTCCTTGAAGTATCCATCTTTCTGGCGAGCTTCTAAAATCGCTTCAATAGGACCTTCACCTACCCCTTTAATTGCGCCGATACCATAAACGATTGACCCATCTTCATCGACGTTAAAACGATACAGACCCGAGTTAATATCTGGCGGTAACACGGTCAGCTTCATGCGCTGACACTCATCAACCAGTCCTACCACTTTTTCAGTGTTATCCATATCGGCTGTCATAACCGCCGCCATAAACTCGGCTGGGTAGTGTGTCTTTAGCCAAAGCGTTTGATAAGAAACCAGAGCATAGGCCGCTGAGTGAGATTTGTTAAAGCCGTAGCCAGCAAACTTCTCTACCAAGTCGAAGATCTTCATGGCGAGTTCGCCATCAACCCCGTTTTTCACCGAGCCTTCTTCAAACACGGCGCGCTGCTTTGCCATCTCTTCCGGCTTTTTCTTACCCATAGCTCGGCGGAGCATATCCGCACCACCAAGGGTATAACCGGCGAGAACCTGCGCAATCTGCATTACCTGCTCCTGATAGAGGATAATGCCGTAGGTCGGGTCAAGGATCTCTTTTAATGACTCATGCTGCCACTTTTCATCTGGATAGGAGATATCCTCGCGGCCGTGCTTACGGTCGATAAAGTTATCAACCATTCCCGATTGCAAAGGACCCGGACGAAAGAGTGCTACCAGTGCGATAATATCTTCGAAACAGTCTGGTTGTAGACGTTTAATTAGCTCTTTCATGCCCCGAGATTCGAGCTGGAATACCGCTGTGGTTTCTGAATTTTGCAATAGCCTAAATGAAGCGTCATCTTCTAGCGGTATGGATTCAATCAGAACGGGCTCTTTACCCTCTTTTTCTAATCTCGGATTGATGAGCCCCAGCGCCCAATCGATAATGGTCAGCGTACGCAGACCCAAGAAGTCAAACTTAACCAGTCCCGCTGTTTCTACATCGTTTTTATCAAACTGCGTAACGGGGAAATGACCTTCCGCATCGGCGTAAATTGGAGCAAAATCTGTAATTGTGGTTGGCGAAATAACAACACCACCCGCGTGTTTACCCGCGTTTCGAGTACAGCCCTCAAGAATACGACACATGTCGATGAGTTCTTTGACTTCTTCATCTGCCTCGTATAACTCAGGTAACGCAGGTTCCGCTTTAAACGCTTTTTCTAACGTCATTCCCGGATCAGGCGGTACCAACTTAGAAATTCGGTCAACAAAGCCAAATGGGTGGCCGAGCACTCGTCCTACATCGCGGATAACCGCTTTAGCGGCCATAGTACCAAAAGTGATAATTTGCGATACCGCATCACGACCATACATCTCAGCCACGTGGTCGATAACCTGGTCTCGTTTGTCCATACAAAAGTCGACATCGAAATCGGGCATGGAAACACGTTCAGGGTTAAGGAATCGCTCAAAGAGTAGATCGTATTCTAACGGATCGAGATCGGTAATTTTTAGAGCATAAGCAACGAGAGATCCGGCACCGGAACCACGCCCCGGTCCAACAGGGATAGCGTTATCCTTAGACCATTGAATAAACTCCATCACGATCAAAAAGTAACCGGGGAAGCCCATTTGGTTGATTACATCGAGTTCAATTTGAAGTCGATCATCGTATTCAGGCCTTTTCTCTAGTCTGGTCTTTTCATCGGGAAACAGAAACTCTAAACGCTCTTCCAAACCTTCTTGAGATTTCTTAACCAGAAAATCTGTCTCTTCCATACCTTCCGTTGGGAAAGCGGGAAGGAAGTACTCTCCCAAACGCACGGTGACATTACATCGCTTGGCAATTTCAACACTGTTTCTAGCGCTTCGGGAATGTCTGCAAAGAGCTCACACATCTCCTCTTCGCTGCGAAGATACTGCTGTGGGCTATAGTTTTTTGGACGTCTAGGATCTTCTAAGGTATAGCCATCGTGAATAGCTACTCGTATCTCGTGTGCATCAAACAGTGAATCATCAAGAATGACGACGTCATTGGTCGCAACAACAGGCAATTCTGATTGCTCTGCTAAATCAAGTGCGAAGTGTAGATAGTTTTCTTCGTCTGCGCGGCCGGTTCGGGTTAACTCTAGATAAAACCTGTCTTGAAAGTACTGATTGTAGAACTGAACACACTCAGAAACGAGCTGCTGATTTCCCTTCAGTAGGGCTTTGCCGACATCTCCATCCTTACCACCTGAGATGAGTATTAGCCCTTCACAAAGCTCCGCTAGCCACTCTTTATCAATCACGGGTTGGTGTTGAACGTGACCTCTCAAGTAAGCTTTTGAAATCAGTAGCGTTAAATTTTTGTAACCTTGGTTGTCTGCCGCCAGCACGGTGAGCTTGGTCAGTTCTTCCCCAAACTCGGCAGATTGAACGGAAAAGTCAGCGCCAATAATCGGCTTTATACGCAACTGTGTGCTGTCCCATAAAACTTTACCAAACCACATAAGTTGGTAAAGTCGGTGAGCGCCACGGCAGGCATCCCCATTTCCGCTACCTTTTTTACTAAAGGAGGTACTTTGGAAAGTCCATCAACCATGGAAAAGTCACTGTGGACTCGTAAATGAATAAATTTGGGATCTGACATCAATAGGTTCCGGATATCACGACAGCATCTAAAAGCGATAGGTCATTCTAAATAACTTAAAATTAGATGGCTATCTTCAGGGTATATTTTCCTTGAACTAAATCTGACTAGTCAGCCAGACCCAGTGCCTTTTTCACGGGTTTAAAACTCTTTCTATGCTCTTCGATTACGCCGTGCTGCTCAATTGCTTCAAAGTGGGCCTTGGTTGGATACCCCTTGTGCTTGGCAAATCCAAACTCTGGATGACGTTTGTCCAGTTCTTCCATTTCTTGGTCTCGCACAACTTTAGCAATAATTGAAGCCGCACTGATTTCGGCAACTCTGAGGTCCCCTTTAACAATAGCTTGAGCGTTAACGGTCAATTCAGGGATTCGATTTCCATCAACTAAGACAAAATCAGGTTGAATCTTTAGACCTTCAACCGCCCGCTGCATAGCCAGCATGGTCGCGTGCAGTATGTTCAGTTCATCGATTTCTGTTGGAGAACAACGTCCTACTGACCACGCCAGTGCCTTTTCCTTGATTTCTGGTAGCAAAGCTAACCGCTTTTTCTCTGACAGTTTTTTTGAATCGTTTAACCCTTCAATCGGGTTATTGGGATCCAAAATGACGGCAGCAGTAACCACATCACCAACTAATGGCCCACGACCAACCTCTCTACGCCAGCAAATCTTTGATACCCTTCTGGATATTCAAACGGGGGAAATTCAATTTTTGGTTTGGTCGCCATAGTTAACTACTTCGCTTAATCAATGAAAGTACTGCATTTGCAGCTTGTGTATCTGCGTCTTTGCGGATCCAGTGGTGCATTTCTGTAAACCTCTCTACCATTGGGTGAGAATCCGTGTTTAGCAGCGCCGACGTTTCGAGGTAAAGGTTCTCAACAGTACAGTCGTCTTGCAAGTATTCTTTAACCAGCTCTTCGTCAGCCAAAATATTAGGCAGGGAAACATACTTAGTTTTCACCAATCTGCGCGCGATAAAATGCGTTAAAGCGTTAACCTTGTACCCAACCACCATAGGGCGCTTTAACAACATACACTCTAGAGCAACCGTACCTGAGGCCAGCATAACGGCGTCTGCTGCCGATATAACATTTCTCGCCGTATCATTAACCAGTACAAAATCGAGTTCTGGTGCTTGTTCTTTCCAGACTTGTTCAAACTGCTCTCGGCGTTTCTCGTTTACTACCGCAACCACGAACCCCAAATTGGGATTGTCTTTGTATAGGCGCTGACAGGTCTCAATAAAGGGTGGCGCCAACATTTTAACTTCACTACCACGGCTTCCCGGCAGAACGGCTAACCATTTTTTATCTTCGTCTAGCTGGAGTAATTCTCTTGCGGGTGTCTTTTCAACCACAAGTGGAATGGCGTCTGCAAGGGTATGTCCAATAAACTCACAAGGTACTGAAAACTTGTCGTAAAAGGCTTTTTCAAACGGCAAAAATGCTAGAACCAAATTGGTGGCTTGGGCAATGCCGTGGATGCGATTCTGTCTCCATGCCCAAACCGATGGGCTAACATAGTGAACCGTTTTAATTCCCGCTTGCTTTAAATCTTTTTCAACTCTTAAGTTAAAGTCTGGCGCGTCGATACCAACAAAAACATCAGGTGGATTTTCAGTGTAGTAACGAATCAGCTCTGCTTTGATTTTAAGCAGACGAGGAAGACGCCCTAGAACTTCTACCAAGCCCATAACCGCCAACTCTTCCATATCAAAAAGAGATGTGCACCCTTGCGCTATCATCTTCGGCCCACCAATCCCTACAAACTCTGCGTCGGGATGTTGTGCTTTGATTGCTTTGATCATACCTTCACCTAAGGTATCACCAGAAAGTTCACCTGCTATTACACCAATACGCAATGGTTTTTTCATTTTTGCCTCTATTGCTTTCGGGCATATAAAACAGAAAAAGACCGCTACTCATGGAGCAACGATCTTTTTGAATTAAATTGCCATTCGTACTTTAACGAATGATACCACGTTCAGTTCGCTCTAAAATTTCGCAAAAGCCTTTAACTGGTGCGCACTCTTCGGCCATTTCCGCTAGCAAAGGTTTCACCTCTTCTAGCGTTTTACCTGAGCGGTAAATCTCTTTATAAGCCTTGTTCAACCCGCGCAGCTCTGACTTTTCAAATCCGTTGCGCTTCAAACCGACAAGGTTTAAACCAAATGGTTTGGCGTGATTACCTTGTGCAAGGACATAAGGCGGAACATCTTGCACTACTGCACTACAGCCACCGATATAAGCGTATGCACCGACTTCACAGAACGGATGAATGGCAGAAAGTGCCATTACACCAGCGTAATCGCCAACAGTGACATGTCCACCCAAGATGGCATTATTACCGATATGGGTGTGATTGCCGACGACACAATCGTGAGCAATGTGTGCATTCACACACAGCAAGTTATCATCACCAATCACCGTGGTCGCTTTATCTTGTGTAGTTCCGCGGTGAATCTGCACACTTTCGCGAATAACATTGCGATCGCCAACAACTACCGTGGTTTCTTCGCCACCGTACTTTTTGTCTTGGTTTTCTTCGCCCACAATGGCAAAAGGAAAAATGCGGTTATCTTTGCCAATGACCGTTTTCCCCTTAATGACTACATGGGACATAACTTCTGTTCCATCACCTATCTCTACATCTTGTGTGATGTAAGTAAATGGACCTACCGTTACATTTGCACCAATTTTGGCACCTTCTTCCACCACTGCAGCAGGGTGAATTTTCGCTGTTTCATGGATCATATTAGAACTCTCGACGAGCACACTTTAGCTCTGCAGAACAAACGACTTCACCATCCACTTTGGCCACACCATTGAAAGCCGCAATCCCGCGACGTTCTTTAATAAACTCGACTTCAATAACGAGCTGGTCACCCGGAGTAACCGGTCTGCGAAACTTCGCATTATCGACACTAGCGAAATAGTATAGTTCGTTTTCAGAAGGTGCACCGAACGATTTGAAGGCCAGTAGTCCTGTCGCTTGGGCCATTGCTTCTAAAATCAGCACACCAGGAAATACTGGAAGTTGAGGAAAATGACCTGTGAACTGAGGTTCATTCACTGATACATTCTTAATTGCTGTTAGGTATTTTTCTTCTTGAAAATCAACCACTTTATCAATCATCAGGAATGGATATCTATGCGGTAGAAGTTCCTGAATTTCTGTAATATTCATGGTTTTAGTTTCAGTAGTCAAAGTCATATTCCTATGTTCAATCTTAAAATATTTTCGGATACTGACCTTTGACTTATTCAAAGGTCAGTATCCGTATTTCATGCAAGCATAAATAGATAAAAAGACTCGCACTAAGCGAGTCTTTTTATCAGAAGAGCTAGGATTGCTCGTTCTGATCTAGCAGCTTTTCCACCGCTTTCAGACGCTTGTTCATATCATCAATTCGATGAACTCGTGTCGCGGTTTTACGCCACTCTCGGTTCGTCTGTAATGGGATACCAGAGGAGTAGACACCTTTTTCAGTGATGCTACGCATAACCATCCCCATCCCTGTAATGGTCACACCATCAGCAATATCAATATGACCATTAATCACGGCCGCACCACCGATAATACAGTATTTACCAATTTTGGTACTACCTGCGACTACTGTACCACCAGCCATCGCTGTACCATATCCGATGTGCACGTTGTGAGCGATCTGCAACTGATTATCTAAAATCACGTTGTCTTCAATGATAGTGTCATCTAGCGCTCCGCGATCGATAGTCGTACATGAACCGATCTCGACTCGATTGCCAATTACAACACTACCTACTTGAGGGATTTTGATCCACTCACCTTTTTCGTTAGCATAGCCAAAACCATCCGAACCAATCACACTGTTGGATTGGATGAGGCAGTCACTGCCTATCGTCACTTCGTGATAAACACTGACATTGGCCCACAACTTAGTGTTTTCACCAATTTTCGCATTTTTACCGACAAAGCAACCTGCGCCAATAACCACACCGTTCGCCAGCTCAACGCCAGATTCGATAACAGCATTAGCACCAACACTGACATTTTTTCCTAGAATTACATCTTCAGCAATGACCGCTGAAGGCGCTATTTCAGTCGCAGGTGGCGGAGTACTATCCAAAGCTAAAGCAATTTTTGCATACCCTACGTATGGGTCATCAACAACGATGACGTTGCCAATGCAGGCCTCTTTTTGCGCCTCTTTCACCATAACAACACTTGCCTTGCATTCAGACAAGTGTTTAGCGTATTTCAAATTCGACAAGAAGGTCACATCCCCCTCACCGGCCTTATCCATAGGCGCAACTCTAGATACCTGTACTTCACTGTTACCGTGAAGTTCTCCACCAGTAATTTTTGCCAGTTCGGCTAAAGTCAACGTTGTCATAATTATTTCAGTGCGTTAATCACTTTTTCAGAAATATCATCTTCAGGTTTAGCATAAGCAAGGGCTTTTGCCTCAACAATCATGTCGTAGCCTTCTTTTTCAGCAATTTCCTGAGTTTTGTCTTGGATTACTTTAAACAGCTTCTGCGTTTCTTGAGCTTCACGCTTTTTGCTCGCCTTATCTAAAGCTTGAGCTTTAAGCTTATACTCATTGTCTAGTTGGCCTATTTCTAAGCGAAGGTTTGCAACTTCTTCGTCACCCAACAGCTCGCCATCGCGCTGGAGCTTCTCTATTTTTGTTTTCGCTTTAGCTTGAATGGCTTTAAGCTCGTCGGTTTTTTCTTTAAATTCAGCCTGCATTTTTTGCAGTACTACTTCGCGCTGCGGTATGGTTTGGAAAACCTGAGCCGAGTTGATGTAACCAATTTTTTGAGCCGCTTCAGCAGCATTAGCAAATAGAGACGTTGAAAGAAGTGCTAGGCTGATACCTGCTACTTTTGCCATTTTTTTCACTTGTAATTCCTCATTAGAAGGTTCGGCCAATTGTGAAGGTGAAGAACTCTTCGTCATCACCTTCATACTTTTCGATTGGTTTAGCTAAAGAGAAGACCAATGGACCATTGGGGACATCCATTGCAAAGCTGCACCATATGAAGCTCGGTAGTTTGTTGGGTCTGAGTAGTCATAGTAAAATGGGCTATCGATACCATCTCGATAGGTAAACTCGGTATCCCAAACACTTGCCGCATCTACAAAGACGCTGGTACGTATCTGACTTCTCACTTCATCAGAAACTAGCGGAGTTGGGAAAATCAACTCCATACTAGCGAGAGCAACGGCATTACCACCTACCGAATCATCTGTGGCAGTAGTACAACCATTGTTACCGCACGAGCCACTATTGTTTGTGTAAACCGCTCTTGGGCCAGCTGTATTAGAACGGAAACCACGTAAGGACGTAAAGCCACCAGCATAGTAGTTTTCGTAAAATGGGTAAACATTGTCATTCCCATCCGACTGACCGTAGCCGTTACCATAACCTAAACGACCGCGCATTAAGAGACTAAACTCATGCTTTTTGGTCAGTGGAACATACTGTCTAACATCATACTGTAGTTTAAAGTACTGAGCGTCGGAGCCCGGTACTGTCATTTTGGCAAATGCCCTTTGATAGTTACCCGCGGTCGGGAAATAGCCTCGGTTAAGGTTATTTCTTGTCCATGCAAGGTTGATATCAATATCACCGGTTTGAATTTCATTCTGACCAGCCTGACCTATGCTACGTGTAAACAGCTGTGCCTGATCATGAGTTGGTACATTACCAATATTATTGTGCGTGTAACCAATGCCGTACTCAAATCGGTTTAACTCATCTAACCATGAGCCCAGCGTTAACTCTAGGCCGTAGCTGGTGTTGGTATAGTCGATAATACCCGCTTCGGATGCTTCAAACTCGTTGTAGAATACTTTTCCGCCTAAACTAACACCATCAAGGGTCCAGTATGGGTCGCGATATTCCACACTCACATTCTTTTGGTAGTCATTCATCATAGCGTTAATACCGACTCGGTTACCAGTACCCGCGAAGTTATCTTGTTGCAGACCTACCTGAAAACTGATACCGGACTCAGTACCATAGCCAATACCAAAATTGACACTACCTGAGTTGGCTTCTTTCACGTTGTAGACCAAATCAACTTGGTCGTCACTACCCGGTACACGGACGGTCTGGACATCAACGGTCTCAAAGAAACCCAAGCGATTAAGACGGCTTTTACCCGTTTCAATCGACTTAGAGTTAAGCCAACTTCCTTCCATTTGACGCATTTCTCGACGTAAGACTTCATCCTTAGTCGAGTTGTTACCGACAAAGCGGATATCGCGAACATAAATACGCTTGCCGGCTTCGACGTTAACAGTCAGAGTAACTTGCTGATTTTCATCGTCAAACTCAGGGATAGTAAAGACTTTAGGGTATGCGTATCCCGACTCGCCAAGTACTCGCTTGATCTCGTCCTCAAGTGCAGTGACTTGACTGCCATTGTACGTCTCACCAATTTCAAAAGGCGTTAATAGTTTGAACTCGCCTTCTTTTCCTAACAGCTCACCTCGGAAGTTAACGTCTTTGACTGTATAAGGTAAGCCTTCTTCAATACCCAAGGTGATGTATACACCTTTTTTATCTGGAGAAATTGCTACTTGGGTAGAATCGACAAGAAACTTCAAGTAGCCACGGTCTAGATAGTAAGAGCGAAGTGCCTCAATATCGCCTGCTAAAACTTGTTTTTGGTACTTGTCGTCAGACAGGAAGTTCCACCAAGCGACATCAACGTTAAGGTTAAATCGGCCCAACAGCTCCTCATCGGTAAAAACTTGGTTACCAATAAAGTTGATCTGCTGAATTTTCGCGGAAACACCTTCACTAAACACAAACTTTAGATCGGCGCGATTGCGAGGTAGAGGAGTAACAACCGCTTGGACACTGGCATTGTACTTACCAACGCTGTAATAAAAATCTTCAAGGCCTTTCTCAATTTTGCTTAATGAGGTTCTATCTAACGCCTCACCAACGCGAAGACCCGAAGCATCTAAGTTCTGCTTTAGTTGTTCTTCTTTAATCGCTTCATTACCCGAAAAGGAAATACTCGCGATAGTTGGGCGCTCAGTGACTTTAACAACTAGGACACTCTCATCTCTCAGAACTTGTACATTCTCAAAGTTACCCGAAGCATAAAGAGCGCGTATTGCATCCGCAATATCCTGACCACCGATGGTATCGCCGACACGAACTGGCATGTTTAAAAGAGCCGCACCAAGGGCCACCCTTTGTAAACCTTCAATCTTTATATCTTGAACAACAAAGTTTTCCGCACCATTTGCCGCTACGCTTGTCGCTAATAACGTGGCAAATAGAGTTTTTTTGATCGCCATTTTGTTTTAGTTATTCCTTACTACACCTTTACCCAGTCTAGAGTCGGGTAAAGTCATTAAATAATGCTACAGCCATCAATGAGAAAATAATGGCACCACCAATTCGATAACCCATTTCTTGTACCTTTTCTGGTACGGGCTTTCCTATGACTGCCTCTATGGCAAAAAAGAGCAAATGTCCGCCATCAAGCATTGGCAGCGGAACAAGATTAATAATTCCGAGATTGACACTGATTAAAGCCAAGAATCCCAAAAAGTACACCAATCCATAGTCGGCTGTTGTTCCGGCCCCTTTAGCTATAGAAATTGGCCCACTGAGGTTGTTTAACCCTACATCACCCACCAGTAGTTTTTTAATCATACTGATGGTGAGTTCAATAACTTGAACTGTCTTATCTATTGCTTTTCCAACTGATTCAAATACACCATATTGGAGATCAAATCGATAGTTTTCAGGCCATTCTGCGACCTCAGGAGCGATTCCAGCAAAACCAATAAGTTCACCACTACCTTGCTTACGGCTATCCGGCGTTAAAACTAAATTTAACCGTTCGCTGTTTCTCAGCACATCAACAGAGATAGCTGCGTTAGCATTCGTTCGAATAGCTTCCACCACCTGCTCCCACTTAGTGATGTCACTGCCATCGATCGCAATAATTTTATCTCCTACTTTAAAGCCAGCTTTAAAAGCTGCACCATTTTCAGAAATGGTCGCTAGAGTAAGAGATACTGCTGGGGTATAAGGCTTAAAACCCAAGGCCCACATAGCAGACTCTTTTTCTGGGTCAAAGTTCCATTTGGCTAGGTCAAGAGTGATCACTTCCTCAACGCCAAGCCTATCGGGAGAAGATACAGTCAATGTCATTGAGTCATCACCGATATGACCGATCAAACCCATATTAACTGATTCCCAGTCTGCGGTTTTGACGCCAGAGACGGCTTTAAGTTCCATTCCAGACTCTATTCCTGCTTCAGCAGCGATAGAATAGGGGGCAACTTCACCCACTACAGGCTTTACTGCTGGCACACCCATAATAAAGACTATCCAGTACGCGACCAGAGCAAAAAGAAAATTAAAAACTGGACCAGCGGCTACAATCGATGTGCGTTGCCACAGTGGTTTCTTGTCAAACGCATACGCTTGTTCGCTATCGGGAACATTGTCCACTCGTCCATCAAGCATTTTGACAAAGCCACCCAAAGGGATAATCGAAATGGTGTATTCTGTACCATCTTTACCCACTTTGCTCCAAATTGAGCGGCCAAAGCCAATTGAGAACTTTTCTACTTTAACGCCACAACGACGTGCGACCCAAAAATGACCAAACTCGTGCACTGCGACCAAGATGCCAAGAGCGACAATAAAAGAGACAAAGTTCCATAAAATTCCGGTCATAATGCGTGTCCAGTAATCAGTTCCTTGGCATAGAGTCTTGCCATTTTATCCAGCTCTAATAAGCTTTCCAAGTTATTGCTTTGTACTTGAGTATGAGTCGCACAAATTTTGTCTACTACCGAGTGATTTAACTTGGCTATCTCCGTGAACCGCAACCGCTCATTCAAAAAGGCGTCAACGGCCACTTCGTTAGCAGCATTAAGAGCAGTGGTTGCGTGCTGCCCCTCAAAACAAGCGTCCATAGCCAGTTTTAGACATGGGTAACGCGAATAATCCGGAGCCATAAAAGTGAGTTCAGCAATCTGAGTAAAATCTAATGCTGATACCCCTGCGTTAACGCGATTTGGGTATGCCATAGCATAAGCGATTGGAGTCGCCATATCAGGCTCCCCCATTTGTGCGATGACCGAACCATCCAAAAATTGGACCATTGAGTGAATAACAGATTGAGGATGTATCAAGACTTTTAGTTGTTCTGGTTGAGTGTTAAACAACCAACGAGCCTCGATATATTCCAGCCCTTTATTCATCATAGTGGCTGAATCTACAGAAATTTTTGGTCCCATTGACCAGTTGGGGTGAGCGATCGCCTGTGCTGGCGTAACGTCAGCTAACGTACTTGGATCGCTATAGCGGAAGGGGCCGCCGGACCCGGTTAGTAAAATATGAGAAATACCTTGAGATGCAAGATCGCAATGGCCGAGTTGAGACTGAGTAGCAGGTGGCAGACATTGGAAGATCGCGTTGTGTTCACTATCCACTGGAAGTAGCTGAGCATTTGAACGCTTCACTTCGTCGATAAACAACTGACCAGACATCACCAGAGCCTCTTTGTTGGCTAAAAGCACGCGCTTGCCCGCTTTTACTGCGGCCATGGTTGGCATTAGCCCAGCAGAGCCTACGATGGCCGCCATCACAGTGTCGACTTCTTCTAAAGAAGAAACCATACTCATGGCCGCTTCACCATACAGTACTTCAATCTTAGCGCCCGCAGAGTTTAATGTCCGTTCAAGCTGGTGAGCAGCTTCAGGTGTAGACATGACTGCATATTTTGGCGAGTACTTAATGCAAAGCTCTCGCATTTTCTCTACGTTTTGCCCCGCAACCAAGGCAACAACCGAAAATTGCTCCGAATTTTGGTCAATGACTTTAAGAGTGCTGCTACCAATAGAACCTGTAGCACCTAAGATTGTCAATTTATGCATAGCAACCAGCCAATATTATCTGGGATGATCTCTTATTCATCCTATTTTATTAGAATAAGAAGTAGAGAAAGGCAAAAACCGGAAATGCTGCGGTCAAACTATCTATCCGATCGAGTACTCCGCCATGCCCAGGTATAATGTTACTGCTGTCTTTGATTCCAGAGACTCGCTTAAACATACTCTCGACTAGGTCGCCCAATACCGAGATAACCACTGTTGCTAAAGTAATGATAACCATAGTTAAAGGACTGCTAAATTCGATAGAAAACCAATCTGCGGCCAACCAAGCGACAGCTAATGCGGTAATAACGCCACCGATGAGTCCTTCAATGGTTTTATTTGGGCTGACCTGAGGGGCCATCTTACGACGCCCTAGACTCTTACCGGAAAAATAAGCGCCACTGTCCGCCGCCCAAACCAACAAGCAGACAAAAAGGACGAGTTTGGCACCGTGATAAGCATCCCCTTCCACAACTTCAGCTCTTAGCAAAATGACACTAAAGAAAAAAGGCACCAGAGTTAAAAAGCCAAATAGATGCCGTAATAGACGAGAGCCTTCCCACAAGCGACTGGAATTGGGATAGGTGACGACAAGAGCACTGGCGATGATCCACCAAAGCGATCCTACCAACAATATGCCATAGTGGCTTGAGCTAACGTTTTTCAAGCTCTCATTGTCAACAGGAACAAAATAGAGAAGCGCTGCTATTGCAATAAGGCTAGGGGCCATAGACACCACTCTAGAGCTGCCTTTGACAAACTGTGTCCACTCCCACAAGCCGAGAAAACAGACTCCTGCAATAGCAAAAACAAATCCTAAAAGAGGTAACTCAAAAATCCCCAAAATGACTAGGGGCGCAAGGATAAGTGCAGTGATTATTCTTAGTTTCAAATCCAAATGATCCTTTACTGACTTTCCATCAATGTCTTGATTTGTTCACCGGTACAGCCAAAACGACGTTCTCGATTAACAAACCAAGTCACTGCTTCTATCAGGCTTTCTTCATTAAAATCGGGCCAAAACTCTGGGGTAAAGTAGAGCTCGGCATAAGCCATCTGCCACAGCATAAAATTACTGATGCGACATTCACCACTCGTTCGAATCATCAAATCCACTTCAGGTAAGTCCGCCATGGTCAAATGATCTGTCATGAGTTCTTCTGTCAACGCATCGGCATCGAGTTCACCGTTGGCAACTTTTCTCGCGATTGATTTTGTCGCCTCTAAGATATCCCATTTACCGCCGTAATTGGCAGCAATGTTGATTACCATACCAGTATTCGTTTCTGTAAGCTTTTCGGCATGTTCGATTTTTTGTTGAAGGCGCTCGCTAAACCTTGATTTATCACCAATAATTCGCAGACGTAAGTTGTTTTTATGCAGTTTTTTCACTTCGGTGGAAAGAACCGAAATAAACAACTCCATTAATAAGCCCACTTCCTCTTCAGGACGGCGCCAGTTTTCGCTACTAAAAGCGAACAGAGTAACAGCTTTAATTCCTAACCTTGCAGACGTCGATATCGCTTTGCGAACAGCTGTAACACCGTTTTTATGGCCAAAGACACGTGGCTTACCCTGAGCTTTAGCCCATCGGCCGTTGCCGTCCATAATAATGGCGATATGTTGTGGAAGTTGATCGGCAATTTGCTCTGAGAGCGCAATGGGAGAGGAGTTCTGGTTTTGCATATAGAGGTTCTGTAAGCAGCGAGGGTCAAAGCCTAACATAGAAAAACGCTGTGCTGTGAGCACAGCGTTTAAAGTGTGAGAAACAGAGGCTTATACTTCCATCAACTCTTTTTCTTTTGCAGCAAGTGCTTCATCCACTTTTTTAACCGCTGCATCTGTAATCTTCTGAATTTCGTCTTGTGCTTTGCGATCTTCATCTTCAGAGATCTCTTTGTCTTTCAACAAAGCCTTAAGATCATTGTTTGCGTCGCGACGAACGTTGCGAATCGCAACGCGGCCACCTTCAGCTTCACCGCGTACAATTTTAACCAAGTCTTTACGACGCTCTTCCGTTAACGGAGGAAGTGGAACGCGAATTACTGTACCAGCAGACATTGGGTTTAGACCCAGATCAGACATCATAATTGCTTTCTCTACTTTCGGAGCCAGCTCTTTGTCAAATACAGTAATAGCCAAAGTACGAGAATCTTCAGCGACAACGTTAGCAACCTGATTAAGAGGAGTCGGAGCGCCGTAGTACTCTACGTTAATACCTGAAAGCAGGCTCGGGTGAGCACGACCAGTACGCACTTTAGAAAGGTTGTTTTTTAGCGCTTCTACGCTTTTTTCCATACGCTCTTGAGCGTCTTGTTTGATTTCGTTAATCACAATATCACCTTAAATGTGTCTTTCTAAGTGAAAGTATAATAGGGAGTAAAACATGGCAATACCGAGGCCACTACCTCGGTAAGCATTCAGCTGTTAAGAGATCAAAGTCCCTTCAGCTTCTCCCATTACCACGCGACGAAGAGCGCCTGGCTTGTTCATATTAAATACTCGAATTGGCATTTTGTGGTCACGCGCCAGCGTAAATGCGGCCAAGTCCATTACTTTTAGTTCCTTTTCAAGAACTTCACCAAATGAAAGGTTATCATACAGCTCTGCATCAGGGTTGGCTACTGGGTCTGCTGTAAATACACCATCAACTTTTGTGGCTTTAAGCACAACATCCGCTTCAATTTCAATACCGCGAAGACAAGCAGCAGAATCAGTGGTAAAAAATGGGTTACCTGTACCTGCAGAAAAGATAACAACGCGACCTTGGCGCAGTTCGCGAATAGCGTCAGCCCAGTTGTAATCGTCACATACGCCTTTCAAAGGGATTGCAGACATAACGCGAGCATTAACATAAGCACGGTGAAGAGCGTCGCGCATAGCCAAACCATTCATCACTGTAGCCAGCATACCCATGTGATCGCCAACAACACGGTTCATGCCCGCTTCAGCAAGACCAGCGCCACGGAACAGGTTACCACCACCGATAACGACACCAACTTGAACACCCAACTCAACCAATTCTTTTACTTCTTGAGCCATGCGATCAAGGATCGCTGGATCAATACCAAAGCCTTCTTCGCCTTGCAGAGCTTCACCGCTCAATTTTAACAGAATACGTTGATATGCTGGTTTAGGGTTCGTAGTCATGGAGTTTACCTTCCAAAGAGAGTTTGTTGATTAACAGTCATCAATAGAGGCTCGGTAACGCTAAGTCTATATTGATGACAATTATTCATAAAAAGACCGCAGCCATGGCCACGGTCTAATCTTTACACAATTCGCTAAGGATTAACCTTTTTGCGCTAGTGCAACTTCTTCAGCGAAGCTCATTTCTTCTTTCTTCTCGATACCTTCGCCAACTTCTAGACGAACGAAAGTAGAAACAGAAGCGCCGCGCTCTTTCAAGATTTCACCTACAGATTTCTTAGGTTCCATAACGAAAGGCTGACCAGTTAGAGAGATTTCGCCAGTGAACTTCTTCATGCGGCCAACAACCATCTTTTCAGCGATTTCAGCTGGCTTGCCTTCGTTCATTGCGATTTCAACTTGAACTGCTTTCTCTTTTTCTACAACGTCTGCTGGTACGTCTTCAGGGTTAACAAACTCTGGACGAGAAGCAGCAACGTGCATAGCAACGTGCTTAAGTGTTTCAACATCGCCTTCACCAGCAACAACAACACCGATTTTCTCACCGTGACGGTAAGAAGAAATAGCAGCACCTTCAACGTATTGTACGCGACGGATGTTGATGTTTTCGCCGATTTTAGCAACTAGAGCTACGCGCTCTTCTTCAAACTGAGCAACTAGCTCTTCAACAGTCGCTTTAGAAGCTAGAGCAGTCTCTGCAACTTTCTCTGCAAATGCAGTGAAGTTACCGTCTTTAGCAACGAAGTCAGTTTGGCAGTTAACTTCAAGAAGAACTGCAACACCGTCTGCGTCTTTAATGATGATCGCACCTTCAGCCGCTACGTTACCTGCTTTCTTAGCAGCTTTTGCAGCGCCTGATTTACGCATGTTTTCAATTGCTAGTTCGACGTCGCCGTTAGTTTCAACAAGCGCCTTCTTACATTCCATCATACCTGCGCCAGTACGATCGCGCAGTTCTTTAACTAGAGCAGCAGTAACAGCCATTCTCTATTCCTCATTGATTCCGGATAAGGTAAAAATCAGGGGCCTTCAAGTGGCCCCTGATGCTAACTATAACTTAGTTTATGCGACAACTAGGTTTCACATAGACCAAGTGTGACACAGAGCCGTTATTATTCAGCTTCTACGAAGCCGTCTTTTTCAGCTACAGCAGCAACGTCTTTGTTACGGCCTTCAGATACCGCTTGACCAGCAGCATTTAGGTACAGCTGAACTGCACGGATCGCATCGTCGTTACCTGGGATGATGTAGTCAACGCCGTCTGGGTTAGAGTTAGTATCTACCACAGCGTAAACTGGGATACCTAGGTTGTTAGCTTCTTTAATCGCAATGTGCTCGTGGTCAGCGTCGATTACGAATAGAGCGTCAGGTAGGCCACCCATGTCTTTGATACCACCAAGAGATTTCTCTAGCTTCTCCATTTCGCGAGTACGCATTAGAGCTTCTTTCTTAGTTAGCTTGTCGAAAGTGCCGTCTTGAGCCTGTGCTTCTAGATCTTTAAGACGCTTGATAGACTGACGTACAGTTTTGTAGTTAGTCAGCATACCACCCAACCAGCGGTTGTTTACGTAGAACTGGTTGCTTGCGATTGCAGCTTCTTTAACAGCTTCAGATGCAGCGCGCTTAGTACCAACAAAAAGAACTTTACCTTTCTTCTCGCCAACTTTTTGTAGCTCAGCTAGAGCGTCGTTGAACATAGGTACAGTTTTTTCTAGGTTGATGATGTGAACGCGGTTACGAGCACCAAAGATGAATGGCTTCATTTTTGGGTTCCAGTAACGAGTTTGGTGACCGAAGTGAACACCAGCTTTCAGCATGTCGCGCATTGATACAGTTGCCATTTTAAATTCCTCTATGGGGTTAGGCCTCCACATTCCCCATGTTACCGACCTAGACTTAACGCTAAGCACCCCGGAACACGTGTCGGAATGTGTGTGATTTAACAATAATTTGGTTTATGGAGACTGACTCGGTATCGCCAAATTGAAGATATCAGAGCAGCTTCCGGCGCGCTTTATACCATATTTTAGCCTCACAAAGCCAGTAAAAATTGCTTTCTGCGCACTTTTCCATGGCCCTTTTCTACTTTGTCTTCGTAACTATGTTTAGCATTCAAAATATAGAATGTGGGTTAAGACAAATACACATTCTCATTTCTTCCTGATAGAATGCGGCAAACTGCTATGGCAGAGAGAACAAATTGGTAGAGAAAGTACATGTCAATCAAGATTAAAACCGCAGAAGAAGTAGAACGTATGCGCATTGCTGGTGCGCTAGCAGCAGATGTATTAGAAATGATCGAGCCTCATATAAAGGAAGGGGTAACGACAGAAGAGCTAAACCAGATCTGCCATGATTACGCCACCGACAAAGGGGCATACTCTGCGCCACTTGATTACCATGGGTTCCCAAAATCCATCTGTACTTCCATTAATCACATTGTTTGTCACGGCATTCCGGCTGTTGCCGATGAAGTGGGGAGCAACGGCCAACTAAAACCCGCGGTGCTAAAAAATGGCGACATCATCAATGTCGATATCACGGTAATCGTACCTGATGAGGAAGGCGCAGATATAAGCACGCGTCCACAAGGTTACCACGGAGATACCTCTAAAATGTTCTTAGTAGGTGATGTATCACCCGCAGATAAACGCTTGTGTATGGTTACTCAAGAAGCGCTTTACGTAGGTATGCGAAAAGTGAAGCCCGGCGCAACGGTCGGTGATATCGGAACAGCGATTGAAAAGTACATCAAAGAGAACAACAAGAAAAACCCGCGTAACAAATTCTCTATTGTAAAAGATTTTTGCGGACACGGTATTGGCAACGAGTTCCACGAAGAGCCTCAAGTTGTTCACTACAAAAACAACGACCGTCGCATTCTAAAAGAAGGCATGTGCTTTACCATAGAACCTATGATTAACGCCGGAAAATTTGGCGTAAGTGTCGATGCAGCCGATGACTGGACCGTGTACACGGGAGACGGTAAAAAGTCAGCGCAATACGAACACACTTTACTGGTGACTAAAAATGGATGCGAGGTTCTCACTCTTCGCAAAGAAGAATCCATTCCCCGTTTGATGAACAACGCTTAATCCTTTCAAATCCTCGCTTCGGCGGGGATTTTTTCAACCAAATAAATCTCGTGCTTCTTGAGCAAACACTAGGTTACGTATAGAGTGGATTTAGATTTTGCTTTAGCACGGATTGCTCAATATGTCCTATCAATGCCCCCTCACCTTCGAACCAAACCAGCTAGCTGTTGACGAGTTAAAAGCGCAACTAGAAGCCTTTGCTCATTTTCAGAAACAAGAGTTTCTCAATCACCATCCAGTGACAGACTTAGTCCTTGGCAGAGCGGAATTCATAGACCTGATGCTTAATCGACTTTGGGAACATTTTGGCTTTGCAGAGTATCCGCATATCAGTTTGGTTGCCGTAGGGGGGTATGGAAGAGGTGAGCTACACCCTCTCTCGGACATCGATATCTTAGTCGTTTCAAGAATGACATTGCCCGATAGTTTGGCAGCAAAAGTCAGCGAGTTTATTACTCTACTATGGGATCTGCGCTTAGAAGTCGGGCACGCTGTGAGAACCGTCGAAGAGTGTGCCGAGATAGGTCGCAACGACCTGACTGTCGCCACAAATTTGCAAGAGGCCAGATTGCTTTGCGGATGCGAAGATACGTTTCAGCAGCTCAAACTGGTGATTCATTCCGACTCATTTTGGCCCAGTGAAGTTTTTTACAAAGGAAAAGTTAAAGAACAAAGAGAGCGCCATGCTCGCTATCACGACACCACGTATAACCTTGAACCTGATATCAAATCCACTCCTGGAGGGTTGAGAGATATCCATACACTGAGCTGGATTGCTCGTCGCCATTTTGGCGCTACGTCATTGCTCGAAATGAGCAAATACGGCTTTCTTACGGATGCGGAATATAGGGAACTGGTTGAATGTCAGGATTTCTTGTGGCGCGTAAGATTTGCTCTGCACATAGAACTCAAACGCTACGACAACCGGCTGACCTTCGCCCATCAAGCGCAAGTCGCCGAACACTTGGGGTATATGGGAGAAGGAAACCGCGGTGTCGAAATGATGATGAAAGAGTTCTACCGAACATTGCGACGGGTGGCAGAACTCAACAAAATGTTGGTTAAAATTTTTGACCAAGCAATCTTAGATAATGGTGTGCAAGACAAACCAGAAATCCTCAGTGAAGACTTCTTAAGACGCGGCCCACTGATAGAAGCGAGAAAACCCGCACTGTTCCAAGCGAGACCAGAAACCATACTTGATATGTTTCTGCATATCGCCAACGACTCAACCATAGAAAGTGTTGCGCCAGCGACACTTCGCCAGTTAAGAACCGCTAGAAGACGCCTCAATAAGTTTCTACATACCATTCCCGCAGCACGGGAAAAGTTTATGGAGCTATGTCGGCATCCAAACGCCCTGCATCGAGCCTTCGTATTAATGCATAAACTCGGGGTACTAGCGGCCTATTTACCGCAATGGAGCCAAATTGTAGGACAGATGCAGTTTGACCTCTTCCACGTTTACACCGTCGATGAGCACAGTGTCCGGTTGCTAAAGCATATCAATACTTTCAGCTATGCAAAAAACCACGATAAGCATCCAATTTGTTGCGAAGTTTACCCTCGAATTCAGAAAAAAGAGCTTCTGATCCTCGCTGCAATTTTCCACGACATAGGAAAAGGACGCGGCGGAGACCACTCAGAAATAGGTGCGGAAGAAGCGTATGAATTCTGTATTGATCACGGCTTGTCCAAACCAGAATCGCGTTTGGTATCTTGGTTGGTTAGACACCATTTACTGATGTCAGTAACGGCGCAAAGGCGCGACATCTACGATCCGGAAGTGATCACCGAGTTTGCCAAAAAAGTGAGAGACGAAGAATATCTAGAGCACCTCGTCTGCCTGACGGTTGCCGATATTTGTGCCACAAACCCCGAGCTGTGGAACAGTTGGAAACGCACCCTGTTAGCAGAGCTCTTTTACTCCACTCAACGAGCGCTGCGACGCGGGTTAGAAAACCCAGTAGATGTGCGCGACCGCATTCGCCACAACCAACAGCTGGCTTCGGCCCAGTTGCGCAAAGAAGGATTTACAGCACGTCAAATCGAACTGCTATGGCAGCGCTTTAAAGCAGACTATTTCCTTCGCCATACCCATAAACAGATCGCTTGGCACGGTATGCACCTACTGCATCATAACGACCTAAGTGTCCCATTAATCCTGATCAGTAAAAAAGCGACTCGCGGCGGCACTGAGGTATTTATTCATAGCAAAGACCAAAGCGCACTGTTTGCCACGGTGGTTGCTGAGTTAGACAGACGCAACTTTAACGTTCATGACGCCCAAGTAATGACGAGTAAAGACGGATATGTGCTCGATACCTTTATCGTACTGGATCAACACGGTGACGCCATCGAAGAAAATCGTCACAAAGCCGTGATAAAGCATTTAGCCCACGTACTACAAGACGGCCGACTGACCAAGATAAAAACTCGCCGTATCCCTAGGAACTTGCAGCACTTTAAAGTCAAAACCAAAGTTGATTTTCTACCGACAAAAAGTCGTAAACGCACTTTATTAGAACTTGTCGCACTTGATACCCCGGGCCTTTTGGCAACGGTAGGGGCGACCTTTGCAAACCTAAACATCATTCTTCACGCAGCTAAGATCACGACCATTGGCGAGCGAGCAGAGGACTTGTTTATCATCACTGATGGTCAGGGCGGTCAGCTGAATGAGCAGCAGCAAGCTACACTAAGAGAAACCTTAGTAGCCAATGTTGCTGAGCTTGCCCCATAGCCGCTCTGTACGGAAGGCGATCTCGCCCACAAGTTGTACTATTGGTTAGAAAATCAACTATCTACCACGAAACTTGGCTGCTACATTAAAGGTAGATTAGCCCAAATAATCTAACATTAAGAGGATTTGGGTATGACAACATCAATCACTAAGAGGTCGCTTATGTTTCCAAACCTCACTGGCTTAGGCATCCATGATCCTAAGCAAATCGAGCGTTACTCCTTAAGACAGGAGGCTCACAAGGATGTGTTAAAAATCTATTTTCGCAAACAAAAAGGAGAGTTGTTCGCGAAAAGCGTTAAGTTTAAATATCCGCGTCAAGTAAAAAACGTATTGGTGGACAGTGGCAGTCATCAATACAAAGAAGTGACGGAGATAAATCGAAACCTTACTTTAGTTATCGACGAACTCAACACACTTACCCGACCAGAGAAAATTGCAGAAGTAGACTTAAAGGAAAAGGTACTGAGCGATCTCAGGCATCTTGAAAAGGTGGTATCGAGTAAAATAGCGGAGATAGAAGCGGACTTACAAAAACTTAAGTAGCAAAAAAGGTTCCTTTCGGAACCTTTTTTAGTTTAACCATCCAGCAAAATGGCCAACAAAATAGAGAGCCACACCAGCCATACCACCAGCGACTATGTCATCGAGCATAATACCTAGCCCACCGTGAACCTTTTTGTCCAACCAGCCTATTGGCCAAGGTTTCACCATATCGAAGAAACGGAAAAGCACAAAGCCAGTTATTAGCCACTTCCAATCGGTGACCGACAACTGAAATAGCGGTACAACTAACATGGTAAGCCAAAAACCCGCAAACTCGTCCCACACGATTGCACCGTGGTCGTGGACCCCCATATCATCTGAAGTTACCTGACAAATTTTAATACCAATAAGGCAAGATACCGCGACCGCGATGATATAAAGAGGTAGAGGCAATAGAGCCAAAACTAGGTAAAACGGTACCGCTGCTAATGTTCCCATTGTTCCCGGAACAATCGGTGAAAGCCCACTGCCAAAGCCAGTTGCTAAGAGGTGCCAAGGATTTTTTAAGTTAATCAGTGCTAAAGGGGTCATGCTTATCCTTTAAAGTGATCGAAACCAGTTAAGTCCCAATCTAATTCTTCTCCATCTCTATGCAGTTCAATTCGACCTTGAGGCCGGATCATTCCGATGCAGGAGACAGGTGTTCCAGTATGTACAAGTAATGTCTCTAACGATGATTTGGCATTAGAGTCAACGGTGAAGCATAACTCATACTCTTCACCGCTTGAAAGTGCGTACTGCAAAGCTTTCTCTTGTGAACCCAAAAAAGCCACCAGTTCATCAGAGATTGGCAACTGGCTTACATCAACGCTCGCGCCGACATTCGAACTTTTTAATATGTGCCCTAAGTCAGAAATTAGACCGTCAGAAATATCAATAGCTGACGTTGCCACACCTTGTAACGCCTGTCCGGTAAGTACTCTTGGAGAGCTAACAAAGTGTCGCTTCTCTAACTCATCCGCATGCGGATGCTCGCGCTTGTTGCTGTCGAGAATAACATCAAGCCCTGCTTTACTGTCGCCCAAATTACCGGTGACATAAATCCAATCTCCAACATTCGCCCCGCTGCGCTTTAGCGCCCCTTCAACGGGAACAAAACCTTGAATGGTGAGTGTAATGGCCAAAGGCCCTTTTGTGGTATCTCCGCCTATCAGTTGAATGTCATAATAATCTGCGAGTTTGAAAAAGGCATCACAAAATGGCTTAAGCCACTCTTCATCAACTTCTGGCATAGTCAAAGCAAAAGAGACCCAAGATGGTGTTGCTCCCATTGCAGCCAGATCACTGATATTAGAGGCTAACGCTTTGTGAGCGACCCAAGCAGGGTCTGCATTTTTAAGGAAATGTGTCCCTTCAACTAATGTGTCAGTACTGATAGCAATAGCAAGGTTATCAGGCGCCTGAACGATGGCACAATCATCCCCAGCAGCTAACAGAACATCTTTTCTTTGTTTTTGCTTACCAACGAAGTATTTGTCAATTAAGTTAAACTCACCGTTCATATCTGTTGTCTTGTTATCATCCCAACTTAATAATGGTTTAGTGTCGTAAGCGCAAAATCTACCCAATCTTTCTGCCTATCGACACTATCCAAACTGAAACCTTGCTGCAATAAAAAAGGCCAGCTTTGGGCTGACCTTTATCGATTAAAGTCGATTATTTTTTGCGAACGTGAGGTGCGGCTTTATCCAACACACCATTGACGAACTTATGGCTATCTTCTGCTGCGAACACTTTCGCTAGCTCGATAGCTTCATTAATTACAACTTTAAAAGGCACATCTTCTCGACGAGTCATTTCGTACATCGCTAGACGAAGCAAAGCTAACTCCATCATATCTAAATCCTGCATAGGACGAGAAGTGTATGGACGAATCTTACTGTCCAGCTCAGTGTGGCTTAAAACCACGCCGCTTAACAGGTCACGAAAATATGCTACATCTGTATCTGGAGTGGACAATGCAGGTTCAGAAGCGTGATGCTCCTCCTCATCGTATTTGTCACCAGACAAAAACTGCTCTTCAATGGTGGCAACATTTTCTTTAGTAATTTGCCAAGAATAGATCGCTTGTAGAGCAAAGCGACGTGCATTACGACGTGCGGCTGGTTTCACACTGGCCCCCATTAGGAATCGATTTCAGAAAGAACGTTAATCATCTCAAGTGCGCTTAGTGCAGCCTCTGCACCTTTATTACCAGCCTTGGTTCCTGCGCGCTCGATAGCTTGATCAATAGTATCAACAGTCAGTACACCAAACGCTACTGGAAGGCTATATTCCAGAGAAACTTGAGCAAGACCTTTGTTACACTCACTACAAACATAGTCAAAGTGCGGCGTTCCGCCACGAATAACTGTACCTAGAGAGACAATCGCATCAAACTTACCAGTTTTTGCAACGCGCTGAGCGACAAGAGGCAGTTCAACTGCACCTGGGCAACGCACAACAGTGATGTTGTCTTCACTAACTTGTCCATGACGCTTTAAAGTATCGATTGCACCAGACAAAAGACTTTCGTTAATAAAGCTGTTAAAACGAGAAATAACGATAGCAATTTTCGCATTTGGCGCTGGGAAGCCACCCTCGATCACTTTCATAAGCTTTCCTTTACTATATTCATCAAGTGAGAATCGCCGGATTCTAGCATAAAATTGTGAGCAATATCTAACAATATTTGAGCCAAATCAGGCGACTTAAAACAGATAGGTAAACGCGCTCATATTGAGCAGCCCCTACCCTATTTACAAGTGTTAATCTTGTTCAACTTACTCGCATACGTACTCAACGACATTTAGGCCAAATCCACCTAAAGCGTGATATTTTTTGTTCGGCGAAGAGAGCAGGCGCATATCGGTAACGCCTAAGTCTGACAGTATCTGTGAACCGACACCAACTCGTCGAGAAGTACCTTGTTTTTTCGCCAATGTTGGAGCTTGACCGTTATCTTGTGCTTCAAACATCTTGACCCTATGTACGAGAAGATCCGTCGTTTCTTCGTTGCCAAGGATCACTAGAACACCGCCATCTTGACCAATGCGTTTCATTGCTTTGTCTAAGGTCCAACTGCGTTCTGCATTGCGATCGCTGCGAAGCAGATCGGTAAAGGTATCTTGTAAATGCACACGAACCAAGGGAGCTAACGTACTCACCTCACCTTTTTTCAGCGCATAATGAATCTGATTGTCTATGGTGTCGCGATACGTTACCAGTTCAAACTCGCCATATTCAGTTGGCAGTTTACACTGAGCTACGCGTTCTATGGTTGTTTCCGTGTTGTTGCGATACTCAATAAGATCGGCAATCGTACCAAGCTTTATGTCGTGCTTCTGTGCAAACACTTCGAGGTCTGGACGACGAGCCATAGTGCCATCGTCATTTAGGATTTCTACGATGACCGATGCGGGTTCCATACCAGCCAGTCTTGCTAAATCACATCCAGCTTCTGTGTGCCCTGCTCGCGTTAACACGCCACCATCTTGAGCGGCAAGCGGGAATATATGACCGGGCTGCACAAGATCCGAGGCTTTTGCATCTTTGGCTACCGCAGCTTGAACCGTTCGAGCGCGATCCGCAGCGAGATTCCCGTCGTCACGCCTTCGGCCGCTTCAATGGAAACCGTAAAGTTGGTGGTGTACTGAGCATTATTGTCTTGCACCATTGGCGGTAAACCCAATTTTTCACACCGCTCTTTAGTCATAGTCAAACAGATCAAACCGCGGCCATAAGTCGCCATGAAATTGATGGCTTCTGGAGTAATGCTTTCAGCCGCCATGATCAGATCACCTTCGTTTTCACGATCTTCATCATCCATCAAGATGACCATTTTACCTTGGCGAATATCATCGATAATTTCTTGTGGGGTACTAATTGACATGGTTGTATCCTGTTGTGTGCAAACAATGGCGCTTAAGCAAAACCATTCTGTTGTAAAAATTCCATCGTAATAGATGAAGACGGGCTTGAATCTTCTCTGACCTGTAATAAGCGTTCCATATAGCGAGCCATTACATCCACTTCTAAATTTACTTTTGTGCCCACTTGGAAATCTGCAATCGTCGTTTCTTCACCCGTGTGGGGAACGATCGTCAGCTTAAATGCCTCTTTGCGAAGAGCATTAACCGTGAGGCTAATACCGTCAACGGTCACCGAACCTTTTTCTGCTAAATACTTGGCTATGCCATTAGGTATAGAAACCCAAAACTCTATCGCTCTGCCCACCATATTGCGCTCTATCACTTCCCCCACGCCATCGACGTGGCCAGAGACAATGTGCCCACCGAAGCGAGTTGTCGGCAACATGGCTTTTTCAAGGTTCACTTTGTCACCAACTTGGTAATGAGCAAAACCCGTTTTATTTAACGTTTCTAATGAGAGATCGGCTGTGTAGTGGTGTGCGCTAAAGTCAACAACAGTAAGGCACACGCCATTTGTTGCTATGCTATCACCGAGTTTCACATCCCCCATATCCAGCTTTCCCGTTTCTACAGTGACACTGATGTCTTCGCCTTTTGGGGTGATCGCTGTAACTGTTCCTACAGCTTCGATAATTCCTGTAAACATGATTTCTTAACTGCCTATTTGCTTTGGCGTGGCAATGATTCTCAAGTCATTACCAATTTTTCTAACGTCTTTAAACTCTAGTTCAATAAGCTGGGACATCTCTCTAAACCAAGGTTTGCGAATAGCCCTCGTCCATCACTACCTATCAACTTAGGGGCGATATACAATACGATTTCATCGACGAGATTTTCTTTCAAAAGACTCCCTGCTAATGTCGCACCAGCTTCTACCCAAAGGTGATTAATCTCTTGCTCTTTCGCTAACTGACTCAATGCCGTTTTTAACGCCAGGCCTTGTTGAGTTCCTCCGACTTCGACATCACCTTGCGGGCCTACCGTTATCACATCGCCCTCTGTCCGAAATAGATTGAGATCGGATGTTAATCGACCTTGCCTATCCAGAATCACTTTTTTAGGTTGTCGTAGATCTTTTTGCTTATACGAAGCTTGCACGTGATCGGGCAGTTCGTCCCAACGAACGGAAAGGGATGCGTTGTCCGCTATAACGGTCTGGCTAGTAGATAAAATACCACCCGCTTGTGCTCGAAAGCTCTGCACATCTTTTCGAGCTTCCGATCCAGTAATCCACTGGCTGAGGCCGTTGGCAAGTGCGGTCTGTCCATCTAAGGTAGCGCCCATTTTAAGCTGCACAAAGGGCAGCCCCGTTTCCATGCGCTTGATGAAGCCTTTGTTTAACGCGCGAGCTTCTTGCTCCATAATACCGACAGCGACTTCAACACCCGCCTCTCTTAACATGGCAAAGCCTTTACCGGCGACTTTGGAATGCGGGTCTATCATAGAGCAAACGACGCGGTGGATACCTGCATCGATCAAGCCTTTAGAACAAGGAGGAGTGCGGCCGTAATGGGAACAAGGTTCAAGAGTGACATAGGCAGTCGCTCCGCGACACTTGTCTCCAGCCATGCGCATAGCGTGAACTTCTGCGTGAGGCTCGCCAGCGCGATAGTGATAGCCCTCACCGACCATTTCGCCATCACGTACAATTACGCAACCGACATTTGGATTAGGGGCAGTAGTAAAACGCCCATTTTCGGCTAACGCTATAGCCCGCGACATCCATACATAATCGCTTGGAGTAAATTGATCCGACATATAGATGTTAATCTTCTAGTTTGGCGATTTCTTCTCCGAACTCGCGAATGTCTTCAAAGCTGCGATATACAGACGCGAATCGAATATACGCAACCTTGTCTAACTCTTTTAGCTGCGCCATTACAAGGTTGCCAATCATATCGCTGGGAACTTCCCTTTCGCCCGTCGCTCTCAACTGAGACTTAATCATGCTGATTGCCAGTTCGATAGAGTCAGCACTTACTGGGCGTTTTTCCAAGGCTCGTTGTATTCCACCCACCATTTTGTCTTCGTTAAATGGTTCGCGGTTGCCATTGGATTTAATGACTTTTGGCATCACTAACTCAGCGGTTTCAAACGTAGTAAAACGTTCGCTACAAGCTAAACACTGACGACGTCGGCGGACTTGGTGACCATCCGCCACTAGGCGTGAATCGATTACCTTGGTATCGTTTTCAGAACAGAAAGGACAATGCATATCACCTCCAAATAATTGAAGCTAGTTTAGCGGAATTAGGTAACTAACAAAAACAAAAAGGGACGTGAACGCCCCTTTTTATCTGTTTAATCACCAATTTTTAGGCTCTCGGCAAGTAATTTGCCTTACCGACCCACTTGTAGCTCGTTAACTCTTCTAGCCCCATAGGCCCACGCGCGTGTAGTTTCTGGGTCGAAACTGCCACCTCCGCACCTAACCCAAACTGAGCACCATCCGTAAATCGAGTTGAAGCGTTCACGTACACGGCGGCAGAACCGGCAGAGTTAATAAAGCGCTCCGCATTTTCGATATTATTGGTCATAATGGCATCAGAGTGGCTTGCGTTGTGATCGCGCATGTGATCAATCGCTTCTTTGACATCAGCGACCACTTTCACGCTTAAGGTATAGCTCAACCACTCGGTGTCGAAATCACCTTCAGCAATGTCGCGAACCGAAGGCGCTTTGCCTAGAAATCGCTTGGCCGATTCAGTGGCAACAAATTCTACGCGCTCACCCATTTTGTCAGCCAACATTGGCAAAAACTCTGCTGCAACTTTATCGTGCACAAGTAAGGTATCTAAAGCGTTACACGCCGATGGCCTTTGTACCTTTGAATTTTCAACCACGTCTACCGACTTTGCCAAGTCCGCACTTTCATCAACAAAAATATGGCTAATACCAAAACCGCCAATAATCACTGGAATAGAGCTGTTTTCTTTACACATTTTGTGTAACCCAGCACCGCCGCGAGGATGATCATATCCACGTAGTCATCTAACTTGAGAAGTTGGGAAACCAGCTCTCGGTCAGGTTTTTCTATATACTGAACCGAAGCTGCTGGTAGCTCAGCTTTTTCCAGTGCCGATTGAATCACCTTGACCAACTCCATATTGGAATAAAACGTCTCTTTCCCACCGCGAAGAATACTCGCATTACCGGTTTTAAGGCACAGCGCCGCAATATCAATCGTCACATTCGGTCTAGCTTCATAAATCACACCAACCACACCGAGAGGGACACGGCGACGAGAGAGTGACATACCATTTTCTAAAACCTTGCTGTCGATTTCGCTGCCAACAGGATCATTGAGACTGATGACGTTTCTTACATCACCAGCAATACCAGCAAGTCGCTGCTCATTCAAAAGCAGTCGATCCAGAAGTGCTTCTGTTAATCCCGCTTCGCGTCCTGCTGAGATGTCTTTTTCATTGGCCGCGAGAATTTTTTCTGCATTCGCTTCTAACTCATCCGCGATAATTGCCAGTGCTCTGTTTTTCTGCGCGGTTGACGCCGTAGCCAGTTCAAAAGCCGCTGATTTTGCCGCTTTACCTAATTGAATTAATTCCACCTTGCTCCCTCTTTACTATTCCTGAATAACAACTAAATCGTCACGGTGAATGACTTCTGAGCCGTAGTCGTATCCCAAGATATTTAGAATGTCTTTACTGTGTTTGCCAAGGATTTTAGTTAGATCTTCGCTTGAGTAACTGCTAATACCTTTCGCTATCAAATGACCGTTAGTATCAACCACGCGAGCAACTTCCCCGCGAGCAAATGATCCATGAACAATAGTCACCCCTTTTGCAAGTAGACTACTGCCTTTGCCGACAACCGCATTCGCTGCCCCTGAATCGATCACAATATCTCCAGACGCCGCAGGTCCGGCGAGAATCCAACGTTTGCGATTTTCCAAAGCTTCTTCACAAGGTAAAAATCGCGTTCCGTGCGGCTCATCAGACACTGAGTCACAAACCACATTTGGAGCGCTACCTGCAGCGATTACAACCTCGATTCCCGCTCGTCTTGCAATGTCGGCAGCTTGCAGCTTAGTCGCCATTCCACCTGTGCCAAGTGTTGTTCCACTGCCACCAGCGATCTTGCGCAAGGTGTCATCAATGGTCTTCACTTCCTTAATGAGTTCAGCATTCGGATCTTTGCGAGGATCAGCAGTAAACAAACCTTTTTGATCTGTAAGAAGCAAAAGTGTATCTGCGCCGCACAAAATGCCTACCAGCGCTGAGAGGTTGTCGTTGTCGCCAACTTTAATTTCGCTTGTCGCAACAGCGTCGTTCTCATTCACAATTGGAATGATGTCGTTTTCAACCAAGGCGTGTATGGTGTCGCGAGCATTGAGAAAACGCTCTCTGTCTTCCAAATCTGCACGAGTTAGTAGCATTTGACCTATTTTCAAGCCATAGATAGCAAACAGAGATTCCCATACTTGAATAAGTTGCTCTGCCCAACAGCCGCTAATAGCTGTTTGTTTGCCATAGAGTTTGACAATGCGGGGTAACCCAAGTGCTCTCTACCTGCGGCAATGGCGCCTGACGATACCATTACCACCGAGTGTCCTTGCTTTTTAAGCTCGGCACACTGACGAACCAACTCAACCATATGGGCGCGATCTAAGGCGAGCGTCCCTCCGGTTAACACACTGGTTCCAAGCTTTACTACTATGGTGCGCTTGTTAGATTGCACTGTACTTTGTTGATTCGCTGACATGATCTCTATAGCAAATAAAATTCGATTTAGGCTTACTGTTTTAGCAATCAATACGCCTTTTAACAAGAAGAAAAGGTGCCCAAAAGCACCTTTTTCGCGTTTTGAAGCTTTAATACAGCTTAAAGCTCCGTTTGTAGAGGATTACATCGTTTACACCAGATGATCCCGTAGTTTTAACTTACTCCAACGGCAGAGGAGCTAGTCCCCCATTTCTACGGAGCCTTCCCAAAATCATGTCAGTGTAGTTTCAGTAAAAAAATGCAGAACCGCGGTGGCCGCAGATCCTGCATTTACGCTTTCAGTTCGTGCTGAGCTAGTTAAACAAACTCAGCAGACTCTTGGTGTAACACAACTTCTAAGCCAAACTGCTCCGAAGTCGCTTTGACAAGCTTTTCGTGAAACACCTCTTGAGTCCGGCCGACTTCTTGCACTGACTTTTTAGGTAGTTTTTCGGTAACCCACTCCCCCTTTGAGTCATACCGACCTTTGTGATATCTGGCTTCGAAACCGTCTTCTTTTTTGACCAGTTCCAGCCACCACCCCCAAAACTCCCGTTCTTCAGGAGACTTTTTATCGTTCACGCAAACAGATAAGCAATCGAATAAAAAACGTTCCTCATCACTTTGGTTTTCTCTTAGATAAGGGCCGATGGCCTTAAATGTCGATACCAAGCGGTAATGAGTCGGTTTTTTCGTCACCTCAGACATATTGACTCTCCATATTCAATGTTAAGAATGACAATTATTTTTATTTATCAGATGCTTAATTAGCACCCTCTTTATCACTCTTAACTAAAATACGAGATTTGTCATCTAATTAGCTCATCTTCCAGCCAATTTATCGCTAAATCGAGGGATTGCTCATATCCTTGTGTAATTGTTTTTGCACTTATTTTCTTAGCCTTGCCATTTGTACTAAAAAGAGCTACGAGCTGATTATCACTGTGAGGTGAAACAGGGTCGCCCTCCAAACTCATAGCGAGAATGGGTACTTTGGTCTTGCGATTGCTGAGGATCCCCTGAGACTTTAAAGACCAGGCTCTCATTTGCGTGGCAAGGCTGTGAATATCTACCGCGTTTTTACCCAAGCGACTAGCCAAGACATCTAGATACATCTTCGGCATTTTTTTCAACTTAGCAGGAGACGACAAAACATCGTGAATAGGGGCACCCAAGGTCACACAAGCTTTTATTTTCTCTTGCTCAAAGAATGAGAGACGAACCATCGCATTACCGCCAAAGCGGAAACCCACTAAACCAACTCGATTGTGATCAACCCAAGGAACAGTATCAAGTTGATTGAGTACCGCTTGATGAAGTTCTGAAGAGTCTTCGGATAGCGTCCAGTGAGAGCTATGCCCCACCGAAGGCATATCAATGGTCAACATCGCAATATTGCGCTTGGCAAAATGGTCTCGAAACAGTGCCCACATATCGGTTTGAAGGCTATCAAGCCCTGCACTGACAATGACCACTGGTTGAGGCTCATCCGTATTTGATAGATGTAAAAATCCCGTTATCTTGCGGTTCTGATAAGGAAATTCTATCTGCTTAACCACGTAACCCGTTTTCTTCGCGCCTTCCGTATAGGCGCTATTTGCTAGCACTTGAGCTTGAATGGCAAGGTTGTCACTTTTTAAATGAGGATAACCAGCAATGCTGTAGCAAAGAGAAGCATTAAACAGCTGATCTGCCGCTTGCTCACCTTCTAAAGTGTTTGAACGTTTTTGGTGCTCCATTCCGAGTCTAGTCCACTCGTAGCACCAGTTTCCCTTGCGATACCCCATAACGGTATCAAGCCATTCGTCATGCGTGCGAGAGCTTGGAGAAGAGGCCACACTGGCTAAAACGGCTTCCTGCTCAATGGGATCAACGCCTTGCCAAACCCATTGAAGGCGGCGAAGGTTTCGATACCAACGGTAGCCTTCTAGCTTTTTTTTCTCTTCCAGTTCTTCTTGACTGGTGGGTAAATACTGGGTCAGTTCTGAGGTTTCTTTTGCTTGTTTGTGTTTTACAAATAAGGTTTCGGATAAGTTCTTGCTTTGCGGCTCGGACATTCAGCGCCCCATCAAATTGAATACTCTGTATATATTAATAAAAAAAATGACCCTTGGAAGGGTCATTCAATGTATTTTCAATAAAATGAGCGAAGATTACTTTTGCTTGCGATTAATCGGTTCAGCGTATTGAATCGTCATATCCCATGGTTGCTCAATCCACGTATCCTGAGGGATATCGACAATGTATTCATCAACAAGATCAACACCAGCAGGCTTAGCACATACCGTAACCAGCTTTGCTTTAGGATACATTTCACGAATTTTACGCGCAGTATCACCACTGTCTACCAGATCATCAACGATCAAAAAACCTTCGCCGTCGTGCTCAGGCGCTTTCAAAACACTCATGTCGCGTTGGTGGTCGTGGTCGTAGCTAGAGATACAAATAGTATCGACGTAACGGATACCCAGTTCACGAGCAAGAATAGCCGCAGGTACAAGACCGCCACGACTGACACCCAAGATACCTTTCCATTGTTCAGCAGGCATCTGCTTTTCAGCAAGTTGACGACAATATGTCTGCATATTGTCCCAAGTAATCACAAATTTATTGCTCATTATAATAGACCTAAAGTAACGCTAAAGGCCTGCCTCGTTATCACTAACACGGCAGACCCTAAAATAATATGGATTAAGCCAGTACGTATTTCGCTACGAAGATAGCCGACATAACCCAAACGCTTGCTGATACTTCACGACCCTTACCACTAAACAACTTGATAGCTGCATAAGCAATAAAGCCCAATGTAATACCTTCGGCAATAGAAAATGTCAGTGGCATCAGTAAACAAGTTACTACTACTGGCGCCGCTTCAGTCAGGTCACGCCAATCAATGCTTACCAAGCCAGAAAGCATAAGAATGGCAACATAAAACAGTGCACCCGCTGTTGCGTATGCTGGGATCATACCAGCTAATGGCGAGAAGAATAGTGCAAGTAGGAACAAAATACCAACCACTACTGCGGTTAGACCTGTACGACCACCAGCAGAAACACCCGAAACACTTTCAATGTAAGAAGTAGTGCTTGAGGTTCCCAGTACTGCACCTACAGATGTGGCCGTTGAGTCAGCGAGAAGAGCGCGATTTAGGCGTGGGATGGTTCCATCTTTTTCCATTAAACCCGCTTTTTGAGATACACCGACCAGCGTGCCTGCAGTATCAAAAAGGTCAACAAATAGGAAAGCGAAAACAACAGAAATCATACCTACTTCAAACACTGCAGAGAAATCAAGCTGCATAAAAGTCGGAGCTAGGCTTGGTGGAGCAGAAATCACACCACCCCATTGCACATCACCAAACAGTAGACCAATACCTGTTACTGCAAGGATGGCAATCATTACTGCGCCCTTAACGCCGCGATGAACGAGCGCAATCGTCAAGAAAAAGCCAACCGCAGCCAGAACTGCTGGTAAAGACGTAATATCTCCCATAGTCACTAGCGTTGCAGGAGAATCAACAACAATCCCCGCATTTTTAAGGCCAATCAGAGCTAGGAAAAGACCAATACCAGCAGAAATACCAGTGCGCAGAGAGAGTGGGATTGAATTGATGATCCACTCACGGATCTTAAATACGCTCAGTAGAACAAACAGGACACCGGATACAAACACCGCGGCCAGAGCCACTTGCCATGTATACCCCATTCCAAGAACAACAGCGTAAGTAAAGAAGGCGTTTAGACCCATACCCGGAGCCTGAGCAATCGGGTAATTCGCCACTAAGCCCATGATGAAACAGCCAATTGCAGCAGCCAAACAAGTTGCTACAAACACTGCACCGCGATCCATTCCGGCATCGCTTAAAATTGCTGGGTTTACAAAAATGATGTAAGCCATGGTTAAAAATGTGGTAACACCAGCAATGATCTCAGTTTTCACGTTCGTGCCGTTTTCACTGAGCTTAAATAGCTTTTCGAACATAATCGAATCCTATAAGGGTAAAAAGTAAACGGTTGCGTAATCGATTGGCTGAGGATTATAAAGTTATCAAATAGCAAATTCCACTTAGATTGATCAGAGTAATCGAGATTTATGCGACTCATCGCCCTATGCAATCCATTACAATTTGCCAAGCATCGCAAAAAATCCAGTTAAATTAACTAATAAGGGAAAAACATTTCGAAACGTTTAATTGATACTTTTTTAATCTGTGTCGCAAACTTTCAAAGCATTTGACCCACTTTTTGCTGGTAGTTGTATGTAATTATGCGAATAACACCGAGCGTATTACCGGCAGATAACAAACTTATCAAGATTGAAATTAATGAGGAGGGATATTTATGCAAAAAAAAAACGCCACTCAAATTGAGTGGCGGCTGAATCATGTCAACTCTAATCAGAGTTGTAAAAAAATTCCAATATATAGGGGTGAACAAACTGTTCGAGTTACAAGCTTTAAGTCTTAGTAACCAAAGCTAGTAGGGTATGCAAAGTTGTTGGTATAAACAGAGCTGTTAATCCAAAACGTTGCACTTGGTAAACCTTTCATAACTATCACCTTTAAAATCAATAAAACACTTAGTTTGATTTCTCAGTTCCTTGGAGGCGATAAATCGGACTCATCCTTTGAGCGTTTTCTCTTCTCTCGAAGTTGGTAACTACTATACCTCAAAGAAAAAATATTACAACCCTCAAGGTGACGCAAATCACATTTATTTCGTTTTTTGACTCGCATCAATCAAAATCTGTAATTTAATTACACAAAAATCAACAGTAAGGCTAATAAAACTACAGTGCGTGGCTAAAGTGTATGCAAATAGTGACAGAACTCTTTGTTGATACTGTGATAACCCCAATGCTTTTGAGTACGCTTTCCCTACTCCTAGCCACGACACAGTGTTATCCTTGCTGCCGTTACTCATTTCGCCATAACAGCAAAACAAACTACATTATTGTCGTTTTGCCACCACAATATATGGCTATGTATTCAATAAGGAGTTGTCCGTGTCTGAATTCCATTCTGAAATCAGCAATTTATCGCCTAAGTCTTTATGGCAGTTTTTCGATAAAATTTGCTCTATTCCCCATCCTTCTAAACATGAAGAAGAATTGGCCCAATTCATAGTTAACTGGGCTAAAGAGCAAGGCCTTGATGTTCGCCGTGACCCTACTGGTAACGTATTTATTAAAAAGCCTGCGACGAAAGGCATGGAAGATCGCAAAGGTGTCGTGTTGCAAGCGCACATCGATATGGTCCCTCAGAAAAACGAAGATACTGAACACGACTTTACTAAAGATCCTATTCAACCCTTCATCGACGGTGAATGGGTGACAGCCAAAGGAACAACACTCGGTGCCGACAACGGTATCGGTATGGCATCATGCCTTGCTGTTCTTGCCGCTGATGATATTGCTCATGGTCCAATTGAAGTACTACTGACTGTTGATGAAGAAGCGGGGATGACTGGTGCATTCGGCCTTGAGGCAGGTTGGTTAGAGGGCGATATCCTTCTAAATACTGACTCAGAGCAAGAAGGTGAAGTTTACATGGGCTGCGCTGGTGGTATCGACGGCGAGATGGCTTTCGACATTACACGTGAATCCGTACCTGCGGGATATGTCACTCGTCAACTTGTCCTAAAAGGACTAAAAGGTGGCCACTCGGGTTGTGATATTCACACGGGTCGAGGTAACGCAAACAAGCTTGTTGCTCGATTCCTAGCAGGTCACGCACAAGAACTTGATCTGCGTTTGATCGAATTCCGCGGTGGTAGCCTGCGCAATGCTATTCCTCGCGAAGCATTTGTAACCATTGCTGTTCCTGCTGAGAATCAAGATAAACTTGCAGAACTATTTGAAGACTATACTCAACTTCTAAGCCAAGAGCTTGGCAAAATTGAAACTGATATTGTTTCTTTTAACGAAGTCGTCGAAACAAGCGAGCGAGTATTTGCCGTCGCAGACCAGCAACGTTTTGTAGCAGCACTAAACGCATGCCCTAATGGCGTTATTCGCATGAGCGATGAAATTGAAGGCGTTGTTGAGACCTCTCTTAACGTTGGTGTGATCACTACAGAAGAGAATAAAGTAAACGTACTATGCCTTGTTCGTTCCTTGATCGACTCAGGTCGACAGCAAGTTGAAAGCACACTGTCTTCTATCGGTGAACTCGCTGGCGCACAAGTGACATTTTCGGGCGCATACCCAGGTTGGAAGCCAGATGCTGACTCTGAGATCATGGTGGTATTCCGCGATATGTACGAAGGTATCTACGGACACAAGCCAAACATCATGGTTATTCACGCAGGTCTAGAGTGCGGACTATTTAAAGAACCGTACCCTAATATGGACATGGTTTCATTCGGCCCAACGATTAAGTTCCCACACTCTCCAGACGAGAAAGTGAAGATTGACACCGTAGCGCTATACTGGGATCAAATGGTAGCCTTACTACGCAATATTCCTACCAAGTCGTAATCCACAATCGAAGCAAATAGCCGGCATAAATGCCGGCTATTTTTGTTTTCTATCCACAAATATTTTTTGTCGTAAAGGTCATTTTATTTCGTTAGCGACATAGATAGACCACTGCTAAAGTTCACCTCACTTGAGCACCTTAGAGTCATTCCTAACGCTCTACTCAAGGCATGGTTTCCATGCGCGGGGTTACGTTGTTCCAACGTACTTTTATTTCATAAGACCAAATTCAACGACCGAACGGTTTTGGTGGAGTGACACATTGTCATCACTCCTTTTCGCGAAACAACGCCAAGTGTCGCATTTTGGTCGTTAACATGTGTTACAGCAATGCACCAAACAATCACCGTAGGCTGGCGTGAATACGTGGCTTTACCCGAACTGATGATTAGTCGAATAAAAGCCAAAGTGGACACTGGAGCAAGAACTTCTTGTTTGCATGCTTTTCGAATTGAGGAGTTTTACAAGGGGCAACAACATTGGGTTCGATTTTGGATACACCCTAATCAAAAGTGTTCGGACATCGAAGTCATTTGCGAAGCAAAAGTAAAAGATCAAAGAATGGTTCGCGACTCAGGTGGGCACGAAGAAACGCGCTATGTCATTGAAAGTCTGATCACTCTTGGCAAAGAATCATGGCCAATAGAGATCACACTAACCAATAGAGAAAACATGGCGTTTCGAATGTTATTAGGCCGTACAGCAATGCACAACAAACTACTAGTAAATCCAACAAAGTCCTTTTTAGTTTCTCTTGAGGAGCAGAAATAATGAAAATTGGTATTCTTTCCCGCAATTCAGGCCTTTACTCAACCAAGCGCTTGATCGAAGCGGCAGAGAGTCGCGGTCACCAAGTGAAAGTGATCGATGCGTTGCGTTGCTATATGAATATCAACTCCGAGAAGCCCGAGATTCATTTCAAAGGAGAAGAGCTCAAGGGATATGAAGCGATTATTCCGCGCATTGGGGCATCCGTCACCTTCTATGGCACCGCCGTATTGCGTCAGTTTGAAATGATGGGGGTGTATCCAGTAAACGAATCGGTGGCGATCACTCGCTCCCGCGACAAATTGCGTTCGATGCAGTTACTCTCACGCAAGGGTGTCGGCATGCCAATTACTGGTTTTGCAAGTAAACCCGATGATGTGAAAGACCTACTTGAAATGGTAGGTGGTGCGCCCGTAGTGATTAAGTTGCTAGAGGGAACTCAGGGCATAGGTGTGGTACTAGCTGAAACACGTAAAGCGGCGGAAAGTGTTGTTGAAGCCTTTATGGGACTTAAAGCCAACATCATGGTACAGGAGTACATTAAAGAAGCTGGTGGTGCCGATATTCGCTGCTTTGTCATTGGCGACAAAGTCATTGCAGCAATGAAACGTCAAGGGGCTGAAGGTGAATTTCGTTCTAACCTGCATCGAGGGGGAACGGCTTCACTGATCAAGATTACTCCAGAGGAACGCCGTACCGCAGTTGCAGCAGCCAAAGCTATGGGGCTGAATGTAGCAGGGGTTGACCTTCTTCGCTCTGAACGCGGTCCATTGGTGATGGAAGTCAACTCTTCGCCAGGGCTTGAAGGAATCGAAGCTGCAACGGGTAAAGATATCGCCGGCATGATTATCGAGTTTATCGAAAAAAACGCCGCCAGTAATAGGACTAAAACGCGTGGCAAAGGCTAAGAATAATTGTGCTTTTGAGTTCCTTGGCCAATTTGTAGAGTCGGGGGAGCAAAAAGCCTTTGAACTGGAAACAGCGAAACTTTATACCCATTCGCCGCTTTCCATTCCGGTAGAAATTATCAACGGCCGTTACCAAGGTCCAACATTGATGGTTAATGCTGCGATTCACGGTGATGAGCTAAACGGGGTAGAGATCGTTAGACAACTGATCAACACCCTAGATGCACATAAATTAAAAGGTACGGTCATCGCCGTACCTATCGTTAATGTGTTTGGTTTTATTCACAAGTCGAGATACCTGCCGGACAGGCGGGATCTCAATCGCTGCTTTCCCGGTACTAATACGGGCTCTTTGGCTTCGCGTATTGCACACACCTTTTTTACCCAGTTGGCACAAAGGTGTGATGTCATTTTAGATCTACACACTGGCGCCATTCATCGAACCAACTTGCCACAGATCAGAGCCGATTTAAGCAACGAAACCACCCTCAATATCGCCAATGCTTTTGGAACGCCAGTGGTGATTGACGCTCCGCTGCGAGATGGCTCGCTGAGAAGCGAAGCTGAGAGGCTGGGTATCCCCGTTCTCACCTATGAAGCGGGAGAAGCGTTGCGGTTTGAACCTATCTGTATTCAAGCTGGAGTTATGGGTGTAAAACGAGTTATGCAGTCCTTAGCCATGCTTCGCTCGGACAGAAAACGCGTACCAATTCCGATTATTGCTAAGTCGACTAAATGGCTACGAGCAGAAAGTGACGGTATTTTGCGTACCTTAGTTACACTGGGAGAAAAAGTTGAAAAAGATCAGATCATTGCGTTCATCAGCTCACCATTAGGACATGGTGAAACTGAGTTACGAGCGCCAAAAGCTGGCATTGTTGTTGGTCAGCAAACCTTGCCGCTGGTCAACGAAGGTGACGCCGTTTTCCACCTCGCCTTTTTTAGCCAAGATGAGAACGAAGTGGAGACTCAGGTCGGTGAGTTTATTGAAACCATTGTCGAGACAGAACTCGAAACACTCACTACTGGACAGATTATTCCATAACTCAAAAACAGAGCCCGCCAAAATGGCGGGCCGTTTCAAATTGAGTATCAACCACTCTTTAGCCAAATGAGGCCCATATGACCGTGGTGACCAAAATTGGGCAGACAAACTTGATGTATATCGGCCAGAGTTTACCAAACCAACCTTGTGTGAACTCTGGGCAGCCTTGCTCTAACTCTTTAATTTTTGAATGACGGCTCCATACCCAGCCACCAAACAGACAGAAGAACAGCGCCGCAGTCGGCTGTAAGTATTGCGTTGCAACCGTGGCGACTAAGCCAAATAGAGCGCCAAAGTTAAATACGATCACAACACTAACCAGTGCAATCAAACCACCTAAGACCCAGCTCGTCGTCGAGCGCTTGCTTTCAAAGCGTTCGCTTACCAATGCTACTGGACACTCTAACATCGAGATAGACGAAGTTAACGCAGCGATGGTCAGTAGCAAGAAGAAGACAACGGCAAACAACTGTCCAAGTAGACCTAAGCTATCAAACATAAGAGGCAGTACAGTAAAGACTAAAGTATCTGAACTGAGCAAAGAGCCGTCTTCTGCGTAAATCTGCACACCTTTTTGCATTGCCACGAACATAGCAGGTAGTACTACAAGGCCTGCGATAAACGCAACCGCTGTATCCACCAACGTCACGTTAATGGCCATTTTAGGCAAGTTCTCTTTCTTGCTCAGGTAAGAACCATAGATAAGCATGGAACAGCCACCAATGGTCAGCGAGAAGAAGCCTTGTCCCATTGCAGCCAAGATAAGTTTGCGATCCCATACTTTGTCAAAATCAGGAACTAGGTAGTGCTTTAGACCTTCGACTGCACCGCTTTGTGTCATGATGTAGATAAACAGCATGGCAAACAATACGAACAAGGCTGGCATTAATCGAGTCGACCATTTTTCGATACCTTGCTTAACGCCGCCCTGTACGATAAGAACCGTTAGTACGTAAAACACCAGAGTACCGAACAAGTTGCGCTCAACACTAAACCCTTTGAACCAAGCGGTTGCCGCTTCCATTCCCAATAGGTCGGTAATCGCCCCTAACAAGAAACAGATCAACCAACCACCCACAATGCTATAGAAAGCAAGTACGGCGCTTGGCACACTTAATCCTAACCAACCAACGGCCGCCCCCGCTCTTTTGCCTACAGGGCTAGAGGTTAGTGAACGCATACTATCAACAGGGTTAGCTTGTCCATGGCGACCAATTGCCATCTCCACAACTAACATAGGAAAAGCGACCACCATGATCATGATCAGATAGACCATCAGGAACGCGCCACCGCCGTTGCTAGCGGCTTGAGTTGGAAAACCCCAAATATTGCCCAAGCCTACAGCAGCACCAGCTGCTGCAAGAATAAAACCTAATCGAGAGCCAAAATGCTCACGAGATGATGAATTTGCTTTCTGAGTCATACTACTCACTCTATGACATATGAACTAGTTTGCTAGTACACTATTACAGAGAAACGAGTGATACAAGCCAGAGCAGGAGAAAACATCGTCTGCATCGAATATTTCCAGTGACTCAGGCTGTACACTTTAAAATACACAGAATAAAAATCGAACAACCTAGCTTTTGAGTAACAAAAAAGAGCGCATTAAGCGCCCTTTGTCATCGATAGAAACCAGTCAAATAGTGAACAACTGATACTCTTTTAACTGAGGAATAATGCTGTGTAACTCAGATTCTTGTTCCGATAACTCTTCCAAAGAATCACACATAGAGTCGCTTTGCTTTTGAATCTCACTTTCGTGCGCTTTAAGTCGCTCAGCGATTTTCGCTTTCAGCTCCGCCATATTGTCAGCTAACTCAGTTAAGTTAAGTCCACCATCTTGCTTCATTTTTTCCGACATGGCTTGAAAAGCACTACCAATAAACTCGCTAGTGAATAGATCTTTTGCACGTTCAAGATCTTCTAACCAACCTTGACTTAGATTTGATAGGCTATCGGCTGGTATCACAAAATCATTGCCCTGATAGTACTTTTCTTCAAGTGCTTCAAAATACGACTTCATTGACGCTTTCACGTCGTCAAATGCATCTGGCATATCAAAACTGGTCGCCACATCGTCGATAATTTCATTAGCGAGTGCTAAACCTTCGACCGTCATCGCTTTTAACTTTGGAAGGTAATCATTTAACTGGTTGCGATAAGCTTGAATTGCCGCTTGTTGATCCGCATCTAGTTCAATCTTTTCACCGTGAATAAACAGATTGTTGTCACCGTCAATGCTGGCGGACCCACCACTCGTTTGCTGAATAGTGAGCACTTGATCATTCAAGTGGATCTCATTTTGTAATTCAAACTGACATTGGCCAGCCATCGCATACTGACTTGCCAACAGCGAACTCAATACTAAGAGCCTTTTCATAACACATCCCAACTTTATTTTTCTCAACCATAACATCACGCACTGGCTTGTAGGTCAACCTGAGGCCAAAACTTACTCTAGATTAGCGAGCTCGTAGCAAAACTCCGCGTCTCCAACCTGTAACGATATTTCATCATCAACTTGCTTGCCCATAACCGCTCGACCTATGGGGGAGCTCGGTGTCACCACGGAGATCTCAACGCCTGCCAAAGTTACTACCGTTCCTCCAGAACAGGGGCAAAGTAAAAGATGGCGAGACTTTCCTTGTTCATCTTCCAATACAATATACGCGCCAACTCCTGCAGATCGACCGACAAAACTCTGTTCGGGTAACGCCTTTAGTTGAGCAAGCTCCTGTTCGCACTCCTCGACTCTCATCGCTTGCCCGTGGGCTAAGTAGGCTGCTTCTAGTGCAAGCGTATCGTATTTGTGCTCAGGTTTGGTTTGCTCATCAGTTGCTGCATCCATTGCCGTTTGAGTGGCCGCTTTCGCGATGGATAGGTTTTGCTCTGCCAGTTCAACAACGGCATTTAGCAGTTCCGCTTTATTCATTTTTATCATTCAACTTTCAATATTCGCAAAGAACTGGCCCCCATTATAATAGAAACTGTCCTTACTCGAAAAAACTCAACTGGCGCACCTGTTCTTCCGGTTTCAACATCACACTAATCCCCAATAAACGAATCTCTCTACCTTTTTGCCTTTGCAGAATATCTCGTAAAAGCTGTTTAAAGTGGGCAAGCTCAAACTCAGGGTGGATGTGTTCAATTGTGGTTAGCTGAAAGTCCGCAAACTTAAGCTTTACGCCCTGTTTGATTATGGCTTTCTCTGGGCAAGCTTTACTCAATCGCCTATCGAGCTCTGGAAATAGTTTGCTTTCAATTACATTCCAACACTGGTCAAAGGTAGAAATGTTTTCACTAAACGTACGTTCGACACCGACAGATTTGCGCTCTCTTTCAACCACGACTTCTCGATTATCAATACCGTGACTCTTTTTCCAGAGTGAAGCGCCTAAACGTCCAAACTTTGTCAAAATCTCGCGGTAGTCACTCTGCCTCACATCTTCACAAAGGTAGAATCCCGCTTGATGGAGCTTCTCTAAACTGACTTTTCCAACACCTGGTATTTTTTCCAAGGGGAGTTTATCCACCACCTCTTGGACCTTTTCTGGCGGCACGACACATATGCCATCGGGTTTGTTTACATCAGAAGAAACCTTAGCGAGAAACTTAAGTGGCGCAACACCTGCAGAGGCCGTTAAATCGAGTTCATTTCGAATCGCCAACCGAATCTCTTCGGCAATAAGAGTGGCGGAACCTTGGCAATGCTTAGAATCAGTCACATCAAGGAAAGCTTCATCGAGGGAGAGTGGTTCTATTAAGTCCGTGTATCGCAAAAAAATGGCTCTTATTTGCTTAGATACCTGTTTGTAAACTTGCATCCTGCCGGGGATCACCAAAAGAGATGGGCACAGTTTCTTTGCCTTAGCGGTCGACATGGCACTACGCACGCCAAAGCGCCTTGCCTCATAGTTGCACGTGCTGATCACTCCGCGATGCTTTTCGCTACCACCGACGCTAAAGGCCGACCTCGGTAGGAAGGGTTGTCCCGCATCTCAACCGCTGCAAAAAAACAATCCATATCTATGTGTATGATTTTTCTTGTTTTCTCGACCAACATAATGCAATAAGAATAACTGTATATTTAACCAGTCTAACCCAATAACCACAAAGTTACCACGAGATGTGACTAATGCTCCTGACATTTTCCGACAGGGGAGCGAATTTGCGCTTATTATTAATAGATAAGTAAATTAACTCAGGGAAAGAAAAGTTGAACCACAAAGTTTTGGTCGTCGAAGACAGTCGCGCCTTTCGCAACTACTTAGTTCAGCAACTAACCAGTATTGGTTGCCATGTGCTATCCGCCGACACTTATCAAAATGCCCAAGCCATACTCAAAGAAAACGATGATTTTCTATTTGCTGTATTAGACTATTGCTTGCCAGATGCCGAAAATGGCGAAGTGATCGATCTCGTTCTAGATCATAAGCAAAAAGTCATTGTATTGACGGCGACCTTTTCAACCAAGACCAGAGAGCGTTTTATCGCAAAAGGCGTCGTCGACTACATATTAAAAGACAGTATGAGCTCCATCTCTTACTTGCTTCCTTTAGCAAAACGTCTCATGAACAATGCAAACCATCACGCTCTAGTAGTGGATGATTCTTCGACGGTAAGACAGCATGTGTGTCAACTTTTAGAACATCAATACATACGAACCACCCAAGCTAAAAATGGGCTTGAAGCTTTGCAAAAGCTTTCTAATACCCCTGATATTACATTTGTAATCACCGACCACGACATGCCCGAAAAAGACGGCGTCTCCATGACAAGAGAGATTCGCCAGCTCTATGACAAAAACAGCTTAGCGGTTTTGGGGTTGTCAGGCAGTACCGACAAAACGATCACAGCGAAGTTTCTTAAAGCTGGCGCAAATGATTTTCTTCACAAACCCTTTAACAATGAAGAGTTCTACTGCCGAGTTCATCAAGTTCTGGATATGAAAGAAGCCACAGACAAACTGTTTAAACTCGCCAATCAAGATATGTTGACCGGTCTTTGGAATCGTCGCTACTTGTTTGAACACATAAGTCGCAATGCTCAAAAGCGCAATATTGCCATGTTGGACATTGACCATTTTAAGAAGGTGAATGACACCTATGGGCACGAAGGGGGAGATAAGGTTCTCACGCAGGTTGGTAAAGTTTTAAAAGTGCTGTTTAAAGCGGATATTGCTGTTCGCTTTGGCGGAGAGGAGTTTTGTATTTTTTCCAATGCGACATTTGATGACTTTGTCACTCGGTTAGAGCAATTTCGTCAACACATTGAACAAACCCCCATTCCCTATAACGATCAACTTATCCGACTCTCGGTCAGCATTGGTGTCAGTTGTATCGATGCCGAGCTCGAAGAGCAAATCCGATTGGCTGATGATCGTTTATACCAAGCCAAAGAATCAGGCAGGAATCGCCTGATATCAGAGTAGGCGCTCACCATACCCTATAAAAAAGCATCGTATCAACGATGCTTTTCTCATTTAAATTCCGTTTGCGATTAAGCAATTCGATCTTTTTCCCAAGATTCGAGTTTCTTCTCACGAGCAGCAAGTTTTTCAGCCCTAACGGCTTCTCTCGCTTCCCGTTTTTTACGGGCATCACAAGGTTCTGGGCAGTTACACACTTTATCGATACCAACGGCACCAAGTCCACCACAGCTGCCTTTAACCACCTTTTTCTGGAAGATATAACCCACTGCCATCATGGTGATAACAGAAAGGAACAGTCCAAATGTGATAATAAATTCATTCATACGACACGCTCACTTTACTTTGAATTATTTTAGAAATGGCTTAAATGCTTCGGACGCCATTTCTACGAATCCTTGATCCGTTTTTACAATCATCAGGGCTGCAATATTATTATCATTAGCGACTTGCATACCCTTGACTTCGCCTAACACCATTAGACCTGTTGATAAGCCATCTGCTGTCATGGAAGATTTATCTAAAACCGTCACTGACACCACCTTATGAGTGATCGGTTTACCCGTTTCTGGGTTAATTATATGTGAATATCTTACACCATTTTTTTCAAAATAGTTGCGATAATCCCCCGAAGTTGCCACAGCCATATCACCGGGCTCGATAATATGCTGGATACTGCGCTCCCCAGCGGTCGGTTTCTCAACAGCGATACGCCAACCGACCCCTTCGCGATTAACGCCTTGCAATCGGATTTCACCTCCGACTTCGACCATATAGTTTTCCACACCGACCGAAGTGAGATAGTCAGCGACTACGTCAACGCCCCACCCTTTAGCGATCGTCGAAAGATCCACGTACAAATCAGGGTTGGTTTTAATTAGCTGGTTGTTTTGAACTGAAAGGTACTGAATACCAACTTTTGCTCGACGCTCTGCCAGTTCCTGTTCAGTAGGGACCACTTCCGGTCGAGCTTCTGGGCCAAAACCCCATAAGTTAACCAAAGGACCTACCGTGACATCTAACGCGCCAAGCGTAACCTCATTAAGGCGAATCGCCTCTTTAACAACGGTTGCCGTTCTCGAAGAGACGTCAAAGCCATCGCTACCGTGATACTGGTTAAAGCGGCTCAATTCAGAAGTTTTGCGATAAGTAGACATATCGTCGTTCACTTGCTCAAGTAGTTTGTCTACTTCTACCTGAAGCTCTTCTGGTGTGGGAATAGTGTCTGACTCAAGGTATTTAATGTTGTAACTAGTCCCCATCGTTGGGCCACTAATATGAACTTGTTGAACAGACTTCTCACAGCCAGCTAAAGCGATAACAGACGCGATTACGACAAGCCAAATTCTCACTTGTGAATTCCTTATTATGTTCAATTATTAAAGGGAAATAGTCATCGAATAACCATTTGCCTTTAGCAACAAAAAACAATGGCTGACTCAGATGAGTCAGCCACTTTTCTTATTCAGAGGTCATTAACCACCGAAGTCATCGAGAAGGATGTTTTCATCCTCAACACCAAGATCCTTCAGCATGCCAATAACCGCTGCGTTCATCATTGGTGGACCACACATGTAGTACTCACAATCTTCAGGCGCATCGTGATCCTTCAGATAGTTTTCGTACAGTACGTTGTGGATGAAGCCAGTGTAACCATCCCAATTGTCTTCAGGCATTGGGTCAGACAGCGCACAGTGCCATACGAAGTTGTCGTTTTCTGCTTGTAGGCCGTCGAAATCCTCTACGTAGAACATTTCGCGTTTAGAACGAGCACCGTACCAGAATGACATCTTACGAGAAGACTTAAGACGCTTGAGCTGGTCGAAGATGTGTGAACGCATTGGAGCCATACCAGCACCACCGCCCACGAAGACCATCTCGTTGTCTGTATCTTTCGCGAAGAACTCACCAAATGGACCAGAAATAGTACACTTGTCGCCCTCTTTAAGAGACCAGATAAACGAAGACATGATACCAGGTGGTACATCAGGATTATTAGGCGGCGGCGTAGCGATACGCACGTTAAGCATAATAATGCCTTCTTCTTCAGGGTAGTTAGCCATTGAGTAGGCGCGGATTGTCTCTTCGCTTACCTTAGACTCGTAGCGGAACAAGTTAAACTTGTCCCAATCTTCGCGATACTCTTCAGGAATATCGTAGTCTGCGTATTTCACGTGGTGAGCAGGCGCTTCGATCTGGATGTAACCACCCGCACGGAAAGGTACGGATTCGCCATCAGGGATCTGTAGCTTAAGCTCTTTGATGAATGTCGCTTTGTTATCGTTAGAGATAACTGAACATTCCCACTTTTTAACACCGAAGATTTCTTCAGGAAGTTCGATATCCATGTCGGTTTTCATTGCAACCTGACACGCAAGGCGTTCGCCTTCGCGAGCTTCACCTTTAGTGATATGGTCAAGCTCGGTAGGTAGGATATCACCACCACCTGATTTAACTTTTACACGACACTGACCACATGAGCCACCGCCACCACAAGCAGAAGAAACGAATACGCCAGCGCCAGCAAGAGCCCCCAGCAGTTTACTACCTGGTTGTGTAACGATCGCCAAAGAAGGGTCATCGTTTACAGAAATTGTAATGTCACCTGTTGGTACAAGCTTAGACTTAGCGAATAAAATCACTAAAACTAGTGCGAGTACAATCAGAGTAAACATCACTACACCAAGAATAATGTCCATTGACTATTTTCCTTAATTGTTGCGGTTTACCCGACTTACAGTTGAACACCAGAGAAAGACATAAAGCCTAACGCCATCAAACCTACAGTGATAAAGGTGATACCTAAACCACGTAAACCCGGAGGTACATCAGAATACTTCATCTTCTCACGAATACCTGCAAGTGCAACGATTGCTAGCATCCAACCTACACCTGAGCCGAAACCGTAAACGACTGACTCAGCGAAGTTGTAGTCACGCTGTACCATGAATGATACACCACCAAAGATGGCACAGTTTACCGTGATAAGCGGCAGGAAGATGCCCAGTGCGTTGTACAGAGGTGGGAAGAAGCGGTCAAGAATCATCTCTAGGATCTGTACAAGTGCAGCAATTACACCGATAAAGGTAATGAAGTTAAGGAAGCTAAGATCAACCCCTTGAACCAATGCGTTCTCTTTCAAGATTAGGTTGTAAAGCAAGTTGTTCACTGGCACTGCTACTGTCAGTACGAAAACAACTGCTACACCTAAGCCAAAAGAAGTCTTAACTTTCTTAGATACGGCAAGGAAAGTACACATACCTAAGAAGAAAGAAAGCGCTAGGTTTTCGATAAAGATCGATTTAACTAATAAGCTAATATAATGTTCCATGACGCCTTACTCCTTCGCTTCAATCTGCTCTGGTTTCGCAATGCGAATCGCCCAGATCAGGAAACCAATTAGGAAGAATGCAGATGGCGCTAGAAGCATCAAGCCGTTTGGCTGATACCAACCGCCATTGCTCACTAGAGGTAGTACTTCCATACCAAACAGTTTGCCTGAGCCAAACAGTTCGCGGAAGAAACCAACAGTGATAAGGACAAAACCGTAACCCAGACCGTTACCAATACCGTCAATCAACGATGGGAAAGGTGCAGACTTCATAGCAAAAGCTTCTGCTCGACCCATTACGATACAGTTAGTGATGATAAGACCTACGAATACGGACAACTGCTTAGAGATGTCGTACAAGTACGCTTTCAGCACCTGGTCAACCACGATTACCAGTGATGCAATGATCGCCATCTGAACGATGATACGCACACTGTTTGGAATGTGGTTACGAATCAGAGAAACAAACAAGTTGGAGAATGCCGTTACGAACACAACCGCAATCGTCATTACAAATGCTGTTTCTAGTTTGGTTGTTACTGCCAATGCAGAACATACGCCAAGAACCTGAAGGGCAATCGGGTTGTTATCCAACACCGGTGCATAATGCTCTTTTTAATGTTTTGTGCGCTAGACATTAGTTCAGACCTCCGTCACGAACTTTTGCTAGGAATGGACCAAAGCCCATATCGCCTAACCAGAAGTCAAATGTACCTTGAACACCGTTACCAGTTAGTGTCGCGCCAGAGAGGCCATCAACACCGTGCTCAGAACCTGCTGGAGCACCACCTTTAACGATTTTGATTGCTGGCTTGTAGTTTTCATCAAACAACTTTTTACCGATGAACTGGTCACGCCAGCTCGGGTTCTCAACTTCACCACCCAGTCCAGGAGTTTCACCCTGTTCGTAGTAAGTGATGCCAGAAACGGTATTGCCATCGGTTTCAACCGCAACAAACGCGTACATCATTGACCATAAACCAGTACCGTGAACAGGAAGGATAAGTTTAGAAACTTCGTTTCCTTCTTTCACTAAGTAAACTACGCCAGTATTAGCACGGCGCAAGATCTTACCTGGGTCTTGGTCACCAGTCAGTTTGATCGACTGAGACGGATCTTTCGCTGCTTTGCGTTGGTCGTATGCTGCCGCATCACCGTCGATGAAGTCACCCGTATCAAAATCCACTAGGCGAGGTTCAATAAACTCAGCATAGAGTTCAGGCACCTTTTTGCCCTGAGCGTCAATACCAGCTACTTCGATGATTTTGGTTTGCTTATCTAAAACCGCATTGGCTTTCTGCTTATCACGCAGACCTACCGCTGCTGTTGATACGACGATCGAACACACCAAGCTCAGACCGACAACAACACCCAGCGTCTTTTTGATAGTATCGTTATTATTTGCCATAACGTGCTAGTCTCCGCTTGATGTTCTTCTCAACAACCACATGGTCAAACAGTGGTGCAAATAGGTTCGCGAATAGAATCGCCAGCATCATACCCTCTGGGTAAGCTGGGTTAACAACGCGAATTAGCACACACATCACACCGATTAGGATGCCGTACCACCATTTACCTGAGTTAGTAAATGATGCAGATACAGGGTCAGTTGCCATAAAGAACATACCAAAGGCAAAACCACCGAGTACCAAGTGCCAGTGCCATGGCATGCTGAACAGTGCATTAGTTTCAGAACCAATGACATTGAACAGAGTCGCCATTACGACCATACCAATCATGACACCTGCTATGATTCTCCACGATGCAATACGCATGTAGACAATCAAGGCTGCACCGATCAACAGCATCAGAGTCGATACTTCACCGATTGAACCAGGAATGTTACCGATGAACGCGTCCATCCAAGTGATCGTTTCGCCTGTTACGTTGTTGATCAACGCACCAGCACCGCCTTGAGCCCACTGACTAAGAGCAGTCGCACCAGAGAAACCATCCGCTGCAGTCCAGACCAAATCACCTGAGATTTGCGCTGGGTATGCAAAGAATAGGAACGCACGACCTGCTAGAGCAGGGTTAAGGAAGTTACGACCAGTACCACCAAAGATCTCTTTTGCTACAACCACACCAAAGGTAATACCCAGAGCGGCTTGCCAAAGTGGTAGTGTCGGTGGAACGATCAAGGCAAACAGGATAGAAGTAACAAAGAAACCTTCGTTAACTTCGTGTTTGCGCACGATACAGAACAGAACCTCCCAGAAACCACCAACGATAAAGACCGTTGCGTAGATTGGTAGGAAGTAAGTAGCACCAAGCAGCATCTTGCTGCCCCATCCAGCTTCAGGACTCAGCGTGCCGCCAAGCATTTCCGTTAGCCAATAGTGCCAGTTGCCGGCAATAACTGCCGCTAATTGGTCGCCCGCATACATGTGGTTTAGGGCTGCAACAGCCTGACCACCAGCGTTGTACATACCCCAGAAGATAGCTGGGAATGTCGCAAACCACACCATGATCATGATGCGCTTCAAATCAACACTGTCACGAACGTGAGAGCTTTTCTTAGTAATCAAACCTGGAGTATAGAAAACTGTGGCTACAGCTTCGTACAGGGCAAACCACTTCTCGTGTTTACCGCCAGGCTCAAAATGATGCTCGATATCTTCAAGAAACTTTTTTAAGGCCATTGAACTTACCCTTCTTTCTCAATCGTATCTAGGCATTCACGCAGCAATTCGCCGTATTCGTATTTACCAGGACATACAAAGGTACACAACGCTAAGTCTTCTTCGTCCAGTTCAAGTGCACCAAGTGCTTGAGCACTATCGGTATCACCTGCACATAGATCGCGAAGTAGCAGTGTAGGTTCCATATCTAGTGGCATCACACGTTCGTAGTTGCCGATTGGAACCATTGAGCGGTCACTACCGTTAGTCGTCGTCGTCATGTTAAACAATTGACCACTAAACAGGTGACCCAAGAAAGAGCGAGTTACAGAGAACTTATTCTTACCAGGCATAGCCCAGCCAAACAGTTCTTTATCACGACCTTCGCGCAGAACAGAAGCCTGCAGGTGGTAACGGCCTAGATAAGCGTGAGGGCCAGAAGCTTGCGTACCAGTCAGAACTGAGCCAGAAATTACGCGTACTTCACCTGGCATCAACTCGTTATCCGTAACATCATCTAGACTAGCACCTAGCGTTGTACGAACTAAACGAGGATTGTTTACCACTGGACCTGCAAGAGAAATAACTCGATCAGTGTAAAGTTCACCAGTCAGGAACAACTTACCGAATGCGATAACGTCCTGATAGTTTATGCTCCAAGCCACATTTTCAGCATTTACTGGGTAAAGAAAATGCATGTGAGTTCCTGCAAGGCCTGCAGGGTGTGGGCCATCGAAAACATGCTCTTCAACATTAGATTGCTCGCTACGAGGTAGACTAGAGCCAGACTTACAAACGTAAACTTTACCTTCTGTAAGTGTTGAAAGAACATCCAAACCAGCGACAAAGGCTTCCGCTTGCTCATTGATGATCAATTCAGGCTGAGCTGCCAATGGATTAGTATCCATAGCTGTCACAAAAATTGCCTGAGTAGAAGACTCAATTGCTGGAACCTTGCTGAACGGACGAGTACGCAAAGCAGTCCAAAGACCAGAATCTACCAGTTGCTTTTTCACAACTTCTGTTTCTAGGTTGGCCAATTGGCCGGCTTCGAACTTGTCGAATGTCACCTGCTCATCGCCTGCCACTTCAATCACTACAGATTGGAGGACACGCTTTGCGCCACGGTTAACTTCGATCACTTTACCGCTTGCTGGAGAAGTAAACTTCACACCAGGATTCTTCTTATCTTCAAAAAGAACTTGAGCTTTCTTTACTTCATCACCTACGCGGACATGCATGGTTGGACGCATGCCAACGTACTCTTCGCCAAGCAAGGCGACTTTATTGATGGTTTTACCATCATTAATCACCTGGGTAGGAGCTCCTGCGATAGGAAGATCCAAACCCTTCTTTATTGTAATCATACGCACTTGCACTACTTTTATCGGGAAAAAGATTCTTTAATTGCGTAACTTTTAGACACGACATGAGTGTCCGGTTTTGGCACCGTGTAAAACGCCAAAATCGCAACATCCTATTAAAAATCTCGTCACATACGTTAGCGAGATTTATCAGGTGCGATAGTCTATCATCTTTTGTGAATGTGATGCCATGACCAAAAGGGGTATATGTGCTGATAAATTCTACGTTTTAAGGCCAAAAGGTCACTTTATGCTCATAAGTTTGACCCATCGCACAATACCAAACTACCCGTCTCGACTAGGTAGAAAACTTTCATTCACAAGATGAAACAAAACAATATAAAAACATTTATCTATCCATATGTTTTTATATTGTTAATGTTACTAGCCACCTCAAAAATTGTGATTTAGAGGTCTTGGTGGGTTCGCACCCTACCTCCAAATTAAAGACGAAAAAAGCAGCTTTCGCTGCTTTTTTTAGGATTTTCCACCACCGAGACACATTGGGCTATCGGGGGCTGTATTATTTTTTTCCTGCCACTCTTGGTCGGTAAAAGTATGCATCGACAAGGCGTGAATACTTCCGGCGAGCTCCTCGGCCAGTAAGCCATTGACCAATCGATGCCGGGCTATTAACCTCAAACCTTCAAATTTTTTGCTGACAATCACGAGTTTAAAGTGACTTTCGCTGCCTGCCGGAACGTTGTGCATATAGCTTTCATTTAGCACTTCTAAATACGACGGCTCAAACTCTTGTTGTAATTTTTGTTCTAAAATTGCCTGTAGCATGGTACTCCCCTAACTGCTTCACCATCAGTCGAACGCTCGACAGTGTACCCTAATACTAATAATACGTAAGAGAGAACAAAAGGTTTTAGTTTCCCTTGAATTCTACTTCTGCGACAATTTGCCCAAACACCAAGCAACACTTTGAAAAAATGAAAACTGAGCTCACTGTTAACGAACGTTCTCTCACTCTTTGTCGCTTTCCCAAACGCAGTAACGAAACGCTGCAAGCTTGGGATGCTGGCGATGAATATTTGATAAACCACGTCGAGTCGATGGGCTTAGATAAGGGACAACACATACTCATTATCAACGATAGCTTTGGCGCTTTGTCATGCTATTTTTCCCCTTATCACCAAGTGACAATGATGAGTGACTCATTCATTTCCCAACAGGGTGCAAAGGCCAACCTAAAACAGAATCAATCTAAGAGTATTGAGTTTCTTACCACTATGGATGAACTCCCGTCCAAGGTTGACTTAGTTTTGCTGCAACTTCCCAAAAGCAATCGACATCTAACTTGGATACTCACCCAGTTAAGACAAGGGCTCAATGCTAATGTTCCAATTATTGCCGTTAACAAAGCCAAAGAGATCCACACTTCGACACTTAAGCTTTTTGAGCAATACTTAGGGGCGACAACCACATCATTAGCTTGGAAAAAGCACCGATTGGTATTTAGTTGTGCCAACCAGACCGCACCAAAACAGGCAGAGATTTATTCAGAGTGGGCCGTTGACAAACAGAACTACTCACTCAAGAACCGAGCGAACGTCTACTCAGGCGACAGCTTAGATTTGGGCGCTCGATTCATTCTGGAGCACTTACCTCAAGATCCGACCCTATCAGATTTTATTGATCTGGGCTGTGGCAATGGTGTGCTGTCGATAAAAATGGGACAACTCAACCCCCAAGCTCATATCACATGTGTTGACGAAAGCTTTATGGCGGTCCAGTCAGCAAAAGAAAACCTAATCGCAGCGCTCGGCGATAAAAGAAAAATCGCTTGTGTGGCGAACAACTGCTTAGATGGCTTTCAAGCCGAAACCAGTAGTATGGTGATATGCAATCCCCCCTTTCATCAACAGCAAGCGATTACTGACCACATCGCGTGGCAGATGTTCTGTGATGCAAAGCATGTTCTTAAACAAGGGGGAAAATTATTGGTGATCGGTAACCGTCACCTCGGCTACGATGTGAAATTGGTTCGGTTGTTTGGTAAGACTCAGGTAAAAAAAGTCGCCCAAAACAAGAAATTTGTTATTTTACAAGCCACTAAATAGTTAACTATTGTTCTGTATAGTACTTAACTATTGTGTCGGATAATGTTTAACTATATCTAACTGAAAAAAGACTATCTGAGCGGCGACCTATACTTTGGCTCAGGTTCCTCGAAACGAGAGTAATAATTAAGGAAGTTACCATGAAAAAACTGGTTCTCGCAGCGTCCGTAGCACTTTTGGCTGCTTGTTCAGCTCCTCAGCAAGAACAAATTAACTTAACGCCGAAATCGGTTCTTAGTAATAATGACCTAGTGCAAGGTTCGACGTTTACTTTAACCAGTAAAGATGTTCGCTCTGCACAGTATGTTGCCTTAATCGACAGTGGTCGTTCAAACATCGAACCGATCCACGCGAAACAGAATGTACGCATTACCGTTGAAAATGCACTGGTTGAACTTTTCCAATCTCAAGGCTTCCGCAGTACGGTAAACAGCGATAACTCGATCGTTATTGAAGTTCAAGAAGCTTTGGTGACCGTTAAACACTCGGTAATGGAAAACAAAATGGATGCGAGTGTCGTCATCGAAATCACCGCAGAAACACCAAAAGGTAAGTTGGTCAAAACATACAACGGCGTGGCAAAACGCAGCGGTCTATTAAGTGCCTCTAATGACGAGATCGAGCAAGTACTGAACGACGTTGTTAACCTCGTTTTCCAAGAAGTGGCTAACGACCGAGAACTACAGTCGTACATGCAGGAGCGCTTCTAATGAAAAAAACACTGTTTGCTGTACTGGCTTTAGTCAGTCAGCTCGCCTTTGCTGGCCCAACAGTGATGTTTGAAACCAACTTGGGGCCTTTTGTTGTAGAACTCAATCAAGAAAAGGCACCAGTGACGGTGAAAAACTTTCTTCGTTACGTCGAAGATGGGAGCTACAAGGGCTCTGTATTTCATCGCGTGATCCCTGGTTTTATGGCGCAAGGCGGAGGTTTCACTCCTGAAATGGAACGCATCGATACCTACGCGCCAATTGAAAACGAAGCGGCTAACGGATTGAAAAATGAAGTTGGCTCTATCGCTATGGCGCGTACAAACGATCCAAACTCGGCTACTCGCCAATTTTTTATCAACTACAAAGACAACAACTTTTTAGACTATGCCAATCGACCACCAGGTTACGCGGTTTTTGGCAAAGTGGTAAAAGGCTTTGAAGTAGTCGAAGAGATGGCGACAAAACCCACGGGACGCAAAAATCGCTACCAAGACGTCCCCCTTGAACCTATCGTGATTACCAATGTAACCATCGTAGAATAATAAAATCGGCTCTGGCGCTTGCCGGAGCTTTTTCTTTTCAGAAGGATTTGATTATGTCATCAGACTCCTCTTCTATGTCTTGGCTAGAGACATTTCGCAGCTATTTAGACAAACGCTTGATGTGGGTATTTATGATGGGATGTGCCAGTGGTTTTCCATGGGTACTCATCGGTTCCAACATGTCGGGCTGGCTAAAAGACGCCGGACTTACCCGCGCTGCCATCGGCTATTTCGGCAGTGTATTTGCTGTCTACGCCATCAATTTCCTTTGGGCACCATTGGTCGATAGGGTGAAACTCCCCCTACTCCACGCTATGCTAGGACAAAGACGAAGCTGGATATTTTTCTGTCAGAGCATTGTGCTTGTTTGCACCTTACTCATAGCGGGTGTGGATCCGGCTAACAGTTTAATGTTCACCTCTATGCTCGCGTTGGGGATAGCGATCGCCTCTTCTACTCAGGACATCGCTATCGATGCTTATCGCATCGATACTTTCCCTAAATCTGAAGCTTCTAAACTTCCACAAGCCTCTGCCATGGCAGTGATTGGTTGGTGGACGGGCTATTCTTTACCTGGCTACTTGGCCTTTATTAACGCCGATAGCATCGGCTGGAATGGCGTCTACTACGGCATGGCAGGGATTGTTGGGATTTTAATGATTTTCACTTTGCTTATCCGCGAACCTAAAACCAAGCGAGAAGCATTGCAAAGCGCAGCAGAAAAACGACACTCAGAAGTCGTCGGCTCTCGTCTAACCGCGTGGCTTACCGTGACTCTTATAGAACCCTTCTTAGACTTCTTTAAGCGCAATGGCTTTCGAGTGGCTTTCACACTATTGCTATTCGTCTTCTTATTTAAAATTGGCGAAGCCTTCCTTGGTCGCATGTCCATCGCTTTCTACAAAGACATTGGTTTTAGTAACGAGCAAATTGGCTATTACTCTAAACTTATTGGGTGGGGACTGACTATTCTCTTTACCTTATTGGGCAGCATGGTCAATGTGAAGTTTGGTATCGTAAGAGGGCTAATGATTGGTGGTATCGCCATGGCTGCCAGTAACCTGATGTTCTCTTGGATTGCGAATGTGGGCCCAAATGAGCAACTTTTCCTAGCAACCTTGGTCGTTGACAACTTTACCTCGGCATTTTCCACCGTCGCATTTGTCTCTTTCTTGACCATGGTGACAGGACAAGCTTTTTCTGCCACCCAGTATGCCCTGCTAGCTTCGTTGGGCAACTTTGGTCGAACGACCTTAGCTTCCTTTAGTGGAGAGCTAGTCGACTACCTAAACGACTGGTCACTGTTCTTTATCATCACCGCTCTTATGGTGATCCCTAGCTTGATTATGCTCTGGTCATTGAGACACTACTTTACCGATCTACTCAATAAAGCTAAACAGCGCGATGCAGAAGAACTTAATCAAGCCGATTAAGCTGCAGAAAGCTAACATAAAAAAGGGTTGCCGTTGGCAACCCTTTTCCTTTTCATACGCCTTTACGGGTACATACCCTTGCCAAACATGTTGAAGATCCTAGCCACACCTTGGGTAAACAGCATCGGCTCGGTCAAGATTGTTAAGCACAAGCAGTCTTCGCCAGGTTTAGTGTATGGTGCGTGTTTGATAGAAGCGTCTCGTAACATATAGTCACCCGCTTCGTAATGCCCATCCTCGTCACTGAATCCGCCGTGCAGTACCAAGGTTGACTCATGTCCTTTGTGGGTATGCTGGGGAATTCGCACGTTTTCACTTATGTACAAAAGATTGACTCGTGCCTCTTCATCAATATTGATTTGAGCACTAAAGACTTTGCCACCGTAGCTTTTCCAACTACCTATGTTGTTTCTAAAACGGCTCAAGGAGACGGGAAGCACAAACTCTTTACCATTCACCTCAATGTGCTCAGGTTTGCGATGGCGAGAAAATGGTTCGTCGCTTTGCTCTAGAGAAATGATCTCATTGAACATAGCTGACATATCAATTTCTCCGCAACTGTCTGCGCTTAGTTCCATTAGCGCTTCGCCGTTTTGCGCTTCGTACTTAGCGACTAGCCCTTTACACATAGGGCAGGACTCCAAATGGGTCGCTACTGCAAAGCCGTTAACAGGATCAATCGTGCCATTGGCGTAGCGCTTTAATAACTCTTTGTCTGGATGATAGCTCATAATTGCTCCGCTTTAATGGTTGATCTTAACTTCTCTACAGCGAGTCTTAAACGCGACTTGACGGTTCCCAAAGGTATGTCATACATGTCTGCGACCTGCTGATGAGGAAGCTCCTCTAAATAAACAGCTTTAATTATCTTCTGCTGCGCATCGGGCAAAATGTCCAAGTATTTTACGACTTGCTCTTTCAACATGTCCTGTTCTGGAGAATAGTGCTCGATCATATCCGGTGGACAATAATCCGTAGGCCAAATGTCATCAGCTAACAAATGAGGTTCTTTGCCTTTCTGTTTGCGCAAGGTGTCGAAACACAGGTTTCTCGCGATGGTATAAATCCAAGTTGACAGCGAACTTTTCTCGGGATCAAACAGTGCACTTTTCTGCCATACTAGGGCCAACGTCTCTTGGACCATCTCGTTGGCCACTTGGTCGTTTGACATATGCTTAAAAACAAACTGCTTTAATCGCGGCGTGAAATGCTGAAAAATGATGGCAAAGGCTTTTGCGTCCTTTGTTTTCACTTTCTCCATGCACTCTGCCCAATCAGATCTGCCAAAATTGCTTGGGTCTACTTTAGTCATCCTTACGCCCTTATTCGGCTTTGTTAACAGTTAGAGTATACGTGCTACTCAAACACAACGATCACTTTTGCTGACGAGTTTTTTCAAATTCAATGGCGTTATTGAGAAATTGAAGAGCATCAAAACAGTCATCACTGCGAGTGATGGAATCAAATTGCTCATTGGTCAAAGGGAGAATCTCAATCCAACGCTGACATACCCAGCTCGTATCATCAAAGAAACATTGCTCGTATAGCTCTCCCACTTGAGGAAACTCCATATACAAATCTCTAAGGCGGTCGGACAAACCCTGAGCCCCATCAGTGACTTCTCGCATCTGCCATTCATCTCGCCAATCGACCGTTGCTATGCGCAGTCCATCGTATTCTGTGCGTACTCTCTTAATCAAAAAACGCTTTTCACCTACTACAGTAATACCCAGTAAACCGCCGTCCAAAGATTCAAAATCAACGATCCTTACCCTACATCCAATCTGGGATAGCTGGGCACTTTGTCTACCTTCCCCTTTCTCGAGAAGACAAATGCCGAAACAGGCGTCCCCTTTGAGTGCTTGACTTACTAATCTTTTATAGCGCGGCTCAAAAATCCTGAGCTTCATTTTTCCTTCCGGAAGCACAATTGAGCCTAAAGGAAAAAGCATCACCTGAGACATAAATGTGACCTCTTTAACAGTTTACCTTTATATACGCCTAGCTGTGGATTCCAGATCATTAACAAAACCTGTTGATAGCGGGACTTAATCGAAAATTAGCGCAAGCGATTACGTAATCGATAACTCTATCAATATTTATGTAACAAAAAAAACGTTTCACAAATGCGCAAAAAATGATCAAGAGACGTGATATAGATCACTGGATTTATGTTTTTTTATACAATTTCCCGCTTCAAATTGAGATTTTTATCGCTATTATTCCCCACCGAATGAAGCACGGCAAAGACCGTGCACTAGAAGGCATAAACACTTTATTTCTTATCAGACAAAATTAGAGAGTCTCACTATGCGTAAATCACTTTTAGCTCTTGGAGCAGTAGCAGCAGTGTCCGCAGTACCAGCTCAAGCTGAGTACTTATTTGGTTTTGGTAGCATGTACGCTGACTACCAAGTATGGAATCAAGGTTTCGGTAACGATGACGACAACTTTGGCGGAAAAATCGAAGACCGCAACCAAGCAGTGATCGGTATCGAAGGTGGTGCTGTATTCGACTGGGGTCAAATGTACGGTTTCTACGACTACGAAGGGGTTGACCGTTCAGGCAACGATCGTGGCGCGTCGACTAAAGGTACCATCCACTACAACCTCACTGAATCAGGTGTGAGCTTATACGCTCAGGTTTACAATACCGATACAGACAAAGGCTTTCACGAGCAAAACCGTGTCATCGGTCTTGGCTATACTGGCCTTGGTGGCGACGGCTGGGGCTTCACTCCTTGGGTTGGTGCTCACCAGATCAACACCAATGGCAACAGTGGATCTAACGGTGGCATGGTAGGTTGGGTAGGCTTCTACAACACGGATCTTGCTGGTCAAAACTTTACTTTCTCTACTTGGGGTGAATACGAGTTCGCTCGTAACGACAAGTACGCAGCAGCGCAAGGCGACGACTGGGGCCTAAATGGTAGCATCAACGCTATGTGGAACTTCCACAAAAACTGGTCAACCGGTGTACTATACCGCTACACAGTGAACAAACTAGCGCGTGAAGATTATCAAGATCTCGTTATCTATCGCCTACAGTACAACTTCTAAGTTGTCTCTATAGCCTTAATCATTAGAAGCGACTTTCTCTTGATTGGTTAGCTCATTGACCAAGCCATTCCTCATCTTTGGTCTTTGTTGCTCATACAGGCGAAGCGCTACCCCTTAAAAATGGTGCCTATGGCACCATTTTGTGTTTGCTTTATTGTTCAGCCTCATTATCCTGTCTCCACCGTACTAAACGTGGAAAATCATCGTGAACATCGTTGTTTTAGGCCCGGGGGCTATCGGCTCATTATGGGCATATAACCTTATGCAGGCTGGCCATAATGTCAGTGTTTGGAGCCGTTCGTCTGACAAACACTATCATTTTCGCCTTGATGACTCCCCATCTATTCAGCTAATAAACAATGATATCGAAAGCCTTCATAAGGCTGATCTGATACTGGTGACGGTAAAAGCGTGGCAAGTAGAAGCTGCCTTGCAAAGCATTGCCATCCATATAGCACCCGAGACCGTATTGATGCTTATGCACAATGGTATGGGTAGTGCCGAACGATTGCCAACAACACTTACCCAGCATCCTATTTTACTCGCGACGACCACTCATGGTGCCTACAAGCCTAGTGTCGACCAAGTTCTTCATACCGGGCTTGGAGCAACACAAGTAGGGCCTTACAACGAACTTGGCAAACAGTGTTCTTTTGTCGCAGAAGTGTTGCAACACGCTTTAACGGATGTGAACTGGAACGAACATATCGAACATGCACTTTGGCAAAAGCTTGCCGTTAACTGCGCCATTAACCCTTTAACGGCTATCCACCAAATCAAAAATGGTAAACTTGCCGATCCACGCTATCACAAAGAGATTACTGGTATCGTCTCTGAAGTGGTTCTCATCATGAACGCCAAAGGATTCCCTGCAAAGTCGGAGCCACTCTGTGAGATGATATATAGTGTTATTAACGCGACGGCAGAAAATTATTCTTCTATGCATCAAGATGTGATGCATCATCGACCGAGTGAGATAGATTTTATTACCGGCTATCTCCTGGATACGGCCAAAGCGCAAAATATTAGTGCCCCTTTTAACCAAGCGCTGTTTAACGAAATAAAAGAGATAGAGAAAAACTGGACGCCATAATATGAGTAAAAAAATTCTAATTCCTATTGCTAGCGGCACCGAAGAAATGGAAGCCGTTACCATGATAGATATGATGGTTCGAGCTGGTTATGATGTCACTGTAGCCAGTGCTGATTTTGATGGTCAACTCGTTCTGAAAGCCTCCCGAGGTGTAACGTTAACTGCCGATTGCAAGCTGGTTGATATTGCTGATGACGAGTTTGATGCCATCTTACTCGCTGGTGGTGTAGAAGGAGCTGAAACCTTTCGCGATAGCCCCGTCTTAGTTGAGATTGTTCGACAGCATATGTATGAGGGCAAGCTGATGGGGGCGATCTGTGCGGCACCAGCACTAGTGCTGACCCACCACGCTTCTACCCCGACGCTATCATGACTTGTCATCCCGCTTTTAAAGACCATATTGCAGAAAAGAACTATCGCGTTAAACGTGTCACGCACGACGTAAACTTTAACTTGGTAACCAGTCAAGGCCCGGGCACTGCACTGGAGTTTGCAATGGAAATCATCCTCTTATTATCAGGTAAATCTCACGCTTGGAGTGTTGCAGAGCCTATGGTGACAAATCCTAGTTTGCAATATCACAAGTTGGGCGACGCTTAAATGTTAGATATCCAAGCCATTCGTCAGCAGTTTCCCGCGCTAAAGCAGTCAGTCAATCAATACCCTTTGGTTTACTTAGACAGCGCAGCCACAACTCAAAAACCACAATCGGTTATCGATTGTGTACAGCGTTACTACAGTGAGCAAAATGCAAATGTTCATCGAGGCAGCCATAGCTTAACTGCGGCGGCCACCAGCGAATTTGAATCGGCAAGAGAAACCGTTGCAGATTTTATCGGAGCTCAAAGCAGCAAAGAAATCATCTGGACACGAGGCGCAACTGAAGCGGCAAACTTAATCGCACAAACATTTGCGCGTTCAACGCTGCAAGCGGGTGATGAAATTCTAGTGAGCGAGTTAGAACACCACGCCAACATCGTCCCTTGGCAAATTGTGGCGCAACAAACTGGGGCTAAAGTCATAAAAGTCCCCATGACCACTGAGTGTCAGTTCGATTTTTCTGCTTTTCAATCCTTGTTAAGTACAAAGACTAAAATCGTTGCGCTTGCCCATATCACCAATGTAACAGGAACAAGGCAGCCAATTGAACAAGTCATAGATAGAGCGCATCAACTCGGCGCTGTAGTGGTAGTCGACGGCGCTCAAGGAATTGTTCATCAGGATGTGAACGTCACCCAATTAGATGCGGACTTTTACTTCTTTTCTGGACACAAAATTTTTGCTCCAGCTGGTATTGGTGTGCTTTACGGTAAGCTAGCCCTATTACAGGCGATGCCTCCTTGGCACGGCGGCGGAAAAATGGTTGAGCGCGTCTCGTTTGAACAGACGACATTTAGCGATTTACCCGGAAAGTTCGAAGCGGGTACCCCCAACGTTGCCGGTGCTCTTGCGTTAGCAAAAGCCATCAACTGGTATCGTCAATGGCCTTTAGATGAAGTTGAACAACACATCAACCACCTCGTTCGAGCCACCTATCTTGGTATCAAGGATCTGCCTGACATAAAAGTCTTGGGGTATCAACCTCATGCCAGTACGCTGACTTTTATCATTGACGGAGTCCATCATCAAGATATTGCGACCTTACTCGATCAGCAAGGAATCGCAGTGCGCGCAGGACATCATTGTGCTCACCCATTAATGGATGCATTAGGCGTAGTTGGCACGGTAAGGATCTCTTTTGCCATTTATAACACTGAACAAGACGTAGAAAGGTGTATAAACGCCATTGAGAAAGCTGTAGATATGCTATAAAAAAAAGCCCCTATCACGATGTAGGGGCTTTATTTTTTACGAGTCTTATCGAGGACATATCTCTGATTCTGGGAAGAAGAACTCTATCTCTCTTGCCGCTGACTCTGGGCTATCTGAACCATGAACTGAGTTGTGACGCATGCTCAGGGCATAATCTGCGCGAATCGTACCCGTTGCCGCTTCTTCAGGGTTCGTTTTACCCATTAACTCGCGATAACGTGAAATTGCGCTCTCACCCTCAAGGACCTGAACCATAATTGGGCCAGATGTCATGAATGCCTTAAGATCTGGGAAAAATGGTTTTCCTTCGTGTTCAGCATAAAAGCCGCTCGCCTGCTCTTCCGTCAAATGGACCATCTTTGCAGCGATAATTCTTAAACCCGCTTGTTCAATGCGATGATAGATTTCACCAATCAGATTGCGCTCTACTGCATCGGGCTTAACAATAGAAAAAGTTCTTTCTAGAGCCATAAGGTATCCTTTATTTGTTTCGTTATTTGTTATCTTCTTGAAAGACTCGTGGTCAACCAAGTTATTTTTCTGCTTGCTGAGTCAAAATGCGAGCTAAGGTTCTAACCCCAACCCCTGTTGCTCCTGCCGCCCACTTATCGGTCGATGATTTGCGATAAGTCGCCGCACAATCGAAATGCAACCACCCCTTTTTGTAGTCTTCAACAAAATAAGAGAGGAAAGCAGCGGCTGTGCTAGCACCTGGCGAATAATCACCACTGCTAATGTTAGACAGGTCAGCAAAGTTTGAAGGTAACATACCACGGTGGAAGTCGGCTAGAGGCAAAGGCCACAATCCTTCCTTTTCCTCACGCGCAGCAGTAAGCGCATGATGAGATAGCTCTTCATCAAAACTCATTAACGCGTGAAAGTCATTGCCTAATGCACTTTTAGCTGCACCAGTGAGTGTCGCACAGTCGATGATCAGTTCTGGATTTTGCTCGCTCGCATAGATAAGGCCATCCGCCAATACTAAGCGACCTTCAGCGTCCGTATTCATGATTTCAACGGTTTTGCCATTCTTGTATTTGATCACATCACCAAGTTTAATCGCTCGACCCGAGATCATGTTTTCTGCACAACACAGAATAAGCTTAACGCGCTTATTTAGGCCGCGCATGATCGCAAGCCCTAAGCCACCGGTGATAGTGCCGGAGCCACCCATGTCGGCTTTCATTGCAGTCATAAAGCCCGATGCTTGATGCTATAACCGCCAGAGTCGAAAGTAATACCTTTGCCCACTAGACACGCCCATACTGGTGCATTTTCGTCGCCAGTAGGGTTGTAATCGAGTTGGAGCATTGCCGAAGTGCGCTCAGAGCCACGACCAACAGCAAAAATGCCTTCCCAGCCTTCCGCAAGCAAATCTTTGTCTTTGACAATTCGAGCCTTTACCGTGCCTTCCGGCGCAACTGACTTGATAAACTCTGCCGCCATTGTCGCCAACTGGCGTGGAGCCACTTCTTCCGCTGGCTTGTTGACAATATCGCGGGTGAAATCTGTCGCTTTAATTCGAGCCATCAACTCAGCTTGATCGTCGGCTATGAGCTCTGGCCATTCGAGTTGCGTTTTCTTTTTCGGTCCTCTGTAACCTTGATGGAAAGACCAAACACTTTCTAAGTCCCAACCTTCACCACTAAGTAGAATGTTGTGAACACCTTGAGATTCTAGTTTCCTAGCCGCTTTTTGAATCGCGCCAAAGTCATGTCCTTCGCCCAAATGAATGGTTGACCCATTTTCAGAGAATGAAAGGATGGCTTTGTCACCCCACTGAGGTGCAGCCTGTTCTTGGCTTAAAAATACCGACATCTGATTAGACATGGTTTCTCCTTGTCTTTTCCAACCCTAACTGGTTGGTTTCTTTTCTAATAACCTTAGGATGTTAGCATTATGTACAGGGAAAATGTCAATTAGATAAAAAAACGAACCCTAAGGTCCGCCTTTTTTAGTAGAAACTGTTAACTCTGTACTTTGGCTTTAGTCCCACTCATCCAACCAACACAGGATGACGGCTTCTAAGATCTTCTCGTTCGAGCGATTAGGCTCGTCGTCAAAGTCTTCTAACTCCGTTATCCATTGGTGTAAGTCGGTAAAACGAACGGTCTTAGGATCCATGTCTGGAAACTTATCGCAAAGTTCGATTGCGATGTCTCTCGAGTCTGTCCACTTCATCATTGCTTCCTTTCTAACGCGTTAACTTAGTGATCTTCACTAGCATGGTTCAAGGTGTATTTAGGGATCTCCACAACCAAATCTTCATCTTCGATAGCGGCCTGACAGCCCAAACGAGATTCTGGCTCTAATCCCCACGCCTTATCTAACATGTCATCTTCTAGCTCATCACTTTCTTCCAAAGAGTCAAAGCCTTCGCGAATAATGACGTGACAAGTCGTACAGGCACAAGATTTTTCACACGCATGCTCAATGCCAATGCCATTTTTTAAAGCCACATCGAGAACGGTATCGCCCTTGGCTGCTTCCAGTACAGCACCTTCAGGGCAAAGATCTTCGTGTGGTAGAACTATAATTTTAGGCATAACTACTTTCTCTTAAATATCATCTACAGACTGGCCTGATAGGGCAGCCCTAATGGATTTATCCATTCGACGGGAAGCGAACTCTTGACTGGCTTTATCGGTTTCTTTTATTCCCAGTTCAATCGCGTCTGCATCCTTCCCATTACGCACCTCAATCAAGCGTTCAATAGCTTGAATAAGCTGAGTCCTTTCGTCTTCATTAAGAAGGTCATCGCCGTCTTGCTGCATCGCAGCAAGTAAACCTTCAATGACTCTATCTGCTTCGACTCGTTGCTCTGCTAAAGCACGAGCTTGCATATCCTCTTTAGCATAGGTCATAGAGTCCTTAAGCATATTGGCGACTTCGTCGTCACTAAGCCCGTAAGATGCTTCACCTGTATCTCAGACTGGACACCAGTGCTCTTTTCCATCGCCGTCACACTGAGTAGGCATCCGCATCAACCTGATAAGTTACGCGAATATGCGCCGCACCAGCAGCCATTGCAGGGATGCCCTTTAGAGAAAAACGAGCAAGAGAACGACAGTCGTCTACCATCTCACGCTCACCTTGGACTACGTGAACACTCATCGCAGTCTGTCCATCTTTAAAGGTCGTAAACTCTTGAGCTCTGGCTACTGGAATCGTGGTATTTCGCGGGATAATTTTTTCCACCAGCCCGCCCATGGTTTCAATACCAAGAGAGAGCGGAATAACATCCAGAAGTAACATTTCAGAGTCAGGCTTGTTTCCAGCAAGAATATCCGCTTGAATACCCGCGCCAATCGCCACTACTTCATCAGGGTTAATAGAAGTAAGAGGTGGGCGTTCAAAGAATTCTCCAACCATTTCTCGAACTAGCAAAGTACGAGTGGAGCCACCAACCATAACGACTTCTAAAACGTCTTCTATTTCGACGTCAGCATCTTTTAATGCGCGTCTGCAAGACATCAGTGTTTTCTTAACCAGTGGGCGAATGAGATCTTCAAACTGCTCACGGCTCAGTGTGCCTTTCCAGCCCAATACATCAATCTCTGCTGATTGCTGCTGAGAAAACGAGATTTTGGCCGCGGTTGCTGCGTTTAATACCATTCGGTTGTGTTCGGCACTTAGCGGTTGAGTAAGACCCGCTTGCTCAATGATGTAATCGGCAACCAAGTGGTCAAAATCATCACCACCCAGAGCGGAATCCCCCCCTGTTGCTAACACTTCAAAAACGCCTTTTGACAGACGTAATATCGATACATCGAACGTACCGCCACCTAGGTCATAAACGGCAATCACCCCTTCCTGACCTGAGTCTAAACCATAAGCAATCGCTGCTGCTGTCGGTTCATTTAACAAACGCAGTACGTGCAAACCAGCCAATTTCGCCGCGTCTTTGGTACCCGCTCGTTGCGCGTCGTCAAAGTAGGCCGGAACGGTTATAACAACACCTGCAAGTTCACCGCCCAGAGTCTGCTCCGCACGCTGACCTAACACTCGTAGAATATCTGCTGAGATTTCGACTGGGTTTTTATTACCTTGAGCCGTTTTGATAATTGGCAAACCGTTATCAGAGGCTTCAAAACGATAAGGAAGTGATGGGTAGCGTTTCTCAATATCTGCCAATGAGCGGCCAAGCAGTCTTTTTACCGAGATAACGGTATCTTCTGGCTGCTGCTCCGCCATAGCCTTCGCTTCATGACCAATAACGGTTTCAGTATTAGCGTAGTTCACCACTGAGGGTAAAATGCTACGCCCATTGTCATCTTCTAATGTTGACGCATCACCACTTCTTACTGACGCAACCAGAGAGTTAGTTGTGCCAAGATCTATACCTGCCGCCAGTTTGTGTTCATGTGGTGCCGAGCTTTGGCCCGGTTCTGCTATTTGAAGTAATGCCATTGCTTGTCCTTGTGTAAGAACTAGTCGAGCAACTTTTCCTCTACTAATTCTATTTCATGCTTCAGTTTGGCGATAAATTTTAGTTTTCTAACTCTATCAGCTGCCAATTGCCATTTAGCTTGGTCTAATTCTTCTTCGATGGCTGATAGTTGCTGTTTATACATTTTTGATACGCGGGCATCAAAGTCAAACAATGCATCTTCCGCTTCCGCAAGGTTAGCAATCGATTCTAACTCCTCGCGCAGTTCCATTTGTTCCATTAAGAACATAGGATCCTGCATTGTTTGTTGCTCGCCTTTTAACTCTATTCCATTCTCTGACAACAGATACTCGGCCCGCGAGATAGGGTTCTTCAACACTTGGTAAGCATCATTAATCTGTGCGGCTTTTTGTACCGCCATGAGTCGATCTCGCTCTGATGCCGTGGCAAAGTTGTCTGGATGAAAGCGTTTTTGTAGTTCTCTAAACTGAGAAGAAAGAAGGCTACCATCCAGAACAAACTGACTTGGTAGCCCAAACAATTCAAAATGATTCATAGAGAATATGATCCTTGGTCAAGCCTCCTAATGTGCTTCAGTAGGAGGCAAAATCACTAGACGTTGAAGCTCTCACCACAACCACATTCACTTTTTGCATTAGGGTTGTTGAACTCGAAGCCCTCATTCAACCCTTCTTTCACATAATCTAGCTCAGTGCCATCGAGGTATACGAGACTCTTTGGATCAATAATTACTTTGACGCCTTCGTGTTCAAATACTTGATCGCCATCTTCTAGATCGTCAACAAACTCAAGTACATATGCCATACCTGAACAACCCGTCGTTTTCACACCCAGACGCAATCCGATACCTTTACCTCGGTTGTCTAAGAATGATTTAACTCGACTTGCTGCTGTCTCTGTCATTGTGATGGCCATACTGCACCTTAATCTACTTGTCTGCGAATGGAATGGGAGCGATTGACTCCCATTATATTACGATTTGCTTATTCTTGGTGTTTTTTCTTGTAGTCTGCAACCGCTGCTTTGATCGCATCTTCAGCCAAGATAGAGCAGTGAACTTTTACCGGTGGTAGTTCAAGTTCTTCAGCAATTTCAGCATTCTTGATTTCAGCGGCTTCATCAATACTTTTGCCTTTCACCCACTCAGTCACTAGCGAGCTAGAAGCGATTGCGCTACCACAACCGTATGTTTTGAACTTCGCATCTTCGATAATACCTTCAGGTGTTACCTTTATTTGAAGTTTCATGACGTCACCACAAGCAGGAGCACCAACCATGCCACTACCAACGTGTGGATCTTCTTTATCGAATGAACCGACGTTACGTGGGTTCTCGTAGTGATCTATTACTTTTTCGCTATATGCCATAATACTTTACCTCGAATCCTCTATTTCCTTGGAATGATTAGTGGTGAGCCCACTCAACTGTGCTCAGGTCCACACCCTCTTTATACATATCCCAAAGAGGAGACATGTCTCGCAGCTTCTCAACTGCAACACGAATTTGGTTAATTGCGTAATCCACTTCTTCTTCGGTAGAGAAACGACCGAACGAGAAACGAATTGAGCTATGTGCTAGTTCATCATCTAGACCCAGTGCACGTAGAACGTACGAAGGCTCTAAGCTCGCTGAAGTACAAGCACTACCAGAAGAAACCGCTAGATCTTTCAAAGACATCAATAGGGATTCACCTTCAACAAAAGCAAAGCTGATGTTTAGGTTGTTTGGAAGTCTTTGATCTAGGTCTCCGTTAATGGTTACTGCTTCCATCTCTTTCACACCTTCTAGAAGGCGATTGCGAAGAGACAGAGCGTGATCGTAATCTTTTTGCATGTCTTCTTTAGCAATACGGCAAGCTTCACCCATTCCAACGATCTGGTGTGTCGCTAGCGTACCTGAACGGAAACCACGTTCGTGTCCACCACCGTGCATCTGCGCTTCTAGACGTATACGAGGTTTGCGGCGTACGTATAGTGCTCCAATGCCTTTAGGCCCGTAGATCTTGTGCGCTGACATAGAGATCAAATCAACCTTGAGCTCTTTTACATCGATTGGCAGCTTACCCGTTGATTGAGCAGCATCGACATGGAAAATAATCTTGCGCTCGCGACATAGTTCGCCGATTGACGCAATATCTTGGATTACACCAATCTCGTTGTTTACGTGCATGATAGAAACCAGAACCGTATCTTCACGCATCGCTTCTTCAAGCTTTTTAAGGTTGATAAGACCATTTGCCTCAGGCTCTAGATACGTGACTTCAAAACCTTCACGCTCTAGCTGACGGCAAGGGTCTAGCACTGCCTTGTGCTCTGTTTTACAGGTAATAACATGTTTACCTTTTTTAGAGTAAAAGTGTGCTGCACCTTTTATTGCTAAGTTGTTTGACTCAGTGGCGCCTGATGTCCAGACGATTTCACGAGGGTCGGCATTTAATAGATCTGCAACTTGCTCTCGAGCGTTATCTACCGCTTCTTCTGCCTGCCAGCCGTAACGATGCGAACGTGATGCTGGGTTACCAAAGGTCCCGTCCATCGTCATATACTGAACCATTTTTTCGGCCACACGGGGATCAACCGGGCAAGTAGCCGAATAGTCAAAATAAATAGGCAGTTTCATTCTCTACTCCAATGTAACTAGCTGACCGTTAAGAACGGACATTCACACCGATGGGCGCGGTGTTTATATTATTGTTAGCCAACCCATGATTAACCACCAGGTCTAGATCCTGACGATCTGAAATTTCTAATACTTCGTTATCAGTCATCAACTCACCAAGAGTGATGTTGTTTAAAAAGTCACTGATGCGAGAACTTAAATCACGCCAAAGCGTGTGAGTCAGACAGCGAGTTCCGCCCTGACAATCACCTTTACCGTTGCATTTAGTTGCATCTACTGACTCGTCGACAGCAGCGATAATGGTTCCTACAGCGATAGTGTAAGCATCTTCACCTAGGCGATAACCACCACCTGGGCCACGAACGCTTGCTACTAAACCGGCTTTGCGAAGCTTAGAAAACAGTTGTTCTAGGTAAGACAAAGAAATGCCCTGTCTTTCTGAAATATCAGCCAAAGGCACTGGATTTTGTTGCGAGTGAAGCGCTACATCCAACATTGCCGTTACTGCGTATCTTCCTTTCGAAGTCAGTCTCATAAAATACACCATATCCACATCGTTTATGTGGAGTGAATTTTTCCATACCTGACTATTTTAGTCAAGTATATATTTGACTAAAATAGTCAGGTATTAGTAACAAACCGATAATAAAGCTATTTCTTTTGTTTCATGCTCTTTTCTGTCGCCGTTAACATACCTCTCAAGATATTTAACTCTTGCGATTCAGGTCGGGCCCTAGTGTATAGACGGCGCAATTTGTTCATGACTTTACCCGGCTGAGCAGGGTCAATGAAATCTGTTTCCGTTAATACCTTTTCAAGGTGCGAGAAAAATCTCTCTAAATCATCGTGCCTCGGATATTCCACCACTTCTTCTGCTGGAAACTGACTGCGCTCTTTTTCCAAGAAAGCCATTCGCGCTTCATAGGATAAAGTTTGAACCGCCATTGCTAAATTAAGCGAACTATATTCAGGGTTTGCTGGGATACAAACGTGATAGTGGCAGAGCTGTAACTCTTCGTTGGTGAGGCCCGTTCTCTCGCGGCCAAATACCATGGCTACAGGGGTGCTCTCACCTTGTTCAACTAGTTTTACGCCACACTCTCTTGGTTCTAGCATAGGCCAATCAAGAGTTCTGGAACGCGCGCTTGTTCCTACTACCAAACCGCAATCTTTCACCGCTTCTTCCATTGTCGCGAATACTTGAGCGTTTAGTGCAATCTCACTTGCGCCCGCGGCCAAAGCCACCGCTTGTGAGTCCACTTCACATTGAGGATCAACTAGAACCATTTGGCTAAGTCCCATCACTTTCATTGCCCTCGCTGCAGAGCCAATATTTCCAGAGTGAGAGGTACCGACGAGTACGACCTTAATGTTGCCTAACATAGAATATCCGTAACAGAAACGTAATAGAAAAAATCGGCGGCATAGTATCATATACCTGAGCAAAATAGTCAGGATCAAAAATGCCTTTTGATTGAAAGCTCAAAAAAACACCACTTCCCTTTTGCAAAGACTCTGGTATACTGCCGCCCGTTTTCTGTTCTTTAACATCCGTTGGGAAAAATATATGCATCCAATGCTTAATATTGCCATTCGCGCTGCGCGAAAGGCAGGCAACCATATTGCTAAATCTCTTGAAAATGCAGAGAAGATTGAATCTTCTCAGAAAGGCACTAATGACTTTGTGACTAATGTTGATAAAGAAGCTGAAGCTTTAATTATTGACGTTATCAAGAGCTCTTACCCAGACCACAGCATCGTCGCTGAAGAAAATGGTCTAATTGAAGGTAAAGATAACGAAGTACAATGGATCATTGACCCACTGGATGGCACAACCAACTTTGTTAAAGGTTTACCTCACTTCTCAGTTTCTATTGCTGTTCGCATCAAAGGTAAAACTGAAGTTGCTTGTGTATACGACCCAATGCTAAACGAACTGTTTACTGCACAGCGTGGCTCTGGTGCTCAGCTAAACAACGCTCGTATTCGCGTAACCCCAATTAAAGATCTTCAAGGTGCGGTTCTTGCGACTGGCTTCCCATACAAGCAGAAGCAGCACTCTGAATCTTACTTAAAAATCCTTTCATCCCTATTTGTAGAGTGTGCTGATTTCCGTCGCACTGGCTCTGCGGCACTTGACCTATGCTACGTTGCAGCTGGTCGTGTCGACGGCTTCTTCGAGTTAGGCCTAAAGCCTTGGGATCTAGCTGCGGGTGAACTCATTGCTCGTGAAGCTGGTGCTATCGTTACAGATTTCGCTGGCGGTACCAATTACATGACTTCAGGAAACATTGTTTCTGGAAGTGCACGCGGTGTTAAAGCGACGCTTAAACATATCCGCGAAAATGGCAACGAAGCCATCCTAAAATAAAAAAGCTCCGTCACAGCTGATAAAAGGCCCGCTATTTCTAGCGGGCCTTTTTTGTATCCGGTGAAAAGAGCCACTACTCTGGGGGAAGAGTAGTGGCAAACCAAAGTAAGCACACAGTGACAGAGCTCGCTGCCTGCTTAGGGAGGCACAATCAAAGGTATAGAAAAACATCAGTTATGAAAAAGGCATCAATAAAATGAATTCAAAACTAAACGCCCATTTTTGACGCCATAAGAAAAACACCTTTCTTTTCAATAATTAAACCTCTTACCTACACTAATTTTCTTGAAGTGACTCCACGAATTTTCAATACAAATCAGATAATCTAGGAACCTAATTGAATATCTGTAGCCTTGTTAACCATGAATTACACGCTTCCCAAAGAGTTTACCGCGTCCAAGAGTGAACACTGGACCCTAACTATCGCTGTACCCCACTTTCAGTACATGTACCATGAAAAAGATTACTTGGAACTTGGGATCTATACCGATTCACCAGAAGTGGAAGAAGTCATTGAAGAGTTACAAGCTGACTGGGAAATCGTCGCTAAGCAAGAGGCCATTCGCACTATATTGCTTCTTCTACGAGGTCGCTTTCTCGGCGATATGTGGAAAAATGCTGTTAGTTCCAGAGCATGCCAAAGCAGACACAAGTGGAAAGCAAGTATCGATAGTGCACCTAGTATTCAAGTAAAAGAAGAACTGAGTTTTATTGATACTGTCTATTCTCTCGCTGGTAGTTCTGGCTTTCTGGCTTGGGATCTGGCAAGAGGTTGCTTTCTGGCGCGCCAATGTTACTACATAGGCTGGCTATCAAAAGACGAAGTACGCTATATCATCCATCGATTTGCCATTGCTAGCCAAGGTTCGTTTGCGTCGTGGCGACAGTTCACAAATAGCTTTGTTTTAGGTCGTCATATGATGAGTTATCGCAATGATGACCAAGATCCCGATGACAAGATCAAAGTACTTCACAACTTTGGCTATTCCCCCGGCTACCAGAGAAACTTTGCAGAAATTTCAAAACTCTTTGAGCAGGGATACTTCTCTTCGCCATGGGACACCAAACTACCAAAAGTTGCTATGCCGACTACTCTGCCTGACACTTTCAACGACAGTGAGGGGGTTTAACATGGATTTTTTTACTCTCTTGGAGCTCTCTACAGATTTTGACGAGAAAGAGTTAAAGGCTGCCTACCGAAGTAAAATAAGAAAACACCACCCAGAAGACGATCCAGAAGGCTTTAAACGCGTCAGGGAAGCTTACGAAGCTGGGTTGAAATACTTGGAGGAAAAAGAGCAAGATGAAGAGCCTTTTGACTTTTTTGCCCCCATAGAAACACAAACTTATTGTAACCAATGCAATGAAGAGACCTCTACATCGCCTCCCCACGCTCCACTTTTAGATCAGTTAAAAAACTTACTCTCTGATCATGAGTTGCGCTTTAAAGAAAAATCTTGGGATAACTGGGTTAATGAGGTCCAACAACTCCCCATCGTCCATTTCTCTGCTTTAAATCAACCGGTGTTAGATTTGATCACCCAACGCAATTGGCTTCCACCAAGTTTGGTAAACAAGCTTTGGCAATGTTTCGATTGGCACTCTTTAATAGAACTAAGTGAAGATAGCCAAGAGCTAGGTTACAGGCTTAAAAACTGGTGCGAACAAGATGAGTACTTCACATTAAGTGAACTCGACCAAATGAGTCATGCCCAGCAAAGGAACTGCCTGAGTTTCAACTGCTCGTTAGCCAAAGCGCTTAGCGATTCAAATATTGAGCAAGTAAGCCAGTGGTTAAACCACGCTGCTACTTTTGCGTTTTTGAACTTCAAAGCCTCGATAGCCCTTGCTCAGGCATTACTTGCAACCAATCATCACAACAAGCTGTTAGAAGCCCTATTTGATCATATCTGCCATCATTTTTTCCAATCTTTAAGTGTTGAACAGAGAGTGACTGTTATACAAATTGCATTTCGCCTAGGCAAAGATGAGCTCATAGAACCACTTAGTAAACCGCTTTACGACACTCATAACTATGCCGAGTACTGCCAAGTTCAATACCAAGTCAACAAGTCCAAGTGTACAGACAAAGCACTAATATATGCGTTTCTATCTGATCAATTTTGGCCAATGCCAAAGGCCTATTGGCTTGCGGAACTTGCAGAAATACCTGGAGGTCATACTGATCCCATTACACACCACTGGCTCAGAGATGAAATTGAGGGGTTAGAATCAACCAGCGTATCCACCGTTCTTAACTTACAGCTCAAAGGAGACCAATATGATTCAATCTATGAAAAACTATGGTTGGGATTACACGGCAGTTATCGAAGTCTAAATGATTCCATTTTAGAAACCCCTAGCCTAAACGATCCAGAACTAGCCCTACTGCATACGATTGTAAACGAGTGGCTAAGAGTAAAAATCGCAGAATCACAGTTGAGCCAACCTATTTTTGAAAAGTTGCAAGCCTACGGGCAACCCGGATGGTTTGAAGACGCAAGCTTGACCGAAGAAGAAGCGGTATCTATGACCGCTCCCGAGTGGATTAACTGTTTACTTCGCCACCCATTTATTCCCGATCAGTGGTTCAAGCTTCTTGTAGAAAAAGAAATCCTAACCGCTGAGATTATCAATGACACCGATACCGTTGATACAAAACTATATCGACTTCTCTTTGGTCGGTTCGTCAACCCAGAGTTTGAACTCACCTCTCCTTGGAACAAGATTCGCTCAGAACACTCAATGGTGTGGGCAGAATTTTTTTACGCTTACTTGTCACCAAATGATCCAAAGCTTGAAAGCGCTCTAGAACAACTGCCAAGCCTAGAAGAAATAGACAAAGACAGCGCCTTTATCGCTCTACTCGATTTTGTTAAAGAACAAAGTTATGCCTATGACAAAGCTCGTAACTTAGCAAACTATCCAGATCAATTTACCTTTCATTATGTCACCGTAAATCAAGTAGAGTGGCTTATTCAAAACGTGGTTGAAGAAGAACTTATCGCCAATGCCAGAGCCGGTGACTATTTTGCTTGCTTAGCGCTTTGTCGAGTGTGGCAAACTACACACATTGATGCTGCTATCGTTATTTGGAACGTCCTTGCTGCTCATTACTCTTACAAAGCAGATAACCTACGCACACTCGTGAACTGGCAGCGAGGCTATCTCGCACAGGAAGTCCAAAATAAAGGTTTGTACCAAGATGAGTTCAAATTTAAAGAAGCGGCTGCACTTAGAGCTTACTTAACAACGAACAAAGATTGGTTCACACCTTCCAATCAGTTAGTCAATGTTAAACCAGAAGATGATGCCAAAGCCTTCCACTTTCCAATGTGCATATTGTTGTCTCAGTTACACCTAGGTATAAACCAGCAGGGGGATGATATAACGGAGCTGAGGGCTCTATTTAAGCGACGAGAGGAACAGTCCGGTGAACAACAAGTCGCGACAGACATAGCCATTTCAGCTCTTGAAGAGATGTATCAAGACAAACTAGACTACGACCTTGCCAACGGAGTAGCAAAGATAACAAGTAGTAAATGGAGAGCATTTTCAACATATATTTTGGGTAATCTCGCTCTTGTTCCTATCATAGGCTTCTTAGATACGAGTAATCCCTTCTTGATTTTTGGCTGGTTAATTGCCGTCTTTGTACTAACTGCAAGAACAATATCAAAGGGTCTACCAGCGAGTTACAATAAGAGCAATGTTTATACATTTCCTTTGGCGTATCTTTTCTTCGGGACGATTACAGGACTTACCTTCTTATCGATGTGTTTCTTCCTGTCACTTTTGTATTACTTATCTCGTATGTCCAAGCTTTACGTAAATAATGGCTGGGCGCGCAAGATAATAAAGGGTAAGAAAGTAGATTTAGATCGAATACTAGGATAACGCATCAAAGCTAGCTGGCCCTGAGGCCAGCTAGGTTATTCATAAGCCAGCAGCTCGCGATTTATTTGCTCAACCGCTTTTTTAATTTTAACGTGATCTTGGCTTTCCAATACCGAATTAAATAGAAAAATCAGTTGGCTAATGTGATGTCTTTCGTTCGATAGATGTTCCTCATAAAGGCGATTTAGTTTCTCCATCAGCGTGATATTAGGAATAGCGTCACGAGGATGTAGTTTAAGCTGAGCCAGTCGTTCTATGCTTCTTTGTTTGGCTTCTTCATCAAGGCCTTTTGCGGTTCGATCAATAAGCTTGAGTTTACTCTCTCCCGTTGATACCACGGTGACATCAACTTCTAATAGACCGTTTATATCGTAGCTAAAGCGAACATCGATTGCTTCACGACCCGCTCTATTCTTAGGGACCGCTAATTCTAGTTCATCGATAAATAGGTTTTCTCTAACCCATATGCGTTCACCTTGGTAAACCTCAATCGACACATATTCTTGATCATCGTAACCAGTATAAAAACGTTCGACACGAGAGGCTGGTACTACCGTGTTTCTCTCGATAATCGGATTAAACACACCTGAGTTGCCATCTCGATTAACAGATATCCCTAAAGTATATGGGCTGACATCGGTAAGAATAACCTCTTCAACTGCTTCATCTCTTAATCTGCACGCCGCTTGAGTTACAGCACCAATTACCACGACCAGATCTGGGTCGATTTCACTCTTGCCAAAACGACCTAGTAACCTAGTTGCCATCTTCTGTACTTCGTTGAGTCGAGTAGCACCACCGACAAAAACAAGTTCATCGATATCATCTGGTGAGAGACGAGCATCATTTAGTGCTTGTCGAATTGGACGCGATAATCGAGTCAATAGATTTTTCCAAATCTCTTCTGTAGCTTCCTTATCTAAGGTAAGAGTTCTGTTAAATGGAGAAGGGAGAACAACCTGTCTAACCGACGTTGCTTGGCACTTAGCTGCTTCACAAGCACTGGCAATTTTTGCGAACTGTATGAGATCAGACTCATCGGCCTCGTCACCTAAAGAGTCGAATACCCAACGAATAAGCTCATGAGTAAAGTCTTCTCCACCCAGTAAATTGTCACCCGTTGAAGCTCTAACCTCAATAAAGCCCTCTTGATGTTCAACGACAGTAACATCAAAAGTACCGCCGCCAAGATCAAAGACCAAAAACTTGCGCTCGTGGGTCTCATGTAGGCTATACGCCAAACACGCCGCTGTTGGCTCATTAATTAGTCTTACCGCATTTAGTTCAGCAAGCTCTGCTGCATGAGCCACCAGTTTCCTTTGATGGTCATTAAAATAAGCAGGTACAGAAATAACCACGTCTGTTACATTGCGATTCAGGTACGCCTCTGCATCCGATTTAAGCTGCCTTAAGATTAAAGAACAGAGCTCTTCAGGTCTAAATTCCAAACGACCTAAGCGATAAACTTTGTCAGAACCAAGAAAACGTTTAAAAGCCGCAGCGGTCTGATCGGGACGAGTAATTAGCCGCGATTTCGCTGCTTCGCCAACTAAGATGTTTTGTTCTTCATCGACGCTAACCACCGAAGGAGTAAGAAATAGTCCGAGAGGGTTAGGGATAAGCTTCGCTTTTCCACCTTCCCACACGGCAATCGCACTATTCGTCGTGCCTAAATCAATACCAATAGCCAACTCTTGTGTAGACATGAATAAACCTTTTGATAGTTTTTTGTTCAATTTACTAAATCAACTATATAAATCAATACCTTATTGAACAAAACACCACCCACCACAAGAATTAAAACACAACCATTTGAAAATACTACAGGGACCTTATTCACCTTACATAAGCTAGCCTACCCATCTAGATAGATTTTTAAAGTACACAAAACAGCGGATAGGTATAAATTAACCAAGGGAGCTGCTCTAGACTGACATTCTACAAGCGTAAAAAAGCCCCAGTCTTTCGACTGAGGCTTAGTATATGGCAAGAGTGGACTGGGCCGGCATTTCGGAGATTCGACCGAGCAGGCACTCCAGTCCCAACACGCGCTTTCTTTTTGAAATACGGGGGAATCCGCTGCTCTAGGCTAATATTCTACAAACGTAAAAAAGCCCCAGTCTTTCGACTGAGGCTTAGTATATGGCAGGGTTGGACTGGGCCGGCATTCCGGAGATTCGACCGGGCTGGCGCTCCAGCTCCCAACACGCGCTTTCTTTTTGAAATACGGGGGAATCCGCTGCTCTAG
>NZ_LJJE01000107.1 GCF_001854765.1 Vibrio sonorensis | reverse complement strand
GTGACCATCGGCGCTGAACCAGAGCTAGTGATTGCGGCCGACGAAGCCATCACCGATGCCGATGGTAATGCGGTCACTGTTAACAACAAGGAACTGGAAGCGGTCACCACTGACAGCGGAAACCTAGTGACAACCTCTGACGGCAATATCATTGTCGATGTGATTAACCCCAACACCGATCAGCCAACTGGTGAAAAAGGTGCCTTGGTAATCGACGAGCAAGGTCAAGCCAGCCTCGCACCGCTGCCACAAGTGTTGGTCAATGACGAAGGCGTTGTGATTAACGGCAACGGCGATGTGGTCACTGGTTCAAACGGTGAAACTTATCGCCCTAACTACGATGATGACGGCGCGCTTATCACAGACGCAACGGGTCATTTGGTATTGGATGTACAACGTCCAGACGGCAGTGTGGATAGCAACGGCGCCACAATGCAGATGGCTGACAATGGCACCGTGACTATCGGCGCTGAACCAGAGTTAGTAATTGAGGCCGACGAAGCCATCACCGATGCCGATGGCAATGCGGTCACTGTCAACAACAAGGAACTAGAAGCGGTCACCACTGACAGTGGAGATCTAGTAACAACCCCTGATGGTAATATAATTGTTGATGTAATTAACCCGAACACCGATCAGCCAACTGGCGAAAAAGCTGTCTTGGTGATCGACGAGCAAGGTCAAGCCAGCCTCGCACCACTGCCAGAAGTGTTGGTCAATGACGCTGGTTTCGTGATTAACGGCAATGGCGATGTGGTAGCAGGCGAAAACGGTGAAACTTATCGCCCTAACTACGATGATGACGGCACGCTAATCACAGACGCAGCGGGTGATCTGGTGCTGGATGTACAACGTCCAGACGGCAGTGTGGATAACAATGGCGCCACAATGCAGATGGCTGACAATGGCACCGTGACCATTGGCGCTGAACCAGAGCTAGTGATTGAAGCCGACGAAGCCATCACCGATGCCGATGGTAAAGCGATCACCGTTAATAACAAGGAGCTGGAAGCGGTCACCACTGACAGCGGAGACCTAGTAACAGCCCCTGACGGCAATATCATTGTCGATGTAGTTAACCCGAACACCGATCAGCCAACTGGCGAAAAAGGTGTGTTGGTAATCGACCAGCAAGGTCAAGCCAGTCTAGCGCCACTGCCAGAAGTGTTGGTCAATGACGCTGGTGTGGTGATTAACGGCAACGGCGATGTGGTCACAGGCGCTAGCGGTGAAATTTATCGCCCTAACTACGATGATGACGGCACGCTTATCACAGACGCAGCGGGTGATCTGGTGCTGGATGTGCAACGTCCAGACGGCAGTGTCGATAACAATGGCGCCACAATGCAGATGGCAGACAATGGCACCGTGACCATCGGCGCTGAGCCAGAGCTAGTGATTGAAGCCGACGAAGCCATTACCGATGCCGATGGCAATGCGGTCACTGTCAACAACAAACAAGTCGAAGCGGTCACTACTGACAGCGGAGACCTAGTAACAACCTCTGACGGCAATATCATTGTCGATGTGATTGACCCCAACACCAATCAGCCAACTGGCGAAAAAGGTGTGTTGGTAATCGACGAACAAGGTCAAGCCAGCCTGATGCCGCTGCCACCAGTGTTGGTCAACGACGAAGGCGTTGTGATTGACAGTGACGGCAATAAGGTAACGGTAACTCAAAATGGCAATGACCAAGAAGTCACGCCTGTCACAACCAATAATGGTAAGTTGGTAACAACTCCTGACGGTCACATCATTGTCGATGTGATTGACCCCAATACCAATCAACCGACTGGCAACAAAGGTGCCTTGGTAATCGACGAGCAAGGTCAAGCCAGCCTCACACCGCTACCACAAGTGTTGGTCAATGACGCTGGTGTAGTGATTAACGGCAATGGCGAGGTGGTAACAGGCGAAAACGGTGAAACTTATCGCCCTAACTATGATGATAACGGTGCGCCTATCACGGACGCTGCGGGTCATTTGGTAATGGATGTACAACGTCCAGACGGCAGTGTAGACAACAACGCCGCCACAATGCAGATGGCTGACAATGGCACCGTCACCATAGGCGCTGAGCCAGAGCTGGTGATTGAGGCCGATGAAGCCATCACCGATGCCGATGGTGATGCAGTCACTGTTAACAACAAGGAACTGCAAGCGGTCACAACTGACGGCGGAGATCTAGTAACAACCCCTACCGGCAATATCATTGTCGATGTGATTGACCCGAACACCGATCAGCCGACTGGCGAAAAAGGTGTCTTAGTAATCGACGAGCAAGGTCAAGCCAGTCTGGCACCACTACCAGAAGTGTTGGTCAATGACGCTGGTTTCGTGATTAACGGCAATGGCGATGTGGTCACTGGTTCAAACGGTGAAATTTACCGCCCTAACTACGATGATGACGGCGCGCCTATCACAGACGCTGCGGGTCATTTGGTTTTGGATGTACAGCGTCCAGACGGTAGTGTGGATAACAATGGCGCCACAATGCAGATGACAAGCGACGGCAGTGTCACCATTGGCGCTGAACCAGAGCTAGTGATTGAAGCCGATGAAGCCATTACCGATGCCGATGGTAATGCGGTCACTGTTAACAACAAGGAACTAGAAGCGGTCACCACTGACGGTGGAGATCTAGTAATAACT
>NZ_LJJE01000106.1 GCF_001854765.1 Vibrio sonorensis | reverse complement strand
ACAAATATAGAGTACCAAGCTTTATTTGAAATTGGAACACTCGAAAAATGATTGATTTTAATGGATTTTCAAAAAACTGAGTACTTACAGACGCTTCAATGGCTAAATTTTTTTCAATTATTTTTAGGGAACGCTTGGTGGGGAATAGGGCGAAGCTGATAGCGATAGGGGATAGCCAGTTTATTCCAAAAGAAGGGCCAACGATTGCTGGCCCTTTTGGTGATTTAGTGGATTATGCGCTTGGCTTTAGTCGATACGCCAAATCTTTATCATCCAGCTCGACCGCAACCTCATGAAGCATTGACTTCATCTCTATCGATAAATGCTCTTCAACAACCTTAGTCACTTTCAACAAGTAATCAGCCGCTTGTTTGTCCAATGAGTTTTGCATGCAGTAGGTACGTACATACACATCCTTTAGTACACTCGCCAATTGGTGTGCGGCTTTATCTTCCGTATTTGCGACAACGCGTTTTAGAAACTTCATTCGATGTTCTAAAGCACTGAAGTGCTTTTGAGCTCGGTCTGTGTTCATTTGCAGTAAGTTGTACTCACGAAGCATTTTTGGCAATCTCGCTTGCTCGTTCATCTTTTTCCGCTGGGTCGATTGACGCTCTGTTTCAGGTGCAAATTCTGCATTGAATCCTTTTGGATTTAGCAGGTGAGTATTGACGTACTCATACAGCATCTTTTGAAAATACTTACCAAACAATCGAGTCTGCTCACGAGTGAGTTTCGAGATATCGGTATCTTTCGACAGTATTGTTTCAGAGACGCCTTTTTCTTTCATGTAAGCTTCAACAACTTGGATTTGTGCTCGATTCAAATCGTATTCACCGCTTTGGGTGTTCATTCCAGAAAGGTAGTAATGGGTATGCGCTCCGGTCGTCTTATAGCGACCGATGACCTCATCCCACAGCCTTTCATCGTGATGGAGCACAATGGCCTTGATTCGATAATCTGGGAAGTAGTGCAGTAAAAAGTCTTTGGTGATATTCACGTATTCTTCTTCTGAAATGATATCAGTAGAAATTCCCCACTTGTGCGGGATTTTCAAGATACCTTCCTGTACGTACACCGCATTTTCATTGCGAGGTTCATCCGCTAATCGATTATGTGCCTCAATGTAGCGCTCAAGTGTGTTCATGCGCTGAGATTTACGCATCATATCAAGCTTTTCTACGCGTTTTAAATCAAGCTTGATCTGCTCGTCACGAGCATGATTAATCAGTGCTGATAGCACCATGGCTATCTTATCGTGGCCTTGCCCTTGCTCAGTATTCAGTGCTTTTTTAAGTTTTCGTTTTGCGTCACTGAGCTTTTTCTGCCAACGAATTTTATTCGTGAGTCTAGGCTTGGGGGCAATAAATCGAGCTAATGATTCTCTGTCTTTTGTTGTCATTCGCTCAAAGTTTAGTATTCCGAAGGCTGGTAACCAAATAAGATTCGAAGATTCAAATTCAGTTAACCACTCAAGTTTTTTGGTTTGACTCAAGGCGATACGCAAACTATGCCTTACAGAAGACATTGCCTTGTGACTGTCTTCATGTCGATGAGTAAAGTTGATGCGATAATGGTTAAGGCGAACGGGTGTAAGTTTTTGATTACTGGTCATGATGCACCTCCTGTAGGAGGTGGCCAAGTATCATACCCAGAGCTAAGCTCTGGACAGCCGCTTTAATGGCATCTTTCACGAAGTGGAAAGTGCCATTGAAGCACAGCTGGTTATGATTAAATGCCACTTTTTCAATGGCACTTAATCGGTGGAGTGAAACTCCAGTTTTTTGATATGTCATAATTTACTCTCTTATTATTTTTATCTGTAAATTGGTTATTTAGTCAGTTCTCACTAAGTGTTAGAGAGATTACTGAGTGTGTTTCCGCAAGGACGGCTTCCTCAGCATCTTCAGTATCCATGCGATAACAGAAGGTTTAACTGGCTCTATTGTAACCTCAACAGCTTTGTCAACTTTTGCTTCTTGTTCGCTGGTTAGTGAACTTCTCATTGCCTTAGAGAAACGCTCACAACTGTCTCCTGCATCTTCCACAATCCATTTCGAATAATGTTGATCGAGCATCGTGTCATTCACATGACCAAGTTGACGACGAACCCACTCTTTTGGAAGACCCATGGTTATAGCTTGTGATGCAAACGTATGTCTGATCTGGTTCGGCCCTCTGTGCTCTATTTCTAATGCTCGCAACATCGGAGTAAAGTACTTTTTAGCGTACTGCTTTGGATCAATAAACGGTTTCTGAGTAGCACTATTGATAAATACAAAGCGAACTCGTTCTCTTCTAGTACTGAAATTGTCCCGTTGCTTAACATTGATAGTGTGGATCTTTAGGTCGCCCGTTTGTTTTTGAGTTTCACGCAGAATGCGTATAGCTTCATCACTTAGCTCAACTTGGCGCTCTGCCGATCTGGTTTTAGGTCTTTTATATTCTTTTGCGAGAGGCTTTGCCCGTTTTACATAAAGTATTTTTTTGTCGAAGTCGATATCACTCCATGCAAGCGCTATTAACTCGCTCATACGTAGTCCTGTCAAAACACCAAATGAGAACAAAGAGCGAGCAACAGAGCATGTTTCATCATACTGAGAGATTAACTGGATTTCTCGTTGAGTGAATGGATGCGCCTCTGAGTCGCCATTTGGATAACGAACAACGCTCTCTAAAGGCGACTTAGAAATGACAAAGTCTTTCTTTGCATGCTCAAAAATTTTGCTCAGCAAACTTAAGTATGCATTTCGAGTTTTAGGTTTCCATGGTTTCTTGGGTGCTAACTTACTTCTAGCTTTTTTGGGCTCATTAACCCATATCAAGATTTCAGAATTGCTGATCTCATTAATTGGATAATGCCCCAACTCTCTTTCAATGATATTGAGTCGTGAGCATTCAGAGCGCCATGAAGTGTACGCTAATTGACTTTCGAGGATGGGTTTTATTTTTTTGATGTACGAAGACAATGTTTGCATTGTGCTTCTCCTTTTTACTACATGCATCTCCCAATTACATGTTAATGATTGTGCCTATACATTAACAAAAATCACACCCAAAGTCAACAAAAATACCTTTAAAAACAATTACTTAGTGAAATTAGTATACAATATTCAACGACTCATTAAGACAACATCCATTCTAATTCTGGGTACTCAATTTTCTCAATGTGCGGTCTAAGTAACTCTACCGAAAGCGTTTTTCCATAATGACCAAATGTTAGGGATGAATGAGAATGCCCAACCAATTGCGCCACAATATGCTCAGAAATATTTTGCTTTTTTAATTCATCAATGAAGGTATGGCGGAAGCTATAAGCTGTAGGGCGCTCCCTAACATGGAATCCTTTGCGGGTTAATAGCCGCCCAAAAGCGACCGTTAAAGGCTTAGAAAAAGTACCGCTTCCCCACACTTTAAAATCAAATAGCTGGGCCTTTTGGGCTTGATGTCGTCTATCAACAAAATCCTTAAATGACGATTCATGGAATAGGGAGTGGAGGGGGATAACGCGTCGAGAGTTGCTATTTTTGACACTCTGATTCACCGCACTGTCGCTAATTGTAAGTGTTTTCTCTTTCATGCAAACATCAGATACAGTGAGTTGGCACACCTCAGAAGGCCGGCAACCATGATAAGCCATCATTAACAAAGCCCACTTCAACTGCTCATTGGAATTCTCAAAGGTATCGTGTGTAAACACTTTCTTAAGTTGCTCTTTCGTCCATCGTGGGCGAGAACGCTGCTCTTTGGTGCTTTTTGGCTTCGGTAGCTTGATGTACTCAAATGGCTGTTTATCCAAGTGCTCGGTTGCGATACACCATCCCAAAAATTGTTTAATTGACGATAAGTAGAACTGGTTTGTTTTATGACTGCGCTGCTCTGATAACAAGATATCTCGAAACTGCATAGCCACAGATGAAGTGACTTCATCAAGATAAGTAATATTGCATGACGTAATAAAGTATTTTGAGCGCTGCTCAAGCTGATGAATGGATAGCTCTGAAATGTTTTCTAAGCGTTTACTGACAATAAAGGAAGCCAGTAACGGTAGAATTTTCTCTCTTGTTTGAGGTTTTAAATTTGATGTTTCAGACTGTAGCGTCTTTCTTTTTTGACTGATGGGTGAGTTTGTTTTAACTGTGGATATATTAAGGTCTGAGCGTAGGGAGGCGATAGCCATCCCAATGCGCTCTTTGAATTCCCTAACGCAACTATCAGGGGTTGTCGAACGAATGATGGGACGCAGTACGCTTAATGCTTCAATGCCCCTGTCCATCGCTACAGGGCGATCTTTGGTATACAAAGACAATTTCACATCAAAAGGAAAGCCACTGTTTTTTAATGATTTAGGTAAACAGAGCCGCGTATAGTAGACGCCGGAAGCGGATTTGAAAATATACATTGACTGAGTCAATCCTCTTAATTGAGGAAGAACATGCCAGAAACGAAAAAAGCCTTTGATAAACAAAGGCTTTTTTCTTAGGGAATATGGCGGAGAGATAGGGATTTGAACCCTAGATACGCTATTAACGTATGCCGGTTTTCAAGACCGGTGCTTTCAACCACTCAGCCATCTCTCCACAAATTTTTGTAATCAAAGTCTTACTAAAACTGCTTTGATTATGAATTTGGCTTTATGTGCAGAAGATTTTGTGCTGAGAAGCTCAGCGTACAAGGGTACCTGAACATCTCAAGCATCAAAAGATGCAAACTATAAAGTCAAATTGTATTTAAAGCCTGGTGATGTCCTACTCTCAGATGGGCGGTGCGACGTTTCGCAAACACACACTACCTTTCTAAAACTAAGCTATCGGGCTTAGCGCTTAGTTTTCACTAAGTCACTGAAA
>NZ_LJJE01000105.1 GCF_001854765.1 Vibrio sonorensis | reverse complement strand
TATCATCGTTAAGTACAATGAAAACTGTAATCTGGAGCGACACACGAGGTTCCCAACTCAAGGCCTGAGGCGTGACCTCAACCTTGGCAAGGTAACCTTGCATCGCTGGTGATGAACTCAATCAACACCTTAAATTTGGAGCGACACACGAGGTTCGAACTCGTGACCTCAACCTTGGCAAGGTTGCGCTCTACCAACTGAGCTAGTGTCGCAATGTCATCGTTAAGTACGATGAAGACTGT
>NZ_LJJE01000104.1 GCF_001854765.1 Vibrio sonorensis | reverse complement strand
TAACTTGATATTCTATTTGAACTCTTTGTTGTGCCGCTCACCGTCTTCAGTCACATACTTTTGTATGCTCCTTCAGCCGTTGTTTGCACGCCTCGATTTCAAACACAATCTCGTCGTTATAACAGTCGAATGACTGGGTGTTAATTTTCATTTTAGGCGCGGCAGATTATGAGGCCGTGTAGGTCAATACACAACGAATAATCTAACAAAACATAAAAGGAAAATTGGTGGGTCTGAGTGGACTTGAACCACCGACCTCTCGCTTATCAGGCGAACGCTCTAACCACCTGAGCTACAGACCCAACTTCTTGCTTTGTATTTTTCCTTATTTCTACGTCAGGCGGCTTATCCTCCGTCAGTCATTTACTTTATGTAAACTCCTTCTTTCGTCAATTGCCTTCC
>NZ_LJJE01000103.1 GCF_001854765.1 Vibrio sonorensis | reverse complement strand
AATCACCACACCGGCGATCAAATAGCGAGAACGGAACCCAACCCCAAACGCTGGGCAAGAGGCACTGCTACCACCGCCGCGGTTAAGAAGATTAGGCTACTTTGCAAGAAGTCACTTTCCAATGCCATTGCACGCTCCTTGAATTAGGTCCTGCTGAGCATAAGGATCGTCTAACCAATCTCGATACTCTTGGGCGTGTTCTATCCTCTCTTGGTCCGAGATATTTCTAGACCAATAGAGCACCAATGGATCAATCCACTCCATTTGGCATAACGCAGCGGTTAGTTCAAAGGGCTGGAGAATTTCATCGAGAGGGTATTTGTTGTAGCCCTGCTTGCCGAACGCTTCTTCTTTACCTCCGGTCGTGATCACGCTGCGCCAATATTTGCCCTTTAGCGCGTCACCTTGACCAAATGCAAAGCCTTTCCCCAACACTCTATCTATCCACTCTTTAAGTAAGGCCGGGCAAGAATACATGTAAAGTGGGTGTTGAAAAACGACGATATCGTGAGCAAGTAATAAGTCATGCTCGCGTTTTACATCAATAAAAAAGTCTGGATACCGTCCATAAAGATCGTGCACGGTGACATGATCAAGGTTTTCTATCACCTTGATCATCTTCTGGTTTGCCACCGAAGCTTTCGGTTCTGGGTGGGCATAAAGTACTAGAATACGGGGTTTCGCTGACACGACCTAAGACATCCCTGAGCTTTTCTTTAATATTATTATATCTTAGTAACTTATCTCTGCCTGTTGAGAAACAGAGTTTAACGTTACGCAAATCATTCGTTATCAGAATGTTATATACCCAACTGGCCTTGAATTGCAATCTTCAAGGCTAACTTGCGTGTGTTCCTGACCTTCGACAACGCAATGATCGACTTTTAACCTCAATCCCAATACTATTCAGTCGACCACATTGAACAAGACAGTAAAACACTATGATCACCTTCTCCGATATCCAGTTGTTACGCGGCGGAAAACCTCTACTTGATGAAGCTTCGGCAACGATACATCCCGGCGACAAAGTTGGCTTGGTAGGCAAAAACGGTTGTGGTAAATCCACTTTGTTTGCCTTATCAAAAACGAGCTTTCTATTGACGCCGGCAACTTTAGTTCGCCTTCTCATTGGGAATTGGCGTGGGTGGCTCAAGAAACTCCAGCATTGGAGAGACCTGCTCTTGAGTACGTCATTGATGGTGACCGAGAATACCGCGATTTAGAACGTCAGCTACAAGAAGCCGAAGCGACCGACAACGGTACTAAAGTCGCTGAAATTCACGGACAGATCGAAACAATTGGTGGATACAGCATTCGCGCTAGAGCCGCAGAGCTATTAGATGGTTTGGGCTTTTCACAAGATCAAATGAGTTGGAATCTAACTCAGTTTTCTGGTGGTTGGAGAATGCGATTAAATTTGGCTCAAGCCCTATTGTGCCGTTCTGATTTGCTGCTGCTCGACGAACCGACCAACCACTTAGATTTGGATGCGGTTATGTGGCTAGAGCGTTGGCTGCAAAACTATCCGGGCACACTGGTACTCATTTCTCACGACCGCGATTTTCTTGACCCCATCGTAGGCCGAATCATTCATATTGAACATGAAAAGCTCAACGAGTACACGGGTAACTACTCGTCGTTCGAAGAACAAAGAGCGCAAAAACTCATTCTTCAACAAGCCATGTTCGATAAGCAGCAGAAGCAAATGTCCCATATGCAAAAATATATCGACCGCTTCCGCTACAAAGCCTCTAAGGCGAGACAGGCACAAAGCCGAATCAAAGCTCTTGAGCGTATGGAAAAAGTTTTGCCCGCTCAAGCAGACAACCCGTTTAGCTTTAACTTCCGTGACCCTGATAACTTACCCAATCCAATTATTATGATGGACGAGGTAAGTGCTGGTTATGGTGACAACCTTATTCTAGAAAAAATTCGCCTTAATTTAGTTCCGGGCAGTCGTATTGGCTTACTCGGCCGAAATGGTGCGGGTAAGTCCACTCTTATCAAACTGTTATCAAAAGAGCTAAACGCTCAAAGTGGTGATCTTACTTACTCTCAAGGGGTCAAAATAGGCTATTTTGCCCAGCATCAACTAGAAACTCTGCACCCCGAAGAAACACCTCTTCAGCACATGATGCAAATCGCACCGGATCAGACCGAGCAACAACTGCGCGACTATTTGGGTAGCTTTGGATTTAAAGGCGATAAAGCACTAGACAAAGTTGCTCCTTTTTCTGGAGGTGAAAAGGCTCGACTCGTATTGGCACTGATTGTGTGGCAAAAGCCTAACCTGTTACTCCTCGATGAGCCGACTAACCACCTTGATTTGGATATGCGCCAAGCGTTGACCTTAGCGTTGCAGACCTTTGAAGGAGCCATGGTTATCGTCAGTCACGACCGTTACCTTCTGCGAGCGACAACGGACGACTTGTATCTCGTTCACGACCGACAAGTCGCGCCTTTTGATGGTGACCTCAACGACTACTACAAGTGGTTAACTGACTTGCAAAAGCAAGAACGCAAAGACGCTCAACCTGAAAACATAGAAAAGAGTTCCAACAGCGCAGCGGCTAAAAAAGAGCAAAAGCGACGCGAAGCAGAATTTCGCAAAGTGACGGCACCAATTCGCAAAAACCTGACAAACCTAGAGAAGAAAATGGATAAGTTAGGTGAATCATTGGCTGAAGCAGAAACACAATTGTCTGATAACTCTCTGTATGAGGCCGAGAATAAAGCTAAACTTAATCAGGTACTCTCTATTCAGGCCACCAGTAAAGCCGAACTGGAAGAGGTTGAGATGGAATGGATGAGCCTTCAGGAAGAACTGGAACAAATGGAAAAGGAGTTCAACAATCCATGACTGCAGAGCGCGCTACAATTTCCCTTACCCTAGAAAGACTCTGGCAATTCAGTTTGCAGTATTACAGTGTGCGGGAAGTTAAAGAAGCGTGCTTAAGCTTGCAAAACCATTTTGGTGGCAACGTCAACTTGCTCTTGCTTCTAAAATGGTTGGACGAGCAACAAGTTAGTTTCGGCGAAGAAGATTGGCACCGAGTCGAAGCCTGTCTTGGTCGCTCTGAAACCCTTCTCCACAGCTATAGAGAGCTCAGGCGGAAACTCAAACGCAATCTGCCTGATACCCTCTACAGAGAAGCACTGCAATTTGAACTCTTGTTAGAAAAACAGCAGCAATCTGATCTGGTCGATTGTATCAATAGTATTAGACTTATAAATAATCGTGATTTACCCCTGACGCTTATTTATTGTCGACAACTGGGCGGTGAACACTTGCACGATGTGTTTTCAAAACCAGTAGAACCTACATCCAGTGACTCTCTATGACACAATTTACTCCAGCAGCGGGGTTGAGTAACCCTCACCTGCAAACTCTCGCTCCGCGATTTATTCGCAAAAAAGCCCTGTTTGAACCAGTTTGGCAAACACTTCACACCCGTGATGATGATTTCTTAGACTTGGCTTGGAGCGAAGACTGGCAGGGAGAAACAGCACAGAATAAACCACTGTTTATTCTTTTCCACGGATTAGAAGGCTGTTTTTACAGCCCATATGCCAATGGCTTGATGCACGCCTTTGCACGTGACGGCTGGCTATCTGTCATGATGCATTTTCGCGGTTGCAGTGGTAAACCCAACAAGCAGGCTCGCGCGTACCACTCTGGAGAAACCGAAGACGCGAGACTGTTTTTAGAGCATATCAACCAGCTTTTTCCCAACTCACCGAAAGTGGCAGTGGGGATTTCTCTTGGGGGTAATATGCTCGCCAATTACCTTGCCCAGCATGCAGAATCTCCATTGATAGATGCGGCAACCATAGTTTCTGCGCCTTTGGATTTATCCGCGTGTTCAGAACGTATAGAGCAAGGGTTCTCCAAGGTCTACAAAACCTATTTGCTCAACTCTCTCAAGCGCAATGCGCTGCGCAAACATCACCTCATCAAAGGGGAGCTCGATGTGAGCTATCAGAGCATTAAAAGAGTGACCAAGCTTTACGACTTTGATGACCTTATTACTGCGCCTTTGCACGGGTTCAAAGATGCCAACGACTATTATCAGCGTTGCTCCGGTATTCATCGCTTAAAAGAGATACGACTGCCACCCAGATTATTCACGCTAAAGACGACCCCTTTATGACCGATGCCGTCATTCCAAAATTTGTTCTACCTGAAAACATCGATTATCGACTGTTAGATCAGGGAGGACATGTCGGTTTTGTCACTGGCAGTACTTTAAAGCCAACTTTTTGGCTCGAAGAGATGCTTCCGGCTTACTACCAAAGCTTAAAATCGGCATAATTAGGCCCACTCTTCTTAAATAATTAAAAACCATTATGATTGTACCTTGGCAGCAGATTTCTCCCGACACTCTAGACAACTTAATACGCGAATTTGTGCTTCGCGAAGGCACTGATTACGGCACGACCGAAATATCTCTTGATGACAAGATTGATCAAGTAAAGCTACAACTAGAAAGGGGCGAGGCCGTCGTCGTCTTCTCGGAACTCCATGAAACCGTTGATATCCAGTTAAAAAACAAATTTTAACACTTCCCATATAGAGAATGGAGTGCGGTGACAGGAGTGCAAGACGTGCTATAGTGTCTTTTCGACTTAAGCGCACTATCCGTTCGCTTAATACAGGAATGGTTTAATCAGACAAGGTTTGTCATGTCAGCAAAGCATCCCATAATTGCGGTTACTGGTTCTTCCGGTGCCGGAACGACAACAACATCAGAAGCCTTTCGCAAGATGTTCAACATGATGAACATTCGCCCTGCGTGGGTAGAGGGCGACAGTTTCCACCGCTTTACTCGCCCAGAAATGGACGTTGAGATCCGCAAAGCCCGCGAACAAGGCCGTCACATTAGTTATTTTGGTCCACAAGCTAACGACTTTGGCGCTTTGGAAGAGTTTTTCAAAAAGTACGGTAATGAAGGCATAGGCCAAGTGCGTCGCTATCTGCACACATTTGACGAGGCAGTACCCTATAACCAGATGCCCGGCACTTTTACCCCATGGCAAGACCTCCCCGAAAATTCAGATGTGCTTTTTTACGAAGGCTTACACGGTGGTGTTGTTGATGGTGACATCAACGTGGCTCAGCACGTCGATCTACTGATTGGCATGGTTCCAATCGTAAACTTAGAGTGGATTCAAAAATTTGTTCGCGATACTCGCGATAGAGGGCACTCTCGTGAAGCCGTAATGGACTCCATCGTGCGTTCGATGGATGACTACTTAAACTACATTACACCGCAGTTCTCACGTACACACATCAACTTTCAGCGCGTTCCCACGGTGGATACTTCAAACCCACTAAATGCAAAGGGGATCCCTAGCCTAGATGAGAGCTTTGTTGTTATACGCCTACGCGGTATTAAAAACGTTGATTATCCATACCTTCTGGCAATGATAGATGGGTCATTTATGTCCCGTCACAACACGATTGTTGTGCCCGGTGGCAAGATGAGTTTTGCGATGGAACTGATCGTTAGACCGATACTACAACAACTGATCGAAACCGGAAAAATTGGTTAAATTCTCGGGGTAGTACAAGATTACTTTCCATAGCGTGATAATGTGCACATTTTTGCGTAAAAAATAGCACTCTACACCCGATTAAAATCAAGAAATCGTTTCCGAAAAAGGATACTATTTCTAACCGAAACACAAGATGGCTTGCAGCATTTTAAAAGTGCTCTTATCCTAGTAAGCCAATTTAAGGCTTAGCTAAAATATGGAAAGTGGCAAGCGTACCCTGCAGAGGAAGTGAGATATTATGGTTCTAGGTAAACCTCAAACCGATCCAACACTAGAGTGGTTTCTTTCACACTGTCATATTCATAAGTACCCATCAAAAAGCACGCTAATTCACGCGGGCGAAAAAGCAGAAACGCTTTACTACATTGTAAAAGGTTCTGTCGCTGTACTTATCAAAGATGAAGAAGGCAAGGAGATGATCCTGTCTTACCTAAACCAAGGTGACTTCATCGGTGAACTTGGTCTATTCGAAGAAGACCAAGAACGTACCGCTTGGGTTCGTGCTAAATCTCCATGTGAAGTGGCTGAGATTTCGTTCAAGAAATTCCGCCAGTTGATTCAGGTTAACCCTGATATCCTGATGCGCCTATCTTCACAAATGGCACGCCGTCTACAAGTAACCAGCCAAAAAGTTGGTGACCTTGCGTTCTTGGACGTAACTGGCCGTATCGCTCAGACACTTCTGAACCTAGCGAAACAACCAGATGCGATGACTCACCCTGATGGCATGCAAATCAAGATCACTCGTCAAGAGATCGGTCAGATTGTTGGCTGTTCACGTGAGACTGTTGGTCGTATCCTGAAGATGCTAGAAGAGCAGAATCTAATTTCTGCACACGGTAAAACTATCGTGGTATACGGTACTCGTTAATCCTTTAAGGATAACCTATTTAAAAGCCACCCTTGAGGTGGCTTTTGTTTATCTGTAAATCAGCTATTTACTATCGGTGCTTTCGAATATCTTGTCAGCAGAGGCCGCGACAAATCCCGGGTACAACTCCCCGTTAGACTGAGGGTATCGCTTGGCGAATTCGTAGAACCCACCGGGAATCGACGCCTTAGTGTCAGAAAAATCGACACTCACTTTGTCCGCCATTGTTGAAGACTGTTCTAGTAATACATCTGGAGAGCCTTTTACTTCCCCACCGGCTTCGTTGATGGTAAACCCATTTTGTCTCAGGTGTTCATTCACCGCTTTAACCTCATCAAATGCCTTAAGTTGGTTAACACTAACGGTAAAGTGATTGGCACCAAATCCGTGGGCCGCAAGCCAACCAGCGTACTCGCTCTCTTTGGCTAAGGTTTTGTAATCTTGATAGCTTAACTCCCACTGTCGGCCACTGAAAAGGAACGTGTCACCTGTCATCTGCTGAGCATGCACCTGTGCCGCTAGTTTACCGACGATATCTTGCAGCTCTGGCGAGCACTCGTCCACTTTTAGCTCACTAATAAACACCTTAGGCTGTTTGGGGTCGGGGTGCTCAAAATGCTTCGCCACTAGCTTCTTACTTTCGAACACATAGTCGCCACACGCTTTGTACCCTAAATTGATAAAGGGTATCGCGAGTACGTCTAGCCCGATTGGAGCGAGGTTAAACGTCCGCAGGGCAATATGGTCATTAATCAGTGCTTCATCTTCTTCGAGCAATTGATGGACTTTAGCCGCAGAGGGACACAAGCGATGAATATAGTCTTCCCACAGGGATTGGAATAGAGTATCTGGCGTCATAGCGCCTCCTTGACAGGGTCTCTGTGACCTTTCGATACTAGCTTGAACAAGTCAGCAGATGAATGTTATTGGAAAAAGAGGCTACCTAATCTCTTAGATAGCCTTCAACCTGTGACGATATGGCTCATAGCCCTTAGATACTAGGATATGAGCAAGGGCTGGGGTGTTTTTCACGCCCTATTTTTATTATGGCGTCGCACTGAATGCGACGATTTTTCTATATTTTGACACCCGGTGATAGCGTGGCCGGAAGTAGGGTTTCATCACCTTCCATTGATGCCATTGGGTAAGCGCAATAATCCGCCGCATAGTATGCGCTTGGACGCAAGTTGCCCGAAGCACCGGGACCACCGAATGGCGCATCACCGCTGGCACCTGTCAGTTGGCGGTTGCGATTTACAATACCCGCACGTATATGATCAACAAAGTACTCCCATTCGCGATCATCAGTCGACACCAGGCCAGCAGATAACCCAAATCGGGTATCGTTAGCTAGCTCAACGGCACTCTCTAGTCCTTTGTATCTCACTACTTGAAGTAGCGGTCCGAAATACTCTTCATCAGGCAAAGATTCAATCGCAGTGACATCAATAATACCTGGCGTCACGAATGCCGCTTGTCCGGCTTTCGCTTCTAGCAGGCTCACTCCACCAAGGCTGTTTAAATTTTCTTGAGCGCGAAGGATAAAGTCGGCTGCCGCTTTAGAGATTTGGGGGCCCATAAAAGGAGCGGGCTCTGCAAATGGCTGATCCACCACAATGTCATCCGTCGCTTTTACCAGTTTACTAATCAATTGATCACCGCTCTGCCCCACTGGAACATAAAGGCGTCTTGCACAAGTACAGCGCTGGCCAGCACTGATAAACGCCGACTGAATAATGGTGTAAACCGTCGCATCTAAATCGCCGTATTGTTCAGAGATCACCATAGGGTTATTTCCGCCCATTTCGAGGGCGAGCATCTTATCCGGCTGACCGGCAAATTGCTTGTGTAAGATATGACCCGTATTGGCACTGCCGGTGAAAAGAATGCCATCTATCCCTTTAGCATCTGCAAGCGCAACTCCCGTTTCCTTGGCGCCTTGAACAAGGTTAATTACACCTTGGGGTAGACCGGCTTCTTCCCACAACTTCATCGCCAACTCCCCTGTCATTGGAGTCTGCTCAGACGGCTTAAATACCACGGTATTTCCAGCAAGTAGTGCAGGAACAATATGACCGTTGGGTAAATGCCCTGGGAAGTTATAGGGTCCAAACACCGCCATAACGCCTAACGGGCGGTGACGCAGAACAATTTGGTTCCCTGCAGCTTCACGAGTCGCTTCGCCCGTGCGTTCGTGATAGGCGCGGATAGAGATACCAATTTTACCTGCCATCGCTCCCGCTTCGGTACGGGTTTCCCACAATGGTTTGCCCGTCTCTTTTGCAATCGTCTCGGCGATAAGCTCACTGTTTTGTTTCACTTTTTCAGCAAACGCCAAAACGATGCTTTCTCGCTGTTCGAAGCTAAGTTTCTTCCAACTGATAAACGCCCTGCGCGCCGCTTTTACCGCTTGCTCGACTTGTTCAGGCGTCGCACTGCTCCCTTCCCAAATTACTTCGTTGTTATAAGGCTAATCGACTGCATTTGGTCACCTTGTCCGGCAACCCAGTCCCCTGCAATCCAATGTGTCATAGAAAATCCTTACTACTGAGCCGCCATGCGGACAAAATCACCTTCTTTCACCTGAATCGCTTTAGCCACGTCAGGGGTAATAATCACTGAATCCGTTTTTTTGTCGTAAGCCGCCTTTGCCGCTACGGCACGGAAATTTTCGAACGATGTATTGGCTATCAAATAGTGCACCTCATTGCAGTGCTCTGCGATTGTGACTTTGGCTCGGAACGAGTGGCGCACCGTTTCGATGTTTCGCAAATCACATTCGACAGTCGGACCTCCATCAAAAATGTCCACGTATCGCGACAGGTAAAGCCTTCGTTTTCCAATAGCTTGAGGGCGGGCTTGGTATTGTCATGTACTTTGCCAATAACTTGCTGAGCTTCTTTGCTCAAAAGGTTGACATAGATGGGTAGCTTGGGCATCAAATCGGCAATAAAGCCCTTTTTACCAATCCCAGTGAGATAATCTGCCATCGTAAAATCAATGGAGAAAAAGTGCTCTTGCAGCCACTGCCAAAATGGCGAGTTGCCCTCGTCATCAGAAACGCCGCGCATCTCTGCAAAAATTGTCTTTGAAAATCGGTGAGGATGCTCTGCCATCATTAGGAAGCGGCACTTAGACATAAGGCGACCGTTTAATCCACCGCGAAATGTCGGACGTAGGAACAAAGTGCAAATCTCGCTACAACCCGTGTAGTTATTACCAAAGGTCAATAGCTTCACCACATTGTTAACACCGAGTTTTGGCGATGAGTGTACGATTGTGCTGATGTGGTATGAGTAAAAGGGTACATCCCAACCAATTGCGGCCTCGATACCAGTGCAGCCAGCGACTTCACCAGTTTCACTATCAAAGCCAACCATTAAGTAACCTTCATCCCCAGCCTGTGAAACGTCTGGTTTTGCGAAGCTATATTCAGAGTGTTGAATGCGATCGGTCAACAATTTTTCGTTAACCGGAAGAGATGTAAATCCGTGACCTGACTCCACCGCGCAGGTGTGTAGGGCGTCGTAATCCGACATTGCAATAGGGCGAACAACCAGCATCGATACTCCCTCCTGATGCTAAAAGAGCCCCAAAACCCAACCGGGGCTCTTAATACCCTAGCCTAAAGCTCTCGTTAGAATCGCATTGTGTCCATCACAATGCTTCAGCTATATCGGCTATAGGTATTATGTTTAAACCAGAGAAGCGATTGCCTTATCCAGTCTTGCCAATCCTTCTTCTATCTCTTGTTTCGAAATGACCAATGATGGAGTGAAACGAACCACGTTAGCACCGGCGATAAGCACCATCAGTCCCTGTTTTCCAGCAGCGACAAGTACATCACGTGCACGCCCTTGCCACTCCTCGTTCAGTGCTGCTCCAAGTAACAAACCTTGACCGCGAATTTCACTGAACAACTGGTATTTATCATTAATTTTAGCCAAACCTTCGCGGAATAGGGCTTCGCGCTCTTTTACACCCGCTAAGGTTTCTGGCTGACTTACAACGTCAACCACAGCCTCTGCTACCGCACACGCTAATGGATTACCACCATAAGTAGAGCCGTGCGTTCCGATTTTTAGGTGTTGAGCCAGCTCAGTTGTAGTCAACATAGCGCCAATAGGGAATCCACCGCCTAAAGATTTCGCCGTGCTAAGAATATCTGGTGTGACACCAAGGCCTTGGTAAGCATAGAAATGACCAGTACGACCATTACCTGTTTGTACTTCGTCGAAGATTAGCAGAGCCTTGTGTTGGTCACATAGATCTCGTACCGCTTGCGCAAATTCAGGCGTAGGTGGAATAATCCCGCCTTCCCCTTGAAGAGGCTCCATCATTACTGCACAAGTACGATCTGAGAAATGAGCTTTAAGGGCGTCTACATCGTTGTATGGAAGGTGAGTTACGTCGCCCGGCTTAGGGCCAAAGCCATCGGAATAAGCGGCTTGCCCACCAACGGTTACCGTGAAGAAGGTACGACCGTGAAAACCCTGTTTAAAAGCGATGATTTCTGATTTTTCTTCACCGTGTGTATCTGCCGCATAACGGCGCGCGAGTTTCAGCGCAGCCTCGTTTGCTTCTGCACCTGAGTTGGCAAAGAAAACCTTGTCTGCAAAGCTAAGCTCGGTTAGCTTTTTCGCTAAGCGAAGTGCTGGCTCGTTCGTCAACACATTGCTAAGGTGCCAGATTTTATTTCCCTGCTCCGTTAGCGCATTGACCATTGCTGGGTGACAGTGGCCTAAACAACTCACTGCAATACCACCAGCAAAGTCGATATATTCGTTGCCACCTTGATCCCAAACTCGCGAGCCTTCGCCTTTCACTGGGATCATTTCCATTGGGTTATAACAAGGTACCATCACCTCATCGAATAAACCGCGCTCTACTTTCGTTTCCACTGTCATTGCACATTCCCTCTCGATACCGCATGCCTAGCAGATAAGCGTGTGACTTCCATTCAATTGAAAGCATATAATCTTTCACGATATTGCTTATTCGGCATTGTATTTACAATTAATTAACCATTTCAATAGTGATTTATTCTTTTTACTCACTTAGCAAATCACTAACTCTCAACAAGTGTGACTATTTATGCACCAAGTTACGCCTTTTATGAAGCAATATTTCCTAATGAGTACTATAAGCACTGATAAACCGTACATTAGCAGGTCTAAAATTGAGAGCAGTGAATAGTATTGCGAATAGTTTTGCAGCGACAAAACTGGGGGAATTGTATGAAAGAAATGTTAAAAAAGGTGACCTAAGTCAGGTGGCGATAGTGCTGACAATCGAGCTATCGGCGTAAAAAATTTGCTAACAGCTCATGCCCTTGCTCTGTTTTTATCGATTCGGGGTGAAACTGCACGGCCTCAATCGCCAAGGTTTTATGCTGAAACCCCATAATTTCATCCATCTCACCGTGCTGTTTTTCGGTCCAAGCCGTTAACTCAAAGCACTCTGGAAGCGAATCAGCCTGAACCACTAGCGAGTGGTAACGAGTCACTGTCAGTGGGTTGTTTAACCCTTTAAAAACGCTTCTGCCATTGTGACGAATTGGAGAGGTTTTTCCATGCATGACTTCGCGGGCTCGAATCACTTTGCCACCAAAGACCTGTGCGATTGCTTGATGTCCCAAGCAAACACCCAATATCGGCAGCTTACCGGCAAAGTGTTGAATGGCTTGTAAAGAGATGCCCGCTTCGTTTGGCGTACAAGGCCCAGGGGAAATAACCAGATGAGATGGTCCCAATGCTTCTATGCCTTCAATGTCTATCTCATCATTACGCACAACTTTAACCTCTGTACCTAACTCGCAAAAGTACTGATAAAGGTTATAGGTAAACGAGTCATAATTATCGATGATTAGTAGCATGCTGCGCTCTGAAAGATCCATCTAGTTACCGCTAAAGGCGGTATTGTGCAGCAAGAGCGGCGAAAGGCAAGGAGAAAGTGATTCGTCAAACAAAATAAGGAGAAAGACGGGGCCTCACTACCAATCACCAATGGATTGGAAACAAATCTTTCTCCTTAAGATCTAGCTTCTAAGTCACGATTTCTCTGACTACTTCCTCTAATTGGGTTTGGTAAAGCTATTTTGTACCGCTGCAATAAGTGTATTTTCACTTGCAAGCCAGCCAACCCCATTGATAGAGCTCAGGTAGAATGGCCCTGATGGTGTAGTAAATACCCCCTCTACCGAATCTTTAGTACGAGTGATATTCCCCATCGGATTGCCTTGGCTATCTACTAGTACCCAGTTTGTTGCGCCTTGCCCCAAACTTTCCTGTTGCTGAATAATCACTTGTATCTGTTGCTCGTTAATAGATGGCAGCGTGAATCGCTGTCCGACGTCAAGAGAATCTAGGCTCGTCTCATCAAACTCAATAAAATACTTTGAATCGAGTGAATGGCCCTGAAGAGCTTGAGTTTCTGTATAATTCTCATAAACAGATTTTGCCTTTTCACTACTGCGCCACAAGGTCACTTCTTGATCAAAGAAATCCGGTGGAATAGGTGTATCAGAGTCCTCTTGTTGACTTTCATCTAGCTGAGGCGATTTTCTCGTATATTCAGTAATATCGGCCTTTAACTCATCTAAGGTGTCCGATTTAGGAGCCGCCTCTCCATGAGATATAGGTTTGGCATACTGAGCTTCTCGTATAGCAAGAGGTGGAACAGTATTTGTTTGTGTTACAAAATCTCCCAAAGCGGACGCCGTCAACACTTCAGAAGAAACGTGTTTTGGCACAGAAAGTTCTGTGCCCGACCGCTCCCACTGCAAGACCAGTCCCCACACAGATAACAAGAATGCAACAGCTAAATAACCTTTCACTCGTTCTCCTTATCTATATCTAGCTTGAATGTCAGTACTTTTTCAAAATGACTATGCCAACCTTTCACCAAAATGTTAAACAGGCCATCATAACTTCCATTTGGTAAATTTTGATTGTCTGACTGATGATAAGACACACGTAACTGACCGTAATTTGCGCCATTTGAGCAATACACACCGTTGTTCATAGCGCCCCAGCCACACCCAGTAAAACGCGAGGCGCGAAGTGACACCATTTGAACCTCATTGGTATCGCGATTGATCGCTGGGACTAATATAGTCGACCAAGTATTGAGGCGACCACTCCACGTACGACGAGTAACATCGCTAGTGATTTCCCCTTGCGGTAAATAATACACCGAACCTTTGACACTCTGATCATAACGAGAGGTCATTGCCGCACTCATCTCCGTAACCGTATCTTCAACAACCGCCGTTCCTTTGATCAAAATATTGGCGTTAAGATTGATCATTTCGTTGTAATCATGATCATGCCAACCTTTAGCCTCAAGTGAAAACATTCCAGTATACAAACCTGCTGGTACGTTTGAATTGTCCTCTTCCTTATACCAAATTCTCAACCCTCCTTTACTGGGGGACGGAAAACAATACACACCGTTGTTGATTTCCCCCCAGCCACAATGAGTTTGTCGCTGCGCTCGAAGCGTGATGTCTTTCCTCTCCCCAGTAGATTGATTTAACATCGGAACTACGAGCATTGTGAGGCCTGTTGGGTATGCCCATTTCCTTTTTTGGGGCCCAGCTACGTTATCCCCCGCTAAATAGTAAACAGTACCATCCACATGGGCTTCAACGTCTTTTAGCTCAAGCATTTTGGACTCAGTTAAGGTGCGTGAGCGAGTAACAGTATTGATATTTGGAAATATACGCTTCATCCATTCATGGTGAGGGGCGATACGACCAAACCCAGACCACTTTGCTTGCCAACCACCCCACCAAGAAGTAACACCTACACCAACGAGTTGCCCTTCTCGCCACTGCCATGACGTCGAACCACTGTCACCTGGAGTTATGAATGCCCAAGAGGAATCCGTGTTAGCAGTACTTTGCAAACAACCATCGCTTTCTTTAGTCACGACTCCTATCCCCCAAGCTCGACCACTGGTCAGCTTTTCAAGGCTAGGGGTCCCATTTAGACCGTAACCCAATAGAGTCATCGGTTGACCGACATAATGCTCGAAATCAACCTCATCCGCATAAACGGGTTGAGAAACGTTATTGCCTTCACTATCAACAGGCACTCTTAACAGTGGCAGCTCAACGATAGCTAAATCATTTTGGCAAGCGGTAAAGCCTAAAAAATGAGTGTTCGACTGTCCGGAGGCAATTAAGCGGTTGTCTCCCGTGCGAAAGGAGATACGCTGACCAAAATAAGTCGATTCTTGAGTCTTGTTATCCCCCGCTACGCAATGCGCAGCTGTGAGAATGAACGCCTTGTCTCCATGATTCCCAAGCCAAGTACCAGTGCAAAATGCACTGCCAGCTACTATTTTACCAACCGCACTAAAACGCTGTGCAAAAGATGTTTGACGTAGAGACTGATAGGCGACCGCGACCACCGCTGGGTCTCTTGATAGCGTTCCGCCAAGCTCTCGGTATTTCGAATCACTAATCCCAATGGCCAAAACACTGCTTGAGAATAAGCTAACTAATATAGGTAACCCAAGAGAACAATACCGCATAAAAACACTGGCTAAATAAGTACTTGTATATCCCTGCTTGTTGTCTTTCATCAATGTAGCCTCGTTAGGTTTAGGTGTCGCTGTACCCTATCTAATCTGGCATCAATGATACTAGGTCACTAATATTAAATAACATTAAATAATGCTCTGAACTTTTGGAGTATTGACGCTTCTTCTCATTAAATGTTTCGCGCAAGATCAGGCGAAAGTGGGGGTAACGGTTGATTTGATACTTAAATCAAAAGAGCCCGCAACCAAATGGCTACGGGCTCTTTGAAATTGGATCATATTTGAGGTTTGTAATTAAGGCTTACCGACAAAGCCAACCACTTCGTACACCTTTTTCAGGGTCTCTGAAGCGCGCGCGGACGCTTTTTCCGCTCCTTCGCGCATCACTGAGTTTAAGTACTCACGATCTTCGCGAATGCGTTTGTATTCAGCTTGTACTGGCTCAAGCATAGCAACCAGTGCTTCACCTACATCTTTTTTAAATGGACCGTACATTTCCACGCCTTTGTATTGCGCTTCAATTTCTTCAAAACTCAAACCCGTTGCAGCGGAGTAAAGGCCCATTAGGTTAGAAATGCCCGCTTTGTTTTCGATATCATGCGCGATGCGTGGCGGTGTTTCAGTGTCTGTTTGCGCTTTGTTGATCTTTTTGAGGATCGACTTTGGCTCTTCTAGCAGAGTAATCACGTTTTTGCGATTGTCATCAGACTTAGACATTTTCTTCGTCGCGTCTTGCAAACTCATTACTCGCGCATTCACTGTTGGGATGTATGGCTCTGGCACGACAAAGATAGGGTCTTCTGGGCTGTAGATGTTATTAAAGCGAGTAGCGATATCACGTGCCAGTTCTAAATGCTGTTTCTGGTCACTACCCACTGGAACTTGATGAGCACCGTAAAGCAGGATATCTGCCGCCATTAGCACTGGGTAATCAAACAGACCCGCGTTTACATCATTCGCGTAACGCTGAGATTTGTCTTTAAATTGAGTCATTCGGCTCAGTTCGCCCATCTGAGTATAACAGTTAAGAAGCCAGCTAAGCTGAGCATGCTCTGGTGCGTGTGACTGAACAAATAGCGTGCTCTTCTTCGGATCAACACCAACTGCTAGACAGATTGCCAATGCATCTAGGGTTGCTTCGTGTAGCTCTTTTGGGTTCTGGCGAACCGTAATCGCGTGAAGGTCAACGATACAATAGTGGCAATCATAATCGTCTTGCATCTGCTGCCATTGACGTAGAGCACCCAAGTAGTTGCCGATACTTAGTTCACCTGACGGTTGAACACCGCTGAATACGATGGGTTTGCTCATTAGAATGATTCCTTTGACTTCTTAATTTGGTAAAAAAGCCGCATGCTCATGCACGCGGCTTACTCAGTGTACTCATTAACAAGTATTTTGCTAGTGCTTTTGCTTCAACTGTCGCGCTTTAATCACGTCTATGCGAACAAGGACGTGCTTCTAGGCTGTCGCTATCACAACATCGATAAGCTCGGCAACCGTATCAGACACATAATCTGGGTCTGAAACTGAGATAGGTTCACCGTGGTTATAGCCGTAAGTAAGACCAAAAGAGTGGCAACCTGCGTTTTTCGCCGCAAGAATGTCATTTTTTGAGTCTCCCACCATCAGCATTTCACTTGCCCCAATACCGTGCTTTTCCATCAACCAGTTGAGAGCCATTGGATTTGGCTTCTTCTCGGGAAAGCTATCTCCACCAAGCACATCCGTAAAAAAGTGTTTGATTGCGTGCTTTTCCAAAACTTCAGGTACAAATCGGCTCGGCTTATTAGTTACCAGCGCTAGGGTGAAACCCGCTTTATGAAGTACTTCTAACGTCTCTTTTACCCCTGGGTAAAGATGGCTGTTAGCGTGACCGGTTTGGTCGTAGAAATCATCAAATAACTCACGTGCTTTGGCGCGTAGTTCATCGGTAAGTTGTGGATCAATCGTTAAGCTTTGGCTTAAAGAACGGCCGATCAGTACATCGGCACCATTGCCCACATAATCTCTAACTTGTTCTTCGGTAACGGTGGGAAAGCCTAGCGCTTGTACGGCTTTATCCGCAGCTATCGCTAAGTCCGGCACACTGTCGAGCAAGGTGCCATCTAAGTCAAAAGCGACGAGCTTAATATTGTTTAACATACTGCTTTACTTCTCTTACTTGTAATTTTGATCGTTGTGTTAAAGAAGATTATTTACCAGCTTTAGCCAGTTCAGCACGCATTTGGTCGATCACTTCTTTGTAGTCTGGTTGATTGAAGATCGCCGAGCCCGCTACAAACATATCCGCACCCGCTTCAGCAATCTCTCGGATATTCTCGACTTTAACACCACCATCGATCTCTAGGCGTATATCGCGACCAGATTCGTCAATCATCTTACGAACCGAACGCAGCTTATCTAATGTATGGGGAATAAAGGATTGTCCGCCAAAACCAGGGTTTACGGACATCAGCAGAATAAGATCAACTTTATCCATAATAAACTCTAAACACGACAGAGGCGTAGCTGGGTTGAGAACCACACCCGCTTGGCAACCGTGTTCTTTGATCAGTTGCAAAGTGCGGTCAACGTGTTCCGACGCTTCGACGTGAAAAGTGATCATGCTAGCACCCGCTTTTGCAAAGTCTGGAATGATGCGATCAACGGGCTTCACCATTAAGTGAACATCGATAGGCGCTGTAATACCGTAATCGCGTAGTGCTTTACACACCGGAGCACCAAAAGTCAGGTTAGGAACATAGTGATTGTCCATCACATCAAAGTGAACAACATCTGCGCCTGCCGCCAATACTTTTTCTACGTCTTCACCAAGACGAGCAAAGTCTGCTGACAAAATGGATGGAGCTATAAGGAAATCTTTCATACCTGACCTCTATGGCAAAATTGGGCGAACTTGCGATTATTGTGGGGCGTCTTGCCTCAGGCCGCAATTCTACCTAAGCCTAATCAGATATTCGAGTCTTGTCTCAGAAATACTCTCTGCTTGTTGAGTGTTAAGTGACTATTAAGCAGATTCTGGTTTGAACAGCGCCAGTAATTCGTCCACTTTATTGCGTCCAGCACCATTGCGACTAATCGTGCGTTTCACTTTCACCACATTTAGCTCTGCACCGTGGTATAGGCGTCGTGTAAGCGTAGTGTCGTGGTTTGATATCAATACTGGAATGTTTCTGTGCAGTGCGGCTTTTTCAGCGACGTCCGCCAATCCTGCTTGGTCATCTAAGGAGAAGCCATTGCCCGCATACGAAGTGAAATTAGCGGTGTTTGAAAGAGGAGCGTAAGGAGGATCACAGTAGATAACACTGCCTTTGCGCGCGCGTCTAAAGGTCTCTCCATACCCTTCGCAGATAAAGGTCGCTTTTTTCGCTTTGTCAGCAAAAAACTCAAGTTCTTTTTCTGGAAAGTAGGGCTTTTTGTATGAGCCAAATGGAACGTTGAACCCACCTTTTTTGTTGTATCGACACAAGCCGTTAAAACCGAAACGGTTCATATATAAAAACGCCAGCGAGCGGTACATTACATCATCAGTGCCATTAAACTGAGCACGGATATCTAGGTAGGCTTCTTTGCGGTTATTTTCGGGTACAAACCATCGCTTAGCCTCAGAGATATACTCTTCTGGGCTCTCTTTAAGCAGGTTATAAAGATTAATGAGGTCGGGATTAATATCAGCTAATAAATACTGATCATAATCGGTATTAAGAAAGATTGAGCCAGCACCAACGAAGGGTTCCACCAACTTGCGCGCCGGTGGAAGATGGCGTTGTATATCTTCTACGAGTCCGAATTTTCCACCAGCCACTTAAGGAAGGCACGCTGCTTCTTCATTTATTGCTCTAATCGTTCAACCACAAAAGTAAGGGTGCGGAATGTAACATATTTGCCTAGTTGGCACGATCTATTTCTCTCTGCACCTGACTTAGCGATTTCGCCCATGGTTCGAGGGATTGCAGCTCTTCTGACAGGCCATCGACCGCGTCTCTCGCCATTTGAATGGTCGGATAATTTTGATAGGTCACAATGTACCATTCGACCTCACTTCTCACCGTGGGATAGACGTATACCTGACCGGCTAAACGGTACTTATCAATAAACTGCTGTACTTCCTGTAGCGTGTTCATTGCAGCAAGCTGCAAAGTATAACTCCTTGGAGAATAAGCTTTTAGTTCTTCCCGAGAGAATGAAAACTGAATCCTTGTTTCTGGGGTTGCTTCAGATACCTCAGCTTGAGGTTCTTCTACTGGCACTTCAACTGGATTTTCAACCGCTTGCTCTTTTGCGTCTTCCACCGCTGTTTCAATAACAGAGGTATCAACCTGCTCCGGCTTGCCTTCCATCAAGGCATCAACAACTTCAGAGGTAATCACAACGCGTTGTTGTTCCGCATCTGCGCCGCCAATCAATACGGAACCATCCATTAACTCTTGTGGAAGTGCATCGGTATCTTCCACCGCCTCTGCTACCATTGGGTCTTCGGCAATGGCCTCAATGTTTTCACCTTCGACTTGCGCCGTTTGAGGCTCCTCTACTTCAGGAAGCGTCGGAATAACGGTTTGCTCAACGTTGTCCGTTAACTGTTGCGCCATTTCATCTGGCGTAGGTTGCTGGGTCATATACCAATAACCACCACCAATAAGTAAAACGATGACTAAAATCGCAAGAGCAATATTAATTGGAGAACCAATGATTGAGCGTATGATAATCCGTTTTTCTACTTTCTGATCGGCTAGAGCCATAATGTCTCCCGGTGTGCGGTTTGTCTTTCGATAAGCATTTCGCGTACGACGCTCCATGCCATCTTCGACATATCTCATGACCAAGTGTTCAAAAAATCGATCGGCTTCGTTTTCTGATAGGTTGTCGACCTCTAGATCGATAGGCTTGTGTTCTTGCCCGTAACTCAAGCGTGTTAGCAGAGCATCTAGACTCCCAGACTGAGCAAAAAGCACGACATTCACTGTCCAAGTGGGGTTCACTTGAGCTTCTAGCACCATCATCCAGAGTTCTGAGATAAAAGTTTCACTCAGCAAGTGAGCGTCATCAACCACAATAACAATATCGCAAGGCTCATTTTCCTGAGCTCTTGAGAAACTTTCTAAAATCGTATCACTGGGATTGTATTGAGATTGGGAGACAAGCTGTCCAAGAATAGTCGCTCTTCTTTGCGCTTCATCTTGGTTGGGGTGGCACATCAACAAAGACTGATTTTTTTCCTCAGCCCATGCTTCTAAGTACCTCTGTGCTAACCAAGATTTACCAGCACCACCAGGACCGCCAATGGTCACGAGATTTGACCCAAAGTTTGTCAACAGTTGCAAACGCTCTAACAGAGCGGTCTGAGACTCTAACTCCAACATGCGGGATTCATGGGTCAAACTCATTTCACCATCCTATAGACCTTGCTTGTCTAGGTTCTTGAACCGTTACAGAGTGCGACAAAAATCGATTGCTTGCTCAATCACGGATTCTGGCACACCTTTAAACACATCGGCGGTACCTATACTGGTAGGCAACACTAAACGCAGCTCACCTGACAAGACTTTCTTGTCACGCATCATGTGCTTCATAAAGTCGGCAAAAGACATGCTCTCCGGCGTGTGAATAGGCAACTTAGCTCTTTTCAGTATAGAAATAATTCTTTCTAGCTGCTCTTTCGAGATAAGACCTTGAAGCTGGGCTGTTTTTGCAGCCATGACTGTACCAGAAGAAACCGCTTCACCATGTAACCATTTACCATACCCGAGTTCAGCTTCAATCGCATGACCAAAAGTATGACCCAGATTCAACAGTGCGCGAATTCCTGCCTCTTTTTCGTCTTGTGCAACCACTTCGGCCTTAATCTGACAACAACGAGCGATGGCATAGCTCAAAGCAGCTTCATCAAGTGCATATAATTTATCAAGATTTTCTTCGAGCCAATCAAAAAAATCAGCGTCGTAGATAATGCCGTATTTGATCACTTCAGCGATTCCAGCAGCAAACTCTTTCTCTGGAAGCGTTTTTAAACAGTTAGTATCAATAACAACTGACTTGGGCTGATAGAAGGCCCCGATCATGTTTTTACCCAGCGGGTGGTTCACGGCAGTTTTGCCACCGACAGATGAGTCTACTTGAGAGAGCAAAGTGGTCGGGATCTGAATAAAGTCCACGCCTCGCTGATAACAAGCGGCAGCAAATCCGACCAAATCACCGATTACACCACCACCTAACGCAATGATAACTACGTCACGACTGTAGTTTTTCTCTAAAAGAAAACTCATCACGGTGTTGAAAGTATCGAGTGACTTGTACTGTTCGCCATCTGGCAGTTCCAATACTTGAGTATTGCAACCCAGCTCGGTCAATCTGTTAACTATGGTTTCAGCATACAGTGGCGCAACGGTGACATTGCTGATCACGAGTACATTTTGATTTGCTGAAAGCGGGGAAAGGTGGGCCGGATCTTCAAACAATCCGGCGCCAATTGAAATGGGATAGCTACGTTCACCTAAGCTGACCGTAATCCGTTCCATGGGTAATCTCCAAACTAGAATTTAAACGTATTAACGTTCTTCTAGCATTTTTACGATCTGGTTGGCTACCACTTTTGCACTTTGATCGTCTGTACGCACAGTGTAGTCCGCAATTTCTTCGTACAGTGGGTTGCGTTCGCCAGCTAGGTTTTCTAGTACATCTCGCGGGTTATCAGTTTGCAGAAGCGGACGTTTTTTATCACGGTTTGTTCTCGCTAACTGCTTTTCGATTGTTGTTTCTAAATAGACAACAATGCCGCGTGCAGATAGTCGATTGCGGTTATCTTTGCTTTTGATTGATCCACCACCCGTCGCTAGAACGATACCTTGTTCTTCGGTTAGGTCGTTGATCACTTTTTCCTCGCGAGCGCGAAAACCGTCTTCACCTTCTACGTCAAATACCCAAGCGATATCTGCGCCAGTGCGCTCTTCGATTACCGTGTCAGAATCGACAAACTCCATATGAAGTTGTTGAGCAAGATGTCGTCCAATGGTGCTTTTGCCGGCTCCCATAGGGCCAACAAGGAAAATATTGCGTTTCTCAGCCATGTTTAGCAGTAATTTACAACGTTAAATTCAATGACATCGTCACAAGCATGTCTGGCTGCTTCATTTCTCTGAAGCCCTTGCTAGATCGGCGCTACACCGAGTCTACTACCAGCGTCTATGCCACTTGTGACACCTATTCCTCACAGATAATTCGTGATAAGACCCGAAATTATCTAGATAAGGTGCCTGCATTGCAAATTTATTTTTAGATCAATTGAGAATGGGTAGGTGCGTAATAGAAATAATCTTCGCGTAATCAAAGACAAAGTCCTGTTACTTACGGTGCAATTAAACGCGGAGTAATAAAAATAACCAGCTCACTATTTACCCATTCATTTCGAGTTTGACGAAACAAACTACCTACCACGGGTATCTCGCCGAGCAACGGTACACCATATACACTGTCTGTTTGGCTTTTCTGGTATATACCGCCGAGGGCCAATGTCTCGCCATTGGCAACTTGAACTTGGGTGGTCACCCTTTGAGTATTTATAGCAACTGCCTGACCTGTCCCCGCTTGCACCACCTCTCCGGGCCGATCTTGAGTAACACTCAAGTTAATAAGAAGTTGTTGTTCGCCCAATGCGTAAGGCGTGACTTCTAAGCTGAGCACCGCTTTTTTGAACTCAATGCTCGTTCCCCCTCCGGAGGTTGATTCTTGATAAGGGATCTCGGTTCCTTGCTCAATCACCGCAGTTGTTTTGTCTACGGTGACGAGTCTTGGTCTAGAAATCACCTTTGCCTTTGATTCCGACTGAAGCGCAGCCAGTTCTAAATCTAGCAGCACATCAGAGCCTAACTGCGTCAGTTTCAGCAAGGTTGAGACTTCATCTGTTTGCTGGGTTGTTGTACTAAAAACTCCGGCGCTACCTTGAGACGGAGAGAGCTTTAACTCAGCAGAAAGGTTCTCTCCTGTGAACACGGAATTCCAGTTCACGCCCAAAGATTCATGCTCTCTTTGATAAAAAGTGACAATCCTAGCTTCTATCTCCACTTGTTGCTTCTGCTTATCGAGCACGCTAAGCAGAGTTGCCACTTGGTCTAACTCTTCCTCACTGCCACGTGCAACAATGGAATTTGAGTGGCTATCTACTTGGACAGTAAAAGACGGGTTGGCTTCATGTACAAAGGTTTTTGATAACACTTCTACCATCTCGTCGGCAGAAGAAAACAACAGGGGAAAAACGCGAATTAGGCGACCAGTAATCATTTGCTCGGAAGCGTTTCCCTCTTTACCGATATACATAATATTTTCCAGTTGGTAGTAGGAGAGCCCTTTGGCGTGCAGTACCGCATGCAGTGCTTGCCGCCAAGAGACTTGATTCAGTTCTAAGGTGACGTCACCCTTTATTTGCTCGCTGACAACAAGGTTTATACCTCCTTTGTCAGCAATGACCTTGAGTGCTTGATAAATAGGCATTTGAGTAAAACTAAAAGAAGTCGTCGGTAAACTCACTTCTTCTTTTGGGCTACTGTGAGAGGGAAAAAGCGACATTAAAAGATAAAACGTGATAATGAGTAACCTATTCAACGGACTCTCCTTCCTGCATGATCCACTTACATTCCCGAGCGGATAGATAAGCGTAAATCGCCCCATTTTTTAATTTAGATACAACCAGCCCCAGCTCTCGGTAAACTTCTCCAATCGCTATTTCTTCAACCTGTCCATGTTCATCGATAAGTAGAGCACTTAAGGTCGGCGAATAGATAATCCCTTTAAAACGGCTATTCAGCTCTTTCTGTCGCTTGATTTCTTCACGGACACATTCGTTTCTTTCCCTCAACGGAGAATAAGTGAAAGTCGGTGGAGAACCAGAGGGGACAAATTGTGCCAGTTGGCTCTTCATTCGAAGAATGGCAGTGGAAGGTGTGAAATGTACTATTGAACTTTGCTGACGGTCTGGAGAAACATTAGGTAGTAACAAAGTGAATGGTTTGAGCGTCAATGTAGCGGTAAAAAGAGCAGCAGGCTGACTGACAAGTACCCACTCTACGCTATCAAAAGTTATTGGAACACTCTGCCTATGAAGCTCAGAGAGCAAAGCGCCAATGTTAAAGTAAGTGCCCACCAACATAATTTTAATCGAGTTGCCTTCAACCTTAGTGAAGTGTCTGATCGCGACATCAAACCTAACAGTCAATAGATCAAGCTGACGAATCAATTGATGGTTTGTCGCTGCGCTCCAATCAGTAGGTAAAAGTTGATAGAGATCCGTCATAACTTGCAATAGCTTTTTCCGCTGAGCAGAACCTTTCTCAAGCTCAGCTTTTTGGCTCGCAAGCTGTTGTTGAAATTTGTTTTTCCGCAGTAGCTCAATCTGATAATTCTCATAAGTAGGCGCGACAGCAAACCACCAGCCCAAAAATAAGGGAATAATAAAGATCGCCAACAGTATTGGAGCTCGAAACTGATTGGCTAGGTCCAAATGTTCGACCTTATTCAATAGAGCCATATTCACCAAAATCACCGTGCCCCTTCACTATCTGAATAGTCACTTTTGATAATAAACTCTGCGCTTTTAGAAGCGGCTTTTTGAAACTTATTGATGCGACTGTTTTGCCAGTTTGGGTCGGCCTCAATACCAGAAACAAAACCTTGTAGCTTTGATAAGCTTTCTACTTCACCTTTTAATGTGAGCTGGTTACCGCCAATCTGTAAGTGAGTCATTGCCAACCCATCAGACTCTGCAACATCAACACTTGAGATAGCGGACACTTGCTGCTGGCGGCTATGCCAAGCCTTAATTAATTCACTTTGCGCTTTTGAGGCCCGCTGTAAATCAAGCGCGATACTTTCATTGATAACGGGAAGGTTTTCTAACTGGAATTTTAGTCGTTCAACAGACTCACTCTCTGCTTCCACTAGGCGTTTGGCAACGCCATCAATCGCAGCTATTAGGGCAATAGATGCACTAAAACTAACAATGCAAAACAGAACAAACCGATAGTTACTGCGTTTTCTCTGTTGCTGCCGCCAAGGTAATAGGTTGACGTCAATATAAGCCATACTTTGTTAACCACCTTTGCGCTAAAAACGCGATACCAACACTGGCTGCATAACGACATTTATCTTCTTCTCTAGGTTCATTTTTCCAAACCAAGGAGTGAGGGTATATCAATGGCGTTCTTTGCAGGGTTTGATTTGATTTCATTTCATAGCAACCGCGATGATTTAGCAGTAGAACTTTGGCTGACTTAGGTTCAATGGGTAATTTAGAGATCCAATCGAGATCAAATTGAGCATCACCGTTTCGATGATATCCAACCTCTATCGGAATTGGCGTCGATACCACATTACTGTCAGCGTGAATTTCAATCAGCAGTGGTCTCTCGGCAAGATGGTATAGCAAGTAGTTAGGCTGCATCTCATGAAAAACGGCCGCCAGTGCATGGGAATAAGTATTGATAGAAACTAACTCAAAACCAGCTTGCTTCATGGCTAGCGTCAAGTTTTCAATAATGTCACGCCTCATAGCGTAGAGTGATGCTCACAAAGGCTATTAATCGCCAGATCATTTTTATTGACGATGAAGTCCAGCGACAACTGGTCGTGAGGGATATGTGTAAGTTGAGTCAACTCGTGGGCGAGTTCTGCCTGCTTTTCTAATCCCTCAAACAGACTATCGGTTTGAATAAGCTGATATATTACCCACTCATCTGGAATCGAAACCGCAACTCGCCGACTGAAGCGAGGCAAGTCCTTTCTAAGTTGTTTTAGATTATTTACAATTTTCTGATAATTGACCGCCCAACTATCGGCGAAAATGCACTTTTCTGTCTCATATTGTCTATAGTCCTGTATGGTAGTGGTTTTACCATTGGCCTTTAGCACTGCTGCTTGATAGTATGGTGGCCGATATCAAGCCCAGTTATTCCGAATATCCCCATGTTTTCATTCCATTAAGTAGGTTTGAAAGTTAGAATTGGTGGTTTTGCGAGCACAGCAATATCATAGGGCTCAGTTTTTAACGTAAAGAACAACAGGTTGCCTATAGCAGCCGATAACGAATCAGGGATTCTCCGGTGAAGTTCATAAAGCGATTGTTTATATTTGTATTAGTTTGCGGCGTGCTTGGAGTGGGGACCATTATCGGTTTTTACTTCTACGTCAAACCAGAGCTACCGGACGTGGCGACCCTGAAAGATGTTAAACTGCAAACGCCGATGCAAGTTTTCAGTCAAGATGGAAAACTCATTTCTCAGTTTGGTGAAAAACGCCGTATTCCAGTCGCTTACGATGATATTCCTCAGCATTTAATCGATGCACTTATCGCTACCGAAGACAGCCGCTTTTACGACCACCCAGGTATCGACCCTATCGGTATTACTCGTGCAGCCGTCGTGGTCGCCATGTCGGGAACGGCAAAACAAGGAGCGAGTACCATTACTCAGCAGTTGGCTCGTAACTTCTTCTTGACTAACGAGAAGAAAATTATGCGTAAAATCAAAGAGATTTTTATCGCTATCCACATAGAACAACTGCTGACTAAACCAGAAATAATGGAGCTTTACGTTAACAAGATCTTTCTTGGTTACCGCTCCTACGGATTTGGCGCTGCGGCGCGTGTCTACTTTGGTAAAGACCTTGCTGACCTAACCTTGAGTGAAATCGCAACTCTTGCAGGTATGCCTAAAGCCCCATCGACAATGAACCCAATCTACTCGCTAGAACGTGCGACCAATCGACGCAACGTGGTTCTGCGCCGTATGTTGGATGAAAAATACATTACCCAACAAGAATTTGAAGACGCGCGCAACGAAGCCATCGTGGCTCGTTACCACGGAGCTGAAATTGAGCTAAGGGCACCTTACGTTGCCGAACTCGCCCGAGCTTGGATGGTAGAACGCTACGGCGAAGAAGAAGCATATACTTCCGGCATGAACATCTACACCACTGTCGATTCCAAATTGCAAAAAGCCGCCAATGATGCCGCTATCAACAACCTTATCGCTTACGACCAACGTCATGGCTATCGCGGGGAAGAAAAAGTACTTTGGAAGCAAGGTGACACTCCTCTAACCAGTGAGGAAATGAACAAAGTCCTAAGTCGCGCTCCCACCTATGGCAAGTTGCGCCCAGCTATCGTGACAAAAGTTGATGATAAACGCGCTGAAGTAGTGGTAAAAAGCCACGGTGAGCAAAGTATCGAATGGGATGGTTTAAAGTGGGCTCGTCCTTACATCACCGATGAAAAACAAGGTAAAGCGCCAAAACGCGCAGAGGAAATAGTGGAAGTTGGCCAGCAAATCTGGGTCACCTTGAATACCATTCCTCAAGAAGAGGGTGAACCAATCACCGCTTGGCACCTTGCTCAGGTTCCTAACGCGAATACGGCATTCGTATCGATGAATCCAGAGAATGGCGCCGTACTGTCTCTTGTCGGTGGCTTTAACTTTGTTCATAACAAGTTCAACCGCGCAACCCAATCGGTCCGTCAGGTAGGTTCTAGTATTAAACCTTTCATCTATGCAGCTGCACTAGATAATGGGCTGACGTTGGCAAGCCTTATCAACGATGCGCCAATCAACCAATGGGATCGCAGTCAGGGAACGGCTTGGAGACCAAAAAACTCGCCACCTACCTACACTGGCCCTACTCGTTTGAGAATTGGTTTAGCACAATCGAAGAACGTAATGGCGGTGCGCGTTCTACGTCAGGTCGGCTTAGATGAAACTCGCCAGTACCTTACTCGTTTTGGTTTTGAGCTTGATCAGCTTCCTCGTTCAGAGACAATCGCTCTGGGTGCGGGTAGCTTAACTCCAGTCAAAATGGCTCAGGGTTACTCGGTGTTCGCTAACGGCGGTTACTATGTTGAACCTTTTTATATCAGCCGAGTTGAAGGGCCATTTGGCGACTTAGAGTTTGAAGCCTCTCCAATGTCGATTTGTCGCGAGAACTGCCCACAATCACCAACCCTTGGGCAACAAGGTGAAACGACAACCGACAACAGCGAACTTGCAGAACCTGTGCTGACCGAAGTAGACGTAGATAATGATGCACCTAACTATGCACCACAGGTTATCAGTGAACAAACCGCATTCCTCATGCGTGAAATGATGTATAGCAACATCTGGGGTGGCGGTAACTGGCGAGACGGAACCGGCTGGAATGGCACTGGGTGGCGAGCTCAAGAGCTCAAACGCCGTGATGTCGGAGGTAAAACAGGTACAACTAACGACTCGAAAGACACTTGGTACAACGGTTATGGTCCTGGCATGGTAGCCATCGCTTGGGTTGGTTTTGACGATCACAACCGCAAGCTTGGACGCACTGTAACCAACTCGAATCTGGGTAAGGGACAGATCACCGGCGCAGAGTCCGGCGCGAAAACTGCGCAGCCAGCTTGGATAGAGTTTATGGAAGTCGCTCTTAAAGATACTGAGGTGCAGAGCAAAGTCGTTCCGCCCCAGATTGTCAGAGCACGTATCGACCGAGACTCTGGGTTACTTACCAACAAATTTGATGCCAGCTCTATGTTCGAGTACTTTGTTGCAGGCACTGAACCGACTGAGTTTGTCTCCGATGAAATCACCGACAGCGTTTACAGCAGTGAAGACGAACTCTTCTAACACCGCTTAGTAGTAAAAAAGGTTGGCATAAGCCAACCTTTTTTGTTTCCGATATCTACCCTAACTGAGCTTGAATTGCTTTAGCCAACTGCTCAAACCTCTCTCTCAACGGTGAGCCTGGGCGATAAGCGAGTACTAGGCTACGTGAAGGCTCGGGATTGATTGCTTTGATGTAACAAACTCCGTCTTTTTCTTTCTCAGAAGGAAGAGATAGTTGAGGCAGAAGTGTAATACCCGCTCCCGCTGCTACCATGTTTCTTAGTGTCTCTAAGCTGGTTGCTTTAAATCGTTCATCGTCTTTGGCTCCAGCCGCAAAGCAGAACCCCAAAGCTTGATCTCTTAGGCAGTGGCCATCACCCAAAGCAAGTACTGTTTTACCGTTGAGCTCCAACATATCAATTTGCTCTAAGTGTGCCCATTCATGGTCACACGGCACCGCAACACTAAGGGGTTCATTGTAAACTTCGATCTCCTTGAAAGGCGCCGTTTCTGCCACCGAAGCCAACACCAAGCAATCCAGTTTTCCTTCCTCTAGTTGTCGCACCAATTGATGAGTTTGCGCCTCGTGTAAAAAGAGCTCTAGATCGGGAAACTGCTCTTTTAATGCTGGAACAATCTTTGGCAGCAAATACGGGCCTACAGTAGGTATAAAGCCAATGTGCATTGGCCCGACCATAGATCCGCCTTGACGCTCGCCATATCCTTAAACAATTTCACTTCTGTAAGAATACGCTTAGCTTGGTCGACCAATTGTAAGCCAGATTCTGTAAATAACACTCTGCGACTACTACGCTCTAGTAGGGCTGTACCGAGCTCGTCTTCAAGCTTTCGTATCTGACCGCTCAAAGTTGGCTGACTGACAAAACAGGCCTCAGCCGCTTTTCGAAAGTGTTGGTGCTCTGCTAATGCAACAAGATATTCAAAGTCTCTGATATTCATGACTGACTCTCGATAGAAAACATCTATCAAAACCATAGCATCAAACGATTAGAGCTATCAAAGATTTTTTTGAATAATAACTCCATCGAAACAGGCAAGACGTAAAAACAGAACGTCGCCACTGAACCCAGACATCATCAATTTTAAGGAATCCATTATGTTTGCATCGAAAGAAGGTCAAAACGTACCACAAGTTACTTTCCCAACTCGCCAAGGCGATGCATGGGTAAACGTAACCACCGACGAGCTGTTCAAAGACAAAACCGTTATTGTCTTTAGCTTGCCGGGTGCATTTACCCCAACTTGCTCTTCAAGCCACCTGCCTCGCTACAACGAGCTTTTCCCAGTGTTTAAAGAGCACGGCGTAGATGAAATCTTATGTGTATCGGTCAACGACACTTTTGTAATGAATGCGTGGAAAAACGACCAAGAGGCGGAAAACATTACCTTTATTCCTGACGGCAATGGTGAGTTTACCGAAGGCATGGGTATGTTAGTGGAGAAAAACGACCTAGGTTTTGGCAAGCGTTCTTGGCGCTACTCCATGCTGGTTAAAAATGGCGTGGTAGAGAAAATGTTTATCGAACCAAATGAGCCAGGTGACCCGTTCAAGGTATCGGATGCAGACACTATGCTTAAACATGTCGCACCTGACTACAAGACACAAGAATCCATCACGGTATTCACAAAACCTGGCTGTCCATTCTGCGCCAAGGCGAAACAAAATTTGATTGATAAAGGTCTTCAGTATGAAGAAGTGATTTTAGGTAAAGATGCAACGACAGTAAGCCTGCGCGCCATCACCGGACGCACTACAGTTCCTCAAGTATTCATCGGCGGCAAACACATCGGTGGCAGTGAAGAACTAGAATCCTTCCTAGGTTAGAACGGCTTAGATCAGTAATCGGGGCCCCTACTTAGTCTCTGGGCAGGGGTCCCTTTATTATTATCAAAGAGTTATCAATTCTTGATGCTGGTGACTACCAGCGCCAATACAGTGAGAATAAATAATGAAACAGTTGAATGTTGATGTGGCCATTATTGGTGGTGGAACAGCAGGGTTAGGTGCTTACCGAGCCGCAAAAGCACATACCTCTGAAGTAGTAATGATCGAAGGTGGTCCATTCGGCACAACATGTGCGCGTGTGGGTTGCATGCCCTCTAAACTGCTTATTGCCGCTGCTGAGAGTGTCCACCAAATCGAAAAAGCGCCGGGCTTTGGCGTTCACCCTCAAGGTGAAATCGTGATTAATGGCCGTGAAGTCATGGATCGTGTAAAACGCGAGCGCGACAGGTTTGTGGGTTTTGTTCTTGAAGGCGTTGATGAAATACCAGCTGAAGACAAACTAATAGGCTATGCCAAGTTCTTAGATGACCATACTCTGCAAGTTGACGACCACACTCGCGTCCACGCAAAGCGAGTTGTAATTGCAACGGGGTCTCGCCCTGCTTATCCAGTGGTTTGGAATGAGCTGGGTGATCGCCTAGTGATCAATGACGACGTTTTTGATTGGAGTGATCTTCCAGAAGCGGTTGCTGTTTTTGGCCCAGGAGTTATCGGACTCGAACTCGGTCAAGCGCTACACCGATTAGGTGTAAAAGTTAAGTTGTTTGGACTTGGTGGACAAGTCGGTCCGCTCACCGATCCAGAAGTCATGGCCTATGCAGATAAAGCCTTCAAAGAAGAGTTTTACTTAGACGCAGACGTCAAAGTGGAAAGCATGAAGCGTATTGAAGGCCAAGATAAAGTTGAAGTTCAGTTTATTAACCACGACGGACAACTAGAAAGCTTTGTGGTTGATTATGTACTCGCTGCAACAGGCCGCCGTCCAAATGTCGACAAACTAGATATCGAAAAGACCTCGGTAAATCTAGATGAAAGAGGTGTGCCAGTAGCGGACCACTACACTTTGCAAACCTCTGCAGACAACATTTTTATCGCTGGTGATGCGAGCAACCAGATCCCATTGCTTCACGAAGCTGCGGATCAGGGTAGAATCGCAGGAGATAACGCAGGGCGATATCCAGGCATTCGCGCAGGCCTTCGCCGCAGCGCTATTTCGGCCGTATTCTCCGATCCTCAAATCGCAATGGTGGGTGAAACTTATCGTCAGCTAGAACAGCGCTTGGGAAATTGTGGCTGTTTTGCCACCGGTGAGGTTTCTTTTGAAAACCAAGGACGCTCACGTGTGATGTTGCGCAATAAGGGGATTCTACATGTATATGGTGAACAAGGTACTGGACGCTTCCTCGGTGCCGAATTGATCGGCCCCAATGCAGAACACCTTGCACACTTGCTCGCTTGGGCACACCAAAACAAAATGACGGTGTCTGAAATGTTAGATATGCCTTTCTATCATCCCGTGATCGAAGAGGGTGTGAGAACCGCACTACGCGACCTAAACGCAAAACTTCACTTAGGCCCAGAAATGATCAAACACTGCCTAGATTGCGGTCCGGGGTGCTAGCGATAAAGCGTCTTCACGTTCTGCGCTGCTTTCGCCTTGGATAGCTTATTCTATCCAGCAACCAAGTTCTAAAAATCGGGATTAAGTAAAGCGACAGACAATGGGCTGTCGCTTTTTTAGTTGGGTTTTGGCTTTGGCAAACCGCATTCGTATTTACACTTGGATCCACCCGCATATAATGTTGTCAGGATCAAAGGAGATCAAAATGCGAAGCCAAGACTGTCGACAAGGCTGTGAAGAAAACTGGTTCTGGCGCAAGATAGGACGCTGCCAGCGCTGTATGGATCAGCTCACTGTTTTATCGGTGGCTTGCTGGGTCGTGTGGTTTATCTGGTTTCAAGAGGATCCTACCAGTATCGAATCTATCGCCCTGATAGTTGGTGGTTTCTTATTTAACGGATTGCTCTTTCTTCATCTTTGGATGAAGTTTGTGATCCTTCCTTGGCGAGCTCGCCACAACGGCCAATCGGGCAAATAACAGCTATGGCTTTCCCTGCTGTAACCATCACTTCAACCAGCCGTTAACTTAGCCCTGCTACACCGTAAAAATGTTTTAAAAAAACAACAGATACAAAAAAGCCCCAAAACCAAATCCGGTTTGGGGCTCTCTTAGATTCTTCTAAGAAAAAGCAGTGGTATTAATAGGACCTAAGCTCTTTCCAGAAGTTCCAAATTTTTTCGATCTTTTTTGATCATTTCTTCAACATAAACCTAAGCTATTGAATAGATAGAAAATTAAGCAACATTAGTTTTTGTTAAAAGTTGCTCATCAAGATTAATTTGCAGCGCAACTTCATCACAAGCGTGAATTCGAGGACACTGATCGCAATCTTTTAGCACTTTTTCAGGCAATAGAGATTTCGACGTTGGCAAGAAATCTTGCTTCATAAAGAACTCCGGAGTGCGGGTCAATACAAAAACGTTCTTAATCGCCATCTGTTTCGCTTTATCGATAAGGTGCTTCACTAACGCGGTACCTTGTCCTTGCCCTTGCCAGCCTGCTTCCACACCGAGTGAACGTATCTCTGCCAAACCGGAATCGTAGACATAAAGAGAAGCACAACCCGTCACTTCGCCATTGTTCTCAGCGATGGCAAACGAACCAATATCTCTCACTAACTCATTGCGCGAACGCGGCAAATTATCACCTAAACTCGCCCAATAGGTCACCATTCCTTCTAACGCCTCGATATCCGTTAAACGCGCAGGGCGCACTTTAACCGTTGAAGTATTTCTCTGCGCTAAGCGATTGCTAGCTTCTTCAACCGCAAATGCTACTTGATTTGGAGAAACGCCACCAAGGGCACTTCGTTTTTCTAAACAAGATTCAATGGTGAGAATGTCATACACATCTTGCTCGATCACTGGAGAAAACGCTTTGAGTTCTCCAATGGATAACTCTTCTAAAGCACACCCTTTTTCAATTGCACCTACAACCGCTACACCAACAATATGGTGAGCTTCGCGGAACGGAATGTTCTTAGCAACAAGGTAGTCAGCCAGTTCAGTCGCGTTAGCATAACCCTGTTTTGCCGCTTCAAGTGTACGCTCACCGTTTACTTTAATACCGTCAAAGCAGAGGGCCGCCATCTCCATACAGTCATTCCATGTATCAAGCGCGTCAAACAAACCTTCTTTGTCTTCCTGCATATCTTTGTTGTACGCAAGAGGCAAAGCTTTTACTGTCATCATCATGCCAGCCATAGAACCGTAAACACGACCCGTTTTACCACGAATCAGTTCTAGCGCATCTGGGTTTTTCTTCTGAGGCATTAGTGAAGAACCAGAAGTTACGGTATCCGCCAGTTCGATGAAGTTTGATTCACCTGAGTTGTAGAAAATCATGTCTTCTGCCAGACGCGACAAGTGAAGCATAGAAATCGATGCCACTGACATCAGTTCCATCACGTGGTCGCGATCAGAAACAGAGTCTAGCGAGTTGCGAGTTGCGCTGTGAAAACCTAAATTGTGCGCTAGTTTTTCACGGTCAATCGGATAAGCCGTACCCGCAAGCGCACCCGAACCCAGTGGACAAGTATCTAAACGAGTAATAGCGTCGTTCAAACGCGAGTAGTCACGCTCAAACATTTCAACATAAGCCAAACACCAGTGAGCAAACGTAACAGGCTGTGCACGTTGTAAGTGGGTATAACCCGGAAGTACCGTTGCTTGATGTTCTGCCGCAACGGAAACCATTTGCGATTGAAGACGGTCAAGGGCAATCAAAAGCTGCTGACCTTGCTGACGACACCATAGCTTGAGATCGGTCGCCACTTGATCGTTACGCGAGCGGCCCGTGTGAAGCTTTTTGCCTAAATCGCCCACTTTACCAATCAGTTGTTGCTCTACCCACGAGTGAATATCTTCCGCATCCGAGTGCAATATCTGATGAGGATCTTCCATCACTTGCAGCTTGATTTCATTCAAAGCTAACTCAAGTTTCTGTTGCTCTTCTTCACTGATTACATCAACAGATAAAAGAGCTTTTGACCATGCAATAGAGCCAACGATATCTTGTTCAGCCAATCGGTAATCAAAGCGCAATGAGTCATTAAAGTCTTTAAATCTGGTGTCTGCTGCTTGGGTAAATCTTCCGCCCCATAATGCCATCGCGTTTCTCCTGCTTACTCGATTCGGCTGCCTGCCGTTTGCTTCTGTACAATGAAGGATCGCACTAGCGATCCTTCAGTTTTGCTTTTTACTTTTGGTTTTATTTCTTAGCTTCGTTTAGTGCTCTAATTCTGCTCGATAGCGAGTAGAGACGGATAAAGCCACCAGCATGGCTGTGATCATAAACGTCGTCTTCGCCAAATGTTGCGAACTCTTCAGAGTAAAGACTGTTTTGCGAACGCTTTTGAGTAACGGTTGCTTGGCCTTTGTATAGCTTAACAACCACTTCGCCGTTGACGTCTTGTGCCAGTTCGTCAGCAGCTGCCATGATGGATTTACACAGTGGTGTGAACCAACGACCATCGTATACAAGATGCGACGCTTTTACACCCAGTTCTTCACGGAACTCATAAGAAGTTTTATCCAGTACAAGCTGCTCTACCGCGCGAAGTGCCTCCATCATAATAGTGCCACCCGGAGTTTCGTAGCAACCACGAGACTTCATACCTACAAGGCGGTTTTCTACGATGTCGATACGGCCAACACCGTGCTTAGAGCCCTTCTCATTTAGGTAAACAAGCGCGTTATAAGGCGTCATTTGCTCGCCATCAACACTAACAATTTCACCTTTTTCTACTTTAAGTGTTACGTACTCCGCTTCATTTGGTGCCTGCTCTGGATCGACCGTCCATACCCAGCAGTCTTCATTTGGCGCGTTCCACGTATCTTCTAAAACACCACCTTCCGTAGAGATGTGCCATGCGTTTGCATCGCGAGAGTAGATTTTAGTTAGCGACGCTGAACATGGGATATTGCGCTCTGCTAGGTAATCAAGACACTCTTCACGGCTGACCAGATCCCATTCACGCCAAGGAGCAATAACATGTAGATCCGGTGCTAGTGCAGCGAACGCACCTTCAAAACGCACCTGATCGTTACCTTTACCTGTACAGCCGTGGCACAAAGCATCCGCGCCAACTTTACGCGCGACTTCTACTTGTGCTTTAGCAATGATTGGGCGAGCCATAGAAGTACCTAGGAGGTACTTGCCTTCGTAATAAGCACCCGTTTTTAGCGTTGGGAAGATGTAGTCCGCGACCATCTCTTCTTTCAGATCAACCACGTAACACTCAGAGGCACCAGACGCTTTCGCTTTTTCTTCAATGCCCTCTAGTTCTTCTTCGCCCTGACCGACATCGGCGACAAATGCCACAACTTCACAGTCGTAGTTCTCTTTAAGCCACGGGATGATAACCGACGTATCCAGACCGCCAGAGTATGCGACAACCACTTTGTTTACTTGTACTTTGCTCATTTTACTTTCTCCATAAACCGAATCTGAGTTTGGCGGTCAGCCTCGGTGTTAAACTGTTTTCTATTTTATTGAGGTAAAAATTGGGTGCCGATGCTCTTGCCCGCAAAAAGCTCTGCTAGCTTTTCAGGGTAGCGCCATGTGGCAACTTCAATTGGTCGACCCAAATCATCAGCGGCTTCCAGTGCGGCGTGTACCTTAACAATCATGCCGTCAGTGATGACTTTACCTTCGATTAATTTTTCTGCTTCGTTCTTATCGAGTGAGCTCAGTAGGTGGCCTTTGCCATCCAATACTCCGCTTACATCTGATAGAAGAACCAGCTCAGCGTCCAATGCACCTGCCACTGCTACTGCAGCTTGGTCTGCGTTAACGTTCATCAATTGCCCTTGGTCTGTAAGACCGATTGAGCTAATAATTGGCAGTGCACCTTGCTCTAAAATGGCTTGCAGTACTTGCGAATCACCTGGTGTCGCTTTACCTACAGCGCCGAGTTCTGGGTTGAGTTCTTCAACTTTACAAAGCCCGCCATCAGCGAGGCTCAGTCCAACGGCGTTCAAACCATCTTTGATTGCTTGTCCTTGCAGGAGCTTATTGGCCGTACCTGCTAGGGCTCCGGCAATCACCGGAATTTGGTCATATGGCGTCACTCGCAAGCCGTCTTTTTTTACCGTCTCTAAAGCGAGTTTGCCCATTAGATCGTCCACTAGATAACCTCCACCATGGACGATCACAATTCGTCGCTTCGCTTGATCCTGATAGGCAGCAATGGCACCAAATACTTGGCTAAGGGTCTCTGCGCTTTCTAAAGCAGCACCACCTAATTTGATCACTAATGGGTTTTGTTTGTTATCCGTCATAATTTCCCTTTTGACTGCTTACAGCAGTGCCGTTAACTCGGAAAAACCGTAGTGGATGTTTAAACATTGCATCGCCTGAGACGACGCGCCTTTTAATAAGTTATCAATGGCTGAGACAACAACAATGTGCTCGCCCTGAACCTTCCAGCCAATATCGCAGAAAGGTGTAAATTCAACGTTTTGGATGCGTGGCAACTCGTCACCTGTCAAACGAACCGCTGGCGTATTTTGATATGCATTTTGGAACGCTTTAGCAATCTGCTCTTCGGTTGTATTCGCTGCCAGCTTCATGGTAATCGTAGCCAAAATACCGCGTTTAAAGTTGCCCAAATGAGGATTAAAAATCACTTCGCAACCTAAGTGGCTTGCAATCTCTGGCTGATGACGATGAGCGAAAATGTTATAGGCCTGTAGGCTAACTTCGCAGAAACTATTGGTCAGCGTCGCTTTGCGTCCTGCACCGGAAACGCCGCTGGTCGCATTGATTACTGGCCATTGGCTGGTGTCGAGAAGGCCCGATTCAACCAGTGGTTTGATCGCCAGTTGAGAAGCAGTTGGGTAGCAACCTGGTACGGCAACAAGCTGAGCACCTTTGATCGCTTCTTGGTTCCATTCCGCCAAACCATATGCAGAATTATCCAACAATCCTACATATTTATGCTTAAAGCCGTAGTACTTTTTGTAAAACCCGTTTTGCTTCACTCTAAAAGCGCCAGACAAATCAAAGACCTGACAGCCTTTATCTAGAAAGCTTTGCGCGAGGTCGTGGCTAACTTCATGAGCCGTTGCCAAAAAGATAACATCGCTCTCTTTGGCGACAGCATCAACATCGACAAGTGGGCTAATTTCCATCTCCACTTGACCGACCAGTTTTGGATATAGACTTGAAATGCTTTTTCCAGCATCAACGCTATTGGCGGAAACATATAAACCTGATAGCTTGAGCTCAGGATGTTTGGTGACCATAACGGCCAACTCAGCGCCTGTGTATCCGGTAGCTCCAATAATGGTGGTTTTTAGCATTTCTTAACATCCCAGTTGAAGGTAAAAACTTACACTTTAAAATGACTACAAATTTAAAAAATTAAGCCTTAATCGACTTTTTATTCATAATAAATGATTTAATATGTGTTTTACCTTTTTGCTCTTTTCATGTCAACAGGGAAAGTGAATATAAATGCAATTACCAAGTTTTAAAGAGGTCTATAGCGGCCTTATTTCCACCTCTTCAATCAGCTCTACCGATCCGAGCTGGGATGAAGGCAATAGCAAAGTGATTGAAAAATTAGCGACTTGGCTAAAAGATATCGGCTTTGAAGTTGAAGTGACCGAAGTAGAGCCGGGCAAACACAACTTAATTGCCAAAAAAGGGCAAGGAGAAGGCGGTCTGCTTCTCGCCGGTCACAGTGATACCGTTCCGTTTGACGAAGGTCGTTGGAACTTTGACCCTCACGCATTAACGGAAGCCAATAATCGCTTCTACGGTTTGGGTACAGCTGATATGAAAGGTTTCTTTGCCTTTATTATTGAAGCGGTAAAATCCATCGATTGGAGTAAGCAGACAAAACCGCTGTATGTTCTCGCCACTTGTGATGAAGAGACCACCATGTTGGGTGCGCGACACTTTACCGATTGCGCTCCTATTCAACCTGATTACTGTATTATTGGTGAACCCACGAGCCTAGTCCCTATTCGAGGACACAAAGGACACGTCGCTAATGCAGTGAGGGTCACGGGTAAATCTGGACACTCTTCCGATCCTGCGTTGGGTGTTAATGCTATCGAGATTATGCACGAAGTGCTTTATTCTCTGATGCAGCTAAGGGATAAGCTGATTAAAGAGTATCATCACCCTGGCTTTGCAATACCCAGCCCTACACTAAACTTGGGCCATATTCACGGCGGTGACAGTGCAAACCGAATATGTGGCTGCTGCGAGCTTCATTACGATGTCAGGCCACTTCCGGGTATTAGCTTAGACGGTTTAAACAATATGTTGACCGACGCGCTAAAAGAGGTCTCAGCTAAATGGCCAGATAGAATCTCTATCACGCCGCTTCACGAGCCGATTCCCGGTTATGAATGTGATCACCAACATCACTTTGTACAAGGCATGGAAGGCATATGTGAAATGCCAACTGAAACCGTTAACTATTGTACCGAAGCGCCTTTCTTGCAACAGCTTTGCCCAACCTTAGTACTGGGGCCGGGATCGATTGATCAAGCGCACCAACCGGATGAGTTCTTAGCGTTTGATTTTATCGACCCAACCATCAAGGTATTGTCAAAAGCCATCTACAAATACTGTTTTTAACAAGTAAAATGCACTTATTCGCTTTTTTTTAATCTTTGCCGATAAGTGCATTGCTAAACCCCTTGCTGTAATTAACTTTCAGCATTTGTCACAAATTCGTGTAACCAACATTCGTTACATTCAATTGCATAATTTTTGCAATCTAATCTTGCTAAATTTGACTCGCAGCAATACTTTTCGCTAGATTGTCTACTTAAATAAAGAACATTGGATGTAATTTTTTTACAAGGCAGGATATCAATGAACGAAAAATACTCTGCGCTACGTAGCAACGTGAGCATGTTAGGACATTTGCTCGGAAACACCATTAGGGACGCACATGGTGACGTGATTTTGGAGAAAGTGGAAACCATCCGCAAACTCTCCAAGTCTGCGCGCGGTGGTAGTCAAGCAGATAGGGACGCCTTAATCGAAGAGATTAAAAACCTGCCTAATGAGCAACTAACACCTGTTGCGCGTGCGTTTAATCAGTTTCTTAACCTGACCAACATGGCAGAGCAGTACCACACTATCTCTCGCCATTGTGAAGAGCACGTATGTGAGCCAGACGCAATTAACTCTCTTTTCTCTAAGCTTAGCCAGCAAGACGTCAGTAAACTCGACACGGCAGAAGCGATCCGAGATCTTAACATCGAGCTTGTGTTAACAGCGCACCCGACTGAGATTACTCGTCGTACCATGATCAACAAACTGGTCAAAATCAATGAGTGCCTGTCAAAGCTTGAGCTGACCGATCTTTCACCAAAAGAGAGACACAAAACTGAGCTACGCCTAGAGCAGTTGATTGCTCAGAGCTGGCACTCAGACGTGATCCGCAAACAGCGACCAACACCACTAGACGAAGCCAAATGGGGCTTTGCCGTAGTAGAGAACTCTTTGTGGGAAGCGGTACCAGACTTCCTTCGCGAACTCGACGAACGACTAACCAGCTATCTTGGCGAAGGTCTACCGATTGACGCGCGCCCAGTTCACTTCTCATCATGGATGGGTGGTGACCGCGACGGCAATCCATTTGTCACCCATACGATTACTCGCGAAGTTCTGCTGCTATCCCGCTGGAAGGCCGCAGACCTATATCTAAATGACATCAACGAGCTGATCAGTGAACTCTCTATGACTAAGTGCAACGACCAAGTTCGCGCCTTAGCCGGAGATGATCAACACGAACCTTACCGCGCGGTTTTAAAAGCTTGCGCAAGCTTCTCGGAGATACCCGAGACATCTTGGATGCCAAGATCAATGGCCAGAAGATGGCAATCAAAGCGCCATTGCAACGCGTAGAGCAACTGTGGGAACCTCTGTACGCGATTTACCAATCTCTTCACGAGACAGGTATGGGCGTTATCGCAGACGGCTCTCTGCTTGATACATTGCGCCGCGTTCGCGCTTTTGGTGTACATCTCGTTCGTTTGGATATCCGTCAAGAAAGTACTCGCCACTCAGATGTACTGTCAGAGCTGACTCGTTACCTTGGCATCGGCGACTACGACCACTGGAGTGAACAAGACAAAGTTGCATTCCTAACCAACGAACTCGCCTCGAAACGTCCGCTACTTCCGCTCGATTGGGAACCATCGGAGCCGGTTAAAGAAGTCCTAGATACCTGTAAGATCATCGCGGCACAGTCTAAAGAAGCCTTCGGTGCGTACGTTATCTCTATGGCGCGAACGGCTTCGGATGTGCTCGCCGTTCACTTACTGCTTCAAGAAGCGGGCTGCCCTTACCGCATGGACGTGTGTCCTTTGTTTGAAACACTTGACGACTTGAACAATGCCGAGTCGGTTATCAAGCAGTTGATGGATATCGACCTTTACCGCGGCTTTATCCAAAATCACCAAATGGTGATGATCGGCTATTCCGACTCAGCGAAAGATGCGGGTGTAATGGCTGCAGGCTGGGCTCAGTACGATGCGATGGACGCACTAGTGAAAGTGGCCGAAGAAGAAGGCATCGAACTGACACTGTTCCACGGCCGTGGTGGTACCATAGGTCGCGGTGGTGCACCTGCACATGCTGCGCTGCTATCTCAGCCACCTAAGAGTTTAAAAGGCGGCCTTCGCGTTACCGAACAAGGTGAAATGATCCGCTTTAAACTTGGTCTACCCGATGTCGCGGTTAACAGCTTTAACCTATACGCTAGTGCGATCTTAGAAGCGAACCTACTGCCGCCACCAGAGCCGAAACAAGAGTGGCGCGATCTGATGGATGTACTGTCAGAAGTGAGTTGTGAATCCTACCGTAGTGTTGTTCGCGGCGAAGCGGACTTTGTTCCTTATTTCCGTCAGGCAACACCTGAACTTGAACTAGGCAAACTACCGTTGGGCTCTCGTCCAGCGAAGCGCAACCCAAATGGCGGTGTGGAAAGTCTGCGTGCGATTCCTTGGATCTTCTCTTGGAGCCAAAACCGCCTTGTTCTTCCAGCTTGGCTCGGTGCTGGTGAAGCGATCCAATACTCGATCGATAAAGGGCATCAAGCTCTGTTGGAAGAGATGTGCCGCGAATGGCCATTCTTCTCTACGCGTTTGGGTATGTTGGAGATGGTTTACTCTAAGTGTAATATCGAGATTTCTCGTTACTACGACGAACGCTTAGCTCAGCCTGAACTGGTTAAGCTAGGAGACCGTTTGAGAGATCAGTTGCAAAAAGACATCAAGGCTGTATTGAATGTTGAAAACAATGAAAACTTGATGCAAAGCGACCCTTGGGGCCTCGAATCAATTCGCTTGCGCAATATCTATGTCGAACCATTGAACATGCTTCAAGCGGAGCTGCTATACCGAACTCGTCAGTTAGAAGAGAGTGATGCTGAACTCGAAGAAGCGCTAATGGTCACTATCGCCGGTATTGCGGCTGGTATGCGAAATACCGGTTAACGCAAGTACCACTTAAACAAAGGCCGATGGATTCCATCGGCCTTTTTGTTTACCTTTTAAACACGTTTTTACATAGGGCAACACAAAATATTCAACACATTCTTCTTTATTAGGTATAATTAGAACCATCAACAAGGAATATTCATCTCAAGAACATTCCTATTGAGATTTTTGTCAGTTTTTAGGGTAATTTTGTCCATCTATTCCACTTTATGCTTATTATTTAGATATACTACTGCTCTTTTGCGATAAACAATAAAACCAAAATAATCGCAAAGGGTTAACAACCCAACCTACCTAGGTGATAAACGGCTTTTAAGGTGACATGGCCAACGCAGTTTAGTTGGCACGGCTTAACTCCACTAAGCAGAGTGCACAAAGCACCACAGAGAGTTAAGTATACGTTTGTAGTTTATTGACCATTTGGATTGAAGACATGTCATTACCACACGTTATCCTAACCGTTCTAAGTACACGAGATGCAACCGGGTACGATATTACGAAAGAGTTCTCCTCGACTATCGGTTACTTCTGGAAAGCAAGCCACCAACAAGTTTACCGTGAGCTAAACAAACTGGCCCAAGGCGGATACGTAACTTGCGTTCTAGAGCCTCAAGAAGGTAAACCAGATCGCAAGGTTTACTCCATCACTGATGCAGGGCGTTCTGCACTAGGTGAGTGGTTTGAGCAACCGACTGCGCACCCAACAGTTCGCGACGAGTTTTCTGCAAAGCTAATGGCTTGCAGTGTTCAAGCATCTCACGCCTACCGCGATCAACTCGCTGAGTTAGTAGAAGAGTCGCGCAAGCTAGTCGCACACTACCAAGACATTGAAAACGCTTACTACGCCAACACGGCGACCCTTGATAAGCAGCAACGTTTGGAGCGTCTAACTCTGCGTCGCAATCTACTGACTAGACAAGCGTGGATTGTTTGGGCGGATGAAGTACTAGCGGAGCTAGAAGCGCTGGGATAAACAAAAAGCGGTCTTTCAGACCGCTTTTTTGATGTTCTCTGCAGTGTGCGGAGTTGGTTAAATACCATCTCCGCCTATAAAACTTTGTGAGCGGCCGTTAAACTGCTGGTCCATTTCTAGGGATGGTTTATCAGTCTTAGGGCGTCCGACAATTTTAGCCGGTACACCTGCTACTGTGGTGTGAGCGGGTACCGCCTGCAACACGACAGAACACGAACCAATCTTCGCACCTTCTCCAACCTCGATATTGCCTAAAATCTTGGCTCCAGCGCCAATCATCACGCCTTCGCGAATTTTAGGGTGTCGGTCACCACACTCTTTACCTGTCCCCCCTAGGGTTACATCCTGCAAAATCGATACGTCATTTTCTACAATGGCGGTTTCACCAATAACGATACCTGTTGCATGGTCGAGCATGATGCCATGACCCACCTTGGCCGCAGGATGAATATCAACCTGACAAGCGACAGAAATCTGATTCTGTAGATAAGTTGCTAGCGCTCTCCTACCTTGCTTCCAAAGCCAGTTCGCCACTCGATAACCTTGCAGGGCGTGGTATCCCTTTAAGTACAATAGTGGCATAGAGTACATCGCTACAGCAGGATCTCGGTTGACGGTTGCACAAATATCACAAGCCGCCGCGGAAGTGATACTGGGATCCGCATCAAACGCTTCTTCTACCACTTCTCGAACCGCCATTGCTGGCATAGAAGCCGTGTTCAGCTTATTGGCTAAAATGTAGCTCAGTGCCGCGGCCAAGCTGTCGTGTTTAATTATGGTGGCGTGGTAAAAACTCGCAAGCATAGGCTCTTGTTCCGTCGCTTCCCGCGCTTCTTTCACTATGGCTTGCCACACCTTCTGTTTTTCACAATGTTTCATCAGTTAATCCTTTACGACAGCTCCAAGCTCGGCTTGGTGTTACTTCCCTTCTGCTTTTTTATCGCGTGCCAGCAGATCTTGCGCTGCCAGTCTTGCATCTTTTCCTTGATACAATACTTGATAGATTTGTTCAACTATTGGCATCTCAACACCGTGCCTTTGAGACAATAACCATACTTCTTTGGTGTTTCGATAGCCTTCTACTACTTGGCCTATCTCAGTTTGGGCCGTATCGACGTCTTTGCCTTCACCTAAAGCCAAGCCAAATCGACGGTTTCGAGACTGATTGTCGGTGCAGGTCAGGACGAGATCACCTAGGCCAGCCATACCCATAAAAGTTTCAGGCTCTGCCCCAATAGCGATACCCAATCGGGTCATTTCAGCCAAACCACGCGTAATCAAAGCGGTACGAGCGTTGGCACCAAAACCAATACCGTCAGACATGCCTGCGCCAATTGCGATCACGTTCTTCACTGCTCCGCCTAATTGCATTCCGGTAAAGTCGCTATTGGCATAAACGCGGAACGTTTTACTACAGTGGATTTTTTCTTGTAGTTCTTCTACAAACTGATCATCCGGAGAGGCCACTGAAATCGCGGTAGGCAGCCCAGCCGCCAACTCTTTTGCAAAGGTAGGGCCAGAGAGTACCGCTAGCGGATATTGTTCCCCTAGTGTTTCGTGAGCCACTTCTTTTAATAGTCGGCCGGTTTCTGGTTCAAGCCCTTTAGTCGCCCAACAAATTCGACTGTCGTCGCGCAAGTGTGGTTTCAAGCTCGACAAAACAATGCCAAATACATGGCTAGGTACCACAACCAACAAATCACGACTGGCGGACACGGCCTTAGAGAGGTCATCTTCTACGATGAGTGAAGGTGGAAAATCAATCCCAGGCAGGAACTCATGGTTGGCTCGATCTTTTTCTAGTCGGGCCATATGATCCGCTTCATGCCCCCAAATCACTACATTAGCGCCATTGCGGGCCAGTGAAATTGCCAATGATGTGCCATATGAACCGGCGCCTATCACCGTCATTGAAATTTCTTTGCCGTATACATCATTGTTACGTATATCTGTCATCTCGATGCCTGTTAACTTGTTGGTATGATTTGGGTAAACACCAGCACTCTTCTCAGAGGTTACTTTTAATCTAGCTTACTTTGTCTCAGGTGCATTTAAACAAAAAATGCACAACTCATCAAAAGATGCTTTGTGCATTTTATAAATGGACTAAACCTTATAATAAAGCGTTGGCTTACGCTTCAGGTTGACCTTCCTGCTCAGCTTGTTGCTGTAGGTAGTTCATAAATAGTGCATCGAAGTTTACTGGCGCTAGGTTTAGTTGAGGGAAAGTACCCTTAACGACTAGGCTAGAAATCGTTTCACGTGCGTATGGGAATAGGATGTTTGGACAGAATGCACCTAGGCAATGTGCAAGCTGACCTGCTTCCATTTTCTCAGCAGTGAAAATACCGCCTTGCTGAACTTCACATAGGAAAGCCGTTTCTTCTTCGTTTTTCACGGTTACGGTTAGGCGTAGAACCACTTCGTAAACACCTTCGCCTAGTTCACGGCTTTGAGTGTCTAGATCCAGCTTAACATCTGGGTTCCACTCTTTTTGGAACATAGTTGGTGAGTTTGGCGCTTCAAAAGAAACGTCTTTTAGAAAAATACGTTGAATCGCAAAGTTTTGTTGCGCGTCTTGTGGTGCTGCTTCAGCCATTGTTGAATCCTTAATTCCTTCAAAAATTTCTAGTCTGCGTTGAGACTAACTGAGAGAAGCGTCTGTGACTAAATCCTACGAAAAAATCGTGCGGCCGTTCACATCTCTCTCCGTTAAGCGCTGACAAAGTGTTCAGCGCTTGTCGTCATTGGGTGATAGCGATTACTTTTTGCCACGTACAAGCGGCATGTTTGCTTCACTCCATGCAACCAGACCATTTTTCAGCATGTGGACTTTTTCAAATCCTGCTTTAGCCAACAAGTTGGCGCTTTCTTGTGCCGTCTGACCGGTCTTGCATACCACAATGATTGGGTCTGCTTTGCGGTTTTCAAGGCTGCCGAAGTTACCTGCTTTGATTTCTGAAGGCAAAATGTGAACTGCATCCGTAATGTGACCCTTGCGGTACTCATCTTTAGAACGAATATCAACCACAACACCATTTTCATGGTTCATAAGCTGGGTAACTTGGTTAGCTGTGATTTCTTTGTATGCCGACGTCGCAGACTTAACAACGTTCATAATCAAAGCGACAAACAGACCGATCCACACCAAAGATAGGATCATATTTTGTTGAATAAAGTCGATGTACTCTTGCATATCCTGTGCTCTTGCAATCTCGGGGATAAAATTCAGACATGGAGTATAGCGAGGATGGTGGGCAGAAGCGAGTTATGAAAAGTAAGAAGTGCGACCTCAGGTGTTTCAGAGTGAAACCGCACGGTATTTTTAGCGATTTAATTGGTTAGATGCTTTTCCAATCGGGAAAATGACCAACCTCTAGAAAGGTTTATCCCACTTGGAAGCCGTATTACGCTCTCGGAAAAGCGAATGCCGTGACTTGATCGATATGGTCACAACCTAACGCCAACATGATCAGCCGATCAATGCCAAGTGCAACGCCGGCACACGATGGTAGCCCAGCGTCTAACGCCTCAATTAAGTTCATATCTATAGGTTGTGGCTTAAGGCCCATTTTACTGCGCATTGCATTGTCTTGTTCAAAGCGTTTTAGCTGTTCTTTAGCGTCATCTAACTCGTGGAAACCATTCGCGAGCTCTATCCCTTTAAAATAGACTTCAAAGCGATCGGCAACTCTTGGGTCGTCAGCGTTAATTTTGGCTAATGCCGCTTGCGAAGCGGGAAAATCGTATACAAATGCGGGGGCGTCATTGCCAATTTTTGGTTCCACACCGATGCTAAACAGCAGTTGTAGTAGTGTGTCGCGGTCTTGCTCTTTTTCAGCGATGTCTTGCAAACCTAACTCGCCTGCGACTTTTTTCAATGCTTCCATTGAGGCGTCGAGCGGACAAACAGACAAGACGTCAATAAACGCTTGCTGATACGTCATTCTCTTTGCCGATTGGCAATCCAGTATTTGTTGCAGCAGTTCATCCATTTCATCCATCAGCTTGTGGTGATCAAAACCGACTCGGTACCACTCTAACATCGTAAACTCAGGGTTGTGATACCGACCACTCTCTTCATTGCGAAAGGCTTTATTGATTTGATAGATACAACCACTGCCTGCTGCCAACAGACGCTTCATATGAAACTCTGGGCTTGTCATAAAGTAGAGTCTCTGCCCATTGGCATACCCTGGACCAACAAACTCGGTATTGAAAGTGTGCAAGTGTATATCGGTCACGGTGGCATGACTCATGGCGGGAGTATCCACCTCTAACACCCCTTTGCTTGCAAAAAACTGACGAACCTTGGCGAGGATGTGAGCTCGTTGCTTAAGCCGTTCAATACTTGCGCTTGGAAACCACTGGGCGGTCATAATTTAAATCCCGTTTCTTTTACTGTCGGCTGAAAATATCAGTTAGCGCTGAAAATGCAACATTACGGGTTCTAGCACGCCACCTTGTAGCTCACTACTAGCGAGCTTCAATACAGTAAACATTGGCTAATAGTGGCTTTTATTGATAACGAAAATTGTTTACAACAAGCAATTAACAAGACCCTCAATACGGCCGCGCAGGGATTCTATCCTCTGCCGTGATTAAAATCACAATAAGCATAAAATTTATGCCTTTTGATGCATTATCGAGTAAAAAACCTAAACACATCAATATCTCTCTAATTTCCCTCTTCTAAACTAACCCTACTACTTTTGGGGTTTTCCCCAATCATTACAACAAGCGGAGCTCTCCGCAAATAACAACACACTGGAGGATAACTGTGAAAACTATCACCACAGATATCGCAGTCATCGGCGCTGGCGGCGCTGGTCTTCGAACTGCTATTGCAGCGGCTGAAGCAAACCCTGAACTGGAAGTTGCTCTAATTTCCAAAGTTTATCCGATGCGTTCTCATACGGTCGCAGCAGAAGGTGGCTCAGCAGCAGTTATCAAGGATGAAGACAGCTAGATAACCACTTTAACGACACTGTCGGCGGTGGCGATTGGCTATGTGAACAGGACGTTGTCGAGTATTTTGTCGCAAATGCTACCCGTGAAATGATTCAAATGGAGCAATGGGGTTGCCCATGGAGTCGAAAAGAAAACGGAGAAGTGAACGTTCGCCGTTTTGGCGGCATGAAGGTCGAACGCACTTGGTTTGCTGCCGATAAAACTGGCTTCCACATGCTTCATACTCTGTTCCAAACCTCGATGAAATATGAGCAAATCAAACGTTTTGATGAGTATTTTGTCGTCGACCTGCTGGTTGTAGACGGTGAGGTTCAAGGCCTTATTGCTATTCACATGTCAGAAGGCGAGCTTGTTACTATCAAAGCGAAATCGGTTGTCCTTGCCACTGGTGGCGCTGGACGCGTTTATCACTGTAATACCAATGGCGGTATTGTGACTGGTGATGGTATGGCTATGGCTTATCGTCACGGTATACCACTTCGCGATATGGAATTTGTTCAGTACCACCTACGGGTTTACCGGGCACGGGTATTTTAATGACTGAAGGGTGTCGTGGTGAAGGCGGTATCATCGTCAATAAAAATGGCTACCGCTATCTGCAAGACTACGGCATGGGCCCTGAAACTCCAGTTGGCGAACCCAAAAACAAATATATGGAGCTCGGTCCCCGCGATAAGGTTTCTCAAGCGTTCTGGCATGAACAGCAAAAAGGCAACACCATTAAACACCCTCTTGGTGATGTGGTTCACCTCGACCTCCGTCATCTGGGTGAGGAGTACTTACAAGAGCGTCTGCCGTTTATCTGTGAACTCTCTAAAGCCTACGTTAACGTAGACCCAGCTAAGGAGCCGATCCCCATTCGTCCAACGGTCCATTACACCATGGGTGGTATTGAGACCGACAAAGATTGTGAGACTCGAATCAAAGGGCTCTTTGCCGTCGGTGAGTGCGCATCTGTAGGTTTACATGGCGCTAACCGTTTGGGTTCTAACTCTCTTGCTGAATTTGTCGTCTTTGGCCGCGTTGCCGGTGAGAACGCCGTTCAGCGCGTCAGTGAGTTTAAAGGTTGGAATGATGACGCCATCTCAGTACAGGTCAAAGCGGTAGAAGATCGAATCGCGGCGTTAATGGCACAAGAAGGCGATGAAAATTGGGCTGATATTCGCACTGAAATGGGTCACACCATGGAAGCGGGTTGTGGTATCTATCGTCAGCAAGACCTGATGGAAGAGACCATCAAGAAGCTCACTGAGCTCAAAGCGCGCTACAAAAAAATCAGTATCAAGGATAAGGGCAAGGTGTTTAACACCGATCTGCTATATGCCATTGAAGTGGGCTACGGTTTAGAAGTCGCAGAGGCTATGGTGCATTCTGCCGTCCTTCGCACTGAATCTCGCGGTGCCCATCAGCGTTTAGATGATGGCTGTACGGAGCGTGATGATGCCAACTTCCTTAAACACTCACTGGCCTTCTATCAAGAAGACCAATCTCCTCGTGTTGACTACAGCGATGTGACTATCACTAAGTCGCAACCTAAAGCTCGTCTATACGGGGAAGCTGCGGAAAAAGCAGCGGCTGAAGAAAAAGCGGCAGCTGAGAAAGCGCAAGCCAAGCAAAGTGAGTCTAACCAAGAGGAGCAAGCATAATGTCAGCAAACCGCATTCAAAGAGTCGACATTCTGCGTTACGACCCTGAAAAAGACGCAGAACCTTATACGCAGACTTTCGAAGTCCCATACGATGAAACCATGTCTGTCCTTGATGCTATCGGTTATATCAAAGACAACTTAGATAAAGACCTGTCTTATCGCTGGTCTTGTCGAATGGCGATTTGTGGCTCCTGTGGCATCATGGTAAATGGCGTACCTAAGCTGGCGTGTAAATGCTTCTTACGCGACTATCAAGATGGCGTAAAAATCGAGCCACTGGCTAACTTCCCTATTGAGAAAGACTTGATTGTGGATATGACGCCATTTATCGAAAGGTTGGAAGCGATCAAGCCTTACATCATTGGCAATGACAGAAAACCTGAAGATGGTACAAACCTACAAACTCCGGAGCAGATGGCGAAATACAAACAGTTCGCTGGCTGTATCAACTGCGGCCTGTGCTATGCCGCTTGCCCTCAATTTGGCCTAAACCCTGAGTTTATCGGCCCAGCAGCACTCACCCTTGCCCATCGCTATAACTTGGATTCAAGGGATAACGGTGCCGCAGAGCGCATGAAGCTTATCAACGGTGAAAACGGCGCATGGGGTTGTACCTTTGTCGGTTACTGTTCTGAGGTGTGTCCGAAAAATGTTGACCCTGCTGGCGCAGTAAACCAAGGCAAAGTCGTGTCGTCTATGGACTTTGTTATCGCTATGCTTAAGCCCGATGGCAAACCAGTAGAACAGGAGGCATAAGATGAGCAACCGTAAACCTTATGTAAGACCAGTGACTCGTACTTGGTGGAAAGATCACCCTTTCTACCGTTTCTATATGCTTCGCGAAGCAACGGTATTACCTCTTATTTTGTTCACTCTGTTTCTGACAGTTGGGTTGGGGGCACTAGTGAAAGGGCCTGAAGCTTGGCAAGGATGGCTAGACTTTATGGCTAATCCTATTGTAGTGGCGATCAATATTGTTGCACTGGCGGGAAGTCTGTTTCACGCTCAGACTTTCTTTAGCATGATGCCGCAAGTTATGCCGATCCGATTAAAGGGCAAACTCGTCGACAAAAAGCTGATTGTGTTAACCCAGTGGGCAGCCGTGGCGGTTATTTCACTGATTGTACTCATCATTGTGTAGGAGGATAGCGTTGTGAATACAAACTACAGCATTGATAAAAATCCAAAACGCTCTGATGAACCTGTGTGGTGGAGCCTATTTGGTGCAGGTGGCACTTGGTTTGCCATGATCACCCCTGTAACCGTTTTGGTTCTTGGCATTTTAGTACCGCTCGGCATTATTGACGCCGAAGCCTTAAGCTATGAGCGCGTCACTGCATTTGCTTCTAGCATAATCGGAGCGCTATTTATCATTGGCACTTTAGCCCTGCCAATGTGGCACGCTATGCACCGCCTACATCACGGGATGCACGATTTAAAAATCCATGCCGGGGTGTTAGGAAAAATTGGCTGCTATGCGTTTGCCGGTTTAATTTCTGCTCTGGCGGTCGTCTTCACGCTAATGATTTGGTTGTAATTACTCGGCTGAATCTAAGCGCAGTCCGCGCAGGAATATAAAAACGAAAAAGCCGACTTCAAGTCGGCTTTTTGTTGGGTTAAGAATTACAGAATAAAACGGCTGAGATCTTCATCTTCTACAAACTCGCCTAATCGCTGATTAACGTACTCTGCATCGATGGTGAGTTTTGAACCTGATTTATCTGTCGCGTCAAATGAAATCTCGTCCATAAGTCTTTCCATTACGGTGTGCAGACGACGAGCACCGATATTCTCAGTGGTTTCATTGACCGTCCATGCGGCATTAGCAATTTGCTCAATGCCATCTTCTGTAAACTCAACATCCACTTCTTCTGTTTTGAGCAGTGCTGTGTACTGTTCGGTCAGAGACGCTTTAGGCTCTGTCAAGATACGCTTAAAGTCATCACTCGATAGGCTTCTAACTCAACGCGAATCGGCAAGCGACCTTGAAGCTCTGGGATCAAATCAGATGGTTTTGCCACCTGGAACGCACCTGACGCCACAAATAAAATATGGTCTGTTTTTACCATTCCGTGCTTAGTCGATACTGTACTGCCTTCAATTAATGGCAATAGATCTCGCTGAACACCTTCACGGGAGACATCAGGACCTGAGCTTTCTCCGCGCTTACAGATTTTATCTATCTCATCGATAAACACGATACCGTTGTTCTCTACGTTGTAGATCGCTTGCTCTTTTAGCTCTTCTTGATTGACCAGCTTCGCCGCTTCTTCTTCCGTTAACGCTTTAAAGGCATCTTTGATTTTCATCTTGCGCTTTTTCTTGGTATCCCCTGCCAAGTTGGCAAACATACCCTGTAGCTGATTGGTCATCTCTTCCATACCTGGAGGTGCCATGATCTCAACGCCCATTTGTGGCGCGGCTACATCAATTTCGATCTCTTTGTCGTCTAGCTTGCCTTCGCGTAGCTTCTTGCGGAAGATCTGACGAGTATTAGACTGCTCTTCGTTTTGCTCACTTTGGCCCCACGCGTCACGCGCAGGTGGGAGCAATGCATCGAGCACGCGTTCTTCTGCCTGCTCTTCAGCTCTGAACTTAACCTTGTCCATCGCCTGTTGGTGTGTCATTTTCACTGCGACATCTGTTAGATCTCGAATGATGGTTTCAACTTCCTTACCCACGTAACCTACTTCGGTAAATTTCGTAGCTTCAACCTTGATAAAAGGCGCATTCGCCAACTTTGCTAAACGACGAGCAATTTCGGTTTTACCAACACCAGTTGGTCCTATCATAAGAATGTTTTTTGGCGTTACTTCAACGCGCAAGCTCTCTTCGAGCTGCATACGACGCCAGCGGTTGCGAAGGGCAATAGCAACCGAGCGTTTCGCTTTATCTTGACCGATAATATGACGATTTAATTCATGTACAATTTCGCGAGGGGTCATCTCAGACATATTTCAATACCTTATAATTCTTTGCCACTACCAGAGTTTTATTTTTCAGATTCTTCTGAATACTCTAACTCTTCGACAGTATGGTGATGGTTGGTAAACACACAGATGTCGCCAGCGATTTTTAGAGATTTTTCAGCGATTTCTCGGGCATCTAAATCGGTATTTTCCAATAGCGCTGTCGCGGCTGCTTGAGCAAAATTACCACCTGAACCAATGGCAATAAGATCGTTTTCTGGTTGTACAACGTCGCCGTTACCAGTGATGATCAGAGAAGCCGTTTCATCGGCAACCGCAAGCAGAGCCTCTAACTTGCGCAAAGCGCGATCACTACGCCAATCTTTAGCTAGCTCTACCGCCGCTTTCGTCAAGTGACCTTGATGCATTTGAAGCTTGCTTTCAAAGCGTTCAAAAAGAGTAAATGCATCCGCTGTACCACCAGCAAATCCCGCCAATACTTTATTGTTATACAGACGGCGTACTTTGCGAGCATTTCCCTTCATAACGGTGTTACCCAAAGATACTTGTCCGTCACCGGCAATAATCACTTTATTGTTACGACGTACAGATACGATAGTAGTCACAGGTAGGGCCTCTCAATTTTATTCTCTGTGGAGTTAGTTTTGATATATGGGTCTAAAAAATGATTTTCAAGGTTTCCACTGTGAGCGAGGTAACGTCTAGAAAGGAATAAGCCCCGTATTACGGGGCTTATCGTTATATTTTACTGGGAAGACTTCCAAATCGCACAAGGCTCAATTTTGGCTCTTTGCAGTTTGTGACGGTCGCGTTCAGCATCGCGCTTAAACTTGTATGGACCTAGTACCACACGATACCAACTACTACCCTCTTTTTTGCGGATTTTACTATTGATACCTTGGAACGCGATATCTAATTTTCTCGCTTCCGCCTGCTCTTGGGTTTTATAGGCTCCACATTGCATTATGTATGGAACTTCGGAAACTTCGAGTTCTTTCGCCTTTACCTTAATTTCTTTGTTTGGTAGAGATTCGACGTATTCCCAAGGCTCATCCGGAGGCTTTGGCAAATCGGCTTTTGGCTTAGATTTCGGTTTGGGCTTTGGCTGAACGACAGGTGTCGGCGGCTCTGGATCCATGCTCAAGGTATACAAACCATAGCCAAATGCTCCTACAAGAAGAATAGCTATCAGGCCGCTTCGCCACGGTTTTCTTTTACGAGCAGGTTTTTTAGCCGTTTTATTTGTGCCACGGCCCCGCCTTACATAATCTTTATTTGCCACTTCAGTACATCAGTTCTAAACAAAATGGATTTCATGGTAATGCAGATTTACATTGGATGACAGTACAGAGTTGGAAGCGATGCAACAATTTACATCGCTTCCACCATTTTAGTTCACTCTCGGTGGCGCTGCGCTCTCTCGAACAACCAAATTGGTTTCTAGTAGACGTGAACCCGCTCTTACCTCGTGTCCGCGAAGTAACTCAAGCATCATCAACATTGCTTGGCGGCCTATCTCATATCTAGGTTGTGAAATTGTCGTCAACGGTGGATCGCAGTACTGAGCAAATTGAATATCATCGAAACCAACAATCGGCAAATCTTGTGGTACGCGAAGACCGCGGCGTTTCGCTTCTTGAATAGCACCAATCGCCATAACATCGTTGTGGCAGAACACTGCGGTTGGCGGTTCTGGCAGAGCTAACAATGCCTGCAGTGCTTTGGCACCGGCTTCAAAAGTGAAGTTTCCTGACACACTGTATTCTGGTGTTTGACTGATACCAGCACGGCGCAGAGCCTGTTGGTAGCCTTGATGACGGAACTGGCACAGCACTGCAGTCTCTGGGCCCGCAATCTGTGCAACGCGTTTGTGACCAAGTTGAGTTAGATAGTTCACCGCTTCAAATGCTGAAGTGAGGTTATCGATATGAACCGTTGGCAACTCAAGTTCTGGTGCGAACTCACACGCCATTACCATTGGCGGTAAGTTCTTTTGTTCTGGTTTACTCACATCAAACGGAAGATCTGTGCCTAACAACAACATACCATCTGCTTGTTTTGTAAAGACCAAATTCACAAACGAGCTTTCGCGTTTCTTTTGCTGACCACTGTCGCCAAGCAAAACAATGTAACCGTGTTCCATCGCCGCATCTTCAATACCTCTGATAATCTCAGTAAAGTACGGATCACAGATATCCGGTACGATTGCAATGATGGTTTTTGATTCATTCCTGCGCAAATTACGTGCTAGTGAATTTGGAGAATAGCCAGCTTCTAGTACCGCATCTTCAACTCTTTTCCTTGTCGCCGAAGACACTTTCTCTGGGTTCATTAACGCCCGTGAAACCGTCGCCGTCGATACCCCTGCAAGCTGGGCAACATCCTTCATTGTCGCCATAAAGATTAAACCCTCTTCATTTCCTTGGTAGCCATTTGCCACCTTAACCTTGTTGAATAGCTGCGGTGGGTTAAGCCCACTCTATTATCGCTGGCCTCGCCAGCGCAAACGATTACCCAAAAATAAAACTCAGACCGATAATCAACTGAGTTCTTAGTTTATTCATTTCGAAACATAATGTTACGGGCAGATTAACAAAATTTGTAGCGCAAGTGCGATTTTAATCACAATTTAATGAAATTACGTAGCAAAAGCTGAGTATGCCAAAGTTTACAGCCGGATATTCTTTGTACCCTAGCTGAGGTCTTGTGGGTCTATATCTAGTGACCAGCGTACTTTTTTGGCTGTTGGCAACATTTCAATGGCCGGTTTTGCGCTGTGCAATAGCTTCTGCATCAGAGGTCGACTCTGAGCTTGCAGTAGCAACTGCCATCGATGTTTACCCGCGCGCTTAGCCAAAGGAGCAGGTGTCGGTCCTAAAACCATGCACGCATCATCAAACAGTGGATGGGACTCTAGGGTATGTCGAACTTGTCTGAGAAACTCTTCGACCAAATCACTATGGTTGGCTTCGGCTCTAAACAGCGTCAAAAAGCTAAAAGGCGGTAGAAAAGCCATTTTGCGTTCTAGCAATGCGGTACGAGCGAACTCTCCATAACCTTTGGTCAACAGCGATTGTAATAAGCTGTGGTCAGGATGGTGGGTTTGTAATAACACCTCTCCTTGTTTACTTGCTCGTCCAGCACGACCCGCGACTTGGATAAAAAGCTGCGCCAAGCGCTCCGACGCTCTAAAGTCGCTGCTGTACAACGAGCCATCAACATCCAGTAACCCCACTAAGGTAACATCGGGAAAGTGATGTCCCTTTGCTAGCATCTGCGTACCGATCAAGATCTGGTACTCTCCGCGCCGGATGGCTTTGAGAGACTCTTCTAGTGTGCCTTTTCGTCGGGTGCTATCACGATCAATTCGAATGGCCTTAAACTCAGGGAATAGTTGATTTAACTGTTCTTCCAACTGCTCGGTGCCCACACCTACCGTGACGAGTTGCGTCGAACCACACCCTTCACATTGGTGCACCACTGGCTTTTGCGAGCCACAATGATGGCAGCGCATCTCGTTGCTGTGGTGATGGTAGGTGTAGTATGCATCGCAGCGTTGACATTCGGCTATCCAACCGCATTCGTGACACATCAACGCTGGTGAAAAACCTCTTCGGTTGAGAAACAGCATCACTTGATTACCCGCCTTCAAATGGCGACGCATTTCGGCGATAAGTGGAGCGGATAAGCCCGCTTCTAAATAAAGCCCTTTTACATCTAAAGCTCTATTCTTTGTTGGCGATGCCTGTCCCGCTCTTTCGGTCAGCGTCAAGTGGTGGTATTTCCCACTCAAGGCATTTTGCAATGTCTCTAATGCAGGGGTAGCCGATCCCAACACTACTGGTATATTCGCCTTACTCGCTCTCATTACCGCCACATCTCTGGCGTGATAGCGGAGACTATCTTGCTGCTTGTATGACGCATCGTGTTCTTCATCGACAATGATAATGCCGAGGTTTTTAAAAGGGGTCAGCAGTGCAGAACGCGTGCCTATCACAATGCCCGCTTCTTTGTCGCGAGCGCTGAGCCAAGCATTCAGCCTCTCCGTCTCATTCAATCCTGAGTGGATCACCTCAATGGGAACTTGAAAGCGCTTTTTAAAGCGATTGATGGTTTGCGGTGTTAGGCCAATTTCTGGTACCAGAACAAGCGCTTGTTTACCTTGTTCTAATACGGGTTTGATTAAATTTAAGTAGACCTCTGTTTTTCCTGAGCCAGTGACACCTTCAAGTAGATAACAGCCAAAACCTTGCGCGCTGTTTACTGTAGCGATCGCGACTGCTTGCTCCTCGTTGAGTTTCGGCTTGTGGTCGTCGGTTTCAACTTCTTTTGGCCAAGCCTTAACGGCTTTCTTGTGTTCTTGGGATGCTATCCAGCCTTTATCTTCGAGAGTGTTAAGGACGGTGCGGCTTACCTCCGCATCTAACATCACCTGATGCGATGCCGCCCCCCCTCTAAAATTTTCATCACCTGAGCCTGTTTTACTGCTCTACCAAAACCTTGCATCAACTGATCACGTCCCAACGGGGTCAATTGCCACTCTAACGTAGATTGAAATTCGGCTGGCTTGCCTTTGCGCAGCGCTGTCGGCATGGCATTGGCAAAGGTCTCCCCCAAGGGGTAAAGGTAAAATTTGCTACACCACGTCAGTAGCTCATAAACACTTTGTGGCCACAGTGGTGTGAGATCTATAACGCCTTTAATAGCCTTGAGTTGGGCGGAGCTAAACTCTGATGACTCAGCGAACTGCACAACAATACCCACCAGCGTTTGTCGCCCGAAGGGCACGCTGACTCGCCCCCCACAACGGGAAAAAGGTGATTGGGAATCAAATAGTCAAACTGTTTATCCAGTGGCACGGGAAGCGCCACACGGGCTATCTTGGGTCGCATACAGCGCAAATCATCGCAATATCAGAAACTAAAAACAGTCTACTGTATCCCCGCGACTAAATACAGGCTACTCATATCGTATCGCGAACTTAGCTACTCGTTGGTTTTAAGTGAGAAAACAGTGCTGAAAAAAGTAGCAGTATTATTCGAAAATAGGTTGATCAGGGGCTCGGTATTCTTTACTATATCGCGCCTCAGAGATATGGCTTGGTAGATTTTTAATCAGCTAGCGGTATCCTGACTATACTATTTATTTAACTACGTGTGGTGTCCGGCTAAGATTCGGATAGCGACGCGGCCTGATTAGAGGTTTTCCCCATGAAAGCTGGTATCCACCCAGAATACAAAGCAGTAAATGCTACTTGTTCTTGCGGCAACTCTTTCGAGTTTCTGTCTACTTTGACTAAAGAATCTATCCACCTAGACGTATGTGACAAATGTCACCCATTCTACACTGGTAAGCAACGTATCGTTGATACTGGTGGTCGTGTTGATCGCTTCAACAAGCGTTTCGGTGCTCTATCTAGCAAGAAGTAATTTTTGCACGGATAGTAAAAGGGCGCACAAGCGCCCTTTTTTGATCTTCCCAATCTCTTTTTCCACCTTTCTATTCTCTTTCTCTGGTCTTATCAGTCACTAATGACCTGTATTTCACTGAGCTGAGTCGCATTCCCACCTATGCAGCTTGACATTCTTCATTTAGAATTAAAGACCCTATTCCAATCAAGACTATAACGAGAATCAGCCATATGTCAGACGACAACCAGCAACCCAACTCCCCAGAAGAAGAGTTTCGCCAACGCGCTCTTGATTACCACGCTTTACCCACTGCAGGAAAAATTTCAGTAGAACTAAGCAAACCGGCAGAAACCGCCGAGCACCTCGCCTTAGCGTATAGCCCAGGTGTCGCTGAACCTGTTCGCGAAATTGCTCAAGATCCAGATAACGCTTATAAGTACACGGCTAAAGGTAACATGGTTGCCGTGATCTCAAACGGTACTGCTATTTTAGGCTTAGGTAATCTTGGCCCTCTGGCTTCTAAGCCTGTAATGGAAGGTAAAGCACTTCTTTTTAAACGTTTTGCTGGCCTTGATTCTATTGATATTGAAGTAAAACACCGCACCATTGATGAGTTTGTTGATACGGTGGCTAACATCGCCGACACCTTTGGCGGTATTAACCTTGAAGATATCAAAGCACCTGATTGTTTTGAAATTGAACAGCGCTTAATTGAGCGATGTGATGTGCCAGTGTTCCACGACGATCAGCACGGGACAGCCATCGTTACTGCTGCGGGTATGCTTAATGCAATTGAACTGCAAGGCAAGTGCTTGTCTGAAGCGACGATTGTCTGTTTAGGTGCTGGCGCTGCTGCGGTTGCTTGTATGGAGCTGTTGATCAAATGTGGTGCGATGCGTGAACGCATTTACATGCTTGACCGCAAAGGCGTGATTCATACTCGCCGCGATGACTTAAACGAGTACAAAAAGTTGTTTGCCAACAATACGGATAAACGCACCCTAGAAGATGTGATTGAAGGTGCTGACCTATTCCTTGGCGTCTCTGGCCCTAACTTACTTCCTGCGGAAGCATTAAAGCTGATGGCGGATAAGCCGATTGTTTTTGCTTGTTCCAACCCTGATCCTGAGATCAAACCAGAGCTTGCACACCAAGTTCGTGACGACTTGATAATGGGTACGGGCCGAAGTGACTACCCTAACCAAGTCAACAATGTGCTTTGTTTCCCATTTATTTTCCGCGGGGCGCTTGATGTTCGTGCCAGTGAAATCAACGATGAAATGAAGCTTGCCGCTGTCGACGCAATTCGCCAGCTAGCGAAAGAATCTGTCCCTGCAGAAGTTCTCTCTGCTGCGGGCGTAGATAAGCTGGAGTATGGTTCAGATTACATTATCCCGAAACCTATGGACCCACGCTTGTTGCCGCGCGTTGCAAAAGCCGTTGCACAAGCGGCCGTGGATTCTGGCGTCGCCCGAATTGAAATGCCAGAAAACTACATGCAGTAATAAAAACGAGTCGTAAGGCTCGACCCGCTTCGCTGTAGCCCCTTAACGCGCTTTACTTTTAAGGGGCTCATCAATCCAATATCATTCTAGATCGAAGCGATCCGCATTCATTATTTTTCCCCACACAGCAACAAAGTCTTCGACAAATTTTACTTGATTATCATCCTGCGCATAAACTTCAGCGTACGCCCTTAAAATGGAATTAGAACCAAAAACAAGATCGACTCTTGTCGCTGTCCATTTAACTTCACCACTAGAGCGAACCACGATATTGTATAAATTACTGCCTACTGGCTGCCACTGATACTTCATGTCAGTGAGCACAACAAAAAAATCATTGCTTAAGGTACCAACGTCATCGGTAAATACTCCATGATCAGTAGCGTCATAATTAGTACCAAGTGCTCTCATGCCACCGATTAGCACTGTCATTTCTGGCGCAGTCAAGCCTAATAGCTGGGCGCGATCGAGTAATAGCTCTTCAGGTGATACAGCATATTCTTGCTTTTGCCAATTTCTAAACCCATCCGCAAGTGGCTCTAATACCGCAAACGAGCTCTCATCAGTCTCCGCTTGAGTCGCATCCCCACGACCGGGAAAGAAAGGCACCTCAATGTCTACATTTACGGCTTTAGCGGCCATTTCGACCCCAAGATTCCCCGCCAACACAATCACATCAGCAACACTCGCGCCTGATTCCAATGCGATGCCTTCAAGAACAGTAAGAACCTTATCAAGCCTTTTCGGCTCATTACCCATCCAGCTTCTTTGGGGCTCTAGGCGAATACGGGCGCCATTTGCCCCCCCTCTCTTATCCGATTGCCTGAACGTACGAGCACTGTCCCAAGCCGTAGATACCATTTCGCTAATAGTCAGCTCACTCTGCGCAATTTTCTGCTTAACCTTACCAATATCATATTCAGTCTTTCTCGTTGATATCGGGTCTTGCCAAATCATCGACTCCTCAGGAACATCAGGCCAATGTAACGAGTTTTGGGGCCTAGATCGCGGTGAGTCAACTTGAACCAAGCGTGAGCAAAGGTGTGAGCAAAGTAATCGGGGTCGTTTAAAAAGCGTTCGGATATTTTGCGATAATGGGGATCTATTTTTAGAGCCATATCCGCATCCGTCATTATTAATTCTCCCTTTAGTGACGCCTCTTCTACGTCGACGGGTTTGTCAACTTCATCGACACTGATGGGCTGCCACTGCCACGCACCAGCAGGACTTCTTTTTAACTCCCAGTCATAGGCAAAAAGTAAGCGGAAGAAATCGCCGTCCCACTGCACGGGATTGGTTGTCCACGCTCCCTCAAGGCCACTGGTCACTGTGTCTCGCCCAACGCCTCGTGACTGATGGTTTTGCCAACCAGGCCTTGTTCAATGAGATCAGCCCCTTCAGGCTCTCGACCCTGATGGGAAGGATTTCCATTGCCATGCGCTTTTCCTACCGTATGTCCACCCGCAGTCAAAGCCACCGTTTCCTCATCATTCATCCCCATGCGGCTAAACGTTGTCCGCATATCTTGAGCCGTTTTTAGTGGGTCTGGAGTGCCGTCAACACCTTCCGGGTTTACATAGATCAACCCCATCATGACCGCTGCTAATGGATTTTCCAGATCTCTACCACCACTATAGCGACTCTGGTCTCCACCACTTGGGGCCAACCATTGCTGCTCACTTCCCCAATAAATATCTTTTTCTGACTGCCAGATATCTTCGCGGCCAAACGAAAATCCAACTGTTTTCAATCCCATAGTTTCATAGGCGACGTTACCCGCTAAAATCATTAAGTCCGCCCAGCTGATGCAGTTACCATATTTCTTTTTGATCGGCCACAACAGACGACGTGCTTTATCGAGGTTGGCGTTATCAGGCCAAGAATTAAGAGGAGCAAAGCGTTGATTTCCAGTATTTGCCCCTCCTCGACCATCACCGATGCGGTAGGTACCAGCAGAGTGCCATGCCATACGGATCATCAATCCGCCATAGTGTCCCCAGTCTGCTGGCCACCATTCTTGGCTATTCGTCATAAGCGTTGCGAGATCTTTTTTTAGTGCATCTACTTCGAGTTTCTGAACTTCGTACCGGTAGTTAAAATCGGTACTCATCGGGGTTGTTTTGGTATCGTGGAGATGAAGTATGTCGAGATTGAGTAATTTTGGCCACCAGACCGGATTTGAGTCATTCGCAACATGGCTAACACTGAACATCACCGGGCATTGCTTACTCTCGTTTTCTGTTTTCTGTTTCATTCGTTTTCTTCCTTGTTGGAATAGGCCTAAATCGACAGTTCTTTAAGTTGTAGCAGCAAAAAAAATTAAGGTTGAAAATGAAGCGAATTTTTATACAACGAATTTATGATGCCTAACTCTTAATCGCGTACTCATCATCCATGGTGGGTGGGTAAAAGGTACTGATTACAAGAGTTGCAACTTAGATAGACTCTGAAAATAGCAATTTGAAAAACACATCTGATAGATACTATTTTTAGGCCGTGGGCGAGAGTGCATTAATGAGGAATGCTATTGATAACGGGTGCTAGCTTTATCTAGTATCCGTGGACAAGAAAAATGAAATAGAGAAATGTCAGCTATTTGAGTAAAAGGTTGGCTCGTGCCAACTTTTTTTGTTTGCTCTTTATTTATTCATCAAACGATTCAAACTCTATACCCATTTCCGTCATGATCTTTTTCACTTCTGCGGGTAAATCATCGGGGCGATCCTTACGCAAATCCTCGTCGGTAGGAAGAGGTTGTCCAGTGTAAGCGTGAAGAAATGCTTCACATAGAAGTTCGCTGTTTGTCGCGTGGCGCAAGTTATTAATTTGGCGGCGGGTACGCTCGTCTGTAAGTACTTTAAGTACTTTCAGTGGAATAGATACGGTAATTTTCTTTACCTGCTCGCTTTTCTTTCCATGTTCGGCGTAAGGGCTTATATATTCGCCGTTCCAATCTGCCATTGCACACCTTCATTATATTTGTCTGTAAAAGTAACAACCACCGATTTTAGCGGGATTTAAGTCTATAAGCAAAGACATATAGACGTCTAGAAGTGTTGACGTCTTCAAAAATGAGAAGTAAAGTGTGTTAACAAGAAGGGAATAACATATAGCTATCTAGTTATAGACCACCCCGCATAATGAGTCACTACGTGCGAAAGGAATTTGTTATGAGCACTCGCAAGCCGGCTACTATAGCTGTAAGAACTGGTATTGAATCCGACACACAACACCACGCTGTTGTTCCTCCTATTTATCTCTCTACTAACTATGGATTCCCTGCCTTTGGTGAAGTGCCCAACTACGACTACACTCGTTCCGGTAACCCAAACCGCGGCTTGTTAGAGAAAGCTCTATTTGAACTCGAATCAGGTAAAGGGGCGGTAGTAACTAACTGCGGCACCTCTGCTCTCAACCTTTGGGTCTCTGCTTTTCTTGGCCCAGACGATTTAATTGTAGCGCCCCATGACTGTTATGGCGGTACTTACCGGCTGTTTAATACTCGCTCCCAAAAAGGTGACTTCAAGGTTGATTTCGTTGACCAATCCGACGATCAAGCCCTTGCTCAAGCGTTAGCAAAAAAACCAAAACTCATTCTGCTGGAAACCCCTTCTAACCCTCTAGTGCGTGTCGTCGATATTGAAAAAGTGTGTCGATTGGCAAAGCAAGTTGGGGCTTTAGTCGCTGTTGATAACACCTTTTTGACACCTGTTTTTCAGAAACCTCTAGAACTTGGTGCGGATTTCGTTATTCATTCGACAACTAAGTACATTAATGGCCATTCGGATGTTATTGGTGGTGTGGTCATCACCAAAACCGAAGAACACGCTGAAGAGCTAGGCTGGTGGGGCAACTGTATTGGCGCGACGGGTACGCCTTTCGACAGCTATATGACTCTGCGCGGGATACGTACTCTTGGTGCTCGTATGCGCGTTCACGAAGAGAGTGCCAATAAGATCCTCGGCTTCCTTCAACAAGAGGAACTGGTCGGTAAGATTTATCACCCTAGCCTGCCTGAGCACCCAGGCCACGACATTGCTAAAAAACAACAAACCGGATTTGGCTCTATGCTGAGTTTCGAGTTTGCTGGCAGCTTTGAGCAACTCAAGCATTTTGCTAGCGTACTAGATCTCTTCTCTCTCGCCGAATCGCTGGGTGGTGTAGAGAGCTTAATATGTCATCCGGCATCTATGACTCACCGTGCAATGGGTGAAGCAGCATTAGAAGAAGCTGGTGTCTCTCAGCAGTTACTTCGCTTATCCGTCGGCTTAGAAGATGCTGATGACTTAATTGAAGATTTACAACAGGCATTTCAAAGCGCCAAGGAGAATGGCTAGTCATGACTACGGCAAAACAACTGCACAAATTTGGTGGTAGCAGCTTAGCGGACCCAGAGTGTTACCAACGTGTTGTCTCCATTCTAAAAGAGTATTCAAACAGTGAAGACCTTATTGTGGTTTCTGCCGCGGGTAAAACGACCAATAATTTGATCGCTTTTACTGAGGAGCTCAATAAAGATGGTCGACTCGCCCATGAGACACTTCAATCTTTGCGTCAGTTTCAATCTCAGCTAATTGAATCTCTTCTCGAAGGAGAAGCTCAAACGTCTTTACTTACTTATCTCAATGATGAAATTAGTACGCTAGGTGAGCTCTCAGCTCCATTGAGCGAAGCGCAGTATGCCACTGTACTTGGACATGGTGAAGTGTGGTCTTCTCGCCTTCTCGCTGCTCTTTTGTCCCAAAACGATTTACCTGCAGTTGCTCAGGATTCCAGAGCTTTTTTGCGAGCGGAACGCGGTACACAGCCTGAAGTTGATAGAGGAGTGTCTTACCCTCTTGTTAAAGAAACCCTAGCTCAACACGCTCACCACCGAGTAGTTGTGACTGGTTTTATGGCGCAAAACGACGCTGGTGAGACGGTTCTTTTGGGCCGAAATGGTTCTGACTACTCTGCCACTGTTATTGGTGCTTTGGCCGATGTTAGCAAGGTGACCATTTGGAGTGATGTGGCTGGTGTCTATAGTGCCGACCCAAGACTCGTGTCTGATGCCTGTTTGCTTCCGCTGCTTCGTCTTGATGAAGCGAATGAGCTTGCAAGACTGGCGGCTCCTGTACTGCATAGTCGAACCCTTCAACCTGTCGCGCAAAGTGCCATGGATCTGCATTTGCGCTGTAGTTACGAGCCAGAATCTGGATCGACCAGAATTGAACGTGTCTTGGCTTCTGGCCGTGGGGCCAAAATTATATCTTCTCTTGATGAAGTGTTAATTATCCAACTGAGATTTAACGCCGGCCATGATTTCGAGCGTATCCAACACGATGTGTTATCTGGATTAAAACGCGCTCAATTAGAACCATTGGCGTTTGACTCTCAACCCGACCAAGCGTGCTTACTACTCGCCTACACTGAAGAGATCGCCAACGGTGCATTGAGCTACCTGCAAGATGCAGCCATTGAAGCGGAAATCAAGCTCAAGGAAGGTTACTCCTTGCTAGCAGCGGTGGGGGCGGGTGTTACTAAAAATGCCAACCACTGCTACGGATTTTATCAGCAGTTGAAGTCTTCCCCGGTGGAGTTTATCTGCGAAGCAACGTCAGGCCTAAGCTTGGTAGCCATCACTCGTAAGGCTGATACCAAGCCTTTGGTTAAATCTATACACAGTCAGCTGTTCCAAGCGCAAAAGCGTGTCGCCATTGCGTTGTGTGGTAAAGGGAACATCGGCACCATGTGGCTTGAGCTTTTTGCCGAACAAAAAGTAGAGCTGGAAAAACGTCGAGGGATGAACTTTGAGCTAGTTGCCGTTGTGGACAGTCAAACCTACCTGTTTGATGAACATGGATTAGATGCCGCCCAAGTAGAAGCGCGTTTTGATGATGAGGCGACCCCTTACCAAGAGGGCGAATGGATCCCTAAACTCGGCGCGATTCAAGGCTACGACGACCTAGTTGTTTTGGATGTCACGGCTAGTAAAGAGCTGGCGGAGAAGTATCTTGATATCGCTCATCAAGGGATGCACCTGATCTCAGCTAACAAGGTCGCGGGTTCTGCGGCTGGCGAATACTATCATCAAGTAAAAGATGCCTTTGCCAAGATCAACCGCCATTGGTTATACAATGCCACTGTCGGCGCTGGGCTTCCGATAAACCATACCGTTAGAGACCTTCGCGAAAGTGGCGATGACATTATTGCCCTTTCTGGTATTTTCTCGGGTACTCTCTCTTGGTTATTCCAGCAATTTGACGGCAGTGTCCCCTTTGCAGAGCTGGTCGATTTAGCGTGGCAGCAAGGCTTAACCGAACCGGATCCAAGATGTGACCTCGATGGATCAGATGTTATGCGTAAGCTGGTCATCCTAGCTCGCGAATCTGGCTTAGAAATTGAGCCTGAAAATGTCAAAGTTGAAAGTTTGGTGCCAGAGTCACTGACCTCAATCAGCCTTGATGACTTCCTTGATAAAGCGCACCTACTAAGCGAGTTACTGGCAGAACGTTTAGAAAAAGCGCAACGCGAAGAGAAAGTTCTGCGCTACGTCGCAAGACTTGGAAAAGATGGTACGGCAACCGTAGGCATTGAAGCTCTTTCTAAAGAACACGCTTTAGCCAACCTCCTACCTTGTGACAACATCTTCGCCATTGAAAGTAAATGGTATAAAGACAACCCACTCGTCATTCGCGGACCTGGGGCTGGCCGTGAGGTTACTGCTGGGGCTATTCAGTCAGACTTAAACCTTCTTTCGAGCTTAATCTAGTTAGCGGGCTAATTATCTCTATTAAAGGCGGTAATACAAACCGCCTTTTCTCTTCTTTGTTCCTCTCCTTGAGTTATTCTCATTGTTAAGTTGAAAAAAATTCATAATCAGATTATTGACTTTAAATCGTATTCATTACATTCTTTGGACATATAGACGTCTATACGTCAATTGCACATTTGGAAGTTGATCGATCCTCTACGGATCATATGGAGAGTAAGATGGGATATACACACGCTGGTCATATCGACGCACTAAATCAGAACATTGCTGAGCTGTCGGATAACATCAATGTTTCTTTTGAGTTTTTTCCACCAAGCAGTGAAAAGATGGAAGAGACCCTTTGGAACTCTGTTCATCGCCTGAAGACTCTTCAACCTAAATTTGTATCAGTGACATACGGTGCAAACTCTGGCGAACGCGATCGCACTCATTCCATCATCAAAGAAATTAAGGACCAAACCGGCCTTGTTGCTGCTCCTCACCTAACTTGTATCGATGCGAGCCGCGATGAGCTTATTCAGATTGCCGATGACTACTGGAACAACGGTATTGAGAGTATTGTCGCATTGCGCGGTGATATTCCACCGGGTGGTGGTAAACCTGACATGTACGCGTCTGATCTTGTTGAATTACTAAAATCTCGCCACGATTTCGATATCTCTGTTGCCGCGTTCCCTGAAGTGCACCCTGAAGCGAAAAGTGCGCAAGCAGACCTTATTAACCTAAAACGCAAAGTGGATGCAGGTGCAAATCGCGCCATTACTCAGTTCTTCTTTGACGTGGAATGCTACTTGCGATTTCGTGACCGTTGTGTGGCAGCCGGTATCGATGTAGAAATTGTTCCGGGCATTCTGCCTGTATCAAACTTCAAGCAAGCTTCTCGCTTTTCCGCAATGAACAACGTGAAAGTTCCAGGTTGGATGGCCAAGCAGTTTGAAGGCCTTGACGATGACCCGACAACTCGCCAGTTAGTTGGTGCTAGCCAAGCGATTGATATGGTACGTGTCTTAAGCCGTGAAGGGGTTAAAGACTTCCACTTCTACACTTTAAACCGTGCAGAAATGACTTACGCGCTTTGCCATACTTTGGGAGTTCGTCCTACGGCCTAAGCCAGAAAACTTCTTTGTGCAAAAGAGAAAGCCAACCCTAAGGTTGGCTTTCTCGTCTGTTTCGCTGGGAATAAAGAACTACTCCACTTCGTCCATTTTACCCAGTAGATTGCGAATGCGATCTTGCCAAGCGGCATGCTCTTGTTGCATCTGCTGAGCTTTTTGCTCAAGCTCTTCGCGATTAGCGCGTAGTTCATTCGCTTCGCTCGCTAACTTCTCTTTTTCTTCTTTTAGTTCTTCCACTTCCATTTGCAGCAAAGCAATTGTATCTACTGCAGTCTGAATTTTCGCTTCTAGTTGTTCTAATACTTCAAAAGACATCTCTTAGCCTACCTTTGGTTGATTTCTAGCTATGGACACCATTCTACAAAGGCTATCGCATAGACTCACGCTCTATATTGTCTATTTTGCGTCATTTGCTTAAAAAAGCGACTTATCTTGACACTCTCTTTACTTTACCGCGTCTTGTCCCTTTAACAACACCACTGTTGATCTTAAACAAGCAAAAAAGCAAACGTTTCCTTTGCGATATGCTAAAATCGCCGCGTTTTCCCTTCAACCCCAAATTACCGGAGTCATCATGAAACGCGACTTAGCAATGGCATTTTCTCGAGTTACTGAAGGTGCTGCACTAGCAGGCTACAAATGGTTAGGACGTGGCGATAAAAACGCTGCCGACGGCGCAGCGGTAGAAGTGATGCGCAGCCTACTCAACAAGACCGATATCAGCGGTGAAATTGTTATTGGCGAAGGCGAAATCGATGATGCACCTATGCTGTATATTGGTGAAAATGTAGGTATTGGCGGTGACGAAGTCGATATCGCCGTCGACCCAATCGAAGGCACGCGTATGACGGCTATGGGTCAATCCAATGCCCTTGCTGTTCTAGCCGCTGGCGAAAAGGGAAGTTTTCTTAAAGCCCCTGACATGTACATGGAAAAACTGGTTGTCGGTCCAGGTGCAAAAGGCTGTATTGACCTGCACAAGCCTCTTGAAGAAAACCTTAAAAACATCGCCGCTGCGCTGAACAAAACGCTTGATACCTTAGTCGTGATCACTCTTGCAAAACCTAGACACGATGAAGTTATTGCTCAAATGCAAGCTATGGGCGTTCGCGTATTTGCCGTGCCGGATGGTGATGTGGCCGCTTCGATTCTAACGTGCATGCCGGACAGCGAAGTTGACGTGATGTACTGCGTAGGAGGCGCTCCAGAGGGCGTTGTATCCGCTGCAGTGATTCGTGCACTAGATGGTGATATGCACGGCCGCTTGCTTCCTCGTCATGAAGTCAAAGGTGACACCGAAGAGAACCGAATTTTTGGCAACGCTGAACTAGAGCGCTGTAAAGAGATGGGTGTAAAAGCCAACGTCGTCCTTAAAATGGAAGACATGGCTCGTAGTGACAATGTGGTTTTCTCTGCAACGGGTATTACCAAAGGTGATTTACTGGAAGGTATCCACCGCCAAGGCAATATCGCGACGACTGAGACGCTTCTCATCCGTGGTCGCTGCCGCACGATTCGTCGTATTCAATCGACTCACTACCTCGAGCGCAAAGATCCAGAAGTGCGCGACATTATTTTGTAGCATCCTTCTGTTTAGCCGCGGCTTATCCACTTATCACTAAAGTCTGCGTGCCTGCACAAATTTATGCGTCGATGCTCCCATCGGCGCATAGTTTGATTACAATCTCGCTATCTACAACTCTTCTTTCCGATGCTATGAAAATAATTGCTGTCACTGCTTGCCCTACCGGTATTGCTCACACTTACATGGCCGCAGATGCACTGCGCAAAGAGGCCCAAAGACAGGGCATCAATATCAAGATTGAAACACAAGGAGCAATGGGAATTGAAAATGCCCTCAGCGCTTCAGACATTGCCGGTTGTGATTTGGTTTTAATTGTTTCCGATATTGATATTGAACAAAGTGAGAGATTTGTACACTGCAAACGCCTATTTGCGACGATAGAAGAGACACTTACTAATGTTTCCTCGGTGATTCAACGCTGCTTGAACGCATGATTAGCGGACGTGTCACCTTCACTCTACGCCAGCAAGGTGTGCCCAGTTGGCAGCTCAACGAGCTTAAAAAACTATGTGAAATGTTTCGCTCTGTGGTCATATGGAATAATATCACCAGAGGGAAAAATGCTAACTTAGAGAAAACTCTCGCCATTATGAGCGTGCAAAATTGTCAAAATGACTTATGTCAGTTGGCGATTGAGGGGTTAGACGCCGAGTTAGCCTGTATGGTTATTACCGAGTATATATCCCAGCATTTTCTCTTGATTTCAACTACTCACAACAGCAAAAAACTGGCAGAGTACACTCTCAGTCAGCAAGAACACCTCAATGCCCCAATAGCGGTCAATTGGCACTATCTAGAGAGCCAGTCCTTGCTAAGTAAAATCGATGTTTTAGCTCTTGCCGCAAAGAGCATAAGCCCCAAAAACCAGCACCAACTATTGTGCGCACTAGAAAAACGGGAAAATCTGAGTTCCACTTACCTTGGCGAAGGGTTGGCGCTCCCTCATATCATGCACGAAACCGTAAAAACGGTGACCATTGCCTTCATGCACTTGGAAAAAGGGACAACGTGGACACTGGATAAACCCGATGTAAACACCGTACTCGTCATCCTAATACCCAATACAAAACAAAGGGATATACTTTTGCCAGTTACCCGTTTGACGCGCTGGTTACTGTCTGCCAGCAATCAACGTTTACTTGCTGATAACTTTGACCCATTTACTCTAAAAATCATCATTAGTCATATCTTCCGCTGTTATCAGCCTGAATGTTGACCTCGATAGTCTGACGGTGTCATTCCGGTTCTTGACTTAAACACGCGAAAAAAGTAATTCACATCTTGATAGCCACATCGATTTGCTACTTCGGTCAAGCGGAAGTCATAGCGTTTTAGCATAAACTTAGCTCTGTCCATTCGCACCCAAGTAATGTAATCGGCCATTGTCATATGCCCTTGCTGACGAAACATCCGTGATAGATGGTTGGGTGAAATATTAAAACGTTGAGCGATACTGGTACGCGATATAGGGCGATGAAAGTTCTCTTGTATATAGATACAAATACCTTGGTAGAGATCTTCACTTCGCTTTTTACTGTCGTATTCTGGCTGGCTTAGCAGTTGCTTACTGTAACTCAACAACGCTGCTAGCAAGTGCTCATCCATGGGTTTTTTATTCGGTTCTCGAGCTAATGCATTTAGGGACTCCAGTATATGATCGATAGCATGACCGGTTCGAGTCTGTACACTGTGTTTGCGCACATCAAAAAAACCCTGTGCGCCTTTTTCTTTGCTCACTAAGCTAAAGCCCAGCTGTCTTCGACCAAACAGTAAACTCAGTACCGAACAGGACTCATTCCAATCCGGCTTATTCCAACAATTGGGGGGAACATAAAGGGCATCCCCAGCATGAATGCTTACGCGAGCAACACCGTGTTCTCCGTCTTCAATCTCATTAACATAAGTTCCGGCGACAACCAGTTCCAATCTGGGGAAGTTAACCTGATAACTAAATGCCGGCGGTGTATGTTGATCACCCCCAAACCAGATGCGCTGAAAATGTTCTCTTTCAGTCAATAACACATCCAGCATGTTTTCAAACGTCGTATGTGGTTTTAGAGAATTCAATGTGGTAACACCCCCAAACAATCGGTTACACCAGTCCAACTAAAAGCTTATCACCCTCCTAATAACAACACAAAAACAGTTCCAATTATCACTGTAAGCATTTGTTTTTAATAAACTTATAGATAACATTGTGACGTTTTGCACATTAGTTATAAGCAAGATCAAGATCACGAATAAAATCAGAGGTTACAATAATCCAGTAAATGTCTCTTCTCTGCTCTATCAGCACTTCACAAGTGTGTTCAAAATATACCCAAGCTTAAAAACAAAAATCATAACTGCAGGGGTGCAAACTATGATCACATCCATTATTAATAAAGGTCTGATTCAGCTAGACCTTAAAGCAACCAGCAAAGAAGAAGTCTTTGCTGAACTGACTCAACTTCTCGCAAAGCAAGGCAAAGTAAATGATGCTCAGCAGTTTTTAACTGACATCAAAACGCGTGAGTCCCTTGGTAATACGGGATTTGAGGGCGGCGTCGCTCTTCCACATGCTAAGAGTTCGGCTGTCGTGGAACCTGCTGTGGCTATCGGTATTAGTCGTTCTGGCATTGAGTACGGTGCAGAAGACGGACTGGACTCTAAGCTGTTCTTTATGATCGCTTCTCCCGCTGGTGGCGACGACCATCATATTGAAGTATTGGCCGAGCTTTCTTCAAAGCTTATTGAAGAGGGGTTTATTGATGCTTTCCTCGCTTGCGAAACGTCAGAAGAAGCTTTAGAGCTACTGCTACTAAAAAAAGAAACAAGTGATATCAATCCTGAGCAGAACAAGGGGCTTATCATCGGAGTAACGGGTTGCCCTGCTGGTGTCGCCCACACTTACTTAGCGGCTGAAGCCCTTGAGAAAGGAGCATGCGAGCTCGGTTACCAAGTGAAAGTCGAGACCAATGGCTCTATCGGCGTCAAAAACAGCCCCACGGCGGATGAGATTGCCAATGCCGATGCCATCATCGTGGCCTGTGACAAGCAAGTTGATATGGCTAGCTTCGCTGGAAAGCGTCTAATCGAAACTGGGGTAAAAGCCCCCATAAAGGACGCAAAATCGCTTATTGAGCAAGCGTTGGTGGCTCCAAAGTTTGTCGCTGACAGCAGTGGCACACCTAGCCCATCATCCACCAGTAAAGCGTCTCAAGCGCGTTCCGATTTATACCGCTATTTGATGAATGGGGTTTCTCATATGATCCCATTCGTTGTGACTGGCGGTTTGCTAATCGCACTTGCACTCGCCATTGGCGGCGAACCCAGCGGAGCTGGTATGGCCATTCCCGATGGGAGCATGTGGAATCAAGTGCTCAATGTTGGTGTGGTAGCCTTCACCCTTATGATCCCTATTTTAGCAGGTTATATTGCCTATGCTATTGGTGATCGCCCTGCCCTCGCTCCCGGCTTAATCGGAGGCTGGATTGCCAACAATGGCTCTTTCTACGGTGCAGAAGCGGGAACTGGATTTATTGGTGCTATCGTCGCTGGCCTATTAGTCGGTTACTTTATTCGCTGGCTAACCAGCATCAACTTCCATAAATTTATTCAACCTTTGGTGCCTATTATGATTGCACCAATTACCGGCTCCCTGTTCATTTCTAGCTTGTTTATCTTTGTCATCGGCGCGCCTATTGCCAGCCTGATGGACAGCTTAAATGCAATGTTGACTGCAATGAGCACTGGTAACGTCATTCTTCTGGGTATTGTTCTTGGTGGTATGGCTGGCTTTGATATGGGTGGCCCATTTAACAAAGTGGCTTTCCTATTTTCAGTCGGCATGATCGCCAGCGGACAAACTCAGTTCATGGGTGCAATGGCTTGTGCTATCCCAGTCGCTCCTTTGGGTATGGCATTAGCTACTGTATTGGGCCGCAAACTGGATCTGTTTGAGGGCTCAGAAATCGAAGCGGGTAAAGCTTCCGGTGCAATGGGCTTAGTAGGCATTTCAGAAGGTGCAATTCCTTTTGCCGCCCAAGACCCAATGTCGGTAATCCCTGCCAACGTCCTAGGCTCTATGGTGGCAGCGGTAATGGCTTTCTCATTCGGTATCACAAACAGTGTCGCACATGGTGGTCCTGTAGTTGCTCTGCTAGGTGCGATGAACAAACCGCTTCTTGCTCTGTTCTGCATGGCGGCAGGTGCAGTCGTCACCGCCTTGGTCTGCGTCACACTTAAGAAGATCCGTCAGGCAAAAGCTATACAAGCCGCTGCCTAACATTCCCCCTAAGTTGGTCGCTCTGGTAAAATAAAGTCGACCAACCCTAATAATACAAGGAGCTTTGGGCTCCTTGTATGTTTTCATTTAGTTCGCTTTTGCTGGTAATTTCACAATGTCAGAACAATATAATAAGACCTGTTTACTTCCTATGCACAACGTCATTCAAGACTATGCGTGGGGAAGTCGCACGTCTGTTTCTCAGCTATTTGGATTTGCTAACGATAACCAACAACCTCAAGCAGAAGTGTGGATGGGGGCTCACCCGAACGGTTGTTCCCACGTTGAAGTCGCCGGTGAGTCACTGTTGCTAAGTGATTTTATTGCCTATGATCCGCAAAAAGTTTTAGCCAACGCTTATCACGCGTTTGGTGAACTACCGTATCTTTTCAAAATTCTGGCGGCGGAAAAAGCACTTTCCATACAGGTTCATCCAAGTAAAACTCAAGCGGAAGAAGGTTTTGCACGAGAAGAGAAAGCCGGGATTGAGTTAAAGGCGTTCGATCGAAATTACAAAGATCCAAACCACAAACCTGAATTAGTTTATGCTCTCACTTCTTATCAGGCGATGAATGGGTTTCGCAATTTTGAAGAAATCATCACCCTATTTAAAAAGTTGAACAGCAGAGCCCTAGCGCCTCTTGTCACTCAATTTCAAGCATCACCTGACAGCGCCGGATTAGAGCAGTTCTTTTCTGCTCTACTCTCTCTTGAACAACAAGTCCGAAAGACAGCGGTTGATGAGTTATTAGATTTTGCCAGTCGGAATACAGACGAGGAAATATGGCGATTAATCTTAGAGTTAGCGGAACAGTATCCAGGTGACATTGGCCTATTCTGTCCATTAATGCTCAACGTACTCACTCTAAACCCCGGCGAAGCCATGTACCTAGACGCGCAAACACCTCACGCTTATATAAAAGGGACAGGCCTTGAGATAATGGCCAATTCAGACAACGTATTAAGAGCGGGCTTAACACCAAAGTATATGGATGTTAAGGAGTTAGTTAAGTGTACTCGATTTGAACCCAAGCTATTTGATAGCCTACTCATCACCCCTGAAGTCCACAACAATGTACAAAGTTACTTCGTACCGATTAAAGACTTTAAGTTTTCAGTGATAAATGGTGCTCAAAGCTTACATATAGATTCAACGAGTGCCGATATTTTACTCGCCATAGATAGTGACGTTTTGATTAGCCATAAAAATGGTGAGCAGTTAACTATCTCAAAGGGCCAATCGGTATTTATACCAGCCTATGCTGATGGATATCTTGTATCATCCGAGGGCCGAGTCGCTAGAGCCTATTATTAAGTTACAGAAAAATAGGTGTCACTAGCAACTTCATTGTGACACCTAAATTTGGGGGAAAGGTCAAGGTATGTTCTAGATTTTGTTATTTTTTATAGCATTTAAAACACTTAAAACTAGACTATCAGCACCTTCTTGGGTGTTTGATTCGGCATAACACCTTAGCTCTGGAGCATTGCCCGATGTACGTAAGTGAATAATTTCATCATTATTCAGTATTAATCGCACTCCATCTGTAACGTCTACACCATTAACACAAATCCCATTAATAGAGTTTGGTAGTGCTTTTAAAGCGATTTCTGGTGATTTTCGAACCTTCTCTAACAGAGATAAGCCTTCACTGGTAGGGTAATTTTGTAAGCGGTCACTCGACGTAAATCTATCAGGTAAACTTTCAACCAAATCAATGATGCTTCTTCCATTTAAGTTTGCTAGCACAGCAATCACGGGAAGAATAGCGTCCCTAGTAGGCAACCCAGATATTACTGAACCATTGATGTTTAAATCACTTCCTAGCAAATAACCACCATTGGCTTCAAAACCTCCAACTGAATTAAAAACAGGCTTTAGAGTATTGATCCCTTCAATGACATAAGGAGAACCAATTTTGGTTTTTTCTACCGTTGAAAAACTTGCGATATGATCAATCGATGTGTTGCTATTTACTGGCACGACTACCGCCTCGATATCCAAAGCCATCGATGCCAGCAACCCTAAAGTATCTCCTCTCAAATACTTACCTGTTTCGTCTGAAAGTAATGGCCGGTCACCATCCCCATCAGTAGAGAACACATAGTCTAATTTATAGTGATTTAACCATTTTTGAGCCTGTAGGTTATCACTCGGAGATACAGCCTCAGTATCGATTGGTACGAAATGGTCACTGCGGCCTAAACTAACTGTTTCTGCACCCAGTGCTTCAAATATACGGCTATATACGTCTCTACCAGAACTTGAGTGTTCATAGATACCTATTTTTAGCCCTTTTAACAGGGATGATTCATACGGTTTAGTATAGCGTTCAATATATCTATCAATTGCAATAGTGGAAGTTGTAGGTAATTCAAAGTCGTCAATTCGAACCAGTGGCTCATGCACTGAAAGTATCTCCAACTCATCGTTTTTGGAAATCTCACCGTCAGGTTTGTAAAATTTAAGCCCATTGCGGTCAAAAGGTATATGGCTTCCGGTAACCATAATGGCAGGAATCGCCTCACTCATCGAATAATGAGCTAATGCAGGCGTCGGTAGTACCCCAAAATATTCAATTTCAAAACCAAGCCCTGAAGCGGCTGATGCACAGCTTTCAGCCATTTTGCAACTACTAGGTCGGTTATCAACACCTATAGCAAGACGCCCTATACCTTTGAATTTTTTTAAAAAAGACACGGTAAATGCCGCACATGCGTCTTCAGTAAACTGTTCAACAAGCCCGCGAGCGCCACTAGTTCCGAACAGCACCCCACTACTCGCGATTACATCATTAGTAAAAGTATCTATATTAATTTTTCCCATGAGAACTACCTAACCGAACTATATCGTCTTCTTCAATGTAGACTCCCGATTGAACCTCAATAATTTTTAAAGGTATTTTCCCCGGATTTTCTAATGAATGAACGACACCAGCAGGAATATATGTCGACTGATTAGAAGTTAAGAATTGAGCTTTATCCGCAATTTTTATTTTGGCAATTCCAGAGACAACAATCCAGTGCTCCGCACGATGATGATGAAGTTGAGTAGACAGCTTTGCTTTTGCATTGACGGTAATTCGATTTACCTTATAAAGCTCGCCTTCATCGATAACATCAACTTTCCCCCATGGTCTACATTCAGTTCGATGTTTTAGCCACTCATCACGATCCGCATCTTTTAAGATATCCACAATACCTTTAATGCTTTGTACATCTGAGTGCTTTGCAACCAACGTTGCATCTGGGGTATCCACGATAACGCAATCATCAAGGCCAAGTGCCGCAATTAGTCTCCCATCAGTACGAATGTAAGAGTTTAGGCAGTTGTGTACTATTGCGTTATTACTGACTACATTGCCGTTCATATCTTTTTCAGATATTTCCCACAACTGCTCCCAGCCACCAACATCATTCCAGCCACAATCCATAGGAACTACAATAGCATTGTCTGTATGTTCCATCACAGCATAATCAATTGAATCAGAAGGACACTTTGAAAAACTATTCTTACACACTCTTAAAAAGTCAAAGTCTTCTTGCGAGTGTTGCATCGACTTTTGACAATGGTAGTAAATATCTGGTCGATGCTTTTTGAGTTCATCCAGGTAGACACTTGCTTTAAAAAGAAACATACCACTGTTCCAATAATAGCTACCTTCGTCAAGATAATGTTTGGCTGTCTTTTTATTTGGCTTTTCCACAAACTTATCTACGAGAAAAGCATTCTGGGAAACACGCTTACCCGACTTAATATATCCATAACCAGTTTCCGGTTTACTTGGAGTGATTCCAAAGGTAACTAAATTACCCTCCAAAGCATGTGGTATAGAACTTTCCACTGCGCGACAAAAGCTATCTTCATCTTCAATCAAATGGTCAGCGGCTAAAACAAGAATCAGATCGTCATCTTTCGAGCAGGAATCATTTAGTTTATAGAAAGAAGCTAAAGCTACAGCTGGAGCCGTATTCTTTCCTTCCGGTTCAAGTATAATCCCACCATTTTCCAAACTTTCGGAACGAAGCTGTTCTGCAACAGTAAATCGATGCTCTTCGGCACAAATAACTATTGGCTCAACGTTCGTCAGCTGGCCAGTGCGTAAAACCGTTGACTGCAACATTGTTTTATCACCAAACAAAGTTAGAAACTGCTTGGGCAATATCTGGCGAGACATCGGCCAAAGTCTGGAACCAGACCCACCGGCCATTATTACTGGGGTTACCATATTATTACTTTAAACATATTGAAAATAAAAAGTTAGAAGAATAGTAAACATTATAAAACCTGAATAACCAATCAGATAAAAGCGAATAGTGGGTTCAATAAGACCTAACTGAACTAGAAGCTTTTATCTAGAAAAATACTAAAATATCAAAACTGCTTTTAATCTTAAATTAACCATTCAAATTAAGTTTAGGACTGGTGTATAGATTAATAAGCCTAGCTTATTTAACATGATACTACACATAAGAGTCATCAAAAGCAGCAGATGTACCACATATGAGCTTTCTTTCAAAAGCTTAGACAATAAGGCTTTCGTCTACTTCAGTTTTAACTCAGGTTCAGTTACATATTTCAACTATTCCCAAGGTGCGGCTTAGGTTATGGCCTTACTATTGCGATGAGTGAAAAAAAGATTATTAGGCAAGAGACAACCACAACTAATTTCTCTGTAAAACCAAACTCGTGGGATTCATAGTGGACATCTCAAGCTTTCGTAAACATATTAATTTGACAGCCTTAAACATAACGAGAGTAGCTAAACTCAAGTCAGGTTTGCGCCGACTAAAACGCTGCTCTGGTGTATATGGCCCTCCTAGATATGTCTTTTGAATAGCTGCGAACGTGCTAATTGTAGCTGATCGCATTTGACACAATCAGGCAAATATTCCTCTTAGAAAATACCGTTGGTCGGACTCTACAATCCAACCAACGGGTTTCGACTAATAACTATTTAAGGTGTAAAAGCGAATACTCACTAACATTCCGTATTCACTTCGGCCATGGTTCGTAATGTTGGTGACCATCACGACTCTCGTCGCACTACATCATACCGCCCATACCACCCATACCGCCCATGCCACCCATATCAGGCATGGCTGGTGCATCTTTTTGCGGTAGATCTGTCACCATCGCTTCTGTAGTGATCATAAGACCCGCTACCGATGCTGCGAACTGAAGTGCACTACGCGTTACTTTAGTTGGATCTAGGATACCCATCTCTAGCATATCGCCGTACTCACCTGTTGCCGCATTGTAGCCGTAGCTACCTTCGCCAGCTTTCACGTTATTCGCCACAACAGAGTCTTCATCACCTGCGTTAGTGGTGATTTGACGGATAGGTGCTTCCATTGCACGTAGTGCAACACGGATGCCCACGTTTTGTTCTTCGTTGTCACCTGTTAGCTCTACAATCTTAGAAGCTGCGCGGATTAGTGCAACGCCACCGCCTGCAACAACGCCTTCTTCTACCGCTGCGCGAGTCGCGTGAAGTGCATCTTCAACGCGGTCTTTTTTCTCTTTCATTTCAACTTCAGTCGCTGCGCCGACTTTGATTACTGCAACACCGCCTGCCAGTTTAGCAACGCGCTCTTGTAGCTTCTCTTTGTCGTAGTCTGAAGTTGCTTCTTCGATCTGCTGACGGATCTGAGCAACACGGCCAGAGATCATTGCTTCTTCACCAATACCATCGATGATCGTTGTGTTCTCTTTTGTGATTGCAACACGCTTTGCTTGACCTAAGTCTTCTAGAGTCACTTTTTCTAGCTCTAGACCGACTTCTTCAGAGATGACAGTACCACCAGTTAGAATAGCGATGTCCTGTAGCATAGCTTTACGGCGGTCACCAAAGCCTGGCGCTTTAACCGCAGCAACTTTCACGATACCACGCATGTTGTTCACAACTAGAGTCGCCAACGCTTCGCCTTCTACGTCTTCTGCAATAATAAGTAGTGGACGTGACGCTTTTGCTGCTGCTTCTAGAGTAGGTAGTAGCTCACGAATGTTCGATACTTTCTTGTCAATCAAAAGAATGAATGGGTTTTCTAACTCAACAGAGCCCGCTTCTTGGTTGTTAATGAAGTAAGGTGAAAGGTAACCGCGATCAAACTGCATACCTTCTACAACGTCTAGCTCGTCATGTAGCGCTTGACCTTCTTCAACCGTAATTACACCATCACGGCCTACTTTTTCCATTGCTTCTGCAATGATGTTACCTACGCTTTCATCTGAGTTTGCTGAGATAGTACCTACCTGCGCAATGGCTTTTGTATCAGCACATGGGACAGATAGACCTTTCAACTCTTCTACTGCAACGGCTACTGCTTTGTCGATACCTCGCTTAAGATCCATTGGGTTCATACCCGCTGCAACCGCTTTAAGGCCTTCGTTTACGATAGCCTGAGCAAGTACTGTTGCCGTCGTTGTACCGTCACCCGCAGCATCGTTTGCTTGCGACGCTACTTCTTTAACCATTTGAGCACCCATGTTTTGGAACTTGTCTTCAAGTTCAATTTCACGAGCAACTGAAACACCATCTTTAGTGATGGTTGGTGCGCCGAATGACTTGTCCAGTACCACGTTACGCCCTTTAGGACCTAGTGTTACTTTTACCGCGTCAGCCAGAACGTTGACACCTTCTAACATTTTTACGCGTGCATCATTTCCAAATAGAACGTCTTTAGCAGCCATCTTTTCTTTCCTTTCTAAATTCTTTAGTTGATTTCGTTGTCGTTCAGAACGAATTACTCAACGATTGCCATAATGTCGTTTTCAGACATGATCAGTACTTCTTTACCGTCAATCTTTTCTGTCTTTGTGCCGTAACCTTCAGCAAAGATCACCGTATCACCCACTTTTACGTCTAGTGGCTGTACAGAACCGTTCTCTAGAATGCGGCCTTTACCCACTGCTAGAATCACGCCGCGTGTTGATTTTTCTGCAGCTGAGCCAGTTAGTACGATGCCACCAGCGGATTTTGATTCAACTTCTTGGCGTTCAACGATAACTCGATCATGTAATGGACGAATGTTCATTGGTCGTCTCTCCTGAATTTCCATTTAGTATTGATAAATACCCTAATGCGGGCGTCTCAAGTCTTTGTTGTTCTTATATGTGGGATGAAGCCATAAATCCCAAGGGGCTGTGTAAAAAAAACGCCCCTGTAAATCAAAAAAGTGACATGCTCCACATCATACTGACTCCTTACCGAGTTTGGGGGGAGCGCAGGCATCGCCATTCGATAAGTAAATCCTTTCCTTTATTAACCCCTTCACTCATAATAAACGTGCTGGAAGAGGAAAATAATGAAAACAATCGATCGTATATTGCAGATCATAAAACGCGACGGTGCGGTGACTGCAAAACAGTTAGCCGAAGAGCTAAAGATTACGACCATGGGTGCAAGGCAGCACCTGCAAGGTATGGAAGATGACGGTGTTCTTGCGTTTGAAGACGTCAAAGTCAAAGTAGGTCGTCCTACTCGACATTGGTCTCTGACAAAGAAGGGGCACGGTCAATTTGCCGATCGGCACGGTGAGCTCACTATCCAGGTGATTGATGCCATTGAAGCCATTTTTGGGCAAGATGGTGTGGAAAAAGTCACGGCTGAGCGAGAACAACAAACCTTATCCCTTTACCAAAAAGCCTTAGCGCGGTGTAACTCTATCGAAGATAAACTAGAAGAACTGGTCAAGCTTCGCGAGCAAGAAGGTTATATGGCCGAACTTGAAAAAACCGACTCTGGCTATCGGCTGATTGAAAACCATTGCCCTATATGTAAAGCCGCAGAGCGTTGCCCTAGTCTTTGCAAATCTGAGCTTAGTATCTTCCAAACACTGCTTGGCAAAGAGTTCGAGATCAAGCGAAGGGAGCATATCATTCTAGGTGAACGTCGTTGCACCTATGATATCAAACACTTAAGTTCACCCAATTTGTAATAGTAACCATCCTCCCCTTCGAACAACCGTCTCAAAATTGAGAACCAATAACCAGATTCCAACTTTATGGTCTATCCTTGATTATGCTTATAAAGGATTGTTGATAATTTAATCACTTCATAGAGTAGGAGTTCGCAATGGGTGCCCCTTCATTAAACCAGACACTTCCTTCATTTGATGAAATGATGGAGTTGGCTGAACATAACCCTGAAGCATTCGCGCAGTTCAAAAAAGAGATGTGTGAAGAAATGATTATGTCCGCATCTAGCGAGATGCAGGATAGGCTTTGGGCTCAGCAAAGCCATATTGATCGGGTGGTAAGACATTGTAAAAACCCCAACCACACTAACATTGTTTTAATGAAAGAACTCTCACTTCAGATGAACAAGTTCCAATGTGCATTAGATGGGGATGTTGAACTCGATGAGGAGATAGGCGCCCAAGTCATCCCCTTTAAACCGAAGGATACAAATTGGGGGTGAGTATTTACTCACTTTTCCTTAGTGAGATTTCTCCCCCGATAAACGTTTCTAATCCGTTATCAGTTTCAAGGATCACTGCCCCTTGTTCATTAATACCTTGAGAAATGCCAGTTATTTCTCGACTTCCCATGATCAGTTTCACTTTTCTTCCAATGAAATTATCCAATCGATTCCAGCGCTCGACAAAACCCGTCATCCCGCTTAGCTCGTAATCATCCAATACCTGATGAAGTGTCTTTATCATATTAATTGCAAGTTGGTTACGGTCGATATCTCCGCCGTCAACGACTTCTGACAACGATACCCAAGGTTGAGTAATGCCATCCGTTTGCGCTGACATCGCAAGATTCATCCCCATACCAATAACGAGATTCGCTGCTCCCCCAGCCTGACCTGACATTTCAACCAAAATCCCCGCCAGTTTTTTATCTTGATAGTACAAATCGTTTGGCCACTTCAGCTTAACACCATCGATACCTTGTTGCTCCAGTGCTTCTACGATACCGACACCGACGACAAGGCTTAACCCATGCTGCCGCCATACCCGCATCCAATCGCCAGAACATCGACATATAGAGATTACTCCCAAAAGGAGAGACCCACTCTCTTCCCCTGCGACCACGCCCTTTTGCTTGGTATTCTGCAATGCAGACTGCCCCCGACTCTAAGCTTTCACTGCGTTCGAGCAAATACTGATTAGTAGAATCAATGATTGGAATTAGTGATATTGGTTTACTCACACCCTGCTTTAAGGCCTCTTCATCCAGCATCTGAAGAGGCTGAGCAAGTCGATAGCCCTTACCTTGCACGCGAAAGACGTCTACGCCCCATGCCTGTATGCCCTTAATGTGTTTACTCACCGCCGCTCTCGACATGCCAAGTGCATCACCAAGCTCCTCTCCTGAATGAAATCCACCTCGAGAAAGTGTTCTTAAAATCGATAACTTTGCACTGTGATCTTTCATTTTCGAGACTCCAATATTTGGGTAAGGTTGGTTTCGCCATCTGAACCAATAAAGCGTACCTCATGTTCTAACTCAACTTGATACTTTTCCCAAACCTTTTGCTTCACATAGGCAGCTAGCTCAATCACATCTTTAGAGGTCGCTTCACCTTGGTTGACGATGACCAGTGCTTGCTGGGGGTGGACCATTGCACCACCGACTTGATGGCCTTTTAATCCACATTGGTCAATCAACCAACCAGCGGCAAGTTTGACCTTGTCCCCAGAGGAGTAACCAACGATATCTGGATATTGGGCTTGAAGGTCCTCAAACTTATTGCGCTCGACCATAGGGTTTTTAAAAAACGAACCCGCATTGCCTTGCCTATTAGGATCTGGCAGCTTACTCATCCGAATACTGCATACACGGTTGAAGATCTCTTTTGCAGTAACGGGAACATCGCTCTCATCTAATGATTTAAGCGGGCCGTAAGCAATATTGGGCTTCCAGTATTTTGCTAACTTCAGTCCAACCGCGACGACAATGGCTTTTTGGTATAGCTCGTGCTTAAAAATTGAATCACGATAACCGAACTTGCACTCCAGCTTTGATAACCGCTTCACTTTCCAACTATCTAAGCACAAAATGTCAACATACTCACACACGTCTTGAAACTCGACACCGTAGGCACCAATATTTTGGATAGGAGCCGACCCACTACAGCCGGGAATCAAAGCTAAATTTTCTAGACCTGCGTACCCTTGCTTGATTGACCACTCGACTATGGTTGGCCAATCTTCTCCACCATTAATATGAAGCTGCCAGTGCTCCTCACCTTCTACAACTTCAATCCCCATTAACCTATTGAGTAAAACTGTACCATCAAAGTGATCGGTAAAAAGTACATTGCTACCTTTACCCAAAAACAAAACCGCTTGCTTGGCTTCTAAAAGAGACTGGTATATTTCAATAAGTTGTTCTATCGAGTGGATCTCTACAACGTTTGAACACGTCTGACTTATCGCAAATGTATGAAATGGCTTTAGGTTAGGTGTTAATGAGGTTTGCATCGGGATCATCAGGTCAATTAAACTCTGCGTATTCTACATGAGTTCATTGGTAATGTAACAATGCATGAACTGCGAATTGAAACATTAGATCCCATTAAAATGCCTCTGGTTACAAGGCTATATAAAAGCCACTACCCTTCAGGCAAGGCGAAGAGTAATGAGAAAACTATCGTCGCCTATAACAATAATACTCTTATTGGTGTGGTGCGCTTTAGGCCAATCGAGCAATACCAGCTACTAACTGGAATGCTTGTTGTACCTGAGCATAGAGGTAAAGGTGTTGGTCATGAACTAATGAAGCACTGTCGACATCAAGTGCTGGACACCGATGTCTATTGCTTCGCTTACCAGCATTTGGAATCGTTTTACTCTCAGCATGGTTTTACAACCATCGAAGCAGAAGCCTTACCCAATAACTTAAATCAATTGTTTAATCGATACACCCGAAGTGGGAAATGTCTCATTCCTATGCATTTCCTACCGGATAAAAGCTGATTTACGTTCCTTTTCTGGTAAAGCGATAGCGAGATTTGCTAATATTCAATGTCTGCAATTTTGCGAACTGTTAAGGTAAGCCGTCAACAATGATGACAAATAGGAATCTATTTGAGCACCTCCCTACTCTGGCTCAGGATCCCAATCAATTTGAAACCCTTTTTTCAGCCAGCGATTTTCGTGGAAGGCTGATTCAGGCGATCCGTGAAGCCACTAAGAGAATTTACCTTGTTGCCCTTTATTTAGAGGATGATGAGGCTGGGCGAGAAGTACTGACGGAACTGTACGAAGCCAAACAGCGCAACCCTGGGTTAGAAATACACGTTTGTGTTGACTGGCATCGTGCGCAACGAGGATTGATTGGTGCGCAGGCCAGTGAAACCAATGCAGCGCTATACACCAAGTTTGCAAAAAAGTATCAACACTGCATTCCTGTATACGGCGTCCCTGTTCGAGGCAGAGAAGTATTTGGCGTTCTTCACCTGAAGGGCTTTGTTGTCGATGACACTGTTATCTATAGTGGTGCAAGCCTTAACAATATTTACCTTCATTTTAATGACAGGTATCGCTTTGACCGCTACCACGTTATACATAACGCGCAGCTAGCACAAACCATGGTCAACTTTGTGGATCAAGAAATTATTGCTCATCCCGCTGTCAATGATCTTACTTGTGCTCAAAAACCTTCGACCAAAGAGATTAAATCTGACATCCGTCAGCTAAGAGCCTCTCTTGCGAAATCTAGCTATCAGTTTTATTCGCAGCCTATCCCTGCAACTCACGTTGCGGTAACACCTTTAGTTGGAGTGGGTAAAAAACGCAATCGCCTCAACCAATCAATTAATCAGTTGATTGCAATGGCACAGGACGAAGTGTTTATCTGCACTCCGTATTTTAACTTTCCGCGTAGCGTGGCAAAAGAAGTTAAACGAGCAATTAAACGTGGGGTTAAAGTGAGCATCGTTGTGGGTGATAAAACAGCGAATGACTTTTATATTTCTCCTGAAGAAGAATTTAAAACCATTGGCGGGTTACCCTATTTATATGAGCGTAATTTAAGGCAATTTGCCAAAGCAAATGAGGCGCATATCGCAGCACGTAACTTATCCATCCACCTTTGGAAGCACGATGACAATAGCTTTCATTTGAAAGGGGTTTGGGTTGATAAGCGCTACATGCTTCTCACTGGTAACAACTTAAACCCTAGGGCTTGGAAGCTCGATTTGGAAAACGCCATTCTTATTCAGGATCATTATGCGCATTTGACTGAGCAGTTTGAACAAGAACGAGAAAACATCCTCCAACATACGCAGTTGATTTGTACCTATAAGCAACTTGAGAAAGAAGAGCACTACCCTGACGCCGTTCAGAAACTGATGCGCAAGATTACTCGAGTTAAAGCGGATAGGGTTTTGAAGCAGATTTTGTAGGTCGTCAAGTATCGATATGATTGTAAAATGAAGCATGAGATCACTAAAATGGGTGCCCGCACTTTACCTCATTGGCTTGTATTTCTTTTTATAGTCTCAATACAGGCTTGGTGGACGAATACCTACCACCCGTCTTTTCCCCACACTACATTGATCAGCATGCTGATCACTTGCTTTACTTTTATCACTAGCTCTATTGCCTTCTACTCATCTTCCTATTTTGATTTTTATAACCATCAAATCAGCAGAAGCATAAAAGTCTTACTCTTCTCGTATGGCATAACATTTTTTTTCATCTTGCTTTTTCGATTAGACTACTCCCGCCCTATATTACTTTTTGGGTGCATTTGCTCTGCATTATGGTTCTCCGGATATCACTACTGGCAAGCCAAAAAAACTCCCATTATCTTCCATGTTCTAGGCAATATTAAAAACCTAAACTACGCAAACCATCCAAATATAGTGTTCAAATATTTCGAGTGTGAACCTAACCTCAAGGAAGTTAATGCTGGGGTAATTGTTGACCTTCACGCACCACTCACTGACAAACAACAGCGTTTTTTGGCTGAATGTGTATTGTCTAATATCCCAGTGATCGACTTAAGTTCACTGCATGAACATTTGACGGGTAAACTCTCTACTACCCATCTCTCTGAAAACGCTTTAGGCACTTTAGAATCCAACTCCTTGTATGCGAAATTTAAGGCGACGGTTGAACGAATCATCATCCTTTGCGCTCTTCCAGTATTAGTGCCTACTCTTTTCTTAATCGCTGCGATAATCAAGGTCGTGGACAGAGGCGAAGTTTTCTACACACAAGAAAGAGTTGGCCATAAAAATAAACGCTTCACTATTTATAAGTTTAAAACAATGCGTGACTCTGCTCCATTAGGTTCTAGTCCATTTGCCACACATCAAAGTCAACGAATTTCTAAGCTTGGAAAACTATTGCGAAGAAGTCGGCTAGATGAAATACCTCAATTTTGGAATGTACTAAAGGGTGAGATGTCAATCATTGGTCCAAGGCCAGAACAAGCGTTACTTGTAGAAACCTTCAGTAGAGATATTCCATTTTACTCTTATCGTCATATCGTAAAACCGGGGCTTACTGGTTGGGCACAAGTCAATTTAGGTTATACGGATAGTATTTCAAGCAGCAAAGAAAAGCTGGCCTATGACCTGTTTTATTTAAAACACTGTGGTTTAGCCTTGGATTTCCAGATTTTATGTCGCACTATAGTTGTTGTTGTAACGGGTAAAGGCGCTTTTTGATGGATACCGCTTGCCAGCCACACTCAGTTCATATACTCATAGATAATGCGGTAAGGTTGCGTTTTTTTCAGCAAGTTTGTGCTCAAGAGAAAATCACTCCCAGTTTAGTGTATCACTCAAGCCTTTTTACTTGGCTGAAAGCAAAATTCAACCGTTTCCCTGGACAACACCTTCTGCTAAATCGAAGTAACCAACCCCGCTTATCAACACGAGTGAGTATTGAAGAAATTAAGTCTGGAAAAACCATTCAATATGGCCTTCACTTGGCCCATTCAAACGATGAACTGAAACGAGCGACTTTATGGGTATTTTCCGGCTTCCAGTTCTCCGCCATGGAGTTAGCCCAGCTTTATAACTCTACTCGTTATTTTGAAATCGCTAATTTCCCCAATAAGTATCAATCCAGCTATAAAGGTGTCAACGCCGATGCCGATCATGATAAAAAAGTCCGCTCTCTTTCGTCTTCGCACACCATAACTCAAGAGGATATGTCGGGGCTCGTGAACCTTTTAAATCACTATCGTCCTCCACATGTTGACACTTCCATATTGAGTAAATCTGTTGAGCAGGTGATCAATTTACTCGGGTTCTATGTATTAAATACCGCCGCCCCGCAAGCTTCTCCACTGGCTCAAATTAAAACAGCATTTGAGATTCAAAAGTGCAGAAAATTGATTGAGCGCTTCCAAGCTACTCCCTTACCAGAGCGATATTCCTTGTTTATCGGTCAAGTGTCACAAGACTCACAGACCGTACTCCAGTCTAAGGTTAATACCAAGCAGGCGCTAATCAACGCGTTGAATGATATCGACAAACCCCATTCTCATCTTGTTTTACGACTGCATCCCGGTGAAAAAAAGCTATCTGCAATAACTGAACTCATTGAATTTAGTAAAGAGCATAACATTATTGTTTCCAACAAGGGTTCACTGTTCGAGGTTGCGGCGCATTGCGAAAAGGTCTACACCATAAACTCAACCGGAGGATTGCAGTGTTTGCTGTTGGACAAAGAAGTAACGACATATGGCGATGCTTTTTATAAAGGGTGGGATAAAAAACTTGTAACTGCTTACTATAAATATGTTTTGAGAGAACTTGTTAGTGAGTAACCCAACGCATTAATTTCATTGCTAGCTCTCCTTACAGTTGCTCTTACTGTTGAAGGCGACGAGAAAATATCCACGTCAATATAGCGTAAACAGATTTAGCCCCTAATATAAAAGCTAAAAAACCAACAATCTGATATTGGTTTGTGAAAACAATGACACCAACAAATGAAAATATCATGCTAGCAAAAGATGCGAGTAAAACCTTGTTTTCGATGTTTTGTGCAATCAGTAAATTCTCACACCAACCAAAGGCAAAGGCTGGTAGTAAAGCGAATACCCCAAAAATTAACGCATTATGACCATGAGAATATTGCTCTCCAAAAACCGTCAATATTTGCCCACCGAAAAAAATGATGAACGTTACACTTAGCGTCCATACGAGCAGCGGAAAAGTCATCCCTAACTGGCACAACTCTTTTAGCTGTTTTCTATCTCGCTTAGCATAGCTTTTTACCATTCTAGGCAACAAAAGTAGCCGTACACTGGTAACCGTAAAGAAGAGTACATTACACACTCGAACTATTATTCCCGTTAAAGCGACACTTTCATCACTGAGCCAAATGGCCCCCAATGGCAATAGTAAATGCGTTGCTACTAGCCCTGCGAACATAACCCCAAAATACGTGGAACATTCCTCTACAAATTGCTTCAGTGATCCTTTTGGCAATGCCGTTCGCAATCTGTACCCTTTTTTAACAAGGTATAAAAATGCCAGCATCGAGCAAAAAGCACTACTTATTGCAAAAAGCTCAATCAGCGTAAAGGACGTAAAACCATAAAGTGAGAGGCACAAGAATACAAAAGGCTGGATAATGTATTGGAAAAAGACCGCTAAACCCGATGCCCCCTCTCCATAAAAGACGGCAACAAACACAAAGTAAAGCGACATTGAGAACAAGCCATAAATCGGCAAGATCTGCGGTAGCTGAAAAGCGCCAACAAGAACCGAGTATGCAAAATAGCTTATTGAACAGCCCAAGCTCACCAACATCATCGACATCATTAAATATGAACTGCTTAATGTCATCGCGTTACTAGCTGCTATCTTTTTGATGATAAGTTTAGAAGCACCTAATGTTGAGATCTGAGCTAAGAAGACAGCAATCCCTAAAGCGACTAAATATTGGCCCATCATCTCTGCTGGGTAAATTCGATAAAGAACAATTTGTACAAGAAGAGAGAAGAACATGCCAAAAATACGAAGAAAGCCCATTGATAGGACTTGCTTCACAAACCACTTGGCGTTGTCTAATTTCACCTTATACTCGGTCCCCTGAGCCTTTACCAACAACAGTTTGAACTATGTAAACAAAATAGTTTTTAAGTGAGAGAGTAAGAATCATTTTTTCGTCCCACTCAGCTAGCAGTTCTGGCGTGGACATATCGATCTCATTAATTTGTGCTAAACCAGTAATACCTGGTCTCACATCAAAGACTGATTTTTCTTGTCGCGCTTCAATCAGCTCGTTTTGGTTAAAAAGACAAGGGCGTGGACCAACAAGGCTCATCTCACCTTTAAGTACATTAATTAATTGTGGCAACTCATCGAGCTTAGTTTTGCGCAAAAATGAACCTAACTTTGTCACGGAGCTTGCACCCACTAAGTGAGTCGCCACTGATGCAGTCTCAACTGGCATAGTTCTAAATTTAATTAAGATGAAAGGGCGCTGGTGTCTTCCGACTCGTTTTTGAAAAAATATTGGTGATCCGGTATCAAAATAACCTACCAAGCATATGATCAAAAATACTGGCCACAAAAAAAGCAAGCCCACTAAGGCGAAAATAAAATCTAAAACACGAATCAAACCAATACCTATTTAAGTTAGTTATTATTTATTGCTTAAGTAATGTTCTACTGTCGCACGAATCCCTTCTTGCAAGGTAAACGGAGGTACCCACCCTAATGTTTCTCGGGCTTCAGATGAGTCAATTTGTAAATTACTACATATTCGTTGCGCGACTTTGGGTTTACCCAACAAGTTTGCTCCCCACTGGATCAACTTTACAGGTATGGGAAACAGATGGGCTCTTTTGCCCATCACTTTTGCGATTTCTTGAATCAACGAAGCTGTTGAAACATCTTCTCCATCTGACAACAAAAACGTTTTGCCTACAGCCGCCGGATGTTTACTCGTAGTTAGAATAAAATCGATGAGGTTATCGAGGAACAGTAAACTTCTTCTGTTATCAATAGAACCTAATGGTAGAGGTATTCCTTTCTCTACCCACTTCATCATAGTTAAAAAATTGGCTTTAACATTAGGTCCATATACTAAAGGAGGGCGTATAATCACTACCTCCAAACCTGTACCTTGAGCAATTATTTGCAAGCCCTGTTCTGCTTCATACTTACTCAACCCATATGGATCATCTGTCGTTGAAACATCTTCCGATGTAAAAGGGCGGCCACTATCAGAAAATTCCCCATTAACCTTAATAGAGCTTATAAAAACAAATCGTTTCACACCCATTTCTGCCGCTTGGCGCGCCAAGTTTAACGAGCCTTCCGTATTGACTTCTCGGTACAGAGAAAGTGAGTCTTCTCGTTCTTCTCCCATTTGATGAACGCGAGCGGCACAATGAACAACACAATCAATATCCACTAAAGCAGGTTTCCAGTTAGTGTTTTTGTCAATTGAAGAGATACTAAATACACTCTCATCAACAACACTTCCCGAGTTTCTTTGGGCTTTAGTGAGACAATAACCCCGCTGCTTAGCAACAACAGTTAACCGAGATCCAACAAAGCCATTACAGCCTGTTACTAATATTTGCAAAACTGGTACCTAAAGTGGCCTAAATTTGTTAGTGCATTTTTTGACGAAATCATACACCTTTCTACTAGCCAATAACATTAAAGATTTTTAGAATAAGGGCGACGACAATATAACATTCATTGGTAGCTCGAAAACATGTTTACCCCGATCAGGCTTCTCCTAAATACGAACCGAAAAAAAAAAGCGCCTAATTAGCATAAGTTACGATATGCTAGCTGTAATAGTATCACTTTATCTAGCAATAGCATTACGAATAGGAGACCCAACCTTTACCGTTGGACTGGACGAACTAGCTAGTTTATTTGCAACTCTACTTGTTACAATTTACTGCTTCATAAGATTAGGTATGTATCGAGCCGTACTGCGATATATGATGCTTCCAGCTGTTGGACACATATTTTTAGGTGTTTTTTTCTCTTCTTTAACCCTCGCTCTTAGTGGTTTTTTCTTTCACTCCTTCATCCCAAGAAGTGTACCATTTATTTATGCAGGATTAGCGATCCTAACCCTTGGGGGACCAAGGATATTACTGCGGATCATTTACTATCAATATTATAAACGTCAAAAACCAAATGTTTTCATATACGGCGCTGGAGCAACAGGCCGTGACCTAGCTTATGCCTTAATCCAAGGTGATGAATACCACCCGGTAGCAATATTGGACGATGACGTTTCAAAGTCTGGTCAAATACTGTTTGGTATACGTGTGCATCACGCTAATGAGTTTGAGCAGCTTCAATCTTTATACCAACCCGTAAAACTTTTACTTGCAATAAACAATATAAACAAAGGAAAACGGCTTAGACTCGTAGAAAAATTATCACATTGGCCAATAGAAGTTCAGTCAGTCCCTTCAGTCGAAGACATTGCTGCTGGTAGAGCTTCCCCTACAGAAGTTAAAGATCTTGAAGTTGCTGATCTATTGGGAAGGGCTCCCATCGAACCAGACAAAGAGCTATTGTCCAAAAATATTACCGGAAAGAATATTATGATCACTGGAGCCGGTGGCTCTATAGGATCGGAGCTGTGCCGGCAAATAATTACACAAAAGCCTAAAACAATAGTCTTGTTCGAACTAAACGAGTATAACCTGTACACCATCGATCAAGAACTAACATCTATAAAAGCAAACTTAAATATAAAAACAACTATTGTTACTGCCCTTGGTTCGGTACAAAACCAAAATCGACTAGTAAAATTAATGAAAGCGCACTCTGTAGACACGGTTTATCATGCGGCGGCATACAAACACGTACCTATCGTAGAGGATAATGTAATTGAGGGGATCCGTAACAATGTATTCGGTACTTTGGCATGTGCAAATGCTGCTATAAGTTCAGGGGTATCTAATTTTACTTTAGTCTCAACAGACAAAGCGGTACGTCCAACGAACATCATGGGGGCAAGTAAGCGAATGGCTGAACTTGTTCTACAATCTTTAGCAGATACAAATTCGATGACCACATTTACTATGGTTCGGTTTGGTAACGTTTTAGGTTCATCAGGCTCCGTTGTACCATTATTTAAAAAGCAGATTCGCTCCGGAGGGCCGGTAACGGTAACACACCCAGATATCACTCGGTATTTTATGCTAATACCAGAGGCAGCTCAGCTAGTGATACAAGCTAGTGCCATGTGTCATAACGGTCAAGTTTTTGTCCTTGACATGGGAGAGCCTATAAAAATTCTAGACCTCGCTAAACGGATGATTCACTTGATGGGACTAACTGAAAATATTGAATCAAAGTACGGGGATGGGGATATAGATATTAAATTTACGGGATTACGGCCCGGAGAAAAGCTGTACGAGGAGTTGCTAATTGGAGACAACATTCAAGGGTCTGGTCACGAAAAAATCCTGGCAGCGCAAGAGATAAAAATAGACTGGCATGAGATGGAGACAATCCTGCATCACCTAGATGATAGTTGTCATGAATTTGACGTAAAATCCGTAAGAAATATACTCTTGAACTCTCCTATTGGTTATAAACCTAAGGGTAAATTTAATTTATGACATTATTCATTTCAATAGTTAACCATAACCATGACGATATAATTACAAAAAACAATGAATTAAAAAAAATAGCAAAAACAAACCAAGTAATAATAAAGTCTAATACCAATCCAAAAGGTATTCTAGTTGATTATTGTAAAAAATCTGGCATACATTTAGTTACAACAAACGAAAAAAAAGGGTTCGGGGCCAATAACAACGAAGTATTCAACTATGCAAAAAATAAACTAGGAATGTCTAATAAAGACCATTTTCTAGTCATGAACCCCGACGTAACCATTAACTTGGACTCAATAGCTCAACTACAACAAATATCGCATACATACCCATCTTCTATTCTGACAATCAACCTGTACCTAGATAAGAATAAAAAGATATACGATGAGTCCATAAGAAAGTTCCCATCACCTATGAATCCCTTCAAAGGTTTATTCAAAATTAAAAGACAAGATATTTATGACAAAGCTACCATATTTCAACCTACTGCTGTAGATTGGGCTGCTGGTTCATTCTTGTTGTTTCAAACGTCGAATTATGAAACTCTCCACGGATTTGATGAATCATATTTTATGTATTACGAAGATGTCGATATTTGCTTGAGAGCTAAACGTAAAGGAATAAATGTCATTTATTTACCATCTATATCTGCAGTACACGATGCTGCTTACGATAATAGAAAGATGCTTAACAAGCTTTCCTTAAGATACGCTATTAGCTATTTTAGGTATTTTTTCCGAAATGTTTTCAACTAAATATGCAATCTTTAAAAACACTGAAATCACTCAGGTACACATAATAGATCAGAGAATAGTATGACAAATGAAATTATTAGAAAGTTAAAGAATCGCTTATATAGTCTTAAGGCTATGTCTAAATTTTTTGTAACAAATGAGCCACCTAGAGCTTTACCAGTAGAGGTGGTTGAAGTTTCAGATGCGTTACTCTCTAAGGTTCAAAAGCAATTCTCTTTAGGTTCTTACCATTCGGTTATAACTGAGCTCAGTGCTCTCGTAGACAAAGACAACAATATATATGCGTTACTTGTTAGGTCGTGCTTAAAAATAAATGAAGAAGATATGGCACTTAAATATCTGAGGGAATGGAAAAAACTATTAGGTTCTATCCCTAGCTTTGAATTTTATCAAATATCTGGTGAATTCTTATCAACTTCATATTCAAATGAATCGATATCTAACTTCTTACTCGATGAATTATTCTTCCAACCAGATGATTCCCTCGTCCCTGGAAGCGTCCCTGTTTTAAGCAATATTCTATTTCATCATCATGAATACAATAGGGAAGTATACCTAGAAATACTCAATAATTTAAAAAAACGTTATAAAAAAATTTATACCAAAAGAATTTCAGATTTCTCCATGTGTGCTTCTACAGCTGCATTAACTTTTGGCTTACTCGCTCCAAAAGAAAGAAAACACCTTATCGAACGCTATTTCTTCAAATTCAAAATCAAAGAGCATTGATCATTTATACTTGTTACAAGTGCTTACAATAGTATTTGGGATGATGCGATAAAAGATACAATTTCATCAAACTACATAGTAAAGAATTATATAAGATCATTACTTAAAAATAGGTATAAATTTGACGCAAAGCAGCTTTACCATACAATTATCTTAGCAAGCATTTGTGATAGAACGAGTATCAATAAGTTGATTGAAATTGAATATTCCAACTTACACAACAAAACTCACCATCCCTATGAAAATGATATAAATATGATAAGAGAAAATAGTCACAACAGGTGTTCCAGTGGTTCTCTTTCGACATCAAAGAAGTTGAACATCGCAATATGTGTATCAGGCCAATTACGAGGCTGGAAAAAAGCCTTAAAGTCCTGGAAGAATCTTGGATTAGAAGGACACAATGTCACGACTATTGTACACGTTTGGAAGGGTACTGGTGTAACGGTCCCAATTCCTCCAAAGGATGAGAGATCTTTACCAGAAAACTTTCAAAAAGCTTATCGCGAAGTATGGAACAAACTTGGCGCCGAAAAAATGTATTCTCGTTACTCAAACTTCTTTAGCCTTTGGGGAGCCAACGAAACTAATGTGACATATGAGAATTTGTCCAAAGCATACCAGTCAACACAAGTTACAATTGAAGATGACAGCGTAAAGCCATTTGTTGGAATGACAAATGCGGAAAAAATGTACTACAAAATATCCAAATGTCAAGAAGCGTGCGACAGCTTGGATTTAACATTCGACTTAATAATTAGAATACGCCCAGACTTAGAGTTTACAAGCGATAAAAAATTAGATTGGAATGAAGTATATAGGTCTAGTCACATGGACAACATACTCTACTGCGAAAGCTACACTAGGTACTTGTTTCCCAACATAGGCTTCAGCATGACGGATCATTTTGCCATTGCATCCCCAACAGCAATGAGAGCCTATACGTTGGCGTACGAGATGACAAAGAAACTATCAGATAAACAGACTCTCTTTCCTAAAAATCTAATGGCACATACCAATGTGGCATATTCTACGTTGTATAACGGAATAAACATCGAGTCAGTGAGTTTGCCATGTGTTCTTTCTCCTTCTTACGCCCCGACGAGCGCTATGATAAAAAAAGCTTTGGAAGCTGACAGTAAAGATAGAAATGACTCGTTTGACAGACTTCTTATAAAAAGCCTAACTTAAATGTAGTGGCATAGTGAATTTTGCCACCTGATTTAACAAGTTAGAATGTACCACGTTCACAACAGGTGGATTTATGACAAAGCGCACGTGAAGAACTTTCAGTCCAGAATTTAAACTTGAAACGGCCCAGCTAGTCGTTGACCAAGGTTACTCAGTGATCGAAGCAGTTAAAGAGATGAATGTAAGCTAGTAGTTATACCAATCTAAGTAAAAATATGATCTAATTGAGGCTGTTACTTTCTTGTGAAAACGGATGCTATGGACAGCCTCGATAACATTGACTTTAAAAAGCTCGCTAGCCAACAAAAATCTATCCAGATGAAGATGGTCACTCTCGCACCCAAATCGCCAAGTTCCTTAAAGTCAGTAGAACCAGTGTGACCAGATGGGTACAAACGTTCCTTGAGGAAGGACTTGAAGGGCTGCAAGAAAAACCAAGAACAGGTCGGCCTGCCTTTCTTAACCCTCAACAACGTGAGCAATTAAGCCTATACATAAAGAATCGAGCAGAGGATTCATCCGGGGGCAGGTTAACTGGCGCTGATATTCATGCCTATATCGTCGAAGAGTTTGGTAAATACTACCATCCAGACTCC
>NZ_LJJE01000102.1 GCF_001854765.1 Vibrio sonorensis | reverse complement strand
TCGTGCGTTGTCATTTCGGTGCGTGAGTGAAGCACCTAATAGTTGTTTTACGCGATACATCGCGGTCGACGGCAATAGCCGCTTAGGGTAACCGTTAAATCCTTTTCCACTATTGTTTCGAGCCGTAGCGTTTTAAGGGTTCCCACTATCTGATTGCGAGGACGCCTTTTTTCCCAGAAAGCGGCACCTTCGCGCGGAGGGATTAAAGGTGTCGCGCTCTTAACCCTAATCGCTCTGTGACACTCTCTCGTATCGTATGCACCATCTCTCGAGATTTCCTTGATGGTTCGGCGCGTTTGTTTAAGTTGATCGGGGAGTACTTCAGCATCATTCACACGCGAGAGCGTCAGTCAGCGGCGACAATTTCATGTGGTATCGGTATCAACCGAAAGAGGGAGTTTACGCCCGACTCGACGCTTGCCATCTGCTCCATGCTTTTTCACTTTCCACTCACTCTTACTGAAGACTTTGAGCCCAAGTTGCATCATGGCTAGGCGTTGGATAGCGCCTCGTATTGAGGCTTTGAAATTAACGACTACACCCTTGGTTCGTCGGCTTATACAGGTATAGTGAGGACAAACCAATGGAACATTCGTCAATCCAAACGTGAGTGAACCTCGATCGACTCGAGAGCGGTTGTACTTGCGCCCGTAAGTGGTTTTTTAGCGAGGCTTGGATTGAATTCAAAGTCGGCAAATGAATGTCCCTGATCTGATCGTAAGATTACGATTCAGTTCAGTCGATTACCGCAACAAAGGCGCGTCTTGCTGGCCATCAGATCTCATACAACGGCTGGTTTCTTCAGGTGATTCATACGTCCCAGTGCTGCCACTTTGGCTGTAGAGGCGTAGTGTGAAAGCTGTTTAATTCGAACGATAGGAATGTTTATCTCGAATTTGCCAAGGAAAATGATATTTTCTGACTTCAATAAGATTTTGTATATCCTCATGTATCGTTTTACCGTTGGCATTAACAGGCGACGTTCTCAGCTTTTCTCAAATACTCAATATTTTGGCTTGGACGGGGGAGCAATAATCCTAACGGTTACCGTGTTGCTTAGACGTTCAGAAATAAGGTCCCGTCACATGCGATCATCTCCTCCGCTCTAAGTTTGGAGATGAATCGCTCTACAGTGCTACGTCCAGCAGGTATCACTTTTGACGCGATGACCCAATATGGCGCTTTTTCAAACAAAAATCGTGATGTGCAAGTGACTCCAGCAGAGGCGATGACCAGCACGAAGCAGAACACGAGTCAACCTCATGATAGGTCGGTGTATCAGTAACATCCCGGGTTTGCTGAACTCGTTGCCATAGATGACTGCCAATTATGAAGCGATGATTGTCCACTTTGTCATTGAGATTCAATCGCCGCGCTAATGTTTCAAGCACCCCGTCTTGCATGTCAAATGGCCGTTTGTTAAACAACCCTTAATAACCCAATGTTGATAGTTGTAATGCAAAGCCCAAACCATGGTGAGCTCCACGTTTTTGTCAAAAATGAGCTCTAAGTCCAAATCATCAAGGTGGAAACACCGTGATAGATCTTGTGGAGTTGGCGGGTGACAATCGCTTCCATAACTACCGTGTTGATGCTCCAAAAAAGTCTACCGGATCATCGTATTCACTTCCCTTGATGGTTCAAAGACCATATTCGTTCAACTGATTGACGTGTCGTCACCGATGGTCAAATTTGAATTTCTAAGCGCTATAATTTGTTGGTGAATATCGGTATTTGCTTGACGATCTTTGCATTTACCGCGCTCTTTAGCCAATTCAATCCCTTGCCGCTGCCTTTCTTTTTTTGTCTCATTATCATCTCTTGTCATTCGTAATGCGAACTTAAGCAAAAGCCCTTGACTGATAGGTCACGATATCGGTCACGCCGTTTGAATCAGGTATCAAATCCGTGTAGGTCGTTTCGACCTGGCGCACTTAACTTAGCCTAGTTTTTCGAATATATTCAACGAGATGGTCGGTCTCAGGAAGGTTGAAGGGCGCCATCGCACCCGCATGTTCCCGCGACGATCGTTTTCACTGATTTAAGGTCACCAATATGACGAAGTAGTTCAGGTCGCTCATCTCGTGTCCTTGAAGGTTTTTTTCAGCCTAGTGATTTTCGTGGGTGGGTTGTCAAGTAAGGTGTAGGTCATTTGGCCTAGCGTATAAAGGTGGCGAAAAGTGAAGATAGGGATGTACGTTGGCCCGGTTGATTTTAGCTACTTAAGTAAGCCATTTTGGACCATAAACCTCGTGCTGACCGAAGGTAGGCGGGGTAACTATCTCAAGCATTGTTTCGGTGTTCGGTTGCACCTTAGACGGTGTCGCGGCTTACAGGCCATCGGTTGCACCTCAACGGAGTCTAAGTCAGTCGTCATGGGCTGGGCGATGCCATCGACCCCGCAGACACGACCGAATCTAAGAGCATGCGTTGCGCCTCAGGTCGGGTTGTCCCGTATGCAATCGTAACGTGGTCAACAAGATCGAAGGTGGTAAGGGTCATAGAAGTAGGCTACGCCTGATCCGTCGGAAAATCGAGATCAGGCATAGGACACGTTTATCGGATTGGGTCCCGACGTAACGCGCTCGTTCGATTAGCGTTTGCTAGCACGCATCTCGTTCACTCGTAGTGTGAATGACGTGGGTTAGAATTGCGGCGCACAGTTCGTTGACGATAGGCATAGCTGTGTGTCGAGCGGCCCCCATCAATCGAGGCGTTCGATTCGTCACCTCGGTAGTCGGCTCGTTGAGTGGAGCGGCCGGACCGTGGTTCAGTACCGCGCCGTTTGGCCGCACCCTCTCGTGTCAGTCTCATTCGCTGCTCTTCTAGGCGACTTTGTGACTTTTTTCGAGCATATCTATTACGACGCGTTTGCAGTTTGACTTGGCGCGGCGATGCGTGGCGTCGGTGTGGTTTATGTCGTTGGTCCTCGATACTATCAGCGCGCGCGAACATTTCGCCTTCGTCTCGTGAACGCTCGTCGAAGTCATGGCGAAGAGGTTTACGGTGCGAGCGTGGCGTGCTCTCCCTCACTTTTTCCTCGTCCTCGCTCCATTGGCTAATATCGTAGCACCCACCGACGTCGACAGGCGCGGGTTCAGCCTAAAGGGTTTGGTTTGCGGAACGCGCTTATTGACATTTCCGGCGTTGAGCAACGTGTTTTCGAGTTCGCGTGCAGAATCCCTGCGTGGCGGGGTGTATCTGGGTCTCTCCATCTTTCGTGGTAAATCGTCGTAGTTGGCGCTTTTGTTACGTTCTTTTCGCCTTTCGTTGCTCGGTCCGGGCGCGAAAGGGTTGTTTGCGTCGGTTTCTCTTCCAGTGAACAGTATCTTGAGTGCATTTTGACACAAGATTAGTGCCCCTTCCAGTCGTTGCCCATCCTTTAGCAGTCGGACGATAGAGTCCTTAAGCTGTGCTCGGCCTTCAGGAGTGATCGTCATTGCTTTCTCAAGTTCACGACCCAGTTCGTTCAGTCGTTTGACCAGAAATCGAAGGGTTCGGACCGTCCCGTCAATGTCCGGTCGTTCGGATGGCGCGTTGTACGTTATTTCCGTGTCGTGGAGGGCACCATAAGGCGCGTAGCGCGATTGGCGCTGGCTAGGGTGAGCCGTTTCGACTGGCACCGGACGTTGTAGACTCGTGCCTATTGGCGTTCGCTGTAACGTTCGTTTGTCACTTAAACGGTAAGGCGTGTACTGTTTATCACGCAGTTGTCGTTGGCTTGTGAATCGTGGCGCGGGTGTGCGTGTTAGCGGTTCTAGAGCATACGGTTCGCGTTCGTTCCGCGATGGAGTAGCCGTTTGGTCAAGGCGATGGCGTTCATTGGCTCCCCTTTGGTTGTCATTGGCGCTGACGTACGTTCGCGACCTTACACGCAATGCGCCGTCATAATCACGTTTCGGGGTCGTTTGCGGGTGGATGTGATCGCGAGTTTCATTCCCTGTCGCTTCGTGCGTCGGTATCTGCTGATTCGTGGAAATCGGTAGTTCTGACGGTTTGCAATATATAGGTTGGCTGTCTTCTATTTGTTCTCGACCATTCCCATCTAGTTTGTCGATGGTGACGCATTCGTTTTGGGGATCCCATGTAAGGGTTTCAAGGGTTCCTTCGGGGTGTATAGGATGGTCGTCGATGGTCGCCGCGACGACAAAATAAATGCCGAGGTTGTATTTTCGATCACTTTTGTAAGTAAGGTGCACTTTATCCGCGTAATCTCTAAAGTGCCATGGTTTTTCTCGCAGTACCGTCGCCGCGATGTTGCAGAAATGTCGTGCCACCTGCTGGGTCTCGGTCGTCGGGTAGATCGCCTGTCCCGAGTCTTGGTCGAACACGTACGCATGCAGGCAGACTTTGCTTTTGACAGCGTTCGCCTCCTGGTCGCGGTTGTTTTCCCCGTGCGATATTTCGGCAGTGAGTTCGTATGTTAAAACGGGTGTAGTGCGTTTTCCCACAGTTT
>NZ_LJJE01000101.1 GCF_001854765.1 Vibrio sonorensis | reverse complement strand
TCATCTCAGCAGCCTCTTTGCTGACAGTACGGTAGACAGGCTTCAGGTCAGCCATAAACTCCTTCGGGTGCTTGGAGGCCACGTACTTCAATGAGTTGCGGATCTGATGAATTACGCATTGTTGCACTTCTGTATTTGGGTAAATCGTAGCGATGGCTTCTGGGAAGCCTGTAAGACCATCCACGCAGGCCATCAGGATGTCTTCGACTCCACGATTATGCAGATCGGTTAACACTGACAGCCAGTAGTTTGCACCCTCT
>NZ_LJJE01000100.1 GCF_001854765.1 Vibrio sonorensis | reverse complement strand
ATTGTAAGGTGCACGTTCACCTAGCGCTTCCTCGATACGGATTAGCTGGTTGTACTTAGCAACACGGTCAGAACGGCTCATAGAACCAGTCTTGATTTGGCCTGCAGCTGTACCTACCGCTAGGTCAGCGATAGTTGCATCTTCAGTTTCACCACTACGGTGAGAGATAACAGCAGTGTAACCAGCGTCTTTAGCCATCTTGATTGCAGCTAGAGTTTCAGTTAGAGAACCGATCTGGTTGAACTTGATAAGGATAGAGTTAGCAACGCCTTTCTCGATACCTTCAGCTAGGATCTTAGTGTTAGTAACGAATAGATCGTCACCAACTAGCTGGATCTTACCGCCTAGAAGTTCAGTCTGGTGCTTGAAGCCATCCCAGTCAGACTCGTCTAGACCGTCTTCGATAGAAACGATTGGGTACTGCTCAACTAGACCTGCTAGGTAGTGGTTAAACTCTTCAGAAGAGAATACTTTACCTTCGCCTTTCATGTTGTAGTTGCCAGCTTCTTTGTCGAAGAACTCAGATGCAGCACAGTCCATCGCTAGAGTAACGTCTTTACCTAGCTCGTAACCTGCTAGCTCAACTGCTTCTTTGATTGCAGCTAGTGCAGCAGCGTTAGATTCTAGGTTAGGAGCGAAACCACCTTCGTCACCAACTGCAGTGCTCATACCTTTGCCTTTTAGTACTTTAGCAAGGTTATGGAATACTTCAGCACCTACACGTAGACCTTCTTTAAGAGTCTTAGCACCAACTGGTTGGATCATGAACTCTTGGATGTCAACGTTGTTGTCTGCGTGCTCACCACCGTTGATGATGTTCATCATTGGTAGAGGCATAGAGAATTGACCTGGAGTGCCGTTTAGCTCAGCAATGTGCTCGTATAGAGGCATGCCTTTAGCAGCAGCTGCTGCTTTAGCGTTTGCTAGAGAAACTGCTAGGATTGCGTTAGCACCGAACTTAGATTTGTTGTCAGTACCGTCTAGGTCAATCATTACTGCGTCGATGTCAGCTTGAGCTTTAGCGTCTTTACCTACTAGAGCTTCAGCGATTTCGCCGTTTACTGCTTCAACAGCTTTAAGAACACCTTTACCTAGGAAACGTGCTTTGTCACCATCACGTAGCTCAAGAGCTTCGCGAGAACCAGTAGATGCGCCTGATGGTGCAGCTGCCATACCTACGAAACCGCCTTCTAGGTGTACTTCAGCTTCTACAGTTGGGTTACCACGTGAGTCGATGATTTCACGACCTAGAACTTTAACGATCTTAGACATTAATGTTTCCTCTCGTTCAAATATAAATGTCAAATTTAAAGGGCAGCCGCACTAGATTGGCAACTGCCCGTATCCTTTTACTTCAGTTCGCCGCGGGCGTTCTCACCTGCTGCTTTCACAAAACCCGAAAACAGTGGGTGGCCGTCGCGTGGCGTTGAAGTGAACTCTGGGTGGAACTGAGCTGCAACAAACCAAGGGTGGTCTGGGTTCTCAATCATCTCAACCAACTTCTTGTCCGCTGACAGACCAGATACTTTTAAGCCTGCTTTTTCAACTTTTGGACGAAGAATGTTGTTCACTTCGTAGCGGTGGCGGTGACGTTCATGAATCGTCGCGCTACCGTATAGCTCACGAGCTTTAGTGCCCTTTTCTAGGTGACACAATTGTGACCCTAGACGCATAGTACCACCAAGATCTGACATTTCGGTACGTTCTTCAACCTTACCTTCTTCGTCAACCCACTCGGTAATTAATCCTACCACTGGGAACTTGGTGTCTTTGTTAAATTCTGTTGAATGTGCACCTTCCATGCCCGCTACATTACGCGCATATTCAATCAGTGCAACCTGCATACCTAAGCAAATACCTAGATATGGAATTTTGTTTTCACGCGCGTGTTGTGCCGCGAGAATTTTACCTTCGATACCGCGGTCGCCAAAGCCACCAGGTACCAAAATTGCGTCAAGTCCTTGAAGTGCTTCAGCACCTTTTGATTCAACGTCTTGTGAGTCTACATATTTAATGGTGACGCTCAAGCGGTTTTTCAAGCCTGCATGTTTAAGCGCTTCATTTACTGACTTATATGCATCTGGAAGCTCGATGTATTTACCAACCATTCCGATAACCACTTCACCGGTTGGGTTCGCTTCTTCATAGATAACCTGCTCCCACTCAGACAAGTTAGCTTCAGGTGCAGTAATGCTAAAACGATCACAAACGAGATCATCCAAACCTTGCGATTTGATCAACTGAGGGATCTTGTAGATAGAATCTACGTCCTTCATTGAAATAACCGCTTTCTCAGGTACGTTACAGAAAAGAGAAATCTTCTTGCGTTCATTTGCCGGTATCGTGCGATCACTACGACAAACAAGAATATCTGGCTGAATACCGATCGATAGCAACTCTTTCACCGAGTGCTGAGTCGGTTTAGTTTTCACTTCACCTGCGGCTGCAAGATAAGGAACTAGAGTAAGGTGCATAAACATTGCACGCTCACGGCCAAGCTCTGCTGCTAGCTGACGAATCGCTTCCATAAATGGTAAAGATTCGATATCACCAACCGTACCACCGACTTCAACAATAGCAACATCATGGCCTTCACCACCGGCAATGACACGATCTTTGATCGAGTTAGTGATGTGCGGAATAACCTGAATCGTTGCTCCTAGGTAATCACCACGACGCTCTTTGCGCAGTACATCTGCGTATACGCGACCAGCTGTAAAGTTATTACGCTTAGTCATCTTGGTGCGAATGAAACGCTCATAGTGACCTAAGTCTAAGTCAGTTTCTGCACCATCTTCAGTCACGAATACTTCACCGTGCTGAGTCGGGCTCATTGTACCCGGGTCAACGTTGATGTATGGGTCAAGCTTCATGATGGTCACTTTAAGACCACGAGCTTCTAGAATCGCTGCAAGTGATGCTGCTGCAATACCTTTACCTAGAGAGGATACAACCCCGCCAGTAACAAAAATGTAATTTGTCGTCATGTTTAACCTGAAATTGGTTGAATGAGGGAAAAGGAGTTCTTCTGGACGGGACGTAAATATACCAGAAGACCCTTACCGTCACAACGTGAAATCTATCACACTGCGATTTTTTATTTTTTGCTTCAAATCAAACTGCAACCGACCAGTTGCAGAGATCACATTTTCACTAGAGTCAAAAGTGACTCAATCAACAGGGCGCTAACCTTGTTCTTTTTTTACCTGCTCCCAGAACTGATCCAACTGAGGCAAAGTGTAATCTTTCAGGGCCTTACCCTGATCACTCGCTTTTTTCTCCACCCCTTTAAATCGGCGGGAAAACTTGAGGTTAGCCTTACTTAAAGCCACTTCGGGGTCTTTGCCTAAATGTCTGGCTAAATTGACAGTGGCAAACAGTAAATCCCCCAGCTCTGACTCAACTTTGTCTTCATCCACTTCGACTTGAAGTGCCTCTTGCATGACTTCTTCCACTTCTTCTTGTACTTTCTCGACCACTGGCCCTAAGGAGTCCCAATCGAAGCCGTGCTTAGCCACTTTTTTCTGGATCTTTGTAGCACGCGAAAGCGCAGGTAAAGAATTTGGTATTGAGTCTAGAATACTTTGTTCAACTTTTCCTGCCGCCGCTTTCTCTTTGGCTTTTTCTCGTTCCCAATTGGCATGAAGCTCTTGTTCAGTGATGCTGTCATCACTTTCAAATACGTGTGGATGACGGCGAACGAGTTTCTCATTTACCGCCTCGACTACCTCTTCAAAATCAAAGAGGTCCTGCTCTTTGGCAATTTGACTGTAGAAAATAACTTGGAAAAGCAGGTCTCCCAGTTCTTCTTTTAAGTTACTCCAATCGCGGTTTTGAATTGCATCGACCACTTCATAGGTTTCTTCAATGGTATAAGGCACAATGGTATCGAAATCTTGCTTTTTGTCCCAAGGGCAACCTGTTAAGGGATCTCTGAGACGAGACATGATCTGTTGCAACTCTTCAATTGGGTGAGTTTGGCTTTTCTCTTCTGACATCATTGTTTCCTTAAATCTCAATAAACAAAGCGAGGCCACTGGACCTCGCTTTACTCTAGATAATTGTTGATGAGTTAACCCAGTCGTTTTACCGACATTACGTCTTTAATCTGCTCGACGCGCTTCATGATCCGGCTTAACACTTCGACATTCGTCACTTCTAAATCAAAGTCTAGGATAGAAAGCTGACTGCGATAATCGACACGGCTCTTCATACTGGTGACTTTGAGTTTTTCATTGGCGAACAAGGTGGTGATATCTTTTAAAAGTCCGCCACGCTCCATTGCCTCTACGCGTACAGTAAGAATGTACGAACCAACAAAACCACTACCCCACACCGTATCTATGATTCTCTCCGGCGCGTGGTGGCGCAGCTCTTCTAACTGCTCACAATCACTTCGGTGAACTGAGATACCACGCCCTTGCGTAATGTAACCACAAATTTCGTCACCCGGAATCGGTTGGCAGCAACGGGCGAGGTGTGTCATCAGGTTGTCGACGCCTTCCACAACAACCGCATCTTTCTTCGGTCGGCTTTGCGCTGGGGCTTTATTCTCTGCTTCTTGCAGCTTTTCTAGGGCTTGCTGGTCTTCCTCTTCCGCGGTGGGTTTGTTCACCAATGCATTGATGTGATTAATGATCTGGTTGATCCTTAAATCACCACTGCCTACCCCGACAAACAACTCGTCAGCACTGTTGACATTAAAGCGTTTGAGCGCATAAGACTCGGCGTCTTTCAGTGTTGCACCGATTTTTGCAATTTCAGCTTCTAAAATTTCTCTGCCCGCTTCGAGGTTCTTTTCTCGGCTCTGCTTGCGGAACCAAGCATTAATTTTTGCCCTAGCTCGCCCTGAGTGAACAAAGCCCAAACTTGGGTTTAGCCAATCTCTAGATGGATTAGGTTCCTTAGAGGTGATGATTTCTACCTGATCGCCCATATGCAGCTTATGTGTAAATGGAACAATACGCCCAGCGACCTTAGCACCAATACAACGATGGCCCACTTCTGAGTGAATGTGGTAGGCAAAATCCAACGGCGTTGCCCCCATTGGCAAATCGACCACATCGCCGCGTGGGGTGAAGGCGTAAACCCGGTCATCAAATACCTGACTGCGCAGCTCATCCAGCATTTCACCAGAATCTGACATCTCTTCCTGCCAATCGAGCAGTTTGCGCAGCCAAGTGATCTTCTCGTCGTAACCACTTCGACCGCTGCCCCCTTCTTTATATTTCCAGTGGGCTGCGACCCCAAGCTCCGAATCCTCATGCATCTGTTTAGTACGGATCTGGATTTCAATCGTTTTACCTTCCGGACCAAGGATCACCGTATGTATGGATTGGTAGCCATTCGGCTTAGGGTTGGCGACATAGTCATCAAACTCATTGGGAAGGTGCTTATACTTGGTATGCACCACACCAAGCGCCGCATAACAGTCTTGCAGTTGATCGGCGATAATTCGCACTGCACGCACATCAAAAAGCTCATCAAACGCCAAGCTTTTCTTCTGCATCTTGCGCCAAATGCTGTAAATATGTTTGGGGCGACCACTGACTTCGGCATTAATGCCGCAGACTTGCATCTCATTAGTCAAATCGTCGACAAAATCGGTAATGTACTGTTCGCGAACAATGCGTCGCTCAGACAACTGCTTGGCAATCTGTTTGTAGGTCTCTGGTTGTTGGTAACGAAAAGCGTAATCTTCGATTTCCCACTTAAGCTGACCTATACCTAAACGGTTAGCGAGAGGAGCATAAATATTGGCACACTCTTTTGCCGCTGCTGCTCGCACTTCGTCTGAGGCTTTTTTTACTTCGATAAGGTTACAAATGCGCTCCGCCAGCTTGATAACAACACAACGGAAATCATCGACCATCGCCAACAACATACGGCGAACATTATCCACTTGAGCAGAAGCCGCACCACCAGCCATAGTGACATTGAGCTGTCCAATCGCCGCCATCTCTTCGACACCATCAATCAGTTTGATGATTTCTTTGCCGTAAGCTTCTTCTAATGCTTCTCTATCAAACAGGCCACTTGTCACAATAGGGAAAAGCTGAGCTGCAACGAGTGTTGCTTTATCCATCGACAGAGTCACTAAGATCTCTATCATTTCTCGGCCGCGCCACAACAAAACACCCGCGTCTTGATGATCGGCTAGTAAGGTTTCACATTGGCGGTATACTTTGCTTAATGCATTGGCAGTTTTGGGTTCTTGTTTTAATTCGCCAATCCATTTTTCTAGCTCAAACTGCTCGTCTTGATTCAAGTGTGCGCTTCGTACCGCAACCATGATTTTGCCCCGTTATTCTTTCATCTTCGGTTTTGCTCTAGCAAACTTCGTCTGCGCGAACAAAACCGCTTTACTATAAATTCTTAAGCCTTAGTAAATAGAGCCATCGATTCTAAATGGCTAGTGTGGGGGAACATATCCAGCATACCGAGTTTGCTCAAACTGTATCCTTGCTTTAGCAAACTTTGACTGTCTCTTGCTAATGTTGCTGGATTACAAGAAACGTAAAGCACTTGTTTTGCCCCCAAAGTGCTCATCTGCTCGATTATACCACTTGCTCCCGCTCTTGCGGGATCTAGAAGTACTTTATTAAACGTCTCTTTTATCCAAGGTTGCTCAATCAATGCCTGCTCTAGATTGGCGTGATAAAACTCGACGTTTTCGAGCTGGTTTAGTTTAGCGTTTGCTCTCGCGCTGACAACCATCTCGTCAATACCTTCTACACCGACCACATGTTGGGTCGCTTTGGCAAGCGGTAATGTGAAGTTGCCCAAACCACAAAACAGATCGAGTACTCGATCTTGTGGCACTAGCTCTAACCACTCTATGGCTTGCTCAACCATTTTTTGGTTCACTTTCTGGTTAACTTGAATAAAGTTTTCTGGCGTAAATGGAACTTGCACACCAATTTCTTGGTAATAAGGTGTCTCTCCGAATGCCTTAACGGCACCTTCACCATGGTTTAAAAACAGAGTGAGATTTTTTTGCTTAGCGAATGCTTCAATACGCTCTTTGTCGACACCTGACAGCGACGGGGTATGTCGCAGAAGCAATACTAGACCGTTATCTCCTTTCACCAACTCTACATGGCCAAGACTAGACAAAGGCTTAACGGTTTTCAGCAATTGGTATAGATCTGGAAGTAACTGATTGAGTTCGGGTTCCAATACTGGACAGTCGGTGATTTGGACAATTTGCTTGCTCTGTCTTTTTCTAAAACCGAATTGCAATGTCTGCGTTTTTTTATCTTGCAGTAAACTAAATCGCGCTCGGCGGCGATAACCCTTTTCTTGCTCTGAAATGGAAGAGTTAAGAGCGATTACATCCCCAGAGAATTTCTTCATCAACTCTGATAGAGATTGCTCTTTATACTCTATCTGACTCTGGTGATTGAGGTGCTGCATATTGCATCCTCCACATTCGCCAAAGTGCTGACAAAATGGGGTTTGTCGCTGCTTAGAAGGCTTTAACACCTTGATCAAGCGAGCTCGTGCATATTTGCTTTTGCTCTCAGTCAGCTGCGCTAAAACATCTTCTCCTATAAGAGCACCGTCTATAAATACAGGCTTTTTACCAGAGAATGCTATCCCAGCGCCGTGATGGTCAATTTTTTCAATTTTAAAGGCCTGATGTTTGGTATTCAGATCTGTTTTTTTCTTCGCTTGATAAAAGCGTGCCATTGTCTTGCTCTCAATTGCTGTCCAAGCTTCACCTTTTGTCGCTTGAATCATTGTATGAGCCGTGCGTCTTGATTATGCTTATCGTTTCGACGGCTATTGTATTTATACTTATATTAATGGTCATTTTCCCATATCCACACCGTGATGTTTAGATCAGAATGACAAGATATGGCTTAAGAGCCCGTGTAATTACTCTCACCTTAGCACCAACATTGATTATTGGTTTGCTATTAAGTGCCTTTTTCTCTTTTAATCGCTACCACGATCTTGAACGACAAGTTATCAATTCGGGAATGAGCATCATTGAGCCACTCGCTATCGCCAGTGAAGAGGGGCTTAAAAACAATAGCCGCGAATCGGTAAGACGCATCATTAGTTATGCCCACCGCAAGAATTCGAAATTCGTGCGCAGTATTGCGGTTTTCGATTACAAGCACGAACTGTTTGTTACCTCGAACTTTCACCCCAACTTTGAAGCGCTGACTTTTCCGCGCAATGAACCTATACCACTAAGTATTTCATCACACTTAGTAGACAATACACTCATCCTTAGAGCTCCTGTTATTGCCGAAAGCGGTTTAGTTGCGTCGCCTCAAGGACCTGCAACCAACCCTGCCATGGGGTATGTGGCGATTGAACTGGATCTCTCCTCCTTGCGACTCCAGCAATATCAAGAAATCTTTTCGGCGTGCTTAGTACTGTTAACGGGGCTGGGACTCTCCGCTGTCTTTGCGTTTCGATTAATGCACGACGTTACGCGCCCTATCTCTCATATGAAGAATATGGTGGATAGAATTCGCCGCGGTCACCTAGATGTTCGTATCGAAGGAAAAATGCATGGCGAGCTCGATTCGCTGAAAAACGGTATCAATGCAATGGCGGTTTCCCTGTCGGAATACCACGTTGAGATGCAGCACAGTATTGACCAAGCCACTTCGGATCTTCGTGAAACATTAGAACAGCTTGAAATCCAAAACGTCGAGCTAGATATCGCCAAAAAACGTGCTCAGGAAGCGGCTCGGGTAAAATCTGAGTTCTTGGCGAACATGTCCCACGAGCTGAGAACGCCATTAAACGGCGTCATTGGTTTTACTCGCCAGATGCTAAAAACCAAGTTAACTAATAGCCAGACGGACTATCTGCAAACCATAGAAAAATCCGCCAATAACTTACTCAATATTATTAATGACATCCTCGATTTTTCTAAGCTTGAGGCGGGCAAACTTGCCCTGGAAAATATCCCATTTGAGTTCCAAGAAACCTTAGAAGAGGTGGTCTCTCTTCAAGCCACTAGTGCCCATGAGAAAGGTCTAGAAATCACGCTAAAAGTCGACCCTAAGATCCCTACCGGTTTAGTTGGCGACCCACTTCGAATTCAGCAAGTACTTACTAACTTAGTTGGAAACTCAATTAAGTTTACTGAGCGAGGTAATATCGATATCAGCGTAGAGCTTCGCTCTCAAAAAGAAGATTCCGTCGAGCTTCAGTTTATGGTTCGCGATACTGGCATCGGGATTTCAGAGCGTCAGCAAGCACAGCTTTTCCAAGCCTTTAGTCAAGCCGATGCCAGCATATCGCGTCGATATGGCGGAACGGGGTTAGGTTTGGTTATTACCCAGAAACTGGTTAGCCAGATGGGAGGAGAGATTAGCTTAACCAGCCGCCTCCACCAAGGTTCCACCTTCTGGTTTACCATTAAGCTTCACGCGACTGATATGCCAGTAAGTGAACTTATCGAAGCTGCTTCTTTGGCTCAGCGCACGCTGATGTTGGTTGAACCTAATATGCAAGCCGCATCGGTAACTCAACAAATGCTGGTACAAGCTGGCTTAATTGTCACTTATCGCTCTTCAATTCCCGAAGAGCCAGAAGCGCACGACTATGTGCTGCTCAATCTCTCCCCTAACCGTTCTGAGGAGTACCAACTGGTTGAGGAGTGGGTAGTTAAAGCACAATCTTGCGCACCTCAAGTCGTAGTGGGTATGCCTAGCACCGCTTTGGCAATGTCAGATCACTTGATTCAGACGTTTGGGGTGGACTGCATCACCAAGCCACTTTCGCGCAGAAAGTTGTTGCAAACTCTTGCCTCTAACCAAGAGCACCTATCGTTACCAGAGGTAATAGAAGAAGTCGCTGAACACGAAAAACTGCCATTAACGGTTATGGCCGTCGATGACAATCCAGCTAACTTGAAGCTTATCAGCGCTCTTCTTCAAGAGCGCGTTGAACGAGTGGTCACTTGCACCAACGGTTTAGAAGCGGTGGAACAGGCGAGTAAAACGCACTTTGATATCATTCTTATGGATATTCAGATGCCGCATATGGATGGCGTCACGGCATGTAGAAAAATCAAAGCGGAGACTCTTAATAGCGAAACGCCGATTATCGCCGTTACCGCCCATGCGATGAGTGGTGAACGTGATCGCCTGTTAAGCGCGGGGATGGATGATTATCTGACTAAGCCGATAGAAGAGCACGTCTTACAGCAAGTTTTATTGCATTGGAGCCCCCAAGCCATCACCGGTGACGTTGAGAAACTTGATCTGCACAAGACACCTGAACCCATACTCCAGACTCAAGTCATTCCAGAAGAGCACAGCAATATCATTATTGATTGGCAAGCTGCTTTGAAGCAGTCGGCCAACAAAGAAGATCTTGCTAAGGATATGTTGCAGATGCTGGTCGATTCTATTCCAGAAGTCAGTTCGATTGTCGAGCAGGCTCTGGATCTAAATAATTTTGATATCGACACCCTTGTCCACCACATCCACAAGCTACACGGAAGTTGTTCATACTCTGGCGTGCCTAGGTTGAAAAAGGTGTGTGCAGAAGTCGAAAAAGCATTGCGCAGTGGCTCTGCTATCACTGATATAGAGCCAGAGCTGTTTGAGCTTCAAGATGAAATGGAAAAAGTAGCAGCCAGTGCTGAACCTTATCTAGATGGAAATCAAATTTCGTAGTCCCTATCACCCGCCTTTGATGCCGAGCGCTTCAAAGGTGGGGGTCTATCGATAGCGAGCAATAACGGCTTCAATAAAAGCAGACATGGTTGCCGTTTGAAAAGGGTCCTGGCGATAAACCAAGTTAAACTCTCTCGACAACGCTTCATACTCTGGTAAAACCTGAATCAAGTTTCCGGCAGCAAGCTCTCTGGCCACCATAAGTTCAGGCACCATAGCGATACCAAATCCGTTTAACACCGCCGCCAACATCGCTCGACTTTCATTCACTTTTAATCGAGAGTTCACCATAACTTTAAACGTCTCTTGCTCGCGATAGAACTTCCACACATTTAGATTAACCGATCCTTCAGAAAGATAGCCCAAACACTGATGTTCAATAAGTTCGTCAGGAGATTTCGGCGTACCAGAGCGCCTTAAATAGTCAGGAGATGCACAACAGATGATTTTGTAATCCATCAATTTTCTCGCTACTAACGATGAATCTTCTAACTTGCCAACTCGAAAAACCGCATCAAAGTCGCCACCTTGAACATCCACATATTCATCTGATAGGTGCACATCCACTTCAATCTCCGGGTAACGTTCGAGAAAATCGGTGAGAAAGTCAGTCAAACTAAAAGCACCAAAGGCTCTCGGCGCACTCACTTTGAGTTTTCCCGCTGGTGTATTTTTTAAGGTGTGGCTAAGCAGTTCTGCCACTTTGATATCCTGTAAAATCTGCTTACAGCGCTGATAATACACCTCTCCAAATGCTGTTAACTGGTGACTGCGGGTGGTTCGCTGAATTAAGGTTACCCCTAAGTGTTGCTCCAAGTTTGCTACTTGTTTTGCAACCATTTGCTGTGAGATACCCAGTTTTTTACTCGCTGAAGTAAACGATCCTCCGTCAACCGTTTGAACGAAGGTCGTCATTGCACTTAATTTATCCATATTTACAACTTTTAGTTGTTAGTGTTTAAATTTTTATGCCATTTAACAACAAAAGACATACCAATAACATTATCACACTGTTAATTGAGAGCGAAACGTTCTCCAAACTAGATAAGGTGTAAAAATGAAATTTGGAATTATTGGCGCGGGATTTGTCGGTAAAGCAGTGGCGGAACTATTGATTGCAAACAATCACGAGGTAACGATCGCCAACTCACGAGATCCAAAAACGCTATTTAGTTTGATGGGTAGTTTACCGCAAGCAAAACTCGGTACTGTTGAAGAAGCTTGTCAGTTTGCAGACGCAATAGTGGTTGCAATACCACTCTCTAACATTGATCAACTACCAAAGCAGTACTTTGCGGGTAAACTGATTCTCGATGCGAACAACTACTACCCCGATAGAGATGGCGCCATTGACGTACTAGATAGATTTGAATCGACCACTAGTGAGCTACTCGCTGCACATCTCACTCAATCAACCATTGTAAAAGTATTCAACAATATTATTGCCAGTCATATTAACCGCGATGCTAAGCCCAAGGGAGAACAAAAGCGCCGAGCGCTACCCGTAGCCAGTGACAATGAGCAGGCGAAAAAGCGCGTAATGGACTTAATTGATCAACTGGGATTTGATCCCGTAGACGGTGGTAAATTAGCGGATAGCTGGCGATTTGAAAGAAGTAAACCCGCTTACTGTTTTCCCCAAAATGTAAAAGAGATGGAAGAAGCGATGGCGAAAGCGACAAGAGAACAAGAGCTTCCATATAGTGCTTGGGCAGATGTTATCTAAGCGTTTTTAAATAATCCCTCGATCAGTTCGAGGGATTTTTCTATGGGGTAGCTTCATAAATCACCGTGGCTACCGCATAATGCCTTTCATCAGAAATCGTCAGATGGATACCGGTCACTTTGAGGGTTTCTGCTCTTTCTAAGGCTTTGTTCGATAGGCTTAGAACCGGGCGCCCAAGGTCGTCATTACTCACTTCAAAATCGTGAAACGTAATTCCCTGCGCAATGCCCGTTCCCAGTGCTTTTGAAGCGGCTTCTTTAGCCGCAAAGCGCTTTGCTAAGTATCGACTTTGCTGTTTAGTGGCGGAAAATTTTTGCATTTCACTGTCGGTAAGAATGCGTTTAGCAAAGCCTACTCCACTTCGATTGAGCGCTTTTTCTACTCGCTCTATCTCTGCAATATCCGTCCCTAAGCCTACAATTGCCATTAACGTCGAGCCGCTACCATCAGTGCTTTCATATCTGCCACCGCGCGTTCTAAGCCATCAAATACCGCACGCCCAATGATGGAGTGGCCAATGTTCAACTCGTATATTTCAGGTATAGCCGCAATAGGCGCGACATTGTGATAAGTCAGACCATGCCCAGCATTAACAGTAATACCTAGATCCGTGGCATAACTTGCACCAGCAGCGATCTTTTTCAGCTCGTCTTGCTGATCTTCTTCGGTTTTTGCGTCTGCATAATGACCGGTATGAAGCTCAATAAATGGAGCTCCACACGCTTTGGCCGCGTCAATTTGCTCGCGATCAGCATCAATGAAGAGCGACACTTTTATGCCTGCTTCCGTTAGCTTTTGGGTAGCAGCCTTAACCTTATCAAGTTGACCAACCACGTCCAAACCGCCTTCTGTAGTCAGTTCTTCGCGTTTTTCAGGCACTAGACAAACGTATTCTGGATTGGTGTTTAACGCGATCTCAACCATTTCATCTGTGACGGCCATTTCCAAGTTCATGCGGGTTTGGATAGTTTCGCGTAGAATGCGAACGTCGCGATCTAAAATATGACGTCGATCTTCCCGCAGGTGAATGGTAATACCGTCTGCACCTGCGCGCTCTGCAATCTCTGCCGCGTGCACCGGATCAGGGTATTTCGTACCACGTGCATTGCGTAAAGTGGCGATATGGTCGATATTCACACCAAGATAAATTGAGCTCATTTTCCAATACTCCGTGCTCTGGGAAAGCTTAATTGTGACAGGAACAGTTCCCTGCTTTTTAATGGTTTGCCGCCAAGATAAGGCTTTAAGGCTACTCGTGTAAAGCGTTTTGCCGCTTTCAATTGCGCTTTTGTGGTAAATCGTCGCTCGCTAATGGCGATCAGCTCATCACCTAAGAAAGTTAAGTTATCTTTTCTGACCGAAGCGATAAATCCTTTTTCTTCTCTATACCTATACGTCATTGTCGCTCTATCGGTTCACCAGTACCCGCGCAGTGCAAAAAGTCCACTCCGTATCCCATAGAAGATAACAACGCTAGCTCAAATCGGCGTAAGGCTGGCTCTGGGTTTTCACACTGCGCCAGTTCTGTCAGCGCATTGAGGTAGTCGTGAAACAGAGCAGGCACTGGCACCTCTGCTGCCAATACACGCCCAACTAACTCATTGACATACATAGCGGAATAGAGATTTATCCCTGTTAAAGGTAATCCTAAACTGATGGGTTCTGCTTGACGTAAGGTCTTCATTGAACCTTTCCCCGACCATTTTAACAACAGTGGTGTAAAAGGTTGCAAAGCGCCTTTCAGATTGGAACGCTTACTTCTTGCACCTTTAGACAATAGCGTCACGCGTCCATACTCCTCGCTAAAAACATCGAGGATTAAACTGGATTCGCTATATGGTCTGCGATGAAGCACAAAACAGCGTTGCAAGCCGTCGGTCATATTGAACCGTTCCTATTCATCAGTCAAAAAAGGAGCCAAATGGCTCCTTATATTAAATCTTGAGTCGACGGATTTACAAATCGTCAATGTAACCGAGTGAGCGAAGTGCGCGTTCGTCATCTGCCCAGCCGGATTTCACTTTAACCCAAGTTTCTAAGTACACCTTACGGCCAAACAGCTCTTCCATATCTAGGCGTGCTTCGCGACCAATAGTCTTGATCTTTTCTCCGCCTTTACCAATAACCATTTTCTTTTGACCATTGCGTTCGACAAGAATCAAAGCATTGATATGGAAACCATCGGTTTCTGGGTTGTAATCGAAGCGTTCGATCTCTACCGTCACCGAGTATGGAAGCTCTTCACCAGTAAAACGCATCAACTTTTCGCGTACAATTTCCGACGCCATAAAACGCTGAGAACGGTCGGTAACGTACTCTTCTGGGAAGTGGTGCGTCGCTTTGGGCAGATGTTCACGTACGTGCTTTTGTAGCACTTCGATATTCTTGCCGTGCTTGGCCGAAATAGGCACAACGTCAACAAATTCCATCTTCTTGGACATTTCCGACATATGCAGCATCACGTCATTGCGATCTTTTACGTTATCGACTTTGTTTACACAAAGTACTACTGGGAAGTTCGACTTCTGCAACTTAGTCAGAACCATCTCGTCATCTTTGGTCCACTGCGTACCATCGACCAAGAAGAAAACTAGGTTTACATCACTCAAAGACGAGTTTGCTGCGCGATTCATCAAACGGTTTATAGCGCGTTTTTCTTCGATATGAAGCCCAGGGGTATCCACGTAAATCGCTTGGTAATCACCGTCAGTATCAACACCCATAATGCGGTGACGAGTGGTTTGCGGCTTGCGCGAAGTAATCGAAATCTTCTGCCCTAAAATGCGATTCAATAGGGTGGACTTACCAACATTGGGACGCCCAACAATCGCGATAAAACCACAATGTTGGTTCTCAGGTGAACTGGCTTCACCGTGTGAGGCAAAGTAAGTGTCAATATCAAATTCGTTGTTGTCGTTAGACTCAGCCATTGCTTAGTTGCTCCAGAGCCAGTTCCGCAGCCGCCTGTTCTGCCTTGCGACGACTGGTACCTTTACCGATAACAGGCTCTCCGATGCCTGCCACTTCACACGAAACCGTAAACTGCTGGTTATGTGCTTCACCTTTAATATTAGTCACTGTATAGACTGGCAGTGGCTTTCTTCTACCCTGCAAAAATTCTTGCAGGCGAGTCTTGGGATCTTTTTGTGACGCGCCAGGCTTAATTGCTTCTAGGCGCTGCTGGTACCAGTTAAGGATGATAGTACGCACTTCCTCGATATCACTATCTAGATAAATCGCACCTATGATCGCTTCTACCGCATCCGCCAGGATGGAATCACGGCGGAAACCGCCACTTTTCAACTCACCTGGACCTAATTTTAAGTACTCTCCCAGCTCAAACTCTCGACCCAGCTCCGCAAGCGTATTCCCTCTAACTAAGGTAGCGCGCATGCGACTCATGTCCCCTTCATTGACTTTAGGGAAACGGTGGTACAAATCGTCTGCAATGACAAAACTTAAAATTGAATCGCCCAGAAACTCAAGACGCTCGTTGTGTTTACTATTGGCACTGCGGTGAGTCAGTGCCAAATGGATAAGCTGGCCATCCTTAAAGGTATAGCCAAGCTTTTTTTCCAATATACTAATTTGAGAAGTCATACACTCTCTATAAGGTTAATGTATTCCGCCAATGCGGTTAAAACGAACCCCTGTTGGGATCCATGAAGGCAGAACGCTATCTGCACCTCGTTCACGTTCGAAACTGATCCAAATACCGACAGCTTTGCCCACTAAGTTACTCTCAGGTACAAATCCCCAGTAGCGGCTGTCTAGACTGTTGTCGCGGTTATCACCCATCACAAAATAGTGGCCCTGCGGTACAACCCATTCATTGACGTTGCTGCGTGGGCGATATTCACTGGTGCGATCGCGTCGCAGTGGGTTAACCAAAACTTGGTGGGTTTCTTCACCCAATTTTTCATCGAGTTGAATCAGTGGAATTTTGCCTTGAACAAACGGGCTTTCTATCACGTTGGACAGCTTCACCGGTTCACATTTAGACGCACCCGCTTTTTGAATACACAGCTCTTTACGCGCACTGTAGCGAACTGTATCACCTGGCAAACCTATAACGCGTTTAATGTAGTCAATAGAAGGTTGCTGAGGGTATTTAAACACCGCGATATCCCCGCGTTCAGGCTTACCAGTTTCTACCAACTGTGTGCGCCACACTGGGTCTTTAAGCCCATAGGAAAACTTTTCAACCAAGATAAAGTCGCCAACCAGAAGGGTTGGCATCATGGAGCCCGATGGGATCTGAAACGGTTCATAGATAAAAGAACGCAGTACCAAGACAAATCCAATCACTGGGAAGATAGAGACACTGTTTTCGATCCACCACGGCTGCTTGTGTGCTTTTGCAATAACTGCAGCGTCGAGACCATTAGTATTTGCTTCAATTTCAGCTAGTTTTGCTTTGCGTTGCTTAGCCCAAACCAGTTTTTCAAATGCCCATACGATGCCTGTCACTAAGGTGATAATGACCAGAACCAGTGAAAATATACCTGCCATTGAGTTCCCTTATCTAAAAATACGAAAGTGAAAGAGCCGAGACCCTTTCACTTACTAAAACTCTTTGCTACTGCAAATGAGCAATTAATCTTTACCTACGTGAAGAATCGCTAGGAAGGCTTCTTGAGGCAGTTCTACGTTACCGATCTGCTTCATGCGCTTCTTACCTTCTTTCTGCTTCTTCAACAGTTTCTTCTTACGACTCACGTCACCACCGTAACATTTCGCGATTACGTTTTTACGCAACTGTTTAACGGTAGAGCGAGCGATAATGTGGTTGCCAATCGCCGCCTGAATAGCAATGTCAAACATCTGACGAGGAATGAACTCTTTCATTTTCTCTACAAGTTGACGGCCGCGAGTCTGAGACTGGTCTTTGTGAGTGATCATCGCCAATGCATCGACTTTATCGCCGTTTAACAGAACATCCACACGAACCATATCCGATGCTTCAAAACGCTGGAAGTTGTAATCCAGAGAAGCATAGCCGCGAGAAGTCGATTTCAGGCGGTCGAAGAAGTCGAGTACTACTTCAGCCATTGGAACGTCGTATGTCACTGCGACTTGGTTGCCGTGGTAAACCATATCTACCTGAACACCGCGTTTTTCGACACACAGTGTAATAACGTTACCCAAATAATCACTTGGTACAAGAATATTACAGCGTGCAATTGGCTCACGGATCTCTTCGACATCATTAATTGCCGGTAGTTTCGCAGGGCTATCTACATACAGCACTTCACCATCGGTTTTCTCTACTTCGTAAACTACCGTTGGTGCAGTAGTGATAAGGTCTAGGTCGTACTCACGCTCTAGACGCTCTTGGATGATTTCCATGTGTAGCATGCCAAGGAAGCCACAACGGAAACCAAAACCTAGCGCTGCTGAGTTTTCTGGTTCGTAGAAAAGCGACGCATCGTTCAGACTCAGTTTACCTAGAGCATCGCGGAAGCTTTCATAATCATCAGAAGAGACAGGGAATAGACCAGCGTAAACCTGAGGTTTTACTTTTTGGAAGCCCGGCAATTGCTCTTCGCTGCCGCCTTTTGCTAGCGTCAGCGTATCACCGACTGGCGCACCAAGGATGTCTTTAATACCACAAACTACCCAGCCTACTTCGCCAGTTTTTAGCTCGGTGGTATCAATCTGTTTTGGTGTAAAGATACCGATGCGATCAACGCCCCATACTTGGTCAGTACTCATCACCTTAATTTTGTCATTTTTCTTCAGAACGCCGTTTTTAATACGTACCAAAGAGACAACACCTAAATAGTTGTCGAACCAAGAGTCGATGATCAGCGCTTGTAATGGCGCTTCAGGGTCACCCTCTGGAGAAGGAATAGAAGTGACAATGTTTTCTAAAACGTCATCCACTCCCACACCGGTTTTTGCAGAGCATCGAGTTGCTTCCATCGCATCGATACCAACGATTTCTTCAATCTCTTCTGACACGCGCTCTGGATCGGCTGCAGGAAGGTCAATCTTGTTAAGAATTGGCACTACCTCAAGATCCATTTCGATCGCGGTGTAACAGTTGGCCAATGTTTGTGCTTCTACGCCCTGACCAGCATCAACAACTAACAGTGCACCTTCACATGCCGCAAGTGAACGCGATACTTCATAAGCAAAGTCTACGTGCCCTGGGGTGTCGATAAAGTTTAGCTGGTAGGTTTCACCATCTTTAGCTTTATAATCCAGTGTCACACTCTGAGCTTTGATCGTGATTCCACGCTCTCGCTCTAGATCCATAGAATCAAGAACTTGAGCTTCCATTTCACGCTCAGAAAGACCACCACAGACTTGGATCAGACGGTCAGATAGGGTCGACTTACCATGGTCGATGTGGGCGATAATCGAAAAGTTACGAATGTGCTTCATGATACGGTGTGACTAAACTCTTTAAACAGTGATATACAGACAGCATCAACATTGGCGCTGCAATAAGTTGGCAGATTCTACCCAATTTCTGGCGTCGACGCACTAGCTAATTGGATTTCCGAATTTGCGTAGTAGCACTACTTTGTGGGACGCTTCGGATTCAGCGTGGCTTGAAAGCTTCTTGGCTAGGCCGATCCCAGCCCATGTTGATAGTGCCGAACAAAGAATGATGGGTAGCTCTCCACCATTAATCATAGGCGAGATAATCCATTGACCAAACAGTGCACCTGCGATCATGGCAAAAAGTGGAACTAAATAAACAATAGAGGCTGATTTGAGCAAACTGCTCTCCGGTAAACCGATTTCTACAACTTGACCGGGGTTCATTTTTTCTTTCGTTTTTAACGTCCAGCGTAACGTTTTGTTACCAAGCACTTTCGATACGACGCCTGTCCCACAGCTTTGTTGAGAGCTACAACTAGAGCAGCTCGTCTGCTGCTGGCAAGAAAGCTCGACATTAAAGCCGAGCTTTTCTTTATGAACAGAGACCACGGTGGCCATGGCTGTCATCATTACTTACTAGCTCCGTTAAAACGCACCGATTGGGCGATGCGTTTCGCTGTAGCTGGTGGGATATCGCCGACTACGGAGATTTCCGCATCACCTTTAACAAAGGTATGCAAAGTTCTGCGGCCTTGTCGCACCACTTGGCCTTTTAGTGAATGTTCGTCTTTTCCAGCAATATATACAGAGAAACTAAATAGACCATCACTGTAAACCTGACTTTCTACTACTCGCTCAGTCACTACCATGCGGTAGCGATTGATATCTTTAGGCTCAAATCCTTTCGGAATCCAACCTACCATCCAACTGCTTTCCGTAACATTACCTTTATTGGGTAGAGAAAGAACCTGTGGTAGCTTGACTTGATTTAAACCACTCAATGCGTCGGCAATCTTGTCATTCACATTGTAAGAAATGGTTCTGTACTGCTCGATGATTTCTCCATCTCTATCCACTAAGTCTGCCCGTAGCGGAAGATTGGATTTTTCATCAATCCACAAAACGTATGAGTATCGCAATCCGTCTTTAGGCACGACTCTTAATACTTGGCACGCGGCACCCGCTTCTCTAGCTCGGCCGAGTTTAATGAAGTCGTAGTACTCTTCTAACTGAGTAACATCAGAGTGAAGTAGCGGAATCGTTGGCGCTACCATAGATGAAGACTCAATCGTAAACGGCTCTACTCCCGGCTCAATGTAACTTACCTCGTCCCCACGACGAATCACCTCGCGGTATGGTCCACTGAGGTACACTAGGTGGGAAAGCGGTCTCTCTTCACTGATAGCGTGGCGATACAGGATGGGCTCTATGCTATTTTTCTTAATGAGTATGTAAGAGAGCTCATAACTAAGTTGCTGACTTGCGTCGTTCATTTGAAGCAACAAAGCCTCTGCAGAGTCATCCTCTGCAAAGGCCATTGGTACATTCAAACTGAGCAGTGTCAGCGCACTGATCAGAATTTTTCTCATTCAATTACCGTTTCAGGGTCATCATTTAGATGTATGGAACTTTCGCTGTTAAGTCTAAGCTGTAATTCGTAATCTTGCAGCATTGCATTAATGCGACGACGTTGCTCTTGAACGTTCACTTCGCTTGCGTGTTCCACTTCTGGGCGTGCAAGACTAACGGGTTCAGCACTACCAGCAAAAGGTATAGTTTGTAAAACAGGAAGTTGATCGCTTTCTGGCTGAGTAGCGTCTAAACCAGACTGCTGAACACCGAGGATAACAGCTAAAGAAACACAAGCCGCTACCGCCACTTGACCAAATGGATTTAGCCAAGCTGGTAATCCTCTGCGCACCTCTGCAGGTTTAGGCTGAGATTCGATACGGAAATCATCTAGCTCAGTCACTTTTTGTCGGTCAAACGACGAGTGAGCTGGCTCACTATCCAATGCCAATGCAACACTTTCAGCGATATTCCACTCTTTCTGCGCAGGCGCTTCCCCACGCATTACGTCGCCTATAAGGTGGTAGTTTTCCCACGCTTTAAGACTGTCTTGATCAGACTCCAGCTCAGAAATCAAAGCTTTGTCGACCAATTCTCCATCCATGAGTGCTGAAAGTTTCTCTTTGTCAGCCATTTTTTATCACCATTGTTTGTAGTGGTATTAGCGTTGCAACAGAGGTTGAATTTTCTTTTCAACCGCTTCTCGTGCACGGAAGATACGCGAACGTACCGTCCCTACAGGACAATCCATTACTGCAGCAATCTCTTCATAACTCAAGCCATCGAGCTCGCGTAAGGTCATTGCAGTTTTTAAGTCGTCTGGCAGTGCTTCGATTGCACTGAAAACAACACGTTTCAATTCTTTGGACAACGTTAAGTTCTCAGGGTTCGAAATTTCTTTTAATGCGCCGCCATTTTCGTAATATTCAGCTTCTTCAGTATCCACATCTTGTGCGGGTGGGCGTCTGCCCTGCGCTACAATATGGTTTTTTGCCGTATTCACCGCGATGCGATACAACCAGGTATAAAAGGCGCTCTCTCCGCGAAAACTCGGTATCGCACGGTAGGCTTTTATAAAGCTTCTTGAGCCACATCTGGTACATCGCCTTGGTTACTGACGTAACGAGAGATAAGGTTACACACTTTGTTCTGGTAGCGGACAACCAACAGATTAAATGCTTGTTTATCTCCGTTCTGAACTCGCTCAATTAATACTTGATCGGTCAGTTGCTCGTTCATTCGAGCGCATACTCCTATTGTTCTTAGCTCCGATCTTCACAGATCTGAGTATTAATTATGCAAAATGTAGTATTGACACCACTGCGTACATGAGCACTATTGTGACCAAGACATAAAAAGAAAGTTCCAGCTTTCGCGTTATTTTTTCTCTTTTTTTTTTGAAGTGATGTGTCATCCACCCTCATACGTGGAATTCTGCGGATGATAAGGGGGAATTGCAATGGTAATTACCAAGAATTGCACTTGTTCTAATGATATCATTGAGCAAGGTTAGGTTATTTGTGAACAGGAAAGTCTGAACGTAATTCCGGACAGTTCCAGATTAATACGGGAATTTAAAAGTTTTATGAACGCAAACCGTGAACATCAGTGTGATGTATTAGTGTAGGTAGTGGCGCAGCAGGTCTATCTTTAGCGTTACGTGTCGCAGAACACGCAAAGGTCATTGTGTTGAGCAAAGGTCCCCGAAGTGAGGGGGCGACCTTTTATGCTCAAGGGGGTATTGCCGCTGTTTTTGATGAATCGGACAGTGTTGAATCCCATGTCGACGATACCCTTATCGCCGGTGCAGGCTTGTGCGAAAAAGAGACGGTCGAATTTATTGCAGAAAATGCCAAAGAGTGCGTCCAGTGGCTCATCGATGGAGGTGTACCCTTTGACCGAGAAGAGAACGACAGTGATGACGCCCCTCGTTATCACCTAACGCGAGAAGGCGGTCACAGCCATCGTCGAATTCTTCACGCAGCGGACGCCACTGGGATGGCGATGCAAACCTCGCTGCAAGACAATGTTCACAATCACCCTAACATTACGGTATTTGAGAGACACAACGCCCTCGATCTTATCACTGAAGACAAAGTAGGTGGACGCGCGGATAAGGTGATTGGTGCTTACATTTGGAACCGCAATGAAGAGCATGTAGAGACCGTAAAAGCCAAGTTTGTCGTTCTTGCGACAGGTGGCGCTTCTAAAGTGTATCAATACACTTCAAACCCCGACGTATCTTCTGGAGATGGTATTGCCATGGCTTGGCGTGCTGGGTGTCGTGTTGCCAACCTAGAATTCAATCAGTTCCATCCCACGTGCTTGTTCCACCCTGAAGCCAGAAACTTCTTACTGACTGAAGCGTTGCGCGGTGAAGGTGCATACTTGCGCAGACCGGATGGTTCGCGTTTTATGCCGGATTTTGACGAGCGTGAAGAACTGGCCCCTCGCGATATCGTCGCTCGCGCCATCGACTTTGAGATGAAAAGGCTAGGAGCTGACTGTATGTACTTGGACATCAGCCATAAACCCGCTGATTTTATCGAGAAGCACTTCCCAACCATTCACACGCGCCTCAAAGATCTTGGTATCGATATGACCAAGGAGCCAATCCCAGTGGTCCCTGCGGCCCATTACACATGTGGTGGTGTTATTGTTGGGCAAGATGGTCAGACCGATTTAGAGCAGCTATACGCAATTGGTGAGGTTAGCTACACTGGGCTACACGGCGCCAACCGTATGGCATCTAACTCGCTGCTGGAATGTGTAGTTTACGCATGGTCTGCAGCGAAAAATATCCTACAAAGACTACCAGAAGCAAGCCTTCCACAAGAAGTACCCCATTGGGATGAGAGCCAAGTTACCTGTTCAGATGAAGAGGTCGTTATCCAGCATAACTGGCATGAGCTTCGCCTCTTTATGTGGGACTACATGGGTATTGTTAGAACAGATAAACGCTTGGAACGTGCTTTGCGTCGAATCCAGTTGTTGCAGCAAGAAACTCATGAGTACTACAGCAACTTCCGAGTATCGAATAACCTGCTAGAGTTGCGAAACCTATTGCAAGTTGCTGAACTCATGGTTCGCTGTGCTATGCAACGCAAAGAGAGTCGAGGTCTGCATTACACCTTAGACTACCCTGATTTGCTAGAAGACAGTCAACCGACGATTCTTTCACCCGACGACATATAGTCAAGACGAAATAGGGAGCGCTTGCTCCCTATTTTTTGCTTCGTTACTACGTGGCAAGAGTTGTTATTGAAAATGCACCTGACGGAGAAAATGGCGATAATCGTCATCAGAAACACTGTCTCGCCACAACACTCTCCGCCCTATATTCTCAATTTCCACCACGATAAATCGATAGCGAAATAAAGCGTGAACCTTAGTTACGTGAAGGTGATTTGGCGATGAGGAAAACAAGGATAGTTGAACACTACCTAGCAAGGGTTTGGGGAAAAAGCTCTTACCCGCAATGAAAAAACTAAACAACAGTATTGGAACTGTGATAATCGAAAGTGGTAATAATACGAGAGCTAATGTGGCTACGATGACGACAAGGCCATTAGCCACATTTTGGAATTTGGAAGTTTGTACGCTGAGCTTAACGCACTTTACTGAGGTTATGGGCGACGATTTTGTCCACCATGGACGCATGACCTAAGTTCTCACTTCTTCCGTGCCCCATGATCCACGTAAACAGATCCGGGTCATCACATTCAAGTAATGACACAAAATCATCTTGTTCGTTATCATTCAGGCTATCAAAACACTCCTCAAAAAATGGCATGATAACCACGTCTAGTTCTAACATCCCTCGACGACATGCCCATTTAATACGCGCTTTTTGTTCTGCGGTATACATTATAATCCCTCACCTATTCGGTTGTTTTGGCCGAGTTTACCAATACAAACTCAGCAGGCATAGTAGCTCAGTCACACTACTAAACCCCACTGGTAAAAACTGGAAGATAAATGGGGTTGTTTCTCAAGGGCTATCGGCATTAACATTGTCTTATCTTCGATTTTATACAGGTTAATACGCCATGGAACTTCAACAGGATATGACAGAGCTATTATCTTCGACTCAAACTAAGCAGCCTTCATTACTGTTCTGCCCCCTTGATTCATGGGGTCTTATCGCAATGACAGGGGACGATAAAGTCTCCTACCTGCAAGGGCAGGTCACTTGCGACATCGTAACCTTAGATAAAGAAGCTTCTACCTTTGGTGCTCATTGCGATGCCAAAGGCAAAGTATGGAGCGCGTTTCGCCTTTTCCATCATCGAGATGGTTACGCTATGTTTCAACCAGAGTCAGCGATAGAAACCGAGCTGACTGAACTGAAAAAATACTCCGTGTTTTCTAAGGTAGAGTTTGAGCGCAGCCAAGACGTTATGATTGGCCTTATCGGTATCGAGTCCAACGACTGGATCGATCAAAATACCTCTGAAAAAGGGCAAGTTCGCACATTTTTAGGGGGGGCTGCGGTCCAAGTTGAAGACAATCGTTGGTTAATTGCCATTGACCAATCAGAAGCAGAGAAACTCATCAATGAGCACAAAGAAAAGTTAGCTGGCGAGGAATTTTGGACACTGGCCGATATCCGTGCTGGTTTCCCTATTGTTCACAAAGAACAGCAAAATACCCACATTCCTCAAGCACTAAACCTACAAGTACTAGACGGTATTAGCTTTACAAAAGGCTGCTATACCGGACAAGAAACCGTTGCCCGAGCAAAGTATCGCGGTATGAACAAGCGCGCTCTGTTTATTGTTCAAGGTGATACAACTACAACTCTCCCTGACGATACGCCAATAGAGATGGAACGAGCGGTAGGTGAAAACTGGCGCAGTGCAGGCCAATTATTGACTCATGTTGAGTTCAGTGACAATCAGGCTATTGGTTTGATTATCCTTCCAAAAGACTCCGAGAGCGATATGGCTTTGCGATTAAAATCTCAGCCTGAAACAAATTGGAAACTGCTGCCACTTCCATATTCTTTGGAAGAAGAATGATCACTCCCGTCATTTCTTACTTAAAGGAACAGCAAGTGAGCTATCGCTTGCTGCCTCATCAAACCCCAGCGGTCAGTATTACAGATGCGGCGCGGCAACGCGGTATTCGTCAAAGCCAAATGGTAAAGTCGATTTTACTGCGCGATATGAGTAATAGACTGGCGTTAGCTTGTGCTCCTGGCGATCGTTCCGTTGATCCTAAAAAGGTCCGAGCTTTGTTGCAATGGCGACGTATGACTTGCGTCGAGCAGGGCAAAATCATCTCTTTGACTGGGTACCATCCGGGAACGGTCACCCCTTTGCTTTTGCCTTCAGATATACCCATTATTTTTGATCCCAGCTTGCAGCTGGAACCTGAAGTAACCATAAGTAGTGGCTCAAACATGGCAGGTATCGCTCTGTCACTTAATGATTTAGTCAAATTGTGTCAGCCTACTTTTGCCAACATATGTCGAGATGAGTAATTTGCATAAAATTTCATTCTTAAGTGATTAGATACGCAATAAAAATGGAATTCTAATTAAATTATTATTCATACAAACCACATAAGTAGCCGTACGGTAACTTTTCGTTTATCCTTTCGATGTTGGTTGGTTTACGGCGAACCGCTGTAATTGTCTCACTCCCCTAAAATGGGTCACCCTTCAGGGCGCTGAGCTCCACCTTCGATAAAAAGTGAATCCATGCGAGCCATGTCATCCACTTTTTGTGTAATACATCTGTGACTATTCGCCCGCGCTTGTGCGGGCTTTTTTTTGATAAATTTTACATTTTCTTAACGCAAGCCACCCATTGTTGCACTATTCTTATAACTGTCATGTTTTCTGGGTTAAATAGGCCCTGTGAACTTCCCCTGATAACAGTTCCGCCTTTAGAATGTAAATGAGGTAAAAATCACACTGATTTGGATATTTATCCGTTTTTCTGCTTAGGGGAGCACAATTATCCAACTTGATTCATTTTAACTGCCTTTACCCAAACATAATCACATATTTGAAGGCATGTTTTTTTTATAATGCGCAGTGCTTGCTAATAATAAGGATTAATCTATGAGACTGTTTAAGCGCTATACACCAGGTATGATTGCTAAACACGTAAGTCGGCTGTTTAAAGGAAGAATATACATTTACGGCGTAGGTAAATTTGAGTTTGATAACGGAAAGTTGATACTGCCAGCAAGAGCAGAGAAAAGACACTATCAAGCCGTAAAAGAAGTAAATCAAGAAATTATGAGACTGCGTTGCGCTTACGCTTAGAGCAGCACAAATAGTTAAGGGTTGGCGATCGCCAACCCTTTTTAATTACCCTTCGCTTTTGGCTAAATCAGGTAAATCCCCTCTCAAACCAAGTGCTCTTTTCATTATCTCTTCTTTAGCACCTGGAAGAACACCCGCAATCGTCATACCTACACCGCGCAGTAACTTTTTAGCGGGATTATCGCCGTCAAACAGATCTTTAAAACCTTGCATTGCACCTATCATCTTGGCTGCTTCGGCTTTTCTCCAGCGCTCATAACCACGCAAGTTTCGCTTACTGCCAATATCTTCTCCGCGTTTCCACAATGACAACACTTCTTGTGCAAGGCTAGCGGCATCGAGCAAGCCAAGGTTTACACCCTGCCCCGCAAGTGGGTGAATGGTGTGGGCGGCGTCACCGACCAAAGCAACGCGTTCTACAACAAAGTCTCTGGCGTATCTCATCTTAAGCGGAAACGCAAAACGAGGGCCTTCAGTAACACAACGTCCTAACCGAGAGTCAAATTCCGCCGTTAACACTTTATCAAACTCATCAGCTGGAAGATCGATTAACCGCTCAGCTCGGCCGGGGTCGGTTGACCATACAATGGAACAAAGCGTCTCATCATTAAGAGGTAGGAAAGCCAGTGGACCATTGGGCGTAAAAATTTGTCTCGCCACTCGGTTGTGATGTTCTTGGGTTCTAACGTTTGCAACAATAGCACTGTGCCCATAATCCAATGTGTCAGCGGAATATCGACTTGTTGTCTCAGCCAAGAATTTGCACCATCAGCACCAACAACTAACTTGGCCGTTAGCGATTGCCCACTATCTAAAGTCAGCCAAGCTTCGCTCTCACCAATCGCTAAGCTTTGGCATTTGTCTGGCATAAATAGCGTAACATTATCCTGAAGCTTAACTTGTTCCAGTAGGGCAAGTTGAATAACTCGATTCTCTACGATATGTCCTAAATCCGGCTGTGCCATCTGCTGAGCAGAGAAATCGATGCGGGCAAAGCTGTCTTGCTCCCACACTTCCATCGCGTCATAGGGTGACGCCCGACGTTGCTCTATACCCTGCCAAGCCCCTAAACGACGAAGTATGGTTTCACTTGAACGACTTAGCGCTGAAACGCGAACATCTGGTAAAGTCTTTAACTCTACCTCGGGCTCTTTGGCTTCTATAACTGCCACTCTTAATTCCGAGTCTTTCAATGCTGCGGCAACGGCTAGCCCAACCATTCCACCACCAATAATGGCAATATCGACACTTTGCATCATGATATTTTCCTTACGTACTCTAGCGAGTCACTATGCCCAATGTTCGTTTTAACACTGGAGATTTAAGCAGAGGTAACGAGTCCATCGCCGCTAAACCTAGGTTGCGTCCAATCCTCAGCGACAAATAATCATTTGAAAATAGATGAACTAAACTCGATGTCAGCTCTATGGTTGCCCGGCGATCTCCTTCACGCCGTTTACTGTAACAAGACAGTACTGGATAAGCCCCCGCGTCGTCCAACTGAGTGCTGATTTCTTCACTTAATGTCATTACATCTCGGATCCCAAGATTAAAGCCTTGACCGGCAATCGGGTGAAGTGTCTGTGCAGCGTTACCCACAATCGCAAAGCGGTGCGACGTATTTTGCTCTCTAAATCTCAACAACAAGGGATAACTGGCTCGCTTTCCTGCCTTTTCAATTTTTCCCAAACGCCAACCAAAAGCTTCTTGCAACTCTGAAACAAAGTTTGAGTCATCGAGCGCCATCATTTGCTTGGCTTTTTCAGGTCTTAAGCACCACACTAAGGACATTCGACCTTCACTCATTGGTAATAATGCCACTGGCCCCGACTCAGTAAAGCGTTCGAATGCTCTGCCTAAATGCGCTTCTTCAGTCGTGATATTCGCAATAACAGCGACTTGGTCGAAATCGTGCTCGTTTAGGGGTAGCCCTACTTGCTCGCAACAAGTGGAAATCGCGCCGTCGGCAGCCACCAACAACTTAGCTTGAATACTTTCACCGTTGTTTAGCGCGACCGTGACACTCTCCACTGAGCGTTCAACCGTTTCAACTTGAGCTGGACAATACTGAGTGATTGAAGCCGTGCCTTTCACTCTCTCTGCGTAGATACGCCCGATATCAGCTAACTCCACCACGTAACCAAGTGCGGGAACTCCGACTTCTTCACGAGCAATTTCCGTCATTCCGGCATGGCCGCGATCGGATACGTGGATATGCTCAATAGGGGTAGCCACATGAGAAATATCCTTCCAAAGTCCGATATTATTGAGGAGATCAACGGTGCCGTATGACAGCGCAATGGCGCGCGAGTCAAAACCTGGGTGCTCAATATTTTCGGCTTGATAGGCTTCCACGACGGCGACCTTCAGCCTTCCTTTACTGTGATGATGCAGGGCAAAAGCTAAAGTCATCCCAGCCATTGCACCACCAGCAATAATAATATCAAACTGCTTCATAGCATCCCTTTGTATTAATGGATCGTCTTAGGCTTAGTCTCTTCCGGCTTTTGGCCAAATTCTGCATGGATGATCAAGACGCACGCTTTAATATGCTCGATCACCTGTTCTAGTAATTGAGCCTGCTCTTCCATGTCATCGTCTTCATCGATACCTAGCTTAGAGATCTCTTCAAGATCTGCTATTGCTTCTTTCGATTCATCAGAAGCCTTAGTTAAATCAGCGCCGGCCAAGCCCACACCTGAAATAAAATGATTGACCCAATCTGCGACATTATCCGCCAAATCAAACAGCGAGGCATCCGCCGCCTCATCAGGTAACAGCAGAGTAACCTCCATTTCCGAACCGGTGAGTTCCAATGTGGTAAACTTCAATGTCGCTTCGGCCAGTTTCAAAGACTTACTTGGCCATCCCATTCCATCGTTGGTGTAATCGAACAGCAATGGTTGCCAACTTTGATCATTAAGGTTTAGTCCACCGCTTAGCATGCCCGCTAGTAAGCCGTGTAACTCAGCTGGATTAACAGCGATCCCAGCATCGCGAAGTTCAGTGGCTAAAACCAAGTAATCAGGAAGGGATGTTTCACTCATCGTCGTGCCTATAATAAGACTTAAAAATATGCTTAATCGTACCACCGATAGCTTAGTAACTTCAAAAACAAGTTCTCGAACCTTTCGGCTTTTACTCCTGAAAAATATAGACTAATCTACGCTAAGATCGTCCTGTATAGGCGGAGATTCACCGCAAAAACCAAATGTGAATAGCTTTTGCACAGATTGACCAAATACTGTGTCCTCACGCCGTCATTTTTGTCAGGAAACCGTGAAAAGCTTGAATCTTACAGGCGCATTTTTTATAGTTTCACCCTCAGCGGTGAATACTAGGTTCATCGCATTAAGGTGGCAGAACGGAAATGAGTAACCAAGCGGTAGAAATTGAAATTTTAGGGAAAGTGACTAGAGTAAACTGTCCTCCGGGGCAGGAAGAATCACTCCTTAAAGCCGCAAAAGATCTCGATCTACGTTTGAAAGAAATGCAGGCAAAAACTAAAGTAACTAATGAGGTACACCTGCTAACTATCGCCGCCCTAAACTGTTGTTATGAGCTGCAAACGAGCACGACAGCCCTATCGACAAAACAAGATTCAATCAATGAGCGGATGGAAAAGCTCTCGGTTTCACTCGACGAAGCCCTAAGTAAAGTAAAGCAAGGACAGCAATAACCTTTACAGCCCAACAAGCATTTACCCTGGAGTGCGCGTCAGGAGATTACGTCCCTGAGCCGATAAGCAATACTAAAGGGTTAGTACTTGGTAGCTATTGAGCAAGCTTGGCATGCACCGAGAAGCCTACGGTTATCATTGCTGATCCGCCTTGAACCAGCTGGTTCAAGGGTCAAAATCTTCAACGGCACTCTGGGGTATCCTTATCGATACCTGAAAGACAGACTCATCAGGTAAATTATGACGTTTTCCCGCAAAGAATTTCGCCAACTCATCAGGCAAAAACGCAATCAGTTATGTAGTGACACTCAGTATCAAGCTGGGTTGGATTTAGCTCAGCAGTTTCTGTCGATTGCGCAGTTGAAAAACGCCAAACGAATTGCGCTTTATATCAGTGCGGACGGTGAAATCGATACAACCCCTCTCATCAACGAACTGTGGAAACAAGGTAAAGAAACTTATTTACCTGTCTTACACCCCTTTTCATCTGGCCACTTACTCTTTCTCCATTACACACCCAATTCTAAGTTGACTTACAACAAGTACGGTATTGTTGAACCTGTATTAAACCAGACCTTGGTATGCCCCGTGAACCAGTTGGACATCATCTGTACTCCACTGGTCGGTTTTGATTCTCAAGGCCAGCGACTCGGCATGGGAGGCGGATACTACGATCGAACATTATCACGCTGGTACAACACAGGTCATGGGCCTTTGCCAGTAGCTTAGCACACGACTGTCAGCATGTTGATACACTACCTAGTCAGGAGTGGGATGTCCCACTACCTAAAATAGTGACGCCAAGCAAAATATGGCAATGGGAATTCTGATCAGCAAAGGCTATAATTCGCCGCAAATTCCCCGATACCAAGTTCACACTAGGAGAAGAGCATGACTCAAGATGAAATGAAAAAAGCAGCCGGTTGGGCCGCCCTACAATACGTAGAAAAAGGAAGTATTGTTGGTGTTGGTACAGGCTCAACAGTCAACCACTTCATCGATGCGCTTGGTTCTATTAAAGAAGATATTAAAGGTGCAGTATCCAGCTCTGTCGCTTCAACAGAAAAGCTTGAAGCCTTGGGTATTGAAGTGTTTGAGTGTAATGACGTAACCAAACTAGACGTATACGTTGACGGTGCTGACGAGATCAACCCAGCTCGAGAAATGATCAAAGGCGGTGGCGCCGCGTTAACACGTGAAAAGATCGTGGCTGCTATCTCTGATAAGTTTGTTTGCATTGTGGATGGAACAAAGGCAGTAGATGTACTTGGCCAATTCCCACTTCCAGTAGAAGTGATCCCTATGGCTCGTACCTATGTCGCTCGCGAGTTAACAAAACTTGGTGGTGAACCTGTATATCGCGAAGACGTTGTGACCGACAACGGCAATATCATTCTCGATGTTCACAATATGCAGATTACCAACCCGAAAGAACTTGAAGATAACATCAATGCAATCGCAGGTGTTGTCACCGTTGGCCTTTTCGCTCACCGCGGTGCTGACATCGTTATTACGGGAACACCTGAAGGTGCGAAAATCGAAGAGTAATTCTCTGCAAACAGCATAATTTCTGTTATTTGATTACAAACGGCACCCTTAGGTGCCGTTTTTTCTTTCTAATGACAGAAAAAGTATCTCTTATTCCGTAATTTTCTTACCCAAAGAGATTTTTTTTTGATAACTTAATGTACAGAAGACGCACAGGGAAAACGTTTGCGTACATGGCATAGTTGTCATTTACTCAGGTTTACTGGCTAATTCAGCGATGTGCGCCAATTTAGCCCACCTTCCCATTTTAAGGACGAGAATAATGGCCAAAGTTTCACTGGAAAAAGATAAGATTAAGATTCTGCTTCTAGAGGGTCTTCACCCATCAGCAGTAGAAGTGCTTCAGGCGGCTGGTTACAGCAATATTGAGTACCACAAGGGCTCACTACCTGAAGAAGAGCTAATCGAAGCGGTAAAAGATGTTCACTTTATCGGTATTCGTTCGCGCACCAACCTTTCTCAGAAAGTCATCGATGCTGCTGAAAAGCTGGTTGCTATCGGTTGTTTCTGTATCGGTACCAACCAAGTTAATCTAAGCGCTGCTGCAAAACGCGGTATTCCAGTGTTCAACGCGCCATTCTCAAACACTCGTAGTGTTGCAGAACTTGTACTAGGACAGATCTTACTACTGTTCCGCGGTATCCCTGAAAAGAATGCTTTGGCTCACCGTGGTATTTGGAAAAAGAGTGCAGACAACTCTTTTGAAGCCCGTGGTAAGCGACTAGGTATTATCGGTTACGGACATATCGGTACTCAACTTAGTATCATCGCTGAAAACCTTGGTATGCGTGTGTACTACTACGATATTGAGAACAAGCTTTCTTTGGGTAACGCTACGCAAGTACACACTATGAGTGAATTACTCAACAAGTGTGATGTAATCTCGCTTCACGTACCAGAAACTGACGGTACTAAAAACATGATGGGTGCTGAAGAGTTTGCCCGTATGAAGCCTGGTTCGATCTTTATCAACGCAGCCCGTGGTACCGTGGTTGATATCGAAGCATTGAGTCATGCCCTAGAATCTGGACACCTATCTGGTGCGGCAGTTGACGTATTCCCTGTCGAACCAAAAACCAATGCAGACCCGTTTGAGTCACCGTTGATGAAGTACGACAACTGTATTTTAACACCACACGTAGGCGGTTCGACCCAAGAAGCACAAGAAAACATCGGTGTAGAAGTAGCAGGTAAACTAGCGAAATACTCTGACAACGGTTCAACACTTTCAAGCGTGAACTTCCCAGAAGTATCTTTGCCAGAGCACCGCGAGTGTTCTCGTCTCCTTCACATTCACGAGAACCGTCCAGGTATCCTTACTCAAATCAACACCATCTTTGCTGAAGAAGGTATTAATATTGCTGGTCAGTACCTACAAACCAGTGCTGATATCGGTTATGTCGTTATCGACGTTGAGTCTGGTCGTTCTGAAGAAGCTCTAGCGAAGTTGAAGAGCATCGAAGGCACTTTGCGTGCTCGTATCCTTCATTAATCAACACTAAATACCAAAAAGGCCACGATAACGTGGCCTTTTTTCTTGCTTTTAACTCAACGGCTTTAAGCTTTAAGTGCGCGCTCTCCGCGGGCGATACCAACTACACCACTTCTCGCAACTTCGACGACTTCCGTCACTTCACTTACCGCAGTAACAAACGCATCCAGCTTTTCACTAGTGCCTGCTAGTTGTACCGTGTATTGCCCAGCCGTTACATCGACAATTTGTCCTCTAAAAATGTCGGCGGTGCGTTTTACCTCGGCGCGAGCAAACCCGTTTGCTTTAACCTTGATCAACATAAGCTCTCGCTCGATGTGTTCAAGCTCAGTCACTTCTTGAACCTTTAACACATCAATGAGTTTATGCAGCTGTTTTTGAATCTGCTCTAATTGCATCTCATCAGAAACGGTAGTGATGTTTAAACGAGATAAAGTTTCGTCGTCAGTCGGCGATACGTTTAGCGATTCAATGTTGTAACCGCGTTGGGAAAACAGTCCTACCACACGAGACAAGGCACCTGGCTGGTTTTCCATAAGTAGCGAAATGATATGTCTCATAATTAGGTTCTCTCCGTTTTGCTTAGCCACATCTTATCCATACCCTCACCTTTGATTTGCATCGGGTATACATGTTCAGTTTCATCAACATTGATGTCGACAAAGACCAAACGATCTTTCATCTCGAGAGCTTTTTTCAAGCCAGATTCTAGTTCGTCCGGTGTGGAGATACGGATACCAACATGACCATAAGCCTCTGCAATAGCGGCAAAGTCAGGGACAGAGCTCATATAAGAGTTAGAGTGACGGCCTTGATAAATAATATCCTGCCACTGTTTAACCATACCTAAGAAACGGTTGTTTAAGTTAATGATTTTCACTGGAATATCGTATTGCATCGCAGTAGACAGCTCTTGAATATTCATCTGAATACTGCCATCCCCCGTGACTACAACCACTTCTTCTTCTGGAAAAGCAAACTTAACACCCATACCAGCAGGTAAACCAAAGCCCATAGTGCCCAGTCCACCTGAGTTAATCCAACGGCGCGGTTTGTTAAACGGGTAATACAAGGCTGCAAACATCTGGTGCTGACCAACATCAGAAGCGACATAAGCATCGCCATTGGTCAATTTGTGCAGAGTCTCGATAACCTGTTGAGGCTTGATTCGCTCAGGTGACGTCTCGTAAGAGAGACACTTGCGTTCTCGCCACTCTGCGATGTCTTTCCACCAGCTATCGATCGCTTCCGCGTCGTTTTGCTTCTCTTGCTGATCCATCAACTCAGTCATGGTTTGCAAAACTTTCTCTGCCGAACCTACGATAGGCAGATCCACTGGCACATTTTTAGAGATCGAGGAAGGATCGATATCAATGTGCATGATCTTCGCGTTTGGACAGTACTTTTCTAGATTGTTCGTCGTACGATCGTCGAAGCGAACACCAATACCAAATATAAGATCGGCATTATGCATAGCCATATTCGCTTCATAGGTACCGTGCATACCCAGCATGCCAAGCGAGTTTTTATGGGTACCTGGGAATGCCCCTAGCCCCATCAGTGTACTCACCACTGGCAAGTTCAACGCGTCTGATAATTTGTAGATGTATTCATGAGCTTCAGAGATAACCGCACCACCTCCGACGTAAAGTACTGGTTTCTTCGCTTCAACCAGCGCTTTCAACGCTTTTTTAATCTGACCTTTATGTCCAGATGTGGTCGGTTTGTACGAACGCATGCTAATCGACTCAGGATACTCGTACGGCAACTTAATTTGCGGGTTCAAGACATCTTTTGGCAAGTCAATCACGACTGGGCCGGGTCTTCCTGTCGTAGCAATAAAGACGGCCTTCTTAATCGTCTCGGGAATGTCTTCTGCGTTCTTTACTAGGAAACTGTGTTTTACTACTGGGCGAGATACACCGACGATATCACACTCTTGAAAGGCATCGTTCCCGATTAAATTATTAGGAACGTTACCGGAAATTACGATCATTGGGATGGAGTCCATATAAGCTGTCGCAATACCAGTGATAGTATTAGTTGCTCCAGGCCCAGAACAAACAAGTACCACACCCGGCTTTCCGGTTGCCCGTGCATACCCATCTGCCATATGAGTGGCAGCTTGTTCATGACGAACCAGTACGTGTTTGATATTTTCAGTTTTTGCATGAAGTGCATCATAGATATCCAGAACGGAACCGCCTGGATAACCGAAGATTTGCTCTACGCCTTCTTCGATAAGAGATTGTACGACCATCTCAGCGCCGGACAACATTGCTGCCATATTTTTCTCCTTACCAATCCCATTCCATAAGGTCAACGAAATGCATTGGTTTCACATAGTCTAGGGCTTATTTGTAGCCTACTTAGGATTACTTCCAGTTTTTGCTCTATGTCCCCCGCTTGTCATAACAAAGCACGGGGTATCGCAACAAATGTAACGCTTTATTATCAATAGGTCTATGGCGAGCCAGTCAGCAATTTCTTAGATATGCTGTTGCACTTCCTAATTAAAGTTTAATCCACTACTTGCAAAACACTTTACCCATAGATGCTTACAGCCACTTGGAAATTACAGTGAAAAATATTGGAAGAAATTTGCAAAAAAATGGGGAGAACTCACACTGCCCCGCTTTACTAGCGTGCCAATGAGTATCGAATTCAAATCAAAAAAATCCCTTTAGGTGATTTGCACCTAAAGGGATTTTCTACAGTTTTATCAATGTAACCCTATCAATGACCTTTTTTGTCTTGATACATTTCTTCGATTTCGTCTTGATAGCGGTCGCTAATCACTTTACGTCGCAGTTTTTGCGTTGGCGTCAGCTCACCATCGTCCATAGAGAATGCTTTGGGCAGCAGTTTAAACTTCTTTACTTGCTCAAACTTCGCCAGCTCTTTTTGCAACTCTTCGAGACGAGACTCAAACATCTCAACCACTTGGTGGTGTTTGATCAACTCTAGGCGATCGTGGTACGCAATGTTCAACTCTTTTGCGTACTCTTCCAAACTATCAAAACAAGGCACAATAAGGGCAGATACAAACTTGCGAGTGTCCGCGATAACGGCGATTTGCTCGATAAAGTGATCTTTGCCAATAGCACCTTCAATCATTTGAGGCGCAATATACTTGCCTCCAGATGTCTTCATTAGCTCTTTGATGCGGTCCGTGATAAACAGATTGCCATTTTCATCGATATGACCAGCATCTCCTGTTTTTAAGAAGCCGTGTTCATCAAAGGTCTTTGCCGTTTCTTCTGGCATTTTGTAGTAACCGCGCATCACCATCGGCCCGCGCACCAAAATCTCATTGTCTTTGCCGATTTTAACCTGGGCACCAGGCATAGACATACCGATAGAGTCTGGGTTAAAGCACTTGTCATCCCAGCAAGAAACCGTCGCTGTCGTTTCTGTCATGCCGTAACCCAACTTTACATTGATCCCGATTGCGTGGAAAAAGCGGCCAATCGTTTCGTCGAGTTTGGCACCGCCACATGGCATAAAGTTGATACGGCCGCCCAACAGTGCTCTCAACTTGGATAGAACGAGTTTGTCAGCCAACTTGTAAGACTTTTTCAGCAATACTGAAGGCTCTCTTCCTTCTTGATGACACGCGGCAATCTTGGCTCCCATATTAACCGCCCAAGTGAATAAAACTTTGCGAATAAACGGAGCTTTGGAAACTTTTTCGTGAATGGCTGAGAAGATCTTTTCATAGAAACGCGGAACCGCACACATGACGGTGGGTTGTACATCACTCAGCGCATCCCTAACTTGCATAGTGTCTTGCAAGTAACAGTTAGTCGCTCCTTTGTAGAGCACATAAAACGTCCACGCTCGCTCAAATACATGAGATAGCGGAAGGAAACAGAGGGATACATCGTCACGGGATAAACTCAGCCTGCGGTCATGACCTTCTAGCTGGGAGCCTATATTGGCGTAATCCAACATCACGCCTTTTGGTTGTCCAGTCGTACCTGAGGTATAGATCAGCGTCAGCAAGTCATCTAAGTTAGCCTGAGAGAGACGCTCTTCAAGTATGGGCTGATGATCTTCGTTACCCAAAGCCACAAAATCTTTCCAAGACATCGCAAACTCGTAGTCAGAGATTTCAATATCTTCTGACATTGCAACCACCAGCTCTAACTGTTCACAGGTAGAAAAGATATCAACGGCCGCATCAAACTGCTCTTGCTCACCGACAAACAGAATCTTTACATCAGCATCGCGAACAATATACGCAGACTGTGCCGCTGTATTGGTTGGGTATATGGGGACTGTCACCCCTCTAACTTGCAAAGCAGCAATATCGGCAATCGTCCAACGAGGCATATTTGCTGAATAAATGCCAATTTTGTCTTGTATGCCTAGTCCTTTGGCCAACAGTGATTTGGAAACCGCATCCAGTTGCTCTCCAAATTCATTCCAACTAATTCCCTGCCATGAATTCTCGACTTTATGCTTAAGTGCTATTTTCTCTCGTCCGTTGGCAACCTGCTCTCGGATACGCTTTACAATATGAAAATCTGTATTGGCCATGACTCTTTACCTTAGGCTTACACCTGTAAGCTTATTTGAGCGAACAAGTGTACATTTAGGCGCAAAAAAGGCAACTGATGGCGGTCAAACTTGCCGACTAAAATAGTAAAAAACCTTAAACAGCGTGAACTATTTAAGGCTTTTTAATAAATATATTAGTAACCGATTATTTCAGGGCGACAACTTCACCACAAATCATCATCAACTGATCTCGCAACCAGATGTGACCTTTGTCTTTTTCACTGGATTCGTGCCAACTCAGATACCCGCTAATTTCCGCATTTTCAAATGGGAAATCTAAGATCTGCAACTGGTGCTTATTAGCTGCATTTTCTACCATCCAACGAGGTGCAATCGTTACAAGCTCTGATTGTCCTACCACATAAAGTACATTGCTAAGGCTGGTCCCCTCATAATACGCTTGGACATCCAGTTCGCGATAAGCCTGCTCAGAGAAACTGCGCTGACCGTGAATACGAGAGAGCTTGGCGTGTTTTTCTATGGTCAATTGTTCCGCTGAAACACTGCCTTGTACTCGTGAGTGGCTATTGGCTGCTACCACGACCAACTCATCTTTAAATATTTCGGTACTAGAAAAACCTTGATCGTCAAAACGCGCATAATCGATCACAAAGTCGATCTCTTGGTATCTCATACGTTCTGCTAGTCTGCGATCAAATTCAGCATCCAAATGAAGATTTACGTTTGGCGCTAAGTCGTGAACAGTCGTCATGATTTTTGGTGCAAAACGAATATCACACGGGCTGCAAATAGCGAGTTTAAACAAGCGCGTTGACGTTTCCGGAGAAAAGATCGAGCTTGGTAGTTCATTGCGAATTAACTGCAATGCTTGACGCACTGGGCCAAACAACTGTCTGGCGCGCTGTGTCGGTTGAATACCTCTACCTTGACGCATAAACAGTTCGTCGTTAAACATTACTTTCAGACGAGCGACAGCATTGCTCACGGCTGGTTGAGACATACCCAAATTGTGGGCAGCGCGCGTTATGTTTTGCTCTTGCATTACAGCGTCAAAAACGGTCAACAGGTTAAGATCTACACCGCGAAGCGTGCTCTCCATACGGTAGCTTGCAATCGCACTAATAGATTCATTTTTGTCTGTCATGGGTTACCCTCTAAGAATTCATCGATAATTATTTAAGCAGTACGAATAGAGAACCTGTTGCTATGAATCTTGTTATATTTGTTGTTTAGATGTGTTCTAGTCGACAGTAAATATCGCTGAATCAATTATTGATAATCAATAAGATTGACAATTAATCATTATTTTTTACTCACGACCAAGTAAAGTTCATAAAACTCAGCCACTTAGATCATTATAAAAAACTCTGAATTAGAAATATTTAGCATCTTTATATTTATTTATATAAACCTGACTTATTTCTTGGAGGGTAAATATAGAAAAACCAGCTAACTCACAGCTGGTTTATTAACCAAAACGAACAAGGTTAAGGAAGGTTGTAAGTTGGTATATCAACTTGCCGCCACAGTGAACTAGAAAGGGATTGCTGATCGTCCCACTTCTCGGACAACACCCATTCAACTAAGGCTTCAGATACATTAGGGTAACTCAGCTTTTCGGACTGTTCTTGCTCTAACCAGTCTCTCACTATGGATGGGTCAAGAAAATCCATGGCACTAGCTAATCCCAGAGACTCCAAAGTCGCGACGTTACTCATTTGCTCAAACTGCCCATTTAAAGGCTTGAGAAGGAGTTTTTTACCCACATTTAACGCTTCGGAAGGCAACTCGAAGCCGCCGTTTGTGATAACGCCATTACAACGACTAAGGCAGTGCTGAAATTTTTCGTGGTTCAATGGGTGCAACTGGATATTATCGATATTTTCTACTTCTTTTGCATCGGGATGAAAACAGACAAAAGGTTGATTTACAAAACGAAAAAGAAGCTCTATTACCTCAGCAAGACTTTCAAAAGGCAAGTAGACCAAAACAAACCCTTCTTGGCTAACTTGCTGATCAACCGAATGAACAATTGGCGGAAGTATAGGCTGATCAAAGTGGTACCAATGTAATCCAATATAGTAATTCGCCGGAGCGAAATATCGTACAACTTTTTTATCGAGCCAGCTCGCCCCTTTCAAAGGCACCGTATATCGAAATGCATTTTGATGACTAATGCTAATACAAGGGACCTTCTGTATTTTTGCCGCCCACGCAGTGATGGGTTCAAAATCGTTGATCACCAAGTCATAGGCCGACAAATCAAGCTCTCTAACCTCTTTAAAAAACTCGAAAACGTTATTGCTTATCGCCGTTTTGACGTAGCTAATCTTCCCTTTTTCAGTTGAGAAACTCAGCCCCTTTCGAGTCTGATACGCACCAAAAGGTTGCATTGAAAAGTATTTGTCTGGCTCGCGACCGGAAAACAAGAAATCAACGGATTGATTGGCCTTTTCGAAAGCGGAACTCATGGCTCTCGCTCGGGCAATATGGCCGTTTCCCGTTCCCTGAACCCCATATAGAATTTTCAACTTAGATGCCCCCTAACTGAGAGAGTGCCATTTGTGCGCAGCCATAGCCCAATACCGCACCCAATAGAACATCGGTCAGAAAGTGCACGCCCAGCAACACGCGTGAAAGTGCGATCAGCGCCGCCCATGCATAGGCTTGGTCACTCCATTGCGGATAGAAGTAACTGATAATTGTCGCCATAACAAAAGCTGCTGCTGTGTGCCCTGAAGGCAAACTATAGCGATCAGACGGAGTGATAAACGAAGGGAGAAGATCGCTAAACTCTTCTGGACGACGCCTTTTAAAACTATTTTTTAATACCCAATAGATGGGGAGTTCTATGGAAAAGGCCAATAACCCAGCATAGAGAAACTGCGTACCATACGTTGAATCTAGTACCCAGAGTAAAAGAGAAGTCACCACATATAAGTGACCGTCTCCACTACGGGATACCCATTTACTTAAGTTCGCCACTTGAAGATTAAATCGGTGCTGTAAGCAAAAACTAGAGACGGCTAAATCAAATCTAGCTATCGGCTCGACGGCTCGCATATCTCACTTCCCTATTTGTTTGAACTTCTATAACAAAATCTAGTGTTTAAAAGTGACAGAGAAGTGACGACCTGTTTGTATTTCGATGACAATAACATTGATAGAAAGAAACATTATTGCCATCGAAACGCTTGGCTTTATTTATACCGTGAGTGCTTGGTGTTTTTTAACCAAGCCAAAGTCAGCTAAAACGCATACGCCGATGGGATCATAAATAGCACTAGTAGTGTTGAAGCAAAGATACCGAACACTATAGAGATGACCAATGGCTGAATAACCTGAGCTTGTAAGCTTGTTTCCGTAAGCAGTGGCAGCAAGCCAGCAGCGGTAGTAAGGGAAGTAATAAACACTGCTCGAAAGCGCTCTCGGCTAGCTTTCACCACTGAGTTATGGATATCCTCACCTTCGTCTAAGTGATGTCGTATATATTGAACTAGCAATATTGAATCGTTAACCACAATCCCAGCCAATGAAACAAATCCCATCATGCTTGGCATACTGAGTGAGTGTCCGAGTAAAAGATGTCCCCAAACCACCCCGATAAACGCCAACGGGATTGCCAGCATTACCACAATGGGTTCCAAATAACTGCGGAATTGGTAACTTAAAATGGCAAAAACACCAAACAGCCCCAATAAGAACCCTTTACCCATTGAAGCCCCTGTCTTAGCTGCATCTTTTGCTTCTCCTTCAAAGTCAAACCTTAGGCCTGGGTATGTTTTGATGAGCTGTGGGGCGATTTCTCGTTGAAACTGATTCACGACCGCGGTTGAACTCACTCTAGTGTTATCAGTATCAGCGAACACACTGACTGTACGCATACCATTGATTCGTTGGATTCGTACATAGTTACGTTGAAATTCAAGAGAGGCGACACTTGCAAGTGGGATCTGAGTCCCGTTCGATAAAGTCACTGGAAAGTTTGCCAGTTGCTGAAGATCACCGGCCTGCTTCTTGTTGAGCCGAACTTCAATCGCAATGTTTTCGACACCAAGCTGTATTTCATCGGCCGTCTGCCCAAAGTAGGCTGCGCGCAGTTGGCTGGCGATCAACTGCCCATTTACTCCGAATGACTCCGCTCCCGGTAGCAGTTTAACCAACACCTCTTCTTTACCCATTCGCATATCATCTAGGACGCCATGTATGCCATCGAACTGCTTTAAGTACTCTTGAATATCGATCGAGGCTTGCTTTAGTTGGTCCAAATCACTATGCATCACTCGTATATCGATAGCCCGGCCTCCCGGGCCCATTGTAGGCTGTTTGAAAACCAAAGAGATTGGCGTCGCTAACTCTCCTACTTCCTCTCGCCACGCTGAAACAAACTGGTCAATTTCAGTGTTTCTCTCTTCCGCGCCAAGTAAGTCCAGCCTGACTGTCGCAATATGAGGGCCCGACTCGCTGGCATCAGCGTTAGCATTAAACTGGCTAGTTATATGCTCAACTAGAGTTCGTCCGTTTTCTTTCTCTTCACTCCATTGTTTGTTTAGCTTTTCAGCGGCTAACACTAGCTGATCAACAACCCGTTCCGTTTGGCTCAAAGAAGAGCCTGGAGGTAGGATCACTCTTACTTCTGCAATGTCGCCGTCTAGCTCAGGAAATGGTTGAAACTTAAGTACCCCGCCAACCAACATAGAAACCGAAATCAACAAGAGAGAAAAAATGGCCCCTAAAAACCCGTAACGATATTTAACTACCCTATCCACCGCTGTGACTAACTGGTTGTTTCTAAAATTTTCAAACCGTGCAAGCAGCTCCGTCTTAAATTTCCAAGCTGGTTTATCAGACTGATTCTTGTGCAGTGAATGGGACAAATGATTAGGAAGAATTAAGAAGGCTTCTACAAGGCTAAGGGTCAAAACCAATATCAGTACTTGGGGCACTGCTTTAAGTACAGCCCCCATCTCCCCTTCCAAAAAGAGCAGGCTGCCAAATATACACACTGTAGTTAAAAATGAAGAGATAACGCCAGGAAGGACCTTCTTAACACCATTTATTACCGCTTCATCTATCTCTTCTCCTCGCTCAAGATGAGCGGCGATGGATTCTGCAATAACAATTGCATCGTCCATCATTATACCGATCGCCATTAACAGACCGACTAAAGACATAATGTTAATCGACAATCCCAACTGGGCCATTAAGAAGAGTCCACCTAAGAATGCAACCGGTAAACCCGCAGCCACCCAAAAAGAATAGCGAAAGCTAAAAAACAGCCACATAGTCGCAAACACCAACACTATCCCTTGCCAGCCGTTGCGAAGCATCATAGTGAGTCGATCCCACAGTACGGAAGAGAGGTCATTAGTCAGTGCTAATGTGACGCCATCTGGGACTAAAGCCAACTGATCTTGCACAAACTCACTGACCTGAGCTTTGATCCTCAATGCATCATCTTGCTTGTTTTTACTCACTTTAAGGAGCGCTGAGGGTTTTCCATCAAAGAGGACTTTTTGCTCTTCCAACTCAAAACGATCGGTAATAGTGGCAATATCACCAAGCCTGATCACCGCTCCGTTAGAACTAGAGCCAATCACCATTTTTGCCAAACCATCAGGAGTGGTTTGTCTCCCATCAAAACGAATTAGAAAGTGTTTGTCAGGGGTTTCAATGTTTCCACTGGGCAGTTTGATGTTTTGTCGACCTATCTGCTGAGCAATGTCATTGACGCTAAGCCCTAGCTGACGTGTAGCGTGGATATCTAGCTCAACCAAATACTGATGGTCAGAGAATCCACTGACTTCAACCAAAGAAACCCCATAATCTCGCTTTAACGTCGATTTTAACTGTTCTGCGTAAGCTTTGAGCTCTGGCCAATTAAGGTCTGCGGTGATCGCCACATCGACAACTGGCTCATTCCAATCTAGCTCTTGAACCACTGGAGCATCGATTTCATCAGGAAAGTCACTTATGGCGTTGATTTGAGTCTGCACATCCACCAGCATTCTGCCAATATCGGCTTTTTCATCGAGTTTTAATATTAATCTGGCTGATCCTTCTTTTGCTTCACACTTGGTTTCCACTATGTTGGCCAGCCCATCTACAGCGTCTTCCATGCGAATACAAATACTCTCCTCGACTTCTTGGGGGGAAGCGCCGGGATAGCCTACACCAGCCATGACGTATGGTGGATCAAATTCAGGAAAAGTTTCGCGTTTGACAGAAGAGAGTGAAGACAACCCCAGAATCAACAACATCAGCATCATCAGATTGGCAGCAGTAGGGTGCTTAGTGAAAAATCGGATCATTCTCTGTGCTCCTTACTTTTCTCTTCGCGGAGCAACATACCAGGAATAGCAGGTAATAAATCGTGTAAAATCAGCCGTTGGCCTTTGTGTAAATCTCCCTCAACCACCACTTGATTATCACGGCGGTAACGCACTGCGACTTCCTGAATTTCTAATCGGTTATCTTCTCCCATTAAATAGATGCGATTGCCGTGCAAAGCCCCTTGAGGAATGACCCAACTGAGATTTTCAAAGCCTTGGATCTCCGCAGTGACAAACATCCCCTTAACCAAAGGTGGACCAGAATTGGGGTTTAACCTTCTGACATCCTGAGTTACTTCTAAGATCACACCTGCCGTCGCCTGCGCAGGATCGACGGTTTCACTGATTCGCGCGACTTTTGCCATCCACTCATTGGTGATAGAACCGCTATTGAGCAAAACCTTTGCAGGAGAAAATGTCATATCCGCTCTGGGAGCACCGGATTCGTCGAGTGCAAACTGTTCGAAGCTAGATGCTAAAATTTGCATATCGTGAATCGATAGCTGCGCTTCGACTTCCATTACCGTTAGTTCGTGAGCAGTGACCAATGATTGCTGCATGTTGACCACCTGATCCAACTCGACGTTCACCTCAGCAATACGCATCTCTTGAGGAAGATAGAGCGTTGTTTTATCCAAAGCTCGCAGCGCTTCTGCCACCTTGGCCTCATTTATCTTGACCTTTGCTTTTGCCACTTGTTTTTCATCAGGTAACAAAGCAATTTGATTGCGTATTTCTTGCACCAGCTTCTTTTGCGTCAAAACACTTTGCAGCTGTGTTTCTACGTCAGACTCGGAAGTCAGCCCCTTTTTTCTCAGGTTCTGTTTGCGCTTGTATTCTTTGTCAGCAATGGCAAGGCGCCTAACTTCAATATTGAGCGTTTGTTCCAAGTTTGTTTGCTGTTGATCAAGCTTAGCTAAAGAGGTTTCACTAGAGTTTAAGTCCGCTTTTGCTTGAGCAAGCTTTAGCTCATAATCTAGGGGATCAATTTGCAGGATCTTTGTGCCTGACGGCAACAATTGCCCTTTTTCTAATCTCGGATGGCGATAAACTAACTTTCCCGTCACTTCCGAAATTGCTTGCCACTCAACTTTGGGTGAAGCTTTGCCGTAACCAATCGCTAACGGAGCCATCATTACAGGCTCCAACATCATAGTTTTCACCACTCGCGCGTTGTCTTTTGCTGGGTTAGTGGGGAGATCGGATTTACTATTTACGGCCCAAAAAAGAACGATCACTCCACACGCCAAAGCCGGGATAAACAGCCACTTTTTGTTCTTTATCATGAAGTCACCTCACCTTGTGGTTGTGGGTTCAATATGCCTGACGTCATCAACTTAATGTTATGGTCAAATAGACGTTCTAAAAAAGGCTCGCTTAGTTCAATACCGTGAATGGACAACAAGGCTGGAGGAGCCATAAATGGAAAGACCATCAAACTGATAAATGAAATTCGACACAAATTTGGATCGACACCCGGTTGCAAAAGTCCTCCAGCTTCCAATCGATCAAAAATCAGTTCCTGCATTGGCTTACTGACATCGAGAAACACTTTCTCCATCAACTTGCGTTGGATATCGGAAGGCGACATGTACATCACTTGACTGATCAATCTTGGGAACTGTGGCACTTTTATCATCTCTCGATAATAGGTGCGCATTAGATCAGTTAAGTTTTTATGAGTATTCTCTTTTACCAATTGATTCATCACTACTTGCATCGGGGCTAAGGTCTCTCGAATCATAGTTTCAAAAAGCCCTTCCTTATTGGCAAAGTAGTAACGGATCAAAGCGCTGTTTACACCAGCTTTCTTTGCAATGAGTCGAGTGGACACCTTGTCGTACGGCATCACAACAAAAAGCTCCTTGGCACTCTGTATCAGTTTTTCCCTTGCGTGGGTCGATTTACTAGGGCGTCCTACACTTCTTACTTCGCTCATCGAACTCTCTCTTTAATATTCATCATTTGGTTAATTATAGATGGACTATTTTTTATACAAAATCTATTTAATTCATCGTATTTTAATCAATTGATTAATTATTTTTTCGAACAATTCGAGTCAGTAACTCATCGGATATGAATAAAAAAGCAACTTTAGGGTTGACGGCCTGCTCTGAGTGCGGTACTAATTTGTTAACTTAATTTGTGGAATGTTGATAATAATGACACATCATTTTTCTCTCCTGCTGAGCCTCCTCCTTATCGTGACCAGATCGCGCGGGTAGCTAGTGGAAGAAAAATAAACCACAAGAGATAAACGAAACCCGCACTGAGATGCGGGTTTTTTTGTATGCAAACACCGGAAGAAAACGATACACATCGACAAAAGGAAGCGAACATGAACGATCAAGTGATTATATTCGACACCACATTACGTGATGGCGAACAAGCGTTGTCAGCGAGTTTGACGGTTAAAGAAAAACTGCAAATTGCCTACGCACTTGAGCGACTGGGCGTTGATGTGATCGAAGCTGGTTTTCCCGTTTCTTCACCTGGCGATTTTGAGTCAGTGCAAACCATAGCTAAACATATAAAAAACAGCCGAGTTTGTGCACTTTCGCGAGCCGTTGCGAAAGATATCGATGCCGCTGGTGAAGCATTAAAAGTCGCAGAGCAGTTCCGTATTCACACCTTTATTTCGACTTCAACCATTCACGTTGAAGACAAACTTCGTCGCAGTTATGACGATGTAGTAGAGATGGCGGTGAAAGCGGTAAAACACGCGCGCAGATATACTGATGATGTAGAGTTTTCTTGTGAAGACGCAGGTCGAACGCCAATCGATAATCTATGTCGAATGGTTGAAGCGGCCATTGACGCAGGCGCAACTACAGTAAATATCCCTGACACTGTTGGCTACACCGTACCAAACGAGTTTGGCGGCATTATTCAGACCCTGTTTAACCGAGTACCTAACATCGATAAAGCGGTAATTTCAGTACACTGTCACGATGACCTAGGTATGTCTGTCGCCAACTCTATTGCTGCTGTTCAGGCTGGTGCTCGCCAGATCGAAGGAACCATCAACGGCATTGGTGAAAGAGCAGGTAACTGTGCACTAGAAGAGATCGCGATGATCTTGAAAACTCGTCAAGATCTAATCGGGGTTACGACTAACATTCAACATCAAGAAATTAGCCGCACCAGTAAGTTGGTTAGCAAGCTATGTAATATGCCTATCCAAGACAATAAAGCGATTGTTGGTGCTAATGCCTTTAGCCACTCTTCAGGCATCCACCAAGATGGGATGTTGAAAAATAAAAATACCTACGAAATTATCACTCCGGCGTCTATTGGCCTGAAAAACCAAGCTTTGAACCTAACAAGCCGTTCAGGTCGCGCCGCAGTGAAGAGCCATATGGATGCTATGGGCTACAAAGCAGAAGAGTACAACCTAGACGCTTTGTATGAAGACTTCCTTAAGCTAGCGGATAAAAAAGGTCAGGTATTTGATTACGACCTAGAAGCATTAATGCACTTCTCTAATCTACGTGACGAAGATGATTTCTTTAAGTTGAACTACCTAAGTGTTCAATCAGGCAGTGTAATGGCCACCACGAGTATCAAGCTTCAATGTGGCGATGAAGAGAAAAGTGAAGCCGCCGTTGGTAACGGACCAGTAGATGCTCTTTATCAATGTATCTACCGAGTCACTGGATATGATATTGTATTGGACAAGTTTGACCTAACCGCTGCAGGTGAAGGTGAAGATGGGCTAGGACAAGCCGATATCATCGCAAACTACAAAGGCCGAAAATATCATGGTACAGGCGTTTCTACGGACATTGTAGAAGCCTCTGGCCAAGCGCTATTACACGTGATCAATAGCATTCACCGCGCCGACCAAATTGCGGAAATAAAACAGAAAAAAATCGCAACCGTATAAAGCATCACCCTGGGCTAATACAGGGTCCAGGGATGATTTAGAAATTTGAGCACGCAAACACAGCTCAGTAAAAATAAAGGACTAACATGACAGACAAGACATACAAAATCGCCGTTCTTCCCGGTGATGGTATTGGGCCAGAAGTAATGGCTCAAGCGCATAAAGTACTCGATGCAATCGAATCTAAACACGGTATTCACTTTAGCAAACAAGAGCACGATGTCGGCGGTATCGCTATCGATAACCACGGTTGCCCACTTCCAGATAGCACTGTAAAAGCTTGTGAAGATTCTGATGCCGTTTTGTTTGGCTCTGTCGGTGGTCCAAAATGGGAACACCTACCACCTAATGACCAACCAGAACGCGGTGCACTGCTTCCATTGCGCAAGCACTTCCAATTGTTCTGTAACCTTCGCCCTGCCCAAATTCACCAAGGGCTAGAAGCGTTTTCACCATTGCGTGCAGACATTTCTGAGCGCGGTTTCGATATCGTTGTGGTTCGTGAACTAACTGGCGGTATCTACTTTGGCCAGCCTAAAGGGCGTGAAGGTGAAGGCGCTAACGAAAAAGCATTTGATACAGAGGTATACCACCGCTACGAAATTGAGCGTATTGCAAAAATTGCTTTTGAATCAGCTCGCCTACGCGACAAAAAAGTTTGCTCTATCGATAAAGCCAACGTTCTACAAAGCTCTATCCTTTGGCGTGAAGTGGTTGAAGAGGTCGCTAAAGATTACCCAGATGTCGAGCTATCACACATGTATATTGATAACGCAACAATGCAGCTTATCAAAGATCCGGCTCAATTCGATGTGATGCTTTGTTCAAACATCTTTGGTGACATCATCTCTGACGAATGCGCAATGATCACCGGTTCCATGGGAATGCTTCCTTCAGCAAGCCTAAACGAGAGCAAGTTTGGACTATACGAACCAGCAGGTGGCAGCGCCCCAGATATCGCGGGTAAAAACATTGCAAACCCGGTTGCACAAATTCTATCAGCGGCCCTAATGTTGCGATACAGCCTAGGCGAAGAAGCGGCAGCACAAGATATCGAGACAGCGGTATCTAAGGCACTATCAGCCGGCGAGCTAACTGGTGACCTAGCGGGAGATAACCCTGCCCTTTCTACTTCTGAGATGGGCGACAAAATTGCACAGTACATTCTGAACTCATAAATAATAATCAGATTAATCTTCAGGTTGTCCGAATTTAGTCGGCAACCTGAAGAACAAAGGAAGCAAGCACAATGGGCAAAACACTATATGAAAAAGTCTATGACGCGCACGTAGCAGTCGCGGCAGAAGGCGAAAACCCGATTTTGTATATCGACAGACACTTAGTTCACGAGGTGACATCTCCGCAAGCATTTGATGGTTTGAGAGAGAAAGGACGCAAGGTACGCCAACTGGGCAAAACGTTCGCAACCATGGACCATAACGTTTCCACTACAACGAAAGATATTAACGCTTCTGGTGAAATGGCGCGTATCCAGATGGAAACTCTCTCCAAAAACTGTGAAGAGTTTGGAGTAACCTTGTTTGACCTTAACCACAAATACCAAGGTATCGTGCACGTAATGGGGCCAGAGCTAGGTATTACCTACCGGGTATGACCATAGTATGTGGTGACTCACACACGGCAACTCATGGCGCATTTGGCTCTTTGGCTTTTGGTATTGGTACATCTGAAGTAGAACATGTTTTAGCGACACAAACGCTTAAACAAGCACGCGCTAAAACAATGAAAATTGACGTTCAAGGCAAAGTAGCACCGGGCATAACCGCAAAAGACATCGTTCTTGCTATCATCGGTGAAACAACAGCCGCAGGTGGTACAGGTTATGTCGTAGAGTTCTGTGGTCAAGCCATCCGAGACCTTTCTATGGAAGGCCGTATGACGGTGTGTAACATGGCAATCGAACTAGGTGCTAAAGCGGGTTTAATCGCCCCAGATCAGACCACGTTCGATTACATCAAAGATCGTAAATTCGCACCAAAAGGCGCTGACTGGGACGCAGCCGTAGAGTACTGGAGCACATTAAAAACGGATGATGATGCTAAGTTTGATGCGGTCGTTACTTTAGACGCCACTCAGATTAAGCCTCAAGTGACTTGGGGAACAAACCCAGGACAAGTTATCGCCGTTGATCAACCGATCCCAGCGCCAGACAGTTTTTCCGATCCGGTAGAGAAAGCCTCTGCGGAAAAAGCACTAGCATACATGGGATTGGAAGCGGGTAAATCGCTATCTGACTACTCAGTAGATAAAGTATTTGTCGGCTCTTGCACTAACTCTCGTATCGAGGATATGCGAGCGGCGGCCGACGTAGCTAAAGGACGTAAAGTCGCTTCTCACGTTCAAGCACTTATCGTTCCGGGGTCGGAGCAAGTGAAAGCGCAGGCAGAAGAAGAAGGTTTGGACAAAATCTTTATCGAAGCTGGCTTTGAATGGCGTCTACCGGGATGCTCTATGTGTTTGGCAATGAACAATGACCGCCTTGGACCACACGAACGTTGTGCATCAACTTCAAACCGTAACTTTGAAGGTCGTCAAGGCCGTGATGGGCGAACTCATCTAGTGAGTCCAGCGATGGCCGCTGCGGCAGCGATAGCTGGCCGATTCATTGATATCAGAGAACTAGGTTAAGGAGCACAATATGTCAGGTTTTAAACAGCATACTGGTTTGGTTGTGCCTTTAGATGCCGCCAACGTTGATACAGACGCTATTATCCCAAAACAATTTCTACAAAAAGTATCTCGTCTGGGTTTTGGAAAACACCTTTTTCACGATTGGCGCTTTCTAGATGACGCGGGTGAGAAGCCAAATCCAGAATTTGTAATGAATGCACCTCGCTACCAAGGCGCATCTATTCTGCTCGCCCGTGAAAACTTCGGTTGTGGTTCTTCACGTGAACACGCACCGTGGGCACTTGCTGACTATGGCATAAAAGCCATGATCGCACCGAGTTTTGCGGACATATTCTACGGCAACTCTATCAACAACCAGATGGTACCTGTTCGACTTACTGAGCAAGAAGTGGATGAGATATTCCAGTTTGTAGAGGCCAATGAAGGCGCACAAGTCGAAGTAGATTTAGAAGCAATGAAAGTAATCGCAAACGGCAAAGAGTACTCATTCGAAATCGATGAGTTCCGTCGTCACTGCTTGTTAAACGGCCTAGATAACATAGGCTTAACGCTTCAACATGAAGACAAAATCTCTGCTTATGAGCAGCAGATACCAAACTTCTTACGTTAATACTGAAAAGCCGGCGAAAGCCGGCTTTTTGTTGAAATTAGTTAATCAAAAGTAAGGTCTATTAAAACAACTCACTATTCTTAGGACAATCGTATGAAGCGACTCTTAGTACTAGCGCTAGCTTTCTTCTCCTTCACAACTCTTGCCGCTCCCAAAAGTGAGCTTTGGTCATATTGGCAAAAAAGTAACGAGTCCAACTCAACAATTGTATCCCATCAAACATGGCAAAACCTATTAGATGCTTATTTAGTTAAGGAAGAAGAACACGCTCTATTTCAATACGCTAAGGTTTCGGACCAAGACAAGAGTTTATTAAAAGCGTATATCACACAGCTAGAGGATGTCGACCCCTTAATATTAAACAGAGCAGAGCAATACGCCTACTGGGTCAACCTCTACAACGCCGTGACCGTAGATTTGATATTGGATGCTTACCCAATAAAGTCCATCACCAAGCTCGGTGGACTATTTACCTTTGGACCTTGGGGAGAAGATGTCGTTGTGGTTAATGGCAAAGACCTCACACTCAACGATATCGAACATAGAATATTAAGGCCGATTTGGAATGATCCTAGAACCCATTATGCCGTCAACTGCGCCAGTTTAGGATGTCCTAACCTTCAGAGGGACGCCTTCACGGCTCAGAACACCGAAATGCTACTAGAAGACGCAGCGAAACAGTTTATCAATAGTGACAAGGGCGTCCTTGTACACGACAGTAAAGTTCTACTTTCCTCAATCTACGACTGGTTTAGCGACGATTTTGGCAGTACTGAACAACAGCTTTTTGAACATTTATCGCGTTATAGACCAGAGCTAAAAAACTATTCAGGCAAAGTGACTTACGACTACGACTGGAACCTCAATGAAAAACGATAAATCAGCTAACGCGACTCAAACCTAAAGAGAACGAAGCTAAATCCACACCTTTCCAAATTAGTCATCAACAAATGCAAGAACGCCCCAGCGTATCTGCTAGGGCGTCGGAATAAAAGCCTGATAATGTCCTACTCTCACATGGGCGGTGCGGCGATCCGCAAGACACGCACACCTTTCCAAAATGGTTATCGGCAGATGTAAAAACGCCCT
>NZ_LJJE01000099.1 GCF_001854765.1 Vibrio sonorensis | reverse complement strand
AGCGTTCTTGTTTGTGACCAGTGTCACTCAACAAGAGGCGGCCATTTTAGCGAGTTAAGTTTTAGTGTCAACCACTTTTTTCAAAACTTTTTTCAGATAATTTATCTGGCTAAAAGTGCCTTGCTGATTCGTCTTCATTCCTTTTGGAGCGTTGCCGTGTCAGCGAGGGGGCATTATAGAGATCACCGTCACGTTGGCAACCCCTTTTTGCGCTTTTTTTTGATTTTTTTCCTGTTTGGCGTTTTTCTATTCAAAATGCACCATTTTCTGCGCTCAACTCTACTAATGAGGTGCGATTTAAGGAGAATTTATGAGCTCATTACGTAGCTATAAAGGTATAAGCCCAAAGGTTGGCCAAGGCGTCTATATCGATTCAACATCGGTTTTAGTAGGCGACATCGTTTTAGGAGACGATAGCAGTATTTGGCCTTTAGTTGCTGCTAGAGGGGATGTGAACCATATTCGCATCGGAGATCGAACAAATGTGCAAGATGGTTCGGTTCTTCATGTCACCCACAAAAATAAGCAAAACCCTGACGGTTACCCATTATTAATAGGTAACGACGTCACTATAGGCCACAAGGTAATGCTACATGGCTGCACGATTGGAAACAGGGTTCTCGTAGGGATGGGATCTATTGTTCTCGACGGTGCCACTATTCAAGATGATGTGATGATAGGCGCTGGTAGCTTAGTTCCTCCGGGGAAAACACTGGTGAGCGGCTACCTTTATGTAGGTAGCCCAGTCAAACAAGCTCGACCTTTAAAAGAAGCGGAACAAGCGTTTTTGCGAAAGTCAGCGGATAACTATGTTCAAAATAAAAATGACTATTTAGAGGAAGTCGTCGATCTCAACTAACCACTTCTATCTGTCCGAGCGGGTTGAAGTTTTCATCTTCTATGCATTCTTCAGCCAGCTCTTCTATATCAAAGCGGTATTGTTTAAAGATCGCTATTGCCTCATCACCACTTTTCACGGCTTGCCCCGACAGTTTACTAAGCTCATCAATAGAGACTAAACACTCAATAAGCGCGCCTGACTGCTGTGCGGAAAAAATCACTCTTTTACCGTCTTCATCCCAAGTCTGTATATCGGGAAATAAAATCGACTGATTCATCAAGCCCCCTGCAAATTCTTTCTCAGTTCGCGCAATATCTGTTTGGCACCCGGTCTAAGCCCACGCCAGAGCATAAAGCTTTCCGCAGCTTGTCCCACCAACATACCCAATCCATCAATACACTTGACTACACCGTTGGATTTCGCCCACTGATTAAACTGAGTGTCCTCTTTTCCATACATCATGTCATAGCTAACGGAGCAAGGTGTGAAAATAGCAGAAGATATCTCTGGTAAGTGCCCGTGTAAACTCGCTGACGTAGAGTTAATTATAATATCGAAGCTTTGCTGAACTTTATCCATCTCAATCGCTTTCACTTCTCCAAACGCACCAAAAATATTGGCGAGCTCTTGAGCTTTAGAAAAGGTTCGATTGGTAATCGTGATATTGGCTGGTTTTTGGTCTAGTAAAGGCTTGATAACACCTCTCGCCGCACCGCCGGAACCTATGACTAGAATTTTCGCCCCTACCAGCTCAACTTGATTGAGCAATAAGTCTTGGACCAGACCTTCACCGTCTGTGTTATCGCCGATAATATCTCCGTCATCGAGTTTTTTTAAGGTATTGACGGCTCCGGCGAGTTTGGCCCGTTCCGTTAATCGAGTAGCAAATTGAAAGGCATCTTCTTTAAAAGGAACCGTCACATTACACCCGCGACCACCTTGGGTAAAAAAATCCGTTGCCGCTTTTTCAAAGCCGTTCACCTCTGGTTCGAAAGTGGCGTAGGTCAAATTTTGATTGGTTTGACGAGCAAACAGTGTGTGAATAAACGGAGACTTACTGTGACCTATGGGATTACCAAATACCACATAACGATCGGTGTCGGCTGACATTTTCCTTCCTTAAAAAACAGGGCCATCTTTTCAGATGACCCTATCACTATTGATCTTAACTTGCTACCACTCTCTCGGCTTAAGGTAATCGCTATACAAACGAGCTTCTGGCGAGTTGGCTTCTGGGGTATAAGAATACTCCCAACGGGCTAAGGGTGGCATAGACATCAAAATGGATTCGGTTCGGCCACCACTTTGCAAACCAAACAAGGTTCCTCTGTCATAAACAAGATTAAACTCCACATAGCGTCCACGGCGGTACAACTGAAACTCCCGCTCTCTTTCACCATAAGGAGTTTCTTTTCGTTTTTCGACAATAGGGACATACGCGTCACAATAACCTTCACCGACCGCTTTTATATAGTCAAAGCACTCATCAAAAGACCACTGATTTAGGTCATCAAAGAACAGGCCCCCAATACCACGTGTTTCGTCTCGGTGCGGTAAGAAAAAGTATTTGTCACACCACTCTTTGTGTTCTTGGTATACCTCTTCGCCAAAGGACGCGCAAAGTGCTTTTGCGGTATCGTGCCAGTGCTGGCAATCTTCTTCAAATGGGTAGAATGGCGTTAAGTCAAATCCACCGCCAAACCACCAGATAGGTGCTTCACCCTCTTTTTCCGCTATAAAAAAGCGTACGTTTGCATGTGATGTAGGGATATAAGGGTTTTTAGGATGAATAACCAAAGAGACACCCATAGCCTCAAAGCTCCTACCCGCTAACTCAGGACGATGAGCAGTAGCAGAAGCTGGCATGGATTTTCCCTCAACATGAGAAAAGTTAACTCCGCCTTGTTCAAAAACGAGTCCATTATTCATTACACGAGTTCGACCGCCACCACCGAGCTTTTCTCCCGGTTCTCTTTCCCATGCGTCTTCAACAAATCTACCCTCTCCGTCTGCATTTTCTAACTGCTGGCAAATTGAGTCTTGAAGGTTGAGTAGAAACTTTTTCACAGCTTGCTTATTGATCGCTGACATTCTTCTTCCTTGTTATAAACAGGTTAACCCTGCCTTATGATTTTTAATGTTTGAGCATCACGGATCTCACTGGGTTTATTTCGTCCACCCGTTTCACCGTCCAAAATAGTAACATCATGACAATTCAATTGTTCCAGAACCTCTTTGGCATTCATACAAGCGGGCAAACCGCTCAAATTGGCACTTGTTGAGGTAATGGGCTTGTTGTATCTATTGCAAAGCTCGATCACTAGGGGGTGATCCGAGACACGCACGGCAACCGTATCTCTCCCACCTGTTACCAAGCTTAATACTTTTTTATCAGCAGGAACTATCCAAGTGACCGCTCCAGGCCACGACTGCTTTATTTCCTCTAGTCGCTGCAATGAAAGCTGGCTTTCATCCACATAGGTAGCTAACTGTTTATAGCTGGCAGCAACAAGTATTAACCCCTTCTCTTGGGGTCTTTGTTTTAGTGTCAGTAAACGTTTTAATGCTAGAGCGCTATCGGGGTCGCACCCCACACCAAAAACCCCTTCGGTCGGATAGGCGATTACTTGCTCATTTTCTAAAGCTTTCAGGGTTTTATCTAAATTACTCATTGGGGTTGGTTTAGGGAGTCATACTGATTTGTTGATAAGTGTACTCACAATGCCATCCAGTGACTAAGGTTAATTGGCAAAAATAAGCGCTAGGATAAGAGCGCAAACGTTTGCTTCAGGGGTAAATCCTCGTATAATGCGCACAAATTTCCTTTTTACCTGTGTAGCTTTTAGGAGTATGAGATGAAAGTCGGCATTATTATGGGTTCAAAATCAGATTGGCCAACCATGAAACTGGCAGCAGAGATGCTGGAAAAGTTTGGTGTAGAATATGAAACCAAAGTGGTGTCAGCCCATCGTACTCCCCAACTACTTGCTGACTACGCTAACAGCGCTAAAGAGCGTGGAATAAAAGTTATCATCGCTGGCGCTGGAGGTGCAGCGCACCTTCCTGGTATGGCAGCAGCTTTTACTAGTCTTCCTGTTCTGGGTGTTCCTGTTCAATCTCGCGCCTTAAAAGGAATGGACTCGCTATTGTCTATCGTTCAAATGCCAAAAGGCATCGCTGTAGGCACACTAGCGATTGGTGAAGCTGGCGCGGCAAACGCAGGTATTCTAGCCGCTCAAATCATCGGTACTCACGATGAAACGGTAATGGCCAAAGTTGAAGCTTTCCGCACTGAACAAACCGAAACGGTTCTGGCTAATCCAAACCCTGCTGAGGACTGATTTTCATGCACGTTCTAATTTTAGGTGCTGGTCAGCTAGCGAGAATGATGTCTCTCGCTGGGGCTCCTTTAAACATTCAAGTATCTGCATACGATGTTGGTTCAAAAACCGTCGTACACCCTCTAACACAGGCCGTGGTTAACGATAGCTTAGAAGCGGGGATTGCTGCGGCTGATGTAGTTACCGCTGAGTTTGAACATATTCCTCACGATGTGTTAGATATCTGCGAGCAAAGCGGTAAGTTCTTACCTACACCAGAAGCGATTAAAGCCGGTGGGGATCGCCGCCTTGAAAAAGCCTTGCTTGATAACGCTGGTGTTCGCAATGCGAAATACCACGTCATCAACAACCGAACAGATTTCGAGCAAGCCATTGAAAAAGTAGGTTTACCTATGGTGCTTAAGAGTGCTTTAGGTGGATACGACGGCAAAGGTCAATGGCGCTTAAAAGAGTTAAGTCAGGTGGACGGTATCTGGCAAGAGATGGAAGCGTGTATTGCAGCAACACCAACACAAGCCATTGTGGCTGAAGAGTTTGTTCCATTTCAACGAGAAGTTTCTCTTGTAGGAGCTCGCGCTAAAGACGGCAGCGTCGAAGTATACCCTTTGGCAGAGAATGTTCATACCAATGGTGTATTGAGCCTATCAACAGCCATTGATGCCGTTGACCTTCAACAACAGGCAAAAGCGATGTTTACGGCTGTAGCAAACAGCTTGGACTATGTAGGTGTGTTGGCTCTTGAGTTTTTCGACGTCAACGGCGAGTTATTGGTGAATGAAATTGCACCTCGCGTACACAACTCAGGCCACTGGACCCAACAGGGCGCTGAGACTTGCCAGTTCGAAAATCACCTTCGCGCAGTGTGTGGGCTTCCACTAGGTAGCACTAAGCTCATACGTGAAACCAGCATGATCAACATCCTCGGTGAAGACACGCTTCCAGAAGAAGTGATTGCGATGGCAGGGTGTTATATACACTGGTACGGTAAAGAGAAGCGCGCCGGACGTAAAATGGGCCACATCAACGTATGCGGTGATTATACTGGTGAACTACAACGCAAGCTCTGCACACTGGCAGATGTACTTGATGAGTCTGCTTACCCAGCGGTTCACGAGTTTGCTAAAAGCTTCAATCAGTAAAATAGCCAACGTATAAAAAACGGCGTTTCAACGCCGTTTTTTTAACCTGCCTGAGTGTGCTGACACTTCCTCTCTGCACAAATCATCTTAGTTCCGCTGCTGAGTTTTTTCTCTACCAATAAACCAAAACCACATTTTTCACACTTGCCCTTAACTGGGGAAAGATTGACGGCAAATTTGCATTTTGGATAACGGTCACAGGCGTGGAAAACCTTACCAAACCGATTTTTTCGCTCAACCAATTGCCCTTTATTGCATTCGGGACAAGGAATATGCTCTTCAGACTCTGGCTCAGGCTGATCAAGAGGCTCGATGTGCTGACAACTTGGAAAGTCGCTACAACCAATAAACATCCCATAACGGCCTTGGCGTAAAACCAGCTCATTGCCGCATTCCGGACACGGTACACCAAGCTCTTTGACAATGTGGCCATCATTTTGATGTAAAGGTTTTATGTAATCGCATTTGGGGTAGCTAGAACACCCTAAAAAAGGGCCGTGTTTACCGTGGCGAACCTGTAGCTCGCCTTGACACTTAGGGCACGGCTCATGCTCTAAGGCATGTTCATGAGCCGTGAAGAGTTGGTGATCAATTTTACCGCTCATAACAACCTGTCACGCTTAGTGTAAGATCCCTTGTTCTTTGCTATACAAGAGCTCTTCCATTAGCGTGTAAGCATTTTCATTGCCTGGGACGTTAAATAGAACCATTAAAACAATCCATTTCAGGTCGTCTAGTTCGAACTCTTCGGTCTCTAGTCCCATCACGCGGTCAATCACCATTTCACGGGTTTCTGTGGTAAGTACATTTACTTGCTCAAGAAACAGAATAAAGCCGCGACATTGCATATTAAGTCGAGCTTTTTCGCGATTGGTATAAATTCGCGTGGACGCAGCTGCACTACAAACAGAAATAGCAGAATGGCGCTCGCTTTGCTGCAAAGCAGCTAAGTCTTCAAGCCAAACCAAGGCTTTATAAATATCTTTTTGATGAAAACCCGCACGAAGAAGCTCTTCTTCAAGTTCATCTTGATTGACTTGCAACTCAACATCGCTGTGGATGTAAGTCTCGAATAGATACATCAAAATATCCATCATCATTGCTCGCCCCTCCCTCTTTTTATTATATAGCCACCGGAAACTGAAACGACTTTTCCTGCTAGCTCTAGCTCCAACAGCTGTTTCATCACTTCTTGTACAGGTATATTGGTGCGCTGTGCAAGAATATCAACCGGTGTTGCCTTACTTCCTACGTTAGCTAACAGATGCGAAAATGGCAATTCTTCTTTGGTATCTATTTGTTGTGGCTGCGTTCTTTTCTCTGCTTTAACACTAGAAAAAGACCCGTGAAAGTAGCGATTAATTTCTTCAACCACTTGATAGGGACAAGAGACTAAGCTCGCACCTTGCTTAATGAGGCTGTTTGTTCCTACTCCGTGCGGGTTGTATATGGAGCTAGGGATAGCAAAAACCTCTCGGCCGTGTTCAAGGGCAAAGTCGGCGGTGATCAGAGAACCACTCCGCCTTTTGGCCTCAATAACCAACACGCCACCAGAAAGGCCACTAATAATGCGATTACGTCGGGGGAAATGCCCCGACTTAGGTTGAACATCTGGGTAAAATTCTGAGACCAATGCCCCTGACTGCGTGACTCGGCTTGCCAGTCCCTTGTGTCTCGATGGATAAATTCGATTCAATCCCGATCCCAACACGGCAATTGTCGTGCCTTGTGCATCTATAGCAGCTTGATGAGCAATACCGTCAATCCCTAAAGCTAAACCACTGGTGATGGTATAACCTTGCTGGGCTAATGTTGTCGCGAACTCCTGCGCTAATTGCCTTCCATCGATACTGGCATCTCGGCTTCCTACTATGGCTATTTGCGGAGATTGAAGAGACTCAGGGTGCCCCTCAACAAACAAAATCGGAGGTGGGTCGGAAATACCACTCAACAGAGGTGGATAGAAGGGGTGACCCAAATGAATAACGTACCTTTTCGCACCTTGCTCTTTCCAAAATAAACAACCAGACGCGGTTTTCTCACTTTTACTCTTAAAGGCTTGCCATTGTGAGTCGGTAAGGGCTTTCGGTTTTTCATTATTACGCAGTTGTTCTGAAAGCTGAGAAATTGAAGCGTGTTCAAGTAATCGCTGGATAGAGACAGGACCAATACCCGGAGAGCAACACAATCTCAACCAAGCAAATTCCGATGCTTCATCCATTGTCACCTCATATTCCTCGGTTTATTGAAGATACAGCCAATCAAAGTAACGAGTGCCCTTATGCACTCAAGCAAAAGTAACGACATTGATAGGCATAAAACACAAGAGAAACGTGCTCAAAAATTGTTTTGATGCTGTCATTTAGATGTCAAAATGTCTAGAATTGAGCCAACACGCTTTAGTTTGCTTCGGCATAGTTCAACAACACGAGTGTATATGTCTGTATTACAAGTATTAACTTTTCCGGATGACCGCCTACGTACAGTGGCAAAGCCAGTAGAAGCCGTCACTCCTGAAATTCAAAAAATCGCCGACGACATGGTAGAGACCATGTACGATGAGGAAGGCATTGGTTTGGCTGCGACTCAAGTCGATATTCACAAGCGCATTGTGGTTATCGACGTATCAGAAACTCGCGATCAGCCTATGGTTCTTATCAATCCAGAGATCTTAGAAAAGCGCGGAGAAGATGGCATAGAAGAGGGTTGCCTCTCTGTACCTGGCGCGAGAGCTTTGGTCCCTAGAGCAGCAGAAGTCACGGTGAAAGCTCTAAACAGAGAAGGTGAAGAATTCACTTTTGAAGCCGATGACCTTTTGGCGATCTGTGTCCAGCACGAACTGGATCACTTAGAAGGTAAGTTGTTTGTCGATTACTTATCTCCGCTTAAACGCAAGCGCATTCAAGACAAACTAGCGAAAATCAAACGTTTCAATGAGAAACACGCGAAAAACGCATAATAAGGAACCCAACCTTGAGCAAACCTTTAAAGATCGTATTTGCTGGTAACCCTGACTTCGCCGCCTTACATATGGCGGCGTTGATCGCTTCAGAGCACAAGGTTATCGCCGCTTATACCTCCCCTGATAAACCTGCAGGTCGTGGTAAAAAACTCAAATCATCTCCGGTCAAAGTGTTAGCACAGGAACATGATATTCCTGTATTTCAGCCCGCCTCTTTAAAAAGTGAAGAAGCGCAAAAAGAGCTGGCAGCTCTGGACGCTGACGTAATGGTGGTGGTGGCTTACGGCCTGTTATTGCCAAAAGCTATTTTAGACACACCGCGCTTAGGCTGCATCAATGTTCACGGTTCAATTTTGCCTAAGTGGCGTGGAGCAGCACCAATTCAGCGCTCTATCTGGGCTGGTGACGAAGAAACTGGCGTCACTATTATGCAAATGGACGTCGGCCTAGACACCGGTGATATGCTTAAGATTGCCCGATTACCTATTGAAGCGAATGATACCAGTGCGATCATGTACGAAAAACTCGCTGAGTTAGGACCTCAAGCTTTGGTTGATTGCTTGAATGAAGTCGCAAGTGGAACAGCGGTTGCTGAAAAGCAAGATGATGCACTAGCCACTTACGCGCAAAAACTTAGCAAAGAAGAAGCCAAGATCCGTTGGGCAGATAGCGCTGTGCATACAGAGCGTTGTGTTCGTGCATTTAACTCATGGCCTGTGAGTTACTTCGAAATCGAAGAGAACAACGTAAAGGTATGGAAGAGCCATGTCTCTGATACCGTGAGCGATAAGCCAGCTGGAACAATCTTGCAAGCCGATAAAACCGGACTCCACATTGCAACGGGCGATGGGATATTAGTATTAGAAACAATTCAAATACCCGGCAAGAAAGCCATGCCTGTAAAAGATATCCTGAACTCACGTGCAGACTGGTTTAAAGTCGGCACTGTACTCTCTTAATAAGAGCTAAGAACTTTACGAGGGCAGAGATGCCTCTTACCTCAATGGTGAACAATATGAACGTGCGAGCCGCCGCCGCAAATGTCCTTTATTTAGTCGTCGACAAGGGACAATCACTCTCCAGTGCCCTTCCAGCAGCACAACAGCAAATCAACCCCCGAGACCACGCTCTACTCCAAGAGATCTGCTATGGTGCACTGCGCTATTTGCCAAGGCTTGAATCCATTGCTGGTAAATTGATGGACAAGCCCTTAAAAGGAAAGCAGAGAGTCTTCCATCATCTGATCTTGGTCGGAATTTATCAGCTCAGCTTTATGCGTGTTCCTGCGCACGCGGCTGTTGCCGAAACGGTCGAAGGGACAAAAGCACTTAAAGGCCCTCGACTACGCGGTTTGATCAATGCGGTACTGCGCAATTATCAACGCAATCAGGAAGAACTCGACACCTTTGCCACCAACCATAAGGCAGGGCGATATGGTCATCCAAGCTGGTTGCTTAAAACCCTTGAAGTTGCCTACCCCCAGCAGTGGGAATCCATCGTTGAGGCGAACAACCAAAAAGCCCCCATGTGGCTTCGCGTTAACCATCAACACCACAACCGAGATGAATACCAACAACTGCTTAAAAATGAAAACATTGATAGCACTGCTCATTCGCAAGCACCGGATGCCCTAAATTAGCCTCTCCTTGTGACGTATACTCTCTGCCGGGTTTTGAACAGGGATGGGTATCTGTACAAGATGCGGCGGCTCAGCTATCGGTTGAATACCTGACGCCAAAAGACGGAGAGTTGATTTTAGACTGCTGCGCCGCGCCTGGTGGTAAAACAGCGCATATTCTAGAGCGTACCAAAGGGTGCGATGTTGTCGCCATCGATTGCGATGATGAACGCCTGAAGCGTGTTCATGACAACCTGCAACGGCTCAAGTTAAAAGCGAAAGTTATTTGCGGTGACGCACGTAAACCGCAAGATTGGTGGCAAGGCGAGCAATTTGATCGCATTCTACTGGATGCCCCATGCTCAGCTACAGGCGTGATCCGTAGACACCCAGACATCAAATGGCTGCGTCGCGAAGATGATATTGATGCTTTAGCAGAGCTGCAAAGTGAAATTTTAGATGCTATGTGGCAACAATTAAAACCCGGTGGTACTTTGGTTTATGCGACTTGTTCTATTACTCCAAAGGAGAATGTCGAACAGGTCAAAGCCTTTTTACAAAGAACGCCACAAGCGCTCTTGATCGGCTCTGATAAAGAGAAACCGGGTCGTCAGATTCTTCCAGGTGAGGAAGATATGGACGGCTTCTACTACGCCGTTCTTAAGAAGCAGTCATAGATACTGCCATATAGTGGTAAACGAGAAACGAGTATGAAAATCATCATCCTAGGCGCTGGTCAGGTTGGCGGAACACTAGCTGAAAACTTAGTTGGCGAAAACAACGATATCACTATCGTCGATCGCGATAGTGACCGCCTTCGCGAACTACAAGACAAATATGACCTTAGGGTTGTCAACGGTTACGCAAGTCACCCAGACGTGCTACGCGAAGCCGGTGCTCAAGATGCTGATATGTTGGTAGCAGTCACCAATATGGATGAAACCAATATGGCGGCGTGCCAAGTGGCGTTTTCACTGTTTAATACTCCGAACCGCATTGCGCGAATTCGCTCTCCTCAATATTTGATTGAAAAAGAAGCGCTGTTTCAATCAGGTGCCGTACCCGTTGACCACCTTATCGCTCCAGAAGAGTTGGTCACCAGCTATATAGAACGGTTGATCCAGTACCCAGGTGCATTGCAAGTGGTCAGCTTCGCCGAGCAAAAGGTCAGCTTGGTCGCAGTAAAAGCTTATTATGGCGGGCCTTTGGTTGGTAATGCTCTGTCTGCTTTGCGAGAGCATATGCCTCATATCGACACTCGCGTTGCGGCAATTTTCCGTCAAGGTCGTCCCATCAGGCCACAGGGCACCACTGTGATTGAAGCGGATGACGAAGTCTTCTTCGTTGCGGCAAGTAACCACATTCGATCGGTAATGAGTGAGCTTCAAAGACTCGAAAAGCCATACCGACGTATCATGATTGTCGGCGGTGGTAACATTGGAGCCTCCTTAGCCAAGCGACTAGAGCAAACCTATAGCATCAAGCTTATTGAACGCAGCTACAAGCGAGCGGAAAAGCTCTCTGAAGATTTAGAGAATACGATTGTCTTTTGTGGTGATGCCGCAGACCAAGAGCTTTTGATGGAAGAAAATATCGACCAAGTCGATGTGTTTATCGCGCTGACCAACGAAGATGAAACCAATATTATGTCAGCTATGCTTGCAAAGCGCATGGGAGCCAAAAAGGTTATGGTTCTTATCCAGCGCGGTGCGTACGTTGACCTAGTGCAAGGTGGCGTTATTGATGTAGCAATTTCCCCTCAACAAGCCACTATATCTGCACTGCTAACTCATGTTCGACGAGCAGATATTGTTAATGTGTCTTCTCTTCGACGCGGTGCAGCCGAGGCCATTGAGGCCATTGCCCACGGCGATGAAACCACCTCAAAAGTGGTGGGTAAAGCCATTGGCGATATTCGTCTACCTCCGGGTACAACTATAGGTGCGATAGTCCGCGGGGAAGAAGTACTTATCGCTCACGACCGTACCGTTATTGAGCAAGACGACCACGTTGTAATGTTCCTTGTAGACAAGAAATACGTACCCGATGTGGAAGCCCTGTTCCAACCTAGTCCATTCTTCCTCTAGTCGGTAAGTCTGTAGTGGTCAATATCCGGCCTATTCTATTTGTCATTGGACTCGTATTGTCCAAGCTTGCGCTGTTTATGTACGTGCCCACTTTGGTGGCCTTCTTTTCAGGCAGCGCTGGCTTTATCGAGTTTGGTCAATCTCTACTTATTACCCATGGCGTTGCCTTTCTTTGTTTAACTGTGGGGCGAACCACAGATTTCCGACTGAGTGTCAGGGATATGTTTCTTATCACCAGCTTGGTTTGGACCATTGCCAGTGTTTTTGCTGCGCTGCCTTTTGTGTTTATCAACCACATCAGTTTTACAGACGCCTATTTTGAAACCATGTCTGGTATCACCACCACTGGCTCTACCGTGTTGAGTGGTCTCGATAGTATGGCTCCTAGTATCTTGCTATGGCGTTCAACGTTGCAATGGCTTGGGGGGATTGGTTTTATTGTGATGGCCGTTGCGGTATTGCCCATGCTAAATGTGGGTGGCATGAAGCTGTTTAATACAGAGTCCTCTGACTGGTCAGACAAAAGCAGTCCCAGAGCAAAAACCGTCGCCAAAAACATTGTTATGGTTTATGTCGCCCTTACCATGCTTTGCATACTCGGTTATCTCATTACTGGCATGGGATGGTTTGACGCAATAAACCACGCATTCACGACCTTATCTACTGGTGGTTACTCCACTTCTGACGGTTCTATGAACCACTTTTCCAATGGTTCTCATTGGGTTGCCACTCTGTTTATGTTCCTTGGTGGATTACCGTTTTTACTGTTTGTTTCTGCCTTAAAGAAAAAGCGCATCGATATGCTGCTTCAGGATGCACAAGTACGTGGCTTCTTCTGGTTGTTTTTGTCGAGCAGTTTAATCATCAGCGCTTGGCTCGTTATTAGAGACGGTTATAGCGTGCTCGATGCGTTTCGCGTCGCCATGTTTAATATTGTCTCTGTCGTCACCACAACAGGCTTCGGTTTGGAAGACTTTACCGCTTGGGGTGCACTACCTACCACCCTGTTTGCTTTTTTGATGATGGCGGGCGCTTGTTCTGGCTCAACGGCCGGAGGAATAAAGATTTTTCGCTTTCAAATTGCAATCACTCTGCTTAACAAGCAAATGATGAAGTTAGTTCATCCATCGGGCGTGTTTGTTCAGCGATACAATCACCGACCAGTTTCCGACGACATTATTCGCTCGCTCGTTGCATTTGCTTTGATGTTCTTAATCACCATCATAGCGGTTGCAGGTTGTCTAAGTGCGCTGGGGCTTGACCCAATTACCAGTATTTCTGGTGCCATCACAGCAGTTGCGAATGTTGGCCCCGGCATGGGCAGCGTAATTGGGCCAACGGGTAACTTTGCCCCACTACCGGACACGGCAAAGTGGGTATTGAGCTTAGGAATGTTGATGGGGAGATTGGAAATACTGACCATTCTCGTACTTGTCTTCCCAGCGTTTTGGCGACGTTAGAGTGGCTCAACGTAATAGTAGATCGCTAAAAAATGGCAAACACACCCAGCTAGAACAAAGCAGTGCCATATGGCGTGATTAAATGGGATCTTCTTAGCAAGGTAGAACACGACCCCTAATGAGTAAACCAGACCTCCTGCAGCAAGAAGCGTTAATCCCCCAACTTCTAGAGTTACCGCCAGTTGGTATACCACCACTAAAGAGAGCCAGCCCATCATTAAATAGGTGACTAAAGAGAGCTTTTTAAAGCGATAAACAAAAGCCAACTTCAAAATAATACCAATCAACGCAATAACCCAAATAACGATCATCAGTCCCACTGCCAGTGGTGTCCTCAAGCTGACGAGAAGAAAAGGTGTGTAGCTTCCAGCAATGAGTAAATAAATGGCGCAATGATCAAAAGTTTTAAGGGCTTTTTTAGCGCTTTTATAGGGAATGGCGTGATAGAGGGTCGAGGCGAGAAACAGCACTATCATACTAGCGCCGTAGATGCTTACACTTGTCACGGTGAGCGCATCAGCATTGTGGTTTAAGGCTTTAATCAATAACAAGACCAAGCCAATAATACCGAAGACCAACCCCGCACCATGGGTGATAACGTTAGCGACTTCTTCTTTAACACTGTATGAGGAGTCAGACATAGTGTGCCCCTGAGTGACCAATCTTAGTCACTCAGTATGACATACTCAGCGTACACTTGTAAGCTTAAATTATTCCGTCGTAGAATCGAGATAGCTAAGGACCATTTCACCGGCTTTTTCTGCTGGGGTATGCAGTGGAATAGTAAGCTGCCTCCTCAACTGGCCAATACCGAGCAAACTCGCCAGCATCCCTTTCGCCCCTTCTCGATGGCGATCAATTTCAAACCACATTTTCAGTTCTTCATCACTGCGAAAGGCGACCACTTCTAACTCTCTCCACCGCCCGTGATACGGCCCAGTAGTGGGTACAAACTCAAACTCTTGTACAAAAGGCATATCAAAGCCATCTACCGCTTCGCATTCAACTTGCCTGATCCTTAAACCTTGCTCTTCTAACGCGGTAAAGATCCCATCCATTAAAGGGTCTGGACGAACCGTTAATATATCTTTATCTGAAGGGTCCATCGACATCGCAATGTCCAGTCCTGTCTCCAACCAAACCTTTGCGTCACCTATTGTTACGGGTGTATTCCAAGGTACTTCTAACTCGACATCAAAGTCTCTGGTTTCCCCCGGCTCAATAATAAATGAGTAAGGCAGTGACCAACTTGCTAACGCATAGGTCTGAGCCACTCTTTTGGTTCTACCTGTCGTGCGATTAGATTGGTTATCGGCCGAAACTTCCTTGATATAACGGCAACACAATTTGAGATCAATATTATCAATCTCTTGTGCAGACGAACCTCCATAGACATGTATGGTGACATTCACTGATTGCCCAGGGTACAAAACCTCTTGCTGTAGAACTGAATCAACCTTTGCCGATCCAATACCAAAACTTGCGAGGGTTTTCTTAAAAAACGACATACACACCTCCTTGGTCAGTTTTTATCCTACTGCTGAGCGCAAACAGAAAGCAAATGCTTCTCTAATAACTTTAGCTGTGCAACAAAATAGACAGGCAAATTAATAAAAAAAGTGGATCATATCGATCCTTGTGAAATATGGTGCTAATCTAACCATGATATGCATGCATATCGTTATTCCTGACTTGATATTTGGATTGGCGAGAGCCAGAAGAGCCACCCTTCAGAAATGAAGCTCAACTCATATCATTTCAGGCCATTACATTGGCAATGGATATGCCTGACCGTTAGGTAAATAAATGCGCCCAACAGCCGTCAGGTTTTCGCACACTAACCGTAGTGCAGCGCGTCGTCGCAGTGGTTTCGTTACTACTCCTTCGACCAAAAAAGTGGCTCCGGCAATGACGTTGGTTGAGAGAAATGCCCGCTCAGCGGCTTCTGTCAATCATGTTGTTAAAGCCGCCTAATAAAAAGCGCAGTACTTCTGCGCTTTTTTTTATCCCTAAAGCTTTTCTTCTCTCCATTGGCGTAGCGCCACCAATCTGCTAACGTACGCTAAAACGCTTATAAAAAATGTGGAGAAAATTATGCAATGCCATCGCATTGAAGAGCTAATCGAGTTATTGCAACCCGAATGGCTAAAAGATCAAGAGCTCAATTTACTACAGTTTATCGTCAAGCTAGCCCAAGAAGCAGGATATGAAGGCAAGCTAGAAGACCTCACTGATGATGTCCTTATCTACCACCTTAAGATGAGAAATAGCGGGAAAGAAGAGCAGATCCCGGGTCTAAAGAAAGATCAAGAAGACGACTTTAAAACGGCGATATTAAGAGCCCGTGGAATCATCGAATAAAACGTGCTTGAGAATAGTTAAAACGGCCACCACGGCCGTTTTTTTGTATTTTAGTCGCGTAAAAACACCACCTTCATCGTATCTTGTCTCTATCTGTTCTAAGGTTTAATTAATCAACTGTTCTGATTTTGTTGCTAAAGGTTGATAGTGTTAAAGAAATCAATTTCCGATTAGTTGTATAATTATTGTTTATAAGTAAATACTAAAATATTTAAGCTTACTTATTTATTTGATTTAAGTGAGTAAAAGCAATGTCGAAGAGCGCAATCATTAGAAGTTGTGCCGTCAAGCCTAAGAAGGATCCTCTCTATGAGTCAGGATAGAATCGATGTCAAAGACGTGACTCCAAAAACCTTTAATCCAAAAGCACATAAAAGCGGCGGAGACAGGTTTAACCCAAATAACCGAATCTATGTTCGAGAAAGCAAAGGGACCTTTCAAAAACTGCGCCGTTACGGCGGATGGTTTTTACTGATCCTGTTTGGTGCCATCCCTTGGATCCCCTATGGAGATCGCCAAGCTATTCTGTTGGATTTCGGTAATCAGCAATTTAATTTCTTTGGTACAACCTTGTACCCACAAGACCTAACCTTACTTGCCCTCTTGTTTATGATTGCAGCATTCGGGCTGTTTTTCATTACCACTTTTCTCGGTAGGGTTTGGTGTGGATACCTATGTCCGCAGACCGTTTGGACCTTTATTTATATCTGGTTTGAAGAAAAGCTAGAAGGAAGTGCCAATAAACGTCGCAAGCAAGACTCAGGAAAGCTCACCGCCAACCTAGCCATGCGAAAAACCGCCAAACATATCGCATGGTGGCTGATCGCTTTAATTACTGGCTTTACCTTTGTCGGTTACTTTGTTCCTATGCGCGAGCTTATCGTTGACTTCTTTACACTGGAAGCAAACTTCTGGCCGGTCTTCTGGGTACTCTTCTTTGCTGGCTGTACCTATGGCAATGCGGGTTGGATGCGCTCGATCATGTGTATCCATATGTGCCCTTATTCTCGATTCCAATCCGCGATGTTCGACAAAGACACCTTTATCGTGGGTTACAACACTCAGCGCGGTGAAACGCGAGGTCCAAGATCGAGAAAAGCCGATCCGAAAGCTTTAGGTCTAGGGGACTGTATCGATTGTGATCTTTGCGTTCAAGTTTGTCCAACGGGTATCGATATTCGCGATGGCTTGCAATACGAATGTATTAACTGTGGTGCCTGTATAGATGCATGTGATCAAACAATGAGTCGAATGGGTTATAACAAAGGGCTAATCAGTTACACCACCGAACACAAACTCTCTGGTAAACACACCAAGGTGATGAGGCCAAAACTACTGGGCTACGGCGTCGTCATGATACTGATGGTTGGGCTTTTCTTTGCACAAATCGCCGCAGTGGAGCCGGCAGGGCTAAGTGTACTGCGTGACCGCACCCAGCTGTTTAGAATCAATAGTGCAGGTGAAATCGAAAACACCTACACCCTAAAAATCATTAATAAAACTCAGCAAGAGCAAGAGTATCAACTGAATGTTGACGGGCTAAGCGATGTCTCTTGGTACGGTAGACAAACCGTTAAAGTGCAACCTGGTGAAGTACTTAGCTTGCCAATGAGTTTAGGTGTCAACCCTGAAAATCTTAGCTCTCCTGTTTCCACAATTCAGTTTATACTCTCTGACAGCGGAGATTTTACAATTGAAGTTGAGAGTCGATTTATTAAGAAGTTATAGCTCTACCTCAACAACACTTTTATCGGAAAAGGCTCAGCAATGAGCCTTTTTATTTTATGTCAGAAAATGCCTTTAACTTTGACGCACTCACTCCTGACTTTATGTGGTATGCCCTTGAAAGCATAGGAATTAGAGCGGAATCCGGTTTTTTGCCACTCAACAGTTACGAGAATCGCGTCTACCAGTTTGTCGATGAAGAAAAACAGCGCTACGTCGTGAAGTTTTATCGCCCTGAACGCTGGAGCAACGAACAGATTGAAGAGGAACACGCTTTTACCCAAGAACTAGTCGAAGCGGATATTCCTGTTGCACCTCCTATTTCTATTGCCCAGCAGACCCTTCACCACTACCAAGGCTATCGATTTTCATTGTTTGCCAGTGTTGGTGGTCGCCAGTTTGAAGTCGACAACTTCGATCAATTAGAGGGAGTGGGACGTTTTTTGGGCCGTATACACAAAGTTGGAGAGCGGACACCTTTTGCACATCGTCCCACGATCGGTTTACAAGAGTATCTCTATCAACCCAGAACCTTGCTGCAAAACTCTCAATTTATTCCCCCACACTTAGAGAACGCATTTTTTAGCGATCTGGATATGCTGATTAGACAATTAGAGCAGCACTGGACACAAGCACCAAATATTCGACTGCACGGTGACTGTCACCCGGGTAATATTCTATGGCGTGATGGACCTATGTTTGTTGACCTAGACGATTCGAGAAACGGTCCTGCTGTTCAAGATATTTGGATGATGCTAAGTGGTGAGCGTCACGAGAAGATCACCCAGTTAGATACCATATTAGAAGCCTATGAAGAGTTTTGTGATTTTGACTCATCACAGCTTAAACTAATCGAGCCACTGCGCGGCCTCAGAATGGTTCACTATATGGCATGGTTAGCAAAACGTTGGCATGATCCGGCTTTTCCTATAGCTTTTCCATGGTTTGGTGATCCAAAATACTGGGAAGGTCAGGTGCTTGCATTTAAAGAGCAGATCGCTGCCTTAAACGAATCACCGCTCAGCTTGACACCACAATGGTAACGATCACAAGGATTGATAATGAAAAAAATCGTACTCTTTTTTACAGCTCTATTACTAAGTATCAATGCTCAAGCAGCGTTTCAAGAAGGCAAAGACTACAAGGTTTTAGATCTTGAAAAGTCTTCTAAACCTTTAGTCTCTGAGTTTTTCTCATTTTATTGCCCGCACTGCTACCAGATGGAGCCTCTACTCGCAGCAATGAAAAAGCAGTTGCCAGAAGGCGTTCGCTTTCAAAAGAGCCATGTCTCCTTTATGGGAGGCCCAATGGGCAAATCCATGAGCAAGGCTTACGCAACAATGATTGCCCTAAAGGCAGAAGATAAAATGGTCCCTGTCATGTTCCATCGCATTCACGTATTAGGAAAAGCGCCAAAAGACGATGCAGAGCTGCGCCAAATTTTCCTTGATGAAGGTATTGAGGCCAAAAAATTCGACGCGGCATTCAAAGGCTTTAGTGTCGACTCCATGAGCCGTCGCTTTGATAAGCAGTTCAAAAGCGCAGGCTTAAGAGGCGTACCTGCGGTTATAGTGAACAACAAATATTTAGTTCAAGCTCAGCGTGACACCACACCAGAGCAGTATTTTGATTTGGTAAACTACTTGCTAAAACTATAAAAAAAGGAGCGTTAGCTCCTTTTTTATGCGTCGTGGATCGTTTTTAACTTCTCGTCTTTCTCGCGCCAAACGTCCGCCAACCACAACTGAAATTGCCTTTTGTACTTCTTGTCATTGAAGTAGTCACCGTTCACCTTCTCATCAATCGGCAACTCTCTGGCATGGACAACAATTTTGGTCATCTTACCCATTAAGAGATCTCTAAAGGGTTTATCGCGGTTTTCAGGGTACGCCAGTGTGACATCTATTATACTGTCGAACTGATCCCCCATTGCAGCTAGGGTATAGGCCATTCCGCCAGATTTAGGTTGCAGCAAGTGCTCATAACCCGCTCGGCTCTTCTTCTGTTTTTCACCAGTAAAGCGCGTGCCTTCTACATAGTTCACAACGGTTGTAGGGGTGTGTTTAAACTTGGCACATGAACGGCGAGTCGTTTCCAAGTCTTGTCCGCGCTTTTCTGGGTGTCGAAGTAAGTACTCACGTGAATAGCGTCGCATAAATGGCATATTTAATGCCCAGCAAGCCATACCGATAAAAGGCACATAAAGCAGCGCTTGTTTAAGAAAGAATTTAGGCATAGGTACACGGTCTTTAAAGACACAGCAAAGCACAACAATATCAGTCCAGCTCAAGTGGTTACTGATCATCAAATACCAGCCGTCTTTCTTTAATCCATTGACACCTTGTACATCCCATTCCACTCTATTTGATGCGCGAAGAATAAAGGCGTTGATTGTGGACCAAAGCCACATAACTCGGTTGGCTAGATGTGTTGCGAATGTCTTTAGGCTGGTTGTTGGCAAGAGCAGTTTAAACACGGCAATAATACATATGAGTAGCGAGCAAATCGCGGAATTCATCATTACCAATACAACATTTAATACCAATAAACTATACGACAACATAACGAAAAAATGAGCCTAAGAATGAGTAATAAAACAGCGTGTAATTATACAAACCCTCAGCCACATTGAAACACATTACGCAATGGTCTGATTAGTTGTGCGATAAGTATTAACTCTATACCATATGCAATGAAGTATGTTTTTATCACTCTGTTTACTAAAGAGTTACGTAGAAAAGAATCCACTCATATAAAGAACAGTTAAGGCGACCACATGAAGCAATGGCTTACACTCTCCACATTGGGGCTTTTAGCCCTACCTACATACGCAGAACTTGGTAGAGCAGGACTGAGCGGAGAAATATCGGTGAATGCAGGTTATTCATCGAGCAGTTCGAATCTAGACACTGGTGACAATGAAGTCATTACTTCTTTGAACCAAGAGGCATCTTCGGACGGAGGATTTCTTCTCGCCCCCCTCGGCAGTCTGGCCTACACATTTGGTCAAGGAAACAATCAACAACTCTATGTGGGTACTTCGAGAGAGGATATCGCCGTCGGTACACTGGCATTCGAACTAGGATATAAGTATCAATTGGGCTCAGGCATGATTTTGGACTTATCGGTACTACCTACCGTAATGTCTGGAGAAGCTTGGAAAGACCCCTATCAAACCAATATCGTCCGACAAGAAACCGATGTAGATGGTACCGCTTATCGCTTTAAAATCTCCAATGTCGCTGGGCTGCCTATCACTCTAGATTTAGCCTATGCCGACAAAGATGTGGAGCAGGATGAACTCGTTGGCACCGATTTAGCGAGAGATGGGAATACACTTCACAGTAAGGTTCAGTTTAGAGTACCACTTAGTCGCGGACTAATGCTGATGCCTTCAGTTAGCTATCGCAAACACGACGCAGATGGCAACGCGAACTCCTACTCACAACTCGGCGGGGAGCTGTCCCTATTTAGTCAACTAGGAAACCACCAGCTAGTACTAACAGGTGGCTACGCCAATCGTGAATACGATGCCGGCGCACAAATTTTTTCTTATCAAAAGCGTGATGAAAATGATATAAGCCTCTTTGGCGCCTATGAGTACGGTCAACTGATGGGTTGGAGTAACGTCTCATTTATCATGCTAGCGGGTTATGGCAAAACATCGTCTAATTTAGATTTTTACGACAGCTCACAGTACATTGTTTCAACTGGTTTGAACTTCAAGTTCTGACACTAATCCTGACGCAGGCGAGCGAGCAGTCGATCCATACTTCGGTACCCTAGTGCTTCGCTTAAGTGGTGGCGAGTAATACGCTCGCTGCCTTCTAAATCAGCAATAGTCCGCGCCACCTTAATGATCTTGTGATAAGCGCGCACTGACAAACCAAGAGTGTGTAACGCTTGCTCCAAAAATGCTGCATCCTTCTGCGAGACTTGGCATACCGCTTCCATCTCTTTTCCTGCTAACAAAGCGTTTTCAACACCAGCCCAATTAAGCATTTTTTTCCTAGCCAGAATCACTCTTTGCCGAATGGTTGCCGTTTTTTCTCCTCTATCTCCATCTCCTGACAATGCGCCTTTTTCCAACGCAGGGATCTCAACGGACAAATCGAATCTATCTAACAAAGGGCCGGAAAGCCGACTTAAATAACGAAGGGCGGCCACTCTTGAGCCTTCACTGTCGTGAAGCTGCCCTGACGGTGTTGGGTTAAGCGCAGCGATAAGTTGAAACCGAGCGGGAAAGCAGGTTTTTACCACTGCTCTTGAAATGGTGATCTCGCCAGCTTCAAGCGGCTCCCTTAATGCATCTAGCACTCTTCTTTCAAACTCGGGTAACTCGTCTAAAAAAAGAAGCCCGTTATGCGCTAAAGAAATTTCTCCAGGTCTTGGCGTCGAGCCACCCCCGACTAATGCTGCCATTGAGCATGAATGATGAGGCGTGCGAAAAGGCCTTTTTTTCCAATTACTCAAACCAATATCAAACTGAACCAAAGACTGAATAGCGGCACTTTCCAAAGCTTCGTCATCACTCATTTGCGGTAACAAGTCACTCATTCGAGAAGCGAGCATTGTTTTCCCCGTACCGGGAGGACCAATAAAAAGAAGATGGTGTCCACCGGCCGCCGCGATCTCTAACGCACGTTTCCCCTGTTGCTGTCCAATAATATCCGTCATGTCTCTAGTAGAGCTTTCATTGGGAACGCTCTTCTCAACCTCCATAGCAGGCAGTTCACCTTGACCGGACAAATACGCACATACTTCATTTAAGCTCGCCGCACTTGCGTGGTGAGCGTGTTTAACTAAGTCAACTTGCGCTCGATTTAAGCTGGGTACAATCAGCTTTCTGTTCGATTTTTCCGCCTCTATCGCCGCTGGAAGTGCACCAGAAACGGGCCTCAGTTCGCCTGATAAGGCCAGTTCACCGACAAACTCATGATTGTTTAACTCAATGGGGGGCAGTTGGTCCGAGGCCGCCAAAATTCCAAGCGCGATGGGTAAATCAAAACGCCCCCCCTCTTTAGGAAGATCGGCGGGCGCAAGGTTGACCGTAATGCGTTTAGCTGGAAACTCAAACCGAGAGTTTATCAACGCACTTCTAACCCTATCCTTTGACTCTCGTACGGTGGTTTCCGGCAACCCCACCAAGGTAAATCCAGGCATTCCGTGACTGATATGCACTTCAACCGTCACTTCGGGGGCGTGAATTCCTATGCAAGCTCGACTGTGAATGATCGCCAATGGCATTTTCGTTTCTCATATCCACCAGCTGAATAACTGGTTATTTTCTAGCTAATTACTGTTATATAACTTGCTGGCTTAAAGAATTAATGTGAAAAAAGAATGAGTTTTTGCTTGTCAATTAACGGAAATGTGTGATAACACTAAAGGCGAACAAAATTTAAATATAAATAAGCAACACAACTTAAAGAATTAACAATGAATCTCTTTGCTCGCACTAACGCACTCCTAGTCCTGATTATCGTGGTGATTATTCACACCGCGCGGGGGCTTGTGGGCGAGAGATAACCACAAAGATTTAAAAAAACCCCCGCACTGAAAAGTCCGGGGGTTTTTTACAATTATTGATTTAAAAATTAAAGATCGTCAGAGATGACAATCAGATACAGGAAGAATGGGAGCACACATGACGTGCAATAAAACAAAGTCTGGCTGTAGCAACAGCCAAGGGGGCAAACGATGACAGGCGCTCAGTTAGTCGTTTCCGCATTGCGACAACAGGGTATCAAAACCGTTTTCGGTTACCCTGGTGGTGCAATCATGCCAATTTATGACGCACTTTATGACGGTGGTGTTGAACATATTCTCTGTCGTCATGAGCAAGGTGCAGCTATGGCCGCGATTGGTATGGCACGCTCCACTCAAGACGTAGCGGTTTGCATGGCAACGTCAGGTCCTGGTGCTACCAACCTTGTAACAGGGTTGGCAGATGCTCTTCTCGACTCTGTTCCTATTGTGGCGATTACTGGACAAGTTGCCAGCTCACACATAGGTACTGATGCCTTTCAGGAAATGGATGTCATTGGTATGTCCCTAGCCTGTACTAAGCACAGCTATCTTGTTACCTCTATCGAAGATCTAGCACCAACCCTAGCGGAAGCATTTGAAGTAGCCAAAACAGGGCGCCCAGGTCCAGTCGTGGTTGATATAGCCAAAGACGTGCAACTCGCTGAAGCAATAGACACTTTGCTGCCACCATTCACGCCACCAGAAACCCCACAAGTCATCGCGGAAGAGATCGGTACTGCACAAGCTTTGCTATCTGCGAGTTCGCGTCCCGTCCTGTACGTGGGTGGCGGAGTCCAACTAGGCAAAGCGACGGAAACGGTTAGAGAATTCCTGCGTTTGAATCCTATGCCATCGGTTAGTACCTTAAAGGGACTCGGTACCATTGAGCGCCATGACCCGCACTATTTGGGTATGTTGGGCATGCACGGCACCAAAGCCGCCAACCTCATCGTTCAAGAGAGCGATTTGCTGATTGCAGTGGGTGCCCGTTTCGACGATCGCGTTACAGGCAAGCTAGAGACTTTCGCGCCTCATGCCAAAATAATTCACATCGATATTGATGCCGCTGAGATACACAAACTTCGCCGCGCTAACGCGCCTCTACGCGGTCAGGTCAATGATGTACTTCCCCAACTTGAATTAACTCACGACATCACGCCTTGGGTACAGCACAGCGAGAGCTTGCGCAGCGCCTTTAAGTGGCGCTATGACCACCCAGGAGAGCTGATATTCGCTCCGGGCCTGCTCAAGCAACTATCAGACATGATGCCTGATAGTTCCATTGTTTCTACCGACGTTGGTCAACATCAAATGTGGGCAGCGCAGCACATTCAGCCGCGCCAGCCTCAAAACTTCATTACTTCTGCGGGACTGGGCACCATGGGATTCGGTTTGCCAGCCGCAATGGGTGCTGCAGTTGCAAGACCTGAAGATCAGTCCATTCTTATTACTGGTGATGGTTCATTTATGATGAACATCCAAGAACTGGGGACGTTAAAACGCCGCCAGATCCCAGTAAAAATTGTTTTACTTAACAATCAACGTCTTGGCATGGTTCGTCAATGGCAATCCCTGTTTTTCGACGGTCGCCACAGTGAAACCATTCTGGATGACAACCCTGATTTTGTTATGTTGGCGAAAGCCTTCGATATTCCGGGTAAAACCATTACTCGCAAAGAAGAAGTTGAGCCCGCTCTAAAAGAGATGTTGGCAAGTGAAACGTCCTATTTGCTTCATGTTTTAATTGATGAAGAAGAAAACGTATGGCCTCTAGTACCACCGGGCGCATCGAACAGTGATATGTTGGAGAACACCTAAGATGGAAAGATACCTATTAGACATCAAAGCTGACGACAAACCCGTCTTATTAGAGCGTGTTCTTCGCGTTATTCGTCACCGTGGTTTTGTGATCAAGCAAGTGGCAGCGACTCAAAATCACGAGAGTAAAGTCGCCAGCGTTGAAATTATCGTAGACAGTGACCGTCCTATCTCATTTATTACTAATCAAATTGAGAAATTATGGGATGTGAAAAAGGTTGAAGTCACTCAGATCGCCAGTGACGAGCTACCCAATAACAATTTACAACAAAAGATTTGTGCATAAGGAAGGCAATAATGGCAACTACAACAGCAGAATATATTTGGTTCAATGGCAAACTGGTTCCTTGGGCCGAAGCCAATGTGCATGTACTCACGCACGCCATGCACTACGGTACCTCCGTTTTTGAAGGCGTTCGCTGCTACAACACACCAAAAGGACCAATTGTCTTCCGCCACCGCGAGCACGCGCAACGTCTAAAAGACTCTGCAAAAATCTATCGCTTCCCTATTCCATACTCTGTCGATGAAATCATGGAAGCCACACGCGAAACTCTGCGCGAAAACAAACTCGACAACGCTTATATCCGTCCACTCGGTTTTATTGGCAACGTGGGCTTAGGCGTTTGCCCTCCTGTAGATACAGAAATGGATCTGATTATCGCCGCTTTCCCTTGGGGCTCTTACCTAGGTGAAGAAGCTTTGGAAAACGGTGTTGATGCTATGGTTTCGAGCTGGAACCGAGCGGCACCCAATACTATTCCCACTGCTGCCAAAGCAGGCGGCAACTATTTATCTTCACTACTTGTCGGTGGTGAAGCTCGCCGTCACGGCTATGACGAAGGCATCGCACTGAGTGTCGATGGCTACCTGTCGGAAGGGGCTGGTGAAAATATGTTTGTTGTGAAAGACGGCGTGATTACAACGCCACCAGCAACAGCAGCAATTCTACCGGGTATCACACGCGATACCATTATGACTCTGGCAAAAGAGATGGGTTACGAAGTTCGCGAAGCGAACATTGCTCGTGAAGCGCTCTATCTTGCAGACGAAGTATTTATGACAGGTACCGCAGCGGAAGTGGTTCCGGTAAGTACAGTAGACAAAATCCAAGTAGGTGAAGGGAAACGCGGACCTATCACCAAAGCAGTACAAGAGGCTTATTTTGGCCTGTTCAACGGCACCACTGAAGACAAGTGGGGCTGGTTGGATTACGTATACCCAGCAGCGAAGTAAGAGGGAATTGAACAATGCCAAAGTATAGATCTGCCACCACCACGCATGGACGTAATATGGCTGGTGCTCGTGCCTTATGGCGCGCCACAGGTGTAAAAGAAGAAGATTTCGGTAAGCCAATTATCGCCGTTGTGAACTCATTTACTCAATTTGTTCCCGGTCACGTTCACCTAAAAGACATGGGGCAACTCGTCGCCGGCGAAATTGAAAAAGCGGGAGGTATTGCTAAAGAGTTCAATACCATCGCTGTCGATGACGGTATCGCTATGGGTCACGGTGGTATGCTTTACTCTCTGCCTCACGTGAAATCATTGCCGACTCTGTTGAATATATGGCTAATGCACACTGTGCCGACGCTCTAGTGTGTATCTCAAACTGTGACAAAATCACTCCGGGAATGTTAATGGCGGCAATGCGCCTTAATATCCCAGCAATATTTGTGTCTGGTGGTCCTATGGAAGCGGGAAAAACCAAGCTTTCAGAACAAATCATCAAACTCGACCTCGTTGACGCTATGATCCAAGGCGCCGATCCTTTGGTATCGGACGAGCAAAGCCAGCAAATTGAACGTTCCGCTTGTCCTACTTGTGGTTCGTGTTCGGGTATGTTTACCGCCAACTCGATGAACTGCCTAACAGAAGCGCTTGGCCTTTCTCAGCCTGGTAACGGTTCTATGCTTGCTACGCACGCCGATCGTGAAGAGCTATTTATCAATGCGGGTAAACGCATCGTTGAGCTGACTCGACGCCACTACGAGCAAGACGATTACAGCGTGCTCCCACGCAACATTGCCAATAAAAATGCCTTTGAAAACGCCACGGCACTGGACATCGCTATGGGTGGCTCAACCAATACGGTTCTTCACCTTCTCGCCGCAGCAGTTGAAGGCGACGTGGATTTTGATATGGAAGACATCGACCGCATGTCTCGTCAGGTTCCTCACTTGTGTAAAGTGGCCCCTTCGACTCAAAAATATCACATGGAAGACGTTCACCGTGCTGGTGGTGTAGTCGGCATCCTTGGTGAGCTTGACCGAGCTGGGCTCCTTCACAATCAGAACAAGACCGTACTCGGCCTAACGTGGGAGCAGCAACTCGCTCAATACGACATTATGCTGACTGAATCTGACGACGTTAAAGCCTTCTATCGCGCAGGCCCCGCGGGAATCAGAACCACCAAAGCATTTTCCCAAAACTGTCGATGGGACACTTTAGACAATGATAGGGAAGATGGGTGTATTCGCTCTAAAGCACACGCGTTTAGCCAAGACGGTGGCCTAGCTGTTCTTAAAGGCAATATCGCTCTTGATGGCTGTATTGTAAAAACGGCCGGTGTAGACGAAAGCATTCTCAAGTTCACCGGCCCTGCTATCGTATTTGAAAGCCAAGAAGATGCCGTAGAAGGCATTCTTGGCGGTAAGGTAAAAGCGGGTGATGTCGTCATTATTCGTTACGAAGGTCCGAAGGGTGGTCCGGGAATGCAAGAGATGCTTTACCCGACAACTTACCTGAAATCTATGGGGCTAGGTAAAGAGTGCGCTCTACTCACCGATGGTCGCTTCTCAGGTGGTACTTCTGGTCTTTCTATTGGTCACGCTTCTCCAGAAGCGGCGAACGGCGGTGCAATCGGTTTAGTAAAAAATGGTGACCAAATTGCCATTGATATTCCTAACCGAACTATCTCACTAGAAATTTCTGACCAAGAGCTGGCACAGCGTCGCGAAGCGCAAGATAAGCTAGGTTGGAAGCCAGTTGATCGCCAACGCAAAGTCTCTCTTGCACTGAAGGCTTACGCTAGCCTAGCAACAAGTGCTGATAAAGGCGCAGTGCGAGACAGAAGCAAGCTAGAGGACTAGCTTTATGACCTTAAGTACTCAAACTGGCGCAGATTACCTGCGCCAGATCTTACGAGCTCCCGTCTACGACGTCGCAACGGTTACTCCATTGCAGACTATGACGAGGCTATCTAGCCGTATTGGCAACGAAGTACAGCTCAAAAGAGAAGACAGACAGCCCGTCCACTCTTTTAAACTTCGCGGTGCCTACAATATGGTCGCTAACCTGACACGCGAGCAAAAAGAGGCGGGGGTGATTACTGCATCAGCAGGCAATCACGCGCAGGGTATGGCTCTATCAGGTAGCAAGCTAGGTATCAAAACCATTATTGTCATGCCAAAGACCACTCCTGATATCAAAGTGGAAGCCGTGCGCGGATTTGGCGGTGAAGTTGTACTTCACGGCAATAACTTTGACGAAGCAAAAGCCGAAGCAGTGCGACTTGCTGGTGTGAATGGCTATTCCTTTGTCCCTCCGTTCGACCACCCAATGGTCATTGCAGGGCAAGGTACCATTGGCATGGAGATGCTGCAGCAGAATGGTCACTTAGAATATATCTTTGTGCCAGTTGGTGGCGGTGGTCTCGCGGCAGGTGTGGCTGTACTCATTAAACAGTTGATGCCGGAGATCAAAGTCATCGCAGTTGAGCCTGAAGACTCTTCATGCCTTAAGGCGGCACTCGATGCAGGTGAACCCGTGGTACTCGACCAAGTCAGTATGTTTGCTGACGGTGTGGCAGTTAAGCGCATCGGTGAAGAGACATTCAGGCTCTGTGAAAAGTACATCGATGGCCATATCGCCGTTTCCAGTGATGAAATTTGTGCGGCGGTGAAGGACATCTTTGAAGATACTCGCGCCATCGCTGAACCTTCTGGAGCCGTTGGGCTTGCTGGCCTCAAAAAGTTCGCAGAACAAGAGGGCTTGCAAGGAAAACAACTCGGGACCATTTTGTCTGGTGCAAACACTAACTTTCACGGTCTGAGATACGTCTCTGAGCGATGTGAGCTAGGCGAAAAACGAGAAGGTATCTTAGCGGTAACCATTCCTGAACGACAAGGCGCTTTCTTTGAGTTTTGCAACCTGATCGGTGGCCGTGCTGTTACTGAATTCAACTACCGTTACAACGATGATGACTTGGCAAATATCTTTGTCGGTGTCCGCTTGCAGGGTGGGCAGGAAGAGCTTGAACATATCATTCACGACCTGCGAGAAGGTGGCTATCCCGTAGTTGATCTATCCGATGATGAGATGGCCAAGCTACACGTTCGATATATGATTGGTGGCAAACCGTCCAACCCGCTAAAAGAGCGTTTGTATAGCTTTGAGTTTCCAGAGTATCCGGGAGCACTTCTAAAGTTCCTAAGTACTTTGGGCACCAAGTGGAACATTAGTCTGTTCAATTACCGCAACCAAGGTGCCGACTACGGACGCGTCTTATGTGGTTTTGAGCTCGAAGAAAGTGATTTAGCCGAGTTCTCCTCTCACCTGAGAGAGCTGGGCTACCAGTATAAAGACGAAACCGATAATCCTTCCTATCAGTTTTTCTTATCTTCAAAACGCTAAAACGAAGCCGATCTTATGGTCGGCTTCTCTGTTTTAACCAAATACAAACACGCCCTTAAACTATGCGTGAAACGCATAGATATAATGCTAAAGTTTCATTTCTGTCATCCCCCACATGGGTCTACACTAACGGTTCAAGTTATTAAAGAACCCGCTCTATCGAGACCAATGTGGAGACACCTATGTTTAACGCGTTAATCCTAAATCAAGAAGAAAAGCGTACCATCGCAACCATTGAGCAGATCGAAGAGACTCAGTTACCGGAAGGTGAAGTACTGATCGATGTTGATTATTCGTCACTGAACTACAAAGACGGTCTCGCAATCACCGGTAAAGGAAAGATCATTCGATCATTCCCTATGGTTCCGGGTATCGACCTTGCTGGTACGGTGACATCTTCTAAAGATGAGCGTTACCAAGTCGGCGATAAAGTGGTATTAACCGGCTGGGGTGTAGGTGAAAATCACTGGGGAGGTATGGCCCAAAAAGCGAGCTTAAAAGCCGATTGGCTAGTGCCTTTACCTTCAGGTATCGATAGCAAGCAAGCAATGATGGTCGGTACGGCTGGACTGACAGCAATGCTTTGCGTGCAAGCCATCATCGATGGTGGTATTCAACCTAACCACGGAGAGATCCTAGTAACGGGTGCAAGTGGTGGTGTTGGTTCAGTTTCTGTAGCGCTTCTTTCCGCACTTGGCTATCAAGTAGCAGCAGTCACCGGCCGATTAGAGAAAAATGGTCCCCTGTTAAGAGACTTAGGCGCAAGCCGAGTGATTGAACGCAGTGAGTTTGAAGAGCCCGCCCGTCCCTTAGAAAAACAAGTGTGGGCAGGAGCTATTGATACGGTGGGCAGCAAACTACTGGGCAAAGTACTGGCTCAAATGGATTACAACGGTGTTGTTGCAGCATGTGGCCTTGCAGGCGGATTCGACCTACCAACCACAGTAATGCCATTTATTCTTCGCAACGTTCGTCTACAGGGTGTTGATTCCGTTATGTGTCCACGTGAAAAACGCATAGCGGCATGGGAAAAACTGGTTGAGCTACTTCCCCAAAGCTACTATTTGCAAGCTTGTACTGAAATTTCTCTTGAACAAGCGCCAAGTTACGCACAGGACATTACTAACGGACAAGTTACTGGCCGAGTGGTTATCAAGCTTTAGCGTCAATATTAGCCGGGTAAAACCGGCTACCTTATCCTTTTAGATTTAGTACCTGTCCTCGTTGAGCGATCAGTTTACTGCACTCTTGCTTTACTATTTTTCTCAACCACTCCTGTGCTGGTGAGTGCTCACATCTGGGGTGCCAAATCATTGAATAATCAAACGGGGTAAACTCAAAAGGCAAGGGTTTGACAACCAAGTTATATCGCTGCGCAACGAGATAAGCTAAATCTGCAGGCACGGTAATCACCAGCGGCATGGTATCAACAACCGCAAGCGCGGCTTCAAGATGATAAGCCCTGAGTACCAACTTGGGTGCTACATACCCTTCTAGAGCAGCGTCTAACAAGGCTTTTACACCATCGCTAATTGCTATCATCGCGTGAGGACACAAGAGAAAGTCGTCTAATTTCATCTCTTTGTCTGCCAATGGGTGATGTTTGGATAGAAGACAAAGAACGCCGACTTTTCCCAAGGTCTCACTATGAAGCGGTTCAACGGAAGACGTTGGGCGACATATCGCTAAATCTGCTCCTTGATAAGTGAGCTGTTCGTTAAGCCTGTCGTGTTGCAGCGGCTGAAAATCAAAAGAGACATTAGGGGCTTCTGAATAGATTCGCGGCAAAGCAAAAGGCAGAATTGTCTGCATCGCGTAATCAGTAGTGGCGATAGTGAACGTCTGATCGCAAAGGGTCGCATCAAACTCCGTAGGAGAGAGCACCTGCCTTAATGACTCTAATGGTTGACCCAAGGCTTTATCGATCTCCAGAGCTTTTTCGGTCGGGATCAGTTTTTGGCCTTGGCGAGTAAACAGAGGATCGTTAAGTAACGATCGCAACCTTCCTAAAACTCGGCTCATCGCGGACTGACTTAAGCTCAATCGGTCTGCCGCTTTACTTACACTGCTTTCTTCAATCAATACCCGCAGGGCCACCAGCAAGTTCAAATCTCGACGGTAAATTTCTTCCAATTCCAAATTTTCACTCTCTCTTTAGTGAGGCATGGATAGGGCGATTGTACTCTTTAGGCAAAAAAAATCCCGCCTTTCAGCGGGGAAGCCCAAGAAAACTGGGGATAGTGTCGGAATGTATTTGAGCGCAGTTATGTATTTGATAGAAAGTGAACGCCAAGTACTACTATCATTGTTCTTGCTCGTTAGACGTTCCTTTCCAGCGGAACATCTCAAGCCAAATCCCTACAATCGTTGCTAACATGCCAGCCAAGGGCATCAACGATGTTTCAGTTGGCGAACGCAACAAAAGAGCGCAAAATGAAATCAAACAGAGAACCGAATAGATGGTCAGTCTATCGAGAGCCGTAAGCATATTTGCCTCCATTTGTTACCAACTTGTTAACTAAGTTAAAACAAAATGATCTCTTTGCCAAGTGCTTATTGAATATTTTTTCTTCAACAGTATTATCTACGCCTTATTTCGCACTCATTGGACATACTATGAACTTTGATTCAACCCTTGTGACACATACTCTGGAAGCTGAAGGATTGCGTTGCCCAGAGCCTGTGATGATGGTCAGAAAAACCATTCGAACCATGGAAGATGGCGAAATTCTCCTGGTTAAGGCAGACGATCCATCAACAACACGTGATATTCCTAGCTTCTGTCGTTTTATGGACCATCAACTGATCGCTTGCCAAACGGACCAGCTCCCCTATCAGTACATCATTAAAAAAGGTCTCGATTAGTTTTATTAGACATATCCAACACCTTGGATAATATTCCTTCGATACCACACAAATAGTCAGTTTTTAAAATTTCCTCCCTTTAACCTGTAGCGGTTTAGGGAGGAAACTTTATGCAACGAAATCATTCGGTTGATGCCATTCGAGGCACTTTATTGCTGGTAATGACCATCAACCACTTTGTATGGATTACAACGGGATGGGTAGATATTCAGCTACTGACCTTGCAGCCATTTGGACAAGTCGGTGCCGCTGAAGGGTTTATTTTCATCTCGGGCTTGATGGTTGGATTGATCTACTCAGGTGCTGATTTAACCAAGAGCAAAGCTAAGCTGATTCATCGAGCCAAGCAGCTCTACCTCTATCACATCGCAGCGATTCTAACCGTCTTGGCCATCAGCTTGGTCTACATGACCGCAATTAGCGAGACAACTGGCTATTTTCACCGTCTATTTCCATGGCTGATGGAAAGTAAACTCAGTGCGTTGGGACTCAGTTTGACACTGTTACACAAGCCCCAGTATTTTGACATTCTGCCAATGTACATTGTGTTCTTGTTGGGGGCACCTTGGGTTCTTCAACAATTGAACAAGGGGCGAATCATTGCAGTCCTTTTGGTGAGTGTCACTTTGTGGCTATCTAGTCGCTTTATTGACTTATCGACTCTGTTGCGACCTTTCTTTTCTGAGGGAACCTTGAATACTGGGTACTTTAGTTGGTTGGCATGGCAGATGCTCTTTGTATTGGGTATGTGTTTGGGCTTTACCTCTCGCCACAAGTCTATTGATTGGTTTAAGTATCGTTCGCTCACTATCTTGGTGGCGTTAATCGCTGGCACCCTATTCGTATTCCACCGCAATATTTTTGCCGAATATGGGATACATCAGGGTACGTTAGGGCAACTTGCTGACAAGCCTTCTTTGGGTTGGTTGCGAGTATTCAACTTGCTGTTACTCGTCTACCTATTCAGTTACTTGATTCACCTTTGGCCAAATATTTTTGCTTTTAAGCCCCTTGCGCTTTTGGTAGGCACTCGCTTCAAGTATTTACCTTCCACTACATCATTATCTTTGCTCTGGCACCGGTTGCCTTGGGCTTTTTGAATTTTCAACCCAATATTTACATCAGCTTGGCGGTGGTGGCCCTTCTGCTCTTTGTCCCCCCTTTGATCAGAGAGCAAAAGAAAAAGCGATCACTCACTGAACTAAAACGGAGTAATTAAACTATGAAAAAAACACTGATTGCGGTTATGACTTCTGTTATTGCCTTGATGGGCTGTAATGACACCGAACAAGAATCCTTTGACCCAAATGCAAAATATGATTTGCAAGTCAAAGTCACAGGGGTCACTAATGAGGGGGGCAATGTTTACATTGCTGTTCGAGCAGAAGACAAAACGGTTATCGCTGAACATCTCATTCCTGCGAACGAGGCCAGCGCTTCCACACCGATATTGCTAGAGCAAATTCCTTCTGGAAGATACGCCATTTTTACCTTTCAAGATATCGATGGCAACAATGAGTTGACCATGGCAGGAATGATGCCTGATGAGCCACTGGGCTACTCGGGAAATACTCGCTTAATGGGGCCACCTCAATTTTCAGCCACCAGCTTTGCGCTTGTAGACAACAGTCAGCAAACCGTAATGCTATTTGATTACCGTTAACGCTTAGAGACAGGGATAAGTAGCTCAATATGCCACTCTTGTCCCACTATTCTTTTTGCGTAGGTTATCCATTCAAACCCTTGGCGAAGGTAATATTTACTTTCGCTGAGGTAGGAGTAATACAAACTATCCAGATCTTCTCCTATCTGCTCTATGCTGCCTTTCATTACACACTTTAGATAATCCCCACCACCGATATTGGTATTGCCCTCTGCTGTTTTTATCAGATGTTGAACTCGGTAATCGTGCTTAGGTGTGTACTTTTGATCACTCACTCCGCCAATTAGTAAACACTCACTTCCTTGATTAACCTTATCAAGTCGGTCGTCAAATAACTCTAACAAATACGCTATACGCTGGCTTTTGACAACGAGATGATTGGGAATTTGATATGGAATTGCTTGCCCTATTTGATGGTCTAAAGTGAAGGATTGGGTATCCAAACAGACAATACTAGCAGGCAGGCAATCAAAACCACTCGCCGGTTTTAATTCGGCCCAAAAATTCATGCTTCCGTCTTCATCCAATGACCAAATATAGGGTAAACGATTTAGACTTAGCTTATTCTGAAATGTAAAAACCTGATTCAAATAAACAAATAGAGCTTGAATGTAATCTCTGTTAGGAAAAACAAAGTGCCACATCTTCCTCTGGGAGATATCTACCTTTGACAGCTTGTACTCTGATGCTTCTTCCGCACCATCGCACATAGACATCATCTGAAACTCTCCAGACCGGTAAGAGCAATTGTTGCGATATTCTAGCGTGTAATAGTTTCGCTGCGAGTGATCCCAATGACAGGTAGCGTTATTAAACACTTGCCAAAGTTCATCAACCCCATCGTGGATACTCTCTTCATCAAAAAATATCGACTTAAAATTACCGCTAACACCAACAAGATGTTTCTCTGGAAACACCACTTCCTTTGGCGGGTGTTCTAATGTCATTTGGTAGTAATCCAAATAACGGAGGTCAAGGGGAGGAAAGCTAACATACTTAGCCAATATAGGATTGCGCCTAAAGTGTTTAGGCGACACTTCGAAGTTACTTCGAATAGCTCGATACAAGGCTTCTTGAGATTCAAAGCCAAAGTCCAACGCGATATCTATAATGCGCTGATCAGAGTTGGAAACTTGTTCTATGGCCAACGTTAATAATCGAAGTCGGTAATACCTACCTACACTGATACCGGTAAAGCGTTTGAACTCATGTTGGAGGTGCCAACGGCTGACGTTAAGCGTATTGGAGAGTTCTTCCAGATCCAACTTACGTGGTAAGCGCTGTTCAATCGCATCTACGATACGAAAAATAAAGGAGTATTGCCGCATTCAGCCAGTTTCTATTCCAGAACACCATAAATCAATATTATCAAAACCAGTTTTCGCATCACTTCAAACTATAAAACTATTGGGCATTGAGGTCTCTTTGCTTAGAGCCGATATCCCTAGTTGAAAACGTGGTTTGTTAGGGCAATGAAAAAGCAGCCAATGGCTGCTTTTCTTATTCGTCAAAATCGATCCGGTGTACTTCCGATTGCAGCTTGTTTAACTGCTTTTTCATAGACCGAACTTCATTGTGAAGGGGGATGATATGGGCGACGCGTATCCACGCTTCCACTGTCAAGCCTGTCAGGATAATTGCTCCTGCGACCATGGGAAGCCACATATCTGTCAATACCATTCCAAGAAGGGTGAGCGCTAAGCCAAAGGTAAATAAATAACTCTGACTACGAGCTGTCATACCCATGTAACGTGTTAGCATAATTTTGCCCTCTCGCCACTATCAACATCTTTAAGGTAGCATGACAATTGTGACACTTATATGTCAGCGCTCACGCTATCCAGAGAATTTAAAAAGAGTTTGATCTCGCTCAGAATGCACCGTAGCAACAGGGTCTCGTGTTATCCCCAGATAGCCGCTGACACGGCGAGTCCCGCAAACAATAACGCGGTAATTTTTCGAATAAGATCTAGCGGTAATTTGTCCGCAGACAGTTTGCCAACTAATACAACAGGAACATTCGCAATCAACATACCGATAGTGGTTCCCATAGTGACTAACAAAAGTGCACCGGAGAACTGAGCACCGAGTATCGAAGTCGCAATCTGGGTTTTGTCCCCAATTTCCGCGACAAAAAAGGCAATAAAACTCGCCACAAAGGGGCCTTTAGAAGATATCGATTCTTCATCGTCGAGTTTATCTGGAATTAGAATCCAGCCAGCCATAGCTAAAAAGCTGACCACCAACACCCATTTTAACACCTCTTCAGATAAGTAATCTGCAACCACAACACCTAACCAAGCCGCTAACGCATGGTTGAGTAACGTGGCTAGAAATATGGCCAATATAATGGGAACGGGTTTTCTATAACGACTTGCAAGTAGCAATGAAAGCAGTTGGGTCTTATCGCCTATTTCTGCTAGCGCTACTGTAGTTATTGAAATTGCTAAAACGCTCACGACATGCTCATTGAGGTAGGGATTATAGTTTCCTAAGACAAACCTCGTGCCCCACCTCGGTTCACGATGTTTGTCTAAGGTCTTGCTAAACCTGCTAGATGCAAGCCTTGTACGCCACGGTGATGAGCACCAAGTATGTTGACGTACAAACTAACTATTTGAAAATAGTCAGTAAGCTACTCCCCAAAGACAGGCGCAATTTTAATCAGCATAAGGAAAATTCTCAAGCTATAAACTCAGCAAAATGTTCCCTTTAGGAAAAAATCGCACGATAAGGCTAAAAAATTTCACTAAACGCTATTTTTGCCTAGCAATTAATCAATATTAGCTCTACTCCCATGCAGAATATCTGGGTATACTTGATTGTTATTTTTTTCAATTTAGACAGAAGAATCGCGCGAACCTGACTATGCAAAAATTCGATATCAAAACCTTTCAGGGTATGATCCTCGCGCTGCAGGATTATTGGGCCCAACAAGGCTGTACCATTGTTCAACCATTAGACATGGAAGTTGGTGCAGGTACTTCTCACCCAATGACATGTTTACGTGCACTTGGCCCTGAGCCGATTGCCACCGCTTATGTTCAGCCATCTCGTCGTCCAACTGACGGCCGTTATGGTGAAAACCCTAACCGTTTACAGCACTACTACCAGTTTCAGGTGATCATTAAGCCTTCACCTGACAATATTCAGGAGCTATACCTAGGTTCTCTGGAAGTACTTGGTATTGACCCACAAGTCCACGATATTCGCTTTGTGGAAGATAACTGGGAAAACCCAACTCTTGGCGCTTGGGGCCTTGGCTGGGAAGTTTGGTTAAACGGTATGGAAGTCACTCAGTTTACTTACTTCCAGCAAGTTGGTGGTCTAGAGTGTAAACCTGTTACCGGTGAAATCACTTACGGTATCGAACGTTTAGCTATGTACATTCAGGGCGTAGACTCTGTTTATGATCTGGTTTGGACAGACGGCCCACTGGGTAAAGTGACCTATGGCGACATCTTCCATCAAAATGAAGTAGAGCAATCAACCTACAACTTTGAGCACGCAGACGTAGACTTCCTGTTTACTTTCTTTGACCAGTGCGAAAAAGAGTGTAAGGAACTGCTAGAACTAGAAAAGCCACTTCCTCTTCCCGCTTACGAGCGCATCCTAAAAGCAGGCCATGCTTTTAACCTACTTGACGCGCGCAAAGCGATCTCAGTGACTGAGCGTCAGCGTTATATTCTGCGTATTCGCAACCTGACTAAATCGGTGGCGGAAGCTTATTATGCATCACGTGAAGCACTTGGCTTCCCAATGCTTAAGCAATCAGACAAAGAAGCATAAGGGGAAGGATAATGGCAAAAGAATTTTTAATCGAGCTGGGAACGGAAGAGCTTCCACCAACTCAGTTACGCACTCTGGCTGAAGCCTTTGCAGCTAACTTTGAAGCAGAGCTGAAAAGCGCAGAGCTTAACCATCAAGGCGTAAAATGGTTCGCGACTCCTCGTCGCCTAGCACTAAAGGTCGCTCAGCTAGACGAGGCGCAAGCAGACAAAGTAGTAGAAAAACGCGGTCCTGCGATCTCTGTTGCTTTTGACGATGAAGGCAACGCAACCAAAGCAGCACAAGGCTGGGCACGTGGTAATGGCATTACTGTCGATCAAGCCGATCGCTTGAAAACCGATAAAGGCGAGTGGTTGCTATTTAAGCAAGAAGTAAAAGGTCAACCGACACAAGCGATTGTGGCAGACCTTGCTGCAAAAGCCCTCTCCAACTTACCAATCGCTAAGCCAATGCGTTGGGGTGATACTGATACTCAGTTTATTCGACCAGTGAAAACCCTCACCATCTTGTTTGGTGAAGAGTTGATTGAAGGTGAAATTTTAGGTGTCGCTTCTGGCCGCACTATCCGCGGTCACCGTTTTATGGGTGAGCAAGAGTTCACTATTGACTCAGCTGAGCAATACCCTGCTATTCTCGAAGAGCGCGGTAAGGTTATGGCAGATTATGAAGCTCGCAAAGCGATCATTGTTGCCGACTCTCAAAAAGCAGCCGCTGCGGTTGGTGGCAAAGCCGATCTTGAAGAAGACCTAGTTGAAGAAGTGACCTCTCTGGTTGAATGGCCTGTCGTACTTACAGCTAAGTTTGAACAAGAGTTCCTAAAAGTACCGGCTGAAGCTCTGGTTTACACCATGAAAGGTGATCAGAAGTACTTCCCAGTTTACGACGAGAACAAAACACTACTGCCGAACTTTATCTTTGTTTCAAACATTGAGTCGAAAGAGCCACGCCATGTTATCGAAGGTAACGAAAAAGTAGTTCGCCCACGTTTAGCAGATGCTGAATTCTTCTTTAATACGGACCGAAAGCGACCTCTGATTGACCGCCTACCTGAGCTAGACAAAGCTATCTTCCAGAAGCAACTCGGTACGATTAAAGACAAAACTGACCGTATAACTGAACTGGCTGGCTACATTGCAGAAAAGATCGGTGCGGATGTTGAACTTTCTAAACGTGCTGGCCTATTGGCTAAGTGTGACCTAATGACTTCTATGGTATTCGAGTTCACCGATACCCAAGGCGTAATGGGCATGCACTACGCGCGTCACGACGGAGAAGCTGAACAAGTCGCCGTTGCGCTAAACGAGCAGTACATGCCGCGTTTTTCTGGTGACGATCTACCTTCTAACGGTGTCTCCACTGCAGTCGCTATGGCCGATAAACTCGATACCATTGTTGGTATATTCGGTATTGGTCAAGCTCCTAAGGGTTCAGATCCATTTGCTCTGCGCCGTGCATCTCTGGGCGTGCTTCGCATCATCGTTGAGTACGGCTACCAGCTAGATCTGACAGACCTCATTGCCAAAGCAAAGTCACTATTTGGCGATCGTCTCAGCAATGAAAATGTAGAACAAGACGTTGTAGAGTTTATGCTTGGCCGTTTCCGCGCTTGGTATCAAGATGAAGGCTTTAGTGTCGACATTATCCAAGCGGTATTGGCGCGCCGACCAACAAAACCATCTGACTTTGATCAGCGTGTAAAAGCGGTATCTCACTTCCGTGATTTAGAAGCGGCTGAGTCTCTTGCAGCAGCAAACAAACGCGTTGGTAACATCTTAGCTAAGTTTGATGGCGAACTCGCCAATGACATTGACCTATCTCTTCTTCAAGAAGATGCGGAAAAAGCACTGGCTGAAAGTGTTGAAGTGATGACAGAAGCGCTGGAACCAGCCTTTGCTACAGGTAACTACCAGGAAGCACTCAGCAAGCTAGCAGATCTTCGCGAGCCTGTTGACGCCTTCTTTGACAATGTCATGGTTATGGCCGACGACGAAGCGCTAAAGAAAAACCGTCTGACGCTGTTAAACAACCTAAGAAATCTCTTCCTACAGATAGCCGATATTTCGCTACTTCAGAAGTAATAGGAAAAAGGGAAGCAATGCTTCCCTTTTTTGTTCCATTACGATTTTTCTGCATTAATGCCGTCACAGCGATGAACATCAAAGTGTTCAGTACGCCCGCCTTTGCCTGTAAACGTCATTTTAATCACAAAACCAAGCTCTAGAAGCTCGTATAAGTCCTCACAGGCCACTTGTCGACTATGGCTTCTGATCACGGTTGTTTTCCACTGATAGCCATTAGGCACTTGCTCTATGTACTCAATGTATCCTTCATCACTGACAGTCACATGTTCTACATCAGCAAATGCAGCTTGCGCCTGTTGAATGTCATACCGTTCAACGTAAGGCTCTGCGGTTTGGGTATTGGTAGACTGACAACCTAACAACGCAAAGGCTGCGGCAAAACAAGCAATAAATACTCTTTTCATTATTTATTATCCTCAACTTAATTTTTTTAGATAATAAATAGACAACAAATTGAATAATAATGAAAGTTGCGATCATTTTTGTAAAAGTTTGACGATTTTCACTGCAATCCCTTTAGCTAACAGAAGACAGATACCAGCCGAATTCCCATGTACTGTCAATTTATCCCCTTGCGAATTTGTAACATTGATGTATGTTCAACTATTACTCTAGTTATCAGCAATGCACTGATATCAATCTAATAAGCAATCACAACTATTCAGGTACAACAAACATGCAGTTTTCTAAGTTTGGTGAGAAATTTAATCAGTATTCAGGTATTACTCAGCTAATGGACGACCTCAATGACGGTCTTCGCACTCCCGGTGCTATTATGCTGGGGGGAGGCAACCCAGCCGCCATACCTGCCATGCTCGATTATTTTCAGCAAACCAGTGAAGAGATGCTCGCCAGTGGTGAGCTGGTAGCTGCGATGGCGAACTATGACGGCCCCCAAGGTAAAGATGTATTTGTTCAATCTTTAGCAAAGCTGCTTCGCACAACTTACGGATGGGATATTACCGAAAAAAACATCAGCTTAACTAACGGTAGCCAAAGTGCGTTTTTCTATCTGTTTAATCTACTGGCTGGCAAACAGCCCGACGGCTCACACAAGAGAGTGCTACTGCCCCTTGCACCTGAATATATCGGGTATGGAGACGCGGGTATTGATGAGGACTATTTTGTCTCCTACCGTCCTGAAATTGAGCTTTTAGACAAAGGGCAATTTAAGTATCACGTCGATTTTGAACAGTTGACAGTGGATGACTCAATAGCCGCTATCTGTGCCTCTCGCCCAACTAACCCAACAGGTAATGTCCTCACTGACGAGGAAATACGCAAATTAGACAAGCTCGCCAGAGACAATGATATTCCGCTTATCATAGATAATGCTTATGGCTTGCCTTTCCCTAGTATCATTTTTGAAGACGTTGAGCCGTTCTGGAATGGAAACACCATCTTGTGCATGAGTCTATCTAAGCTAGGCTTACCCGGTGTGCGCTGCGGTATTATTATTGCCAGCGAGTCCATTACCCAAGCGTTGACCAATATGAATGGTGTGATTAGCTTGGCCCCTAGCAGTATTGGACCCGCTATCGGTCAACACATCATTGCTAAAGGTGACTTATTGCCTTTAAGCCAGAATGTTATTCAGCCTTTCTATCGTCAGAAGTCGCTGCGAGCCGTCGAACTATTACAGCAGGCAATTCCCGATTCGAGATTCCGCATTCACAAACCGGAAGGCGCTATTTTTCTTTGGCTTTGGTTTGATGAGTTGCCGATCACCACAATGGAACTCTACAAGCGCTTAAAAGCAAGAGGAGTACTCATTGTTCCCGGCGAATACTTCTTTATCGGTCAAGACGATAGCTGGCCACACGCCCACCAATGCTTGCGTATGAACTATGTTCAAGACGATGAAATGATGCAAAAAGGCATTGCTGTTATCGCTGAAGAAGTTGAAAGGGCCTATCGAGAAGCATAAAAAAATGAGCGCCTTAGGCGCTCATTCTCTTTATGGGGATTTACTCGTTTTCAATTAAGTGTTTACCGTTAATGGCAATTTTCCTCGGCTGCATAGCTTCTGGTATTTCGCGAACCAAGTCTACGTGTAGCAAGCCATTTTCCATCTCAGCACCGACAACTTTTACATAGTCCGCCAGTTGGAACTTGCGTTCAAAATCACGCTCTGCAATACCTTGATAAACGTAGTTTTTGCCTTCTTCAGCTTTTCGCTCGCCTCGAACAATCAGCAGATTCTCTTTTTGAGTAAGATCGAGCTGGTCTTCGGCAAAGCCCGCTACCGCCATAGTAATACGGAAGCTGTTTTCATCTTTTTGTTCGATGTTGTAAGGGGGGTATCCCGCTGAAGCATTTTTTCCCGCACTGGTTTCCATCAGGTTAAATAGACGGTCAAAACCAATGGCGTTACGGTATAAAGGTGAGAAATCTACATTACGCATAATACTATCCTCTAGATAAGCAATAGTCTGATCCCGGCAATGGTCGGTATCAGCACTCTACCACTTATTTCTTCACAAACATAAGGGGAAGACATTCAATTTATAGTGCCGTCTGTGCTTCCTCTCTTGAGCGAAGTCAGTTCAGCCGTTTCCAAGACCCAATAAGGCGTCTCTTCATAAAAAGATATAGGGGTGGCGAATTAGCGTTTCAAGGCATATAAATAAAAAAGGTAAAAAAAACGCCGCAGTGTAGTGCGGCGTTTTACATAAGACATTGAAAACTATACGTCTAAGTTAGCTACCTTCAGTGCGTTTTCTTCAATAAAGTTACGGCGAGGTTCAACTTGGTCACCCATCAACGTAGTAAACAACTGATCAGCACCAACCGCATCTTCGATGGTTACTTGCATCATTCGGCGTGTATCTGGATCCATTGTGGTTTCCCAAAGCTGATCTGGGTTCATCTCACCCAGACCTTTGTATCGTTGTAGACTTAGACCACGACGTGACTCTTTAACTAGCCAGTTCAAAGCATCCACGAAGTTCGTTACCGCCAAAGTACGCTCACCACGTTGAACGTAAGCACCCTCTTCAATCAAACCGTTCAGCGCTTCAGAAAGCGTTGCTAGCTTGTTGTACTCTTTTGAGTTCAACAGATCGACACTGAGAACATGCTCATGAGTCACACCGTGAGTACGCACGATGATCTTAGGTAGATTAACACCCAGCTCAGCGTGCTGTTCTACCTCATAGCTGTATTGGCTTGCACCTACCTCTTTGGCATTGAGCTGCTCAACCAATTGTTTGGTCCAAACATCTACCGCTGCTTGATCGTGGCACTGCTCCGCCGTTAGACGCGGCGTGTACACCAACTCGTGAATTAGAGCTCGCGGATAACGGCGGCTCATACGCTCTACCAGCTTCATACCAGCATTGTACTGTTGTACAAGATGCTCTAATGCTTCGCCGCTTAACGCTGGTGCTTCTGGGTTAACGTAAAGTGCCGCATTATCAAGAGCAAGAGAAACCTGATACTGGTTCATTGCATCTTCATCTTTAATATACTGCTCTTGTTTGCCTTTTTTCACTTTGTACAGTGGCGGCTGAGCAATGTATACATAACCACGCTCGATAAGCTCAGGCATTTGACGATAGAAGAAGGTCAGCAACAGAGTACGAATGTGAGAACCATCCACGTCCGCATCGGTCATGATGATGATATTGTGGTAACGCAGTTTATCTGGGTTGTACTCATCGCGGCCGATACCACAACCTAGTGCAGTGATCAGCGTTGCTACCTCTTGAGAAGAGAGCATTTTATCAAAACGCGCTTTCTCTACGTTGAGGATTTTACCTTTTAGCGGAAGAATCGCCTGATTCTTACGGTTACGACCCTGCTTAGCACTACCACCCGCAGAGTCACCCTCCACTATGTAAAGTTCGGAAAGCGCTGGGTCTTTCTCCTGACAGTCAGCCAGTTTACCTGGTAGACCTGCTAAATCGAGCGCACCTTTGCGGCGAGTCATTTCACGAGCTTTACGAGCCGCTTCACGAGCACGGGCTGCATCGATAATTTTGGTACAAACCGTTTTCGCTTCATTCGGGTTTTCAACCAAGAACTCCGACAGTTTCTCACCCATTGCGGATTCAACCGCTGACTTCACTTCAGAAGAAACCAACTTGTCTTTAGTTTGGCTTGAGAATTTTGGATCTGGAACTTTAACGGAAACAACCGCAGTTAGGCCTTCACGAGCATCATCACCAGAGGTGGCCGCTTTGGCCTTTTTAGAGAAGCCTTCCTTATCCATAAAGCTGTTAAGCGTACGCGTCAGCGCTGCACGGAAGCCTGCTAAGTGAGTACCACCATCTCGTTGAGGGATGTTGTTGGTAAAACAGTAAATGTTCTCTTGGAAGCCGTCATTCCACTGCATAGACACTTCAACAGAAATACCGTCTTCGCGTTCTGAGTTAAAGTGGAAAACTTTCTCGTGAATTGGCGTTTTGTTGGTGTTCAGGTGTTCAACAAACGCTTGAATACCACCTTCATACATAAAGTGGTCTTGCTTGTCTTCTTCACGCTCGTCCAGCAGCTTGATCGATACACCAGAGTTCAAGAATGACAGCTCACGTAGACGCTTAGCTAAAATGTCGTAGTGAAACTCAGTAAGGGAGAACGTTTCATGCTTGGCCAGAAGCGAATTTTTGTTCCTGTTGCTTCCGTTTCGCCCACAACTGCCAGCGGTGCTTGTGGCTCACCGTGGTGGTAGGTTTGTGTGTGGATCGAACCGCCGCGATGAATCGTTAGCTCTACTTTCTCTGAAAGCGCGTTTACTACAGAAACACCTACACCGTGCAGGCCGCCAGAAACCTTGTACGAGTTATCATCAAACTTACCACCAGCGTGAAGTACTGTCATGATAACTTCTGCCGCAGAAACGTTCTCTTCTGGGTGCATTTCTGTAGGAATACCACGGCCGTCATCACTGACCGAAACCGAGTTATCTTCATGAATCGTGACTACAATGTCTTGACAGTGACCTGCCAACGCTTCATCAATAGAGTTATCCACCACCTCGAAGACCATGTGGTGTAGGCCGGTACCATCATCGGTGTCGCCGATGTACATCCCTGGACGCTTGCGAACCGCATCCAGACCCTTTAGTACTTTAATACTCGATGAATCGTAATTTTCAGACATGAGTTATCTTCCACTATTTATATTGGCTCTATCTGGCCCTGTTCCACATGGAACACCTTGCCGTTGTCTTCTCGCATATCTGCAATCTGACTTTCAGTGATAGAGCTTACGAAAACTTGAGCCCCCGTCGCTTTTAAACAGTCCGCTAAGCGCTGTCGACGTTGGCTATCTAATTCAGAAGCAAAGTCATCTATCAAGTAGATACACTGCTTTCCAGTTTTACTGGTTAAGTGCTGGCCTTGTGCAAGCCTTAACGCACATACCATTAATTTGAGCTGCCCACGAGATAATACATCTTCTACTGGCGTATTACTCACCTTGATGCGTAAATCTGCTTTATTTGGTCCACTTACGGTATACCCAAGGGACTGATCGCGCTCAAAGTTGCTTGCTAGTATCTCTTGGTAAGGCGTTTCTTTGTCCCACCCTCGATAATACTGCAACTTAATATCAAACTCTGGCAAAAACTCTCGACATATCTGTTCAGCTTGCTGTGACATTTGAGCCACATACTCACTGCGCCAGAGGCTAATCTGCTCAGCTAAACGAGCCATCTCTTGGTCCCAATAACTAAGCTCTCGATAGCTGGTCGCCGTTTTAAGCAGCGCATTGCGTTGCTTGTTTAAGCGCTTAAATCGACCCCATGCATCATAAAAAGCGCTTTCGGTGTGAAACACTCCCCAATCGATAAACGCTCGGCGGTGTTTCGGACCATCCGTTAACAACTCAAACCCTTCTGGGTGAATAAGTTGCAACGGTAGAACTTGTGCAAGTTGGGCCAGCTTTTGTCCAGACTGACCGCCTATTTTAACCTCTGTTGAGCCATCGCGCTGCTTATTAATACCAATTGGTAGCTCAAATTGATCCGAGTTCAAAAAACGGCCATGTACAAACAGCTGATCACGCTCGTTTTTTATCACTCTACCAGTCAAAGTACTCTTAAAGGACCGACCGTGGCCCAACAAGTAAATCGCTTCTAAAACGCTGGTTTTCCCGCTACCGTTGACACCAACAAGAAAATTAAAGCCTGATGACAGTTCTATATCACAGGCTTCAATGTTCCTAAATTGCTGAATAATAAGTCTGGTGAGAGGCATTCATTCACTTATTAAAGGCGGATAGGCATAACGACATACATGGCACTGTCATCGGCGCCATTTTCGATCAGTGTACTCGCGTTTGCATCGGTCATAGAGATCCGCACTTGTTCGCAACGCAATGTATTCAGTACATCGAGCACATAACTCACGTTAAAGCCTATCTCGATAGCGTCACCTTCAAACGCAACGTCTAAGGTTTCTTCCGCTTCTTCCTGTTCAGGGTTGTTCGCCGTGATACGCATTTCACTATCATCAAGATTGACTCGAACGCCACGGAATTTTTCATTCGACAATATAGCGGCTCTTGAAAACGCCTGACGCAGTTCATCACAACTCGCCATCAAAGTCTTATTTGTGCTTTGTGGCAGCACGCGACGATAATCTGGGAAGCGACCGTCCACTAACTTAGAGGTAAAGATAAAGTTATTGACCTGCGCGCGCACATTAGAGCTACCTATCTGTAGAACAACGCTGTCTTCTGGCGCATCGAGCAGTTTGACAAGCTCAAGCACACCTTTGCGAGGAACTATAATCTGTTGCTTAGCAAATTCAGCTCCCAATTGCGTTTGTGCAACCGCCATTCTGTGCCCGTCAGTCGCCACACTGCGCAATGTGGTTGACTCAATCTCAAACAGCATACCATTGAGGTAGTAACGCACGTCTTGGTTAGCCATAGAGAACTGTGTTTTCTCGATCAATCCGCGTAACTCACCTTGAGTAAGCTCGATATTAACTTCGCTTTGCCAATCTTCGATGTTTGGAAAATCGTTGGCAGGTAAGGTAGATAGCGAGAAACGGCTGCGACCAGAGCGCACCTGAACTCGATCACCTTCCAAAACAAAAGTGATGATTGCTTCGTCTGGCAGTCCACGACAAATATCTAAAAACTTGCGTGACGGAACCGTTATGTTGCCCGCCTCAAAATCACCTTCTAGTTGAACACTACTGATCAACTCAACTTCTAGGTCGGTGGCCGTAAGAGACAATTGCCCCTCTTCAACTTTGATTAGCAAGTTCCCCAAAATAGGCAGCGTCGGTCGCCCCCCTAGGGCTCCAGATACTTGCTGTAGAGGCTTGAGTAGATGGTTACGCGCAATGGTAAATTTCATAGTCAACTCTGTACGAAGTCCGCTTTTGTTATTCTCACCAGCAGCATAGCTGGCTTTACTTCAATTAAGAAGACAAGGTGCGGATAAGGTTTGAATAATCTTCTTTTATATCGTGGCTTTCTTCACGCAGTTGCTCGATTTTTCGGCACGCGTGTAAAACTGTCGTATGGTCTCGACCACCAAATGCATCACCTATTTCAGGCAAGCTGTGGTTAGTCAGCTCTTTGGCGAGGGCCATCGCCAACTGTCTTGGTCTTGCAACCGAACGAGAGCGGCGTTTAGAAAGTAGGTCAGCGACTTTAATTTTGTAGTATTCAGCCACGGTTTTTTGAATATTGTCTATCGTGACCAACTTCTCTTGAAGCGCGAGTAAATCTCTTAGCGCTTCACGTACAAAATCGATGGTAATAGGACGACCTGTAAAATTGGCGTTAGCAATCACTCGGTTTAAAGCACCTTCAAGCTCACGCACATTAGATCGAAGTCGCTTCGCAATAAAGAAAGCCACTTCATCGGCTAAGTGAATCTGATGGTCTTCCGCCTTTTTCATCAAGATCGCAACGCGAGTCTCTAACTCAGGCGGTTCTATGGCGACTGTCAGTCCCCAACCAAATCGAGATTTAAGACGATCTTCCACACCGCTGATCTCCTTTGGATAGCGATCGGATGTCAGTATGATCTGCTGATTGCCTTCTAACAGTGCATTGAACGTGTGGAAGAACTCTTCTTGTGAACGTTCTTTGTTAGCGAAAAATTGAATGTCATCGATAAGCAATGCATCTACGCTGCGATAGTAGCGTTTAAACTCTTCAATCGCGTTGTTTTGCAACGCTTTAACCATATCTTGTACAAAGCGCTCAGAGTGCATATACACAACTTTGGCATTTGGCTTATTGTCGACGATAGCATTGCCAACAGCGTGTAAAAGGTGAGTCTTACCTAAGCCAGTCCCACCGTATAAAAACAACGGGTTGTAGGCAGCACCAGGGTTATCAGACACCTGACGAGCAGCGGCTAAACCCAACTGGTTTGATTTACCTTCAACAAAATTATTGAACTTGTGTTTAGGGTTAACGTTGGAACGGTGATTAATATCAGCGGCTGGCGCATCATCGTCCCAAGTTTTGTGAACGGGTTTGCGAGCTTGTAATTGTGCTGGCGCAGAAGATTCTGCCGCAACATCAGCCTGAGTGCGTGTCGGTTCAGGCTTAGGTGCCGCAACAGGTCGACTGCCGACTTCAAACCTCAAGCTGGGAATGTCATTCCCACAATATTCTTGAAGCAGACGATTGATGCTGTTGAGGTATTTGTCGCGAACCCAATCCAATACAAATCGGTTTGGAGCAAATAAAGTGAGAGTATTGTCATTGAGCTCTGCTTGTAGTGGTCGAACCCACATACTGAACTCTGTAGCTGGTAACTCTTCCTGGAGCCGTTGCATACACTGCAACCAAAGCGAAGATGACACGGTGCCCTCACTCTTAATTAATTTATCTGAAAAGATTGGTAATTTTACCTGTTGATAACCAAGATCGCCAGCAATTGATCGAAGATCCAGTGAATAAGATCTAAGTTATTCACAATTTTTCCGATGTTATTGCTAAGATCCCCACAAACAGCCCCGTTTTTACTCACACTTTGATCCACATTTGTCTGTTTTGGGCAAGATCTTTGTGTTGGTGATAAGTCTGTGGGTTAAGTTTTTTCATTACAAGTGAATCGATCAAATACAACTTATAGCTAAGTGCTCTATTTTATTGCTTCTGGTTATTTATATTATTGAGTATTTTAACAGTAGTATTTGCATCCATAATTATACGGAGTTGCACTATGAAAAACTGGATTAAAGCTGCAATTGCAGTTATCGCTCTATCTGCTGCCACTGTTCAAGCCGCTACTGAAGTAAAAGTAGGTATGTCTGGACGCTACTTCCCGTTCACTTTTGTTGAACAAGACAAGCTTCAAGGCTTCGAAGTAGACCTGTGGGACGAAATTGGCAAGCGCAACGATTACAAAGTTGAGTACGTAACAGCAAACTTCTCTGGCCTATTTGGTCTGCTTGAAACGGGACGTATCGACACTATCTCTAACCAGATCACTATGACTGAAGCGCGAAAAGCCAAATACCTTTTTGCAAACCCATATGTTGTTGACGGTGCGCAGATCACCGTACGCAAAGGCAACGACGAGATCAAAGGCATTGAAGATCTAAAAGGCAAAACGGTTGCAGTTAACCTAGGTTCTAACTTTGAGCAACTGCTACGCGATTACGATAAAAATAAAGAGATCAACATCAAGACTTACGACACGGGTATTGAACACGATGTCGCGCTAGGTCGTGCTGATGCCTTTATTATGGATCGCCTATCTGCTTTAGAACTGATCAAGAAAACTGGTCTACCTTTGCAACTTGCAGGCGAACCCTTCTCTACGATTCAAAATGCTTGGCCATTTGTAGACAATGAAAACGGTCTAAAATTGCAAGCAGAAGTCAATGAAGCACTTGCAGCAATGCGTGCAGATGGCACACTAGCAGACATTTCTAAGAAATGGTTTGGCGCGGACGTTACTAAATAAACAATTAGTTCGCACATCCAAACAGTTTAAAGAAGGTGGAATCTGTGTATTCCGCCTTTTCTCGTCTTTAAAGGTAAGTTTATGGGTTTTGACTTTGATTACATGATGGGGCTAATGCCGATACTGCTCAAGTATCTGGGCACTACCATGGAAATGGCGACATGGGGATTAATTTTCTCTCTCATACTCGCGGTAATACTGGCAAACATTCGCGTGTTTAAAGTACCAGTGTTAGATCAACTGAGTCAGCTATATATTAGCTTCTTTCGCGGTACACCACTTTTAGTGCAACTTTTCCTTCTATATTACGGTTTGCCACAAGTATTCCCATTTATGGTCGGGCTGGATGCTTTTTCAGCCGCTGTTATTGGACTGACACTTCACTTTGCCGCCTATATGGCTGAGAGTATTCGAGCAGCCATTATCGGTATTGACCGCAGCCAGATGGAAGCCAGCCTTTCGGTAGGCATGACAACAAGCCAAGCGATGCGACGCATCATTTTGCCTCAAGCCGCTCGTGTCGCTTTACCTTCACTGATGAACTACTTTATCGATATGATTAAGTCGACATCACTCGCTTTTACCCTAGGCGTTGCAGAAATCATGGCCAAGGCTCAAATGGAAGCCTCTTCTAGCTTCCGATTCTTTGAAGCGTTTTTAGCCGTCGCTCTGATCTATTGGGTGGTAGTCATTATCCTGACCCGTGTTCAAATCTGGGCTGAGGCCAAACTAAACAAGGCGTATGCGCGATGATTAAGTTATCTAACATTCACAAGTCGTTCGGTGATACCAGAGTGTTGGCCGGTATTGACCTTGAGATCCAGCAAGGGGAAATCATCGTTATTATCGGTTCGAGCGGAACGGGTAAATCCACCTTGCTGCGCTGTGTCAATTTCCTAGAACAAGCAGACAAAGGCCAAATTGCGATTGATGATATCCAAGTGGATTGTCAAAACCACACTAAGTCTGAAGTGCTAGCACTGCGCCGCAAGACAGGATTCGTCTTTCAGAACTACGCGCTGTTTGCCCATATGACCGCGAGACAAAACATCGCCGAAGGTCTGGTTACGGTCCGCGGCTGGAAAAAAGAAGATGCATTAAAACGCGCTCAGCAAATCCTCGATGATATTGGTCTAGGGGAGAAAGGCGATAGCTATCCTGCCGCTTTGTCAGGTGGTCAACAGCAACGAGTTGGCATTGGCCGTGCTATGGCTTTGCAACCAGAGCTGCTGCTTTTTGACGAACCTACCTCGGCTCTTGATCCAGAATGGGTCGGTGAAGTACTGAGTTTAATGAAAAAACTGGCCACTCAACACCAGACGATGCTAGTGGTCACTCATGAAATGCAATTTGCTCGTGAAGTCGCTGATAGAGTGATCTTTATGGCAGAAGGCAACATTGTGGAGCAAGGTTCTCCACAGGATATTTTTGGTAATCCACAAGATCCTCGCCTGAAGAAGTTTCTTCGTCAGGTAGGTATGGAGTAAAGATCGTACGAAAGGATCGATCGATCCTTGAGATTTTGCTCACACTACGTATAATCGCTCGGCCGGAATGTAAGCCCCCTTCTGTCATTGACAGCAATGAGAAGTGTGATTACAATTCCGCCTCTTTGTTGAGAGGCGTCGGTGGTGCCCTCTTTATATATAGAGAAGCCCATAAGCCCACGCCGGGTTAACATTGACCTAAAACTACTGATCAGTAAAGGTAATTAACATGAAACGCACTTTTCAACCTTCAGTTCTAAAGCGCAAGCGCAGCCACGGTTTCCGTGCTCGTATGGCTACTAAGAACGGTCGTAAAGTTATTAATGCACGTCGTGCTAAAGGCCGTAAGCGCCTATCAAAATAATCGCTAGTTTATTTTGAATACGCACGCGTTCAATCGGGAGTTACGTCTGTTAACTCCCGAGCATTATCAAAATGTCTTCCAGCAAGCTCATAGAGCTGGCTCACCCCATTTCACAATCATTGCTCGTAAAAACTCCCTGTCTCATCCAAGACTTGGTCTCGCTGTACCTAAAAAGCAAATTAAAACCGCTGTAGGTCGCAATCGTTTTAAACGACTTGCACGAGAAAGCTTTCGCAACAAACAACATCAACTTCCTAACAAAGATTTTGTTGTTATTGCAAAGAAAAGCGCGCAAGATTTAAGCAATGATGAAATGTTTAAGTTGTTTGATAAGTTATGGCAGCGCCTTTCTCGCCCTTCGCGTGGTTAGCTATTGGCCTTGTACGCCTTTACCAATGGGGGATTAGTCCACTCATTGGACCTCGCTGTCGCTTCACACCCACCTGTTCTCAATACGCTATAGAAGCGTTGAAAGCTCACGGTTTTGTAAAAGGGTGTTGGTTATCAGGCAAACGTCTATTAAAATGCCACCCTTTGAATGAAGGGGGATATGACCCCGTTCCTCCGGTCCAGAAAACTGACAGAGATAAATAACGATGGATTCTCAACGTAATATCCTGTTAATCGCATTGGCGCTGGTTTCTTTTTTACTTTACCAACAATGGAATGTATCTAAGAACCCTGCACCACAGCAGATTGAACAGGCACAATCAAGCAGTACGCTTCCAGCACCATCTTTTGCCGAAGAGATGGATCCTGCGCCTTCTCAACAAGCTTCTGCAAAAACTATTGCGGTTACAACAGATGTACTTACTCTGTCAATTGACACAGTAGGTGGTGACATTGTCTCTGCAGACCTCAATCAATACGCTGCAGAAATGGACTCCGACGACTCGTTTGTTCTACTGAAAAACGAAGCTGGCCATCAATTTATCGCCCAAAGTGGTCTTATTGGCCCTCAAGGTATTGATTTAAGCAGCGCAAACCGCCCTCAATACTCAGTGAGCAGCGACAGCTTCAACTTGGCAGAAGGTCAAGATGAACTTCGCATTCCTCTTACTTTTGCGGCCAATGGTCTAGAGTACACAAAAACCTTCATCCTTAAGCGCGGAAGCTACGCGATTGATGTTGAATACGATGTTGTGAATAACTCAGGCAGCAACGCAACATTTGGAATGTATGCACACCTTCGTCAAAACTTGTTAGACGCTGGTGGCAGTATCACAATGCCAACCTACCGCGGTGGAGCATACTCTACGGAAGATACTCGCTACAAGAAGTACAGCTTCGACGATATGCAAGATCGCAACCTCTCTATCACACTATCTGATGGTCAAGGTTGGGCGGCTATGATTCAGCACTACTTCGCAACAGCATGGATCCCTCGCAATGAGCCAGGCACTAACTTGTACACTCGCGTTATCGGCAACTTGGGTGACATTGGTGTTCGCATGCCAAACAAAACCATCGCAGACGGAGATTCAGCGAAGCTACAAGCAACCCTATGGGTAGGTCCAAAGCTTCAAAAAGACATGGCCGCTATCGCGCCTAATCTCGATCTCGTTGTGGATTATGGCTGGCTATGGTTTATCGCCAAACCTCTGCACTGGTTGCTTTCATTTATCCAAGGATTTGTCAGTAACTGGGGTGTTGCTATTATCCTTCTAACGCTAGTTGTACGTGGTAGCATGTACCCACTAACTAAGAAGCAATACACCTCTATGGCGAAAATGCGTATGCTTCAGCCTAAGCTACAAGCAATGCGCGAGCGCATCGGTGATGACCGTCAGCGCATGAGCCAAGAAATGATGGAGCTGTACAAAAAAGAGAAAGTGAACCCACTTGGTGGTTGTTTACCTCTTATCTTACAGATGCCTATCTTTATCGCACTTTACTGGGCGCTAATGGAGTCGGTAGAACTGCGTCACTCACCGTTCTTTGGTTGGATTACGGACTTGTCAGCTCAAGACCCATACTACATCCTGCCATTGCTAATGGGTGCAAGTATGTTCCTTATCCAAAAGATGAGCCCGACAACAGTAACGGATCCAATGCAACAGAAGATCATGACCTTTATGCCAGTTATGTTTACGGGATTCTTCTTGTTCTTCCCATCGGGCTTGGTCCTATACTGGTTGGTATCGAACATTGTAACTTTGGCTCAACAGTCAATGATATACAAAGCTCTAGAGAAGAAAGGTTTGCATTCTAAGTAACAATTGTTGTTAGACGAATCACTATCAAAGGCGGCCAAAAGGTCGCCTTTTTTATTTGAGCTGATTACAATTGCGCTAATCAGAAAGAATCGGAGTGATGGCAAAGCGCCTCACCCTCAAATAGGCAAGACTATGACAACCGATACTATTGTAGCTCAAGCAACCGCCCCCGGACGTGGAGGGGTTGGCATCATTCGAGTTTCAGGGCCAAAAGCATCTCTAGTAGCACGAAGCTAACGGGTAAAGAATTACGCCCTAGATACGCAGAGTATCTGCCCTTTATCGGAAAAGACGGCCTAGAGATAGACCAAGGCATCGCTCTCTACTTCCCAAACCCTCATTCGTTTACCGGTGAAGACGTATTAGAACTTCAAGGACACGGTGGTCCTGTCGTGATGGATATGCTAATAAAGCAGATCCTCACCATCGAAGGTATACGCACCGCAAGACCTGGAGAGTTCTCAGAGCGCGCGTTTCTAAATGACAAATTGGATTTAGCCCAAGCGGAAGCCATCGCTGATTTGATTGATGCCAGTTCAGAACAAGCGGCAAAATCCGCTTTGAAATCTCTACAGGGCGCCTTTTCAAACCGAATACAGACCCTTGTAGAGTCTTTGATTCACCTTCGCATCTATGTTGAAGCAGCAATAGACTTTCCCGAAGAAGAGATCGACTTTCTTGCTGACGGCAAAGTGGCTGCAGATCTTCAGGCATAATTGATAATCTTGCCGCGGTAAAAAAAGAAGCCAACCAAGGCGCTATTATGCGCGAAGGCATGAAGGTCGTGATCGCTGGTCGCCCAAATGCAGGAAAATCTAGCTTGCTCAATGCGTTGTCGGGTAAAGAGTCAGCTATTGTCACCGACATCGCCGGTACAACAAGAGATGTACTTAGAGAGCACATACATATCGATGGTATGCCTTTACACATTATCGACACTGCAGGTCTTAGAGACGCTTCAGACGAAGTAGAAAAAATTGGTATAGAAAGAGCTTGGGAAGAGATCGAACAAGCCGACCGCGTTCTTTTTATGGTCGACGGGACAACGACAGATGCCACCGATCCAAAAGAGATATGGCCAGACTTTGTTGATCGACTGCCAGAAAACATCGGGATCACTGTCATTCGCAACAAGATAGATCAGACAAAAGAAGATTTGGGTATCTGTCATGTTAACTCTCCAACTTTGATACGATTGTCTGCAACAACAGGACAAGGAATAGAAGCCCTAAGAAATCACCTTAAAGAGTGCATGGGGTTTTCTGGTGGCAACGAAGGGGGCTTTATGGCTCGTCGTCGTCACTTAGAAGCACTGGAAAAAGCCGCGGAGCATTTAGATATAGGTCAGCAGCAGCTTGAAGGTTATATGGCTGGTGAGATTTTGGCAGAAGAGCTTCGCATCGCTCAGCAACATCTGAGTGAGATTACAGGAGAGTTCAGCTCTGATGACTTACTCGGCCGTATTTTCTCTTCATTCTGTATAGGAAAGTAGATCCGTCCACGGGATCTAAGAACAAAGGAACACTCATGATACATATAATAACAGGCAGCACTTTAGGTGGTGCAGAGTACGTTGGGGACCACCTCAGTGATATTCTCCAAGAAAATGGGAAGTCTACTACAATTCACAACCAACCGACTCTTGAGTCCATTCCCAATGAAGGAGTCTGGCTTTTAGTAACCTCTACCCATGGCGCAGGTGAGTATCCGGATAACATCAAACCCTTTATTGCCGCCTTGCAAAGCACTCCGCCAAAAATGCAAGACGTTAAGTTTGCGGTCGTTGCAATAGGAGACTCCAGTTACGATACCTTTTGCGCTGCTGGCAAACATGCACATGATCTACTCACTGACATTGGTGGTACCTCAATTGATGACTGTTTGACCATAGACGTGCTCAAACATCCAGTCCCAGAAGAGGCCGCTGAAGAGTGGATAAACGACCTTCTCAACAAGTTTGATTAATATAAGAAGCGGCAATAGCCGCTTTTTTTCTACCTGAATTGTTCTAACCGCTCAAAAAAACACCAAACGAACTGTGGATAAGTATAGATCTATCCGGTGATTATCCTATAGTTATCCAAATAATAACTTTGCACCTAAGATCCCCCTGTGCATAACCATCAATTTTGATCTCAGGAAATCCTCGATCTGATCAAAGTTAGATCACAACAAATGATCCGCTCAAGAACCATGATCTTATTGATCATTTATCACTTATCCACAGAGATCGTCGATCCTAATAGTAGATCTAATAAAAGATCTATATAAAGATCTATATATATTTACTAATCAGCCCTTTATTCGAAAAAGCTCAAAAGCGATTTTCTCCCTTGATGAAAGAAGGTAGAATAGCGCTCTTTTATCTGTTTACACGATACATTGAATATCTGAGGTTTTATCCATGCTGTATCATGAAAAATTTGACGTCATCGTTGTTGGTGGTGGTCATGCTGGAACGGAAGCCGCGCTCGCCTCTGCGCGTACAGGTCAGAAGACACTTTTGTTAACCCATAACATTGATACGCTAGGTCAAATGTCTTGCAACCCAGCGATTGGCGGTATTGGCAAAGGACATCTGGTCAAAGAAGTGGACGCTCTTGGCGGCCTAATGGCACAAGCCATCGATCACGCAGGTATTCAATTTCGAACTCTAAACGCTTCAAAAGGGCCTGCTGTTAGAGCGACTCGTGCTCAAGCGGATCGCGCACTTTACAAAGCTTACGTAAGAGATGTTTTAGAAAACACTGAACACCTCACTCTCTTCCAACAATCGGTTGATGATCTTATTGTTGAACAAGATCGTGCAGTGGGTGTAGTGACCCAAATGGGGCTCAAATTCTACGCCAAAGCGGTTGTATTGACCGTTGGCACCTTCTTAGGGGGGAAGATCCATATTGGTATGGAAAACTTCTCAGGAGGCCGTGCAGGCGATCCACCATCAATCGCTTTGGCGGATCGATTAAGAGAACTCCCTTTTAGAGTCGATCGTTTAAAAACAGGTACACCACCGCGAATTGATGCGCGCAGTGTTAACTTTGACGATTTAGAAGTTCAACACGGAGATAACCCAACACCGGTTTTTTCATTTCTAGGTAAGCGAGAACAGCATCCTCGTCAGATCCCGTGTTTTATTACTCACACCAATGAGCAAACTCACGACGTCATCCGTACCAACCTCGATCGAAGCCCAATGTACGCTGGAGTTATCGAAGGTATAGGTCCGCGTTATTGCCCATCTATCGAAGATAAAGTGATGCGCTTTGCAGACAAAAGCAGTCATCAGATCTTTGTTGAACCTGAAGGGCTTACTACCCACGAACTTTATCCAAATGGCATTTCCACCAGCTTGCCTTTCGATGTGCAAGTTCAAATAGTACGTTCAATGAAAGGGTTTGAAAACGCTCATATCGTTCGTCCGGGCTACGCGATCGAATACGATTTCTTTGATCCAAGAGATTTAAAACAAACTTACGAAACAAAATTTATCTCAGGTCTTTTCTTTGCTGGCCAGATCAATGGTACAACTGGATACGAAGAAGCGGCGGCTCAAGGCCTAATGGCAGGCTTGAATGCAAGCCTTCACGCTCAAGAAAAAGAAGGATGGAGCCCGCGTCGCGATCAAGCTTATATGGGAGTATTGATCGATGATCTTTCCACTATGGGGACCAAAGAACCATACCGAATGTTTACCTCACGGGCGGAATATCGTTTGTTATTACGCGAAGATAATGCAGATTTGCGTTTGACCGAAATGGGTCGTGAGCTCGGTTTAGTCGACGATGTTCGTTGGGCACGTTTTAACGAAAAAATTGAAAACATGGAAACGGAACGCCAGCGCTTGAAAAGCACGTGGATCAATCCTAAATCTGAAGGTGTTGACGAGTTAAACGCATTGCTCAAAACGCCGATGGCAAGAGAAGCCAGTGGCGAAGATCTACTTCGCCGACCTGAACTCACTTACGATCAGCTTACTCAATTGGAGACATTTGCACCTGCGCTAGAAGATCAGCAGGCTGCCGAGCAAGTTGAAATTCAAGTGAAGTACGAAGGCTATATCAAGCGACAACAAGACGAGATAGAAAAGTCTCTTCGTCACGAACATACTAAATTGCCTACAGACATAGATTATTCCGCGGTTAAAGGCCTCTCAAACGAAGTTGTTGCCAAGTTGAATGAAGCAAAACCAGAGAGTGTAGGTATCGCGTCACGGATTTCGGGCATCACACCAGCCGCCATTTCGATTTTACTGGTTCACCTTAAAAAACATGGCATGTTGAAAAAGGGTGAGGAAGCGTAATATGAGCACCTTAGAGCAACGATTTGATGCGCTATTAGCGCAGACCACATTGTCGGTTTCACAAAAGCAAAAAGTGCAATTGTTGGATTTTGTGGGCTTGTTAAATAAGTGGAACAAAGCTTATAACCTGACTTCCGTTCGCAACCCTGAAGAGATGTTAGTAAAACACATACTAGACAGTATGGTAGTAAGTGAACACTTACAGGGAGAGCGTTTTATTGACGTGGGGACAGGGCCTGGGTTGCCCGGTATCCCATTGGCAATTATGAATCCAGATAAAACTTTCTTTTTGCTCGATAGCTTGGGCAAGCGGATTAGATTTATCAAACAGGTGTTACACGAACTCAAAATTGATAATGTGACGCCGATTCAAAGTCGAGTCGAAGAATTTAAACCTGAAGAAAAGTTTGATGGTGTACTGAGTCGTGCCTTTGCTTCCATGGTAGATATGGTCACTTGGTGTCATCATCTGCCGAAAGAAGCAGAAGGCAAGTTTTTTGCGTTGAAGGGGCAGATGCCTGAAGATGAGATAGACCTGTTACCTGACTGGTGTTCTGTGACCGAGGTCAAAGCTTTGCACGTTCCTGAATTGGAAGGACAGCGTCATCTTGTAATCTTATCGCGCAAGGGATAAAAGCGAGGTTAAGCGTGGGAAAAATTGTAGCAATAGCCAACCAGAAAGGCGGGGTTGGAAAAACAACGACTTGTATTAATTTGGCTGCCTCTATGGCCGCCACTAAACGCAAAGTTTTAGTTATCGATCTCGATCCACAAGGCAATGCTACAATGGCCAGTGGAGTCGACAAGTATCAAGTGGATGCTACGGCATACGATCTGCTTGTCGAAGACATCTCTTTTGAGGAGGTGGTGTGCCGCAAAACAACAGGCCATTACGACCTGATTGCCGCGAATGGTGACGTGACGGCAGCGGAAATCAAATTGATGGAAGTGTTTGCTCGTGAAGTTCGATTAAAGAACGCGTTAGCATCAGTTCGTGATAACTATGATTTCATCTTTATCGATTGTCCTCCATCCCTAAACCTACTTACAATCAATGCGATGGCTGCTGCGGATTCCGTTTTGGTACCGATGCAGTGTGAGTACTTCGCTCTAGAAGGGTTAACAGCATTGATGGATACCATTAGCAAACTTGCTGCTGTGGTGAATGAAAACCTGAAGATAGAAGGTCTGTTGCGCACTATGTATGATCCGCGCAACCGTCTGTCGATAGAGGTGTCCGATCAACTTAAGAAACACTTTGGAAACAAAGTGTATCGCACTGTTATCCCGCGTAATGTACGATTGGCAGAAGCCCCTAGTCACGGTAAGCCTGCTATGTATTACGACAAGTATTCTGCCGGCGCTAAAGCTTATTTGGCCTTGGCGGGTGAGATGCTTCGACGCGAAGAAGTCCCTGCGTAAATCAACTAAAAGGAATTCCTGCACATGTCTAAACGTGGTTTAGGTAAAGGGCTTGATGCCCTTCTATCGACGAGTTCGCTCGCTAGAGAAAAGCAACAGACTGCTCAGCATAGCCAAGATATATCAACCGATGGTGAACTGACGGAGCTGTCCGTTTCTCAATTAAAAACCGGTATGTACCAACCGCGAAAAGATATGTCATCGGAGGCGCTAGAAGAGCTAGCGGCTTCCATAGAATCTCAAGGGATTATTCAACCCATCGTTGTTCGTGGCACCGATGATGGTAAGTATGAAATTATCGCCGGTGAGCGACGTTGGCGAGCAGCCCGTAAAGCTGGCTTAAAACAGGTGCCATGTATTGTAAAAAAAGTCGAAGACAGAGCCGCTATTGCTATGGCTTTGATCGAAAATATTCAGCGCGAAGATCTGAATGTTATCGAGGAAGCTCAAGCCCTCGAAAGGCTACAAGAAGAGTTTTCTTTGACGCATCAGCAAGTCGCTGAAGTAATTGGTAAATCGAGAACAACAGTCACCAATTTACTGCGTTTGAATCAGCTTGAAATGGATGTGAAGTATCTTCTGTCCGAAAAAATGCTCGAAATGGGGCATGCGCGAGCTCTACTTGTTCTCGAAGGCGAGCAGCAAGTAGAAATTGCAGAACAAGTGGCTAAGAAAGGTTTAACTGTTCGTCAGACAGAACAGCTTGTTAAGAAAACGTTAAGTGCTGACGAGAAACCAGAAGTTACAAAATTTTCAGTAAATGAGTCCACCAAAGAGAGTCTAGATTTACTTCAAGAAAAACTAGGCACTAAGGTCGCTATACAAGTATCCAAGGGCGGCCTAGGCAAAATCCTTATTAATTTTGAGGATGAAAATCAACTTGGCAACGTGATAAAACATTTAGAAATAATTACTAGGTCTTCCTAGGTCACAGAATGGTTGTCAAATAAACAACTTCGTAACTATTACGATTGTGTTTTTCTTAAACGTGGATATAATTTTTCGTGCTTTTTCCACTGCTCCTTATGAATAAATCCGAGGGACAGTGTTGGATACATTAACAGGAACTTGCGATGTTGTTAACAAATCGAAGCAAGCAAGGAAATGCTGCGCTTAAAGTCGTTCATTTTCAGCTTTTATTTGTCATAATCATCGGAAGTGCGGCAAACATGTGGCTGGATAAAGAGGTCGCCCGATTCTTAATGAAGGGTGGAGCGATCGCTGTGATTGGCAACTACGTGTATGCACTGTTGGCCTTTATTCCAAAATCAGACTCTGACGGTTCTGTGCTGTTGGGGTTTATCTTTTTGGGATGGGTCATGAAACTAGTGTTCACTATTACTATATTCGTGATGGTTTTTAGCTTCGTTGATGTAGATCACCCTGGTGCTATGTTTTCGGGCTATAAATTGGCGATTTTAATGTTTTGGTGTGCACCTATTATACTCACCGCAAAAAATGGGATTCACCATGGCTGATACTCCAAAGGAATATATCCAGCACCATTTAACAAACGCAAAAGTGTGTTTGGTCGATGGTAGCGTTGCGACCAACTATGGTTGTGCGGATGCTGGATTCTGGACTTTACACTGGGACTCTTTAATGATGTCAGTGGGTCTAGGAGCTCTGTTTTTGTGGTTGTTTTATCGTGTCGGAAAAAATGCAACCACGGAAGTTCCTGGTAAATGGCAATGTTTCGTTGAAATGCTTATCGAGCAAGTTGACGGCCTTGTTAAGGGAACTTTTCATGGCAAGGACAAGTTAGTAGCTCCTCTGGCATTGACCATTTTCGTCTGGATTTTCCTGATGAACACAATGGACTTGATTCCGGTTGACTACGCTCCACAAATCGCTAAAGCAGCGGGTGCTGACTACTTCAAAGTTCTACCTACCGTAGACTTGAACATTACTCTTGCAATGGCGTTGAGCGTCTTGATCTTAATCGTGGTTTACCAGATTAAGTACAAGGGCTTTATGGGGTTTGTTAAGGAATATACGCTTCATCCGATTCAACACAAGGCGTTGATTCCTTTTAACTTGGTACTTGAGACGGTCTCATTATTGGCTAAGCCGATATCACTATCTCTTCGTTTGTACGGAAACATGTACGCAGGTGAACTGATCTTTATCTTGATCGCTATCACCTACACTGCAGGTACTGTACTTGGCGGATTGGGAGTGGTCGCGCATGTCTTATGGGCTATCTTCCATATTCTTGTAATTGTTTTGCAAGCCTTTATTTTTATGATGTTGACCATTGTTTACCTAAGCATGGCAAGCAATGACTCACATTAATCGTTAAATTACTAACTATCTATTTGGAAATTATTATGGAAACTTATTTTGTTGTTGCTCTACTATTGGGTATGTGTGCTCTAGCAACTGGTATTGGTTTTGCGATTCTAGGTGGTAAATTTCTAGAGTCTGTTGCACGTCAACCAGAGATGGCACCAGTTCTACAAACGAATATGTTCATTATCGCTGGTCTTCTTGATGCGGTTCCAATGATCGGTGTTGGTATCTCAATGTACATGCTGTTCGCATAATCCAGTCCCTTCCTTAATCCCTCGGTTTGAGGGAAGTGATAAGCATGATAAAGGAGAGACGTTGTGAACATTAATATGACTCTAATAGGCCAAACGATAGCGTTTATTCTCTTCGTTTGGTTCTGTATGAAGCATGTATGGCCACCAATTCTGACGGCTATCGAAGAGCGTCAAAAGAAAATCGAAGACGGTTTAGCTTCTGCACAACGTGCAGATAAAGCTCTTGAGCTTGCTCAGCACAATGCTGCTGATCAGCTAAAAGATGCAAAGCAACAAGCCGCTGAGATCATTGAGCAAGCGAACAAGCGTCGCGCTCAAATCGTTGACGAAGCTCGTCTAGAAGCTTCCCAAGAGCGCGAACATATTCTTGCTCAAGGTAAAGCTGAACTAGAAGCTGAAACTCTTCGCGCTCGAAATGAGCTACAAAAGGACGTAGCTGCTTTAGCTATTTTAGGTGCAGAGAAGATCATTGAACGTTCTATCGACCCTGAAGCTAATCGAGATATTCTTGATAATATTGCAGCGAAACTATAACGGGAGGGCATCAGCATGTCGGAATTGACAACTATTGCTCGACCATATGCCAAGCAGCCTTCGGCTATGCCAGCGATAACGGTGCCGTAGATAAATGGTCCGAAATGCTAGCGTTTGCCAAGGAGCTCTCTTTAGTACAAGAACTGAAGACAGCGGCGTTAAGCCTACAGCCTCAGCAGTTGGCGCAATTGTATGTTGATGTGGCCGGTGACAAGTTTGATCCAGCTTTCACGAACTTCTTGAAAGTATTGGCTGAAAACCACCGCACCTCAGCGCTAAGCGATATCTATCTACAGTTTCAAAGTCAGACTACCCTTGCTTCTAACTTAAAAGAAGTGACAGTTACTTCACCTAATGAACTAACTGAAGCACAGGTAGAAACTCTAAAGGCAAGTATCGAGAAACGTTACGATTGCCAGGTTCAAATGGAGTGTCTGGTTGACGAAGCTTTGGTAGGTGGCGTGGTTATTCGTGTCGGTGATACCGTTCTGGATAACTCAGTAGCTAGCCGTTTAACTCGTCTTAAAGACGTTATAAAGCCTTAACTTAGGGGAATTGGAGCAATGCAACTTAATTCCACGGAAATCAGCGAGCTAATCAGACAGCGTATTGAGCAGTTTGATGTGGTTTCTGAAGCTCGTAATGAAGGTACTATCGTTTCTGTAAGCGACGGTATTATCCGCATCCACGGTCTTGATGACGTGATGCAAGGCGAAATGATTGAGCTTCCAGGCAATCGTTTTGCACTCGCACTTAACCTTGAACGCGATTCAGTTGGTGCGGTTGTTATGGGTCCTTACGCGGACCTAACAGAAGGTATGAAAGTTACTGGTACTGGTCGTATTCTTGAAGTACCAGTTGGCCCTGAGCTACTAGGTCGCGTAGTGAACACACTAGGTGAGCCTATCGATGGTAAAGGCCCAATCGATGCCAAACTATCTTCTCCAGTAGAAGTGATTGCTCCAGGTGTAATCGACCGTAAGTCGGTAGATCAGCCTGTACAAACTGGTTATAAGTCTGTTGACTCAATGATCCCTATCGGTCGTGGTCAGCGTGAGCTTGTTATCGGTGACCGTCAGACGGGTAAAACCGCAATGGCGATTGATGCGATCATCAACCAAAAAGACTCTGGTATTTTCTCAATCTACGTTGCAATTGGTCAGAAAGCATCGACTATTGCTAACGTAGTACGCAAGCTAGAAGAGCATGGTGCACTGCAAAACACAATCGTTGTTGTTGCTTCTGCATCAGAATCTGCGGCGCTTCAATATCTAGCTCCTTATGCTGGATGTGCGATGGGTGAATACTTCCGTGATCGCGGTGAAGATGCACTGATTGTTTATGATGACCTATCTAAGCAAGCCGTAGCTTACCGTCAGATCTCGCTACTACTAAGACGTCCGCCAGGTCGTGAAGCATTCCCAGGTGATGTATTCTACCTTCACTCTCGTCTACTAGAGCGTGCTGCTCGTGTAAGCGAAGACTACGTAGAAAACTTCACTAAGGGCGAAGTGAAAGGTAAAACAGGTTCTCTAACTGCACTGCCTATCATCGAAACTCAAGCTGGTGACGTATCTGCATTCGTACCGACCAACGTAATCTCGATTACCGATGGTCAGATCTTCCTACAGACTGAGCTGTTTAACGCGGGCGTACGTCCAGCTGTTGACCCAGGTATCTCGGTATCTCGTGTAGGTGGTTCTGCGCAGACGAAAATCATCAAGAAGCTATCAGGTGGTATCCGTACAGCACTAGCTGCATACCGCGAACTAGCGGCATTCGCTCAGTTCTCTTCTGACCTTGATGAAGCGACGAAGAAACAGCTAAACCACGGTCAAAAAGTAACAGAACTAATGAAGCAGAAGCAGTACGCTCCTATGTCTGTATTTGACCAAGCACTGACTATCTATGCGGCAGAGCGTGGTTACTTGGATGATGTAGAACTGAACAAAGTTCTAGATTTCGAAGCCGCTCTACTATCGTATGCTCGCGGTCAATACGCTGATTTTGCAGCTGAGATCGACAAGACGGGTGCTTACAATGATGAAGTTGAAGCTCAGCTTAAGAAACTGACTGACGATTTCAAAGCAACCCAAACTTGGTAATTACAACCTTGTTTTGTAATTAACGGAGAGCAACGATGGCCAATACAAAAGAAATTCGTAGTAAGATTGGTAGTGTTAAAAGCACTCAGAAAATCACGAAAGCGATGGAAATGGTTGCCGCTTCCAAAATGCGTCGTACTCAAGACGCAATGGAAGGCCCTCGTCCGTACGCTGAAACTATACGTAAAGTCATTGGTCATATGGCACACGGCACACTGGAATATAAACATCCTTTCCTAGTGGACCGTGGTGCTAAGCGCGTTGGTTATATTGTTGTATCGACCGATCGTGGTCTTTGTGGTGGCTTGAACATCAACATGTTCAAACAAGCCGTTTCCCACATGAACGAATGGTCTGATAAAGGGGTAGACATTGAGTTGTCTGTAATCGGCTCTAAAGCGACCTCTTTCTTCAACAGTATTGGTGCAAAGATTGTGGCTCAGACTGCTGGTCTGGGCGACTCGCCATCATTGGACGACCTAATTGGTCCTATCAATGTCATGCTTCAAAAGTATGAAAATGGTGAAATCGATCGCTTGTACTTGGTGTTTAACGAGTTTGTTAACTCGATGACCCAACAACCAAAAATTGACCAATTATTGCCCTTGCCTAAATCACTGAGCGATAACGATGAGCAGTTCAAACATGCATGGAGTTACATGTTTGAGTCTGACCAAAAGTCTCTGATGAATATGCTGATGAATCGTTACATCGAATCTCAGGTTTATCAAAGCGTTGTCGAGAACTTAGCGTGTGAAATGGCAGCTCGTATGGTTGCTATGAAGGCGGCATCCGACAATGCAGGAAACCTAATTGAAGAATTAGAACTTGTGTACAACAAGGCGCGTCAAGCGGCGATTACACAAGAGCTATCTGAAATTGTATCCGGTGCTGCGGCAGTGTAATTTAGGTAAAACAAATTTAGAGGATTAACGATGGCTACAGGTAAGATCGTACAGATCATCGGTGCAGTAGTCGACGTAGAGTTCCCACAAAGCGAAGTACCTAGTGTATATGACGCTTTGAACGTGACTGAATCGAAAGAGCGTCTAGTTCTTGAAGTTCAACAACAGCTAGGCGGTGGCGTAGTTCGTTGTATCGTGATGGGTAGCTCTGATGGTTTACGTCGTGGTGTTGAAGTAGTTAATACAGGCGCACCAATTTCAGTACCAGTAGGTACTAAGACGCTAGGTCGTATCATGAACGTTCTTGGTGACGCGATTGACGAGCGTGGCGAAATCGGTGCAGAAGAGAACTACTCTATTCACCGTGAAGCTCCTAGCTATGAAGAACAGTCAAATGTGACTGAGCTACTAGAAACAGGCGTTAAAGTAATCGACCTAATTTGTCCATTCGCTAAGGGTGGTAAAATCGGTCTATTCGGTGGTGCTGGTGTAGGTAAGACCGTTAACATGATGGAACTTATCAACAACATCGCACTTCAGCACTCTGGTTTATCTGTATTCGCAGGTGTAGGTGAGCGTACTCGTGAGGGTAACGATTTCTACTTCGAAATGCAGGAAGCAGGTGTTGTAAACATCGAGAAGCCTGAAGAATCAAAAGTAGCGATGGTTTACGGTCAGATGAACGAGCCACCAGGTAACCGTCTACGTGTTGCACTAACTGGTCTAACAATGGCTGAGCGTTTCCGTGACGAAGGTCGTGACGTTCTTCTGTTTATCGATAACATTTATCGTTACACACTAGCAGGTACTGAGGTATCAGCACTTCTAGGTCGTATGCCATCTGCGGTAGGTTACCAGCCTACACTAGCAGAGGAAATGGGTGTGCTTCAGGAGCGTATCACGTCAACTAAGCAAGGTTCTATCACGTCTGTACAGGCGGTATACGTACCTGCGGATGACTTGACTGACCCTTCTCCAGCAACGACGTTCGCGCACTTGGATGCAACGGTTGTACTTAACCGTAACATCGCTGCTATGGGTCTATACCCAGCGATCGACCCACTAGATTCATCATCGCGTCAGCTTGACCCACTTGTTGTTGGTCAAGAGCACTACGATATCGCTTCAGGCGTTCAAACAACGCTTCAGCGCTATAAAGAGCTAAAAGACATCATTGCTATCCTAGGTATGGACGAGCTGTCTGAAGAAGATAAGCAAGTTGTATCTCGTGCACGTAAGATTGAACGTTTCCTAACTCAGCCTTACCACGTAGCAGAAGTCTTTACTGGTGACCCTGGTGTTTACGTACCTCTTAAAGAGACCCTACGTGGCTTTAAAGGTCTTCTAGCTGGTGATTACGATGATATCCCAGAGCAGGCGTTTATGTACTGTGGTGCAATTGACGACGCACTAGAGAATGCTAAGAAGCTATAAGTAGAGACTTTAAGGAGGCGTTATGTCAGTAACCTTTCATTTGGATGTAGTGAGCGCTGAAGAACGAATCTTCTCTGGCCTTGCGAGCAGCATTCAAGTCTCGGGTGAACAGGGTGATTTAGGTGTACTAGCGGGCCACACGCCGCTACTTACCAGAATTCGTCCTGGGATGGTTCGTATCGTCGATAAGAAAGGTAACGAAGATATTGTTTACCTTTCTGGTGGGATCTTAGAAGTCCAAGCACATGACGTAACCATTTTGGCGGACACTGCGATCCGAGGTGAAGATCTCGATCAAGCAAAAGCAGAAGAAGCGAAAAGACGTGCACAAGAGTTGATCAACACACCTCACGGTGATGCTGACTTCGCTCGTGCATCAGCTGAACTCGCGAAAGCGATTGCTCAGTTGAAGGTTATCGAACTGGTCAGAAAGCGTCGCTAGAACAAAGCAGCGTGATTAAAGTGATAAAGGCGGTCGAAAGACCGCCTTTTTGTATATTAATATCCAGAAATTGAAGATTAGTATTTAAATAAACACACTTCGACCGATAGAATGTTAAACATTAGCAAATAATAAATCAGTAGGTAAAAATGAAGTTTAGTGCTGTCATCTTGGCTGCGGGGAAGGGAACCCGCATGTACTCAAATATGCCTAAAGTACTGCATGCGCTTGCGGGGAAACCAATGGTGAAACATGTCATTGATACGTGTGCTGGCTTAGGGGCTCAGAATATACACTTAGTATTTGGTCACGGTGGAGACCAGATGCAAGAAGCGTTAAACACCGAGCCGGTTAATTGGGTACTTCAAGCAGATCAATTAGGAACGGGTCACGCGGTTGATCAAGCGTCAGATAGTTTTGAAGACGATGAAAAAATACTGGTTCTCTATGGTGACGTACCACTAATTTCTGAAGAAACGATAGAAAACCTATTAGACGCACAGCCAACGGGTGGTATAGCACTGTTGACCGTGGTGTTAGACAACCCGAGTGGCTACGGACGTATCGTGCGCCGCAATGGACCAGTAGTGGCAATTGTAGAGCAGAAAGACGCGACGGAAGAGCAGAAGCTAATCAAAGAGATCAACACCGGTGTAATGGTGGCTACAGGTGGCGATCTTAAGCGCTGGTTATCTGGTTTAAATAACGATAATGCCCAAGGTGAATACTACCTTACTGACGTCATTGCTGCTGCTCACTCTGAAGGCCGAGCTGTCGAGGCAGTATACCCTGCTAACCCTATTGAAGTGGAAGGGGTTAATGATCGCTCTCAATTAGCGAGATTAGAGCGCGCCTACCAAGCAATGCAGGCGGAAAAGTTACTCCAACAAGGCGTGATGCTTCGCGATCCTACTCGTTTTGATTTGCGCGGTAGTTTGCAATGCGGAATGGACGTGGAAATCGATACTAACGTGATTATCGAAGGCAATGTGACCATAGGTAACAATGTTCGAATCGGCACTGGATGCGTACTAAAAGATTGCGAAATTGATGATAACTCCCTTATTCGTCCGTACAGTGTTATTGAAGATGCCACTGTAGGTGAAGCGTGTACTGTTGGTCCGTTCACCCGCTTGCGTCCTGGAGCTGAGCTTCGCGATGATGCCCATGTCGGTAACTTTGTCGAAATGAAAAATGCCCGCCTAGACGAAGGATCGAAGGCCAATCATCTAACCTATCTTGGTGATGCTGAAATTGGCAAGCGTGTAAACGTAGGGGCTGGTGTGATTACCTGTAACTACGATGGTGCGAATAAACACAAAACCGTCATTGGTGATGATGTATTTGTTGGCTCTGACAGCCAATTAGTTGCACCGGTAGAGATAAAAAGTGGAGCAACAATCGGAGCAGGAACTACACTTACTAAAAACGTCGAAGAAAACCAGTTGGTTATCACTCGCGCAAAAGAGAAACGCGTTAGAGATTGGAGCCGACCAGTTAAAAACAAGTCATAGCTAGGTGATACTAACGGGGAGGTCTTTTGAAAATCCAGGCATTTGGGCGCTTTCAATACCTCCCTATCTTTGCCCTGATCGTATCTATGATCATTGGGGGCTACTTTTACAATAGAACTCTTGATAATTGGCTCAAGCATATCGTCAGCAACTATATGTTCAGTTTGATGGAGGATGTCGCTTTTCAAATTGAAGACAAGCACCTTGACTTGTTTGAGATGTCGGAAGGTGAAATAGATGCATTTCTCGATACTCTATCTCAGTCCAGCTCTGGACGTCGGTTCACCATCATTCACAGTTCAGGAAAAGTTTTGGGTGACTCTCAGCTCACTGCCAGAGATTTACACCATCTAGAGAACCATAGCAACAGACCTGAAATTATCGCTGCACTTGAGTCGGGCTTTGGAGAGGCGAAGCGGTATAGCCTCACTCTTGGGCAAGATATGCTGTATGTGGCAAAGAAACTAAAGTTAACAGAATTGGGTCTCGAGCATGACGAAGTGTACGTACTCAGATTAGCGATGCCTATGACGGCGCTTTATGCCATGTCCAGTGAACTGGAGTTGATCGTTTTTGCTCTTATGGGAAGTTCGGTGGTTATCTTGATTATTTTCTCTTGGTACAGCAACCGACATATTTTCAAACTGATTAATCGAGAAAGAGATAAACAAGAAGAGCGCATTCAACAGCGAACGCGAGAAATTGAACTCCTTCATCGATTGGCGAACATGTTAGCCGCTTGTAATAGCCTAAGTGAAGCACAAGATGTGGTATCCGATATCATTCCGCGCATACTGGGCAAGGTAAATGGTTGTGTAGCGATTATGCGTGAGTCCCGTAACCAATTAGAGGTTCAACTTGATTGGGGAGCGAGTGGCCGGGAAGCAAGGTATATTCGCCCAGTGAGTGTTGGGCGCTGCGCAAAGGGAAGTCCCATCTATCTCATGATCAGTTACACGAACTGCCGTGTTCACATATGGGAGATGCTATTCAAGATGGGCAAACACTGTGTGTGCCTCTAACCGCACACGGCAATACGGTTGGAATGTTTCATCTCTATTTTGCTCACAAAAAACAGATCGAAGAGGAAGTGCAGCAATTAGCGTTTACTATCGCGGAACATCTAGGTTTGGCTTTGGCCAATTTGGGACTTCAGCAAAAGCTTCGCTCTCAAGCCTTGAGTGACCCACTAACGGGTTTGTTTAACCGCCGTTATTTTGAAGAGACCATAGAAAGCGTCTGGATGAAGAGTCAACAAGATGGTCAACCCTTTTCACTGCTGATGTTAGATCTCGACCACTTTAAACGCTTCAACGATAATTTTGGTCATGACGCTGGTGATTATGTGCTGAAAGAAGTGGCAAAGTTGTTGATGGAAAAAAGCAGGGATGAAGACGTGGTTTGTCGGTTAGGGGGAGAAGAGCTGGCGATACTCAGTCCTAATACCGATAGCGAAGCGTCGACATTGCTGGCGAATGATATCGTGGAAAGTGTTGCGAATCTGCATTTGGAGCTAAAAGGCTTGTCATTGGGGCAACTTGGAGTCTCTATCGGTATTACAACGTACCCCAATTTTATTGGCCCACCGGAAGCATTGGTTAAAGAAGCGGACAAAGCACTTTATCTAGCGAAGGATCAGGGTCGTAGCCGATCCATACACCAGTTAAACATGCAAAAGAACGCGGCAGTGACCTCTATTACTAAGGGCAGTAGCAATAAAGCGGAACCCGTGTAGTTAAATTTGATCTATTGCGAGTTTGGACTCTAGTTTTCTCACCCCATAAGACACGATTAAAATGAGTATCAAATACTCCAATACCAAGAAGGTATAGATCTCAAGTGGGAGATATTCATTGACCACCAGCTCATTGGCGCGCCTAGTTAGGTCGCTCAAGCCAATGACACTGACCAAAGAGCTCATTTTGAGGATGTAAACAAACTGGTTTCCCAAAGGGGGTAGAATTTGTCGCAATGCTTGAGGAAGTATGATCAACCGCATTTTCTGCCAGTAATTAAGTCCCAGCGACTCGGCTGCTTCATGTTGGCCTTGGGGAATGGCTTGAATGCCACCGCGAAACACCTCTGCCATAAAAGCACTTTCAGCAATCGTTAAAGCGATTACCCCCGCCCAAAAATAGTTTAAGGAAACGTCCAATAGAGTCGGCATACCGTAGTAGACCCAAAGCAGTAGCACCAGTACCGGGATTGAGCGAATTACTTCTACATAGATTCGGTTAACTGATTTTAAGTAACGATTGTCTGAGAGTGCGGGCAGTGCGACAAGCAAGCCAATGGTCATGGCAAACAACATACTGAGCAGTGAAACCGAAATGGTGTCATAAAATCCAGCCGTTAGAAAAGCTATGTTGGTTCGCCCCTGCTCAGTAGAAGGGTCGAGAACGTACCAACCCCATTGATAATCTGAGCAACCTGTCAGTAATAAAAGCGCGAAAAGCCAGAAATATCGATAGGTCACACTACACCTTGTGTTTACTAAAAAAATCAGTTTATTACTGCTATGTTATCAATGTTGCAGTGCTATATGTTAACTATTTTAAGGAAATAACAATGAAGAAATACTTGGTTGCGCTAGGAATATGCTTGTTAACACTATCAGGTACGGCTTTGGCCGAAAGCCGACTTCAAACCATTTTGGACAGCGGTGTTTTACGCGTAGGAACGACAGGGGACTGGAATCCCATGACCATGAAGGATCCAGCGAATAACAGCTACCGCGGTTTTGATATTGATGTCACCACAGAGTTAGCAAAAGATTTAGGAGTGAAAGTTGAATATGTGCCTACCGATTGGAAGACATTAGTCAACGGGATCACCGCGAACAAATACGATATTACTGGCAGTGCTTCACTTAATATGTCACGAGCAAAAGTGGCGGGTTACAGTCAGCCTTACTTCTATTTAGCCTTTGTACCTGTTGTTCAAAAGAAAGATTTACAACGTTTCTCGGATTGGAGTGACTTTGATAAAGCAGAAATAAAAGTAGCGGCTACACTGGGTACCGTTCAAGAAAAGATGGTGAAAGACTTTTTCCCATCCGCACAACATGTGGTGATTGAAGCGCCAGCACGTGATTTTCAGGAGCTATTGGCTAAACGCGCAGACGTATCTGTCACTTCGAACGTCGAAGCCGCGACGCTGGTGGAGAAGTTTAAGCAGTTAGCGATTGTTCCGGTTCAAAAACCGCGTAAGCCGACACCGATAGCTATGTTACTTCCACAAGACGACAGTGTGTGGATTAACTATATTAATCACTGGGTTGAATTGAAGAAAACGCAGGGCTTTTTTGACAGAACAGCAGAAAAGTGGGGACTAAAAAGTCTTTGATAAAAAAGAGAGCCGCGCTTGCGGCTCTCTTCTTATCAACACTCACTTAAGGTCTTTCCAACACCGTAGCAATCCCTTGGCCTAAACCTATACACATCGTCGCCAAGCCGTATTTCGCTTCTTTGGCTTCCATTAAATTGATCAGTGTTGTGGTAATTCTTGCCCCCGAACAACCGAGCGGATGGCCTAGTGCTATCGCACCACCATTCAGGTTCACTTTCTCATCCATCACATCCAATAAGCCAAGGTCTTTAGCACAGGGAAGAGATTGAGCGGCAAAGGCTTCGTTGAGTTCAATGACATCCATGTCTTCAATAGTTAAACCCGCGCGTTTGAGTGCTTTTTGGGTAGCAGGAACGGGACCGTATCCCATAATAGAAGGGTCGCAACCAGCCACGGCCATTGCTTTAACTCGGACGCGAACTTGTAAACCGAGTTGCTGAGCTTTTTCTTCACTCATAATAAGCATGGCAGATGCGCCGTCAGACAGAGCAGAGGAACTACCTGCAGTGACCGTTCCGTTGGCTGGGTCAAACACTGGACGGAGTTGACGCAATCCCTCAACCGTAGTTTCAGGTCGAATAACTTCATCGTGATCTAAGGTAAAGAGTGTGCCATCAGTCGCATGCCCCTCAGTGGGTAAAATTTCATTTTTAAAGCGACCTTCAATAGTGGCTTGATGAGCTCGGGCATGAGAACGAGCTGCAAACTCGTCTTGATGTTCACGACTAATACCGTGCAATTTGCCCAACATTTCGGCGGTCAGCCCCATCATGCCAGATGCTTTGGCAACGTGTTTAGACATACCAGGGTGAAAGTCGACACCGTGATTCATAGGTACGTGCCCCATGTGTTCCACGCCACCAATTAAGCAAATATCAGCGTCGCCAACCATGATGGCTCTCGTTGCGTCGTGCAGCGCCTGCATAGAAGAACCACATAGTCTATTCACGGTAACCGCACCTATTTCAATGGGCAAGCCTGCCAGCAGAGCCGCGTTCCGTGCTACATTAAAACCTTGCTCTAAGGTTTGTTGGACACAACCCCAATAAATATCTTCGATATCAGAAGGGTTTACTTGAGGATTTCGCGCCAGAATTCCCTTCATCAAATGTGCTGAGAGATCTTCGGCGCGAGTGTGACGGAATGCGCCACCTTTAGAGCGACCCATTGGGGTGCGAAGACAATCGACTATTACTACGTTTTTCATCTTATTTACCTCTCCCTAGATCGAGCTCTGTTGCTGTTGGTCATAAAAGGTTTCGTGTTTATCTGCCATGCCAATAATGATGTCGGGTACGTGATACAAGGCACCTAGATCTTGGTATTGGTTAGCCATCTCAATATAGTTGGCCAGACCTATGTTATCGAGATAACGGAACACGCCTCCGCGGAAGGGAGGAAAACCGAGTCCGTAAACCAAAGCCATATCGGCTTCTTGAGGAGTCGCAACAATTCCTTCCTGTAGGCAAAGAGCAACTTCATTGATCATAGGCACCATCATTCGCTCAATAATGGTTTGTGCGTCAAAATCTTGCTTAAGATCTGTAACTGAAGACAGAATAGGAGCAATATCTTCGGAGAAGGACTTTTTAGGTTTGCCCTTTTTGTCGGTGGTGTACAGATAAAAACCTCTACCGTTCTTCTGGCCAAAACGCTCAGCTTCAAATAGAGCATCAATGATATCGCGATCTTGTTTTGCCATACGCTCTGGGAAACCTTGCGCCATAACTGACTGAGCATGATGAGCAGTATCGACACCTACGACGTCTAGTAAGTATGCAGGCCCCATCGGCCAACCAAATTGCTTTTCCATAACCTTATCAACTTGCGTGAAGTCAGCACCGTCTAACATCAGCTTGCTAAACCCGCCGAAGTAAGGGAAAAGGACACGGTTAACAAAAAAACCAGGGCAATCGTTAACAACGATGGGTGACTTACCCATTTTAGCGGCGTAAGCGACTACGCGATTGATAGTTTTATCTGAGGTGTGTTCGCCGCGAATAATTTCAACAAGAGGCATGCGGTGTACAGGATTAAAGAAGTGCATACCGCAAAAGTTTTCAGGTCGTTGCAGTGATTTAGAAAGTAAATTAATGGGTATCGTCGATGTGTTGGAAGTAATCACCGTGTCTTCATTTACGAGTTGTTCAACTTCACTCAAAACACTGGCTTTTACTTTCGGATTTTCAATAACCGCTTCAACAATAATGTCGGCTTCTTGGATACCGCTATAGTGCAAGCTAGGGGTGATAGAAGCCAGAATACCAGCCATCTTAAAGCCGTCGATACGACCTCTTTCCAATCGCTTGTTTAGGAGTTTAGAAGCTTCTGTCATACCTAAATCAAGGGAAGATTGAGCAATATCTTTCATCAATACGGGGATGCCTTTTGAAGCAGATTGATAGGCAATTCCCCCACCCATGATTCCCGCACCTAGCACTGCTGCTTTTTGCGTCTTGAAACCTGCTTTTTCGGCTTGCTTAGCTAGCCCCTTTATATACTGATCGTTTAAGAAAAGGCCTACCAGAGCGTTAGCTTCTTCAGACTTGGCGAGTTTTACAAAGTGCTTCCTCTCAATATCTAAAGCTTCTTTTCGCGCAACATGGGCACCCTTCTCAATAGTAATGACTGCCGTCATAGGTGCTGGGTAATGAGGGCCTACTTTCTGAGCGACTAAGCCTTTTGCCATGGTAAAGCTCATCAAGGACTCAAGCTTGCTTAGAGTGAGTGGTGTAGTTTTCTGTTCACGGCGAGCTTTCCAACTGAGGCTTTCATTGATCGCTTGTTCTAGCGTCGTAAGTGCAGAGTCTAGTAAAGAATCGGAATCAACCACTGCGTCGAGTAGACCTACCTTAAGTGCCTCTTCGGACCGACAAGCTTTACCTTGAGTAATGATTTCCATAGCACTATCTGCGCCGATGACTCTCGGTAATCTGACACATCCCCCGAATCCGGGCATGATGCCGAGTTTCGTTTCTGGCAATCCAATGCTGGTGGTTTTGTCCCCAATTCTAAAGTCGGTAGCAAGTACACACTCACATCCGCCACCTAGGGTATGGCCTTTTAATACTGAAAGAGTGGGGACAGGAAGGTCTTCGAGTTTGTTAAAAATGTTGTTGGCATATTGAAGCCATTGGTCAAGTTCCTCTTCCGGCTTGGAAAATAGGCCCAAGAACTCAGTAATATCAGCACCAACGATAAAAGAGTCTTTATTAGAGGTAAGTAAAAGGCCTTTTAGCGCGGGGTAATGTAGTAAAGCATCCAATGCTTCATCGAGTGATTTTAAGGTTGCTAAGTCCAGCTTGTTGACGGTTCGGGGAGAGCAAAAGCTTAACTCGGCAATACCATTTTTAACTTCCTTTACTTGTAGGGTTTCGGCTTGGTAAATCATTGTCTATCTCCGTGACATACAATCTTTGATTGTAACTGCCAGTTACTCAGCAACTGGACAGAGAAAAAGGTTTTATAATTATTCTGGTATGACCAGTTTGTTTAGTTTGGACTCGCTTTTGTTTAATTTCAATACATTTTTTAAACAACTGTTTAACATTGTGTCGTTAAACCAGTTATTACCCTGTGCCGATGTTCATTTTCAGAGTTAGTTATGTATAGAAATGCAACATTTGTTTTCGCTCATGATAAGATGCCGCCATCTGACTTAATCAGCGAAAAGCATGAACGATAAACCCTATTTCATTCCGGCCTCTCCAGTGAGTTTTGAAGAAGAGATAAAGAAAAGTGTCTTTATTACTTATCTCGCACATACGCCGAGTATCGAATCAGCAAAAAGTTTTGTCGATGGGATAAAGAAAAAGCATGCTGATGCAAGGCACAACTGCTGGGGATTCGTCGCGGGTCGACCAGAAGACTCAATGAAATGGGGCTTTAGTGATGATGGAGAACCATCTGGTACAGCTGGTAAGCCCATATTGGCGCAGTTAAGCGGTTCTGGAGTAGGAGAAATCAGCGCCGTTGTCACCCGTTATTCCGGTGGTATAAAGCTTGGAACGGGTGGATTAGTAAAAGCATATGGCGGTGGAGTTCAACAAGCTCTCAAGCTGCTTCAAACAATTGAGAAAAAAATAACCACTCAATTGCGCTTAACGCTAGACTATGGCTTTATGCCCATTGCTCAGTCAGTCATAAACCAGTTTGAAGCAGCGGAGTTGCAAGCTGATTACAGTGATGAAGTTATCTTAATCGTTGAAATAGAAGTGCGGCAGGTTGAGGCTTTTACTCAAGCTATTATAAATAAAAGTGGTGCCAAGGCGATAGTCACACCACTGAAGGAACGTTAATAACAATCATAATGGGAATTTAGAAGCAGAGCTTCGACTAACAGCAACTCATGCAATTTCGTTCAATTATCCGTATTGTTGGGCTACTACTGGCACTGTTTAGTGTCACTATGCTCGCTCCAGCCTTGGTCGCACTGATTTTTCGCGACGGTGCTGGTGTACCTTTTGTTACCACTTTCTTTGTATTACTTCTATGCGGAGCGGTGTGCTGGTTTCCCAACCGGCATTATAAGCAGGAGCTTAAAGCGCGAGACGGTTTTTTAATCGTTGTATTGTTTTGGACTGTACTAGGCAGTGCTGGTTCCCTCCCTTTCTTAATAGCTGACAATCCCAACATTTCAGTGACAGATGCCTTCTTTGAATCGTTTTCAGCACTGACGACTACCGGTGCGACGGTAATAGTGGGTTTGGATGAACTACCCAAGGCGATTCTTTTTTATCGTCAGCTACTACAGTGGTTTGGTGGTATGGGGATCATCGTATTGGCCGTAGCTATTCTTCCCGTGTTAGGGATTGGTGGCATGCAGCTGTACCGCGCAGAAATACCGGGGCCAGTCAAAGACAGTAAAATGACCCCAAGAATTGCTGAAACCGCAAAAGCGCTTTGGTATATCTACTTGAGTTTGACAATCGCTTGTGCGACGGCATTTTGGCTAGCGGGCATGACGCCTTTTGATGCCGTTAGCCACAGTTTTTCTACCATCGCAATAGGTGGCTTTTCTACACATGATGCCAGTATGGGGTATTTTAACAGCTACGCTATTAATATGATCACGGTGGTATTCTTATTGATATCAGCGTGTAACTACTCACTACACTTTGCCGCTTTTGCCTCTGGCGGAGTGCATCCTAAGTACTACTGGAGAGATCCCGAGTTTAGGGCTTTTTTGTTTATCCAAGCTTTGCTGTTCATTGTTTGTTTCCTAGTCTTACTCAACCACCACTCCTATGAGTCGTCATTTGATGCTTTTGATCAAGCCCTGTTTCAAACCGTTTCAATATCCACGACTGCCGGATTTACAACAACGGGATTTTCTGAGTGGCCATTGTTTTTACCAGTGCTATTGCTGTTTTCATCTTTTATAGGGGGATGTGCAGGGTCGACAGGCGGTGGAATGAAAGTGATTCGAGTGTTACTGCTGACTTTACAAGGGGCTAGAGAGCTAAAGCGATTAGTTCACCCAAGAGCGGTTTACACTATCAAGGTAGGCGGTACAGCATTGTCACAACGAGTAGTCGATGCGGTATGGGGATTTTTTTCAGCTTACGCATTGGTCTTTGTTGTTTGTATGCTGGCGTTGATTGCAACGGGAATGGACGAACTCAGCGCGTTTTCCGCAGTAGCCGCAACCCTGAATAACCTAGGACCAGGATTAGGTGAAGTAGCTCTGCATTTCGGCGATATAAATGACAAAGCGAAATGGGTATTGGTCGTGTCTATGCTTTTTGGTCGACTTGAGATTTTCACTCTACTAATTTTATTAACGCCCACATTTTGGCGAAGTTAAGGAGTTTCTATGGATAAAGTCCTATTTCTCTATTCAAGCCGAGAAGGTCAAACTAAAAAGATTCTCAAATATATAGAGAGTGAACTAGCTTCTAGCGATTGCGAAATAAGAGATCTTCACGACGTGACTTCTATAGACTTTAGCCAATATAGCAAGGTGATGATTGGCGCTTCAATTCGCTATGGCCACCTTAATAAAAAGCTTTATCAATTTATCGATGCTAACCTAGCTCAACTAAAAGCGAATAATGTGGCGTTCTTTTGCGTCAACCTTACCGCGAGAAAAGAAGACCAAGGTAAAGATACGCCAGAAGGCAGCGCCTACATCAAAACCTTCCTTAAAAAGTCCCCATGGCATCCAAAGCTAATCGGTGTATTTGCAGGAGCACTGCGTTACCCGCGTTACAATTGGTTCGATAAAATGATGATCAGGTTCATTATGACTATGACGAAAGGCGAAACAGACACTAGTAAAGAGGTTGAGTATACCAACTGGGAAAAAGTTGCTCTCTTTGCTAATAAGTTTGAAAAAATGTAGAGATAATAGTCACTTTTAACCGCTGAAGGTCGTTTTTTATTCGAATGATAAAAAAAACAAGAAAAAGATAAAAAAAGGGTTGCCAAGAACACTCCGATCTCTATAATGCCCCCTCGCTGACACGGCAACGCTCCAAAAGGAATGAAGACGAATTAGCAAGGCACTTTTAGCCAGATAAATTATCTGAAAAAAGTTTTGAAAAAAGTGGTTGACACTAAAACTTAACTCGCTAAAATAGCCGTCCGTTTTGAGTAGAAGCAAGCTTCTAGTTAAAGCGAAAGCT
>NZ_LJJE01000098.1 GCF_001854765.1 Vibrio sonorensis | reverse complement strand
ACTATCAATACATTCTTTTGCATCGTTCCAAATTACTAAGAGTTCATCTAGCGTTAGAAGCGCACCTACTCTGTTCACTGGCTGATTAAATTTGGTATGAGTGCGTACCACGGCCTAATTTCCCCTAATAATTATTTCCAAGTATATGACTCAGAATCAGTTTGATTAAAAGATGGTATAGCCAGCGTTGAAATGTCGGGGCAATCATCATCAATTAAGTCGATAACCCAAAGGATGTGAGCTTTTTTAATTCCGTGCCGCCCGTGATGAACTCGAATCTCTTTAAGGACGTTTAGTACATACTTTTCGTGCCCGTTTTTCTTAGCATCATCGACTAGACCATCAATCTCATGTTGTTTGGCGGGTTCATGCTTAGTTTTTAATATTCGTGCTACTACATATAATTTACGATAGACAAATAGTAGAGCAAAGATGATAACTAGCGCCGCTATAGTTGAAAAAATCAAATATTGTTCTTGCATTATTGGTACACCTATCTTTCGACGATTAAATAGGAGATAATAGGTTCTTTTGCGTAATCACTAAAATCAACCTCTGATGGTTTAACTCGCCAAATTACTTTACTTTTTCCTGGTTCAGTACGCACTTCGACGTTTATAAGTTTGCAATCTGGGGCAATCTCATTTGTTCTTTTTTCCCAACTGTCTTGTGCGGAATTTTTTAGTGGTATCGAGCTGAAATCAGAAAAATTCATTTTGTATGAGATAAGTCCGAATAATGCAACCGCGAGTAAGTAGTACACGTACCAGGCTGTATTAGGTATCCACTGATAAATAATCAGCTCCATACTGTCGTAAATTTCACCCCTATATAGAAAAATGATGAAAACTAAACCTAGAAGCAATGCAAACCCCACCGTTTGAAAAATAATGGTGCGCTTGATTTCCCGTTTTAACGCGGGAATCTTGGCGAGTGCAATGTCATAATTCTCTTTCTCGATTTCTCTGTATGTTATTCTATTCATTGGTTTCCTCATCCATTTTTTGATTTAATACACCAACTGACAGTTTGAACCTCATTCGTTCTGTCAGTGGCCAAGGCGATTAGTTGGTAGCTGCCGCCTTGGTCTTTCCGTTTTTTTGCAGATTTGCAAAAGGGC
>NZ_LJJE01000097.1 GCF_001854765.1 Vibrio sonorensis | reverse complement strand
GTATAACGAGATGGGAGTGAAAACACCAGAAGACCATTATTTAACTTGGGCGGTAAATAAAGAGAGAAAACGCTTGGAAAATTTGACATATACAGAGTACAGCGAAGAGATGAGCATATATGGCTACTCCGGAGAAACGGCTCAACAAGCCTATTTAAGTCGGCAAGAACTTCTTGCGGAGTTACGAATTTTGGCAGTTGAAGGGATGGTAAATAAAGTGTCAAGCACGAGCGCTTTACAATATTCGGGTGAAGGAGCCGTTAGTGCATATGGAGCAATAAGCCAGCGAGTAGGGGTACTATCTTACCTTCTTGGATTCATGGGTATATTGGATTGGGCAGGCCCTATGATTTACGATGATTCTTTAGTGTTTGACTATGATTGCCAAAGTATCGATTGTGATGTTATGGGGTATGAATAATGAGGTGGTTAGTTTTACTATCTTTATTTTTTTCCTTTTATAATTATGGTTCGGCTATTCTTCCGAACCATAAAAAGGAATACCTAGGATGTGTTTGGGAAATTCCTAGAGCGTTTGAAAGGAGAACTGACAATATGGGGTACTTTTCCATTGAAGATAGATACAACAATATGAGTGTTAACTTTTTCGAAGACAGTTCTGGTCCTTTCTATTTATTTGAAGAAGCAATCGTTAATCGTATGAATCTTGAGGGAGAAATAAAATACTACTCTTTAAGTCTTATCAATAAACCTGATATTTCTTCTCTATTTTTTTTTAGAGAAAAATACGGGCAGGAAAAAGTTTCAATAGGGTTAGGTACTGGGAAACTTAACTATGTGGATATACAGGATGGTAATATCACGGTGGGTATTGGTAGTAACAATGTCCTGATTAAAGCTCATTGTTTTTAAAATACTGAATATGTTTAAGTAAAAAGTTGATCCCTTTCACTCATCGGGTGACGCAGGAGGCTTTAGCGAGCTTCGCGGTGGTTCATTTTGCGGGCGTGATT
>NZ_LJJE01000096.1 GCF_001854765.1 Vibrio sonorensis | reverse complement strand
GTATAACGATACTGCTCGGGCAGAAGAGATGAACCGTCGACATGCTGCTAGACCACCGACAGATTGGAAGGAGGTGACCTCTTCACTTTCAACAGCGGCCGATTTAGGAGCTACAGGGTGCTTGCTGCATGGAAATCTACCTTGTGCTGGAGCCTTGGGTGTAGGTTCTATAGCATTATCAGCAGTTTCAGTAGGCATTGATGCTTTTGATGAAGATAGTTTCGATGAGACTTCAGCTGCAAAATCTATCCATAGTCTAGGGGTATATACAATCGGCGAGCATGCTGTTGAGGCTTTACCACTTAAACTTAAATATCCAGTGAGGGTTGGGGTCGATGCTTATGGTTCAGTGTCGAGCTTTATGTTTTATGAAGCGATAAACAACGGTTTGGATGATTAGCGATGCATATTATCTACGAACCTAAAATGGTGACACATTCAGTTCCGTTTTTGGCATGTCCATTTGTTATCGCTTTTTTCGAAACAGGTGAACCAGTAGCTTTAATCATGGCGATAGGGATGCTTTGGGGTTTAGCAAGTCACTCGATGCGCTTCCTCATCCGCAAAGACCCTTGGTATCAAAAGCGTGCTGGCTTGCTATTGGTAACGTCAACAGTGCTTTGCTTTATCTTACCTATACCTCTGGTTATGGCACTCATAATACTTCCGAGCATTGTTCTTACATACAAGGCACTCATGAGGTTGGAGCAGTTAGGATACAAGCGATGACGATAGCGAGCTTCGCGGTGGTTCATTCCGACAAGGCTTTATTGCGGGCGTGATTGGTAAAGCTGGAGCGAATTGTAAAACAATATAGGGGCACGAGGGTGTTTACAACATGGAATTTGATTTTCTTCTAGAGCTTTATTGTTCATTACGCCAAATTATTCAATTAGGTTGTTCTTTTGATGTTTAAGATCTCCATTAAATAAAAAATTAAAAGATGGATAAATATGGATAACTAACGGAGGTTTATATGAAATCAATAATTTGTTTCTTTTTATTGTCGATATTCTCCATGACTTGCTATGCAGATGATAATGAGCAACGCAATGAAGGGAACTGGTATGTTGGAGGGGCATATCATGGCGGTTTTCCAAAGCTAAAAGCTTTGGGAGCATCGCTTGATCTTGGTGTTGGCTATTCGTTTAATGGGGGTTATACATTCTCAGTGTCAGATAAATCAAAAATAGACATTGATGCCGAATACTTTGATATGGGTGATGCTAGCGGTGGAAATGGCTCAGAATATTACTATGTCAACGCTACTATTGATGCGTCTTCTTATTCTTTGAACCTGAAGCCTCGTTATCTCCCGAATGGAAGCGGGTGGTTTGTCGGTGGGTTATTGGGGCTAGGTAATTATCAGTTAGGGGCGTCTTTAGAGAGCAGTTATGAGAGCGTGTCTGGTGAAGAGAGCGGTCTGGGTACAAGTTTAGGTGTTGAATTGGGTTATGAAGCCAATAACTTCATAGGTAGTGTAGGTTACAGATATATGATGTCTTCAATAGACGATGTATCAACAGATTTCTCTACTTTCTATGTAGGGGTTAGATACAAAATTTAACGGGTGCGAGCATGATAGATAGAAGATATATACTTTATTGTATTTCCTTCACTAATAATTAAATTTAGGTCACCGTTATTATTAACGTAATTAAAGTTATTACAGATAGCTGCTTCTTATTTAAGTCGCTAATATTGGAATAGGATTTTGCTCGGTATTTATAATTTCAAAATGGCGCAATGCTTGTGCTTTCATAGGTTTGGCGAAGTAGAAGCCTTGCAGGTGGCTTACGCCGATTTCGGTTAAATAGTCGGCTTGTTGCTCTGTTTCCACACCTTCTGCAACAATGTGAACCCCCAATCGGTGGCCCAGATCTACGATCGTATTCAACACTGGTGCGTTAACGGTATCTAGGCCAATACTATCGATAAAACATTTGTCTATTTTAAGGTAGTCAAACTGGGTGTCTTGAATCACCGAAAGGGAAGTGTGCCCAGTCCCGAAGTCGTCGATAGCGATAAGCAGTTCTTCTAACCTTAACTGCTCTAAGGTGCTTCGCGCGGTGTTATCAATGATCTGTCTTTCCGTAAGCTCAACACTGAGCAAGTAGCCGAAGTTCTTCAACTGATTGCGATAATGCAGTAGATTGTCGCGGTTTTCAGCTTCATGTAAATATGACGGCGGAATATTTACCGCAACGTGAATGGGTTCATCACGGGCTTGCAAAGCCAAGTCTTTTAGTACTCTGCTAAGCACATAGTCGGTAAGTGTATTGATCAGTTGCTCTCGTTCCGCAATGGGAATAAACACGGCGGGCTGATCAGCCCAAGCTTTGGATGTTGCCAACGAACAAGGGCTTCTATCCCTGCTATCTGTCGCGTGTCTCCGTGAATGATGGTTGGTAAACTAAAAATAGTTCGCCTCTTCCTATTCCTTTTTTCAAGTCGTCGGCTAGGCTGTCCCGATGTTTTAAAAATTTACCAGAAAGCAAAATCATTACCGATACAAAGATAGAAAACGGCAAGCTAGTTAGAGCGGTATAGATAGTATGAGATTTAATGTACTCACTGCTGGCTTGTACGAGCAGTTGATAACCGTAATGCTTAGACGTTTGTATGTAGTACAGGGTATCTGGCTGCATACTATTTTCAACAGGATATACTTTGTCGCCAAATTGAACCGTGACTGCTTTTAGTTTGCTATTGGAAAATAGGCCCAGTCGATCGATAAGGTAACCTTTGTCTACAATGGCTAAAACATGAGTGTCTGTCTTACCGCTTTTACCATTCATAACGATCAGGGTACGCTGCTGCGGATCGTTATTAATATCGTAAAGAAGGGTAGTGCGCGAACCCGTGTGGTTTTCAACAAGGGAAGATAGGTCATAAGAAATTTGTCCACGGCGGGACGAACAAATGGCGATTTGGTTTTGGGCTAAAATGAGTTCTCTAAACTGGCTCTCAAACAGTTGTTCTTGCTCGAGTCGGCCACAACCTTGTTCGCCTTTTAAAACACCTAAATTTTCTCGATGTAATTCGAAAATCATTTCGTCTAGTCGAACCACATAACTCTGAGCATAGGTCGCTAGATTTTGTTTTATTCCTTGACACGCATAATAAACGGATGCAGCCAAAACAATAACAATAGGAACCACGAGAATGGCAATCAAGGTCAACGTCGAATGTGACGCTATAGTTTTAGAGTCATAATCCTTCATGGTTCAACAACATAAGGGTTAGTGAGCTCCAGTATAAGTGAAGAAATGTAAATGTTAATTAAATGAGGTGGAAATGACGTGCTAGTCTCATTAATTGTGTATTCTAAGGTGTTGATTTTACAGTGAGTTGTACTAAAAAACGAGTTAGTAACTATTTTTGCATAATATGTAAGTAATTCTTATGGATTATTAATAAAGGCCAAATGGTAGTCAATTCGAATGAATATCATCGCTTGGATCGATAGGGCTATTGTAGTGTATAGCCATTCTATGGTGTGGGAAGAAAAGGACATAACTCCAACGGTAAACTCAATTGACGTTATAAAAATGGCTAAGTAGACCATTGCCTTGAAATACAAAGGAAAAGCCAATGCAATCATGCGACAAACGTAATCAAAACCGTCGTCTCCTAAGTTTGTTAGGTAGGTTTTTTGTATACCCCATAAAAATATGATGATGCTAATGGCAAGTTCGTATAAAACGCCAAGGGTTGATGTGTTGGTCGAAATGAAACTGACGTACCAAGTGACAGTCCCTAACAGTGTCACGCCGATAAAGTAGTGTTTCCATTCCGGTGCGGAAACACGATTGCTCTTAATATCCCGAGCTAATTGATGAGTGTTCCAGTAATACATTTTGGTAGCCCTTGTTCAAAACTAACATTGCACAGGGGTTAACGCGTTCCTATGCCATCAATTAATGTTAGAAGATAGTGGACTCTATTTTTGTACCGTTTGACGGTTGTTATGTGACACTTTGTGACAAAATAAATCATTAATGTGTTTATCAATCAATATCTTATTTATGCTTCACGTATTTATGAAACAGCGGGATTAATCGTACTCAGAAAACGTGTCTAAAAACCACTTTGCAAACTCTCTGGCATTGGGTTTAAGGGGTACACCTTTGCGTTCTACAAGATAGTAACTGGCGGATATGGGCAGATGATCGTCGCTTAGTCGTATAAGTTGACCTGATTCTATTGCTTGTCGCGCGAGTCTACTTCTGGCTAAAACGACTCCTTGTCCTTTAATGGCGCTGTCAATTTCAAAGTGGCTGTGATGGAAGCTCACCTTTCGCATTCCTTCGATTGAAGCTTCAGGGATAAAGGCGGAAAACCATTGAGGCCAACCGGGTTTTACATTAAGCATCTCTGGACATGAATCCATTATAAGCGCTGAGCCAGCGATCAGCTCTTGTATATCAACAGTTCCCAACCTTTCAATCAAATCAGGGCTTGCACAGGGGAAAACCACTTCTTCGGCAAACTTGGTCATTTTTAATCCTTCAGGCTCTTCGCGAAAACTGTAACGAATTGATAAATCGATGTGCTGAGAGCGAAAATCTGAACGGCGTGTTGTGGTCTCAATGTGCACGTTAATGTGAGGGTAAGCCGTTAAAAAGGCATTGAGTTTGTCCATTAAGCACAGGTAAGCGAAAGAGGGGAGAACACTGATGGTTATATCATCGCTGGAGACCTTCTCTTTCATTTTTCGACTGGTACTGAAGAGTTGGTCAAAAGCTTTACTACTTGAATCAGCGAGTGTTTTGCCTTGTTCAGTTAAAACCAGTTTTCCGTGTTTGCGAGAAAACAGTGGACAAGAAAACCAAGCTTCCAATGATTTTATGCGTTGGCTAACGGCTGGAGATGAAATATTAAGCATTTGCGCTGCAGCAGAAACGGAACCGGTTTTTACAACAGCGTCGAACGCTACCATGGCATTCATTGGTGGAACTTGATGATACATAAGTATTTTTAGGTCGAAGGTTTAATTAATAAAATATGTGAATAGTGAAAAAGAGTAAACCTTGGCCGCCAAAAGTTGATGAGATAACCAGAGCTTAAGTGGGTTAAGAAATCCGAAATATTGCTTTCCTAGCGCAGTTGTTAGTCTGCTCCTGAAAATGGAGATACCACTATGAAATTAACCACTCGGCAAATTGGAATAATTGAGTTTTCACTGGCAATGGCTATGTCTGGGACGATAGGCATATTTGTCAAAGAGTCACAGCAACTGATTATCAACGTTGTCTTTTTTCGTTGTTTATTCGGGTTAATCTTTTTGTTGCTTTATTCTTGGATCACTGCGCGCTTACGTTTTAGGTCAATTTCAAAAAGAAGTTGGGTAACAATGATAGTCAGTGGAGTTACATTAGTAGTGAATTGGTGTTTTCTATTTGAGTCCTATCAATATGCGGGAATAGGGATTTCGACCGTCGCCTATAACACCCAACCTTTTATCTTGATGTTTTTAGCAAGCTGGTTTTTAAAGGAAAAAATAGAGGGCTATAAATACGCTTGGGTCGGATGCGCGTTTGCGGGGCTACTGTTAATTATTAATCCCAGTGGAACCATTAGCCATTCATTTATTCAGGGTGTGTTTTATGCCACGCTAGCAGCGCTATTTTATGCTGTAACGGTACTTTTGATAAAAAAAATAGAGGATGAACTGACATTAACGACGATTATTGTCCAGCTTTTGACGGGGGTGGTGATCTTGTTTCCTATGACTTCGATACCTGATGTTCCGGTCGCAGGGCACCACTGGTTTTGGCTGTTGGGTCTTGGCCTAATTCACACCTGTATCATGTACTTATTTCTCTATAGCGGTATACAAAAGCTCTCGACTCCTCTGATCTCGGTACTTGCCTATGTATATCCTTTAGTCGCGGTGTTGGCCGATTATCTGATATACGACAGTGAACTGACTTGGGTTCAGGCCATCGGTATGATAATGATTCTGTTTGCGGGCTTTGCAATGAATCGCAAGTTAGGTACTGTGACAGGAAATGCCAAACTAGCGAGTTCTGACTAGTGGCAAAAAAAAGAGCTCTTAAGAGCTCCTTTGTTGAATCGATCTTACTGTTCGACTTTTTCTGGGTTTGATCTTAATTTGCTCACCACTTTGACCAGTACAGGACTTAGCAATATCAACGCGGCGAGTACTGTAAAGACGAGAGTAATTGGTCGTTCGTATAGGAAGCTGAGTTCACCATCACTAATCATTAGTGCTCGACGTAGGTTTTCTTCCATCAACCCACCGAGGATAAATCCAAGCAGAAGCGGTGCAAGTGGGAAGTTAGCCAGCCGAAGGGCAATTGCAGCCATCGCAATCAACAGCATGATAAACACGTCCATGGTGTTAAATGAGACCAGATATACGCCAGTGATTGAGAAAAACAGAATCATTGGAAGTAGCACGGTTCTGGGCACGGCAAGCAGCTTAGAAATATAGGGTATCAGTGGTAGATTCAAGATCACCAGTACGATATTACCAAAGTACATAGAGATGATTACCGACCAAAATACGTCTGGGTTATCGACAAATAGTCGCGGGCCAGGCTGAATGCCATATGCGATCAAAGCGCCGAGCATAATTGCGGTGGTGCCAGAGCCGGGGATACCCAAAGTGAGTAGTGGCACAAATGAACCACTTGAGGCCGCATTGTTTGCTGATTCAGGAGCGACTAAACCGCGAATACTCCCTTTGCCAAACTCCTCTTTTTTCTCTTTAGGCGCGAGATTTCGTTCCATTCCGTAGCTCAAAAAGGCGGCGATGGTTGCACCAGCGCCCGGTAGCACACCAGTAAAGAAACCGAGAATAGAAGAGCGGATTGAAACGGGAGCCACTTCTTTCACTTCTTCTTTGGTCACTTTCATACTACCAATATCGCTCATTTTCTTCTGCTCTTCGGCACTGGTATCCTTTTCAGGTTTGAGGATGCCCATTAACGTTTCACCAAGAGCAAAGGTAGCCATTGCGAGTAGTAGGAAACTAAAACCGTCCATCAGATCAGTGAGGCCAAAAGTAAATCGCTCTACGCCAACGCCTTTATCGATCCCGACAGTTGAAAGCATCAGCCAAACACCGTCATCATCCACGCTTTTAGTACTTGTCCCTTACCCGCAAAAGCAGCGACGGCAGAGAGGCCAAGTAGCATAAGGGCAAAGTAGTCAGACGATTGGAAGCTCAATGAAACACTAGCCAAAGCTGGAGCGGCGATCAACAGCATAATGGCTGATAGCGTACCACCGGTAAACGATGAATAGGCCGCTAGAGCTAACGCTTTACCCGCCATGCCTTTTTGAGCCATTGGGTAGCCATCGAAAGCGGTGACAACAGTAGACGAACAACCAGGAGCGTTAATCAGGATCGATGAAGTCGAACCGCCGAATACCGCGCCGTAATAAACACCCGCCATCAATATAAGACCGGAAGAGGGTTCCAGCCCGTATGTAATCGGGATCATCAAAGCGATAGCAGAAATTGGTCCAAGTCCCGGTAACATGCCAATAAAAGTACCGACAAAACAGCCAACAATGACCATCATAATGTTCATCGGCATAACTGCGGTCGATAGACCTTGTAAAATTCCATCTAACATAATTACTTCCTTCAGTTATGACGACAAGACGATGTATAAAAGACCTGGTTCAAGGTAGATATCTAAACCTTGAGTCAACAGCAGATAGAACGCGATAACGAACGGAAAAGAGGCACCAAACAGTACGCTTTTTCTTCGTTCTCCCAGCAAATAGAAGCCGGCGAGCAAAAACAGGCTAGTCGCCAGAACAAAGCCAATATAGGTAAGGCCAAACCCGTAAAGCGCCATAAGAACCAAAAAAGAGCCCAGCAGTCGCCAATCAAAATCGCTAGTGACAACCTGTTCATCATCAGGTTTACCCGTGACAAGAAGCATTAATGAGAGTGCGATACCGACAAACGTGAGCAACGTAGGTAGGGTTTTCGCAGTAAAAGGTTCGTATTCGTCACCGGGAAACATAGGGATCAGTGTGGTCTGATATCCGTAGCAGAGACACACGATAAGAAAAATCAGTGCGCCAACTCGGTCGCGACACAAAAGGTTTTTCTTGCTCATAAATTTGGTTGGCAAATCCGACATATCCAACTCCATTTGTGGTTTCAGAAAAGAAAAAAGCCGTGTACTGGGAGCTAATGAAAAATTTCTTATCAGGAGGCCATTAACCCAGTGTAAGTGGATTGCTGCTAGTCAAACCGACTTACTTGCTTATTGCGTATAAACAAAGGAGATATTGAACATATCCAGTACACAGCGAATAAAGGGAGGGCCGGATATCCGGCCCTGATATCGTTATTATTTTAGAAAACCTAGTTCGCGCATCAGGTCACCCATCTGCTTTTCTTGATCTTCTAAGAAGGCGTAGAAGTCTTTGTCAGCTTTGTAGTTGTCAATCCAGCCATTGCGGTCACGAACAACTTGCCATTCGTCGGTGCTGTACATCTTGGTCAACGCTGCATTCCACTCAGCCACTTTCTCTTCGCTAGCACCTGGGGCTGCGAAGAAACCACGCCAGTTAGCGAAAATCGTTTGGTTACCGTATTCCACCAACGTAGGAACGTTTGGTGCGGCATCAAGACGCTTAGGTGCAGTGACGGCAAGGATTTTAACTTGGCCAGACTTAGACATTTCAAGCACTTCGCCTAGACCAGTAGAGAGCAACTGAGTTTCGCCAGAGAGTAGGGCAGCCATTGCTTTACCACCTGCATCATAGGCAATGTAACGAACTTTCTTAGCGTCATAGCCTTCGCCTTTAAACGCAGCCGCTACAACAAGGTGGTCCATGCTGCCGCGCGCAGAGCCACCGGCGATTTTCACTTTACGCGGGTTTTCTTCAAAGGCTTTAACTACGTCTTCCCAAGAGTTGTATGGAGAATCAGGAGACGTCACGATTGCACCGTAATCGGCAATTGTTGCAGCAACTGGAGTTAAGTCACGGAATGACTGTGGGAATACGCCAGTTAGAGAGCGAACGACGATTGGAGTCGAGTTCACCATCAAAGTATCTTCTTGACGGTCTGCTGTTTCGATTAGGTGAGCGATCGCTTTACCGCCACCACCACCAGATAAGTTCTGGAAGGAGACGTTATCTACGATATCGGATTTAACCAATACGTCACCAGTACCACGTGCAGTCATATCCCAGCCGCCACCAGCACCACCAGGGATGAGGAAATGGATTTTTTCCACATCAGCGGCCATGGTGCTGAAAGAGAAAGTTGCGGCAAGAATTGAAGCTGCCAGTGTTGGTTTAAATACCTTAAACATGTTTCACGTTCCTTATGTAGGTAAACCCTAAACTAGGGGGGCTTTATCGTTATAGCTTTATCTGCGGTTACACCCTAGAAAGGGTTGCAGTAAGGCTAAGGTTAAAAAGGTGTTAAATGTTTGTCTCTAATGAGTAGATAAAAACAATATTGGGCATTGTGAGGTTTTTGTTCATAAAGTTCACGTATTGTTGTGTGAGTAAGATCACATTGATAAATTAAGAAACAGGTTGAATACTTATTTGGATAAGTAGATCAAAAGTTTGTTGGCTTATTGACCAAATGGTTAAAAAAGAACAAGCGATTTTTCAGCCCGCGGGGGGGTAATGGAAGATGGACGGTTTGTCAGTTAAGGCTAAAAAGTTTTCAATTCGGTTTACAGTGGGAAGTCTGTTTCTGATCGCCACTACGGTCACTGCTGTGATCGCGATAGCATTACAATATTATTTCGCAAAACAAGCTTCAGAAGAGCAAGTGGTCGCGAAACTCACACTTTCATCAGCAGATGTGAGTGAACACATTCAAAAAATAGAAGTGAGTGCATCGAGCAGTGCTCGAATTTTAAAGGCGGTATCCGTTGCGACTCAGCACCGGTTCTCTGCAAATGAAATCCGCGGGATTCTTACGGAAGTGCTCGCAGATAATCCAATGTTTTACAGTATCTATTACGGCAAGGCCAACGAAGATTTTTATCAGGTGATCAACTTGGAGTCATCGCCTATTGTCAGGGAGAAAATAACCGCAGGGGCAAATGACCGTTGGGTGATTATCGAAATCTTTGGCGACAGAGAGAATCGGCAACAGGTAACGAGTTACTTAACAAAAGATTTTAAGTTGACCAAACAGAAGAAACAGGAGAGCAACTATTATCCTACTCAAAGGCCTTGGTTTGGTGCGGCTACAAGTTCAAAAGTCTATAAAACGGATCCATATCTGTTTAAACACCTGAAGATCACTGGGCAAACCTACTCAATAAAAGGTAAGAATGCCGTTCTCGGTGTCGATATTGTCCTTTCATCGGTAAATTCTAAGCTTTCAGCGAAGTCGCTAGGTTTGACAGGACGCGAGGGAGTGGAGTCTTATCTCTTTAACGCCCATGGTGAAGTTATTGCTTCAAACCAACTGGCGGCGAGTGATATCGCCATTCCGCCATCCCATTCACTCGCATTGACACAAGAAGAGAAACAGTGGCTTGCCAATACGCGACCACTGCTGATTTCTAATCAGATGGACTGGTCGCCCTTTGACTATGCGTCTGCCGGAGAGCCCAAAGGGTATGCGGTGGATATGTTAAAACTAGTATCGACAATGACAGGGTTAGAGCTGGAGTTCGTCAACGGTTTCACATGGCCCGAATTGAGCAGTAAATACAGACTAGGCGATGTGGATCTGATCCATTCGGTGTCCAGTTATTCAACCCTACCGGGAATGACCAGTGTTCCTATGTTCTCAGACCAAATCGCGGTTGCCGTAATAGGGGATAAGCCCCTTCCCACGGCACTGCTCCAGTTAAATCAGAAAAAGATAGGCTTGGTTGAAGGCCAGGGTTTCGAAAAGCTACTCAACCAGCAAGGTGTGAATGCCGATGTAGTCAGGTTTTCTAACTTAGAGTTAGCATTTAAAGCGCTCCATCGCGGAGACATTGAGGTGCTGTTAAATACGCTGCTTCCCTTGCAAAGCGTTGATTCTACAAACGCATTGGGTGATTTGAAAATCGGTTATCTCACTGATCAAACGCCAATGACGTTCCATTTAGCGGCGAAGCAGAAAGACAGTCGTCTAGTAGCAATAATCAACCGAGCCCTTAACAATATTTCATTGGATCAGAGACAGGCGTTAACTCGTAAATGGTTATCTACCAGTGCGTTGAGAGGGAGTTATGTACCCTATAGTGCCATGTTGGATATAGCGCGCATGCCCGAGCTTCATGGCAGTATGGTAAAGCGGTTAGTGGATGGAAAGCCGAGATACTTTTATGTCACCGCGGTAGGTGAGCCCGAAGTAGCAAAAGAGTTTTTAGCAGTGGTGGTGCCGGAAGCACTGGTGACCGACCAAGTGGTGGAACAGCTGTGGAAAGCGCTGGCGATAACCGTGATCGCAATGGTATTACTTCTTCCTTTAGCTTGGCGATTTGGCTCTCCGATAGTGACCCCAATTCTCTCTTTGATTGAGGAGACAAGGAAAATAAAGGCGCGCCAATATGACAAGGTTCGCCTAGTCGATACCAGAATTAAGGAAATTCATCAGTTGTCCGCCTCAATGGTGGACATGGCGCGAGAGATACAAAAACGGGCCCAGTCACAGGAAGAGTTTATCGAAAGCTTTATTCGACTGATTGCCCAAGCCATCGATGATAAATCGCCTTACACCGCAGGACATTGTAACCGAGTCCCCGAACTGGGATTAATGCTGGCTGAAGTGCTTGAAAAGTCCGAAGACGAAAAGTTCAAAGACTTTATGTTTAACAACGATAATGAACGAAGGGAGTTTAGGATTGCTGCTTGGCTTCACGATTGCGGCAAAATAACTACACCGGAACACATTGTCGATAAAGGTACGAAACTAGAAGCCAATTACAACCGCATACACGAAATACGGACTCGATTCGAAGTGTTGTGGCGCGATGCCGAGATCCAATATTTAAAAGGTAGGTTATCGGGGGAAACGGATAAGCAAACAGGGTTGAATGAGTTAGCCCGAGCTAAAGCAAAACTCAAAGAAGAGTTTGAATTTGTGGCCCAAGCGAATGTCGGCAGCGAGTTTATGGACGAGGAACAAGTGGCTCGTATTAAAGCGATAGCGAATCAAACATGGGTTCGACACTTTGATGATCGATTGGGACTATCCCCGCTAGAAGAGATGAATCACATGCGCGGTGAGCAAACCCTACCAGCGGTAGAGCCGCTATTGATCGATAGAGCAGAGCACGTTATTCGCCGCGAGCGTCCGGTTCATTTTGACGAGCAATACGGAATCAAAGTAGACGTACCGGAACATATGTATAACCTTGGTGAAATCTACAATTTGTGTATTCGCAGAGGGACGTTAACTCCAGAAGATAGATACAAGATTAACGAGCATATGATAAGCGGGATTAAGATGTTAGAAGCGCTGCCGTTCCCACCAGAACTCAGTCGAGTCCCTAGGTATGCTTCAACCCACCACGAAACGTTAAAAGGAACGGGCTATCCACGCAAATTGACAGGCGACCAGTTATCGGTGCCCGAAAGGATACTCGTCGTCGCTGATATTTTTGAAGCGCTGACAGCAGCAGATAGACCCTATAAGAAAGCGAAACCGCTGAGCGTAGCCGTCGATATTATGTATAAGATGGCATTGGATCAACACGTAGATAAGGATATCTTCCTTATCTTCCTGCAAAGCGGTACTTACCTCGAATACGCGCGTAAGTTTTTACCAAGGGGACAAATCGATGAAGTCGATATTGAAAAATACTTGCGAGGGGTTAAAGCGGCGTAAAGTGCAATAACGTTCAATACAGTGGCTATCACCATGGATATTCTTGCCAAAAAGGAGAATGTTTATGGAAAGTATTTTTTTTGCGATGGCCATGTTTGCTTTTGTAGGAGCCGTGACCCCTGGCCCTGTTAATATTTTAGCGACCAGTACGGCTGCTCAAAAGGGGCTTAAATCGGCGATGGCACATGTTCTTGGCGCATCTGTTGCGTATGCGTTGGTTGTCCTTATCAGTGGCCTAATGATGGGAGAGCTACTCAAACTGCTACCAAAGCTAGAAGGGTACTTAAAATTGGCGGGTAGTGCGTTTTTGCTCTACTTGGCTTGGAAAATCTTTCGCGCGCCAGCAGAGAAAATTGGCGCTTCAAAGGACAGTTCAGGCTTGTGGTCTGGTTCGTTGGCGCAACTGCTCAACCCTAAAGCTTGGTTAGTGGCTGGCTCAGGGGTTAGCCTTTATGTGATAGGGCAGAGCAATGAAACCATGATGCTTGCTTTCTTTACTTGGATTTCATTAGTTGTATGCTTGGTAGGAATTGGTGTGTGGGCACTGTTGGGACATGCCATGTCTGGGTGGTTGAACAATCAAAAGCGACAGCGGCTGTTTAACTGCGCGATGTCATTAATGCTGGTATTATCAGTCAGTACGATATGGGTGTAGTTAGAGGGGAAAAATGAAAACGGATAAAACCGCAAGTTTTAAACCAAGCGCAATACTGCCTCAAATCGAACTGCGCATTGCTGATAACAGCAGTGCGTGTTATCACGCCCACTCTCACGACGAGTTCTCGTTTGGTCTTATCGATAGTGGCGTTGCTTTTTACTCGAATGGCAACCGGAAGAATCGTATCGCAACAGGGGATTTGGTCACTATCAACCCCGCGGACGTTCATTCGTGCAATCCGGAGAAAGGCAACTGGTCTTATCGAATGCTCTTTGTTGACGCCGTTTGGATGGGAGAAATCCAAAAAGAGGTACTTGGCGATCAAAATTTGGACTACGTAGCGTTTGATAAAGACTATGAAAATAGAGCTGACTATGTGGCTAAGTTTAACCACTTGTTCGATTTGTTGGAAAATGAAAAGGACGTATTGTCAGCGGAAAGCTCACTATTCGGCTTTGTTGAATGTGGTGTTTTTTTAAACTCACAAAGGGACAGTCAACGCAAGGTCCACTCACCAGATCTCACTCCTGTTCGAGAGAAACTCTTAGATCAAATGGATGAAAATCATCAACTGGACGAGCTCGCTAATGAAGTCGGACTCAATCGCTATCAGTTGCTACGCCATTTTAAAAAGCGTTATGGATTGCCGCCTCACGCTTATCTGATGGATGAAAAGATTAAAAAATCCAAGTTACTGCTCAGAGCGGGAAACGACATTTCACAAGTCGCTCATCAGCTAGGTTTTGCCGATCAAGCCCATTTTCAGCGTCACTTTAAAAAGCGCATTGCCGTCACACCTAAGTATTATCAATCCTATTTTGTAGATTAACTATTCATGCTCACACCATTTGAAGTTCAACGGCTATCGACGACAAGCAACTGAGCGTTTTGGTAACTGTAGTCCATCGCCGCGATCTCATTAGTTTGTTTGGCTATATGGTCTTTTGTTGGTAACAGAACGAAGAAAATGAGTGGTTCGTGGTGCATAGGCGACCATACCTGCGCATCGCCGTTTTTGTAGTAGGCCTTGAGATGTATCGTGAGGACGAGTTGTTTTTCGTCGAACTGATTGTTGTCAAATGGGCCTAGTGTATGCACCGCTCCCCAAGTGGAAGTGAGGGGCCTTTCGTTACCGCTTTTTAAGAAGAGGTCTACCTGTAGACCGTGATTTTGGTTTGTGTGACTAACTTCCATACGGTGATCGAACCAGTAGCCATCGATAAAGGGCAGGTAGCCGGGTTCATTATCTACGAGTTTGTGATGAGGAGGGCACAACTGTACGGTATCTCGCGTTTGCTGGCTGGCATAGAGGTGGCAGCTGTATTGAGTCACTAAGTTTTTAATCGCGGAATGGAATCCTGCTTCGCTGAGTACTTGATAGCGAATACTGGTACGGTCTCCAATTTCAGCAAAGATCAAAGGTAGCTTTTGATTGACCCTCTCTTTGTCAGATATCGGTACGGTGCGGCCAGCGACAACGGCGCTGTTGATTACATTAGCCGTTTTGTTTAAGGGAATTTCATCACCGCTGTAATGGGAGTTTGCTAAGGTTGGGTAAGCCATAGGATCCGGATCTGGCTTAATAAAAAGCGAACATCCCATTAGCGAGCAAGCAAAGACGCTAAAAGTACACCACTGAATAACTTTCATCGTTATAACCATCGAATATTTTTATATTTCTAGGTCCAGTGTAGACCCAAACGATTGTTTCTTCACTTAATCCCCTGTAACCGCAGGTTTTTTTTCGATTTCAAGATACTAACGCGCCTATTTTACCAAAATAAGAGCTACTACCTTAGTCTAAATTGTCGACAATTTGCTTGATTGTTGACAATTTGTTCGACTATTTTAACGTTAGATTAACGAATTGTAGACAATGTAATGTCTAAGAGAGTTGTAGTGAAGAGTTTGGTCGCCGAAAGAGAAAATACCAAGTCCGTTACCCTAACCGAAGCTTTGGTAGAAGCCATTGTAGAAGGTGAGCTAACGCCGGGAAGCAAGATATCGGAACCAGAGCTAGCCAAGCGATACAGCGTTAGCCGAGGGCCACTGAGAGAAGCCATCATGCGATTAGAAGGCTTAGGTCTCATTGAGCGGATTCCCCACGTCGGTGCTAGGGTGATTACCTTTTCTCCAGAAAAACTCGTTGAGTTATACGCCGTTAGAGAAGCGCTGGAAGGGATGGCTGCACGGCTGGCTGCAAGAAACATCTCGCAAGAGGAGTTACTTGGATTAGAAGCATTATTGTCAACACATTCTACTCATATCGACAGAGTCGAGGGGGCGTCATATTTTCACCAGCACGGTGATTTTGACTTCCATTACCGCATTATTCAGGCAAGTCGCAACAGCAAGTTGATCAATCTGCTATGTGATGAACTCTATCACTTATTGAGAATGTACCGATATCAATCTCCTCGCGCACAATCTCGACCAAAAGAGGCACTAGAAGAACACAAGTTTATTTTACAAGCGATACGCAATCGCGATGAAGAGCTGGCTGAGATGTTAATGCGCAGGCACATTTCTGGCAGCAGAAAACTGATAGAACAGCAAATTAGCTTAGTTGAGAATGACTAAAAGGAAACTGTCATGAGCATGACTCCGGGAGCGAAGTTTCGACTCGCTGTAGAACAAAATGATCCGCTGCAAATTGTCGGCACAATCAATCCATATTGCGCCATGATGGCGAAGAATGTCGGGCACCAAGCAATTTACTTGTCAGGTGGCGGCATTGCTAACGCTTCGTATGGCTTACCGGATCTTGGCATTACTACGTTAAATGACGTACTGGTTGATGTAGAGAGAATCACCAACGCCTGTGATTTACCGTTATTGGTTGATATTGATACTGGTTTTGGTGGCGCTTTTAACATTGCCCGAACGATTAAAGCGATGGAAAAAGCGGGGGCTGGCGCCGTTCATATGGAAGACCAAGTGGCTCAGAAGCGATGTGGTCACCGTCCTAATAAAGCCATTGTTTCAAAACAAGAGATGGTAGATAGAGTAAAAGCCGCGGTAGATGCGCGAACGGATGACAGCTTCGTGATTATGGCTCGGACCGACGCGCTTGCGGTAGAGGGTATGGACAAAGCGATAGAGCGCGCCATTGCATGTGTCGAAGCAGGCGCAGATATGATTTTCCCAGAGGCGATGAACGAGTTGCAACAGTACAAACAGTTCTCTAGTGCGTTAAAGCAAGCCACGGGTAAACCGATTCCCATTCTCGCCAATATCACTGAATTTGGTCAAACACCACTTTACAGCGGTCAACAGCTCTCTGAAGTAAACGTCGATATGGTGCTTTACCCCCTTAGTGCTTTTCGAGCAATGAACAAAGCGGCAGAGACGGTGTATCAGCACCTTTTGACAGTGGGAAATCAAGAGGCGCTACTAGGTCAAATGCAGAGCCGGAAAGAGCTCTATCAACATTTGAACTATCACGAATACGAAGACAAGCTGGACAAACTGTTTTCAGAGTCGTAACGCAAAAACAGTACCCATAGCGGGGAGCCTGAAGAAAACCATTATCCATAAACAAACGTGAAACTGAACCAGTAAAAAAATGCTACGCAGAGAGCAATAAGCTGTTTCGAAAAGGAGTTCATTATGCCTACTAAAGAGTTAGGTGGCGCAGGACTTAGAGGTCAAAGCGCTGGAAGCACATCATTATGCACTGTCGGAAAATCAGGAACAGGACTAACCTATCGCGGTTACGACATCACTGACTTGGCTAACCACGCTCAGTTTGAAGAAGTGGCTCATCTTTTGTTACGCGGTCACTTGCCAACGCAAAGTGAATTGGATGACTACAAAACAAAGTTGGTCAGTTTACGCGGCTTACCTGAAAGTCTTAAAAACGCGCTTGAGCTATTGCCCGCAACTGCACATCCGATGGATGTTATGAGAACGGGGTGCTCAGTACTTGGAAATCTCGAGCAAGAGCTTGACTTCTCTACGCAACAACCCGCTACCGAGCGAATGTTAGCGCTGTTTCCAGCCATAATCTGTTACTGGTACAGATTCAGTCATGACGGGGTGCGTATTGATACTGAAGATCGAAGTCAGGACTGTATTGGCGGCTATTTCCTTAAAATGTTGACCGACAAAGAACCAAGTGACCTCCACAAACAAGTGATGCACTGCTCATTGATCTTGTATGCGGAGCATGAGTTTAACGCTTCTACTTTTGCTGCACGCGTGTGTGCATCGACACTTTCAGATATTCATTCATGTGTAACAGCGGCTATTGGCACACTTCGAGGACCGCTTCACGGTGGCGCAAATGAAGCGGCAATGGAGATGATCCAAAACTGGAAAACCCCAGATGAAGCAGAAGCAAATATACTGAAAATGCTTAAAAACAGAGACAAGATAATGGGGTTTGGACACGCCATTTATCGAGAAAGTGACCCTAGAAATGCGTTGATAAAAAAATGGTCTAAATCGCTTTCAGAGCATGTGGGCGATACCCATCTTTATGCGGTTTCTGAACGGGTAGAAGCGGTTATGAAGCGAGAAAAGGGTCTGTTCTGTAACGCAGATTTTTTCCATGCTTCGGCGTATCACTTTATGGATATTCCTACCAAACTATTTACCCCCATTTTCGTGATGAGTCGATTAACCGGGTGGGCCGCACATGTCTACGAGCAACGTGAAAACAACCGAATCATACGACCAAGTGCAGATTACCAAGGGCCAGAAGCACAAGCTTGGTTACCGATAGATAAACGAGGTTAATAGCGTTGGATATTGCCCTCAGTTACCAGTACTGGCAACTGAGGGGGTAAGAGGAAGTAGACCATGAGCAGTCAGAATGTTAATAAAGAATATCGAAAGCCCCTCAGCGGCACATCGGCTGAGTTCTACGATGCGCGTCAGGCAGTTAACGATATTTCCCCCGGTAGCTATGAAAAGTTGCCGTACACCTCCCGTGTTCTTGCTGAGCAGTTAGTCAGGCGTTGCGAGCCTTCTTCACTGCGGCAGTCCTTATTACAACTGATAGACCGAAAAAGAGAACACGATTTTCCTTGGTATCCAGCGCGAGTGGTATGTCACGATATCTTAGGTCAGACCGCTTTGGTTGATTTGGCTGGCCTAAGAGATGCCATTGCACAACAAGGCGGAGACCCAGCCAAAGTCAATCCAGTGGTAGAGACCCAATTGATAGTCGATCATTCACTCGCAGTAGAACACGCGGGGTTTGAAGTGAATGCGTTTGACAAGAACCGCGCGATTGAAGAGCGGAGAAACGAAGACAGGTTTCACTTTATCGAGTGGTGTAAAACCGCATTTGAAAATGTCAGTGTGATCCCAGCGGGCAATGGCATTATGCACCAGATTAATTTGGAGAAAATGTCTCCCGTTGTTCAATTGAAAGAAGGCGTGGCGTTTCCAGATACCTGCGTTGGAACCGACAGTCATACCCCACATGTCGATGCGCTAGGCGTTATCGCAATAGGAGTCGGTGGATTAGAAGCAGAAACCGTGATGTTAGGCCGACCTTCAATGATGCGCCTGCCAGATATCGTGGGTGTCAAGCTAACAGGAGAACGTCAGCCGGGGATCACTGCCACCGATATTGTATTGGCGATTACGGAGTTTTTAAGAAACGCAAAGGTAGTCTCAAGTTATTTAGAATTTTTTGGCGAAGGGGCAAGAGACCTGACTATTGGCGATCGCGCTACCATCTCTAATATGACACCGGAATATGGTGCAACAGCAGGTATGTTCTACATTGATGAGCAAACCATAGACTACTTGAAGTTGACCGGCAGGGACAAACAGCAGGTTGAACTAGTAGAGCGATACGCGAAAACGACTGGGTTATGGGCAGACGACCTCATCGATGCCAAATACGAAAGGGTATTAGAGTTTGATTTGAGTAGTGTTGGTCGCAATATGGCTGGCCCATCAAATCCTCACCGTCGATTGCCGACAACAGAACTGGCAGACAGGGGCATATCTAAACCGTGGGAGCAAAAACAGGGCGAACTGCCAGATGGGGCGGTCATTATTGCGGCCATCACCTCTTGCACCAACACCAGCAACCCTCGCAATGTTGTGGCGGCGGGACTGGTGGCAAAGAAAGCCAATGAACTTGGACTCAAACGTCGACCTTGGGTAAAGAGCTCTTTTGCTCCCGGTTCAAAAGTAGCCAAACTTTACCTTGAAGAAGCAGGCCTATTGCCGGAGCTAGAGAAGCTGGGCTTTGGTATTGTTGCTTATGCCTGTACGACTTGTAATGGGATGAGTGGTGCACTGGATCCCAAAATCCAGCAAGAGATAGTCGAACGGGACGTGTATACCACGGCGGTGTTGTCGGGGAATCGAAACTTTGACGGTCGAATCCACCCATACGCGAAACAAGCTTTCCTCGCCTCACCGCCACTTGTTGTTGCCTATGCCATAGCGGGGACGATGAGGTTTGATATTGAAAATGACGCTTTGGGTTATCGCAAAAACGGTCAGCCAATATACCTCAACGACCTTTGGCCAAGTGATGACGAAATCGATGCAGTGGTTAATAAGCACGTTAAGCCAGAGCAGTTCAATCAAATCTATATCAAGATGTTCACTCTTGATGACGACGAAAAGGCAGAGAGCCCTTTGTATGATTGGCGACCGCAGAGTACCTATATTCGTCGACCTCCATATTGGGAGGGAGCACTTGCAGGAGAGCGAAAGCTGTCCTCAATGAGGCCGCTAGCGGTTTTGGGTGACAACATAACCACGGACCACCTTTCACCCTCTAATGCAATCTTGGCGTCAAGTGCAGCAGGGGAATACTTAGCGAAGATGGGGTTACCCGAAGAGGATTTTAACTCCTATGCCACCCACCGAGGGGACCACTTAACGGCACAAAGGGCAACCTTTGCAAATCCCAAGTTGTTTAACGAAATGGTCAAAGAAAAAGGTGAAGTTAAGCAAGGCTCTTATACGCGTATCGAGCCAGAGGGAAAAGTCACACGAATGTGGGAAGCCATTGAAACTTATATGGCGCGCAAGCAGCCACTCATCATAATTGCCGGCGCCGATTATGGCCAAGGTTCATCGCGCGACTGGGCTGCAAAAGGGGTAAGGCTAGCGGGTGTCGAAGCGATAGTTGCAGAAGGGTTTGAACGAATTCACCGCACCAACCTGGTTGGTATGGGTGTATTACCGCTTCAGTTCCCACAGGGTGTCACGCGAAAAACCTTAGCTTTAGACGGCAGTGAAGAGTATGACGTGGCGGGCGTTATCAGCCAGGAGCAGAGCTTGCCTTGGTAATAACGCGTCGTACGGGTGAGAAGTTCGATGTGCCAGTGACCTGTCGCTTAGACACGGAAGATGAAGTGTCGGTTTATAAAGCGGGTGGTGTACTTCAACGGTTTGCCAAGGATTTTTTGGCTCAGGAGGGAGCGGTATGAGCATAGATTTAACTAAAGCTTTTCAGCTTAAAGTACCCGCCACTTATATGAGAGGTGGCACAAGTAAAGGTGTGTTTTTTAGCCTGAACGACCTTCCCAAAGAGGCTCAAGTTGCTGGAAAGGCAAGGGATGAGCTACTACTACGCGTGATAGGTAGTCCGGACCCATATGGCAAGCAAATTGACGGATTAGGCGGCGGTACGTCTAGTAATAGTAAGACTGTGATTGTATCCAAAAGTGAGCGACCGGATCACGACGTAGACTATTTGTTTGGGCAAGTAGCGATAGACAAGGCTTTTGTCGATTGGAGTGGTAACTGTGGCAACCTCTCATCAGCCGTTGGACCGTTTGCGGTGCACAAAGGCTTGATCGACCCTGAAAAAGTCCCAACAAATGGCATTGCTACTGTCAAAGTTTGGCAGAAAAACATAGGGAAAACCATTCATGTTCACGTGCCGATAAGAGATGGTCAGGTTCAAGAACTGGGTGATTTTTATTTGGATGGTGTCGCTTTCCCCGCAGCTGAAATCGAAGTGGATTTTGTTGACCCCGCAGATGGGGAAGGAGCGATGTTCCCAACGGGAAACTTAATTGATGACCTGACAGTTGAAGGGGTAGGCACGTTTAACGCTACCATGATAAACGCAGGGATCCCGACAATATTTATCGATTCCAACGCGCTTGGTTTAACAGGTACCGAATTGCAAGACGATATTAATGGCGATGCGGGTTTGTTGGCCAAGTTTGAGGCTATTCGCGCAGAAGGCGCGTTAAAAATGGGGCTCATTTCCAATCGCGAAGATGCAGTAAAAAGGCAACACACGCCAAAGATCGCGTTTGTAAGCAAACCTAAATCTTATCAATCCTCTAGCGGCAGTCGTGTGGAATCAGAACAGATAGATGTGTTAGTTCGAGCGCTTTCCATGGGCAAACTGCACCATGCCATGATGGGCACTGCTGCCGTGGCAATAGCGTGTGCTGCGAGTGTTCCAGACACACTAGTTAATATTGCTGCTGGTGGAGGAAGCAAAGTCAGTGTGGTCTTTGGTCATCCGTCAGGGATGTTAAAAGTCGGAGCCGAAGCGAAGCAAACAACCAAGGGCTGGGTAGTAAAAAAAGCGACCATGAGTCGAAGCGCCCGAATGTTAATGGAAGGGAGTGTCACCATTCCGCCATTAAAAAAACAATAGCGACATACTGGAGGAAGCAATATGTCTGCATACGAGCAAGAATACTATCGGGCAATGACGAACCCAGAAGTTTTTTGGGCAGAACAGGCGAGTAAGTTAGATTGGTTTCAAGTCCCTAAAACCATCTTGAGCAAAGATGAAAACGACATAGAACGGTGGTTCGCAGATGGTTTAATGAATACTTCATGGATGGCACTCGACTATCATTGTGAGCAAGGGCGAGGAGCGCGCACGGCCATCTTGTACGACTCCCCTGTTACGGGAAATAAAACGTCCATTAGCTATCAAGAATTAAGAGACCGAGTTGCAAAAACGGCGGGAATGCTAGCCGCACAAGGTGTGGTGAAAGGGGATCGCGTTGTCATCTATATGCCAATGATCCCAGAAGCGGCGATCGCAATGTTAGCGTGTGCAAGGTTAGGTGCTATCCATTCCGTGGTGTTTGGTGGCTTTGCGCCCAATGAACTGGCAGTAAGAATAGAAGACGCCGAACCAAAGGTTTTAATGACAGCCTCTTGCGGCATTGAAATAAACAAAGTGATTCCCTATAAGCCGCTGGTTGATAGAGCAGTGATGGATAGCCGTTGGAAACCAGAAACCGTGCTGGTATATCAACGACCAGAATGTCCAGCAGAGCTCTCCAATGAGAGAGACAAGGACTGGATCCAAGCTTATCAACAAGCTTTGCCTCATGGGTGTGTACCCGTACTAGCCACTGATCCTCTCTACATTCTCTACACCTCCGGCACAACGGGTAAGCCGAAAGGTGTGGTACGGGATAATGGCGGACATGCCGTAGCGATGAAGTATTCAATGAGTGCGATCTACAATATGCCACAAGATGGTGTGTATTGGGCTGCGTCTGATGTCGGCTGGGTGGTAGGGCACTCTTACATTGTTTATGCGCCGCTCATCCATGGTTGTACGACAGTTCTTTATGAAGGAAAACCCGTGCGCACGCCAGATCCGGGTGCGTTTTGGCGAGTCTGCGCTGAGTACAAAGTCGAAGTGCTCTTTTCGGCGCCTACGGCATTTAGGGCGATTAAGAAAGAAGACCCAAATGGGGCACTCATTAGTCAATATGACCTAAGTCACCTGCATACTATTTTTATGGCAGGAGAAAGGCTGGACCCTCCTACCTTGGAGTGGGTAGAAAGCAAAACACATAAGCCAGTTGTCGATCATTGGTGGCAGACGGAAACCGGGTGGGCGATTGCTGGTAATCCTATTGGAGTTGAAGCTATGCCAGTTAAAGCGGGTTCGGCTACTAAGGCGATTCCCGGCTATCAAGTCGAGATCCTCAACGAGTTGGGCGAGCCTGTCGCAGCTAACCAGCAAGGATTTGTCGTACTGAAACGGCCATTACCACCTAGTTGTCTGCCGACGGTTTGGCGCAATCACGACAGGTTTGAGAGTGGTTATCTGAGTCAGTTTGATGGTTATTATGTTTCAGGGGATGGTGGGTATCTGGATGAAGACGGCTACCTGTTTATTATGGGACGAATTGATGATGTGATAAACGTCGCGGGGCACCGTCTATCAACCGGTGAAATGGAAGAGATTGTGGGAGGGCACCCTGCCATTGCCGAATGCGCGGTGGTTGGCGTTCACGATGAGTTAAAAGGCCAATTACCACTGGGATTTGTAGTGCTCAAAGATGGCGTGAAAGTCGACGACCTAGAACTTGAAGGTGAACTGGTAGGAAAGGTACGCGAGGAAATTGGTGCAGTGGCTTGTTTTAAACACGCTTTGGTGGTCGAGCGATTGCCCAAGACCCGTTCGGGTAAAATTTTACGTCGAACTATTCGTCAAATAGCCGATGGTGAGCAGTACGCAGTACCATCGACGATTGATGATCCGACAAGCTTGCAAGAAATTGAGAAAGTACTGAACAAGTCTTGATCTTTAAACTTAGCAATAGAAGCCTCAGTTTTGAGGCTTTTTTCATTGAATCTTTGCAAGAATATGGTCAGACTGTTGCTTTATTCGCGACACAAAAATAACTCATGGACAGTGTTAATCTAAGGGCAGCCAATGATAAAGATTTGGAAGCTTTAAATCAGTTAATGTTTGAACTGCACGACGAACATCATTGTGCGTGTCCACAGTATTTTAAGACAGCCGAAGATATTGAACTTGAAAAAAGTATCGCTCGATATCTGAATGATCCTCAGTGCTTGGTATGGGTTGCTATCTCTCAAAATGAGATTGTTGGCTTTATTACTGGACACTTTTGTGAACTGATTTCAACGGTGAGTAAGCCTGTTCAGATGGGTAGTGTCGACGAACTTTATGTCATACCCCCTATGAGAAAACGCGGCATAGCTAAAGCGCTATACCAGAAACTGGAGCAAAGCTTTTTTGAAAACGGCGCTCAAGAGATTTTTGTAGAAGTGTGGCACTTTAACCAAAGCGCCAAAGATTTTTATGCTCAGACAGGGTTTGTGGAGCATATACATTGGCTTAGAAAGCGATTAAGCGGTAGTTAACAAAATTCATGCAGTTTCTCTCTTCTTTTATTTCACTTTTCCTATTGTCTCTTTCGGTGTCAGGTGTTGCTAGCGCAAGCATAGATGAACATGACTACCAAGGGGTCGCATGTGTTATCCGATCAGGCGATAAAGTCGTAATGGTCAACGAGATATTGACTAAGAAAATATCATTGCCCGGCGGCTATATAGGCAGCTCGGAAACACTAGAGCAAGCAGCACAACGCGAGACATGGGAAGAAACAGGACTGGTTGTCACCGTCAAACGCCTTTTGGGCAAGGTGAAGAATACAGCCTATTTCGACTGCGTTTCCGACTCAGATATTATCGCCTACGAATTTAATAATCGATTTGATGGCAATGAGCTACCTATTTGGTTTGCACCTCATTATGGGGTAGAGGTTTCCTCCGCCATGTTGGTTTCACCCCATTCAATAGAGGCTTCCTATTATCGATTTCCAAACTACCTCGATGCGCTTAAAACAATTGCTTCTCAAGCGACTGACCAGCCGACGTTTTTCGTCAGCAACTTGATTGAGGAAGCCCCAAGTCACAATCAGGTGGAACTCGGTTGGCTAGTGAACTGGCAGGCCGAAATTGCTTCTTTACAAGGCTTTTTGGGTAGCGCCGTATCGACGTTGTTAATGTTGGGTAACTTACTTGCAGAGCCATTATTACTCACCCTTTTATTCCCTTTGGTTTACTGGCGGTTTGGTAAATCGTTTACCTATGTGATCTTCTTTACTGTTGCAACCACATCTCTCCTCGCACTCGTTGCTCAGCAAGGGTTTGCCATGCCAAGACCTCATGTCTATATTCCGTCTCTTGAGTTGGCAAACTCTTATGGTTACAGCTTTCCAAGCGTTGCAATATCTGTATGGTTTAGTGTTTTTGTAATGGTCGCAGCCCAGCAAAAAGTATTGACCAGTGGAAAACACCTATTTGGGTTTGCACTACTGATGCTGTGGCTTATTGCTGCTAAGTTCTATTCTGGCAGTTCATTTATCGTTGATATGCTGGTTGGTGCACTGTTGGGCAGCTTAGCCGCTTGGCATATGATGAGGTTGCGAAGCAAACCAGACGTCGACTTAGTCCAGTTGTTATGCTCCAAAGGTGTGTGGATCGCGCTGAGCATCGTGACTATCGCCATTTCAGTCATCTGGCTACAACCGGTATTTGGAAAGTGGCTCGCAGTCGTTCTCACCGCTTCTGTTCTTGTTGCCAGTAAAGGTGACATTGACGAGAGTTTGTCTGCGGGTAAGTTGGCGCTGGTTGTTCTCGCAATGATACTGGTAAACTTGTTGGTGAGCGTGACCGCCTTGTACTTGAGCGAAAGTAGTTTGTACAGTTTGATTGTCGAAACCATAAGATACCCCTTATTGATGTTGCTGTTCATCTTCTCGATACGCTCGGCAGCGAGCAAATAGAAATGCATCATGCAAACCCTGCCAATCGCAGGGTTTGCTGCTTTTGCTTCTGGCCTTTTGCAAAGCGCAGATTTAGTTGACCTTGTGTTAGGCTTCAATTATGGTCTCGTTCCTATTTTTATATCAGCAATGTGGTGAGTGAGTTGTACAAACTAAATGAGATGTTTGAAACCATTCAAGGTGAAGGTGTCTTTACTGGCGTTCCAGCGGTGTTTGTCCGTCTGCAAATTTGTCCAGTAGGGTGCTCTTGGTGTGATACCAAGCAAACATGGGAAGCGTTAGAAGAAGATGAAACGTCTGTGGGTGATATCTTGGTAAAAACCTCGGATACGCCAACTTGGGCTTCTGTCGACGCCGATGATTTAGTCGCTTGGTATAAAAAACAAAATTACACCGCTAAACACATTGTGATTACAGGCGGAGAGCCTTGCATTTATGACTTGGTTCCTCTGACACAAGCTTTTGAAAATATTGGCTGCCAATGTCAAATTGAAACCAGTGCACTTCTTTGGTAAAGGCGACGAAAAATACTTGGGTGACAGTGTCACCAAAGGTGGCGATGAAAGGCAAGCTACCAGTTTTGGACAGCGCGTTGCAAAGAGCTAACGAAATTAAGCACCCAGTTGGAACAGAAAAAGACATCGCTCAGCTCGATGTATTGTTAGAGCGAGCGAAAGTACCTTCTAGTACTACAGTGGCGTTGCAGCCAATCAGTCAGAAAAGTCGTGCAACTCAGCTGTGTATTGATACTTGTATTGCACGCAACTGGCGCCTTTCGGTACAAACTCATAAATATTTAAGTATTGCTTAAAGGAAAAAACTCATGAATAAAGCGGTAGTAGTTTTTAGTGGTGGTCAAGACTCGACGACCTGTCTTGTGAAAGCACTAAAAGAGTTTGATGAGGTACACGCAATTACTTTTGACTATGGCCAACGACATCGACTGGAGATCGAAGTCGCTGAGTCTCTTGCCAAAGACTTGGGTGTAAAAGCTCACAAAGTGATGGATGTTACTTTGTTAAACGAATTGGCTATCAGTTCTCTAACCCGAGATGACATTCCTGTCTCACACGAACTGCAAGAAAATGGTCTTCCAAACTCCTTTGTTCCAGGGCGCAATATTCTCTTTCTCACCTTGGCTGGCATATACGCTTATCAAATTGGAGCAAACACGGTTATCACGGGTGTGTGTGAAACGGATTTTTCTGGCTACCCAGACTGCCGCGATGAGTTTGTGAAATCGATGAATGATGCGTTGGTAAAAGGCATGGATAAAACGTTGCACATTCAGACGCCGTTAATGTGGCTAAACAAAGCAGAAACCTGGGCGCTGGCGGACCAAATTGGCGCTTTAGAACTCGTTCGCAAACACACGCTCACGTGTTATAACGGCATCATTGGCGATGGTTGTGGTGATTGTCCATCTTGTGATTTACGCAAAGCTGGTTTAGACGATTATCTCAACAATCAAACTACCGTTATGGCTGAGTTGACGCGTAAGCAGTCGGGTCAAGATATATAGGCTCGTTGTATGCATCTATAATGCAGTTCTTTCCGTTCTCTTTGGCTTGATACAGGGCTTGATCGAGGATAGAGTAGAGCGCGTCAAAATCATGCAAGCTACTTGGCGTCGATAGATAAGACATACTTGCGGTGATTTTTAGCGAAACCCCGCTTTCAGAGGTAAACCGAGTGTCTGCGATACGATTGTGAATGGCTTTTACTCGGTCAAAAATATCTAACTCTTCGCACTCTTTGAGTAACACAATAAACTCTTCGCCACCCAAACGGCCAATCCTATCTCTACTCTTAAGTAGCGTTTTAACACTTTTGGAAATCTCGATAAGTGCACGGTCGCCTGTAGGGTGGCCATATTCGTCGTTGATGGATTTGAAATCGTCTAAATCGAATAAGAGTAATACGTTTCGACTGTTTTCATCTTCGCATTCCGGTGTCGATTTGACTTTGCGAATGCAGCTAGCTCGACTTAAGGTGTTGGTCAGCACATCGTGTTTCGCCAGTCGGTGTTCTCTTAGCCTTAACCCGTTGAGTAACACCGCTATGCCTATCGATATAGCAAAGAAGAGAAAATAGAGCTTGTTGGTCTGTTTTAATGTTTCGTTTTCCGATTCTATACGTTGATACTTGCCAACCAATTCATTGTGCTTACTCAGTAGCCGAAGCTCCTCTCTGGCAGAATCAAAGGCCAAAAAGCGTGGTGGTGATTGTTGTCTCGAATCTTTAGCTCAAAGTCTGCGTATTGTCGAAAAAGTTGGTGTGCTTTTTTATAGTCATGTTCTAGCTCGGCAATGTCAGCTAAAGATCTCAAAGAGATGGCATGTAAGTGGGCGTTATTGTGCTCTTCGGCCAATGCTAGGGCTCTTTTAGCGTAGTCATTGGCTAAGGTGTAGTTGTCATTGACAAGACTCGCTTGAGCCAGTGCTAAATAACTCTCTCCTTGGAGTGCAGTGTGTTCTTGTCCTACCGCGACAGTCAAAGCCTGTTTGAGCAGCTCTGCGCCCCGCTGGGGGTCACCACTTGCGGTATGGGCTTTACCTAACCCGATTAGGCATATGTCAGGCCATAGTGATGGTTGAACTCCACCGTGATCTCTCGTGTCGCTTCAAAGTGTCTTAGCGCAGCAGGGTAATTGTTATCTTCGAGAAGCACCTCTCCCAAACTGTGATGCACTTGAGCGAGGAGCAATGGTGAACTGCGCTTACTTCTTAAATTTATCGCGGTATAGAGGTAGTCTTTTGCCGTCTCGATTCTTCCTAGCCTTAGTAACAATAGTCCTGCGTCGTTGTATATACCGGAAGGATCTTGGTAGGGAGGAAAAGACGCGAGTAGGGCTTGGTAAGTGGTTAACGCTGCTTGATAGTCACCAATCATTTCTTGATTGTTGGCCACGACTCGTAGCGCTTTATATCTTGGTATTACCGCGTCTTCTAAATCTTGTATATGGGTCGCTAATGCATTGCAGTATACCAATGCTTGATAGTATTGCCCCTGACGATTTAGGGACCGACACAGGTGATACTCGTAGATGACCTTCTTATCGATGTCTTGCGGTTTAGCGGCGTTGGCTAGCAGAGTTTTGTATGTCGTTGTTGCAGAATCATAGTCGAGCGCCTCTTCATCGTTAAGTGCACCAATAAAGGCTTGTTCTTCATAGGTGTAATCGTCATCGAAAAGAAGCTTATTGCCGTAGAAAGGTTGTCCGTTGAGTAGCATTAAGCCATGTATGAGAGAACTGATATAGAGTTTGTCGCACTCGGTGAAAGGGAAGCGTACCTCTGCTCTAATAGGCTAAGGGCTCTTTGTTCGCTGACGGTAATTGCCGTGGCATAACTTTCGTCGAAACGCTGTCTCTCACCAGCCTGTAGACAGAAAGGTAAGCATAGTAGCAACAGGGAATACACCCACCGAAAAGGGTTCACAATATCGACTTCCTATCATTCAACTTTAAGCATTGTATGCATAGCCTTTAATGCGCACAACATATTGAAGAGCGGAGCAAAAGGATTGTGATTTAAGTCGCTATAAAGAGAAACGCTCCCAGTTGGGAGCGCTTTTAAACATGAGCTTAATCTAAGTACATCTTCGCGAGGTCTGAAGGTTCAACTTCTTTTCCTTCTAACCCTGCATTCCAGTTAGTACCGATAAGGACACCATCTTCACTCAGGGTGATTAGCCAATCTTCAACAAAGATATCTAATGGGATTTCAAGAACTTCAAAGTCTGCCCACTCTTCAACATTGTGTGTTAGAGCATCTTCTTTACTTGACCAAAACGGCATCACTTCACTTTCTTCAAACTCAGTCGAGTCACAAGAAAGCCAGCCTTCTTCGTTTTTTAGTCCCCAAACCAACTGGTTTGTCTTGGTTTCGTTTACAAAAAGTTCCAGATTAGCCTGAATGTCAGCGGTTAATTTGCTCATGGCAATAGTCTCATAAATTAATTCGAGGCTAGGGTATCACTTACGCTGGGCGAATACACCAATAAAAGAACCCGTTGACGTCAACTATAGCCGTTGAGGGCTTATTTGGGTTTAGTAGTAAAAATATCCCACTCTCTAACGACACTGCCTTGATAACCAACAACAGTGGCTACGACTTTTCGTTTTAACGTATCAGCGATAGCGTGGTTTTTAACATCGGAAACCTCTTTGTTCAATATCGCTGTATCGGAATCGGCATAACCGATGATCTTAACGCGACTAAAAGGTGTTCCATAGGTCGATAAGGCTTGCCTTACTGCCTCTGCTCGCTGTTTTGACAGTTCGATATTGTAACTGCCGTCTTCACTTCTTATTGCGTAACCTTTTAACGTTACGGCTGTCGATGGGTATTCATCGAGAAACTGAGACAACTGCCGAATTTGAGCCAAAAAGACGGGTTTTACCTTACTGGAACCTTCACCAAATAAGACCTGCATTTTGATTTCTTCTTCGCTGTAGACGAAAGTGCCGCATCCATCATTGTCGATTTCTGCTTGTAGCGGTGTCTCTGGGCATAAATCACGCGCGTTAATAACACCGTCTCTATCGTCATCCTGCAAATCGTACTGCTGATTAGGTAAAGGGGTTTCTATGTCCTGGTAACTGTCTTCGGCAAACGCTGACATTGGCGAAAAAGATAGTGCTATTGATAGTATAAGAACTCGTTTTCTCATGATTAATAATCTACTGGCTGATTCCATTCATTCGGCGTTTGTACGCGTAGGGCTTTTAGTAGATCGCCTGTTGCGTTCATTACGCGATATTTTGCGTATTGCTCATCGTATTTAGCGTCAAGATACCCTTTGCGAGCTTCAAATAGTTCATTTTCAGTATTGAGAAGATCTAAAAGAGTTCGCTTACCTAACTTGTACTGTTTTTCATACGCTATAACGGTCTGAGACGCAGAGTCGACGTGATCCGCCAAAAACTCTTTTTGCTGTAGGGTGAGATCTAACGCACTCCAAGAGAGCCTTAATCCTTCCTCTACAGTGCGATAGGTTCGGTCGCGAAAGTCTTTCGCTTTGTTTAGCTGATAGGCTGCGCTTTCACTGCGATCAGAATCTGAACCGCCGTTGTAAAGGTTATAACGCAAACGAATCATAGCAGTAAACTCATCGGTACTTCCCTCAACTCCGCCAGCATCGTCTCTCCACGTTTGTGCCGCCTCAAGTGAGATAGTTGGGAAGTTAACGCCTTTGGTTTGCTGGTACTGAAAACGAGCAGAATCCACATCGGCCTGCGATATTAAAATCACAGGGTGATCTTTAAACGCTTTATTCAATGCGTCGTCTAAAGTGAAAGGAATTGCGGTTTCATCTGCTCGCGGGTAAACAAGGCCCTGTGGAGAACGTCCCACGACTCGTTGATATTGAGTGTGGACGTCAAAAAGGTTGTTCTGGGCCGCAAGCAAATTACCGTGTGCTTTAGCTAAGCGGCTTCCACCTGAGTTTTGTCCGCCGTAGAACCAATACCCGACTCAACTCGTCGTTTAATATCTTTATAGATATCTTTGTGAACCGCTAGGTTACTTTCAGACAGTGATAGTACTTCGTAGGCCTTGGTCGCATCCAAATAGATCTTTGTTACTTGCAATGCGATGTCCTGAGCTTCTGAAATAAGCTGTAATCGAACCGATTCAGCGTCTGCAGAAGTTCGGTCCATATCATTTAATGTCGCGTTACCGTCCCAAAGTAATTGAGTGAGTGTCAAGGTTGCCTCTTTACGAGTGAGGTCAGTATTTGGCCCCACTGCAGGATTAATAGATTCAAGACCATAGCCAGCGTCTAAATCTAGAGACGGTAGATAAGCTCCCCCGGAAGCTTCAGCATCATAAACCTTACTCTTGTACTCATTAAAAGCAGCTTTAATTTCAGGGTTGTTGGAGATTGTATAAGCGACAGCTTGCTCCAGTGTTTGGCTGTGCACTGGTAGGCTTACTGCGATTAATAGGCCAAGAGTTTTTGCTCTTATCCAATTCAAAGTATCTCTCCTAAGAATGTTAATAGTATTTGGCTAAATGTTTTTCTTATATCGCCAGTGTCAATAAAATAACAGTTTGCTGTAAAGTTTACTAATGTTGAAACGCAAAGACATCTAGTTTTGTGACGCCTTGGTTAAAAGCTACTCGTCAATGCTCAACCTTTGAACTATTCAACGGTGACAAACGTAAACTTTGGATACAAATGTGATACTTATTCCATCTGAAAGGTGTGAGTCGGAACACTTCTTTTCAAGAAAATGTTACTGCGATGCAAAGTTTCTCTTTGAGTGGTGAGGGGGAAATGTTAATTTATAATACGGGTGAATGTATAACTCTGCCAAAAAAATGACAATGTAGTAAATGGTAGAGAGTGGATTAATTTAAAGAGGCGTTTCATATGGGATTAGGTATTCTGCTGTCAACGGGAACTCTGGCGTTTGGTCAAGCTATCGTTATTGATGTACACGGTAACATTAGACCTTATATAGAGGGGGAACCACTTTTCCCGGGAGAGGTAGTACTCAGACCGGATGGCACGCGAGTCATAGTCCAAATATTAGACGACGAGACAGAATTACTCACCAACGTCACCGATGATGTTGAAGACATCATAGCAGCAATCGAGGCTGGTGGTGATCCACTGGCCTTTGATGATTCAACCGCACCTGCAGCAGGTAGTGCAACCGCTACCTCTTCTAGCCCAACAGGCGCATTCACCATTGAACGAAGTGGTGACGAAAGACTTGCCCGCACCCGATATGAAACAGCCGCCGATTTTGAACCTTTAGGTTTTTCCCGAAACCAAAGCCTCACACTGGTTGACCAATACCAAAATGCATTCCGCCAAGCCAACTCATTAGATGTCAGTAGTTCAGATACCGGTGCTGGTTCCAGCGATGGAACTGGTGGTACTGGTTCTGGCGGATCTGGGTCCGGTGATTCAGATAACGGCAGCGGCAGTAACAATAGCGGCAATAACGGCGGCGATGGTGGAAACAATGGCGGCAATAACGGCGGCGACGGTGGAAACAACGGCGGCGATAACGGCAGCGACGATGGAAACA
>NZ_LJJE01000095.1 GCF_001854765.1 Vibrio sonorensis | reverse complement strand
GGGAGTCCACTTTTAAAAGAGGCCACATCGCAAGGTGTGGCCTTTTTTATGTTTGTTATCTTTGACGAACATAAGGATAGCCAGCCCATTTAAATAGTACCCTCTCCTACTTTTATAAAGGACATCTAGCTTGTTACAGGTACAAAAAAGCCAGCACTCAGGCTGGCTTTCGGTAAATAAGGTTCTAGCTCTTTATTGCTTGCTTTTGGTTTAACAAAGCCACTTCACTATCTAAGGCTTCTAACTTAGTTTTCATTTGCTCTCGGCATACTTTGGCAAGCTCTCGAACGTTTTCTTTAGCATAACCTTCAATGGAAACAGGAGGCAGCATTTCAACAATCACATGCCCGTTATCCCACCTGTTAAGTTTAATATCACCTGTAGAGCTACAAACGATAGGAATAATAGGCAAACCAGCACCGATAGCCGCGTGAAAGGCGCCTGTCTTAAACGGTAGCAGTCCACGACCTCTTGAACGTGTTCCCTCTGGAAACATCCATACAGACACATCGCTGTTGTTCATACTGTCTACAACTTGATCAATGGTCCCTTTGGCTTTTGTTCGATTCGCTCGATCAATAAGGATATTACCAGTGAGCCAGTAAAGCTGGCCAAACAATGGCAACCAAGCTAAGCTTTTTTTCCCAACGGTTACGACTTTTGGTGTAACAGCAGAAGACACCGTAAACATATCCCAGTTGTTTTGATGGTTAGCGATATAGATGTGCTGACCGCGCTTATAAGCATCTTCGGGAAGCCGTAAGTCCAATTTGATGCCAAAAATCCTAGACATCTTGGCAAACAAGCGTCCAAAAGTGAACACGTGTTTAGGGTTACGTGGGCTAAGTAAACAGTAGCCACAGCCAAATACAAACATGACTATCGCAAATACTGCAACAGCAAATACACGTAATAAAGCAATCATTGTTTCTCTCCAATAGCGGTCATATTGCGCCGCTCATGGCTAAAAAAGCCGAAACCTAGGTTTCGGCTAACATTTATGGCGAAAGTGTAACCTTTCTACTTGATTCGCTCAATCTTCACACCGAGTTTAGAGAGCTTATCTTCAATTTTGTCGTAACCGCGATCAATGTGGTAGATACGATCAACTATGGTCTCACCTTGAGCAATACAGCCGGCAATAACCAAACTCGCAGAAGCGCGAAGATCAGTAGCCATTACCTGTGCACCACTTAGATGGTCCACGTCTCCACAGATTACGGTATTACCTTCGATTTCAGCTTTGGCTCCCATACGCATCAGCTCTGGAACCTGCATAAAGCGGTTTTCGAAAATGGTTTCAGTTATCACACCACCGCCCTTTGCCATCATATTTAGCAAAGAGAACTGTGCTTGCATATCGGTCGGAAACCCTGGGTGTGGTGCAGTGCGAATGGACACGGCTTTTAAATCGCGCCCGGTCATATCAGCACTAATCCAATCATCTCCAGTTTCAACTAGAGCACCCGCTTCTTCAAGCTTGGCCAATACAGCTTCTAACAAATGAGCGCTGGTATTGCGACAAACGACTTTACCGCCAGAAACCGCGGCTGCCACAAGAAAGGTTCCTGTCTCAATTCGGTCTGAGATAATCTTATGTTTACCACCAGATAAACGTTCTACGCCTTCGATAGTAATAGTGTCGGTACCCGCACCTGTAATTTTCGCGCCTAGTTCATTTAGAAAGTCAGCGGTATCGATTACTTCAGGCTCACGCGCTGCATTACCCAACACGGTTTTACCTTCTGCTAGTGCTGCAGCACACATCGTTGTGATAGTGGCACCAACACTGACTTTGTCCATTACTACATGTGCACCTTTAAGGCGGCCATCTACACTCGCTTTGATATAGCCGTCTTCTAGTTCAATTGTCGCTCCTAGCTGTTCTAGACCGTAGATATGCAGATCTACTGGGCGAGCACCAATTGCACATCCACCTGGTAGTGACACTTGCCCTTGACCAAAACGCGCTACCAAAGGCGCTAACGCCCATATGGATGCTCGCATGGTTTTTACTAGATCATAAGGCGCACAATATTCATTGATGCCGCTTGCATCAACATGAACAGAACCATTGCGTTCTACTTTAGCACCTAGACGTTTGAGTAGTTCCATCGTGGTATCGATGTCACGAAGATGCGGTACGTTGGCAACTTCAACAGGCTCTTCAGCAAGAATTGACGCAAATAAAATAGGTAGTGCTGCGTTTTTAGCACCTGAAATGGTTACTTCGCCAACCAGTGGTTGGTCTGAACCTGTAATTCGAAATTTGTCCATTATAAAACCTTAAAGCGACATCAATTTTTTATCACGAGCCCATTCTTGTGGTGTGTAGGCTTTGATTGAAACGGCATGAATGTCATTGCGTTGAATATACTCCATTAAAGGGCTGTAAATTAACTGTTGCTTCTTAACGCGGTTCATTCCTTCGAAACAAGCATCAACAGCAACCACTTCATAGTGGCTTCCTTCACCCTTGACATGCAGTTCTTCGAGTTGAAGAGCTTCTTCTAAAATCTGTTGTACTTTTGCGCTATCCACGACTTACCCCTGTTTATTCTTTACATGCTCGGCCACTAGTGCTTCAACATTACTCAATTGGAACAATGTTGTTAATTGCTCTGGCACGAAACTGAGCATTATATGACAGTTTTGATTTTTTGCATTCTCTATTAAGTGGATTAGCATCACCATTCCAGAAGAGTCGATACGATCCACATATTCTAAAGAGAGCTCAAATTGGGAAGTATTAGACTTCCACGCCTTGAGCATGTTCCACAATGCAGGTACCGTCTCTCGACTAAGCTCCCCTAATATTTGGGCCTTTTCATCACAAGACTGTTGCCACTGGGGATGACTCATTGGACCTCACTTTCAAAACGGACGGGATTTTTTGCTAGCGTTTCTAACTCTTTAGCCACCGCAAGCACGCCCTCTTGGCGAAGCTTTCCGCTCCATTCTGATTGTTTGCTAGAAAGTAAACTCACTCCTTCTGCTATCATATCAAAAGCGTACCAATCCCCATTTTTCTCACGGCGAAGTTTAAACTCAAGCTTTATGCTTGGTCGCGCGGGATCAACAATATCGACACGAATTGAAGTGATGCGCTTTTTGGGATCGAGCTTTGGTTCCGGCCCAAATTCAATTGTTTGATCTGAATACTGAGTCAGTACCTGAGCATATGAAGTGATCAAATAACCATGAAACGCATTAATAAATTCAATGACATCTTCGCGTTTAGACTTCTTTGCATGGGGACCAAGAAGCTTTAATGCTGCATATTTATCGTTGACATATGGCATCAACTCTTCTTCGACAATCTGCTTCAAGTAATCTGGATTTTCTCTAACTTGATCCTGTTCTGACTTCAAGCGCTCAAACGCTTGCTCCGAAACAACTTTCATCATCTCGTATGGCTGCGTTTTATCGATAGGCTCTGCGACTAGTGACGCTGGCCAAAATAGTACAAAGAGGGTTAAGACTAACTTTTTTAACATTCCCTATTCCTCTGATTCATTGTCTGTGCCGCCAACGCTGTAAAGTACCTGACCAATCAAGTCTTCAAGCACCAACGCTGACTTTGTATCTTCAATGTAGTCACCATCCACCAGCATGGCTTCATCATCAAAAACAAAGCCGGGGGTTAACCCTATATATTGCTCGCCAATCAGGCCAGATGTCAGGATTTGCACGCTAGATGTTTCCGGAAACTGTCGATATTTGCTGTTGATAGCCAAGGATACCACTGGCAACAGAGATTCCGTATTTAAGCTGATCCCAGAAACTCTACCAACCAGTACACCACCTACTTTAACCGGTGAACGCACCTTCAAAGTTCCTATATTGTCGAACTCTGCATGTAAAGTATAAGTTTCACTCGAACCCAATCCTTTTACGTCAGCAACTTGAAAAATCATCACTAAAATCGCGACAATCCCAGCTAAAACGAAGCTACCAACCCATAATTCTGTCTTTTTTGTCTGTTGCATGATTAATTCCCAAACATCAATGCGGTTAGTACAAAATCTAATCCCAATATGGCCAACGACGAATGTACTACAGTACGCGTCGTTGCCTTGCTAATCCCTTCAGATGTAGGGATTGCATCATAACCGTTAAATAGAGCAATCCAAGTAACGGCGATAGCAAAGACTAATGACTTAATCATGCTATTGCCGATATCTTGTCCCAGCTCTACAGAAGCTTGCATCGTGGCCCAAAAGCTTCCATGGTCGATCCCTTTCCAGTCGACACCAACAAGCTGTCCACCCCATATTCCTACCGCCATAAAAATCATGGCTAACAGAGGCATTGAGATCACCCCAGCCCAAAATCGTGGAGCAATGACTCTTTTTAATGGGTCAACGGCCATCATTTCCATACTAGACAACTGTTCAGTGGCCTTCATTAACCCGATTTCGGCAGTAAGAGCTGATCCTGCTCGACCTGCAAATAACAAGGCTGTCACAACTGGACCCAATTCTCGAAGAAGAGAAAGGGCTACCATTTGTCCTAATGCCCCTTCCGCGCCAAAATCGACTAAAATGACATACCCTTGAAGACTTAATACCATGCCAATAAACAAGCCTGATAACACGATAATCACAAGAGACTGTACACCCACACTGTAAAGCTGCTTAACCAAAAGAGGTAAATTTTGCAGTGGCTTAGGGCGGGTAAAAATAGCACCAGCAAGCATAAAGCTCGCTCGACCAAACCCTTCACATACCGACATTGCTCGCCTGCCTATGGCGGCAACTGATTGAGCAACTGAAAACATTATAAAAACAGCTCCTTCTCTAGTGACTGCGCGGGAAACCGGAAAGGAACAGGTCCATCGGACTCACCAAGCAAAAACTGTTTCACTCGCGGATCATCATTCTCTCGTAATTGCTGTGGCGTGCCTTTGGCGATGATCTTTCCATTTGCAAGGATATATACCCAATCGGCAATACTCATAACCTCAGGTACGTCATGTGAGACCACTATAGAGGTCACTCCCAGTGCGCGATTTAGATTGCCAATAAGTTCGACTAAACCCCCCATAGTAATGGGGTCTTGGCCAACAAAAGGTTCATCGTACATGATAAGTTCGGGATCAAGAGCGATTGCTCTTGCTAAAGCCGCACGCCTTGCCATACCACCAGACAACTCACTTGGCATTAACTGAGCAGCGCCTCTGAGTCCAACGGCTTCAAGCTTTAAAAGCACCAAAGTACGGATTAAAGATTCATCTAACTCAGTGTGCTCTCGCAGTGGAAATGCCACGTTATCAAATACGTTTAAATCCGTGAACAAGGCTCCTGATTGGAACAACATGCTCATCTTTTTTCGCTGTTGATAAAGTGAAGAGCGGCTTATCGCAGGGATATTGTGGCCATCAAATATAATTTTGCCTTGTTCAGGTTTTATTTGACCACCGATCAATCGAAGCAACGTGGTTTTTCCTATCCCTGAAGGCCCCATGATCGCGGTTACCTTCCCTTTGGGTACATGAAGGCTAACATCATCAAAGATTGTCCTTTCTCCGCGTGAGAAAGTCAGGTTTTCCACTGACACCAAGTTTTGACAAGACATAAAGAACTCTAGCTCAAATGTACTTATGTAAATAGGCAATCATAAGCACAATAGATAATAATTAAAAGCACTGTTCGATTAATTCTAAGCGACTTCAAACGTCGATGCGAGTCAATCATACTTACTGTAAAGAAATAATTATGTCTTTAGCGGTAATTAATTACATCTTGTGCTTTCAATTTGCAGAGCAACACGTCAAAATTAACGGTTAAATTGTTTTGTTGTTGAATAATTGGGAATCATCATGTTTGAAGCGGTCGCGTTTCTTATTGTCGGTCTTGTTTTGCTGGTGTGGAGTGCCGATAAATTAGTGTTTGGAGCAGCCGCTCTAGCTAGGAATGTGGGCATTTCTCCACTGGTTATCGGTATGACCATATTGGCTATGGGATCATCAGCGCCGGAGATGATGGTTTCTGCAACTGCCGCTCTGGACGGAAAGACGGATACCGCAGTTGGAAATGTCATCGGCTCGAATATCGCCAATATCGCACTGATTCTCGGTATTACGGCTTTAATTAAGCCACTCTCTATTAGTTCTCCCGTACTTCGACGTGAACTTCCTTTAATGATGGGCGTCACACTACTAGCAGGCCTACTGTTATGGGACAGCTATTTAGGATTCTATGAAGGCGTTCTTCTGTTTGTTCTCTTTACCGTATTTATCCTCGCAATGTTGCGGATCAGTCGCAATGAAAAGAAAAATGGCGACGCGTTTATCGAAGAGCAGGAATCCGAAATACCAGAAGGTGTTAGCAACGCTAAAGCCGGAATTTGGGTAGTAGTTGGACTGATCCTATTGCCATTTGCCGCAAACATGCTTGTCGACAACGCGGTCGTCATTGCCAAAATATTTGGTATGAGTGACTTAGTTATCGGACTGACGATTATCGCTGTCGGTACAAGCCTTCCAGAACTTGCCGCCTCATTGGCTGGCGTTCTAAAAGGCGAAGACGATATGGCAGTTGGTAATATCATCGGCTCTAACGTATTTAATATCTTAGCCGTGATGGGTATCCCTGGCATTTTAAACCCTTCTGTACTCAGTGAATACGCGATGGGCAGAGACTTTTGGGTAATGCTTGCTCTTTCCCTTTTGTTAGTGGCTATGGCTCTTGGAAAGTCCCGAAGTATCAACCGCTTTGAAGGTACTTTTTTGTTTGCCTGCTTTATCGCCTACCAAGGCTATCTTCTGATGAATATGTCAGCCTAACCCCTAGTGGAGACTTATATGTTTGACTATCGCCAAGTTGCTTTAGACGTACTGCGAACTGAAATATCAGCATTGGAGCAGTTGAAGCAATATCTCAATGAGGACTTTACGACAGCCTGTGAATGGTTTCTTAACAATCCGGGTAAAGTTGTCGTTATGGGGATGGGTAAGTCTGGACATATCGGAAACAAAATAGCGGCAACATTCGCCAGTACTGGTACATCCTCATTTTTTGTTCATCCTGGAGAGGCTGCACACGGTGATCTTGGCATGATTGGCAATGACGACGTGGTTCTAGCGATTTCAAATTCTGGTGAATCATCAGAGATATTGGCGCTTTTTCCAGCATTAAAAAGGCGCCACGTCAAAATCATTAGCATGACTGGGAAACCCACCTCCAGTATGGCCAAGCTTGCTGACCTTCACCTTCAAATTACGGTACCTAAAGAAGCGTGCCCATTAGAACTCGCTCCAACGTCCAGTACCACCGCTACGCTAGTTATGGGTGATGCTATCGCGGTAGCACTAATGCAAGCGAGAGGCTTTACAGCGGAAGACTTTGCTTTATCTCATCCTGGTGGCGCATTAGGCCGAAAACTTCTTTTGAAGTTAGAAGACATTATGCACACTGGAAGTAAACTACCCTTGGTCACTAGTGATACCTTAGTGCGTGATGCATTGATAGAAATAAGTGAAAAAGGCCTTGGCATGACGGCAGTAGTCAACCGGAATAATGAGTTAGAAGGCATATTTACTGATGGTGACTTGCGTCGGATTCTAGATAACAGAGTAGATATTCACAATGCACACATTGGTGAGGTGATGACCCGCAACCCAACAGTTGCCCACCCCAATTTACTCGCTGCTGAAGGGTTAAATTTGATGCAGGATAAAAGCATAAATGGGCTTTTGCTGTGCGAAAACAATGTGGTTGTCGGCGCACTTAATATGCACGATTTGTTAAAAGCAGGAGTCATGTAAACGGCTTAACTGTGTTAATCTGTCAGCAATTCACAAGAAAACCAATGTGTGTTGGTTATACAAGTGAAACTTATATAACGGTAATTAGCGAACACTAAATACATGCAAAAAAGATATAGTAGCTTAATAATTAAGCCTGTTATTAGAACTATGTATCATCATTTATTAGGATTTCGACGATGAACCTAAGTAGAATTGGCTACATTGTTGCGGTTCTCGTAGTATGTGTCTCGGGTTACTATCTACTTGAAAAAGGTCAAGAGTACGACATTCAAGTAGAACCAAACAAAGAACTCCCCATGTTTAGTGGTGTTGACCTAGTCAATACGTCTTTCAACGAAGATGGGATACGTAGCTACGTTATTACTTCAGTAGAGCTCGATCACTATGCTCTCAGTGGTGACACCATTTTTGATAGCCCCGTACTCAAGGTCTATCGAGAGGCTCAACTCAAGAGTGGGAAATTACCGCAAAACACGGCGTCTTAGATAAAGAGCAGGTTTTGACTCTTTATGAAGACGTGGTAGGTAAAAACTTATTACCAGATTCTGGCTTTGATACTCTCACTACTGAGTCGATGAGTATCCAATTAGAAAATAGAGATTTTTGGGCTGATAACCAAGTTGTGTTGGTCGGCCCTCAGTTTGAAACCGTAGGACAAGCGATGCAAGGCAACCTCGCTGACAATACCGCCGTCCTCTATAAACATGTACAAGGCAGATATGAAACTCTCACACCTTAGTTTGTTCGCTTGTTTATTAATGTCTGGTCAAGCGCTTGCGCTTTCTACTGATCGCGATCAGCCTATTTATATTGACTCAGACAGTCAGCACCTAGATATGCAAAGTAACAAAGTCACATTTGAAGGCGATGTTAAGCTCAAACAAGGCAGTATTAACATTAATGCCGACAAAGTCATTGTGACTCGCGACCCTAAGAATGGCAGCATTCAAGAAATTGAAGGCTTTGGCGAGTTAGCCACCTTTTCTCAGCTCACCGATGATGGAAAAACGCTTTATGGTGAAGCTCGCGAGCTGTACTACGTAATGCTCGATGATCAACTCACAATGATTGACAACGCAATGTTGTCTCAGGATGACAGCGTTATTCGTGGAACAAAAATCCGCTACAAAATTTCATCTCAAAAACTCATCGCTGACGGTAAGCAAAAAGGCGACCGAGTATCAACTGTACTTCAACCACAGGCCGTTCAAGAATAATTATGGCATTACTTAAAGCGCAACACTTAGCCAAGAGCTATAAAAATCGCAGAGTCGTTTCTGACGTTAGCCTTGAAGTAGAATCAGGTCAGATTGTTGGTCTACTTGGCCCCAATGGTGCAGGTAAAACAACGTCTTTCTATATGATTGTAGGGTTAGTTGCCAGAGATGAAGGCACGATTAGTATTGATGATACCGATATCAGTATTTTACCTATGCACAGTCGTTCTCGAATGGGCATTGGTTACCTGCCTCAAGAAGCGTCCATATTTAGAAAACTCTCTGTCGAAGACAATATTATGGCAGTACTAGAAACACGCGAAGAGTTAACCCGAGAAGAACGCCAAGATCGATTGGAAGATTTATTAGAAGAATTCCACATACAGCACATTCGCTCCAGTGCAGGTATGGCACTATCAGGTGGTGAACGACGTCGAGTAGAGATTGCACGCGCTTTAGCAGCAAACCCTCAATTTATACTACTCGATGAACCATTTGCTGGTGTAGACCCAATATCTGTTATCGATATCAAGAAGATTATCGAACATTTAAGAGACCGTGGTTTGGGAGTCTTGATTACTGACCACAACGTTCGCGAGACGTTAGATGTGTGTGAAAAAGCTTATATCGTAAGCCAAGGACACCTCATCGCTAAAGGAACACCGGAACAAGTTCTCAACAATGAACAAGTAAAACAAGTTTATCTCGGTGAACAATTCCGTCTATGATTAAATAAAGAACGAAAAGATTCTGCAGCATTAAGGCAAGTAATACTGAATGAAACCCTCATTACAACTCAAGCTAGGACAGCAGTTAGCTATGACCCCTCAGTTGCAACAGGCAATTCGTCTGCTGCAATTGTCGACTCTGGATTTGCAACAGGAAATCCAAGAGGCGCTGGAGTCTAACCCTCTGCTAGAAGTTGAAGAGGGGAGCGAAGAACTAGCCAATAGCGAAGAAAAAAAGAGTGAAGACGTTAAAGAAATCAGCGCAGACTCTGCAGAATCCAGTGAAAGTGACGTAGTTGACAGTTCGGAGTTAATAGAGAAATCCGAGATCAGCTCCGAGCTCGAAATGGACACGACTTGGGACGATGTCTACAGTGCAAATACTGGTAGTACCGGACTTGCACTCGATGATGACGCGCCCGTTTATCAAGGCGAAACCACAGAATCTCTTCACGATTACCTAATTTGGCAATTGGATCTCACGCCTTTCAGTGAAACGGATAGAACCATTGCAATGGCCTTGATTGATGCCATCGACGATTATGGGTATCTCACTCTGTCTCTTGACGAAATTCTAGAAAGCTTCGACCACGAAGATATAGAATTAGAAGAAATCGAAGCAGTACGAAAGCGTATTCAACAGTTTGATCCGCTAGGTGTTGGCTCGATAAATCTTCAAGATTGCCTCCTTCTTCAATTAGCGACTTTCCCAGAAGATACTCCATGGCTTACAGAAGCTAAGCAAGTGCTTACCAATCATATCGACCAACTTGGCAATCGAGACTACAAGTTGATCATCAAAGAAGCCAAGATCAAAGAAGCAGAATTAAGAGAAACGCTGAAACTCATTCAGCAACTGGACCCAAGACCGGGCAGTCGTATTGCCAGTGAACATGCTGAATATGTCATACCAGATGTTTCCGTATTTAAAGATCACGGAAAATGGATTGTGACCATCAACAGACAGTGTGCCAAGATTGAAAGTAAACCAACAATACGCAAGTTTGGGTAAAGGAAACAGTGCAGATAGTCAGTATATCCGCACCAATCTACAAGAAGCCAAATGGCTTATTAAAAGTCTTGAAAGCAGAAATGAGACCTTGCTTAAAGTCGCCAAGTGTATCGTTGAGCACCAAAGAGGCTTTTTTGAGCATGGTGAGGAAGCCATGAAACCTATGGTACTCAATGATGTCGCTCTCGCAGTCGATATGCATGAGTCCACCATCTCAAGGGTCACAACTCAAAAGTATATGCATACCCCAAGAGGGATTTTCGAATTGAAGTTCTTTTTCTCCAGTCATGTTAGTACCGACAACGGAGGAGAGTGTTCATCTACTGCAATTCGCGCACTAATCAAAAAATTAGTCGCAGCCGAAAATAGTGCCAAGCCACTGAGTGATAGTAAAATTGCAGCACTTTTGGCTGACCAAGGGATTCAAGTTGCAAGGCGAACCATCGCCAAGTATCGAGAGTCATTAGGCATCGCCCCTTCAAGTCAGCGCAAACGCCTGTTATAAGGCCAACAACCGAGAAGGAAAGTCTATGCAAATCAATATTAAAGGCCACCACGTTGATCTAACCGATTCAATGCAAGACTACGTAAACTCTAAGTTCGATAAACTTGAGCGATTTTTTGACCACATCAATAATGTTCATGTGGTACTCAAAGTAGAAAAACTCCAACATATCGCAGAAGCTACCCTTCACATTAATCAAGGCGAGATACACGCCTCCGCCGATGAGGAAAACATGTATGCCGCTATCGATGGACTAGTGGACAAACTCGTCAGACAACTCAATAAGCACAAAGAAAAGTTAAGTAATCATTAACCATGCAATTAAGCGAAATACTCACATTGGACTGCACAAAAAGTGCAGTCAATGTACTAGCAAAAAACGAGCGTTAGAAATGATCAGCGAAATTGTCGCTGAACACACAGGCCAAAACTCGACTGAATTATTCGAGTGTATGCTGAGTAGAGAAAAAATGGGGAGTACAGGTATTGGCAATGGTATTGCTATTCCTCACGCTCGTATGCACCACAGTGATAAAGCCGTTGCAGTCTTCCTGCAATGTGAAACGCCAATCGAATTTGATGCTATAGATAACCGCCCTGTAGACCTTCTATTCGCCCTCCTTGTCCCAGACGCACAGTGTAAAGAACACCTAAAAACACTATCCAAAATGGCGGAGTGTCTTAACGACAAACAAGTCACGAAACAACTTCGCAAAGCTCAAAGTGATCAAGAGCTTTATGACATCATGATCAACCGGTAAGCCAAGTTATGCGATTAATAGTAGTAAGTGGGCAATCTGGAGCGGGTAAAAGTATCGCCTTACGAGTGCTCGAAGACTTGGGTTATTACTGCGTTGATAACTTACCGGTTAACCTATTAACCGCTTTTGTTACCTCAGTAAAAGGCAGTAAGCAAAACGTCGCCGTCAGTATTGATATACGCAACCTCCCCAAAGAACCATCACTGGTAGAAGATGTACTTCAGCAATTAAAACAAGGCACCGATGTCAGTGTTCTGTTTCTAGATGCAAACAAGGAAACGCTACTTAAACGTTACAGCGAAACTCGACGAATACATCCCTTGTCACTTGCCGACGATAAACCTTCATTAGAGCAGGCAATTGAACGAGAGAAATCTGTCCTGTCTCCGCTAAAAGAACATGCCGATCTCGTTTTAGATAGCAGTAACCAGTCTCTGCACGAGCTCAGTGAAACGGTGAGAATGCGCGTCGAAGGACGTGAGCGCAAAGACTTAGTGATGGTGTTCCAGTCTTTTGGATTCAAGTATGGCCTACCAAGTGATGCCGATTATGTTTTCGATGTCCGCTTTTTGCCCAACCCTCATTGGGAACCGGATCTACGCCCAATGACCGGCTTAGATGCACCAATCAAACACTTTTTAGAAAAACACTCAGAAGTGATTGAACTCAAACACCAGATTGAAGCCTTTATTGAAAACTGGCTACCTATGCTAGAAAAAAACAATCGAAGTTACCTGACAGTGGCCATTGGCTGTACTGGGGGTAAACACCGCTCTGTATACCTTACCCAGCAAATTGGTGAATACTTTTCTGCGTTAGGTCATCAAGTGCAGATTCGTCATACCTCGCTTGAGAAGGGCAATAAGGAGTAGAGATGCAACAGCAAAGCCGCACGGTTCTTATACAAAATCGTTTAGGTCTTCACGCACGAGCTGCTGTAAAGTTAGTCGAGCTTGCTCAGTCCTATGAAGCGGTACTCAGCGTACAAAATGACGATGGTAAAGAAGCCACTGCAGATAGCGTAATGGGTTTGCTAATGCTTGAATCTGCCCAAGGTGAATACGTCACTATCAGCGCAGAAGGCAGTGATGCTGCCGCGGCTTTGGAAGCGGTATGCCATCTAATTGAAGACAAATTCGAAGAAGAAGACTAACTGTTTTACACTGCTGACCCTAGCCCACTTGGCTACCAAAATCCGAGCTTTCTCATTTAATCTCTTCCCTTTCACATTAACTTATTAAACACCGTGTAAAATTAAGTTACTATTCAATACATTGTGAGAAAGTAGAAATAAGGGGGAAAAGATGGCCGAGCAAATAGAATTCGATCAAGCTCACCAAGCCCTCCAAGAAGTAACTGAAGCTTTGGAAAATGGACGTTTTGTTCACGTCCGCCGCCAACTGCAAGATATGGAACCAGAAGATATCGCACATCTTCTGGAAGCGTCACCGCGCAAAAGCCGTGATGTTTTATGGCAGCTAACCGATCCTGAAGACTACGGTGAGATCCTCGACGAACTAAATGAGGATGTTAAAGATGACCTAGTCTCTAAAATGGCGCCTGAATCCATCGCCGAAGCGACTGAAGGCATGGACACCGATGATGTCGCCTACGTTCTCCGTAGTTTACCTGATGACGTGTCACGTGAAGTTCTTTCCCAAATGGACATTGCGGACCGTCTACGTGTCGAAACAGCCCTTTCTTATCCAGAAGACACTGCCGGTAGTTTGATGAACACCGACGTTATCACTATTCGTGCTGACGTTGATGTGGATGTTGTGCTTCGCTATTTGCGGATGAAAGGAGAGCTGCCAGACGCGACCGATGCACTATATGTTATCGATGATGATAGCCACCTTATCGGTGAGTTAGCCATTACCACCCTGCTAACAAGCCAACCCGACACTAGAGTCAGTGACATTATGGATGACGCAGACGATGCCATTGCCGTTGATACCAGTGCCACGGATGTCGCCAGTCTGTTCGAGCGTCGCAACTGGGTTTCTGCACCCATTATAGATGAAGACCAGCACTTAGTAGGTCGTATTACGATCGATGATGTCGTCGACGTTATCCGTGAAGACGCAGAGCACTCCATGATGAGTATGGCGGGTATGGACGATGACGAAGATACCTTTGCTCCAGTGGTTAAGTCCGCAAGAAAGCGTAGTATTTGGCTAGGCGCTAATGTATTGGCCGCTCTGGCAGCCGCATCGGTGTCGAATATGTTCGAAGCCACCTTAGATCAAATGGCTGCAATTGCAGTACTCATGACTATCGTTCCATCGATGGGAGGCGTAGCTGGTAACCAAACCGTTGCACTTGTCATCAGAGGCCTAGCGTTAGGCCATATCGGTGACGCCAACAAACGTGAACTCCTTATCAAAGAAGGCCTAATTGGTTTGCTCAACGGTATTCTATGGGCTCTTATCATCGGTGGTATCGTCGTCGCTTGGAAAAGTGACTGGATGCTTGGGGGGATCATCTCAGCAGCGATGCTCACCAATTTGCTAGTAGCAGGTATAGCTGGTGTCACCATCCCTATTCTCCTCAAGAAAATGAAGATAGACCCTGCATTGGCTGGTGGGATGGCTCTGACAACCGTTACCGACGTAATCGGCCTATCCGTCTTTTTAGGATTGGCCACGATAATGATTTCCTAGTAATAAAAAAGTCTGGCTTAGCCAGACTTTTTTATTACTTAAGGTTAGGTCCCAACCATTTCTCAGCTTCAAGCATATCCCAGCCTTTTCGCTCTGCATAATCCTCGGCCTGATCTTTTTGGATCTGCGCAATAGCGAAATAACGAGAATCAGGGTGAGAGAAGTACCATCCAGATACTGACGCCCCTGGCCACATTGCATAGCTCGTAGTCAAAGACATATCTATCGTCTCTTCAACTTTCAACAACTCCCATAACGAGCCCTTCTCTGTATGCTCAGGACAAGCTGGGTAGCCTGGTGCTGGTCGAATCCCTTGATACTTTTCGCGAATAAGATCATCGTTGCTCAGGTCTTCATCAGCCGAGTAACCCCAAATCTCTTTGCGAACTCGTTCGTGTAGGTATTCTGCAAAAGCTTCTGCTAAACGGTCAGCGACCGCCTGAATCATAATCGCATTGTAATCGTCACCTTTGGCTTTGTACTCGTCAGCCAACTCGCGCTCTCCAATACCTCCAGTGACAGCAAACGCACCAACCCAATCTTTCTTACCACTCGACTTTGGTGCGATATAGTCTGATAAACAGTAGTTGAAGCCTTTAGGCTTCTCGGTTTGCTGACGCAAGTTGTAGAGTACCTTTGAAACCTCAGTACGAGATTCATCGGTATAAACTTCAATATCATCGCCTATGCTTGCTGCTGGGAACAGTGCACACATACCACGAGCTTTCAGCAAGCCTTCTTTTTCCACTCGATCTAATAGGTCATTAGCATCTTTAAATAGTCTTTGTGCTTCTTCACCGACTTCTTCATGCTTCAAAATCGCAGGATACTTACCTACCAATGACCAAGTCATAAAGAATGGGGTCCAGTCAATATAATTGCGAAGTACAGAGACATCAAAATCGTCAAATACGTGTACACCCGGTTTCGCAGGAACTGGTGGTGTGTAATTTTCCCAATCGATAGCCACGCGATTATCCCGTGCTTTTTGCAAAGTTACTGGCTTGGTTCGAGGTTTCTTGCGATTGTGCTGGTCGCGTACACGCACATAATCAGCATCCAGTTTCTCGACAAATTCAGGTCGTAACGCATCAGAAAGTAATGAAGTACAAACACCTACAGCGCGGGAAGCATTGTTTACATAGACCACTGGATGTTTGTAGTTCTGCTCAATCTTAACTGCGGTATGCGCTTTTGAGGTCGTAGCACCACCAATTAGTAACGGAAGATCAAAACCTAAACGCTCCATCTCCTTGGCAACATGAACCATTTCATCCAAGGATGGTGTAATTAGGCCAGATAGACCAATAATATCGACGTTCTCTTCTCTGGCCACCTTTAAAATCTGCTCACAAGGCACCATTACACCAAGGTCAATGATCTCATAGTTGTTACATTGAAGAACAACGCCCACAATGTTTTTGCCGATATCGTGAACATCACCTTTTACTGTCGCTAATAGGATTTTACCGTTAGAAGTACCCGCTTGTTTCTCGGCATTAATGTAAGGTTCTAGATAACCCACGGCCTGTTTCATTACACGAGCGGATTTAACCACCTGAGGCAAGAACATCTTACCTTCACCAAACAAGTCCCCAACAACGTTCATGCCTGCCATCAGTGGGCCTTCAATCACCTCTAACGGCTTCGAAGCTTGCGATCTCGCCTCTTCAGTATCCTCAGTAATAAACTCGGTAATACCTTTGACCAGAGCATGCTCTAAACGCTTGGCCACATCCCAAGTACGCCATTCAAGAGCCGAAGCATCCTCTTCTTTACCTACCGCATTTTCACGGTACTCTTCCGCTATATCTAACAGTAGTTCCGTTGCATCATCACGACGGTTCAGTACCACGTCTTCAACTGCATGGCGTAATTTCTCTGGTACGTTGTCATAGATCTCCAACTGACCAGCGTTAACGATACCCATATCCATTCCATTTTTGAAACAGTGATATAGGAACACAGCGTGAATCGCTTCACGTACGTAGTTGTTACCGCGGAATGAGAAAGATACGTTAGATACACCACCTGAAATCATGGCATGAGGTAAATCTCGTTTGATATCCGCAACCGCTTCTATAAAGTCAACGGCATAGTTATTGTGCTCTTCAATACCCGTTGCAACAGCAAAAATATTCGGGTCAAAGATAATATCTTCAGGTGGGAAACCAACCTCGTCGACTAGGATGCGATAAGCGTTGGTACAGATCTCCAATTTGCGCTCGCGAGTCTCCGCTTGGCCCACCTCATCGAAGGCCATAACGATAACTGCTGCACCGTACTTGCGAACGAGTTTAGCTTGCTCGACAAACTTCTCTTTACCTTCTTTTAGAGAGATAGAGTTAACGATGCCCTTGCCTTGAATACACTTAAGCCCTGCTTCAATCACTTCCCATTTAGAAGAGTCGACCATAACTGGAACTTTAGATATTTCCGGCTCAGAGGCACAAAGATTTAAGAAGCGAACAATACAGGCCTCGGCATCAAGCATCCCCTCATCCATATTGATGTCGATGATTTGAGCACCGTTTTCAACCTGTTGTCTTGCTACCTCAAGCGCTTCATCATACAGCTCTTCTTTAATCAGGCGCTTAAATCTCGCGGAACCCGTCACGTTAGTACGTTCACCAACGTTAACAAATAGAGTTTCTTTTTCTATGGTAAGAGGTTCAAGACCAGAAAGTCGACAAGCTACAGTCAAATCAGGAATTGCCCTTGGCGTTACCCCATCTACCGCGTTCGCCATTTGACGGATGTGTTCGGGTGTCGTACCACAACACCCACCAATCAAGTTTAAGAAGCCACTATTCGCCCATTCAGCAACATGTTCGGCCATATCTTCTGGGGATAAATCGTATTCACCAAAAGCATTAGGAAGACCAGCATTCGGGTGGGTTGATACGAAAGTTTCACTGATACGAGACAACTCTTCAACATACGGACGAAGTTCATCCGGTCCTAATGCACAGTTTAAACCAAAAGAAATTGGACGCACATGGCGCAATGAGTTGTAAAAGGCTTCAGTTGTTTGACCTGAAAGAGTTCGGCCCGACGCATCTGTAATAGTACCTGAGATCATCACCGGCAGAGAGTAACCAATCTCCTCAAATACGCTTTCTACAGCAAACGCACAAGCCTTAGCATTGAGAGTATCAAAGATGGTTTCGATCAAAATGAGATCAGAGCCGCCCTTGATCAAAGCACGAGTAGATTCGGAGTATGCTACGACGAGATCATCAAAGCTGACATTTCGATAGCCGGGATCATTTACATCAGGAGAAATAGAACAAGTACGGTTTGTTGGGCCTAAAACACCTGCAACGAACCTCGGCTTTTGCGGCGTTTTTGCAGTCCATTCATCAGCGGCTTCACGCGCTAACTTAGCCGCGACAAAGTTAATTTCCTCACTAAGGCTTTCCATATCATAGTCAGCCATAGCGATGGTTGTTGCATTAAAGGTATTAGTTTCAAGGATATCAGCACCAGCTTCTAGGTACTCTAAGTGAATATTCTTGATCAGTTGAGGCTGAGTAAGAACCAAAAGGTCATTATTACCTTTTACGTCACAGTGCCAATCACCAAAACGCTCACCGCGATAGTCATTTTCTTCAAGCTTGTAATCCTGAATCATGGTACCCATACCACCATCAATCAGCATTATTCTTTGCTTTAAGTGCGCTTCTATCTGTTGTCTTACATTGCTTCCCACAGTACAGCCTCATTCCTTTTATAATCCGCCCATCCTACCACAGATCCAGCAGGAGTCTAGACGTCTAAATGTACAATCACAAAACTAATTATTAAGCCTAATTCTGACAAAGTAATAACGAAAAATAGATTGAAGTTTCATCAGTTAAACATGACAATTCATTTACATCCTGTTACAAATGAGAAGAATGATGTCCATTTATCACACGCTTTGCTTTCTGTCAGCAGCCGCCATGCTAATTGCTTTTATCAACAGCAAGATAGTAAAAATGCAAACGACAATAGCGATAACAGCAGGATCGATGTCACTCTCGCTACTCATTTTAGTGGCTGGCCAAAATGGCTGGTTTTCCCTTAACCATCTCGCAGCAGAAACCGTTGCTAGTATCGATTTCGAAGACTTTCTTCTAAAAGGTATCCTCGGTTTTTTGCTATTTGCCGGAGGGTTGGGCATCAAACTACCTAATTTAAAAGATCAAAAATGGGAAATAACCGTACTAGCACTTGGAGCTACACTGCTCTCGACCTTTTTTATCGGCTTTGCTCTCTACGGGTTCTGTCAGTTAATCCAAATACCGTTTGAACTAATTTATTGTCTACTATTTGGCGCATTGATTTCGCCAACCGATCCAATCGCTGTATTGGCGATAGTAAAAAAACTCAACGCGCCAAAACGTATTTCAACTCAGATAGAAGGAGAGTCCCTTTTTAACGACGGTTTTGGCTTGGTTATATTCGTAACGCTCTTCACCATCGCCTTCAGCTCTGAAACGCCAACAGTAGGAAGTGTTTCCTTACTATTTGTACAAGAAGCCATAGGGGGTATCGTATATGGCTTTGTATTGGGGCTACTTTCTCACTACCTAATCAGTTCTACTGATGACCACTCAATGGAATTACTTCTTACCATTGGCGTCCCCACTGCAGGGTACGCATTTGCTGACATCATTCACGTGTCTGGCCCTCTTGCCATGGTGGTATCAGGAATAATGATCGGAAACTGGACCCGTTTTGTTGGTTTCTCCAAAGAAAGCGAAACACATCTAGACCACTTTTGGGAACTGGTCGATGAATTTTTGAACGGTGTATTGTTTTTGTTAATTGGTATGTCGATGCTCCTATTCGAATTTCACAAGGAAGACTGGCTACTCATGGCTTTTTCAATACCTCTAGTACTAACATCAAGATACGTCAGCGTTCGCATTTCTTATATGGGATTTAAACGATTTAGAAGTTACAACCCTTGGTCGGTTAACATTCTTACTTGGGGCGGTTTACGTGGTGGGCTTGCTTTAGCAATGGCGTTATCGGTTCCCTCTGGAGTATGGGTTATACAAGACAAACTTATTGACGTAAAAGAGATCGTTTTGGTAATGACTTACTCAGTAGTCGTCTTCTCTATACTTGTTCAAGGCTCTACGATTACTCCTATGATAGAGAAAGCGAAACAAGCAGAGCAGTCAGAAGAAAATAAACCATTGTAAAGCTAAGTGACTAGCATGCTGTATGCAGGGTCGTTGTAAGACTCTACACGGTATTCATATAGGCCACATTCCTTTAAACATAGCCTAACCAACTGAACTAATACCAATCTAAGTAAAAATATGATCTAATTGAGGCTGTTACTTTCTTGTGAAAACGGATGCTATGGACAGCCTCGATAACATTGACTTTAAAAAGCTCGCTAGCCAACAAAAATCTATCCAGATGAAGATGCGATTACTCGCATTGGCCCACTTTAAAGATGGTCACTCTCGCACCCAAATCGCCAAGTTCCTTAAAGTCAGTAGAACCAGTGTGAACAGATGGGTACAAACGTTCCTTGAGGAAGGACTTGAAGGGCTGCAAGAAAAACCAAGAACAGGTCGGCCTGCCTTTCTTAACCCTCAACAACGTGAGCAATTAAGCCTATACATAAAGAATCGAGCAGAGGATTCATCCGGGGGCAGGTTAACTGGCGCTGATATTCATGCCTATATCTTCGAAGAGTTTGGTAAATACTACCATCCAGACTCG
>NZ_LJJE01000094.1 GCF_001854765.1 Vibrio sonorensis | reverse complement strand
AAAGCGTTGGGTTTTTTTGTATGTGGTGAAAAACCTGTATTTCTATAACGTTTTTGAAATATGTTGGCGGATATAGGGTATTACAGACTCTTCGAACCATGGGTTTCTTTTAAGCCACAGGGTATTTCTAGGAGATGGGTGGGGAAGTGGTAGATGATTTGGAGCCCATCGCTCCCATTGTTTAACGGTCTCGGTCAGTGTTTTCGGCCTATCAGTAAGGTAGGCTTTTTGCGCGTATTGACCGATCAATAGAGTCAGTTGGATGTTGGGCAACATAGACAGGATCTTGTTGTGCCAAAGAGGAGCGCACTCTTTCCTCGGTGGTAAATCACCATTTTTACCTGTACCCGGATAGCAGAATCCCATTGGAACAATCGCTAATTTAGTCGGATCGTAAAAATCTTGTTTTGAAATGTCTAGCCAAGCTCGTAGCCGGTCTCCACTGGGGTCATTCCACGGTATAGAAGTGCGATGCACTCGAATTCCTGGAGCCTGTCCAATAATGAGTATCTTAGCGTTAGGGTCAGCTTGAACTACTGGGTTGGCACTCAAGGGTAAGTTGGGTTCACAAACCCGACATGCTCTAACCTCGTTTAGCAATGACTCTAACATTAATAACCCTTTGAAAAGCTTACCTGATTATTCAAAGAAAAACCGTCGCGCCAGAGTAAGTAGTTTTCCGCGAATATTTCGACAACTTGAGTGGGGAAACTCAGCGCTGCAATGTGTGGGGTTATTGTCACTGAAGGGTGGCTCCAAAGTTCGCTAGTTTTGTCGAGCGGCTCATATTCGAAGACGTCGAGAAACGCGTGTGCTATATGCCCTGCATCTAGTACTGCGGTAAGTACGCTTTGATCGAGTACTGACCCGCGCCCTACGTTAAACAGTAGGGCATTGTGCGCGTATGCCAATGTGGTTTGATTGAGTAGATGGTAGGTTTGCTCAGTACTCGGCAGTGTGTTGACGATAATATCAGCCTGATTAAAGGCTTTTTCTATTTCCTGAATGTGGAAAACTTCACTGAAAGGAGAGTGTCTAGGTGGGATCCCACTGCGGTTGATACCTATGGTTTTCAGTCCAAGAGCGCCAGCTTTCTCTGCGAGGTATGCACCGATAGAACCCGTCCCTAAAACCACGAGTGTTTGGTTGTTTAGCGATGTATATAGGTGCGGTTGCCACTCTCTCTTTGCTTGCTGTTGTGCATAAAGAGCAAAGTGTCTTTGATGGCTAATAACGTACCCGAGTACGTATTCGCTAATTTGTTGGCCAAATATGCCTTTCACATTGGTTAGTGTGTACTCTTTACTTGAAGAAGCAGCAATCAAAGCGTCGACCCCTGCATAAACGGATTGTACCCAATCTAAATTTGCGAATTGGTCTAAGCTGTCCTTTATCAATGGAGGTGATGCGAGAAGAATAGAGGCTTCATCTGGATTTTTTGTGATTTCTAGGTCGGGTAGGGCTTGTTGCTCTACCAACTGTTGATACTCTTTATTATGCTCTGTTTTTATGTAGAGTTTGTGTTTCGCGTTATCCATCTGCTTTTTTCTTCCTCTTATATCAAGTACACTTCCGCTGTTCTTATCTCAACCAATGAATCATTATGCTACAGAATCCTATTCAGCTTCGCTTGGAAAAATTCGAGCCGTGGCAACAGATTACTTTTATGGCTTGCTTATGTGAGCGTATGTATCCCAACTATGCCATGTTTTGCGCAAATACAGAATTTGCCGAGTCTCGTCTTTACAAAGATATTTTAGACAGCGTTTGGGAATCATTGACGGTAAAAAGCGCAAAAGTGAATTTTGAGCGTCAATTAGAAAAGCTCGAAGAGTTGATTCCGGTGGCTGAAGAGTTTGATTTTTACGGTGTCTACCCTGCTATTGATGCATGCGTGGCTTTGTCTGAATTACTACATGGCTTATTGGATAGAGATAACCTTCAAGAGAGCATGCTCAAAGTTAGTCAGCAATCAGTACAAACGGTCGCTCAGTTAGAAGAAGCACAAACTGGGGAAGAGGTAACTAACCAGAACCAGAAAGAAGTGGAATCTGTTTGTGCGGAGTGGGATGTACAATGGGCTATTTTCCGTCCGCTAAAAGACTGCACTGAAAGAGACGTTGAGTTGATAAAAGATCTGCGTGCTGAACTACGTGATCAGGGTATTAGTAACATTGGTTTAGAAGCATAAAAAAGGGAGCATGAGCTCCCTTTTGCTATTCTTCGTCTCGGTTTTCAATGACACCGTGTTGCTTCTTCCAGCGTTCCCAGCGTTCAAAAGCGAGCTCTTGCATATCGGTTGTCTTATCTGCCTCATCGACAATTTCTTCACCCAATAGATGTTCGAATATATCTTCAAGGGTCAGAATACCTTGTATAGTGCCGTACTCATCTACCACCATAGCGAGTTGCAGCCTATTTGCCATCATCTGGTCAAAAGCTTTTGGTAGCGGTAGCGTGTTTAGAATGACGTGTACGGGTCTCATGACCGCGCCAAGTTGCTTCTCTCCACAACCGCCTTGCTGAAGTTTAAACAGCTCCAATCTATGGACGAACCCGATAATGTTATCGGTTGATTGGCTATATACCAGTGGTCGAGAGAAAGGCGAATCTTTGTGCTCTTCTAAGAACTGGTTGATCGTCATTTCTGCATCTACACGGAAAACAACGGGTCTAGGAGTCATTACCTGCGTAACAGGTACCGCTTGAATACCAAGTAAGTTGTTTAATAGTTTAGATTCACCATCTGCAAACTCTCCGCTCTCTTTGGCTAGCATCGCCATCGCGGATAGCTCATCACGCATTTTGGGGGCTTCGTGCCCACGTGCTAGACGTTTCGTAATCTGTTCTGAGAACCAGACGAAAGGAGTAAGAGCCCAGACCATCCAGCGCAAAGTGACCGCAGTTGCAGGTGCCAACTGACGCCAGTATGTTGCGCCTATCGTTTTTGGGACGATTTCTGAAAGCACTAGAATGCCCAGAGTTAATACTGCGGAGAAAACGCCTAACCATTGGCTGCCAAACACAACAGCGGCTTGAGCACCAGCACTAGCTGCACCTATGGTATGAGCGATTGTGTTTAGAGTAAGAATAGACGCCAGTGGTCTATCGATATCAGACTTTAAGTGTTTCAGTCTATCGGCTGCTGGGTGCTCTTTTTGACGCAATTGAGCAATAAAACTGGGTGTGATACTCAGAAGCACGGCTTCTAACACGGAACAGATAAAAGATACGCCTATGGCAATGGAGACGTACAGAGTTAGCAGTAACATATTTGTCCTATAAAAAAACCATACCTCAAAGCAAAATGCTGATGAAGAAAGTGGAAATAGACTCTCTACATAAACCTGTGCATCCTTTGTTTTGGGTACTTTGTAGCCGATTTCTAGCGCGCAATATCAGGCTTTTCGCAGCCTCGGCAGAGTATAAATAGGGCTTTCTAACCTGAAAAACAAGTTTAAATGACTATTCGCAGAGTAACAAATTGTGAGTTAATGCTCATATTATGGTTAAAAGTACGTCAGGAGAGCCAAAGATCGGCGACAAACCTTTGCCAGATAGGGTCTTTATGGATTAGAGTGAGTTGAATTCGATAACCTATGAGAAGGGAAACCTACATGAACAAGACCCAATTAATCGACTTTATCGCAGAAAAAGCAGACCTATCTAAAGCACAAGCTAAAGCTGCTCTTGAAGCAACTCTTGGAGGTGTATCTGATGCACTTAAAGAGGGTGACCAAGTTCAACTAATTGGTTTTGGTACATTCAAAGTAAACCACCGTGCAGCTCGCACTGGCCGTAACCCTAAAACGGGTGCAGAGATCCAAATCGCTGCGGCTAACGTTCCTGCATTCGTAGCTGGTAAAGCTCTGAAAGACGCAGTGAAATAATCTATACTACGCCAAGGGCAAACAAGTTCTTGGCGTAGTCTTAATGCAGATGAAAAAACTCCTACTTCCTTCACTAATCATTTCTTTACTTGTTGGGTGTTCCTCATCCACACCACCGCAGAATTTAGAGCAATTTACACAATATTCTGGCGGCCAAAATATGGGTGACGCGACGAGTTTCTATTGGTATACCGAAAAACTAGGGTTTCCAGTTTCAGGATCTGACTATGTTTCGTCAGGTGATTATGGCTGGTATCAAAGTGAGTATCGCTGGGTAGAAAACCAAGTGAGAGAGGTTATTCGTGAAGGTGAACAGTTGAGTGATAGTAACGGATTAATTCCGTATCGCGTCCATGTTCGCTTTAACAAAGATGGTCAAGCCATTTATCAGCAGTATCGCCTCGATGACAAAGTTCGCCCTTTAAACGAGGAGCAGCTATTGAGGTATCAACAAGAAGCCAGCTCACTGGTTATACAGGCAAAGGATCAAAACTCCAAAGGTGTAGACCTAATACAGGGCTATTGGGATGGCACTGAGTTTGAGACCTGTTCAGGACGAACTTATACCTCTGTCGAATTTAATCACGCCTTACCGAGTTTTGTGATTAACCGTTTGGCGTCGATTGATAGCTATGTTGCGTTTTTAGGCAGTACGCGAGGCAGCAAGGTTGTGGTCGAAGAGTTATTGATGTTGGCTGAAGATGATCACTCTTGTATAGAAAGAGCTCAACTAATTGAAAAATAAAAAAGGTGCCTAAGGCACCTTTTTACTATGTTTTCTTCAATCCATGAGATTAAGACTGCTGCTCGCGCTCTATCGCTCTGTAACCGATGTCAGTGCGATAAAATGAACCATTCCAGCTAATTTGCTTTGCAAGTTCGTATGCACGTTTCTGGGCTTCAGAAACACTGTTCCCTAGCGCAGTAGCGCAAAGTACACGACCACCATTGGTCACTACGTTGCCATCTTTGTTATCAGTACCAGCGTGGAACACTTTTTCACCTTCCACTTCACTCTGAGGAAGACCAGAAATAACGTCACCTTTGTCGTATGCCGCTGGGTAACCACCTGCCGCTAATACAATACCAATAGATGCACGTGGATCCCACTTAGATTCAACTTGGTCAAGCTTTTCATCGATTGCTGCAAGGCAAAGTTCAACAAGGTCGGACTGCATACGCATCATGATAGGCTGCGTTTCTGGATCACCAAAGCGGCAGTTGTATTCGATGACTTTTGGCGTGCCGTCACTATCGATCATTAGACCCGCATACAAGAAACCAGTATAAGAGTTACCTTCTGAAGCCATGCCGCGTACGGTTGGGTAAATCACTTCGTCCATAATGCGGTTGTGGATCTCTTGAGTTACAACTGGCGCTGGTGAGTATGCGCCCATGCCTCCAGTATTAGGACCTGTATCTTTGTCACCTACGCGCTTATGGTCTTGGCTAGTTGCCATTGGCAGAACGTTTTCGCCATCAACCATTACGATAAAGCTCGCCTCCTCGCCGTCGAGAAACTCTTCGATAACCACGCGGCTACCAGCTTCGCCAAACGCATTGCCTGCTAGCATGTCTTTAATGGCATCTTCCGCTTCTTGAAGCGTCATTGCGACGATAACGCCTTTACCCGCGGCAAGACCATCGGCTTTAACCACAATTGGTGCACCCTGTTCACGAACATAAGCGAGCGCGGGTTCAATTTCAGTGAAATTTGCGTACGCTGCGGTAGGGATCTGGTGGCGAGCAAGGAAGTCCTTGGTAAACGCTTTAGAGCCTTCTAGTTGCGCTGCCGCCTGAGTAGGACCAAAGATTGGAAGGCCAGCATCGCGGAATGCATCAACAACACCAATAACAAGTGGGGCTTCAGGGCCTACGATGGTGAGTTCAATTGCTTTTTCTTTAGCAAATGCGACTAGAGCTTCAATGTCTTCGACACCGATAGCAACGTTTTCAAGTTTAGGCTCTAGTGCTGTACCAGCATTACCGGGTGCAACAAATACGGTAGTAACTTCTGGGTTCTGAGCTACTTTCCATGCCAAAGCATGTTCACGGCCACCTGAGCCAATTACTAAAACTTGCATTGTGAGTTCCTTAAATCTGTCATTAAAGGGTGCCGCAGCACCCTAATCAAAACTTAGTGGCGGAAGTGGCGCATGCCAGTGAAGATCATCGCCATACCGTGTTCGTCTGCAGCAGCAATAACTTCGTCATCACGCATTGAACCACCTGGTTGGATAACACACTTGATACCCGCTTCTGCGGCTGCATCGATACCGTCGCGGAATGGGAAGAAAGCGTCAGAGGCCATTACGCTGCCTGCAACTTCAAGACCTTCGTCAGCGGCTTTAATACCAGCGATCTTGGCAGAGTAAACTCGGCTCATCTGGCCTGCACCAACACCAATCGTCATATCGCCTTTTGCGTATACAATCGCATTGGACTTAACGAACTTGGCTACTTTCCAGCAGAATAGAGCGTCTTTAAGCTCTTCCTCGGTAGGTTGGCGCTTAGAAACCACTTTTAGATCGTCAAGCGTTACCATACCTTGGTCACGGTCTTGAACCAGTAAACCGCCGTTAACGCGTTTCACGTCAAAACCAGTTGTTTTCGATGCCCATTCACCGCATTCAAGCAGACGAACGTTCTTTTTCGCTGCAACGACTTCTGCCGCTTGAGCCGAAACTTTAGGCGCAATGATCACTTCAACGAATTGACGTTCAACGATGGCACTTGCGGTGTCAGCGTCAAGCTCTTGGTTGAATGCGATGATGCCACCGAACGCAGACGTTGGATCCGTTTGGTAAGCGCGGTTGTATGCTTCTAGGATATCTTTACCTAGTGCGACACCACATGGGTTAGCGTGTTTTACAATGACACATGCCGGCTCATCAAACTCTTTCACACACTCTAGTGCAGCGTCAGTGTCTGCGATGTTGTTGTAAGAAAGGGCTTTACCTTGGATCTGACGAGCTGTTGAAACAGACGCTTCTTCTGGGTTACTTTCTACGTAGAATGCCGCAGCTTGGTGGCTGTTCTCACCATAGCGCATGTCCTGCTTCTTCTCGAATTGTTGATTGAAAGTACGAGGGAACTTGGACTCTTCGTCACCTTCTTTGTTCTCACCGTAAGATGGAACCATAGTACCGAAGTAGTTGGCAATCATACCGTCGTATGCCGCAGTGTGTTCGAATGCAGCGATTGCTAGGTCAAAGCGCGTTTTATGAGTAAGAGACTTATCATTGTTGTCCATCTCAGCAATAACGCGGTCGTAATCGTATGCGTTTACAACAATGGTGACATCTTTGTGGTTTTTCGCCGCTGAACGAACCATTGTTGGACCGCCAATGTCAATGTTCTCAACAGCGTCTTCTAAGGTGCAATCTTCTTTGGCAACGGTCTGAGCGAACGGGTATAGGTTTACCACAACCATATCGATTGGGTTAATACCGTGCTCTTCCATAATGGCATCATCTTGCCGCGGCGACCGAGTACACCACCGTGAACTTTTGGATGTAGTGTCTTAACGCGGCCATCCATCATTTCTGGGAAACCCGTGTAATCAGAGACTTCTGTTACTTTCAGACCTTGCTCAGCAAGTAGGCGAGCGGTACCGCCAGTAGAAAGAATATCAACACCACGCTCAGCAAGAGCGGTGGCAAACTCTACAATACCAGTTTTGTCTGATACGCTGATTAAAGCGCGACGAATTGGACGAGCGTTATTCATGCTTCCGTTTTCCTCAAATTCATGAAGTTAAAGTAAAGATATTTGCCAAAATGGAGTGTGTGACAGGGATTAGATTGCAGTGCACGCTCAGTTTTGGCAAAGACCTTTTTCGGTGGCAAACTAGACTGACTAGCCAGTGAATTTTGATGGCGCGTATTCTAACCAATTTATTACAAAAAAGCTCGCGCAATCGTTTGGCATCGCAAAAATATTTGCAAAGTTCGATAGTTTTAACTGAAAAAGTAACGAGATAGTTAATAGAGAAACTTATGTACCGAATCGGAGAGTTGGCGAAAAAGTGTGGCGTTACCACTGACACACTGAGGTTTTACGAAAAAAATGCTCTGATTAAACCTGCAAATCGCAGTGAATCAGGTTACCGTTTTTACGATGAACAGGCGATAAAGGAAGTAACCTTTATTCTTAAAGCTAAAGATTTAGGGTTGAGCTTGGAAGAGATCAAAGAGTTACTAGAGATACGCTTAGAAGCCACGGAACACAGTTGCGCTGAAGTTAAAGCAATAACCAGTGCTAAACTCAAGCTTATCGACAGTAAAATCAATGAGCTAACTCAGATTCGCAACGCGTTAAAACGAATTAACGATGCGTGTTGCGGGCATGATAACGACGATGCAAGTCACTGCTCAATATTAGCGGCTTTAGAATAGGCTTCCCTCCGATGCGATTAAAGGCAGAGGGAAGCCGATGAGAAGTTTACACTTTAAACATGGCAAAGTTGGATTCGAGTTGCTCTCCCCCTTCTTTTAACTGTTCACTTGCGCTTGCCACTTGATTGGCTTGAGCTGCGGCCTGATCACTGTGATCTGACAAACTGACTAATTCATGGCTCATATCATCAGTGGCACTGGTCTGCTCTTCACTTGATGTAGCGATATGACTATTTAGCTCAACGATAGTGGCAATTTGGTTATCAACCTCTGCCAATGTTCTCTCAGCCTCACTGGCGTGCTTTAGCGTCTCTTGTGACTGAGTTTGAGTCTCTTCCATAGAGCGGCACACGTGTTTCGCACGCTCTTGCAAGCTATCTATAATTTGAGCGATTTCGTCGGTGCTGCTGCTGGTACGAGTGGCCAGAGTACGCACTTCATCTGCTACCACAGCGAACCCGCGTCCTTGCTCCCCAGCACGAGCCGCTTCTATGGCTGCATTCAGTGCTAGAAGGTTGGTTTGCTCAGCAACGCCTCTAATCACTTCGAGTACGGCACTGACTTTCTCTGTTTCATCCGCTAGCTTTTGAACATTGTCTTCTGTGCGTGATACCGTCTCTGAAAGGTCTTCCATTTTTCTGGATGCTTTGTGAATAACCTGACTACTACTTTGCGTATTCTGATTTGCCAGCTTAGCTGCTTCTGCTGCCTCTTGCGCGGAATTAGATACCGCCACGTTACTTGCGTGAAGCTGTTCCATTGCAGAAGAGAGATTTTCAACTGAAGACTTTTGATCCAGAGCTTTTTGCGAAGACTGATGAGCCACTTGGTTTAGTTCAACAGCCGAGTTAGTCACTTTGCGAGTGATAGGCGATAGGTCGACAACAATGTGGCGAATCTTGGCGGTAAATTCATTAAAGGCTTGGGCAATGTGGGCCAGTTCGTCATTGCCATTTACGGGAAGTTGCCTTGTAAGATCGCCGTCACCTCTAGCAATTTCTTCCATGGCCTTCTGTGTTTCAGAACACGGCTGAGTAATGCTTTTACCAATGATACCCGCGACGATCAGCATTAAGACCAAGGCAAGCGACACTAAAATTAGTGAGGACTGTACGCGCTCCCAAATGAGAGCATTAACGTCGTCGACATAGACACCCGAACCAACAATCCAACCCCAAGGTGTAAATTCTTTTACAAAGGAAATTTTCGCCACATCAACTTCTGAACCGGGTTTTGGCCACATATAATCAACGATGCCTTCACCTTGGGCTTTGACTACCTTGACCATCTCAACAAACAAGGCCTTGCCCTGTGGATCAGTCACACCTGATAGATCTTTACCATTAAGTTGGGGCTTAAACGGATGCATGATCATTGCTGGTTGTGAATCATTGATCCAGAAGTAGTCAGCCTCTTCATAGCGGAGCTTAGATACGGCGAGTTGAGCCTGTTGTTTGGCTTGCTCTGTTGACAGTGCGCCATCTTGCTCAAGCTGGTGGTAGTGTTCGATAACCGAATAAGCGGTTTCTACTAAGTGACGAGTTTTAACCTGCTTAGCTTCCATAAGGTCTGACTGGTAGTTCAGCAATAGTGACCCAGTGGGAATAAGCAGTAATGTAGTGACAATCAGTGTAAGCAGAAATAAGCGTTGCCTGATATTGATCCTTCGCAAGCTAAACCGTTCCATAAAGACTCCTTGGTACAGTTAATGTGATTGTTGTAGTAAGAATTGCTCAAGCCTAATGTAACAAAGGATGACTTACCTCGTATATGCGACGAAAGGCGAGAGGAGATCAGTGTCAAACACACTATGTAATTACTTGCATTATCTTAATCAAAAGCGGGTAACAAGGCTTAGTTATTAGATGTCTTTTTGGAGAAAATCAGAGCAGACGTGAAAATTTGCACAGAATAATTGAGTACCTGCTGAATGACTGGGCTGACGACGATATGAAAAGAGTGGTGCGGAGAGGTGGGGTGATAAAGAAACAGCCCGTTAGAAATCTAACGGGCTGTTTGGAACGAAAAGGGTCAGAACTTTTTCTTAGTTCATGCCGTATTAACTGCTTTACTGACTCATTTTGTTTCGCATTATCTTTTCTTATCTATCATTAAACCTTTTTCTATAAGGGTTTACATTTCAATTGTGTCTGCTTATATCTCGCTTTATCCTATCAGGTAGAAGTTAAAATGTGGGTTTATTAGTGGGTTTGTCTGTAATTTGAACCCACACAGTGAGTTTTTAGGGGATACCCCCCCGACCTGCGAACCTGCGCTACCTGCGGAAAAGAAAATTATGGCACTGACAGACTCAAAACTAAGGTCATTCCTAAAGGGGCATGACTCCAAAACACCAAAGAAAGTAGCAGACCGAGACGGGCTAGCCGTATTGGTTAGAAGTTCTGGAAAGGTCTCTTTTATCTATCGCTACCGATACAACCAGAAGCCCCAGACCGCAACACTTGGACAGTTCACGGGTAAAGCTGGTGGCATGACACTGGCAGAAGCTAGAGCAAAAGCGGGTGAGTGCCGGGCGTGGCTTGATCAAGGTCGAAACCCTAGAACAGAGATTGAACTGAATAAGAGTTCATTCCGTGAGGCGGTTACGGTTCGACAAGCCTTAAGTTATTGGATTGATGACTTTGCTAGGCAAAAGAGAAGCAACGCAGACAAGCATCTTGCACAGTTTGAAAAGCATATCTTTCCATTTATTGGAGACCTACCAGTCGAAGAGGTTACAACTCGCTTATGGGTAGGGCTTTTTGATGACATTAAAAAAGGTAAGCACCATAGAGCCGCACCAGTGGCAGCAGGTTATATTTTTGGGAACGTCAAACAGGCACTTATCTATTGCCGCAAACGTCATTTCTGTACCAGTCACGCGCTGGACGATTTAACCGTAACAGATGCAGGAGAAAAGCAGGGGAAAAAAGACAGAGTTCTATCCCTTGATGAGACGTTAGACGTTTGGCAGTGGACTAATAACATGAAAGGCAATTGGTACTACAGGCAGTTAGTTAAGTTACTTATCTGTTTTGGAGCTAGAACCCAAGAAGTCAGGCTAAGCAAGGTTTCTGAATGGGATCTTGAAAGCATGGTTTGGACTTGCCCGAAATCACACTCAAAAAACGGTCAGGAGATAGTTCGACCGATTCCAGAGTCATTAAAAAGCTACTTAGTCAGCCTCATTGAGCAGTCAGAAGATGGTTATTTGCTTGGGGAGCTAAAGCAAGCCCCGACAGTTAGCGCATGGGCTGCAAGCCTACCTAAGAAACTAGGTCATATCGAAGAGTGGAGGTTGCACGATCTAAGACGAACGTTTGCAACTCACCTAAATGACTCAGGTATTGAGCCGCACATTATTGAGCAGTTGCTCGGGCATTCAATCAAAGGCGTAGCTGGCATTTACAACCGAGCGCAGTACCTAGAACAAAAGCGAGTAGCGTTAGAGCTATGGCAAGCGAAGTTAGAAAACAGTCAACAACAACTAAACGTGGTGGGTATTCGATGATAGATCCATATGAAGAAGAGCAGCAGCAAGAAGTTCAATATCTCAAAAGGTTGTGGGGAGAAGGCTGGGAGAATAAGCTACTTCAATGAAGAAAAGCGTTAGGGCTAGTGAGAGTTGCGATTTAGCAAGGCTTAGAGGTGTTTGTCAGCACTGGATAGATAAAGCGGAGACTGATGAGGAGAGGATTATTGCTAACACTCTTAGTTTATATATGTCTGGAGGAGATCCGTTCGAGCGTGAAAAAAACTTTTATCGTGAGTGTAAAAAACTGAATGAGCTTGAAGATCGTGGAAGGCACTATACGACTAGCTGGCAGTGGGAAGCTATGAAGCGTAGATGTGAGGGGGAAACATGGAAAGCTGTACTAGAAAGCACTAGGGAACAAGAAGTATGCGATCCAACTGATGAAAGCCATTTAAAAAGATCTCTTTATAACTATTTTAAGTGGAATTTGGAGTTACCAGAGAAGCAGAACATAAAGAAACTTGAGGAGATTTTTAAGCAAACATATGGACGCACCAAAAAATAGTACAAACGACTTACTGGTTTATCTGTACTTATGGCGAATATTGCGAGTTGATAAGGTACATACAGAGATAAACAAGAAGGAGTCTCGATATGACAGAAGTTCAAAAAGCCAGTTTAAAGTTAATCACTTACTCAGAAATGGAGCAGTTAATTTCACGCAACTACCGCACGATTTGGCGAATGGTGAAAGATGGTCGATTCCCTCATCCAGTAAAGGTTAATGGTCGCACTATTGGCTGGAAGCCGTCCGATTTTGAAGCGTGGCTAGATGCCAATCAGGGGGCTTAATTATGAAGTATTCAATTGAAACCCTAATGAGTAACCATTCTGAGTTGTGGCAAGAAGTGCGAAATATCCCAATGGATAAACTAGCCATTCTTATCGACTTGATGAACGGGGAAACAACAGAGCCAGCAGGGCGAGAAACAGCAACTAAGCAGTTAGATAAAGAGGATGCTTTGATTAGCAGCTTGAAGCTTGATCACTTAATGCCGATCAGTTCAGTGCTAACGGGCAAAGGTCAGCGAAAGGCTCATTTGATTTCACTCAATGACCTAGAGGACTTGCTTAACAATCGTGAGGCTCAGCGAAAGCGAATCAAGCGAGAACTGGCAGCAGAGCAAGAAAAGCGAACAGAGAAAGACTTGCAGCGTTCGATTGGACGCTACGGGCTGGACTGGACATTAAGACGAGCTAAAGCTGTAAATCGTAAGAGCCTCAAAACTCCAGAGTTAGATAATTGCTCTCGTTGTGGATATGAGCAGTTAGCTGATGATCTGTTTTATGGCGGTTGTATAAAGTGCGGTGAGTTCGAGGCAATGGACGCAAAGAGGGTTTAAAGGTGGGTTCAAGGAAAAAGTTTTTAGTTGTTATCTTGAGTAACCACTTAAATAACAGTCAGTTAATTTATGATGTTAGTTCATTAATAGTTAACTATATACATCCAGAAGAGAAAAAGCCCAACGCAATGCGTCAGGCTCTATAAGTAAATCAGGTTGTTGGTAGAAGTTTGGCGACAGACACCAACAACCATCATCAAAGAGAGTTTATACCATGACAGAGACTATTTCTGTAGCGGTGGTTCAGGATTGCGCTCAAAAAGTGTTAACGACTGGACGCGACCACAATCAAACAAACGGCTTTTCTCTAATTAGTCTCACTGACTTAGAGCAAGCAATTAGAAACCCTGTAGACCTAACAAAGTATCAACCAGACGAGAACCAAAAACTAAGACAGGCTAAAGCTCATTGCCCTTGGTTCTTACCTAGTGACATTGGTACATCAAAGAGAAAAAACGACTTAGAAAGTCACTCAAATTACACAATGTTAGTTGCTGATATTGATGATGGAAACAGCGAGATTAACGCTATTGAAGGTGATCTAGAGCTAAACGGCATCGACAGCTATCTTATTTACTCAACAATGAGCAGCAAGCCAGATGATAAGCGTTGGCGTGTTGTTGTTCCTATCTCTCAACCAGTAGACCTCGATCACTGGCAAGCATTACAAGCCACATTGGTTGTTTCTCTTAATGGTGATGACTGTACTAGCCGAAGCCAGCAGATCAGTTACTTACCTGCTTTATCTGTATTCAATAAAGAGTGTTACCAGTACACGGTGGAATCAAAACAGCCTCTAGATGTGTTTAATAGCTACTTTGCAGAACAAGCAGCTTTGTTATCTCAAGAGCAAGCAAGGGAAGCAGAAGAGCAAGCCGCAAAGGTAAAGCCTGCAAAGCAGAGCCCTATTAGCCTAGCTGGTGGACAAATATCACCTATTACCACATTTAACCAGGTGAACGATTGGAGTGATTTACTTAGCGGTCAGGGGTATAAAAAGCGCGGTAAGAAGTGGTTGCACCCTGATAGCACTAGTGGGTTAGCTGGCGTGTTGATCTCTTATCGTGATGATGTGAACGGGCGTTATATCAGTAGTCATGGGAGTGACCCACTAAGTGACGGATTCAGTCATGATAAGTTTGATTTCTATTGCTTACATGAGCACTCAGGAAATAGAGAAGCGGCTTTAATCCAAGTAGGTAACGACCTAAAGAACCAAGACGGGCTAAGTATTACGCAGCACAACCAGAAAGCACACGTCGAGAGTAACCAAGCTATAGCTATTCAAGCAGCAAACCAAGAGTTTAAAAACCTAGATAAAGAAGACAGCACCGATGAGTGGAGACAGCCAGAGCCGTTAGTTTCTGAGCTAAATCCAGTTGCTAAGTTTTGCCCAGAGCTACTACCCGAGCAGGTTCGTAACTATGTGACTGATTACAGTTATCGCATGGATAAAGCACCAACAGACTTTGCAGCTATTAGCGTGATCATTTGTGCCGGTGCTCTTATTGGTGGAAGTGCTGAGATTCAACCAAAGCGACTTGATACAGGTTGGCGAATAGTTCCTACAATGTGGGGCGGTGCGGTAGGTCAACCAAGTACAAAGAAAACCCCGTCTTTAAACTGTGGGCGTAAGCTATTGGAGCACTCTCAAAAAAGTGTCATTGATAAGCTAAACGCTGAAAAGGTGGATCTGTATGAGCTAGAGCTACAGCTATCAGAGGAAGAAGCAGACAAGGCAAAGGATAAAGCCAAGGAAGCACTGGCAGCAGGCAACAAGCAAGAAGCGTTACAGATACAAAGACAGGCTAGAAGTAGCCAGCCAAAGCCACCAAAGATCCGAAAGGTAATGATTAATGATTCAACCAGTGAGGCTCTAGCTATTCGACTGGAAGCTAACCCACTTGGCGCATTGATGTTTCGTGATGAACTTTCGTCATGGCTTGCCAACATGGAGCGAGCAGACAGGCAGCATGAAAGAGGTTTTTATCTAGAAGGCTTCAACGGTTCAGGCTCTTACTCTCAAGAGCGTGTAACCCGTAAGAACATTGAACTTGAGCGCGTGATTCTCTCAGTAATGGGAGGTATTCAGCCAGCGAAGCTAACACCATTGCTAACTGGTAAAGCTAACGGTACTGGCGATGACGGGCTATTAGAGCGCATCATGCAAATAATGGTTTATCCAGATTTCAGTGGGATGGAATACGTTGATAAAGCACCTGATGTAATGGCAGAAATGACAGCCAAGAGCACCTTTGACGCACTAGCCTATCTTGGTGAACGTGAGTTACCGCTAATCTGTAAGTTTGATAATGATGCTCAGAACTTATGGGAATCGTGGGCTAAAAATTTGGTTCATCGTAAGAACACATCAACAGCACAATGGCAGAGCATGATCGGTAAGTATGATGCTTTATGCGCAAAGTTAGCCTTGGTGTTTCACCTGATAGAAGAGGCAGGATCTACGCTAGTAGGGGAAGAACCAGAACCAAGCGCAGTGATAGCAATTCAGCACTTAGAGAGAGCTATCAAATGGATGGAGTATCTAGAGAGTCACGCTAATAGAATCATGACTTACTTTGATGCTGAAAAGGCACTAGCACCAGCTAAAACCTTGCTTGATAGATTGCCTCAAATATCACCGATGTTTACACGCCATGTATTGAGCCAGAAAGATTGGAAAGGGTTAACAAGCAAAGAGACTAGGGAAGAAGCATTAAACGAGCTAGTGAAGCGCGGCTTTATTAATGAAGTGTCTGTACCTCCAGCAAGTGGAAGAGGTAGACCAACAGTACAGTTTTGGGTTCATCCCGACTATCGAAACTAAGCAAATATAGACCGCTCGAAAGGGCGGTTTTTTATGTCAGTTAAGTAAGCATGAATTAACACACACTTAGTCAGGCTAGCAGAGTAAGGGCTGTAACAATTAATTCTAGAGAATTAACAACTATAAACCCACAATTAAACCCATTCTAAACAATTCACCTCTCAAAAATAAGTCTACTTTTAACCTCTTATATCTCATTCACTCAAAGCATCTATTTACTCAGATCTCCAATGGATACACTTGAAGAATCAAGTTATTTCAAAGGGGCAAAACATGGCGAACGGTTGGGGCGGTAAACGCGAGGGCGCAGGACGAAAGCGCACACCTTTACCCAAAGAGCTAACTGAAAAGGCATTAAAGAAGCTGGAAGAGTTATTAGACGCTGGCGAAGTTCAAGCGGTGAGAATGGTCATAGATAGGACATTCGCTCCACTGAAAGCGCAAACCCCTCCAGACTCACTCGATGCTGAATATTTACAGGCAAAAATCAAACAAGTTGCGGAGTTGGAAGAACGGATCGCAGCACTGGAAGAAAACCAAAACGAGGACTAACAACCATGCAAAAATTCAATGAAGCAATCAAAGCAATGGACGCAGCACAGCAACAAGTTAACGAACTATCAGCTAGCCTGACTTTGGCTGAATCGACGCTATTAGATGCCGTTAAACAGGCTTTTGAGGCATTCCCTTACGATGAACTGGCAAAACTCAAAGCAGAGCAGAGTAAGCACGACAGCGCACAAACTAAGGCGCTAGACGAACAGGCATCAAAACAGATTTTCGAGCACTCTCAACTGGATGTTTTCAAATCAAACATCATTGCTATTCGTGGATTTCTTGCATCACTCAAACATACCGAAGTTGGCAAGCTATTCATCAGTGAGCAGCAAGGCGGTTTGGGTGCTATCAATGGTCTAGCATTCTGGCGACATGTGGCAACTAATGACGAAAAACAAAAGATTGATGGAGGTCTACGCATGACAGGGAATGCAAGCGTCACAGACGCCCAACGTTTAGGACTCCAATCCAAAGCCTTCAGCAACACCAAACAGGCGCGCATTAGCGAGTTAGAGGCGTTTTTAAGTTGTTCTGTAGTTGCACCATTGATTGCAGAGCGAGAGGTACTGCAAGCAGCAGACGAACTAAAGCGGCTTAATGCTGACAACTCTTCACTTATCGCCAAATGTAACTTAAAGAAAGCGCCAGCATTAGGCAGCATGGATGAAGTGATCATCGTCAACACTACATCGAACGATGTGGACTTCTACGGGTTCAACGTTCCAGCTAACGGTCAAGAGAAGGTTAAACCGATCAACTATCAAATCCAGACTTGTAGCGAATCAATGTTTAGTCCACGCCGTGAAGAACAATTCAAGGTCTATTTGGTAAAGGTATTGATGTAGTCATCCGCACTGAACGAGGCGAATACTACAAAGCTAAGAAAGTAGACGATTCATTCAAGACGGGGATTTACGCATGGTGATGAGAACAGATCAGGCAGGGCGCGAAGCTTATCAAAAGCATGTGGAAAGCCACAACGTTCAAGCGCGGGCAGATAGCCAGTTTTACGGCAGTAAAAAACCAGAGAAGTGCAAAGATTTAGTTAGTGGTTTGACTGTTCAGCAGAAAGCAGACGCTAAATTCTATGCGAAAAAGTAAGCACAACTGAAGCCGTCACTTGTGGCGGTTTCATCTCAAGCGGAGTAAAGATAATGAAAGCATTTGATAGACGTCTAGCCAAACTGGAGTCGAAACAGAATGAGTCTGGTATCAGTGAGATATGGCTAGTACCAGAGGGGGCTTCACCTGATGAGGCAGCTTGTATTTACAGGGCAATGGTAACGACTCCAGCACCCAAGAAGAAAGCGCCGAAGTTATCGCCAGCAGAGCTTAAACAGGCAACCGAGGGTTACAAAAAACTTTTAGAGGGGTAGCTATGGCATCATATCTTCTCACCCACGAGCTGGACCAGTTAGCGCGAGCAGTCGCAGATGATGACAACACAACAAAACCCAGGCGATGGCTTGCAAGGCACACACTAATTGACCCCGTAGGCATCCCAAGAAAAGATCCATACTTTCAATTACTGCAAGATTATCGAGAGATGAGGAAAGCAGCCTTAAGGCTACTCAAATGACAGGCAAAAAAAGCCCAAGCCTACGGAGTTGCTCGGGACTTTTGCATTTAGATGAAAGTGCAACCATGCCGGATTGCCTGTTTATTATACCAATCCCTTATAACCAAATCCACAAAATAACTAATCACTTATAATTTTTTTATTTTTCGCAGGTAAGGCAGGTTCGCAGGTATAGCCGCATAGTTACTCTAGCCCGCCTGTTTATCGTTAGCTCTCAGAAACCATAATAATAATAAAACACTGTACAATTAATGGTTTCATAATGATTCTTACTGGCACTCAATAGGGGCTGAAACCCTTTGTATTAGCAAATGCTTATTTTAAAAAGAGAGGGTTATCAAAACAGACAGGCTAGCAAGATTATTTCTAATGCTAGAAACTGGACTCACACCATGAAAGTGGGTTTATTTGTGGGTTTGAAATAAAAAAAGGCTCAACCAATAAGGAAAAGCCTTTTTAATATCAGTGTGTTAGCTATAAACCTCTAGTTCATGCCGTATTTCTTAAGTTTCTTGCGAAGAGTACCGCGGTTGATACCCATCATAGTTGCTGCGCGAGTTTGGTTACCGCGAGTGTACTGCATGATGGTGTCTAGTAGTGGCTGTTCAACTTCAGCTAGAACTAATTCATATAGCTCAGTGACTTCTTGGCCGTTTAATTGAGCCAAGTAGTTTTTAAGAGATGCCTTAACAGAGTCGCGCAATGGCTTTTGCGTGATTTGGTCTTGTGAAGTTACGGTTGTTACTGTTAACGCTTCTGAAGTCAGATTTTGTTCGAACATATTCGGTCTAGCTCTTCTCTTAATTATTTGCAACGTTTTCAAAATAACCCTCTAACGCTTCGAGTTGCAGCTCTGCTGCGTCAATCGCGTTGAAGGTACGGCGAAACTCACTGGCTTGCTCATGCTCTTTTAGATACCAACCGACGTGTTTACGTGCGATACGTGGCCCTAAATACTCTCCATAAAATTGATGGAGGGCTTGAACATGTCCAAGCATGATATCTTTCACTTCCTCAACAGGTCGTTTGGACATCGTGGTGCCGTTTTCCAAATAGTGATGGATTTCTTCAAAAATCCAAGGACGTCCTTGGGCGGGACGACCAATCATCAAAGCGTCTGCACCAGTGTACTCCAGTACATATTTAGCCTTTTCCGGGCTATCGATATCACCATTTGCGATAACCGGTATGGAAATGGCATTTTTAACCGCTTTGATGCTGTCATATTCGGCCTCACCTTTGTACATACAAGCTTTTGTTCTGCCGTGCAGTGCTAGTGCTTGTATGCCGCAGTCTTCGGCTAATTTAGCGATCTGGACACAGTTTTTATTTTCTGTATCCCAACCTGTCCGGGTTTTTAATGTTACTGGAACATTAACCGCATCAACAACCGAACGAAGTATTGGTTCAATAATCTCCGGATATTTCAGCAGAGCACTACCGGCCAGCTTTTTGTTCACTTTTTTTGCCGGGCAACCCATGTTGATATCGATGATTTGAGCACCGTTTTCAACACTGAACTGAGCGGCATCGGCCATAAGCTGTGGATCTGAACCCGCAATCTGTACAGAGCGAATGCCCGATTCGCCTTCGTGTACCATGCGCTGTTGAGACTTAGACGTTTTCCATAGCTTTGGATTGGATGACATCATTTCACTGACTGCCATACCTGCTCCATAGCGCAGGCACAACTCTCGGAACGGTCTATCAGTAACTCCAGCCATAGGAGCAACGATTAATTTGTTCTTAAGTTGATAGTTTCCTATTTTCAAAACGTCTTCACAGTTCTGTACCAGCAAGGGCGCGCATTTTACGCATTTTTTTGGCTCGTGAAAAGACTAATATTTGAGCATTTACAAATTGTTTTGCGAATTTGCATGTTTTTCAGGCAATTGGCGCTGAAACTCTTATCTAGCCTTGCTTAAGACCTGATATGCGACACCATTCGCTTTGCTCAATAATAGGATCTATGTGAAGTTCGTCACGATAATAGTTTGCAACATCTTCGGCTTGCGTATCGAGTACACCTGACATAGCCAGCTGTCCATTTTCTTTGACCAATCCTTTAATAATGGAAGAAAGTTCACGAAGTGGACCTGCCAGAATGTTGGCAACAACGACATCCGCTGTCAGATTTTCAGGCTGGTCTTGAGGAAGGTAAACTTCCAATTGATCTTCAACACCGTTGCGCTGTGCGTTGTCTTTTGAGGCTAATAACGCTTGTGGATCGATGTCGATCCCGATGACTTTTTCCGCGCCCAGTTTGATCGCTGCGATCGCGAGGATACCAGAGCCACAACCAAAATCGATGACGGTTTTTCCTGATAGGTCGATACCTTCTAGCCACTCTAGACACAAAGCTGTTGTCGGGTGAGTGCCAGTACCAAAAGCTAAGCCAGGATCGAGCATGACGTTGACCGCATTTGGCTCAGGAATATCTCTCCAACTTGGGCAAATCCACAGACGTTCGCCGAACTTCATCGGGTGGAAGTTATCCATCCATTCGCGTTCCCAGTCTTTGTCTTCAAGCTGCTCTACTTTGTAAGCAAAATTCTCTGACAGCAGGCCACTGGCTTTGATTTGGGCCAAGGTCGTTTCTGTATCCACTTCAGCGTCATAGAGTGCGAGAATATCTGTATCGCCCCACAAACGTGTTTCGCCAGGCAAAGGCTCGAAGACAGGTGTGTCTTGCGCATCGAGAAAAGTCACCGATAAAGCACCAGTATCTTCCATCAGCATATCGCCAATTTGTTCGGCGTTTTCGTTGGTCGCGTTCAGTTTAATTTGAATCCAAGGCATGGTATTCGCTCTGTATAAGGATTGAGTTGGCGCAGAGTGTAGCAGAACTCAATGCGTTTCGACATATTGTCGATTATTCGTTCAAGGGACAAAAACAAAAATGCCCACCGAAGTGGGCATTTGACATAATTGTTCGCGTTATTGAAGGCCGAGCTTCTTCTCTAGGTAGTGAATGTTAGCACCACCGTGTTGGAAGTTTTCGTCGTTCATAATGCTCTCTTGAAGAGGAACATTGGTCTTAATCCCCTCAACGATCATTTCACTTAGAGCATTCTTCATGCGAGCAATAGCAACATCGCGGTTCTCACCGTAAGTGATTAGCTTACCGATCATTGAATCGTAATGTGGCGGTACTGTGTAACCCGTGTAAATGTGAGATTCCCAACGGATCCCCATACCACCTGGAGCATGGAAGCGATCAATTTTACCTGGAGAAGGTAGGAATTTAACCGGATCTTCCGCGTTAATACGACATTCGATTGCGTGACCGCTGATCTTGATGTCGTCTTGCGTGTAAGACAGAGGCTGACCCGCTGCAACGCGAAGCTGCTCTTTGATTAAATCGACGCCAGTTACCATTTCTGTTACTGGGTGTTCTACCTGAATACGAGTGTTCATTTCGATAAAGTAGAACTCACCGTTTTCGTATAGGAATTCGAAAGTACCTGCACCGCGGTAACCAATTTCGATACACGCACGTGTACAACGTTCACCGATGTATTTACGCATTTCCGCAGTAATACCCGGAGCTGGCGCTTCTTCCACTACTTTCTGGTGACGACGCTGCATAGAGCAGTCACGTTCACCAAGGTGAATGGCATTGCCTTGACCGTCGGCAATAACCTGCACTTCAACGTGACGAGGGTTCTCTAGGAATTTCTCCATGTAAACCATATCGTTGTTAAAGGCTGCTTTCGCTTCGGCGCGAGTCATTGCGATGGCTTCAACCAACTCGCCTTCACTGCGTACCACACGCATACCGCGACCACCGCCACCACCAGAGGCTTTGATAATTACTGGGTAGCCAATGCGCTTCGCGTGCGCTTTGTTTTTAGATTCGTCGTCGTCCAAAGGACCGTCAGAACCTGGTACACAAGGTACACCGGCTTTTTTCATCGCCGTAATAGCAGAGACTTTGTCGCCCATCATGCGGATAGTGTCTGCTTTAGGGCCAACGAAGATAAAACCACTGCGCTCTACTTGCTCGGCAAAGTCGGCGTTTTCAGAAAGGAAACCATAACCTGGGTGGATAGCAACCGCACCAGTTACCTCTGCAGCAGAAATGATGCGAGGAATGTTTAGGTAGCTGTCGATACCACGAGCTGGACCAATACAGATAGATTCATCTGCTAGTAATACGTGTTTTAGATCGCGGTCTGCTGTTGAGTGAACAGCAACGGTTTTGATCCCTAGCTCTTTACATGCGCGAAGGATGCGAAGTGCGATTTCACCTCGGTTCGCGATGACTAATTTATCTAGCATAGGAAGTGGCCTCTATTATTCGATAACAACAAGTGGCTGGTCGAATTCAACTGGTTGGCCGTCTTCAACTAGGATAGCGGTAACCACACCAGATTTGTCCGCTTCAATTTGGTTCATCATTTTCATCGCTTCAACGATACATAGTGTTTCGCCAGCAGTTACAGATTGACCTACTTCGATAAATGATTTCGCGTCAGGGCTAGGTGCACGGTAGAAAGTACCTACCATTGGAGAAAGAACTTGGTGACCCGCTGGCGCTGGTACTGGAGCCTCAGCTTCAGCAACTGGTGCCGCTGCTGGAGCAGGTGCCGCCGCTGGTGCCGGTGCTGCTACTGGCGCTGGTGCCGCTGCATACTGAACAGGAGCTGGTGCTGCAGTCCCGTTACGGCTGATACGTACCGACTCTTCACCTTCAGAAATTTCTAGCTCAGCAATGCCAGACTCTTCTACTAACTCGATAAGCTTCTTAATTTTACGGATATCCATCTTTTCTTTCTCTTTTATCTTGTGAATAAGACAGCCCCAAAGGACTGCAGAGTGTCTGTGTTTACTTGGCCTGCAACTGTTTTATCGCAGCAGACAAAGCGAAATCGTAACCTTGGGCACCCAATCCGCAAATCACACCTTGTGCCTTATCTGACAGGTATGAGTGGTGACGGAATGGTTCTCGTGCGTGCACATTCGATAAGTGCACTTCGATAAATGGAATAGCAACGCCTAACAAAGCATCGCGCAGTGCCACACTAGTATGAGTAAAAGCGGCGGGATTGATAATAATGAAATCAACGTTGCCATGGGCATTGTGAATGGCTTCAATCAGTTCGTATTCGCGATTCGATTGTAGATGATCCAACTCAACACTCGCACTTTTTGCTTGTTTGGCAAGGCTTTCAACAATCTGGTCAAGGGTTTGCGAACCGTAATGAGTCGGCTCTCTTAGACCAAGAAGGTTCAAATTTGGACCATTTAGAATCAGAATGCGTGAACTTGTAGCCATTGTGTCGATAACTTCCCGTTAATTGTTATGAACTGGAATCATCCTATATTCTTGCCTTAAAGGCACGAACTATAGGTGAGAATTCTCGCCGATTTTACTAAATTGACCAAGATTATAGACAATTCGCCACAATTAGCAGCAATTTACTGGTCTAATCACCTTGGTTCATGACGAATAATTGTTACATAGATAACAAAATTGGGATTAACCTTCCACTTCACATGGTTAAAATCAGAGCGGAGTTAAAGAAAAACCGCCACGCGAGGTGACGGTTTTGAGCTTATAGAGGGAATATAAGATTTAAGCGAGTTCAGCGTTTTCTGCGATTAGCTTGTCAACGACGCTAGGATCGGCCAATGTTGACGTATCACCAAGGTTACTGGTGTCGCCAGTTGCAATCTTACGGAGAATACGGCGCATAATCTTACCTGAACGAGTTTTAGGTAGAGAGTCTGTCCAATGCAGCACATCTGGTGTGGCAATTGGGCCGATTTCTTTACGGACCCAGTTCTTCACTTCTTTGTGCAGCTCGGCACTTGGGATCTCTCCATCATTAAGAGTGATGTAAGCATAAATAGCTTGCCCTTTAATATCGTGAGGAATACCAACGATGGCCGCTTCTGCAATTTTCTCATGTGCGACTAGTGCCGATTCGATTTCTGCTGTCCCCATTCGGTGACCGGAAACGTTGAGCACGTCATCGACACGGCCCGTGATCCAGTAGTAGCCGTCTTCATCACGTCTTGCACCATCGCCAGTGAAGTACATTCCTTTAAAGGTAGAGAAGTAAGTCTGCTCAAAGCGGTCATGGTCTCCGTAAACGGTACGCATTTGGCCCGGCCATGAATCTAGGATAACTAAGTTACCCTCTGTTGCGCCGTCTATAACGTTACCCATGTTGTCAACCAGTGCTGGTTGAACCCCAAAGAATGGGCGTGTAGCTGAGCCTGGTTTTAGCTCGGTTGCACCTGGTAGTGGTGTAATCAAGATGCCGCCAGTTTCTGTTTGCCACCATGTATCAACAATAGGTGACTTCTCGTTTCCTATTGTCTTGTAATACCACTCCCACGCTTCTGGGTTAATTGGTTCACCAACAGAGCCCATAATACGCAAGCTATCACGTGTCGTACCTTCAACCGCTTCGTTGCCTTTTGCCATCAAAGCGCGAATTGCCGTCGGTGCGGTGTACAGTATATTGACTTGATGTTTGTCTACCACTTCACTCATACGGCTAGTGTTAGGGTAGTTTGGCACGCCTTCAAACAAGATGGTTTTGGCGCCATTCGAAAGTGGTCCGTAAATTAAGTAAGTATGGCCAGTAATCCAACCCACGTCAGCGGTACACCAGAAGGTTTCCCCTTCTTGGTAATCAAAGACGTACTTGAATGTCATGGTTGCGTAGACTAGGTAACCACCAGTAGTGTGCAATACGCCTTTGGGTTTGCCTGTCGAGCTGAAGTGTAAAGAATGAAAAGTGGGTCTTCGGCTTTCATCTCTTCTGGTGGGCAGTTATCTGAAACATTGGCTGTCGCTTCGTGCCACCACACATCGCGATGTGAATGCCACTCAACATCACCACCTGTTCGCTTGAGCACCATAACTTTATCGATGGTTTTCACTTCAGGGTTGGTTAGGGCTTCGTCCACGTTTTTCTTCAGAGGGACAGCGCGTCCACCACGAACACCTTCGTCGGCAGTGATGACGACTTTCGCATCTGAGTCGATAATACGGCCAGCGAGCGCTTCTGGTGAAAATCCACCAAATACCACGGTGTGTACAGCACCGATGCGAGTACATGCCAGCATAGCAACCGCTGCTTCTGGAACCATTGGCATATAAAGACACACGACGTCGCCTTTGTGTACGCCTTGCTCTTTTAATGCGTTAGAAAAACGACACACTTCTTTGTGCAGCTCGTTAAACGTAAGAGTTTTGTCGTCGGCTGGGTCATCTCCTTCCCAGATGATTGCCACCTCATCACCGCGCTCAGCGAGGTGACGGTCAATACAGTTTTCCGACACGTTTAATGTACCGTCTTCAAACCAACGAATATCGACATGACCAGTATCAAAAGAGGTGCTCTTTACTTGAGTAAATGGCTTGATCCAATCAACAATCTTCCCGTGCTCACCCCAAAAGGCTTCTGGGTTGCTAACAGATTGCTCATACATGGCTAGGTAAGTGTCATTATCCGCGTGTGTTTTTGCTTTGATGTTTTCTTTTACCGGATAAACGTGGGCTTCACTCATTGCTTCTCTCCTTGTGAATTCAGCAAGTTTCCGTTTGTGCGCCGAATGCGCCTAAGGAAATTCCATATGCTTATAACTGTCATTCACTGCACTGTTTTAAACAATTAGACTTTAGGATGAGAGAGCGAAACTTCGCTTGTTTCTGGTCAGTTAAAGGTGAAAGTGAGAGCCAGATCCTATTGTGAATAGGGAACATGGAATTTCGGCAAGTCGCCTTTGGTTAATCTAACAAAAACTAAGGCGGCCGCGATGGCGTCTTGTAGAGCATCATGCTTGTCTTGTAGTGGCAGCTCTAGGTGGCGACAGATTGCATCAAGACTTAAGTCGAAGTAGGCGTTGGGTAAATGCTTTTCCAACTTGTCGTGATAGATCTGACTGACTTCGATCAACGGGTTGGGCAACGGAAACCCCAGATGCTTTAGACAGGCAAGATCGAGGATCTTCTTGTCGTAACGGATGTGATAACCAACCAGTGGCCTGTTGCCGATAAAGGCTAAAAGTTCAATCAATGCTTGCTTTTCATCTATGCCATCTATGAGATCTTTATGGCGGATTTTGTGAATTTTAATCGAGCCAGAATCAAGAGATTGAGGGGCTCTTAAGCGAACTTCAAACGGCTGACTGGTTAAGATGCGATTATCGATAATTTTGGTGGCGGCAATCGTAACCAACTCGGCGCGATTGGGGTCTAGGCTGGTAGTTTCGCAATCAAGAGAGACATACTCCCCGCGTTGAACTTTGGCGAAAAGGGGCTGATAAGGCGAACCTTTTAATTTGTAGTACCAGTATTTACGACGTAACCAGTTCATAGTTTTTCCTATATCGCGTAAGTGATGCGCTAGTCCCTTATCTGATAATGATAGCCGAGAAACTGCTTAAACTTTTTCACCACGTGAAGACTGTGACGGAGCAGATCTCGTTCGGTACGCTCTAGCTCAGAGGTGTCTATTCGATTGTGAGAGTGCTGATTGGACAACTGCTGGGCGAGTCGAAGTTTAAAGAAAAGCTTCAAAGCTTCCGTTAAATTGTCAGCGGTCTCTGGTTCTAAGATTCTTTTTCGGTTGAGCGCATTGATTCGGTCAAACGTGTTTTTCTCTTCAATTCTATGTTCTAACGATAGCGCGCGAATACCGTGGACAATCGGGAATATCCCACCGCGTTTTATATCTAGCCCTTCTTTGTCCTTTTTGACATTGCCAAACAGGGTCAGCGGTATAGAGAACTGCAAAGCGGGTCGGGTAAATTCTTGCAGCACCAGCATTTTGTTTTCCATCAGGTTACTGAGATGCTCGGTAATCGGATCTAATAGTTGTTTGTTTCCAGCCACTGCGTGAGCATCGGCAACAATGGCTAAGTCCATCGCGGTTTCTGGTTTGGCGGACTGTATCCAACCACTGATGATCTGTTTCCATTCGCTTTGAGAGTGCACCCACTTGGGGTTGTTTACCATGACATTTCCGGGGCAGAGTGGGTAGCCAAGCTTGAGCAGCGTTTGGGTAAAACTTTCCATGATGGTTTGGCACTGAGACCACTGGAGACCGTCTTTGATGATCAAGGCATTGTCTTGGTCGGTTTTTAAAATTTGCTCCCCGCGGCCTTCTGAGCCTAGAACGATCAAACAACAGTGATCGTGAAGGGCAGGGGGAACAACTAATTCAAATGCTTTCTCTATGATCTGTTCGTTGACCGCGGATATGAGCTCCATGATGAATCTGGTTCGTATTCCATTGGCGAGCAAACTTTCCACCAATTGTCGCTGACGGTTAGAAGCCATGGCCAGTTCTTCGATGCTACTTGCTCTGGCTATGCTCAGGGTCAAAACGTGAGAATGGGTAGAGAAAGCACTGAGAATCTGAGTCATATCCAGCATGCCTACTGCTTCTTTGCCATCGCATACCATCACCCGCTTCATACGGTTTCGGGTCATAGTGATCATTGCGTTAAACAGAAAATCTCCTTGATCGACATGGAAGACGGGAAAAGTGGCGATGTCTCCCACGGGCGCATTGAGCGGGAAGCCATCGATCATGACCGCGTGGAGCATATTGGTTCGAGTAACAATGGCGTAGGGTAACTCATTAACTTTGTCTTTTAGCCTTTCATCATCGTCGTTGAGGCGAACCAGCGCAGAATCAATCGCATTGTTTTTTAGCTGCGCCGTCACTTCGTTAATGGGCTGGTTGGGCGACAAGATCATAGGGGGGTGATAAATACCACTATCTACTTTGGTTAAAATAAACTCAGCAAGATTTTGTTGCTGCTGAGCGGCATCGATTAGCGCTTGTCTTTTGGCTAGGTTATTGTCGAAGTAGGCGGCAAATTGGCCATTTTCATTGTAGATATCGAGAAAGATCTGTTTTGGCAGTAAATAGGATAAGGTGTCTTCTAAAGCCACATAATGGTGCTTACAGCTTCCTTCAAAGAGGGAGCGCACATCGAAAAGATCATCATTGGCGTAATGGGCGAAAACCTCTTTGCCATCAGCACTACGCTCCTCTACAGCGCCTTTGATTAAAATGTGAAGATGTTGACTCTCTTTGCCTGTTTGCAGCAGGGGTTCTTTTTCGCGAAAGTAAGCGACGTCAAGTGAAGTGCGCAACCGTTCCTGCTGGTTTTTGTCCAACCGGTCAAAGGGAGGAGACTGCATATTGAATTTATCTGGCATAGTAGGCTCGCACTTCACTGTTTCACTTAAAGCAAGTGTGACAAATTTTTCGCTAACCTCCAGACGACTTTGGTCGAATTGGCAAATCATCTCAGTTTGATTTGTGATGCCTTCATACTGTAAACGAGTGAGAAATACAGGAAATAGTTAGTTTCCGAATATTCCCTTTTTATCTTATGGAGATGGGAGCATAATGCGCCCATGTTCCCCAATGGTATTAAGGCTGATCGATGTTGTCTCCTTCCCCTTACGGCTGGATATCTCAGTATTTCGTAGGTTTTTTCTTCACATATGGCGTTTATTTGCCATTTTGGGCACTTTGGTTTGAAGGCCAAGGTGTATCCGCAACCGATATTGGTCTGTTAATGGGTATCTCTTTTGCGACGCGATGTGTGGCAAATATGGTGATTACTCCAAGGATCCACAAAGTGGAGCACTTAATTCCCGCTCTGCGCTGGCTAAGTGTTGCGTCTCTGATCTTTATCTTCTTCCACTTATTTACCGGTGGTAACTTCTGGATGTTAGCCGTCGCCAGTGTGTTGTTTAACTTGGCTTGTGGTCCAGTAGTACCTTTATCGGACGCGATGACAAACCACTATTCGCGATTAAAAATGCTCGATTACGGTAAAACGCGATTATGGGGCTCGATTGCCTTTATTGCTGGCTCAACCGTAGTGGGTTATTTAGTCGCGGAGTATGGCAGCGATATGATCGTATACACGGCGCTTGCTGGCTTGATTGCCTCTCTGATATTGAGTTTGCGCAACGTCAACCCAATGCCCGTATCGCAGACCGAAGAACATACAGAGCGCCCTAAACTCATTGAGTTGTTAAAAGAGCTGCCCGTTATCAAGTTCCTTGTATTAGTGGCATTGATTCAGGGTAGCCATGCGGCTTACTACAGCTTTAGCGCCATATATTGGAAAGAAGCTGGACATTCAGAAGCGATTATTGGCTACCTTTGGAGCTTAGGTGTTATTGCCGAAGTCGGCGTGTTTGCCCTTAGTGGCCGCCTATTTTCTGGATGGAGTATTCGGACACTGTTTGCGATTGCCGCACTGGGTGTATTGGTTCGCTGGGGGATTACCGCTTCGACGACAGCAGTGATAGGTTTGGTATTAGTTCAATTACTGCACGGTGTGACATTTGCTATGGCACACATTGCTGCGATTCAATACATTCAAAACTCTGAGCCGAACAAAGTGGTTGCACTTCAAGCCTTGTACAACGCTATTCCGTTAGGGGCATTTATCGCTTTAATGACCACTCTAAGTGGCTGGGGCTACGAAAATTGGGGTGCAAATGTATTCTGGGCAATGGCATTGATGGGCGGTTTAGCTTGTTGATCAAGGTGGATTCGAAAGATGAAACGCCGGAATTGAAAGCGGAGCCTAAACCACAGAATTAACTTTAACCATTTGAGCTTATTGTTAATCCTTAGTTAAATAAAACTTCTTCCACACGGAAGAAGTTTTTTATGGAAGGAAGATAAATGCAAGGATGGATTGTCATTCCCGTATCGCTTACGTATCTGGTGATACTGTTTCTAATTGCTTGGTACGGCGACCGTCAACAGAACTGGTTAGCGAAGTGGCGACCGTGGATTTATAGCCTTTCCATTGCGGTTTATTGTACTTCATGGACCTTCTACGGCACGGTTGGCCAAGCGAGTTCAAACCCTTGGTCCTTCCTACCCATATACCTCGCCCCTATTATTGTCTTTACCTTTGGATGGCGGATCTTAGCTCGGTTAATTTTAGTGGCTAAGCGCGAGCATATTACTTCTATTGCTGACTTTATTGCTGCGCGTTACGGCAAGTCTCAGGGCCTCGCTGTCGTTGTCACTTTAATCGCTGTCGTGGGTATTTTGCCTTATATCGCTTTGCAGCTTCGCGGTATCACTATGGGATTGGAGATCATCGCTCCTGATCTGCCCAGTCAACTCGGTGCACAAGAGTTAGATGCTTCTTGGTTTGTGGTATTGGCTTTAGCCGTGTTTACCATGTTGTTTGGTACTCGCCATATTGATAACACTGAGCACCACCGAGGTATGATGAAAGCTATCGCTTTTGAATCCTTGATTAAGCTGGTGGCTTTTTTGGTAGTGGGCTTCTTTATACTGTACCTCGCTATCAACAGACCTGACGTCCATTTGATTGATATCGCCAAGCAAACCTATCAATCGCCCAATTTACCCACTCTGTTTATACACACCCTTTTGACCATGATGGCGATTGTCTGCCTGCCCAGACAGTTCCACACTATGGTTGTTGAGAATGAACGAGCACAAGATCTGCACACGGCTCGATGGCTTTTTCCGCTTTATTTAATTCTGATGGGGCTGTTTGTTCTGCCAATCGCTTGGGTTGGGCAAAGCCTATTAGACAGCGCTGCACCAGATACTTACGTGATCAGTTTGCCAATGTCAGTGGGCGCATCGGACATTGCTTTACTCGCTTTTTTAGGCGGCACATCGGCTGCAAGTGGTATGGTTATCGTATCGACTATCGCACTGGCTATTATGGTTTCTAATGACTTGGTGATGCCTTTGCTTTTACGGCGAATGAAGTTGTCCCAGAGAAATCATCGCCACTTCTCCGGTGTTCTATTAGTGATACGCCGTGCGCTTATATTACTTTTGTTATTAGGGGCTTGGGGTTTCTATCAAGCATTAGACAGCATTCACTCTCTTTCGGCGATTGGCTTCCTCTCTTTTGCTGCTATTACCCAGTTTGCCCCTGCACTATTGGGCGGCATGTACTGGCGTCAGGGCAATCGCAAAGGAGTATATGTTGGGCTCGCCTTGGGCTTTACCATCTGGTTGATCACCTTAATGAGCCAAACCGACATGTTGGCCGGTGATGCGGATACCAACTTTTTATTGTGGATAATCACGCCACCAGATTGGTTTGGTGACATGGGAATACAGCGATCTGATTGGGGAATGATCCTCAGTGTGACTGCCAACACCTTGTGTTATGTCGTTGTTTCGCTACTCACTCGCGCTAGTCTTAGCGAGCGATTACAATCCGCTTCATTTGTGGGCACGCCACTTCCAGAAAGCGAAAATATGAGCTTGTATCAGAGCCGAGTGACGGTGGGTGAGCTGGAGATGTTAGCCTCCCGTTTTGTTGGTCGAACTCGGGTGAGAAGTGCCTTTCATCAGTATTGGGGTCAGCAAAGGGAAACACTATTGCCCAATCAACAGGCTCCCTCTACCTTGATTCGTCACACGGAAAGGGTACTCGCTGGCGTGTTTGGTGCATCGTCGGCTAAGCTGGTTTTAACTTCAGCACTGCAAGGTCGAAACATGCAGTTGGAAGAAGTGGCGACTATCGTGGACGAAGCGTCGGAACTATACGATTTCAGCCGTGGCTTGCTGCAAGGGGCAATAGAACATATTGGACAAGGCATTGCGGTGGTTGATAAACAACTCAGACTGGTGGCTTGGAACCAACGATATTTGGAGCTCTTTACTTTTCCTGCCGGCCTTATTCAGGTTGGGCGTCCCATTGCCGATGTGATTCGTCACAATGCTGAGCAAGGGCTCTGTGGTCCGGGAGATCCAGAAGATCACGTACGTCGTCGAATCTTCCACTTAGAGCAAGGCAGTCGCCATACCTCTTCTCGTGTTCGCCCCGATGGTCGCGTGATTGAGGTACAAGGCAACCCCATGCCGGGCGGTGGTTTCGTGATGAGTTTCACTGATATCACGGTGTTTAGAGATGCCGAACAAGCCCTAAAAGAAGCTAATGAAACCTTAGAAGAACGGGTGAAAGTTCGTACTCAAGAGCTCGAAAAACTCAACAAACAGTTGGTGAGCGCTACTCAACGCAGTGAACAAGAATCTCAGTCCAAATCGCGTTTTCTTGCCGCAGTGAGCCACGATCTTATGCAGCCTCTTAATGCGGCGCGTTTGTTTGCTTCTTCACTGTCAGAGGTGGCGGTAGACAAAGAAACAAAAGACCTTTCCCATCATATCGAAAGTGCGCTGGGGGCGGCTGAAGAGTTGATAGGCGACTTGCTCGATATTTCTCGATTGGAGTCTGGTAAGCTCGATGTCAATGTTCAAAGCTTTGCGGTCAAGGAGGTGCTCAACAACCTCAATGCGGAGTTCAGTGCTTTGGGTAAACAACAGGGTATCGACTTCAGTATGATGCCGTCTGAGTTATTGGTTAAGTCTGATCCAAAATTACTGCGCCGCGTGGTTCAGAACTTTCTAACCAATGCATTTCGATATAGCCCTAACGGCAAAGTGATTCTCGGAGTGCGTCGTCATCGAGGTCAGGTCCGGATCGATGTTTGGGACAATGGTATGGGTATCGATGAAGATAAGCAGCAGGAAATCTTTGAAGAGTTTACCCGAGCCAGTCAAGTCCGTTCAGATCAAGGTTTGGGATTGGGACTTGCCATATCCAAAGGCATTGCTCACGTACTGGGCCACGAAATCTCGATGCGCTCGTGGCCGGGAAGGGGCAGTGTTTTTTCTATCGCTTTGCCACGAGCGGCAGAGGCGTCTAAACCTACAGTGGTCACTGAAAGTGCAAACGTCTCTAGCTTAAGTCATCTCAATGTACTGTGTGTTGATAATGAACCTGAAATTCTGATTGGAATGGAACAGCTTTTGGCGCGCTGGGGGTGTAATGTACGCACAGCGCAGGACATAGTTAACAGCTTGAAGTGCATCGATGAAAATTGGGTACCGGACGTCATTTTGTCAGACTATCGACTGGATAACGGGCGCACGGGCTTGGAGGTGTTACAGCAGTGCAAATTGCGTTTGGGCGATAGTTTTATTGGTGTCATTATCAGTGCAGACCGAACCCCAGATATGATGGACGGTATTGAGTCCAATGGTTTTAGTTTTATTCCCAAGCCGGTTAAACCGCTCAAGCTCAGAGCCATTCTGAATAGGGCAAACTAAATTGTTACAGCCATAAAAAAGAGGAAGCACAGCTTCCTCTTTTCAATTCTGGGCTTAGTTATTGGTCAGTGTTTCATAAACCACAAATTTGGTTTGAGTGTCGCCATAGTAGGTGGTCCCCTGAGATTGAACCACAACTCTTAGCCATGTTTGGTCAGACTTAGGCGCTTCTAGAACGACACGCCACTTTTGAGGAGAGTCATCAACCATTTCCATGCTAGTGGGGGTGTTGCTCTCGTCCATGGAGTCGGCTAGAGAAACGGCAATGCCTTGCAGAGGAATGGCGGAGGTTAAACTGAGTTCAAGCTGGCTGTTTGTCAGACTCTCAGAACGGAATTTAATCTTGAAGTCGCCATTTTCCATATCACACAGCCCGCTGGTGTAGCGACAGTTCGATTTAGAGACCAGTTTGTAAGTTCCACCTTCTTTTGCAGCGTGAGGTTTTTCGCTGACCGCCATATCAGTGCCAAAGTAAGCGATGATAGAGAGAATGGGGGCAACCAATAAAGCAATGATAAAATGCTTATTTTTGAACATAGGGGCTTCCTTGCAACGACTTTCATTTTTTATTTTCTATACCTAAGCCACCTCGCAGATGAAAGTCACTTAGGTATAGGTAATTAAGATAACGAATAATGGTGAAGAAAAAAGCCCCCGAAGGGGCTTTGTGATCAAGAGATGTGATTAGTGTGACTGAGCTTCACCCGCACCAGCTGGAACGCGTACGTGTTCCACCAGATCTTTCACTTCTTGTGGTGTTTCAGCCGTTACACGAGATACTGCGAACGCCACGATAAAGTTGAACAGAGCACCAATTGCACCAAACGCGTTTGGCTCAATACCTAGGAACCAGTTGCTACCCCAGCTTTCTAGGTATTTCCAGTCGGCAATAAACAGGATGCCTTTGTGTTGGAATACGTAGAATAGGGTGATACTAATACCCGCGATCATACCTGCGATAGCACCTTCTTTGTTAATACTCTTACTGAAGATACCCATCATCAGAGCCGGGAAGATAGAGGACGCCGCGAGACCAAAGGCCAGTGCTACCGTACCGGCGGCGAAACCTGGTGGATTCAGCCCCAGATACCCAGCTACCGCAATGGCGACCGCCATGGCTATCCGGCTGGCGAGCAGCTCTTTCTTCTCGGATATATTCGGGTTTATTACCCCTTTAATTAAGTCATGGGATATGGCGGAGGATATCGCCAACAATAAACCTGCTGCCGTGGATAGCGCGGCTGCCAGACCACCGGCTGCAACTAGAGCGATGACCCAGTTAGGCAGTTTAGCGATCTCTGGGTTAGCGAGTACCATGATGTCACGGTCAACGCGTAGTTCGTTGGTTTCTTTGCTTGAGGTGTACTGGATTTCACCATCGCCATTTTTGTCTTCAAAGCCTAGTAGCCCTGTTGTTTCCCAGTTCTTGAACCAAGCTGGACGCTCATCGTAAGCCAAGTTTTGGCCCGGTGCTGGATTTACTGTATCCATCAGGTTTAGACGAGCCATCGCCGCTACAGCAGGTGCAGTAGTGTAAAGAATCGCAATAAACAGTAGTGCCCAACCTGCCGAGGTACGAGCGTCGCGTACTTTAGGTACAGTGAAGAAACGGATAATAACGTGTGGCAGACCCGCAGTACCGATCATCAGTGACATGGTGTACACAAACATGTTGAGAGTGTCGCCCCGCACTTGGGTGGTATATTCGGTAAATCCGAGTTCGGTCACCACTTGATCGAGCCGATCGAGTAGATAGACGTCGGTTCCAGTCATGGTACTACCTAGACCAATCTGTGGAAGTGGGTTACCTGTCAACTGCAGAGAGATAAATACTGCTGGAATAGTGTATGCAAGAATGAGTACACAGTATTGTGCTATCTGCGTATAGGTAATGCCTTTCATCCCGCCCATAACGGCGTAGATGAATACGATACACATACCGATACCAAGACCTGTTGCGTAATCAACTTCTAGGAAGCGACCAAATGCAACACCAACCCCTTTCATCTGACCGATAACGTAAGTTACCGATGCGATGATCAAACACACTACCGCTACAATTCGCGCAGCGTTAGAGTAGAAGCGTTCGCCAACAAATTCTGGAACGGTAAATTTACCAAATTTGCGAAGGTAAGGTGCTAAGAGTAGTGCGAGAAGAACGTAGCCACCCGTCCAACCCATAAGGAAGACGGAACCGCCGTATCCCATAAAGGCAATCAGACCTGCCATCGAAATAAATGAAGCAGCCGACATCCAGTCCGCAGCCGTTGCCATACCGTTAGCGATAGGGTTTACACCACCACCGGCAACGTAAAACTCTTTTGTTGACCCCGCGCGAGCCCAGATCGCAATACCGATATAAAGAATAAAGGTTGCGCCTACAACGAGATACGTAATCGTTTTCAAATCCATCTGACCAGCTCCTTACTCGTCAACGTTAAATTCGCGGTCAATCTGTCTCATTTTCCACGCGTAGTAGAAAATAATACCTAGGAAGGTATAGATTGAGCCTTGTTGTGCAAACCAGAAACCAAGCTTGTAGCCGCCGATTTGAAATTCATTGAGTACATCTACGAATAAGATACCGCAGCCGAAAGATACAACGAACCAGACGACCATTAAGTTGATCATCAGTTTTACGTTCTTGTCCCAATAGGCTTTGGCACGTTCCTGACTTTCAAACGCCATTGCCGTCTCCTTACGTTGGTTGTTAAAAATATGTTTCACGATTTACAATAGCAAGGGTAAGGCAAGAACTCTTTTCAACTTTAGTCGGGGCGCTAAATGGTTTTAGAGCCCTAAAAATGGGCAATGCAATGCGTTTAGTATGGAAAATGTGATGTTAACCGGATGTTAAATTAGCCAAAGGTCTAACACGGTTTTGTCGTTGAAGAGTGTTTTATCGCTGGATCGCGATCTGAATCTAACAAGGTCAAGGGGTATGCAGTGCATACCCGTGACACTAAACAATGATGGAGAGAGGGAGAGTGACGATTCGGTTTAAGATTCCGCTTCGAGCTGCTGGAGAAGGATCACCGCTTGAGTTCGGTTTTTAACTCCTAGTTTGCGAAAGATAGCGGTCATATGCGCTTTAATTGTCGCTTCTGAAACATTTAACTCATAGGCGATTTGCTTATTTAGCAGACCATCGGAAAGCATGCCGAGTACCTTGTATTGCTGAGGAGTTAAGGTCGCCAACTTATCGGCTAAATCGTTGCAAGCGGCATTTTCAGTCAATGAGCCTTCTGGAAAAAACGGGTCGCCATTTAATACTTGATTGAGGGCGTTGACCAGTTCTCTCATATCGCTCGATTTGGGGATAAATCCAAAAGCGCCATGACTCTTCACTTGGGTGACTACCGAAGGTTCTTCACTGGCAGAAACGACGACAATCGGAAGGTCTGGGTGCTCTGCTCTCAATTGGATCAAACCAGACATACCATTGGCTCCCGGCATTTTTAAATCCAGTAGCAGTAAATCGGGCTCTTCTTCTTTGGCAAGCAAAGCAAGCAGGGCATCTAATGAATCTGCTTCAAGCAAATTTGCACCACTGATCGCCATGTGCACCGATTGAAAAAGGGCATTGCGGAACAGTGGATGATCATCAGCGATGATAATTGTGTAAGTCGAGTCCATGACGATTAGCGCTTTGTTACTACGAAGTTAAATTAATTATTGTCACCTTTCGTCATCTGGACAATGTTTACCCGCTAAAAGTCTGATGCGCATCGACTTTCTTAAGCCTTTCTCGTCAGGAAATGTTAATCGATACCTTTTTACAATTAAAACACTATCGATTTGGCTCTGTAACAGTGAGCAACCAAGCATAAAGCTTGAGAAGCTTTTCATCTTGCCAAGCATCTTCCGTGGCGGCGAGGAAATAACTAAATGCGGTTTTGGTTTTGTCTTCAGTTAGCGCAACTAATGATGGTCCTAAGTGCTTTGAGCACAACTGGTGGCGAGCGAGAAAGAGGCCTTGCATCTGCTTTGCCGCTTCCATTGTCATGGCAACATTGTTCATGATGAGTGAAACCGTGTATTGGCTTAGTGAATAGCCCCGCTGCGACATCCATTGGCGCCAATTTGGCGCTCCTGGCTGATCTTCAACGTTACCACGGTATTCAATTAAAGGGTATGATGTGAGTAATTGTTCAATCTCACTACTTTCTAAACTAAGAGACGCGGGTCCCGCTGGGTATACCCACTCATCACAAATATGCTTTGCTCTGGCTCCTGAATATTGCCCATCGCCAAAATGGATATGACAATCGATATGAGAGTTATTGAAATCAGCAATTTTATCGAGAGCGATAATTTCTATCGCCTGATTTGTGAAATGCGCTTTGAGTGAATCGATGTTGGGAAGTAAAACCAAGTCTACAAAACTTGGGATAGCGGCGATGACAAACGGCGTAAGTGTTGATGTACTTACCTCTGTCAGGCCTGAATTGATTAAACTCATTCCCTTTTTTACTCTCTCATATAGTTGAGAACCCGCTTTTGTTAGTTCTATCCCCTTAGATTTTCGTTCGATAAGCTTGACTGAGAGTTGCTGCTCAAGACGCTTCATTTGGTGGCTAACGGCACTGGGAGTAATGTGCAGGATATCACTCGTACGACTGAGGTTTTTCTCCTCAGCGACGATGACAAACGTTTGTAAAAGGCTAAGGGTATGATGATTTTTCATACTTTGATGTGAATTATTTTCAAAACAGATTGATACATTATCGCTTCACTCTCGATAGGTAAAGGCCAGATAATTGCCACAAAATCTATAAAAGGAGACGTTATGTCAGTACACCTAGCAACCGTTAATTGGAAGAGATCGGAAAATGAGGCGTTTATTGATGGCCGCTACAGTCGCGTTCATCAGTGGACTTTTGATGGGGGTGTGACTATGGATGCCTCTCCTTCCCCTTCTGTTGTTCCGGCACCTTATTCAGATGAAACCTGTATCGATCCAGAAGAAGCTTTTGTCGTCTCACTATCGAGCTGTCATATGCTGTTCTTTTTACAATTTGCAGCAAAAGCTGGTTTAGTCGTCGACCATTATCAGGATGAAGCACGCGGAGTATTGGCGGCGAATGAAAAAGGTGATTTGGTGATGGCAGAAGTGTTTTTAAAACCGAAAGTAACCGTTGTTGGCGATGTTGCAGATCTTAGCCAAGTGCTAGATTCGCTTCACCATAAAGCACATGAAAGTTGCTTTTTAGCGCGCTCAGTCAACTGTAAAATTACGATTGAACGATAGTATAAAGGCCGGTAACTACCGGCCTTTAAATCATTAAGGGTGCACTTGTTGAAGATGTGCAAGAAACGGCTCGGCGGGCATAAATCCAGTGATTCGAGCGGTTGGAATATGTTGGCCTGACGCATCCCAAAACTCTATGGTAGGAAGCCCTAGCACATTTAACGATTGAAGAAGCTCGATATCCTGAGGACGGTTCTTGGTGACATCCGCTTGAATAAGCACGAATGACGAAAGCTTTTGTTCGACATTGGCTTGGTGGAAAGTGTATTTTTCAAACTCTTTACACGCCACACACCAATCGGCATAGAAGTCGAGCATTACTGGCTTTCCAGAGAGTTTGGCCAGTTGAAGTTGCTGCTCAAGTTCGCTGACGGTTTCTATGTAAACAAAGGATATTTTGGATTCGGCTGTCTCTTGCTGGGGTGCAAACCAAAGGTTTAGAAGAGGCTGGCTTGAGGCAAAAAGCCCCAGAACGGCGATGATCCCAAGCGCGCTTTGCTTCCAACCGCCAAATGGCAAACTGTTTTTACTATGGTACAGCCAGCCAAACGCCAAAATCCCTAGTATCGACCACAGTATGCTCGACCAAAATTCCGGTAAGATACGCTCTAATAAGAAGATGGGTGCGGCCAGTAGGACAAAGCCAAATAGGGTTTTTACTTTGTCCATCCAGCTTCCCGCTTTTGGCAGCAGTTTATTGCCAAATACCGCCACAATTATCAGTGGGATCCCCATCCCTATCGCTAGGGCGTAGAGTGTTGCAGCACCAGTGAGTAAATCGCCGCTTTGGGCGACATAAAGCAGAGCACCAGAGAGAGGGGCTGTTGTACAGGGAGAGCAAACTAATCCCGAGATGGCACCCATTGCAAAAACGCCGACACTACTGCCACCAGTTTGCTTGTTGCTTAAATTGTTAAGCCAAGTTTGGGCCGCTGCGGGTAACTGTATGGTGTATACCCCAAACATGGACATTGCGAGAGCCACAAATAAGAGACTTAAGCCTATAAGTACGTAGGGGTGTTGCATTGCAGCTTGAAACTGCAGACCCGCAGAAGCCACGATTAATCCAAGTAAGGTGTAAGTGAGCGCCATTCCCTGTACATACAAGAATGACAATCCAAGAGCGCGCTTGGTGTTTAGCTTACCGCTACCTAAAACAATCGAGGTTAAAATCGGGTACATTGGGAGGACACAAGGTGTGAAGGCGAGCCCGATACCCAGCGCAAGGAAAAGGATAGGGGTCCACCAATTGTCAGCTAACTTACTTGCCAGCGAAGCGTCTTGAGAATCAAAGGTGCCATTTTCAGCGGTGTTATTGGCCGATGGTTTTGAAGTGTCACTAGACGCATTAAAGGGTTGCAGTTCAACGATTCGAGTTTCGGGGGGATAACAGAATCCCGCTTTAGCACATCCTTGATACTGAACAATCAGCGTTGCCCCATCTTTAAAGTTTTCTAGTGTTACTTTGGCAAACAGTGGTGAAGTGTATATGTGAACATCACCGAAAAACTGATCAGTGTAGGGTTCGCCATCTCGCATTTCTACGCCGCTGACAGTAACGTTTTCCCCGCTGATTGAGATGCGTTCTTGATACAAGTAATACTCAGATTTTACCTGCCAATCGATGTTGATCGCGTTGCTGTCTTGATAGTAATTAAACGGAAATGCCTCACCGACCGGAACAAAGGTATTACTATTGTTTGAGAGTGCATCGAGCGTATTGTTATTGTCAAAAAGCGCCATGCTAGGCATGGAGACCAAAAAAGTTAGCAAGAGTAATAGTGAAGCTAGAATACGCATGATTTGAAACACTTGATGATTTTATCGCTTATGGTAACTCAATCAGACAGGGAATGTCGGCAAGAAGTTTCAACGGAGAGACAAAAAAGCCTGTCGCTTAAGCGACAGGCTCAGTGTTTAACCCACCCCTAGGCGAGTGCGAACAATGCGTTCACAGGCGTCGATATTGGAAACATCTTTTGGAATGATCAGAACGGTATCATTTCCGCCAACAGTACCGAGTATCTCGGTATGTGGGTCGATGTCGACTAATCTAGCGACCAGTTGAGCACTTCCCGGATGCGTTTTTACCACCACGGTTGATTGGTTGTGGGTAATAAACTCTATCTGAGAAGCGATAGAGGATTCCACTCGCACTGGGGCACTCTCTACAGTGATGCAGTACACTTTTTTACCGCATGCATTCTGCACTTTTACCACGCCAAGCTGAGATAGCAAACGAGAAACCGTGGACTGACTGATCCCAGTAAAGCCGATTTCGATGAGCGCTTCGCGCAGCTCATTTTGAGTAGCAAAACTTTGCTTTTGAAGAAGACGTTTGCAAGCCGCAGTAAGAGTTTTATCTTCTGATTCGGTTATACGATTGTTTTGTAGAGTTTCGCTCACGGGAACTCCTTACATTAAGCGTCTGGATACGATCTTTCCCTGCATTTACAAGACCTTCCCAACCCCTGGAAAGTCGCCTTTGTTGAGCGCTCACATTTTGCACACAAGTGTGTCTAATTTTTATAAATGTAAGTATATCAGTAAAATTTGTAAGGCGTTTTGAATCGGATCACCAAATAATAATCCATTTTATAACTGATTATATGGTGTTTTATTCTGAATATTGATTGTATATCCGTCGAATAGAATAAATATCCAAAGATTTGAGGAAGATAGGGTGGCGCGCTCACCACCCCAGAGTGACTAGCGGATTTCAGTCATAATTTCACGAGAGAATACTTTTTCACAGTAGAAGCATTTGAGCTGAATTACGCCATTTTTGACAATGACTCTAAATTTACTTTCCACTGGTTCACCGTGAGAAATACAGTTGCTATTAGGGCAGGCAAAAACGCCTTCAATGACCTCAGGGAGCTCTAGGGTAAGCTTGTCAGCGACCTTGTACTCGGTGATTTGATTTACGGTTGCGTTGGGAGCGTAGAGGGCCAATTGGTTGGCTTGCTCTTCAGTGAGATACAGATTTTCGATTTTAATTAGATCTTTCGTACCTAGTGCCGAAGAAGGCAGATTTAAGCCCATTGTGATTCGTTGCTCGCTTTTGTGCATACGGAAGAGCTTAAGGATCTTAATCCCCATGTTGGCTGGAATATGGTCGATCACCGTGCCATTGCGGATTGCTTCTACCTGTAGTTGTGTCTCTTTTACCATGATAACGTCTCCTGCAATTTATAGGCTTTGGTTTAAAACTAGAGCGAGTAGCGCTTCGCGTGCATATACGCCATTTTCGGCTTGCTCAAAATAGTAAGCGTATGGGGTTTTATCCACATCAGTGGTTATTTCGTCGACACGTGGCAGTGGGTGCAACACTTTTAAGTTGTCTCTTGCCTCAGTCAACGTTGCTGCCGTTAGGATATAGGCCGATTTCATATGGGCATATTCAGATTCGTCAAAACGCTCTTTCTGTACTCGCGTCATATAAAGGATATCAAGTTCTGGTGTGACTTCTTCAATATTGTTGTGGCAAGAATAAGGGATTCCTGCCTCTTCAAGTTCTTCACAGATGTATTCAGGCATGGCTAGTGCGTCGGGAGCGATAAAGAAGAAACGCGGGTTGTTAAACTTGGCTAGCGCTTGAGTCAAAGAGTGGACAGTGCGTCCGTATTTTAAGTCACCGACAAAGGCAACGTTCAGGTTGTCTAGTGTCTTTTGCGTTTCGTAGATAGAGAACAAGTCGAGCAGAGTTTGAGTTGGATGCTGATTCGCTCCGTCGCCGCCATTGACCACAGGCACGCCGTTTGAGAACTCTGAGGCCAGTCTCGCTGCGCCTTCTTGTGGGTGGCGCATCACAAACGCATCCACATAAGAAGAGATAACTTGAACAGAGTCAGCCAGCGTTTCTCCTTTTTTGGCCAAGGAAGTGTTGCCACCATTGTCAAATCCGATAACGGTACCGCCTAAGCGTTGAACCGCTGTTTCAAACGACAAACGGGTACGCGTCGAAGGCTCGAAGAAACAGCTCGCCACTACTTTGTTTTTAAGTAGCTCTGGATTTGGCTCCGCTTTCAGGCGAGCAGCAGTTTCGACGATAAGCTCAAGTTCTTCACGGCTTAGTTCAGGAATGGAGATAATGTGCTTGTTAAACAACGAATGCGCCATAACGTTTCTATCCTCGTCAGTGTAAAGGCAAAAAAAAGCCCCCTAAAAATAGGAGGCTTGAATTGGGATCAATTGAGAAGAATAACGGCGAAGATGACGCTTGTTTGAAGCGACATGTTGCGCGGTGAGATAAGCAAGATTGCTGATTCATTTTCTCTTCTCTGTAGACAAATTGCGGAGGATTATACGGACAAATTTACGCCTTTCAACCGTTTTAGAAAACTATCCACAAATTGGATATTTATGCAAAATTACTGTTATTTAACAACAGTTAGCGACACTTTTGTTAAACGGCTCTCGCTCTAAAATCGGCAATGTTCAGGTGAAAAAAAATGCGGGCTTTATTCCGAGTCCATCGAAGTTAAACTCAAAATGCCACCCGCATTTCCCTGCGTGATCCCGAGAGGTGAGAATCACATTCATTGGTGATTAATCACCGAGTGTTGCTACCATCACAGCTTTAATGGTGTGCATGCGGTTTTCCGCTTCGTCGAAGACAATTGAGTGCTCAGACTCCACGACTTCATCCGTTACTTCACAACCGTCTTTCAGTACAGGGTACTCTTGTGCCAACTGCTTACCTACCGTAGTGTCTTCACCGTGGAATGCTGGTAGGCAGTGCATGAATTTCACATGCGGGTTGCCAGTGGCCTTAATCATTTCCATATTTACTTGGTAAGGAAGCATGAGATTAATGCGCTCAGCCCACGCTTCTTTTGCTTCACCCATCGATACCCACACATCGGTGTATAGGTAGTCACAACCTTGAACGCCTTCTTGAACGTCTTCGGTTAGCGTAATTTTTGCACCAGTGCTCGCTGCGATTTCGCGGCACTGACTGACAAGTTCTTCTTCAGGCCAGAACTGTTTTGGAGCTACTAAGCGGATATCCATACCCATTTTCGCTGCGCCAACCATTAGTGAGTTACCCATGTTGTTGCGAGCATCACCTAGATAAGCAAACTTCATCTCGTGAAGCTGTTTACCGCGACCGTGTTCCATCATGGTTAGGAAGTCAGCAAGGATTTGTGTTGGGTGGAACTCGTCGGTCAAGCCATTCCACACTGGAACGCCAGCGTATGCGCCTAGCTCTTCGACAATCTCTTGACCAAATCCGCGGTATTCGATGCCATCGTACATGCGGCCGAGAACGCGAGCAGTGTCTTTCATTGACTCTTTGTGACCAATTTGAGAGCCAGAAGGGCCTAAGTAAGAGACCAATGCTCCTTGGTCAAAGGCTGCCACTTCAAATGCACAGCGCGTACGAGTTGAGGTTTTTTCGAAAATTAGGGCAATGTTTTTGCCTTTCAATCTTGGCTGCTCATAGCCGTTGTATTTTGCTTTTTTCAGCTCGGCAGATAAATCCAACAAGTGTTGAATTTCACGAGGAGTAAAGTCTAATAGTTTTAGGAAGTTACGGTTACGTAGATTAAAAGCCATGTTATTTTCCTCTTTTGATTAGCGCCTTCTTATTTGCAGGGAAAAAGAGGTAAGAAAGCGCTGAAATAGTTAATTGGTATAGATGAGTTAACCTTTGGTGATGTTAGTACCAGCTTGGCCTTGAAGAATGCGTAAACCATCTTCTAAAGCACCGATACCCACAAGCTTTCCACCTTGTCGAATAAACTCGCAGGACGCTTCGATCTTTGGCCCCATCGAGCCCGCATCAAACTCGTAGTTGGCTAATTCGCTAGGGGTTGTACTTCTCAATGCGTGTTGAGTTGGGGTTCCCCAGTCTAGATACACTGCATCTGCATCGGTAAGGATAAGCAGCGCGTCGGCATCCAGTTGCTTGGCAAGGAAAGCCGCAGACATGTCTTTGTCTATCACTGCTTCAACACCGACCAATTTTCCACCCTCACGTTTCACGGGAATACCGCCACCGCCAGTACAGATCACAAGGTGCCCTTCGTCGATGAGCTTAGTAATCGCTTCGTGTTCGATGATCCCAGTTGGTTGTGGGCTAGGTACGACTCGGCGGAAATGTTTGCCATCTGGTTTGATGGTCCACTGATATTTCTCTGCCATTTCACGAGCTTCTGCTTCTTCGTAGATCGGGCCGATCGGTTTTGTAGGATCCGCAAACGCAGGATCTTCAGGATCAACCGTCATCTGAGTCAACATACAAGTGACATTGGCAGAAGGGATCTGATTCTTAAACTCTTGCATCAGCATGTATCCAATCATACCTTGAGTTTCGCTACCCAATACGTCTAGCGGGTATGGACTGACTTTTTTGTACTCTAGGCCTTGTAGGGCCAGAAGACCGACTTGGGGGCCGTTACCGTGAACCAGTACCACGTTGTAATCTTTAGCAATCTCCGAGATGGTTCTTACTGCAATCTCAATGTTCTGGCGTTGTACTTCTGCTTCTAATGGCTCGCCGCGACGCAGTAGTGCATTTCCACCTAGGGCTACAACAACAGTTTGTTTTGTCATAACTCGAATCTCTTTATCAGGGCTGAGGTTGTTACCTCAGCCAGTTAAACAAGGGTTAAATACCGTCACGCTCAATTGGGCAGCTCATGCAACGTGCACCGCCGCGACCACGTCCAAGCTCATCTCCAGGGATTGGCAGAACAGTGATGCCCGCTTTGTCGTATTTTTCGTTGGTATAAGTGTTGCGCTCGTAACCAATAACAACACCTGGCTTAACAGTTAGTACGTTGTTGGCATCGTTCCACTGTTCACGCTCTGCTTCAAAGCTATCACCACCAGTGGTGATTAGATTGAGTTGACCTACGCCTAGCGCTTTCTCAATGGTATGGATGTAAGAATCCTGTTGAGACACGCGTACCGCACCAGACTCATCACCTGTTAAGCTCCAGCAGTTCACATCATCTGGAATAACATTTGGATAAATTGAGAAAGTATCTTCGCGCATATGTGTCATGACGGTATCTAGGTGCATGCAAGAACGATCTTTTGGCAGTTCTAGTGCTATGACTTGCTTAGCTTGACCGTGTTTGAATAGGCTTGATGCCAACTGTTCAACACCTTGTGCCGTTGTACGCTCAGACATGCCAATCAGTACAGCGCCTTTACCAATGACTAGAACATCACCGCCTTCAATGGTCGATAGGTCGTAGTTCTGCTCTTGGTCACCGAAGTACTTGATAAAGTCTTGGCCAGCAAACGTTGGATGCCAGCGATAGATAGCGCGAAGATGGTTGGTTTCACGCTGACGAGCCACTTTCGCCATTGGGTTGATAGATACGCCGCCATATACCCAGCAAGAGGTGTCACGGGTAAATAGGTGGTTCGGCAGAGGCTCAATGATAAAGTCGGTTGGTTTATGCATAGCTTGCAGCATAGAAGAAGACTTCATTTGCATTTCGCCGTAAGACAGACCACCAGTAAGGATTTTTGCTAGTTCTATATTGGGTAGGTCACCCAAGTAGCAACGTACGTCATTGGCGAAAGTTGGACCAAAACGGTAGTTGGAAATCTGTGTGTTTAACAACCACTCTTTTGCTTCAGGAATGGCTAGGGTTTCTGCTAAAAGGTTAGTTAGCAGTAATACTTCTACGCCTTGGTCACGTAGTGTTTTTGCAAACACATCGTGCTCTTCACCCGCTCTATCAACAGCAAGTACATCATCAAAAAGCAAATCATGGCAGTTAGATGGTGTTAAATGAGTGAGAGCGCGTCTTGGACGGTGAATTAAAACGCGACGTAATTGACCGATTTCAGAACCTACGTATAGCTTACTCATAGTCGTATCTCTCTTATTTAGACTGGCAGATTAATTTATATTGCCAATATTATTATGTAGGGATTTAAGTGAGTTAAATAATCACTAACTTTGTTTCTTGAGATATATATTACGACTCGATTTAAGTTATTTCCGTGCGTTAATCACACTTCGATTTTATTCAGAATTTGTGTGTTTTTAATCCATTAACAATATATATTCAATGTCATGGTTAAATGTTATGTACTAACTATTTAATTAAGAGGGAAACTTATGCATATAAGACTCGTAAGTGACTAAGAAAAGTTATTGGTTGGGAAGTTTATTCACTATCAAATCGATAATTTTTCATTTTATTAAGTGAATTTATGCAGTCTTGCGCTTTATCTATATGTTTTTAGTGGGTGAATTAATTTGTTGTTAACAAACATTTGTTCGCATTGTTTAACTGGATCACGTTTGAGCGGGTTGCAACTAGGTTTTTTGATAGTGACAAAGCCGGTGTTTAACTTGTGATTAAGTATATTTGAGGTAATTATTCCACCGGACTAGCGGCAGAGTATTTGATGGGTGATAGTGGGTTGATTAAGGCTTTAATAGCGCAATGAACCGTTGGAGGTGGAGCTGAGAAAATCGCAGAAAATAGCTGAGCTTTTTACGCTTTACACAAAAAAACCGCCCAATATAGGGCGGTTGTCTATTAGACCAAGTTGGGGTTATAGCAGAGCACCTAAACTTAAGGCGATCACACAAAACACGGTGAGTATACCGAGTAATGGCGCTACCCATTTCACCCAGCGTACATATGGGACTCGTGCAATAGCAAGGCCCCCCATCACAACGGCGGAAGTAGGCGTCACAAGGTTTACTATGCCAGATGCTGATTGGTAAGCAGTGATCACAAGGTCGCGACCTACACCGGCAAAGTCAGCTAATGGCGCCATAATTGGCATGGTAAGTACCGCAAGACCAGAAGTTGACGGAACCAAGAAAGACAACAATATTTCTAGGAAGAACATAACGTTAATAAATACAACGGAAGATAAGCCTGTCACCATCTGCTCTGCGGAGAACAGGATAGTGTCGGTGATCATACCGCGGTCCATCACTACAACGATGCCTCGTGCGATACCGATAATTAGTGCAACGCCAAGTAAATCACGTGCGCCGTCAATAAAGCTGCTAGTAAATTCTTCTTCGCTCATGCGAGCAACCAGTCCGACAAGAATAGTAGCGGCTAAGAACATAGCTGAGATTTCAGCCATCCACCAGCCAGCAACAGAGACGCCGTAGATCATTACTGCAAAAGAAGCACCGAAGATAGTGAGTATTAACTTACGAGTGCCAGTGAACTCCAGTCTCTCACCGTCTTGGTTACCTAGGAAATGGGCTTTGTTCTCTTCGTATTTGTCATAAACAATGGATTTACTTTGGTCTGCTCGAACCATACGAGCGTAACGCATAACATAAGCGACACAGATGGCCCAGCCAATCACCAGCATAATTACGCGAAGCATGATGCCATCTGTAAATGGAATGCCTGACGCGTTGGCAGCAATAACAGTTGCAAACGGGTTAATCGTGGAACCAAGACAACCAATACCCGCGCCCAGTAATACCGTTGCAGCGGCAACCAGTGGGTCAAACCTCGCTGCCATCATTACTGGAACCAAAAGCGTATAGAACGGCAACGACTCTTCGGCCATGCCATAAATGGTACCACCCGCAGCAAACAGGGCCATGAGTATTGGTATCATTAATTCTTCTCGCCCTTCCAAACGAGTGGTGACTCTTTCGATACCCGCATCAATGGCACCTGTTTTAGTGACTAGACCAAGAAAGCCGCCAATGACTAGTATAAATAGGGAAACGTCAATGGCTGCCGCTTCATAGGTATTGTGGTCGTAAAAGCCATCAATAGGAGCAAGTAGTACATCAATAACGCCTTGAGGGTTACCCTCAACCGCTTGATAGGTTCCGGTTACAGGCACTTCACGGCCTAAGTCGTCATTCATCTCTCTGTCGTATTGGCCTGCTGGAACTATCCAAGTCAACATAGCAACAAGAGCAATTAATACGAAAAGAATGGTATACGCTGAAGGGAATTTAAAATTGGCGAAAAACCCGCCTTTTTTTTCATTTGTCGGTACAGTTTGGGTTGTCATGGCTATCTCCTTACTCTAATTAATTTCGTATTAATTAAAGCGAGTCAGCGACTCATATATTTAAGATGGAATAAAGCAAAGTATTTTTATAAGAACAAAGTTATTGAATTATTAAATCAGTTAAGTGATTTATTGTTAATTGTATTAAAGTGGAAGAGAGGCAACTTTGTGGATCTTCACAAAAAGTAAGTGATTTTACTTGGGTAAAATTTAGAATTTTTTTATCAAGGGTAAGTTTTTACACAAGACGGATTTATATTCCATATGTCGTAGCGCAAACAAGGTGTGTAAGGCGAGTGTTCAATCAATAAGAATAAGTAGTGGGAATTTTATTCATTAGGAGTGAAAAAGTGAATAATTAGACTTTTGACTGGATTCTTGATTAGGGTCAAAATTTTATTGTGATCTCGGTATTTTTATTTGCTTCAAAATAAAAAAGAGGGGCGAATGCCCCTCTTCATTTTTGTGATTTTTTATATGACTAAACCGCCAAAGGCGAAACCTAATGCAACCGCAGAAGTGATAGTCACTACGCCGGGAATAAAGAACGGGTGGTTAAAGACATACTTACCAATACGAGTTGAGCCGGTGTCATCCATTTCAACTGCTGCCAGAAGTGTTGGGTAGGTAGGTAGTACAAAGAGCGCACTGACGGCCGCAAAAGATGCAACTGCGGTTAACGGTGCAACACCAATGGCCAATGCTGCAGGCATAAGTGCAACTGTCGTCGCGCCTTGTGAGTAAAGTAGCATCGAAGCAAAGAAGAGCACCATGGCAAGCATCCATGGATAATCGGACAACAGTTCTCCGGCGACTTCCTTAATGCCATCGACATGGGCATTGACAAAAGTCGACCCCAACCAAGCGACTCCAAGCACACATACACAAGCTGTCATACCTGAACGAAATGTTGAGGCGGCAGGAATTTTTGACGCATCAATTTTCGTTAGTAATACGATAAACGCTGCGGCTGCGAGCATGACTGCCATAATCGCTTCATTTCGGCCCAATGCTGGATCTTCAATTAGGCCAACAGACTTGGAAATTGCCGCGGCATAGCAGACCACAAAGGCAATAGCACCTAGGAAAATAAAGGTCGCTTTTTTAGCCGTTGGTAAGATCTCACGCTTGGTTTCTGTATTGAGTTTGATAAGACCTTGTTCTAATCGCTGTTGATAGACAGGGTCGTCTTTTAGCTCACCACCCATAAAGTTAGCCACAAAAGCGCCAACCATACAGGCGATAAAGGTAGTAGGAATGCAAACGGCCAATAAGGTTAAATAGTCGACACCCATTGGAGAAAGCATAGCTGCAAAAGCAACAACAGCCGCAGAAATAGGGGATGCGGTAATCGCAATTTGAGAAGCGACAACAGCAATGGAAAGTGGACGCGACGGACGAACCCCCTGACCTTTTGCTACTTCAGCGATTACGGGAAGTGTTGAAAACGCAGTATGGCCGGTTCCCGCCATTAGTGTCATCAGAAACGTAACAATGGGAGCATAAAAGGTAATACGTTCTGGATTTCTGCGTAAAAAGTTTTCGGCTATTTGAACTAACCAGTCCATGCCACCTGCAACTTGCATCGCGGCGATGGCGGTGATAACCGACATGATAATAAGAATGACGTCCACGGGGATATACGCCTGACTAGTGGGCACTCCCATGACCAAAGATAAGGCGATAACCCCCGCGCCACCTGCTAGGCCTATGCCTATTCCGCCGATTCGTGCTCCTAAGTAGATAAAAAGCAGAACGACAAAGAGTTCGACTGCAACCATATTGATACCTCATTGATTTATTATGATTTTGTAAAGGCTTACGACTTCAAGCCTTTATAAAATCAAACAATACAGGTAGTCCGTTACCTAGAGATGGGAAAGGGCTCCAAGGAGCCCTGAGTTGTTTATTCGTAACGTTTGGCTTTGTATTTGGGGTGCATAAAGTTATCAACAGTAAGGATTTCGTCTAACTCCTCAGCTGTTAATAATCCACGTTCTAGAACGACTTCACGAACACTCTTTCCGGTTTCTGCACATATTTTTCCTACGATGTCACCTTCGTGATGCCCGATATAAGGGTTTAGATAGGTAACGATACCGATAGAGTTATAGACGTAGTTTTCACAAACCTCTTTGTTGACGGTAACGCCGTCAATGCATTTATCGCGAAGGTTAACACAAGCGTTAGTTAGAATGGATAGCGATTCAAACATGCTTTGTGCGATTACTGGCTCCATAACATTAAGCTGAAGCTGTCCACCTTCTGCCGCAAAAGAGATGGTGTTGTCGTTGCCTAGAACTTTGAAGCAAACCTGATTCACTACCTCTGGTACGACAGGATTCACTTTCGCAGGCATAATGGAAGACCCCGCTTGGAGTTCTGGCAGGTTGAGTTCATTTAATCCCGCACGTGGGCCAGAAGAGAGCAAGCGCAAGTCATTGCAAATCTTAGATAGCTTCACCGCCAAGCGCTTTAAGGCGCCGTGGGTCATGACGTAAGCTCCGCAATCTGACGTTGCTTCAATCAAATCTTCGGCGGGTACTACTTTAAGTCCCGTTACCTCAGCGAGGTGTTTTACTGCGAGCTGCTGATAACCTTCCGCCGCATTGAGACCAGTGCCAATCGCCGTCGCGCCTAGGTTCACTTCTAGTAGTAGTTTAGATGTGTAGTCAAGGGCTCGAATTTCTTCGTTTAGTGTCACCGCCCAAGCGTGAAATTCCTGTCCTACTGTCATTGGTACCGCGTCTTGTAATTGGGTACGGCCCATTTTGAGAACATTGTTAAACTCTTGGCTTTTAAGTTCAAACGCGCCTTTTAGATATTCAATCGCTTCAATGAGTTTTTGAACACTGTTGTACACGGCTATTCTAAAACCAGTAGGGTAGGCGCAGTTAGTGGATTGGCTTTTGTTGACGTGATCGTTAGGGTTGACGAAGTCGTATTGACCTTTCTCTTTTCCCATCAATTCCAAAGCCACGTTTGCTATCACTTCATTGGCATTCATATTTACCGATGTGCCAGCGCCGCCTTGGAAGACATCGGATGGGAATTGGTCCATACACTTGCCCGTGTCCAATATTAGGTCACAAGCTTCGATGATATAACGAGCGACATCTTTGGGGATAACACCCAGTTCTCTATTGGCAAGAGCAGCGGCTTTTTTGGTCATTACCATACCGCGCACAAACTCAGGTACGTCAGAGATAGTGGCATTAGAGATGTTGAAGTTTTCAATGGCTCTTAAGGTATGGATACCGTAATAGGCATCTGCTGGAACGTGACGCTCACCGAGTAGATCTTCTTCAATGCGTGTAGGGGCAACAGCCGCTTTTGGGGAATCAGTTAGAGTAGTCATAACAGGATCCTTAGGTAATTATTCTTAAAATAGTTTGCGAAGCTAGCCATTCTGCAGTTAAGAATCCTTTCGTCAGAATTTAAGGCTGTTAAATCCGTCCTGACTTATGCCGCCTATGATACTTTGCCCAGTGTGAAAAAATAGTGACTAGATCACTATTTTGGCTTTTATAAGGTCAATAATTTGCAAAGATTTTTAGAAGTTGGATTTTTCACCTAGTTTGCCTTATCACTCTTTTTTACAAGATTAAATTGAGCTGTAGAGGGGGAATGCATACACTGAAGAAAACAAAGGAGGGCGTGTGTTTCCTATCTTATTACTACTGTTTATTTTTGTACCTATTATAGAAATTGGCCTGTTTATCCAAGTAGGCGGATTTCTTGGGCTTTGGCCTACCATCGGGTTGGTTCTGGTCACAGCGTTTGTCGGTGCGTCATTAGTGCGCAGTCAGGGGATTCAGACTTTGCTTTCAGTGCAAGGTAAGCTTCAGCAAGGCGAGTTACCAGCCAGCAAATCTTAGAGGGTGTGATGTTAGCCGTGGCGGGTGTGTTATTGCTCACCCCGGGCTTTTTAACCGATGGTCTGGGTATGCTTGTGCTCTTGCCTGCTCCGAGAGCGGCAATCGCTAAATACTTGATGAGTAAAATGGTGGTGAGATCGGTTGGCGGTGGTCAGTTCCAAGGTGGATTCGGTCAAAGCCCATTTGACCAAGACCCTTTTCATCGAGACCCATTTCAGCGCAACGACGATGGAAATACGTTCGAAGGTGAGTACGAACGCAAAGAACAAGAGAACGACCACGATAAGCGATTGCGCTAGACTACAGACAGGCGGGTGATTATCACCCGCTTTTTTAATGAGTTATTGCGCCCCTGGATAATCCATTTGACGCCATGCTTCAAAAGCAATAATGGCTACTGCATTTGAAAGATTTAGACTTCTCGCATCGGGCATCATTGGGATTCGAATACGCTGAGGCGTTGGTACACTTTCGATCACGTCCATAGGCAAGCCACGAGTTTCTGGGCCAAAGAGTAAAACGTCGCCTTGCTGATACTCAGCTTTGTGATGGTGCTGACTGCCTTTTGTGGTACATGCAAAAATGCGGTACCCCTCAGGCCTGTTCTGTTCTAGATATTTAAGAAAACTAGGGTAGTCTTTATGACGAGTCACTCGCGCTAAATCGTGGTAATCCAGCCCCGCTCTTCTTACTTTTTTCTCTTCTAAATCAAAGCCCAAAGGTTCAATTAGATGAAGGTTGGCGCCACAGTTGGCACTTAGTCGGATAATGTTTCCCGTATTTGGGGCAATTTCTGGCTCGTATAGCGCGATATCAAACATGGTCTTGTACAACAAAGTAATAATTGGAAGTTAGTATACCCTGATTTAACTATGTTCAGTAGATAAGAAAAAGGCGATGTAAACATCGCCTTTAATCTCTATGCGCCCTGTTCTAGAGCACTTGCGTAAAACTCGTCGATGGCTTTCCAGTTGACGACATTCCACCACGCGTCGATGTATTCTGGTCGACGGTTTTGGTAACTGATGTAGTAAGCGTGTTCCCACACGTCTAAAGCGAGAATAGGTTCACCCTGAACCGTCGCTACATCCATCAGTGGGTTGTCTTGATTACTGGTTGAGGCAATTTTTAACTGGCCGTCTTTAACAACTAGCCAAGCAAATCCAGAGCCAAAAGTATTAATTGCAGCTTGAGCGAATGCTTCCTTGAAAGCGTCGAAGCTGCCAAATGTTTCGTTAATCGCTTGAGCTAGAGCGCCTTGTGGTTCACCACCAGTATTGGGAGCCATGCAGTTCCAATACAGTACGTGGTTATAGAAGCCACCGCCGTTGTTGCGAATCGCAGGGGCTTGCTTAGAAATGTTGGCAAATATTTCTTCCAGTGGGGCACTTTCGAGCTCAGTTCCCTTAACTGCGGCAATAAATTTGTCGTAGTACGTTCGATGATGCTTGCTGTAGTGGACTTCCATGGTTTTAGCGTCAATATACGGCTCTAGTGAGTCGTAAGCGTATGGAAGTTCTGGGAATACATGAGACATAGTCAATCCTCCTTAGTGAGAGGATTACTTTAAATGATAATGAGATCTATTATCAACTGAAAATTAATAAGGTTATTAAGACTTTGTCGCTTTCTGTTTACATAGTGACAACAGGCAGAGTGTGGTCAACTCATTGGTAGACAGATTGTCACTTGTAGCCCACCTAGCGCGCTGCGCTGTGCGGTAATAGTACCATTGTGTTGTCTAACTGCGCTTTCAGTGATGGCTAACCCCAACCCCGTTCCCCCGCTATGGCGGTCTCTGGCGGTTGATACGCGATAAAACGGTCTGAAGATTGATTCAAGTTCTTCATCGGGTACACCGATTCCATCGTCGTCGCATTGCACGATAATTTTTTTATCTTCAGTGCTAATACGTACTTCAATTTTTTTCTCCGCGTAGGAGATGGCGTTGCGAATAATATTTTCTACCGCACTCATTAACAGTTTAGGGTGACCTGTTAGGTTGACCGCGGGGATCTCACTGGCGACAAACACTTTGTCTATTTGATTCGCTTCAAATTCAGCGTCTTGAAGAATGGCTTCCCACAAACTGGATATAGGGTGTGTTTCTCTGACAAGATGGCTGTCTGCCTGCATACGAGAAAGCGCCAACAATTCACCTATCATCTGTTCTAATCGCTGTGCCTCGGTGTCGATACGGGTCAACTCTTGACTGTCTCCTTGCTTGCGGCTGGCTAGGGCAGTGGCCATTCGCAGACGTGTAAGAGGCGATCTTAGCTCGTGGGAGATATCAGAAAGCAATCGCTGCTGTCCCGATAACATTTGATTGACCGCCTCTACCATCTGGTTAAAGCTCGCCCCTGCTTGACGAAATTCAGTGGTGCCTTTTTCTAGTTCGGGATCGACTTCAAATTCACCGTTCGCCACGCGTTTGGCGGCTCTTTCTAGTTTGCGAGCTGGCTGACTTAATGCCCAAGCTAACCAAAGTAGCAAGGGCGTACTCACAGCCATAACGGCCAACAATAGTTGGAAAGGCTTGTCGAACAAGCGAAGGAGTAGCGGTGGTGGTTGATTCCACTTTAAGCCCACATAGAGTTTCAGATTTTGCCCTGCGAGCTCAATGGGTAGCGGCCCCGCCATCATATAGTTGCCGTATAGTTTCTGTTTTGGAACGGAAGGATCTTCAATGCTAGTAATAAAGTTTTGCAGTACTCTGAGTTTGAAATCTGGGTGTTTCAACGTAGTCAGCAATTGACCGTCTTCATCGGTGATAAAAAACCGGGGGCGTTTGTTTTTTTGCGAACGTCCATTTTCTTCAATCCGCATTAAAATTCGGCTTAGATTATCTTGATGGGCAAAGCGCTTTTCTAATGAAGTCTTGAGCTTAGTGATTCTCTGTAGGTGATCATCTGGAAGTTCACGAACCTTGCGAGGATCTAAATGGGGTAAGGTCAATACGGCAATCAGCACCAGTAGCATAGTGAACCAAAAGATGGCAAAGATACGGCCGTATAAACTGGTAAACCTCGGAAAGCGCATCAGTCTTCCTCAACCAGTAGGTAGCCGCGTCCTCTTAACGTTTTGATACGCGCTTTACCGTCTGATCTTTCCGGTAGTTTTTTTCTAAGGTTAGACACGTGCATATCGATTGCGCGGTCAAATGCGGCAAGTCTTTTACCCAGCACATCTAGGCTTAATGTTTCCTTGGTCAGTGTTTGTCCCGGGTGCTGGATAAAGTGACTGAGTAGAGCGAATTCTGTTGTAGTGAGGTCGAGTAACTCCCCAAGGCAATAGGCTTCTTGTTTACCGGGAAACACTTGAATATCTTGATAAGAAAGGCTTTCCTGAGATTTACTGTTCTTTTGATTTTGTGTCCTTCGAAGTATGGCGCGTATACGCGCTAGCAGCTCACGGTCACTAAATGGTTTGGGTAAATAGTCGTCAGCGCCCAGCTCTAAGCCAATCACTCTGTCTATTTCTTCTCCCTTTGCCGTTAACATTAAGACGGGAGTCTCCCAGTTCTCTCTCAATCTTTTTAGGGTTTCTGTTCCGTTGAGCTTGGGCATCATCACATCGAGAAGAATCAGGTCGATATCTTCAGAAAGCGCTTTAAGTCCAGCTTCACCATCATTGGCTTCTGAAACTTGGTACCCTTCATATGTGAGCACTTCTTTTAGCAAGCTGGTTAGCTCGATATCGTCATCGATCAGTAGAATGTGTGCCATGGCCTAATCTCTTCAAGAATGTCTATGTGCTTATATTAATGCTATTTGGTCGAGAAATTTAGCAACTCAACGGCTCTTTACGTTGATTTACGCTCTCTAGACGTCACTTTACCTGCCAAGTCATATTCTAGAATCAAGCGCTGTGAACAACACCTTGCAGCGAGTAACAAAACTGATTACAGGTAGAACGGATAGGGTACGATTATGAAACTAACAAAGAAACTGGTATTAGCTGCGGTTGTTGTTCCTCTCACACTTGGCAGTGCGAGCGCACTTGCTTTTGGTGGTAAAGGCAAAGATAACGGTGGTAAGTGTGGGGGCTTTAACAAGTCTATGTTGCGTCAATTGGAACTTACTGATGAACAGCAATCCCAGATGAAAGAGCTGCGCCAGTCTGCGAAGCAGAATAGAAAATCGGGATGGGATGAGAGTCGACGCGCTGAGATGCAAAGTTATCAGGCTGAGCTGGATGCGTTGATTTTGTCTGATTCATTTGATCAACAAGCGGCACTGGTACTAGCGAGCAAAATGGTTGAAAAGCAGACCGAGCGCCGAGTTGAAATGATGGAGAAACAACATCAGATGCTGAGCATTTTGACGCCAGAGCAAAAAGCGAAGTATCAGGAGTTGAGACAAGAAAAAATGCAACAATGCGTTGAAAAACGAGCATCACGTAGCGCTGATAATGCATAGTTTTACTTTTTCTGAAGGTGCCTTTGGGCACCTTTTTTCTATTTTCATCAAGGAGATTGTGACAATCCACTGGCTATCGCTGTCTGGAATCTTGGTCACTCTTGGGTATAATCTATTCAAACACTTTGTTTTAACCTATACCTATGAAAACTGAATACGCCCGTTTAGTAACACTTGCAGCTTGGACCGCAACCGTCGTCGCCACCATTCTGTTGATTGCTAAAGTGGCCGCTTGGTGGATAACTGGCTCAGTCAGCTTATTGGCATCTTTGATTGATTCGATGCTTGATATAGCGGCTTCGCTCGTCAATTTGATCGTAGTGAGGTATGCGCTACAACCCGCCGACAGAGAACATACCTTTGGCCACGGAAAAGCAGAATCTCTTGCTGCTCTGGCTCAGGCCATGTTTATTTCTGGTTCAGCTTTTTTCCTTATCCTTAACGGTATTGACCGCTTCTTTAGACCCGAACCTCTAGAGTCAATAGAGCTTGGCGTATACGTCAGTCTGTTTGCCATCGCGATGACCTTTGGGTTGGTGCAATTCCAAAAATACGTGGTGCGGAAAACTCAAAGCCAAGCTATTGCCGCAGACTCTCTTCACTATGAGTCTGATTTATATATGAACCTAGCCATTGTCGCGGCACTGGCATTGAGCTGGTACGGAGTGACTCAGGCCGATGCCCTGTTTGCTGTTGGCATTGGGTTTTATATCCTTTTCAGTGCTTTTAAGATGGTTTGGGAAGCGGTTCAAACCCTTTTAGATAGACAACTGCCAGAAGAAGAGATCGCAGAAATACGAGAAATATGCTGTAAGGTAGAAGGCGTTCTTGGGGTACACCAAGTCAGGACTCGAATGTCAGGTCCGGTGAGATTTATCCAATTGCATTTGGAGTTAGGCGATCACATTCCACTCATTGAAGCCCATCGTATCTCCGATGAGGTGGAAGATAGGCTATTAAAAAGATTCCCATATGCTGACGTTTTGATTCACCAAGACCCCTATTCGGTAGTACTTAGTTCTGAAAAAGAACAAAAATCGCAAGGTTGGTAGAGGAGCACATTGGTATAGGGCGACAAATCAGCAGTTATTGACTATCTTTTCTTCGTTCTAGTTAATGACCCGCATACTGATATGTATCAACAAAGTCGTTAATTAAAACTGTAATACTCTTACATAAGTAGAAAAGTTACATAATTCGGTGCAAATAAAAGTAGTAATCCTCTTAGTTAGAGGTAACATAATGCACAGATAGAAGGATTTTGTTGGAGGCTTGTAAGCCTCTGACGTAAGTTTTGAAATTGGATTCCCAAAAGTATCGAGGGTGAGCATGATTAAGAAGATTGGTGTTTTGACCAGTGGCGGTGACGCACCTGGTATGAACGCAGCGGTTCGAGGTGTAGTACGTACTGCCCTTTCAGAAGGTTTAGAAGTTTATGGTGTATACGATGGCTACCAAGGCCTATACGAAGACCGTATCGAAAAACTGGACCGCTCAAGTGTTTCTGATGTCATCAACAAAGGTGGTACCTTCCTAGGCTCCGCTCGCTTCCCAGAATTTAAAGAAGTTTCAATCCGTGAGAAAGCGATTGAAAATCTGAAGAAGCACGGCATCGACGCTCTTGTCGTTGTTGGTGGTGACGGCTCTTACATGGGTGCAAAGAAACTGACTGAAATGGGTTACCCTTGTATCGGTCTTCCTGGCACTATCGATAACGATATTGCAGGTACTGACTACACAATCGGTTACCTAACAGCACTAAACACAGTTATTGATGCGATTGACCGTCTGCGTGATACGTCGTCTTCTCACCAGCGTATTTCTATCGTTGAAATCATGGGCCGCCATTGTGGTGACCTTACTCTAACATCGGCGATTGCTGGTGGTTGTGAGTACATCATTACGCCAGAAACAGGCTTAAATAAAGAGCAGCTTATCGCTAATGTCCAAGACGGTATTAAGAAAGGCAAAAAGCACGCTATTATCGCTCTAACTGAGCTGATGATGGATGCGAATGAGCTAGCGAAAGAAATCGAAACAGCAACAGGTCGTGAAACTCGTGCGACTGTTCTTGGTCACATTCAACGCGGTGGTCGTCCTACTGCATTCGACCGTGTGTTAGCATCTCGCATGGGTAACTACGCTGTACATCTATTGATGGAAGGCCACGGTGGTCGTTGTGTCGGCATTCAGAAGGAACAACTTGTTCACCACGATATCATCGACGCGATTGAGAACATGAAGCGTCCAGTGCGCGATGACCTATACAAGGTCGCTGAAGAGCTGTTTTAAGAAGCATCTCTCCATCATTGCAAAAGCCACCCTAGGGTGGCTTTTTTGTTTTTCTAATTGGGGAAAATTACTCCAAGTGAAGATCAAGCGGCGTTTTACTCGCTCTGCCACCAATCTCGCGAGTTAGCTTTGGAACGAGATAGCCAGACACTTGCTCTATCATAGTGGTCATGATCTCTCGGGCTCTCTCGTCGCTGATGTAAAAGTGCGCCGCTCCTTGTACCTTATCTAATACATGGAGGTAGTAGGGTTGAATGCCAGTGTCAAAAAGCGCTTCACTTAAGTTGACTTGTGCGTCTACGGAGTCATTGACCCCTTTGAGCAAAACGCTTTGATTTAACATAGTGACACCGGCGAGCTTTAGGTGCGCGATCGCTTCGGCAAGCTCACGGTTTATTTCATTGGCATGATTAATGTGAGTAACCATAATGACTTGCAATCGAGAGTTGCTAAACAATCGGCAAAGTTCGGGAGTCACTCGTGCAGGGATGACGACAGGTAGCCGCGAGTGAATTCTCAACCGCTTGATATGGGGGATAGCGGCGATTTTTTCCAGCAACCAAATGATTTCTTCGTCTTTGGCCATCAAAGGGTCGCCGCCAGATAAAATCACTTCATTTAATTCGTTGTGCTGGGCGATATAATCGAGGTTTTGCTGCCAAATTGACTTACTACCTTTGTTTTCTTGGTAAGGAAAATGTCGTCTAAAGCAGTATCGGCAGTTGATTGCACACCCCCCTTTAAGGATCAACAACACTCGATTGCGGTATTTGTGCAGCAGACCCGGTTGATCGTTGTCTTGCTCTTCAAGAGGATCATTGGAGTATCCGGGCTGAACGTCAAATTCTTCGCTCAAAGGGAGAACCTGGCGCAGAAGTGGGTCAAGAGCGTTACCTTTCTCCATTCTATCGACAAAACTTTGCGGCACTCGCTGCGCAAAAAGCTTGCGCGCAGCAAAACCTTTTCGCCAAGGATCGGGGTCTATCTCGAGATATTCCAAAAGCTTTACAGGATCTGAGATCCCACTCGCGAGTTGTTTGAGCCAGTTTTGCTCAACAGATTCAACTTTTCGGGTTATGATATGCGGCATTAAATTTAACTCGAAGAATGGTAAGAGGAAAAAATGGCTTCTGTTAGCACGAATGAATTCAAAGGCGGTCTTAAAATTATGCTTGATAATGAGCCTTGTGTCATTCTCGAAAACGAGTATGTAAAACCAGGCAAGGGTCAGGCATTTAACCGTGTAAAAATCCGTAAACTGCTTTCGGGTAAAGTTCTAGAGAAAACCTTTAAATCAGGTGAATCAGTAGAAGTTGCTGACGTAATGGATATTGATCTAGATTACCTGTACAACGACGGTGAATTCTACCACTTTATGAATAACGAAACATTTGAGCAGATTGCCGCTGATGAAAAAGCAGTAGGCGAAAACGCTAAATGGCTAGTAGAAAACAACACTTGTATGTTGACATTGTGGAACGGTAATCCAATCGCTGTCACGCCACCTAACTTCGTAGAACTAGAAGTTGTTGAAACGGACCCAGGTCTAAAAGGTGATACGCAAGGCACTGGTGGTAAACCTGCTACATTAACAACGGGTGCTGTTGTTCGCGTTCCACTGTTTATTCAAATTGGTGAAGTGATTAAAGTGGATACTCGTTCAGCTGAATATGTAGGTCGAGTAAAATAATCTCTCTCATATTGATAAAAAGGTCACTTTGGTGGCCTTTTTTTGTGTCCATAAAAACGAAACATGATATGACACAAAGTCTTTATGCATTGAAGTGATTACACTCGATCCTATGAAATCGTCACTAAGAATCTGGCTAGATGCCGCCAGACCTAAAACACTGCCATTGGCTCTTGTCTCTATTTTGACAGGGAGCGCATTGGCATTTTCAGATCATCGGTTCTCTATCGGCGTGGCTGTACTTGCCTTTTTGACGGCGACGCTTCTTCAGATCTTGTCTAACCTTGCCAACGACTACGGGGATGCGGTTAAAGGAACGGACAATGAGCAGCGCCTTGGACCTGTTAGAGCGATTCAATCTGGTTCTGTTACACCTGCGCAGATGAAGCGCGCAATGGTTCTCAACGTTGTCTTGACCATTATGGCGGGTTTGTCCCTAGTGTTTTACGCATTGGAAAGCTTGCAAAGCATACTGGCATTTATCGGCTTAGGGATGTTGGCGATTGTTGCGGCCATCGCATATACCGTGGGGAAAAAGCCTTACGGCTATGTCGGTCTTGGAGACATTTCGGTATTTATCTTTTTTGGTTTACTAGGTGTGGCGGGTACGTACTTTCTTCATACTGGAATTGTGGCTTACTCTCTGATTTTACCCGCGGTAGGGTGTGGTTTGTTAGCCGTAGCAGTACTCAATATCAACAATATGCGCGACATTGAAAACGACGCAGTGTGCGGAAAGAAAACTGTTGCTGTTAGATTGGGTCAGAAGAACGCAAAGAAATATCACTTTATTCTGTTGGGTGGGGCGCTGGTGGCCTTCTTAGTCTATCTACTGCTTCAGCCTTCACCAGTTTGGATAAGCCTCCCCTTTTTATTTAGTCTATATGTGGCGACTCAGCACGGTAAAGCCGTGTGGCAAGCACAGCAACCTGCTCAAATAGCCCCTATGATGCCCGTAATTGTGAAATGCTCCTTGCTAACTAACTTATTGTTTGCAGGAGTGGTTATAGCTCAAACTCTGGTGAGTTAATAGTGTCTTGTCATTGCATTGACTTAATGACCCTATATACTCGAAAGTGAAGATGATCGGTATGAGAAAAAATGCTATGGAATACAACACCTCTGCGCTTTGCGATATTTACCTAGATCAGGTTGATGTAGTCGAACCTATGTTTACTAACTTTGGCGGTAGTGCATCTTTTGCAGGTCAAATAACAACAGTAAAGTGCTTTGAAGACAACGGCTTGATTCGAGATGTTTTAGAGCAAGATGGTCTAGGGCGGGTGTTGCTTATCGATGGTGGTGGTTCTTTGCGCCGTGCTTTGATCGATGCTGAGTTGGCTACGATTGCGGAAGAAAACGAGTGGGAAGGCATCGTGGTTTACGGTTGCGTACGCGAAGTGGACGAGCTTGAAGATATGAGCATTGGTATTCAGGCTTTGGCGTCTATTCCCGTTGGGGCAGGGCAGCAAAGTAGCGGAGAGCTAGATGTTGCAGTGAACTTTGGTGGCGTCACCTTCATACCAGAAGATTATCTCTACGCCGATAACACTGGAGTAATCCTCTCTCAAGAAGCCCTTGATATCGATATAGAAAGAGATGAAGAAGAGTTGGATGACATCGAAGAGTGATTCAGCTTTGATATTGGCTTAAAACCGACCTTTTGGTCGGTTTTTTGATTCTAGATAGCGCTTAAGGTTTCTCGTCGTATCTTTAAAGCATAGAGGTAACTGAACACTCCAGCCAAAATATTACTTACCGCAAGGCCAACAAACATACCTTCAATACCACACCACAGACTGCCCAACCATGCGGAGGGAAGAGTGAATAAAAACAGCCTGATAAAGCTCCAAGCCAAAGCAGTATTCGGCCGATGTAAGGCATTTAAACCAGAAGTCAGCATCATTGCGACGCCTTGGAACCCATAACTAAACGGAACTACCAGTAGATAGTGCCAAAGTAGTTCGCGTACGGCTTGCTCTTGAGAGAATAAAGCGGCTAAAGGAACACTGAGCGGAACCATCATGAGAAAAACGCCCAGTTGGAAAAGAATAGAGAAACGCATGCTGACAAATAGGCCCGAAAAGCTGCGTTGAGGGTTATTGGCCCCAAGGTTTTGCGCCATAAATGGCGTCAGAGCCGAAGTGAGGGACATAAGTACAATCACTAAGATAGATTCGATGCGCTGAGCGGCACCATAGGCGGCAACAGCCTCTGTACCGTGGCTAGAAATCATGACCATCAGCAGAGCCGCAGAAATCGCCCCAACTGCATTTGATAGGGCGGCGGGCGTCCCAATAGTCAGTAGCTGCTTCCAATCCGCGGCAATATGGCGCGGTTTCAGCCAGCCAAGTAGTTTTTCTCGGACGACAAGAACGTATAGGGAGCCGAACAATGCACCTAACCAGCTAAGTGCGCTAGCGATAGCAGCACCTTGTATTCCCAGTTCGGGAAATGGCCCAATCCCAAAAATGAGCAAAGGATCTAAGACGCCATTTATTAGCCCTGCCAATGTCATAATTTTCGCGGGCGTTTTGGTGTCTCCTGTTGCGCGGATCGCGCTGTTTCCCGCCATGGGTATCACCAGCAGAGGGATAGTGAAATACCAAATAAACATATAGTCGTGTATTAGCGGGATCAAGTTAGGCTCAGCGCCTAGCATGAGAAACAGCGGTTCAATAGTGACTAGACCAAGGGAAGAAGTGGCACAAACCAACAACACGGCAAGTAACAGTCCGTGGGTCGAAAATCGAGCGGCATCTTCCCCTTTACCCTGCCCGAGTAAGCGGCCAATACAAGTCGAAAGACCCATACCAATGCCCATGGTGATGCAGTTGACAGCAAAAGTGACGGGGAAGGTATAGCTAACCGCCGCTAAAGCGTCGGTGCCGAGCAGAGAAATAAAGAAGGTGTCTACTAAGTTAAACATCAGAATAGCGATCAAACCGAAAGTCATCGGTATCGTCATCTGACGCAGCACTTTTGGAATTGAACCTGTCAGCAGGCCGTGTTTATCGTGCATTTAGGAGTACAGGGCTTCAAGTGTAAAGCGCTAGCATACTTGATTCTGATTTTACGCGCTAGCAGAGACAAAAAAGGCCGGCTTAGTGCCGACCTTTTCAGAATAAAACGCGATTATGCGCTTTTAGCTGCTGCCGCTGCTTTTGCGATAGCTGCAAAGCTTTTCGCGTCTAGAGAAGCACCACCAACTAGAGCACCGTCGATGTCTGGCTGTGAGAAGTAAGCTTCAGCATTTTCTGGCTTAACACTACCGCCGTACTGGATGATTACTTGCTCAGCAACTGCTGCGCTTTTCTCTGCGATTAGAGCACGGATAGAAGCGTGGATGCGCTGTGCATCTTCAGCTGTAGCCGCTTTACCAGTACCGATAGCCCAGATTGGCTCGTATGCGATGATAGCGTCGTTAAGAGCTTCTACGCCGTAAGCATCGATAACTGCATTGATTTGACGAGCACATACCGCTTCAGTTTCGCCTGCTTCGTTTTGAGCTTCAGACTCACCGATACAGAAAACAGGTTTTAGGCCGTTCTCTTTTAGGAAAGCAAATTTCTTCGCGATGAACTCATCGGATTCGTTGTGGTACTCACGACGCTCAGAGTGACCGATGATGATGTGAGTAGCACCAAAATCTTTAAGCATTTCTGGAGACATGTCGCCAGTGAATGCACCGCTGTTGTTTAGGTCGGTGTTTTGTGCACCAAGGATGATCTTACTGCTGCCTTCAGCGATTACGCGCTCAGCTAGATCGATGTATAGCGCTGGTGGAGCAACGGCTACGTCAACACCTTCAACACCTTCAAGTTCAGCGTTAAGACCAGTTAGTAGCTCAGTTACCATTGCTTTGCTACCGTTTAGTTTCCAGTTACCCATCACTACAGGACGACGCATAGGAATATCTCCAATTTCTATTTAATGTAAAAAACAAACGTTATTGCGAAAGAATATAACAGATTAATCGCATCAAATCATGACTCCTGTCATGTCTTTATCGGATCTAAGACCAGAAGAGGAGTCAGTCGGTAATCGTTTGCTTATTGAACAAGAATATTCAGTGATCTCACTGACAGATTCCGGCTGGTTGACTCGGTTTTTATCCTTAACCTTGCTATTAGTGATGGGCAAAAGGGATTGAAAGCCCTTATGAAAATAACTTACACAAGAATAGGGAAGTAGCATGCCAAATCTAGTCATGGAGTATTCAAACTCAGTTGATGAGCGAGTCAATGTTCAAGGTTTATTAGAAGACTTACATGAGGTCGCATTACATTCAGGTTTGTTTGATGCGCCATCGGTTAAGTCCAGAGCTTTGCGTTGTCATCACTGGCTAGTTGGCGAAGAGGGAGACAGCGTTGATTTTATACATATCAGCTTTGAACTGCTTGATGGTCGTACGGATGAGCAAAAACGGGAACTTTCTCGCGAGTTGATCAAAGTATTGGAGCAACAGGCTGGTCATGTGAGAAGTCTGACCGTTAATATTCGGGATATGGATAGAGCATGCTTCCAAAAAGTCCTTAATTGAGCCGTTATTGATTAGACTCATTGGGGCAAAGATACGTAGTTAGCACATTGTTATTAAGGTAGTTGTAGATGTCGATTAAAGAACTCCTGTTCTCTTTTGAAGGTCGTATAGGTAGAAAAACATTCTGGATGTGGAATGTAGTGTATTACATGTTTATTGCTGGCTTTATTGTTGGTATCAGCACACTGTTCCCCAATATGGCACACTTGCTGCTCCCCATTTTTTTACTGATTATCTTAGTACCAGACCTCGCCATTACTGCAAAGCGCTGGCACGACAGAGATAAGTCCAGCTGGTGGTTGCTACTCAATATTCCTCTTCTCGTTGGACGTATGGCGGCGCCGATTGGTGATCCGTCATTGGCGACAGAAGCCGGTGTAATTGATATGCTAAGTTCAATTGCCGCCTTGGCGTGTGGGGCGTACATTTTGTTTGAGTGCGGTTTGATGAAAGGAACCAGCGGTCCAAATAAATACGGGCAACCACCTCAATAGAATGAGAACAAAAGTGAGCCGGGTGATTGCCCGGCTTTTTTATGTCATGTATTTATCGCAATAGAGAGAAAGTCGTTTGACTATTTTCTAAGTAGAATTTGCTCAACTAAATGGTCTTGGCCTTTTTTCAAAACAAGCTGAGCTCGTCCCTTTGTTGGCAGAATATTATTGCTTAGATTAATACCATTGATTGACCGCCAGATACTTCTTGCCTTATCAATCGCTTCGTCTTTTGAAAGCTGAGTATAGTGACTGAAATAGGAACCCGGCTTAGTAAAGGCGCCTAATCTAAACTCCAGAAAACGCTCGATGTACCACTGCTCGATCACATCGCACTCCGCATCGACATAGATAGAGAAGTCGATAAAATCAGAAACGAAGACTCGATGAGGGGCGTGAGGGTAGTCCATACCACTTTGCAAAACGTTTAGGCCTTCGATAATGAGTACGTCAGGCCTATCAATGGTCTTAACTTTATCGGTAATGTCATAGGTAATGTGAGAATAGACCGGCACTTCTAAGTGAGGCTTACCCGCTTTTACGTCAGATACAAAGGTTAGAAGGCGCTTTATATCGTAAGATTCAGGGAAGCCTTTTTTCTCCATTATCCCTTTGTCGTTAAGGGTTTTCTTGGGATACAAAAAGCCATCTGTAGTGACCAGTTCCACCTTTGGATGGTTTTCCCAGCGCGATAACAGCGCTTTTAGCAGACGAGCCGTAGTGCTTTTTCCCACCGCTACACTGCCAGCGATACCGATAATAAAGGGAGGTGGATTACCTTCATTACCAAGGAATTGTTGGAGCACTGTGTTGCGATTCTGACGAGCTTCAATATAAAGGTTGAGTAAACGAGCCAAAGGAAGGTAAATCTCAACGGCTTCTTCCATGGTTAGCTTTTCATTTACCCCCTGAAGTTCCTTTAGGTCTTCCAGAGTCAGCGTCATGGGAACTGAGTTTCTAAGCTCTGCCCACTGTTGACGATCAAAAGAAAGATATGGGGTCATAGTCCTGCCACCGAAATAAAGTCCAGCTGCGAACATACATTAAGTAGTAGAGAATGCAAATTACAGTGGTGACGATTGAGGTAAAACGGCTAATTTTGCACGAAAAAACATCAAATAAGCGAAAACATGACAAAATGCGAATTTTTTTTAAATTACCTATTGCAAGGGATAAAATCATTCAATAGAATGCGCACCACTTATGCCGACTTAGCTCAGTAGGTAGAGCAACTGACTTGTAATCAGTAGGTCACCAGTTCGATTCCGGTAGTCGGCACCACTTTCTCCGCTATAGTAGTGAAAGTGAAAAATTTGGAGGGGTTCCCGAGTGGCCAAAGGGAGCAGACTGTAAATCTGCCGGCACTGCCTTCGATGGTTCGAATCCGTCCCCCTCCACCATATTCTTTAGGAAATAGCTCTCAGAGTTACGTGTTGCGGGCATCGTATAATGCTATTACCTCAGCCTTCCAAGCTGATGATGCGGGTTCGATTCCCGCTGCCCGCTCCACTCTAATTTGAGTGCTGATATAGCTCAGGTGGTAGAGCGCATCCTTGGTAAGGATGAGGTCGGCAGTTCGAGTCTGCCTATCAGCACCAGCTCTTAAGCAAAGTTTTCCTTTTGATATATACTTTATTACCAAATATTTTGGTTGCGTGGTCATTCAAGCCACCTAAATCCGTACCTAGAGGGACAACTCATGTCTAAAGAAAAATTTGAACGTACGAAACCGCACGTAAACGTTGGTACTATCGGCCACGTTGACCACGGTAAAACAACTCTTACTGCAGCTATCTGTACTACTCTTGCA
>NZ_LJJE01000093.1 GCF_001854765.1 Vibrio sonorensis | reverse complement strand
GCTCCTACTGCTTGTACGTACACGGTTTCAGGTTCTATTTCACTCCCCTCACAGGGGTTCTTTTCGCCTTTCCCTCACGGTACTGGTTCACTATCGGTCAGTCAGTAGTATTTAGCCTTGGAGGATGGTCCCCCCATATTCAGACAGGATATCACGTGTCCCGCCCTACTCGATTTCACTAACAATGATATGTGGGTTACGGGGCTATCACCCTGTATCGCCAAGCTTTCCAGCTTGTTCACCTGTATCATTAAAAGCTTAAGGGCTAGTCCAATTTCGCTCGCCGCTACTTTCGGAATCTCGGTTGATTTCTTTTCCTCGGGGTACTTAGATGTTTCAGTTCCCCCGGTTCGCCTCTTACAGCTATGTATTCACTGTAAGATAATTGCTTATGCAATTGGGTTTCCCCATTCGGAAATCCCAGTCTCAAGTGGTTTTTACTACCTAAACTGGGCTTATCGCAAGTTAATACGTCCTTCATCGCCTCTGACTGCCAAGGCATCCACCGTGTACGCTTAGTCACTTAACCATACAACCCCAA